>JANQSA010000012.1 GCA_028284285.1 Croceivirga sp.
CCGTATCAATACCGGTTGGAGGGATATAACCATCGGTAGGTTGGCCCTCTACGTTGTCCGGTATACCGTCATTATCGCTGTCGATGTCCAAACTATCGGCCCGGCCATCACCATCGGTGTCTATGGTACCGTCCCCTTCTACGGTGTCCAGTATACCATCGTTGTCATCATCGATATCCACCACATCCGGTACTCCATCGTCATCGGTATCTTCCCTGTCATCATCAGGATCCAAATAGTCCGGCGTGCCATCGTCATCCGTATCGTCATTGGTCGGGTCACCATCATCATCGGCATCTTCATCCGGGGTGTCTATCCCATCGCCGTCATCGTCTATATCGCGGTAGTTTACATCCCCCTCACCATCAGTATCCGGTAAGTCATTGGCAGGATCGTTAATCTCATCGTTCACATCAAAGCCATCGGCTACATCGCTGCCTTCATAGCCATCATCCAGGCCATCTTCATCCGTATCGGTACCCGTAAAGGTCTGATCCGGTTGACCGTCTTCATTAAAGTCGTTCCCTTCGTTGTTGTCCGGTACAAGATCATTATCACTGTCATCATCCCGATAGTCCGGGGTAGTATCGCCATCGGTATCTTCAGGGGTGATCCCTTCATCACCGGTGCCTTCATAGGCATCGTCCAAACCATCATTGTCCGTATCAGTACCGGTAGGAGGCACATAACCATCGGTAGGTTGGCCCTCTACGTTGTCCGGTATACCGTCATTATCACTGTCGATGTCCAAACTATCGGCCCGGCCATCGCCATCGGTGTCTATGGTACCGTCCCCTTCTACCGTGTCCAGTATTCCATCGTTGTCATCATCTATGTCCACTACATCCGGTACTCCATCGTCATCGGTATCTTCCCTGTCATCATCAGGATCCAAATAGTCCGGCGTGCCATCGTCATCCGTATCGTCATTGGTTGGGTCACCATCATCATCGGCATCCTCGTCAGGGGTGTCTATCCCATCGCCATCATCATCAATATCGCGGTAGTTTACATCCCCCTCACCATCAGTATCCGGTAAGTCGTTGGCTGGATCGTTAATCTCGTCGTTCACATCAAAGCCATCGGCTACATCGCTGCCTTCATAGCCATCATCCAGGCCGTCTTCATCCGTATCGGTACCTGTAAAGGTCTGATCCGGTTGACCGTCTTCATTAAAGTCGTTCCCTTCGTTATTGTCCGGTACCAGATCATTATCACTGTCATCATCCCGATAGTCCGGGGTAGTATCGCCATCGGTATCTTCGGGATTCAAGCCCTCAAAATCTCCATTGTCATAGGCATCATCCAAACCGTCATTGTCCGTATCAGTACCGGTTGGAGGCACATAACCATCGGTAGGCTGGCCCTCTACGTTGTCCGGAATACCGTCATTATCGCTGTCAATGTCTAACCGATCGGGAAATCCGTCACCATCAGTATCTACATCTTCACCAAATCTTGTAGTTTGCGGATCCACAAAGTTTTCCAGGCAGGAGAATTGGATTCCTGATTGACGCACTATAGTCTTAAAATTCTTATCGGTAGTGGACTGTACCCCAAAGCGAAAAACAAAAGTGGAAATATCAACAAACTCAACAGCTACGTTTACTGAGGGATTAACATTGGATATTCCCGCATATTCCCGAAGCCCACCATTTATTAAAAGACCTCCGGAAGTATTATTCACAATCGCTTCGGTAGGATTATCCACTGTAAAACTTATAGGAGTATCAAACCGATTAAATTCCTGGTATTCATCGTTACCATCTACGTCCAGAAAATTGGCTATTAACTCCTCCAAAACCAAGGGATCATTTGAACCACTGGCTACCAGAGAAATTCTCAGGTCGACAAAAGGCCGTCTAATATCATCTGTAAACTCGAACTGGATCTCCGGTTTAAAAAACTCCGGATCTATAGCATTCTGATCCAAAACATCAATACGTCCATTAACGATAGTTTCTACCGTAATAAGTGCATCAATTCCCTGGAACACCCCGCTGATACGGTAGACTGCTCCTTCCTGAAAAGCTTGACCTTCTTCTAAAAGCGGAGGGTTGCTAAAATCTAAGTTAGGAATGGTATCACAATCAAAACTACCATCCACAAAACTGGATTCGGTCTGGTCTAAAATACCGTCATTATCCGAATCAATGTCGACATAATCTCTTATTGAATCGGTATCCGTATCAATAGGTTGAATCCCCAGAATAGTGCCATTTTCATAAATATCATCCAGGCCATTTTGGTTAGTATCTGATCCGGAAGGCGGGACAAAGTTAAGAGGAGACTGCGCCTCAACATTGTCCAGAATACCATCGTTATCTGAATCAATATCTAAATAATTGGGAATCCCGTCACCATCGGTATCCGTCGGATTTGTGGAGGGATCTCCATCCCCATCCGGATTTTGATCTTCAACTTCATCAATAATCCCATCGTTATCCCTATCAATGTTCTGCCCTACAGAATAATTGCTATCTAACTGCTCAAGTGGAATACCACTCATTAAAAAACAACTAACCGCAATAAGTAAAACCCAGATGTTCTTTCCACCCGTTATCGTACTGCTTAAGCCCCGTAAAATAAACATAAATGATAGTTTTATTGAAACATATCACCATGGCTTTTGTAGGCTTCTTAAAATTTAAGATTGGGGAGCAATCTAAAGTGTTGCAAGATATTTATTTCCGAAAACTATCGAAACTATAATTACTGCTTATTGGTGTAAACTCCTTTTTTACTCGATCAAATGCTATTTTTTCTTCTTATCTATCTAAGTGGATTCCTAAATCATCGATCGTTTAACCAAAAAGATCGATGTAATGCATAAACGATTACCGAAAACATCCTTTTCCCACGCCTAAATCCTTACCCGTTTAACATTTTATCCCTTATATAGTGATAATCATCTCTTGTTTTTCTACTCAGACCTTGAGTTTGCAGTATTTTTGCACAAATTTTTTTGATGGATTTCGAAAAAGAAATAGCGAAACGTCGCACTTTTGGGATCATCTCTCATCCCGATGCCGGAAAAACCACTTTAACTGAAAAACTGTTATTGTTTGGAGGGGCTATACAGGAAGCGGGGGCAGTTAAGAGTAACAAGATCAAAAAGTCCGCTACAAGTGATTTCATGGAAATTGAGCGACAGCGTGGTATTTCTGTGGCCACCTCCGTATTAGCCTTTTATTACAAGGATAAGAAAATAAACATTTTGGATACTCCCGGACACAAGGATTTTGCTGAAGATACTTTCAGGACGCTTACCGCGGTAGACAGTGTTATTGTGGTGATCGATGTGGCCAAAGGGGTAGAAGAGCAGACCGAAAAACTTGTTGAAGTTTGCCGTATGCGGAGTATTCCCATGATCGTTTTTATAAACAAGCTGGATCGTGAGGGAAAAGATGCTTTTGATCTCATGGATGAGGTAGAACAAAAACTAGGTCTCACCGTTACCCCTTTAAGCTTCCCTATAGGGATAGGGTATGATTTTAAAGGTATTTACAATATCTACGAAAAGAATATTAATCTTTTTAGTGGAAACAATAAGCAACACGTTGAAGAAACCGTTGCCTTTGATACTATAGACAGTCCCGAGTTAGAACGGATCATCGGGGAGACAGCTGCAGGGGAGCTAAGGGATCACCTGGAGCTGGTTAATGGTGTCTATCCGGAGTTTGACACGACCGCCTACTTAGAAGGGAATCTGCAACCCGTTTTTTTTGGCTCTGCTTTGAACAATTTTGGTGTACGTGAACTTCTGGATTGTTTTATTGACATTGCTCCGCCGCCACGACCCAAAATGGCCGAAGAGCGTTTGGTAGTAGCCAAGGAGCAGGATTTCTCGGGCTTTGTGTTTAAAATTCACGCCAATATGGATCCCAAACACCGGGACCGTTTGGCATTTGTAAAAATTGTATCCGGCACCTTTGAACGCAATACGCCCTACCTCCATGTAAGACACGATAAAAAGCTTAAGTTTTCCAGTCCGAATGCCTTTTTTGCTGAAAAGAAAGCGATTGTAGATATCTCCTATCCCGGTGATATTGTGGGTTTGCACGATACCGGAAATTTTAAGATTGGTGATACGCTTACCAGCGGTGAGCAACTGCATTATAAAGGAATACCCAGTTTTTCCCCTGAACATTTTAGGTATATCAACAATGCAGATCCTATGAAAGCCAAACAATTAAATAAGGGTATTGATCAATTAATGGACGAAGGAGTTGCCCAATTGTTTACCTTAGAGTTGAATGGCCGAAAAATCATTGGGACGGTAGGTGCCTTACAGTACGAGGTGATCCAATATCGTTTGGAACATGAGTATGGTGCAAAATGTACTTATGAGAACTTCCCGGCACATAAAGCCTGTTGGATAGAACCGGATGAAACTAATCCTGATTTCCAGGAATTTAAAAGGGTAAAACAAAAGTTTTTAGCAAGGGATAAAAGCGGGCAATTGGTGTTCCTGGCAGATTCTGCTTTTTCACTGCAAATGACACAACAGAAATATCCCAGTGTAAAATTCTACTTCACCTCCGAATTTGAATAAAAAAACCCTGCGAAATGCAGGGTTTCTTTTTATGCTTCCCCGGTGGGGCCAAAATTTAATGGGATAGAAGGCTGTTCATAATCCTTAATCGTACCATGTGCTTGTTCAAATCTATTGACATTATCATGTAATGCTTTTAAGAACTTTTTAGCGTGCTGTGGTGTTAGTATAATCCTACTTTTCACCTTAGCCTTGGGTGCACCTGGCATGAGGCTTATGAAATCAACTACAAATTCCGATACTGAGTGGTTAATGATCGCCAGGTTAGAGTAGGTTCCCTCCGCTACCTTTTCATCCAACTCAATATTGATTTGTTTTTGGTTTTGCTTCTTATCCTCCATTACCCATTTTAGAATTTAAACTCCTCTTTACGGGCCATGATCTCGTCATACTCTTCCTTTGAACCTACAATGATGTTATCGTAGTCTCGCATTCCCGTACCTGCGGGTATTTTATGCCCAACAATAACATTCTCTTTTAGGCCCTCCAGCGTATCCACTTTACCACTTACCGCCGCTTCATTCAATACCTTGGTGGTTTCCTGGAAGGAAGCCGCAGATATAAATGATTTCGTCTGCAGGGACGCTCTGGTAATTCCCTGCAATATAGGCGTAGCGGTAGCCGCTACGGCATCCCTGGCGGAGACCAAGGTCTTATCGGATCGTTTCAGCAAGGAATTCTCATCCCGTAATTCTCTGGCAGATATGATCTGACCTGCTTTCAAGCTGTCGGAATCACCGGCATCTTCTACCACTTTCTTACCAAAAATCTCATCGTTCTCCCTGATAAAATCATCCTTATGTACCAGCTGGTTTTCAAGGAAAATAGTATCTCCGGCATCTTCTATACGGACTTTACGCATCATTTGGCGTACCACTACCTCAAAGTGTTTATCATTGATTTTCACTCCTTGCAGTCGATACACTTCCTGTACTTCATTCACCAGATATTGCTGAACGGCAGAAGGTCCTTTTATTGCAAGAATATCCTCCGGTGTAATGGAACCATCTGATAGTGGCATTCCGGCGCGTACGTAATCGTTCTCCTGTACTAAAATCTGATTGGACAGTTTCACCAGGTATTTCTTTATCTCTCCTAACTTGGATTCTATGATTATTTCTCGATTACCACGTTTGATCTTACCAAAGGAAACCACTCCATCAATTTCCGAAACCACCGCAGGGTTGGAAGGGTTCCTTGCCTCAAACAGTTCTGTCACTCTTGGCAAACCTCCTGTAATATCCCCGGCTTTTGCAGATTTACGCGGAATCTTCACCAAAATCTTCCCTTCCTTGATTTTCTCGCCATTGTTTACCATTAAGTGCGAGCCAACCGGTAAGGTGTACGACCTAAGGGTTTCTCCTTTTCCATCCTTAATCAATAAAGTAGGAATTAACTTTTTATTTCTGGATTCAGAAATCACCTTTTCCTGGAAACCGGTTTGTTCATCGATCTCCACCTGGTACGTCACTCCCTGCTCTATATTTTCATAGGCAATTTCACCGGTAAACTCGGAAACAATAACTCCGTTGTACGGATCCCACTGGCAAATAACATCGCCTTTCTTGATCTTGTCACCATTTTTCACAAATAATTGAGAACCGTAGGGAATGTTATTCGTACTTAATACAATTCCGGTCTTCTCATCAACGATCTTAATTTCAGAGGTTCTGGAAATTACGATATTGGCTTTTTCTCCTTCGCTATTTTCCCCAATAACCGTCCGCAAGTCCTCTATCTCCGCAACACCATCAAATTTGCCTTCCAGCTTGTTCGCTTCGGAAATGTTTCCGGCAATACCCCCTACGTGAAAGGTACGCAGCGTTAGCTGTGTACCGGGTTCCCCAATGGATTGAGCGGCGACCACACCAACTGCTTCTCCACGTTGCACCATTTTGTTAGTGGCCAGGTTACGGCCATAACATTTGGCACAAATGCCCTTTGGAGCCTCACAGGTCAAGGGAGATCTCACCTCTACCTTGTCAATGGGAGAATCTTCTATCTTTCTAACCTCTTCTTCTGTAATTTCCTGTCCTGCGGAAACCAGGAGTTCCTCGGTTAGGGGATTATAAATGTCATGAAGCGAAACCCTTCCCAGGATACGTTCTCCCAGAGTTTCTACCACTTCTTCATTCTTTCTCAGCGGTTCTACTTCAATTCCCCTAAGTGTTCCACAATCCTCTATATTGATAATTACATCCTGAGAAACGTCTACTAATCTTCGTGTCAAATACCCGGCATCCGCTGTTTTTAATGCGGTATCGGCCAGACCTTTTCGGGCACCGTGGGTAGAGATAAAGTATTCGAGAATTGAAAGTCCTTCCTTAAAGTTGGAAAGGATAGGGTTTTCAATAATTTCACCTCCACCTGCGGTAGACTTCTTCGGCTTTGCCATTAGTCCCCGCATACCTGTTAACTGACGAATTTGCTCTTTGGAGCCCCGTGCCCCTGAGTCCAGCATCATATACACGGAATTAAATCCCTGCTGGTCCTCACGGATACGCTTCATTGCCAGTTCCGTAAGCATGGCATTGGTAGATGTCCACACATCAATTACCTGATTGTAACGTTCATTATTGGTAATGAGTCCCATGTTGTAATTCATCATAATACCGTCCACCTGCTCATTGGCGTCTATAATCATGTCATTCTTTTCCGCAGGTATGATGATATCTCCCAGACTAAAGGACAATCCTCCTTTGAAGGCAAATTCGTATCCCATGGTCTTAATTCTATCGAGGAATTCAGCGGTACTCGGTACATCTGTTACCGCAAGAATATCTCCAATAATGCTCCTGAGCGCTTTCTTCGTCAACACCTTGTTGATGTATCCTGCTTCTTCCGGCACTACTTGATTAAACAACACACGGCCCACAGTGGTTTCAATGATCTGATGTGTCAATTCACCTTCTTCATTGAAATCCTTGGTCCTTACCTTAATGCTGGCATTCAGGTTTACCCGCTTCTCATTAAACGCAATGACCACCTCTTCCGGAGAGTAGAAGGTGAGTCCTTCTCCTTTCACGGTGTACTGATCATCCGTAAGACGTTTTTTGGTCATGTAATACAACCCTAACACCATATCCTGAGAAGGTACCGCAATGGGCGAACCGTTAGCAGGGTTCAAGATGTTCTGGGAAGCCAACATTAACAGTTGTGCTTCCAAAACCGCTTCCGGCCCAAGAGGCAGGTGTACGGCCATTTGGTCACCATCAAAGTCCGCATTAAAGGCAGTACAGGCCAAAGGGTGCAGCCTAATGGCTTTACCTTCTATCAATTTGGGCTGGAACGCCTGTATTCCCAGGCGGTGTAATGTAGGAGCACGGTTCAACAGTACCGGGTGTCCTTTAATTACATTATCCAGGATATCCCAAACTACGGGTTCTTTTTTATCGATGATCTTTTTCGCCGATTTCACTGTTTTTACAATACCCCTTTCAATTAGTTTTCTAATTACAAAAGGCTTGTACAGTTCAGCAGCCATGTCTTTGGGCAGACCACATTCATACAGGTTCATTTCAGGTCCAACCACAATTACGGAACGGGCGGAATAATCCACACGTTTCCCTAAGAGGTTCTGACGAAAACGTCCCTGTTTCCCTTTAAGGGAATCCGAGAGCGATTTCAACGGTCGGTTGGACTCCGTTTTGACAGCAGAAGCTTTTCTGGTATTGTCAAAAAGGGAATCTACGGATTCCTGTAGCATCCTTTTTTCGTTTCTCAGAATTACTTCAGGCGCTTTGATCTCCATTAAGCGCTTTAAACGATTGTTTCGTATGATCACCCTTCTATACAGATCATTTAAATCTGAGGTTGCGAACCTACCCCCATCCAAAGGAACGAGTGGTCGTAGTTCCGGCGGAATTACCGGGATAACCTTCATGATCATCCATTCCGGGCGATTTTCACGATTATCCTGAGACTCCCGTAAAGCCTCAACTACCTGAAGTCTCTTCAATGCCTCTGTCTTCCTCTGCTTAGAGGTCTCTGTATTCGCTTTGTGACGTAATTCGTAAGACAGTTGTTCCAGATCGATCCTACTCAGCAGGTCAATAAGGCACTCTGCTCCCATTTTTGCAATAAACTTATTGGGATCAGTGTCTTCCAGGTATTGATTTTCTGCGGGCAGGGAATCTATAATGTTAAGATATTCTTCCTCTGTTAAAAAATCCATTTTTTGGACTTCTTCCCCTTCCGGACCTTTAGCAACTCCCGGTTGGATAACCACATATCGTTCATAATATATGATCATATCCAGTTTCTTAGAGGGAAGCCCTAAAAGATATCCTATTTTATTAGGTAAGGAACGGAAATACCAGATGTGTGCCACCGGTACCACGAGGTTAATATGTCCTACACGGTCCCGTCTTACCTTTTTCTCAGTTACTTCTACCCCACAACGGTCGCACACAATACCGCGGTAACGAATTCTCTTGTATTTCCCACAAGCACATTCGTAGTCTTTTACCGGACCAAAAATTCGCTCACAAAAAAGCCCATCCCTTTCCGGTTTGTGTGTACGGTAATTAATTGTCTCGGGTTTTAACACCTCTCCCCTGGATTCTGCCAGAATTGCTTCCGGCGAAGCCAATCCAATTGAGATTTTGTTAAACCTTTTAGGTGCGATGTTATCTTTTAATCTAGCCATGATGCTGTGCAGCTAATGTTTTACGTGTTTTTAAATAAATTATTCTTCCAATCGGATATCCAAGCCCAATCCTTTAAGCTCGTGCATCAATACATTGAAAGATTCTGGCAACCCAGGTTCCGGCATGGTCTCACCCTTTACGATGGATTCGTAGGTTTTGGCCCTACCAATTACGTCATCCGACTTCACCGTCAAAATCTCACGAAGCGTTGAAGAGGCACCATATGCTTCCAGTGCCCAAACTTCCATTTCTCCAAAACGCTGACCTCCAAACTGGGCTTTTCCACCTAGCGGTTGTTGCGTGATCAGGGAGTACGGTCCAATAGAACGCGCGTGCATCTTATCGTCTACCATATGGCCCAACTTGAGCATATAAATGATCCCTACGGTAGCAGGCTGGTCAAAACGTTCTCCCGTGCCGCCATCATAGAGATAGGTGTGGCCAAATTGCGGCACGCCTGCCTCGTCGGTTAACTTGTTGATCTCATCCAGGGATGCACCGTCGAAAATAGGAGTAGCGAATTTTTTACCAAGATTGGCGCCTGCCCATCCCAAAACGGTCTCATAGATCTGTCCGATATTCATTCGGGAAGGTACTCCCAACGGATTTAAGACAATATCCACCGGGGTCCCATCTTCCAGGAACGGCATATCTTCCTGACGTACAATTCGTGCCACAATACCTTTGTTACCGTGGCGCCCCGCCATTTTGTCTCCTACCTTAAGCTTACGCTTTTTCGCGATGTACACCTTAGCCAGTTTCATTATACCGGCAGGAAGTTCATCCCCCACAGAGATGGTAAATTTATCCCGTCTCAGGTTTCCTTGTAAATCGTTCAGCTTGATCTTATAGTTGTGCAGCAAATCTGCAACCAACTCATTCGTGCTATCATCCGTAGTCCAGGTACCGGTTACCAGATGGGCAAAATCATCCACTGCATTTAGCATTTTGATGGTGTATTTTTTGCCTTTAGGTAAAACCTCTTCCCCCAGGTCGTTTTGGACACCCTGGGAAGTTTTCCCATTGACCAGCGCAAACAATTTTTCCACAAGGGTGTCTTTGAGTTGCTGGAACTTCACTTCATATTCCATTTCAAGTTTTGAAAGCGCTTCTTTATCCTCAGAACGCTTCCGCTTATCCTTGATTGATCTGGAAAACAGTTTTTTATCGATGACTACACCGGAAAGCGATGGTGGCGCTTTTAGCGAAGCATCCTTAACATCTCCCGCTTTATCTCCAAATATGGCCCGAAGTAATTTCTCTTCAGGTGTAGGATCAGATTCTCCTTTTGGGGTGATCTTACCGATTAGGATATCCCCTGGCTTTACCTCGGCTCCAATTCGGATCATACCGCTTTCATCCAGATCTTTGGTGGCCTCCTCAGAAACGTTAGGAATATCATTAGTCAATTCCTCAGCTCCCAATTTGGTGTCCCGAACCTCTAATGCGTACTCATCAATGTGTATGGAGGTAAAGATGTCTTCACGAACTACCTTCTCGGAAATCACGATGGCATCCTCAAAATTATAGCCTTTCCAGGGCATAAAGGCTACCTTCATGTTACGCCCTAAGGCCAATTCCCCTGTCTGAGTAGCATACCCTTCACAAAGCACCTGTCCTTTCGTCACTTTATGGCCTTTTTGCACAATAGGCTTTAGATTGATACAGGTACCTTGATTGGTTTTTCGAAATTTAATCAGGTCATAGGTCTTGTAATCCTCCTCAAAACTGATCAATTTCTCTTCTTCTGTCCGGATATATTTGATCACGATCTTTTCGGCATCCACATAGTCTACCACACCATCTTCCTCGGCGTTGATCAATACCCTGGAATCTTTAGCTACCTGTCGTTCCAATCCCGTACCCACTATTGGAGATTCGGGGCGTAATAGAGGAACCGCCTGGCGCATCATGTTAGATCCCATCAACGCCCGGTTAGCGTCATCATGCTCCAAAAAGGGAATCAATGATGCAGAAATAGAGGCAATTTGATTGGGGGCTACGTCAGTATAGTTTACTTCGGAAGGATCCACTACCGGAAAGTCACCTTCCTCCCGGGCAATAACTTTTTCCCTTTCAATAGCTCCATCCGCTTTTAGGGGAATATTCGCCTGTGCAATCTTCATCCCTTCCTCTTCTTCCGCACTGAGGTAGATGTGCTCTTTAATATCTACTTTTCCGCTTTCAACTTTGCGGTATGGGGTTTCAAGGAATCCCATTTGATTTACCTTGGCAAATACAGAAAGGGAAGAGATCAAACCAATGTTAGGCCCTTCCGGTGTTTCTATAGGACAAAGTCTTCCGTAGTGCGTGTAATGTACGTCACGTACCTCAAATCCGGCTCTTTCCCTTGAAAGACCTCCAGGGCCCAAAGCCGACAACCTTCTTTTGTGTGTTATCTCTGCCAAAGGATTGGTCTGATCCATGAACTGGGACAACTGATTGGTTCCAAAGAAAGAGTTGATCACAGAGGATAAGGTTTTCGCATTGATAAGGTCAATAGGCGTAAATACCTCGTTATCCCGAACATTCATCCGCTCACGGATAGTCCTGGCCATACGCGCAAGCCCTACACCAAACTGCTGCGATAACTGTTCTCCTACCGTTCTGACCCTTCTGTTGGACAGGTGGTCAATATCGTCAATCTCCGCTTTGGAATTGATCAGCTCAATCAAGTACTTGATGATCGTAATGATATCTTCCTTGGTGAGCACCTGTTTATCCATTCCAATATCCAGGCCTAATTTTTTATTCATTCGATAACGCCCTACCTCTCCCAGATTGTAGCGTTGGTCTGAGAAGAAGAGCTTATCTATAATTCCGCGAGCCGTTTCCTCATCCGGCGGCTCTGCATTACGCAATTGCCTGTAAATGTGCTCAACCGCTTCCTTTTCGGAATTGGTAGGATCCTTTTGCAAGGTGTTGTGAATAATAGCGTAATCAGACTGGGTCGCATTCTCTTTATGTAAAAGAATGGTTTTTACATCTGCATCTATTATTTCGTCAATGTGTTCTTTCTCCAGAACTGTGTCACGATCAAGAATAATCTCATTTCGTTCTATAGAGACCACTTCGCCCGTATCTTCATCAACAAAATCTTCGTGCCAGGTGTTCAACACCCTGGCGGCAAGTTTTCTTCCCAATACTTTCTTCAGGCTGGCTTTGGATACTTTCACCTCCTCAGAAAGGTCAAAGATCTCAAGGATGTCTTTATCCCGTTCAAAACCAATTGCCCTAAACAAGGTGGTCACCGGTAGTTTTTTCTTTCTATCAATGTAGGCGTACATGACGCTATTGATATCCGTGGCGAATTCGATCCACGATCCTTTAAACGGAATGACCCTGGCAGAGTAGAGTTTCGTGCCATTGGCGTGGAAGGATTGCCCAAAAAATACTCCGGGAGAACGGTGCAACTGAGAAACCACAACTCGCTCCGCCCCATTGATCACAAAGGTTCCACTGGGCGTCATGTAAGGGATTGTACCCAGATAAACATCCTGTACGATGGTTTCAAAATCTTCGTGTTCGGGGTCGGTACAATACAGTTTTAACCTTGCCTTTAGCGGTACGCTGTAGGTTAGACCTCGCTCTATACATTCTTGTATCGTATATCTGGGAGGATCAATAAAATAATCCAAAAACTCTAATACGAATTGATTTCGGGTATCGGTGATGGGAAAGTTCTCCATGAAGGTATTGTAAAGTCCTTCGTTACCCCGTTCATCAGATTTGGTCTCCAGCTGGAAAAAATCCTGGAATGACTTGATCTGAATGTCCAAGAAATCCGGGTATTCCGGCATGTTCTTAGCCGTTGCAAAGTTTACTCTTTCTTCAGTATGATTATTGAACATCTACGGACAGTTTTATAGTGAATTCTCAATGGGGGAGGCGTATAACTTCATACGCTTCCTATAAACGGGCTAAGGTCTTAACCGATTAACGGCAAGACCTTAACCCAACAATTATAGTTTCTGCTACTATTTAAGCTCAACTTCTGCTCCTGCTTCTTCCAAAGATTTTTTGATTCCTTCAGCTTCGTCTTTGGAAACTGCTTCTTTAACGGCTTTTGGTGCGCTATCTACAATTTCTTTTGCATCTTTCAAACCTAGGCCGGTTAATTCTTTAACCAATTTAACTACAGCTAATTTAGAACCTCCTGGAGCTTTCAAAATTACATCAAATTCTGTTTGCTCCTCCGCTGCCTCTGCTTCTCCTCCGCCAGCAGCTCCTCCACCGGCAACAGCAACGGCTGCAGCGGCAGGTTCAATGCCATATTCTTCTTTTAAAATGTCGGCCAATTCATTTACCTCTTTTACGGTAAGATTTACCAACTGTTCTGCAAAATCTTTCAAATCTGCCATTTTTCTATCGTTTAATAAATTTTGTAAATATTTAGTTTTAGTGCGTACGTGATTATTTTTCGGACAATGTTTTAAGGATTCCGGCCAACTTGCCACCACCGGATTTAAGACCGGAAATAACATTTTTGGCGGGTGATTGTAACAATCCAATGATGTCTCCTATGAGCTCTTCTCTGGACTTGATACTTACCAGTGTATCCAAATTTTCGTCGCCTATGAAGATCGCCTCTTCAATAAAGGCTCCTTTCAATAAGGGCTTGTCCGATTTCTTTCTAAAATTCTTAATCAGTTTTGCCGGGGCATTCCCGGTTTCTGATAACATTAAGGAGGTGTTCCCCTTTAACACTGTAGGAAGTTCTCCAAATTCCTTATCAGAGGCTTCCATTGCTTTTTCCAGCAAGGTATTCTTGACTACCGCAAGCTTAATATTAGCTTTAAAACAGGCTCTTCTTAAATCCGAGGTAGTACCCGCATCCAGTCCTGAAATATCAGCAAGATAAATATTGGCGTTGCCTGCTAATTGCGCAGTCAAATCCTCTATAACTATTGCTTTTTCTTCTCTTGTCATTGTGAAACGTTTGAACTACTCTTAGATTAAACTGCTTTAGGATCTAATTGTACACTTGGGCTCATGGTACTGCTTAAGTAAATACTTTTCATGTACACTCCCTTAGCGGCTGCCGGTTTCAATTTTACCAAAGTGTCTATCAACTCTTTTGCATTTCCGGCGATTTTATCTGCCGAAAAAGACACCTTACCAATAGCAGCGTGAACAATTCCTGTTTTATCTACCTTAAAATCAATCTTACCTCCCTTTACATCAGCTACCGCTTTACCTACATCCATAGTTACGGTACCCGTTTTTGGATTAGGCATTAAACCACGTGGGCCTAAAATTCTACCCAAGGGGCCCAATTTACCCATAACGCTGGGCATGGTAACAATTACGTCCACATCGGTCCAACCTCCTTTGATTTTATCCAAATATTCATCTAACCCTACAAAGTCTGCACCCGCTTCCTTAGCTTCCGCTTCCTTGTCCGGAGTCACCAATGCCAAAACTTTAACGTCTTTACCCGTTCCGTGAGGAAGGGTCACCACCCCGCGTACCATTTGATTCGCTTTTCGAGGATCCACTCCTAGACGAACCGCCAAATCTACGGAGGCGTCAAAGTTTACATTGGTTATTTCTTTAACTAAAGCAGAGGCCTCCTCCAAGGAATACATTTTATTCCTATCAATTTTAGTATGCGCCTCTTTTTGCTTTTTTGTCAATTTTGCCATTGTAAATTGCTTTCTGATTTAAAAAGGTTTAGGCCCGGAGACTTTAAGTCCCATAGAACGCGCTGTTCCTGCCACCATCCTCATGGCTGACTCTACGGTAAACGCATTTAAATCTACCATTTTGTCTTCCGCGATTGTTTTCACCTGATCCCAGGTAACAGTGCCGGACTTTGCTCTGTTAGGTTCGCCAGATCCTTTTTTAATCTTAGCTGCTTCCATCAATTGAACGGCCGCCGGTGGTGTTTTTACGACAAATTCAAAGGATTTGTCTTTGTAAACCGTGATAACAACAGGAAGTACCTTTCCCTGTTTATCCTGGGTTCTTGCGTTAAATTGTTTGCAGAACTCCATGATGTTAACTCCGGCAGCACCTAAGGCGGGTCCAACCGGTGGCGATGGATTCGCAGCACCTCCCCTAACTTGCAGTTTTACAACCTTATCTACTTCTTTTGCCATTTTTAATAATTAAAATTCAATTGTGTTAAGTTGGAAGCAACACAATTTAAAATGTAACAGCTCTTTTATTTTTGCGTCAAGAAATTAAAATCAAGATATAAGGTGTAATACCAATCGAACTTTACATCTTTCTATTTTCTTGAATCTGTTTTCTTTCTTCTTTATTATATTTTCTCTACCTGCATATAGCTGAGTTCCAAGGGTGTTTTTCTACCAAATATTTTCACCATGACCTCCAGCTTACGTTTTTCTTCGTTGATCTTTTCCACTGTCCCATTAAATCCGTTAAAAGGGCCGTCAATCACCTTTACGGTTTCTCCAAGTACAAATGGAATAGCCACATTGTCTGTGTTTACGGCCAACTCATCTACCTTACCGAGCATTCGATTAACTTCCGCCTTTCTTAAGGGTACGGGATCTCCACCTTTGGTTTCTCCGAGAAAGCCAATAACATTAGTGATGGATTTAATAATGTGTACCATTTCCCCCGCCAAATTGGCTTTTATCATAATATATCCGGGAAAATAGGTACGCTCTTTATTGATTTTCTTTCCATTCCTTATTTGCACCACCTTTTCCGTAGGTACCAATACCTCATCCAGATAATCACCAAATCCTGCGCGCTCAACTTCGCTTTCTATGTAGCCTTTGATTTTATTTTCCTGGCCACTTACTGCGCGCACTACGTACCACTTTTTTTCCAACACCTCAGACATCTCCCTAACCTATTAATCTTTCGAAATACAACGCTATTAACTTACTAAAAAGCGTATCCACTCCCCAGGTCGCCAACGCAAACAAAATAGAAAACACGGCAACGACAATCATCAGATTAGAGGCCTGTTCACGGTTTAGCCATGTTACCTTGTTCCTCAATTCTTCCCAGGATTCTTTAACGTAAGTCAACATATCAAATAATCTTCTTTCTGGCATGCTTCGGCTTCGCTCAGCATAAACTTCGGAGAGACCGTCATGCCCTGGTTTTTGTCAGCACGGGAGGAGAGACTTCCCTCGACTGCGCTCGGGACAGGCTTCTCGTCTCACCGTATTTTGTCGTTTCTTCTGGCACGGGAGGAGAGACTCGAACTCCCGACACCTGGTTTTGGAGACCAGTGCTCTACCAACTGAGCTACACCCGTTTATATTTACACTGAAAGGTATCCCGTGATACGGAACACCCTCAGTGTAAACTACTTCTATTTAGAATACCTAATCTAATATTTCAGTTACCTGTCCTGCACCTACAGTTCTACCACCTTCTCGGATAGCAAAACGCAAGCCAACGTTCAATGCGATGGGTTGGATCAGATCCACAGTGATGGTAAGGTTATCACCAGGCATTACCATTTCAACACCATCAGGCAAGTTGATGTTACCGGTAACATCTGTTGTACGTACATAGAATTGCGGACGGTAGTTGTTATGAAATGGCGTATGACGGCCACCTTCTTCCTTTTTAAGGATATACACCTCCGCCTTAAACTTAGCGTGCGGCGTAACAGAACCTGGCTTACAGATAACCATCCCTCTTTTTATATCGGACTTTTCAATACCTCTTAACAAGATACCTACGTTATCACCAGCTTCACCTCTATCCAAAATTTTACGGAACATTTCTACACCTGTAATAGTAGAGGTCAATTTTTCCGCACCCATACCAATAATTTCAACAGGATCGCCGGTATTCGCAATTCCGGTTTCGATACGTCCGGTGGCAACGGTTCCACGACCTGTAATCGTAAATACGTCTTCCACTGGCATCAAAAAGGGCTTGTCTATATCACGCTCTGGCAATTCAATCCATTCGTCAACTGCTGCCATCAATTCCATCACAGTGTCTACCCATTTTTGCTCTCCATTCAAAGCACCTAATGCAGAACCGGCAATAACAGGACCATTATCTCCATCATATTCGTAGAAGGTCAACAATTCGCGAACTTCCATTTCTACAAGTTCCAATAGCTCATCATCATCCACCATATCTACTTTGTTCAAGAATACTACGATTCTTGGAATACCTACCTGGCGACCCAAAAGAATATGTTCACGGGTTTGTGGCATAGGACCATCAGTAGCGGCAACCACCAAAATAGCACCGTCCATCTGAGCCGCACCGGTAACCATGTTTTTAACGTAATCTGCGTGACCAGGACAATCCACATGCGCATAGTGTCGATTGGCGGTCTGGTACTCTACGTGAGACGTATTAATTGTAATACCTCTTTCTTTTTCTTCAGGCGCGTTATCAATAGAATCGAAACTACGCACCTCAGAAAGTCCTGCATTTGCTAAAACCGTAGTAATTGCAGCAGTCAATGTGGTTTTACCATGATCCACGTGTCCAATGGTACCTATATTTAGGTGTGGTTTGGAACGATCAAAAGTTTCCTTTGCCATTTGTAATGAATTTAATCTTAGTTTATATTAGTGTCTTACATTTCTATCGAGCCAACGACGGGAATTGAACCCGTGACCTCTTCCTTACCAAGGAAACGCTCTACCCCTGAGCTACGTCGGCGTAAAGTGTTCAATCTA
>JANQSA010000020.1 GCA_028284285.1 Croceivirga sp.
TTGGGTAATGTCCAGGGAGCTGGATTCACTGGCATTCCACAGACTGGAAAATACATTTTGGGCTCCTGCCAACAAAAAGGCCTTGCTCATGCCCTGTACCCCCTCGCCGTTGTATATCTTGCCATTAGCCGAATGGCAGGCGCTCAACAGCACCAAATCGGCCTTCAAGCGGTTTTTATACAAGTCGGGTGGGGAAAGCAGAAATTCATCTTCAGAATCATCGAAGATGATGCAGGAGCGGCTTGGATCGTCAGTGTCCACCAGACCATGTAACGATAGATGCAAAATTTGAGCATCGTTAGCATGATCATGAAAGTTTTCCAGGGACGCTTCATCTCCAAAAAAAGTAGTGCCCCCCAGAATCTCGTAGGCCTGTGTGACCTCTTTTTTGGAAAGTACTAGTGGCGACAAGATTTCATCACCAAAAAAACGCTTCCTGGATTTGAGCTTGGCACTGAGCCCATTACTGTATGAGGCCGCAAAACCCACGTAATCACCCGGTGTTTTCGTACCAGCATCATTTCTGGGTTCGATCAGTGATATGGCATAGGTATGCGAAAATGCATAGTTTTCGATAAGAAAGCCTTCGCCATCATGCAATGCCTCAAAAGATAGGGAATGAAGCAGCCCATCGGGAATAATGCCCAAACGCTCTATATCGGTCAAGCGTGATAAACCCTCTTCCATCAATTCCGCAAAAATAAAGCTGGAGTCCGTTTGTGAAAAGGGGACTTCGGGATTTCCGCATTGTTGTATGAAACTTTCGATACTTTTTCTGAGCTTTTCGGTAAAGGGAACCGTAGTGCTAAAAAACTGATCTCGAGAAATCCAAAAGACATAAATGGATTCTTCTGCCTCAAAAAACTCAATTAGGGCCAAATTATCCGGAAGTCTTTTCTGAATGGTTCTAATGGTAGGTACGTTTAAAAAGCCGTACCGTTCCCGATAATATAGGGGTTCTTCTTTCTCCAATTGTATCAAAAAGGCATCCAAGGCATTTTGGGCTTGCATGAAGGACTGCAACAGGGAATCCCTATGTTCTTCAGGGGCCTCAAACAAAAGGGACTGCTGTTCGTTCATCTTTTCGCGAAGCCTGCTTTCCTCTTTAAGAATGGTCTTTGAGGCAGTGGTACGCAAGGCGTTGATGCGATTGAGCTCTTGTTGTAAGGTCAGGGCCTTGGTCTTGGCCGAAAACTGATGGGCCTGCTCCAGGTAATAAGTATCTCCTGTTAGATTGTACAGCCGCAATGCATCTTGTATGGCTTCGCCATAATATTGGAACCGGACATCCAAAAACTCCAGCTTGGATTGCTCAAATTGAAAGGAAAGCAGCCCCCTTTTGATGACTGAATCGATCTTATGCTGCACGTTCAGGGAATGTTGTAACCATTCCAAATCACTGCTGGTTGCATACTGTTGTTCAAAAATACGGGTCTTTAGCTCCATCAGGCGGATAAGCGTGTTCTCGTTCTTGATCTCAATATGGCTTACGGTGGGCACCATCCTTTTATCAAGTTTTGTATTCGGCGCTACAATACGAAAACCCTTTGCCAACTGTTCGTTCGCCTTGTCCAACGTTCCCTGTCGTAGGTAAAGTCCGGCAAAGTTTTCATGAGTAAGGGCAATTAAATTCAATATACTACCTTCTGCATCGAACTGTTTTCGTATTGAGAGTACCCTTTCCATCAATTCTTCAGCCTGCTCGAAATTTTTTCGTTCCATCTGTAAAAAGGCCATAACCTCAAGACCCGTGGCAAAAAATTCAGGGCTGGCTTCCGCATCTACAACACTCAATGCCTTGCCTGCTAAATCTTCAGAAAGGCCATATTTCTTTTGTTCAAAAGCTATGGTAGCTGCATTAAGATACAAGGGAACCGCATCTTGTGTTGCAATTAAATCGGGTTTGGTCCTAACGAGTTCCAGGGCTTGTTCAACATATTGAGATGCCTGATCATAACCCTTAAAGTCCAAGTGCAGGGTCACGGTACTGTTCAAGGCCTCAAACTGTTCCAACACCGCGTTTTCTTTTTCAAAAAGATTAATGGCATTGGAAAAATAGAGTTGAGCCCTGAAAAGGTCGTTGATGGATTCATAGAAAAGTCCAACGCCATGATATTTTAACCCCAATTGATAGGGTGGATAGTCTTTGGCATTCTCAAAAATGTTTAAGGCCTGGTCAAGGTAACCCTTTGCTTCTTCGGTGTTCCCCAGATATTGGTGGCAAACGCCCAAATTAAAAATGGTATTGGCCTTTTCGCTTGGAGAAACTTTCGGACAGTTTTCCCACAGGGGAAGTACCTTACCACCGAAATACACAATAGCCTCGGCTTCCCGGTAGGCCAAATAATAGGAAAGCCCAATTTTATGATAGATCCTGCCTTTATCGTAACAATCCAAATTTTGAAAGGTAGCAGTAGCTTCAATTTCCGCAATAAGGGCAAAATTGGCTATATAGTCTCCAGCGTCAATATTGGCATTGATCTGTTTGAAGGCTTTTTCGAAATATTCATTACCGAAAGCAAGTTGATTCAGGAAGCAAAATAGAATTATAAGCCGTATGCCTTGTACCTTGATCAATGTGGATAAACATTAAGCGGGTCGTATCCCAATTTGAAACCAGTACCAAGGTAACAAATTTGAACGCGACCCGGTCAACCATTTTACACAACGCCTTAATGGGGTACAATTAAGTAATCTTTACTTTACATTTACAGCTACACTTTCTTATATTTTTGACAATAGTTTAGTTACAGGAGTCCATATTTGAAAGTGCCGAAGTAAAATCAATGGTCCCTTGTGAAGCTACCCGATCTTTTAAACCATCGAAATAGACGGATGTTTGCATAAGGGAACATTTGATGCCATCCATACTACCCTCCTGTGAGGCCATGATGGCTACCATAGCGGTCACTATAGCAGAGGTATACGAAGTACCTGATTTGTCCGCCTCATTGCCATTTAGTCCCACCGTTGGGATGTTTTCTCCCAAAAAGGCCAAATCCACCGAATTTCGACCAAAGTTGCTAAAGCCGCTAAGATTGTTGTCGCAACTTGTAGAGGCCACTGAGATGATGTTGGCGTTCGGATAGGAAGCAGGAAAGGCAACAATGTTATCGGTATCATTATTAACGTTGGTATTCCCTGCAGAAGCTATCATTAAGGCGCCATTTGCTTCGGCATAATCAATAGCCAATCGCAACGGTCTATCTTGGGTATCCCCATTAATATCCCGATAGCTAAAGCTAAAGTTCAGGATTTGAGCACCTTCATTAACAGCATCCAAGATGGCCGGAATTAGGTCGGAGATAAAACCAACCCCCTGACCATCATGGGTTTTCCGGATATCGAATTCAATATTGTCAAGTTCTTGACCTTGTGCCAGCAAACTATAAATCAATCCGGCAATCTGGGTGCCGTGCCCATTTTCATCATTGGGATCCCCATCATCCTCCACATAATCGTAACCGCTATAGCCATCCAAGGCGTATCCCGCTGCTAGTAGCGCATTTTCATCAATACCCGAATCAAAAATGGAAATCTTTACTTGATTGCTGCCCAAAGAAGCCAGACTGTTGACATTGTTAAAACAAAATTGGTTTTGGGAAGCCATAGGGGATCGTACGGAAGAACCAAGGTTAAAAGCCACGTCATTTAATCTGGCCCTGGTCCGTGCTCTTGCAATCTGCTCATCGATATTGGTTATTTGCTGACTCTGTGCATCGGTATAGGGAAATGCGGTGGTGTTCCACAACCGAAGGTTGATCTCTTCTCTGTGCCATATCTCCTCGGAGTTGAGATCCTCTAACAAGTCTGCGATCTCTTCCTCGGTAACACTGGGATCCAGGCGTACCAGATACAATGACGGATGACGGTCAATCTCATCATAATCATCATAATCGTCGTCATCTTCATCGTCATCTTCGTCGTCATCATTGTCATCATCGTTATCGTCATCGTTGTTCCCATCATCATCGTTGTTCCCATCATCATCGTTGTCATCACCGTTATCGTCGTCCCCACCGCCATCGTCATCGTCATTGCCGTCCCCATTATCATCACCCTGGGTCAACTCGTCCTCAATAATTTCATCTTCCAGATCATCACTACACGACATGGTATAGCCAAGTGCGAGACCTATCAATAACATAAACAATATGGTTTTCATCAATTTCATAGCAGTGGTTTTATTGAACTTCATTGGTACTTTCTGAATGCGTTCTTTGTTAAATTATCTATTAATGTTCCAGTTTTTTTAAAAGTTCCTGGGCTTTGTCAAATTGCCATTGTCCCTTGCGTATCTGCCTCAACTGTTGTTTAGCAGCTGTATCCTGGCCGTCCAAAAAATACGCCAGGGCCAGAAACCAATTGACTTCTTCTCTAAAACGGGAGTTTTCCGATGCGCCCTTTTTCAAATGCTCGATGGCCTTTTGGTACTGCCCGCTTTTGAGATGGGCAAGCCCCAAATAAT
>JANQSA010000042.1 GCA_028284285.1 Croceivirga sp.
ATGCTTTGGCAAATAGGTCAAATTGCTATTTTTGCCCATGCAAAACCAAGTCCTGATCCTTGATTTTGGTTCCCAATACACCCAGTTGATCGCCAGACGGGTTCGGGAACTGAACATTTATTCCGAAATAAAACCTTATAACAATCCTCCCAAAGACGTATCGCAATATCAGGCGGTTATTCTTTCCGGCTCCCCTTATTCAGTAAGGGCGGAAGATGCTCCACATCCTGACCTGTCCCGGATCAAAGGAAAAATACCGGTATTGGGGATTTGTTTTGGAGCACAGCATTTGGCGCATCATTATGGAGGAAATGTGGCACCATCTGCGACGCGTGAGTATGGAAGGGCACATTTATCCAAATCCAAGCCAAATGAAGTCTTTCTTAAAGGTATACCGGAAGGTAGCCAGGTGTGGATGAGCCACAGTGATACGATAAAACAGCTTCCTGAGAATGCTGATTTGCTGGCCAGCACGGAGGATGTGGAAATTGCAGCCTATCGCATTAATGGGGAAGATACCTACGGCATACAGTTCCACCCGGAGGTCTACCATACCAAAGAAGGATCCCGATTTCTACAAAATTTTTTAGTGGACATCGCCGGGCTTCGGCAGGATTGGACACCAGATGCTTTTGTAGAGAATACAGTGACAGAACTTCGTGAAAAAATTGGGAAGGAAAAGGTAATTCTTGGCCTTTCCGGGGGAGTGGACAGTAGTGTAGCGGCTATGTTGTTGCACAAGGCTATTGGCAACCAACTGCACTGCATTTTTGTAAATAATGGACTGTTACGTAAGAATGAGTTTCAGGATGTGCTGCAACAATATCAGGGGATGGGACTCAATGTCAAGGGAGTAGACGCTTCGGCACGTTTTTTGACAGCCTTGAAAGGAGAGGCCGATCCGGAGAAAAAGAGAAAGATTATAGGTCGCGCATTCATTGAAGTATTTGACGACGAAGCCCACAAAGTAGAAAATGCGAAATGGTTGGCACAAGGCACTATCTACCCTGACAGGATTGAATCGGTTTCTGCCAGTGGAGGGCCTTCTGCCACGATCAAAAGCCACCATAATGTTGGGGGATTGCCGGATTATATGAAATTAAAGGTAGTGGAACCGTTACATTTATTATTTAAAGATGAAGTACGGCGTGTGGGGCGAAGTATTGGTATGCCACAAAGCATTTTGGGGAGACACCCTTTTCCCGGACCAGGCCTCGGCATCCGGATTTTGGGCGACATTACCGCTGAAAAGGTGTCGCTATTACAGGAAGTTGATGCTATTTTTATTGAAGGATTAAAAAAATACGGATTGTACGATAAGGTTTGGCAGGCCGGAGCTATGCTTTTGCCCGTAAATAGTGTGGGGGTAATGGGAGATGAACGAACGTATGAAAAATGTGTGGCATTGCGGGCCGTGGAAAGTACAGACGGTATGACTGCAGACTGGGTAAACTTACCGTATGAGTTTTTGCAAAATGTATCCAATGCAATAATCAATAGGGTAAGGGGCGTTAATAGAGTAGTGTATGACATTAGTTCTAAACCACCGGCCACTATAGAATGGGAATGAAAAAAATACATAAAGCCGCAATCCTGGCGATTGCTTTTTTCTTTGGATATACGATAAACTCCCTTGCTCAGCAACGGTATATCACGCATGCTGTTAAAGAAGGAGAGACGCTATACAGTATCGCAAAACTGTATCGCGTTACCCCATACTCTATTTTACAGGAAAATCCTGAAATCAAAAAAGCGGAAGAGGTAAAGATCAATACCATTCTTGTAATCCCTGTTAATCCAACCGATCAGACAGGGCAAACCGTGGGTAAAGTACCTTCCAAAAAAGTAGAGGAAGAAACGGAACAGGAAATTGAACCCACAGGGTTTACCCGACATAGGGTACGAAGAAAAGAAACCCTTTTTAGCCTCACCCAAAAATATGAGATCACGGAAGAGCAACTAAAAAGATACAATACAGCACTCTATTCGGAGCCTTTAAAGAAAGGAATGGTACTACGGATTCCGGAGTATCCTGAAATTGAAGAAGAAGCGGAATTGGATTTTGAGACCTATATCGTTCAACCGAAAGAAACGCGCTGGAGTATTGCCCATAAATATGGAATTACCGTGGACAGTCTCCTATCCTTGAATCCGGAGCTTCCCCAAAAAACGAGTTATTTGGCCATTGGACAAGAATTAAAGCTGCCAAGACCTAAAGGGGATAGTCTAAAAGATCAGGAAGTGGCACTATTTGAATCGTTTACGGTTCCTAAGGCCATGGGATTGTTCCGGATAGGTCAGAATTACGGTATACCGGTAGATTCTATCTTAAAGCTTAATCCTGAAATAGCAGCTGTGGGTGGTTTAAAGGAAGGAATGGTGTTACGCTTGCCTAAAAGGAAGCCCGAGGACATGGAAGTAAATACGGATAACTTCATTTTTTACGAGGTAAAACCGAAACAAACGCTTTTCAGGCTTACCCGAAATCTAAATATCTCAAGGGATTCCTTATTCCAGTTAAACCCGGAACTGGAAAATGGGTTAAAAGCAGGAATGGTACTCAAACTTCCCAAATCCAAAATGGGTGAGTTGGAAGTGAAGAACGCATTGATTCTCGATAAGATCAATCTGTTGGACAGTGTAGATGTTACCATTCAGCCCAATCTTTTGTTTATGCTCCCTTTTCGTTTGGATCGTGTGAATTTTGCGAATACCGAAAGAACAGAGAACCAAATAGCGTCCAGAAAAGACATTACATATGCCATGGGATTGTATACCGGAGCTCTGGTGGCATTGGATTCTATAAAAAAAATGGGAGTCTCCATCACGGTGAAAGTGATGGATACAGAGCGAAATTTGGATAAAGTGAAAGCGCTGCTTTCACGTCAGCCGCTGTTTGGAGTAGATGCTATTCTAGGTCCGGTAGATCCTAATTTGTTGGGGGAAATTGCGGTCCAGGCAAATACTTACGATATCCCTGTGATAGCCCCCTTTGCTTCAAAAAATGATTTAAGCCTCCCCAATGTTTTTTTTACTAATCCGGACGAGGCGGTACTGCGAGACCGAATCCTGGATTATGTGGAAAAAATAAGGACAACGGAAAGTATCATTATAATAGCAGATGAGAATCACCAAGCCGTTAAGGACTCCATTTTAAGCAGGTTTCCCATGGCCAGAACCGCTAAAATGAGCGAGGACGGATCCTTGCATCTTATTGACTTTCAGACGATGCTTTCGCAACAGGAAGAGAATTGGGTATTTGTAGAAACGGATCGGCCCAATCTGGTAGCCAGTGTGAGTTCTATTTTAAACGCCTCTAATGCAGAAGATGATGAAACGGGGACAAAAGTCACGGTTAAAATGTTTACCACAAATTATAACACTGCCTTTGAAGCAGAAGCAGTATCCAGGCCACATTTGTCCAATTTACAGTTTACTTTTCCCTCTTCCTTCAGAACGGTAGAAAACAATGCGTTTACCAAAGTCTATGCGTTAAAGTTTGGTCACCCGCCGGATCGTTACGCGGTGCGAGGGTTTGATCTGACCATGGATTTGTTGTTAAAATTAGCCCACCGGAAAAATCTGTACGCCACCGAAAGGATGATTGGAGAGACTGAATACAGCGGTAACCGTTTTAACTACCACAACGATTGGTCGTCCGGATTTTTTAACCAGGCCTCTTTTTTAATGCGGTACGACAAACTACGAATACAACAATTGGACACAGAATGACCTCACAAGTACGCTATAACGGGGAATTGCGAACCAGCTGTTTGCATGTGCGCTCGGGAAATGAATTCATTACTGATGCCCCTACGGATAACAATGGCCTGGGAAGAGCATTTTCCCCTACAGACACGGTAGCCACAGGCCTTGCCAGTTGCATGATTACCGTAATGGGGATCAAAGCCCGGGATTTGGAGGTAGACCTTAAAGGTGCCGTAGCTGAAGTGACCAAACATATGGCCAGTGATCCGCGTAGAATTTCCAAGATTGAAGTGCATTTTCAATTGCCGGCCAAGGTTTCAGAAAAGCACCGTATTATACTGGAAAGGACTGGTAATACCTGTCCGGTGCATTACAGTTTACATCCTGATATAGAAAAGGTAATAACCTATAATTGGATTCAAGAATAACCATAATACTTTTCGTATTCTTCTTTGGCAGTTTTGGGCTTGCCCAGGAAATAGAAGAGTCCATTGCATGGAACGCCTCCAAAAAACTGACCTGGGCAGACTTCCGGGGACCGGTTCCTCCTGATGCCAGTTCCGCCGCAACAACCGCCAGCGGGATTAGCTACCAGTACACCGCTAATTTGATTCATCATGAAGTGCAACTGGATTTTGAAGTAACCGCGTTTTTCTATCCCAATGAGTCGTGGTACAGGCCGGAAGTTTGTGATTCCACTATTTTGCAACACGAGCAGCTGCATTTTGATATTTCCGAGCTATTTGCCAGAAAAATGCGCTTACAACTTCAACGTACCGCGTTCACCGAAAATGTAAAATCCGAAGTCCGTAACATCTACAAGAAAATCCTGAAGGAACTTTCGGAATTTCAGGACCAATATGATTGGGAAACCAATTTCTCCAGAAATCGGGAAGCACAACACCGATGGAACCAACGTATAGCGGAGGCGCTGGGTCAAATTGCTCCAAATTAATTAGCCTTGTTTTAGGCCCTATTACACATCACATCGCTTTAAAGCATCTTTTAGCGCTTCTATCTTGTTTTGCCATGTGGGGATAAATTCCTGGGCTACATACCCTTCAAAACCAGTAGCTAAAATGGCCTTCATAATAGCAGGGTAATACAATTCCTGAGTTTCGTCTATCTCATTTCTACCAGGTACTCCAGCCGTATGATAGTGCCCAAAATAAGGATGATAGTTTTGTATGGTACGGATAACATCGCCCTCTTGTATTTGCATATGGTAGATGTCATACAATAATTTAAAATGATCACTGTCCAGACGTCTGCAAAGCTCTACGGCCCAGGGAGTATTGTCGCACATATAGTCCGGGTGATTGATTTGATTAAAAAGTTCCATTTGTATGACCACGCCGTGTTTTTCTGCCAGTGGAAGTATCCTGGAAAGGCCTTCTACACAGTTTTGCAGCCCTACATAGTTGTTAATGCCACGACGGTTTCCACTAAAACAGATTAGACTGGTATACCCGGCATCTGCCACTTGCGGGATGATTGCCGTGTAGTTCTTGATCAGTTGTTCGTGATATTCGGTATTGTTCCATCCCTCGGTCAAACTAATTTCCGCCCCATTGCACATAGCACAATGAATGTTGTATTTTTTTAACAAGGGCCAGTCTTTGGGACCGACAAGGTCAATGGCGGTAACCCCTAAATCGTTTAAAATGGCCAGAAATTCTTCCAGGGGATAAGAAGCAAAACACCATTGGCAAACACTGTGATTAATATTGTTTTTCAGATTGAAATCCCCCGGTATGTACTGCTCCCGCGGTATCGTATTAGCCATAGCCAACCCGGCGGTCCCTATAGTGGAGGCAGTTATAAAGCTTCTTCGTTTCATTATAGCGTAATTGTCTTTCAGAAAGATAGTATTTTCGAAAAGGATATGGAAATACGACCTGATGCAAAAGAACTTATAGAAATGGCACATTACAAAATGCCTTTCGGTAAGTACAAAGATCGTTTACTGATAGACTTGCCGTTGGCCTATTTAGTATGGTTCCGCCAGCGTGGCTTTCCCAAGGGTAAATTGGGCAAGTATCTTGAGATAGTCCTGGATGTTAAGTCTAACGGGCTGGAACACATTGTACGAAAATTGCAAAAAGATTTTCCCCGGTAATACGCCCCTTTTCCTTTCAATAGTTGTAACTTTACGTCCCGTAACAGCGAGATAGAATCATGGTACAGACCAAGTATATTTTTGTTACGGGAGGCGTAACTTCTTCATTAGGAAAAGGGATCATAGCGGCTTCTCTGGCCAAACTGCTTCAGGCAAGAGGATACAAAACCACCATACAAAAGCTGGATCCTTATATCAATGTAGATCCCGGAACCCTTAACCCTTATGAACATGGGGAATGCTATGTTACCGATGATGGTGCTGAAACGGATTTGGACCTGGGCCACTATGAACGTTTTCTCAATGTAAGGACCTCCCAGGCTAACAACGTAACTACAGGTAGAATTTACCAGAGTGTTATTGAGAAGGAACGGAAAGGAGAATTTCTGGGTAAAACGGTCCAGGTGGTGCCTCATATCACCAATGAAATCAAAGAACGTATTCAAATCCTGGGGAATCGTGGGGAATACGACATTGTGATCACCGAAATTGGAGGAACTGTTGGCGATATCGAATCCCTGCCATATATCGAATCTGTGCGCCAGTTGCTTTGGGAATTAGGGGATAATAATGGCATCGTTGTTCACCTTACTCTCGTACCTTACCTGGCCGCCGCCGGAGAACTAAAAACAAAACCTACACAGCATTCGGTAAAGACATTAATGGAAAGTGGTATCAAAGCTGATATATTGGTATGCCGAACGGAGCATGAGATTTCAGAGGAAAAGCGGGAAAAACTGGCGTTGTTCTGCAACGTACAAAAGGAAGCGGTAATTCAATCAATTGACGCTTCTACCATCTACGACGTTCCCTTGCTTATGCAGCAAGAGGGTCTGGATAAGGTCGCGCTTAAGAAATTAGGACTTTCAGATGCCCTGGAACCGGATTTGACCAATTGGAAAGCGTTTTTACATCGGCATAAGAACCCGAAAAGCCGGGTTACCATCGGTTTGATCGGGAAGTATGTAGAGCTTCAGGACTCGTATAAGTCCATATTAGAATCCTTTATTCATGCAGGGGCAGCCAATGAAGTGGAGGTAGATGTTCGTTCTATTCATTCAGAACATCTTTCTTCCTCTGATGTTGACAAAAAGCTAATGGGACTGGACGGTATTTTGGTGGCACCTGGCTTCGGAGGACGGGGGATAGAAGGAAAAATTATGGCGGTACGCCACGCCCGGGAGAATGAAATACCCTTCTTAGGCATTTGCCTGGGAATGCAAATGGCGGTAATAGAGTTTGCACGAAATGTTTTGGGCATGGAAAATGCAAATTCAACGGAAATGGATCCGGAGACCCCTTTTCCTGTTATCAGCTTAATGGAAGAACAAAAATCCATTGTAAATAAAGGGGGTACTATGCGTTTAGGTGCCTGGGACTGTGCGTTACAGTCGGGAAGCTTAGTCCGTAAGGTATACGGGAACCGGGAACACATTTCGGAGCGGCACCGTCATCGTTTCGAGTTTAACAATACCTATAAATCAGAATTTGAGGAGGCCGGCCTTATTGCGTCTGGGCATAACACGGAGACCAATTTGGTAGAAATCATTGAGCTTTCATCACATCCATGGTTCATTGGCGTGCAATATCATCCGGAGTATAAAAGTACGGTTGCCAATCCTCATCCGTTATTTGTTGGGTTTGTAAAAGCGGTTTTGACCCAGAAACAAAAACAAACCAATGCCAGTTTGGCATAATCAATCAATTTGGACATATCTTTGCAGGCTGGAAAAGATAGTGAACTGATTTCTAAATAGTTTTCATGGAAGAGAAGAAACTGGACCTCAATGCGATCATAGGTTTTGTGTTGATTTTTGGGATATTATTGGGCTGGATGTATCTGAGACAACCTTCTCCCGAAGAATTAGAAGCACAGAAAACAGAACAGGAACAGCAAGAGGTAGCAGAAAAGGAAGAAGAAGCCACACCCCCTCAGGAAGCCCAGGTAGTCCAAACCCCTGAGATTCCTCTGCAGGATTCCACTGCGGTAGCCCAATATAAAAGATCCGTAGGAGCATTTGGATTCACAAAAGTGGATAAGGGCACCACGGTTCTGGAGAATGAGGTACTGTATTTGGAAGTAGCCAATCAGGGAGGGCAAATTGTAACCGCCCGGATGAAAAATTTCATAACCTTTGATTCGGTACCGGTGTATTTGGTAAAGGACGGAAATGCCGATTTTGGCCTTACCCTGTCTACTTCGGATAACCGGGTATTGGAAAGTCAGGATCTGTTTTTTGAACCTTCTTTATCAGATACTGGTAATAGCCAGGTGCTTTCTATGAAGGCGAAGATTTCGCCTAACCAGTTTTTGGAGTATCGCTATGAGATGCCACCCAATGAATATCTTGTCAATTTTACCATCAGGTCCCAGGGGCTCAATCAGATTTTGAACACCACAAAACCGGTTGAACTGCATTGGAAACTAAATGGGATCCGGCATAATAAAAGTGTGCAGTATGAGAATCGCTATACCCGTTTAACCTATAACCATGACGGCGGCAAAATAAGCAAGCTTTCTGAGAGTAGTGATCTGGATGAGGAAACCGAGGAGGCGGTGAAATGGCTTTCGTATCGTCAACATTTTTTCAGTTCTATTTTAGCCACGGATACGCCGTTTTCTACTGTGGCCCTTTCCTCCAAAAACCTGGTTGAAGAAGAAAGCAAAGCGCAAAAATTTACCAAATCCTATGAAAGCGCTACAAGCTTGCCTTTTACGGGAGGGGAACTCTCCCAACAAATGTACTGGTATTACGGTCCTACAGATGTAAAGATATTAGATGATTATCAGGAGTTGGGATTAGCAGATTCCATTCCTTTTGGCTGGGGAATTTTTGGTTGGATCAACCGCTATGTCTTTACCCCTTTTTATGGCTTTTTAAGCTCTTTTCTTCCGTACGGGATAGCCATTATAGTAATGACCATTGTGGTGCGAATAGCACTATCTCCTGTGACCTACAAGTCCTATTTATCACAGGCCAAGATGAAGGTGTTGAAACCGGAAATCACGGAACTCAATGAAAAGTATAAGGACAATGCCATGAAAAAGCAGCAGGAAACGATGAAGCTGTACAATAAAGCCGGGGTAAACCCGATGAGCGGCTGTATCCCTGCATTATTGCAATTACCCATTTTTTATGCCTTGTTCATGTTCTTTCCGACCTCTTTTGAGCTTCGTCAAAAATCGTTCTTGTGGGCAGAGGATCTGAGTTCGTATGACACTATTTTCAACCTTCCCTTTACTGTCCCTTTTTATGGAGATCATGTAAGCTTGTTTCCCATATTAGCTTCGATAGCCATATTTTTCTACATGACGCTGACTACCGGGCAGACCATGCAAATGCAGCAGCAACCGGGCATGCCTAACATGAAGTTTATCATGTACCTGTCCCCGGTATTAATGCTTTTCTTTTTTAACAACTATGCCAGCGGACTAAGTCTGTATTACTTTATTTCCAATTTAATTACCATAGGCATCATGTTGGTAATTAAAAACTATATTCTGGATGAGGATAAAATTCATGCACGCATTCAGGAGAACAAAAAGAAACCCAAAAAGGAAAATCGCTTTCAACGTAAAATGCGGGAAATGATGGAGGAAGCCGAGACGCAAAAAAGATCCGGCAGAAGAAAATAGAGATCCGCTTTAAACCTTTTCATGGATTAGCAGTCTTAGGTCTAAAACATAGCAACCATGAAAGCATTACAATGGAGTATCCTCCTTTTGTTACTGGTGTTTTTGATGCCGGTAGAAAGCGAAGCCCAGGTTAGGAGAAATAGGAGAACTGTAGTAGTTACCACTACTACTGTCGATAAAAGGCAGGTACGAAGAATTACGCGCAGACAGGTGAGGCGAATCCATAGGCGTGGCAGGTTCAGAACCTTGAGAACCCTTCCTGCCGGTACCCGGGCTGTGATTTTTAGAAACGTAAATTATTATCCTGTTCGCGGCGTGTACTATGTGAGACGCAACGGGGTGTACATAAGAAGATTACCCCCACCCGGTTTCAGGGTGGCTGCCCTTACCGGTACCCTGGTCCGCTTATCCGTTCGTGGAAATCCTTACGTATATTCCGAGGGTGTTTTTTATCGCGAAACAGGGGATGAATACGAACTGGTGGCTCCACCTCAAGGCGCCATCATTGAAGAATTGCCTGAAGGGGTGGAAGAGATCTTGCTGGAGGATATGACGGCTTACGAGCTCTATGATACCTTATATACCCAAACGGAGGAGGGGTATGAGGTGATCGGTACTTTGGAAGATTTCAAAGAATAACTACCGGGGGAACTTTTAAAAAAAACTTCCCCGCTAAGCGGGGAAGCCTTCACCATCAATAGATATAGTTTGGAAAGATTCGGGACTCCAAAGATGGGACGCAAATCCCTGACAAAAAAGTAATAGTTGTCAAGTACGGTATTTTGTATGGTAAAGGAACCTCTTTTGATGTGGCATCGATGAACTGCAAACCCTGCTAAAAATCAAGGGTTCCAGGAACATCGATGAACTGCAGATTTTTCAGATTAATACTACAACTTTTTAACATATGGACATAAAAAAAGGAGCCTGATTGGGCTCCTTTCTGTTAAATAGACGGACCGTATTTGATAGTTCGTGCAAGCATCACCTTTTTAACACGCCTATTGCGATCCCTTAAACAGATCGTATCACATGAATCGAAGTGGATATTTGTTAAAAAGGTACCGTCAATACTATTTTTGGATTGCCACCTTACCTGTCATTGATTGGGTTTTCATTTCAAAAGAATATCTGCCAGTATTTGAATGAACTGCTCTGTGTACTCTAGAATAAGGATTCATTCGAGCTTATGGCGGCGGCATTACAGAATAAATACTTTTTTGTTATACGCTAGTATTTTAGGTCGTCGAGTTGCTGCACTTTATAAAAAGAGGCCACCATTTTGGGCAGCCTCTCTAATTAGTTTTAATTCTTTGAAGAGATATATTGCTTATAATGCATCCAAAACAGCTTGTGGTATCAATACTTTATCAATCACATGAACGATGCCATTAGTAGCGGCTACATCTGGCAAATCAACATCGGCATCCTCGTCGGTGGCATCTTCAATATCAATGTCATCACCAGCAACTGAAGCGATAAGGTTTTCTCCTTGCAGGGTTGGAATAACCTGTTCATCTTCCAAGGTGGATGACTCAACTGCTGTACCTACAACAACGTGATAGGTTAAGATAGCTGCAAGTAGGTCTCTTTCCTCATCAGTATCAAAATCATCCAATGAATCGAACCCGTCCAGGTTTGCAAATAGCTCAATGAATGCATCATTGGTAGGGGCAAAAACGGTAAATGGACCATCACCACTTAACGCACCCTGCAAATCGGTTCCGTCATTTTCATCTGCTTTTTGTAACGCCGCGACCAAAGAGCTGAGTGCATCGGTAGCGATAGCGGTTTCCACAATATTAGCTGTTGGTGCACTAAGTGCGTCCAAAACAGCTTGCGGTAACAATACTTTGTCAATTACATGAACGATGCCATTTGAAGCTTCTACATCTGGCGAATCAACATCGGCATCCTCGTCGGTAGCATCTTCAATATCAATGTCATCACCATCCACTGAAGCGATAAGGTTTTCTCCTTGCAGGGTTGGAATAACCTGTTCATCTTCCAAGGTGGATGACTCAACTGCTGCACCTACAACAACGTGATAGCTTAAGATAGCTGCCAAAAGGTCCTGCTCCGCAGTAGTATCAAAATCATTTAATGAACTGAACCCGTCCAAGTTTGCAAATAGCTCATTGAATGCATCATTGGTAGGGGCAAAAACGGTAAAAGGACCATCACCGCTCAAGGCAGCAGCTAAAGTATTATTCGGACTTTGGTCTGCGGTATTAATTGCGGCAACCAGACTGCTAAGGCTGCTGGTCGCGTCAGCAGTTTCTACAATATTTAATTCCTCATCCGGAGGGGTTCCTCCATTGTCGTCGTCGTCTGAGCATGACCATAAAGTGATCAAAGCTACCAGTAAAATCAGGGGTGTTTTAAAAAAATGCTTCATAATTACTTGTTTTAAGTCAAATTTGTTTAATTGTTTCTATTTAGGATTTAACAAATTTTATCTCCTGTTTCTGCCATTATTATTAAAGAATATCTAATAAATAACAATTAATTCAGATGAATTTATTATAAATCAATTATATACCTAATAAAACTACAAAAACGCTTCTTAGATGTGGCAAATTACTCAAGCTTACTTTTGTTTTATATTTTTTTATAAAAGTTTAACAAAATTTAAAAAAAAAGGGCTACGGCAGGGTAGCCCCTTACAACAATTTTTAGTGCCCAATTGCATCTAAGAACTCTTGCGGCAATAACACTTTGTCAATTATATGTACAATACCATTGCTGGCTTCATTGTCAGCAGCATTTACTTTTGCCCTATCATGTGTCTTATCAAATATTCTAATACTACCATTTGGCCTTACATCAACAGATATGTTTTCACCTTGTAAAGTCTTAAATTGTTGATGACCATTAAAGTCATCCGAGGCGAGTGCTGAATCTCCAATAACGTGATAAAGCAACACGGTAGCCAGAAGTTCCTTTTCCTGAGGCGTATCAAAATCAGAGATATCGTGGTATTGCGGCCCTAGTAGATGAAATAATTCCTGGAAAGCATGATTGTTCGGTGCGAAAACGGTAAAGGGTCCATTCCCGCTGAGCGCCTCTACCAAACCGGCATCTGCTTGGGTTAGGGCTTCTACCAATAGACTCAGATCATTCACTGATTGGGCTAATTCAACAATGTTATCCATCTGCAAACTGGCTACAAAATCAATAGCCGCCTGAGGAAGTAGTACCTTATCTATGGTATGGGCTACTCCGTTGGAAGCAATGATATCCGTATCGGTGATGTTGGCATCCGTATCGGAGGCATCTCCTATAACAAAGGTGTGGCCTGAGGCGATAACCTCAATGGAGTTACTTGCAAAAGCCGTAGGCACGGAACCGGGATGTAGGTCCGCCTCCAGGATTTGCTGTGGTACGACATGATAAAGGAGGATATTGGTCAACAGGTCCAGTTCTTCCTGGGTATCAAAATCGGCCAGGCTGTTGTAATCGTCTCCCAGGATATCCAGAAGCGCTACAAAAGCATCATTGGTTGGTGCAAAAACGGTAAAAGGACCATCTCCGCTAAGTGTTTGTGCCAATCCGGCGGCCACCACTGCTTCCTCCAATGCTGAAAGGTCATCGGTCTCTACGACGATCTCTACCAGGTTCTTTAACTGGAGTTGCGTAACAAAATCAATAGCCGCCTGAGGAAGTAATACCTTATCTATGGTATGCGCTACTCCATTAGAGGCAATGATATCCGTATCGGTAATGTTGGCATCCTTATCGGAGGCATCTCCTATAACAAAGGTGTGGCCTGAGGCGATAACCTCAATGGAGTTATCTGCAAAGGCGGTGGGTACGGAACCGGGATGTAGGTCCGCCTCCAGGATTTGCTGT
>JANQSA010000053.1 GCA_028284285.1 Croceivirga sp.
GGACCAGATTACGGGCATCGACCTGAGCGGTCTTGGGGATGGGACGGTTACCTTAAGTGTTACCCTTACCAATGGCAATGGCACAGGTGCAGCTGCCGAAGACACAGCGACCAAGGCTACTGCAGTTCCTTCGGGCTATTCGGTAAGCATAGACCAGGACCCTATCACAGCTACCAATGAGAATGCTATCAGTTTCACTTTTGCAGGGGCTGAAGTAGGAGCTACCTATAACTACAGTTTCAGTAGTAGCGGAGGGGGGACCCCTGTAGCAGATAGTGGTACGATAGTTACGGCCATGGACCAGATTACGGGCATCGACCTGAGCGGTCTTGGGGATGGGACGGTTACCTTAAGTGTTACCCTTACCAATGGCAATGGCACAGGTGCAGCTGAGACAGACACGGCTACTAAGGTTATTTACGAATTGACAATAGATGATATTGATTTGTTGGAAGGAAATTCAGGGATAACACAATTTCAATTTAATGTAAGCATTATTGGAGGTGATAACGCTCTTGCTGATGTTACGTTTAATTTTTCAACATCTAATGGGACAGCATTTTCTACGGATGGAGATTTTAATCCGGTAACTAATGGATCAGGTCAAATAAATACTGGTAACAATAGCACGGTAGTTACAATACTAGTAAATGGCGATACAAAACTGGAAGTTAATGAAACTTTCTTTGTCAATATAAGTAATGCCATAAACGCAATCATTTCAGATAGTCAAGGCCAGGGGACCATTACGAATGATGACTCCGCTGCAGTAACCATTGCAGATGCCAGCGGTAATGAAGATGATGGCGCGATTACGGTATCGGCCACCTTGGATAACGCTGTTCAGGGAGGTTTTACAGTACAGATCAATACAAATGATGGATCGGCCACTGTAGCCGATAATGATTACACCCCAATTTCTGGAAGAATTCTTACTTTTTCCGGAACAGCCGGAGAAACACAACAATTTCCCTTACAGCCAACTCCAGATGCGGTTATAGAAGCGGATGAGACCTTAAGTATCGGGATGAGCAATCTTTCCGGGACATCCCTTCCCGTTGACATCTCGGATATTGGTACCGTTACGTTGTTAAATGACGACTCCTGCGCCGCAGGCACGAATCCGCCTGTTCTAAATACCGGTGAACCCACTGTTTTCTGCGATTTTATGAATCAGGACCTGAACAACTACGTCGCGAATACTGCGCCTTCGGGAGCTGAGCTGAGATGGAGTACTTCTGATTCCAATTTGGATAATGATAGTTCACACTTGGGCAGTAGTGTTGTAACTTCCACCGGCACCTATTACGGTTTCTTTTTTGATGTACTAAATAGTTGTGCCAGCCCTGCTTTAGAAATAACCATTTCTTCCAATACCAGTCCATCTGCCGGAAATGCAAACAATACCGCTGCCTGTAGTGCAGTGGGCGACGGTCCTCTGAGTGTTGATTTAGATGACCAATTGAGCGGTGCTGATCCGGGTACCTGGTCGATAGTCACAGATCCATCCGGTGGCGGTATTAGTATTGCCCCTGGCAATGTGGTAAATTTCGAGGGTTTTGCCAATGGCACCTATGTGTTTCGATATACCACTACTACGGCCATAGCGCCATGTACCGAGGATACCGAAGACTTGACCGTCACGGTCACGGATTGCGCTGTACCTTGCGATGCCGGGAACAACGCGCCGGAGTTGGATGCGTCGGAGCCTACGAATTTTTGTGATGAAGTTAATGCAGACTTAAATGATTATGTAAGCAATGCTGCCCCTCCGGGAAGTGTACTTATTTGGAGTTCAAATCCGGACCCTTTACAAACGGATGCCCATAGAAGTAACATCGTAACCGCTCCCGGATTGTATTTTGGTTTTTTCTTTGACGATGCAGATGGCACTAACGTTATTGATTGTGCCAGCCCTGTATTGGAAGTTAGGTTGCAGATAACTCCCAGCCCTGTAGTTGATAGTTTTACCGGGGATACCCGATGTGGTGAAGGGACACTAACTTTAACGGCTACCGGAAGTTCGAGTGCCATTTTGAATTGGTATGCCACTGCCACAAGTACCACTATTCTGGGGATAGGACCTTCTTTTGAAACCCCTATTATTTCGGAAACCACTTCATTTTTCGTAGAGGCTACGACAAACGGTTGTCCCTCTGAAAGAATTGAGGTAATAGCCACGGTAATCCCGGAACCGGCCACCGGAACCCCGGTGACCGCAATAGCTTGCAACGAAGCAGATCAAAATAATACCACGCTCTTTGACCTTGATGAAGCTTTAGAAGGTGAAGATGAGGGAGGCACCTGGGAAGTGATTACTGACCTTTCTAATGGGGGGGTAAGCATTCAGAATGGGAACGTTGTAGATTTTGCCGGTCTTCCTATGGGTAATTATGTGTTTCGCTATACTACCTCCGGGGCACAGCCCCCTTGTACGGATAACTCCATTGACGTTACCATAACGGTAATTGATTGTTTGCTGGATGCGGATAACGATGGGTTGGACGATGAGGTGGAAGAAGCCCTTGGGACAGATCCCAACAACCCCGATACCGATGGAGATGGCGTGGAAGACGGCCAGGAAGTGAACACAGATAACACGGACCCCCTGGACGATTGTGACTCAGTAGGGGGAACCCCCTTGCCCGATAGTGATTGTGATGCAGATGGGCTTACCAATGCGGAAGAAAATGACCTGGGGACTAATCCTAATGATGCGGATACGGATGATGACGGCCTGACTGATGGAGAAGAGGTACTGGTGGAAGATGATCCCAATACGGAGGCTATCCCGGAAAGTCCGAGTGACCCTTTGGATGACTGCGATCCCTTCCTAACCGAAGATTGCAATTCCGATCCTATTGATCTGGAAGTACAAAAGGAGGTAGACATTGCCTCTACCTTGATAAACACAACGATTACCTTTACCGTGACCGTGACCAATCTGACCATGGATAGAGTGATTGATATTCAAATTCAAGATGTCATTAGTAATTCTGAGATTTTTGTGCCGGACAGCAGTTCCCCTTCCAAAGGTAGTTTTGATAGCGCCACCGGAATCTGGTCCATTCCGGAACTAGTAGGGGAGGAAGCCGTTACTTTGGAAATCCGGGGAACAGTGATCCAGACAGGTACCTTTACCAATACCGCTACTTTAACACAATCCCTTCCATCGGATTTTGAACCCGCTAACAATACCTCGGTTGTTACCGTGGAAGTAGGGGTAAGTCCATGCCAGGATTGTGGAACCATTTGCAACTTGTTTTCCCCTAACGGAGATGGTGTGAATGACGTCTTAGTACTAAACTGCGCGGAAACGTATCCCAACAGTTTGTTGCAGGTTTTTGATCGCTATGGGAATAGCGTGCTGGAAGAGCGGGGGTATGAAAACGATTGGGACGGTACCGGGGATAACGGTAACCTACCTAAGGGTACCTATTTTTATATCCTTGATTTAGGAGATGGTTCTGAGGTGGTAAAAGGATGGATTCAAATTATCAGATAAACTCGAAGTATACGTATGAAATGTAATTGCAGCGCTGTATCATTTGTATTTGTAGTCTTATTAATGGCTACAATATGGGGGTTGCATGCCCAGAAGGAGCCGCAGTATACGCAGTACATGTACAACATCGGTAGTTTTAACCCTGCCTATGTAGGTTCTGTAGAGTATACGGAGATGGCCGGATTATACCGGGCACAGTGGATAGATATTCCCGGAGCTCCACGCACCCTACGATTTGGTATAAATATTCCTTTTGAAAATGAAAAAATGGGAATGGGCTTCAACGTGATCAGTGATGCTTTAGGGCCGGCTACCCAGACCTACGTTGATGTGGCGTATTCGTATCAGGTGAATATTTCTGATGAGGTTCTTTTGTCCTTTGGTATTGATGCCGGAGGATCCATTCTAAACGTGGATTTTTCTGAGGGGAACTTTCAAAACCCGGGAGAACCCATTTTAGATGCGAATGAAATCAACAACTTTTATCCCACCATTGGAGCGGGACTTTTTATGTATGCGGAAGATTGGTATTTGGGGTTGTCCATCCCCAACTTTCTTACAGAGGGTATTTACAATGATGAAGTGGCTACCGTAGTAGATGACAAAATTCAGTACAACTTTATTGGAGGGTACGTTTTTCAGCTGTCGGACAGGTCCAAATTTAAACCTGCGGTATTGCTTAATTATTTGAATGGCGCCCCTTTGAATGTTAACCTGTCTGCTAATTTTCAGTTTTTGGATGCCTTTACCATCGGAGCGAATTACCGTTTTGACAACGCCATTAGCGGGTTAGCCGGTTTCCAAATTAGCAATAGTATATATTTGGGCTATTCCTATGACTACAATACCAATAATCTGGGGGAGTTTAATAATGGATCCCATGAGGCTATCCTCAAGTTTTACTTGGGTAGGGGAGATTCCGGTTCTTCGGGGAGGAGCAACAAGAATAAAAAGTTAAAAGGAAAACCCAAGCAAATTGATTCACCTCGATTTTTTTAACTTCAACTACATGGGCGTCAAAAAGGGCATACTACTTGTTTTTTTCTTAGCAGCGGCTGTAGGTATGGGTCAGAATAACAAATCCAAGGGGGATGATCATTTCTTTTCCTATGCCTACCAGGATGCCATCCAAGCCTATGAGCGTGATGTGCAGAAGGGGACGGTCCTATCTCCAAAACAGCGTCTCAATTTAGCGGACGCCTACTTTAAAACAGAACGCTATCCCCAGGCAGCTGAAATATATCTGGAGTTGTTTGCCAGCGATAGTAGCATTAAGGCGGTTCATTTGAATAAGTTGTTGCAAAGTTTGGAAAGAACCTCAGACAAACAGCGGGTACGTTCTTTTTTGGAAGAAGAGGAGCTGAATCTTTCCAAGGAACTCCTGGAGAATGCGGAATTCAATACCAAACTATTGAGTTCGGAAGAAGAAACAAAGGGATTGAATTTTCGAATTTTTAATGTGCAGGGGAATAGCCCACAATCGGATTTTGCTCCTGCATTTTACGGCGATAAACTTTTGTTTACCAGTGGGAGACCTGTTGGTAAGCGAAAGAGTTACCTTCCGGCAGGAGAAGCGTATTTGGATATTTTTGAGGGGCAAATCGGCCCTGAGGGAGAAATTGCAAATGTTGCCCCGTTTGAGGCGTTGCAGAGTTTAGAGTACCACAAAGCCACCCCTTATTTTTCCGGAGCGTTAAACAGTATTTTTTATGTGATGTCCAACACTGTGAACGGAGAATTGGAATTTAATGAAGATGGCAAGAATGCCTTGGGAATTGGTGTACAGGAACTGGGGGGAGATTTGCGGATGGTATGGAAGGATTTAGGTACTTCATTCTATTATCCCTTCTATGACGAGGAGACCGGTAAACTGTATTTTGTCGCTGATTTTGAGGATGGGTTTGGAGGTACCGATCTTTACTATGTATATACAAACAATGGACAGGTAATGTCTGCTCCCGTAAATTTAGGACCAAGGGTAAATTCACCAGGCAATGAGATCGCTCCTTACATTTTTGAGAGAACCTTGTATTTTGCCTCTGATGTCTTCTATGGATTGGGCGGAATGGATATTTATAAAACCGATTTGAACGGGGATAGTTTTGGCATTCCTGTCAACCTGGGAAAAGAGATCAATTCTCCCAAAGACGATTTCGGATGTATTATCCGGAATGAAGGAGAAGGACTGTTAGGATATTTCTCCTCAAATCGTGAGGGGGGTAAAGGAGGGGATGATCTCTACAGTTTTTTGGTAGACGAAAAACCAGGGTTGAAAACCTTGGTGTTAAGGGGGCAGGTACTAAGCAGCACTGCTAAGAATGAAGGGGTAAATGATGCCACTATTACCTTGTCCTCACCAGATGGAATACGCTTAGAACAAGTTAGGACGGACCAGGAAGGAAACTACAGGATAGAAATTCCCTGGCAGAAAGAGATTCTTTTAGAAGCTACAAAGGAGCGATTTTCAACATTCAGTCAATCTTTTTCGGCAGCAGCACTGGAGGCAGTACAAAATAGTAGGGTGAACATTATCCTTACCGCTTATGAAGACATTATTGAGGAAAAAGAAAACCAAACCGTAATCAAACTTCAAAAGTTCTATTTTGATAAGGGTAAAAGTGTGGTTACTCCTGCAATAGCCGAAGAATTGGATAAGGTGGTAGAAGCTGTTACGCTGTTTCCCAATCTGCAACTCCGGATAGAAACCCATACCGATAGCAGAGGCGGTAGCGCGTACAATTTCAAATTAACGCAGGCGCGGTCAGATGCGATTAAGAAGTACCTGTTGGACCATGATGTTCCTGAGGCCAATCTATTGTATTCCATAGGGTATGGAGAGAACAAAATCCTCAATAATTGTACTAACGGTGTCTTCTGTTTGGAAATATTACATCAAGAAAACCAACGCTCCCTAATCGTAGTACTGAACGACAATATACTTTTTGAGTAACCCTTAATTGAAAAGTACCCAGCAATAGTACAAGGCAAAAGCGGTCAAAAAGAACATACCTAAAAAACTCAGGGCTTGCAGTCCTTTTCGGGGACGGTAAGCCTGGGGGACGTCTTTTCCGGTAACGGTCTTAAGATTCATCCAGCCTACTACCGGAGCCAATACGAAAGAAACAAAGGTGGCCAGCGCCACCAAATTGCCCATATTGGCACTGAAAGCCGAAAGTACCATCCAGTTAATTAACGCCAGCAGAAGTACCGCAAGAACAAAGGATGATTTTTTCGTGTAACTCGAATTTTGCGGAAACAGCTTGCTTAACACATCCAGGCTTACCCTTGAAACGGCATCATGAGCGGTCATGCAGGTGCTAAACATAGTGGCAAATGCCGCTATGGCAATTATCGGATAGGCCCAGTTTCCAATATGTGCGGTAAAGAGTTGTACTACCTGATCTGCAAAGGTGACTGCATTTCCGCTTAACTCCGTAGCTGTTCCGTAAAGTGTCATTAACCCTATGATCAGAAAGAAGACGGCCAGCAAGGCCGTTAAGATATAGCCCAGATTAAACTCTTGTAACGCCGCCTTAAGAGGGGGTTTTGTTTCGTTAGATTTTAACTTTTCCACACTCCACATGCTTACCCAGCCTGAGGCTTCTACAGCAGTGGGCATCCATCCGATAAGGCTGATTAAAAATAAAATACCGGCTTCATTAAAGAGTTTCGGTTCCGAAAAACCTGTTTTTACGGGTACAGGCCCCTTAAAAAGGACCAAAACCGTGGTGGCCAGTAATGCGAGAAACAAAACGGAAATGATGAGTTTTAGAGAGTCTTCGAGAAAGCGGTATCTCCCGATAATCAATAGTGCGCTGATAAATATAAATAAACCCAATGCGGCAAGGGGTAAACTAACGTTCGGGATGTTAAAAAGATTGAGGAGCAAACCCGCTGTAACTACATATAATGCGGCTAGAATGGTGAAGGTAGAGATCAAGGTTATTACGGCATACAACCATAAATACCGTTTGCCTAAATTAAGATAGCCCTGTATCAGACTGGTATGGGTAACATGCGTATACCGTACCCCAAATTCAAAAAAAGGGTATTTAAAAATATTGGCCAAAACAATGGGTACGATCATTATCCAACCATATTGCGCGCCGGCCTTGGTGGACAATACCAGGTGCGAAGTACCAATAGCCATGCTGGCAAACAACAGTCCAGGACCCAGGCTTTTGATGAAATACAGGATTTTGGCCATGAATAAAATGGGTAAAGCCCACAAATTAATATAAAAACAGTGGTGTAAAAAACTATTTTTGATAGCACGAATGTGTTATTCCGTATCATATGAAGCAGCTTTTTAAATTTCTTAAGCTTTTCTTGGTTTTGCTGGTCATTCTGGTATTGGGCTTTGTCTTGGGCCCCAAGGTAGCCACCCCGGATTTGGACCGAAGCTTGCCTGAAGTTCCCTCTAATTTGAAGGTATTGGAAGAAGAATTACTGCAACGCGAAACTTTAAAGGAAAACATCCGGCCGGATAATGAAGCCAGGATCATTTGGGCGGATAGCCTTCCTCAAAAGACTGCCTACAGTATCGTGTATCTTCACGGTTGGTCGGCCAGTCAGGAAGAGGGAGATCCCATTCATCTGGAAACGGCAAAGCGCTACGGTTGTAACTTGTATTTGCCCCGTTTGGCAGGGCATGGTTTGGAAGAAGAAGAGCCTATGCTACACCTTACGGCAGACACTTTAATTGAATCGGCCAAAGAGGCTATTGCGGTAGGCAAACAATTGGGAGAAAAAGTAATTGTAATGGCTACTTCCACAGGGGGTACCCTGGCGCTTCACCTGGCGGGAGGTGATCCTGATATTGCGGGCTTACTGCTGTATTCTCCCAACATTGAAATATTTGATCCGAATGCCAAACTGCTTTCCGGCCCCTGGGGATTACAACTGGCAAGAGTAGTAAAACAAAGTGATTACCATGAGTTTGATAGGGAAGATGCGTTGAAGAATAAATACTGGACCACGAAGTACCGTATAGAGGCCCTGACACAACTTCAGGCCCTGGTTGAGACCACGATGACATCCCCAACGTTCAAAGCGGTGACCCAACCCACCTTTTTGGGGTATTTCTATAAAAACGATTCCATTCAGGACGATGTGGTTTCGGTTCCTGCCATGTTGGAAATGTTTGACCTGTTGGGCACCTGGGGAGATAAAAAACGAAAAGTGGCATTTCCCAATGCCGGTGACCATGTGCTGACCTCTTATGTAACTTCCAAGGACCTGGGATCTGTTAGAAGCGAAACCTTCCGTTTTTTAGAGGAGGTACTTGAACTCCGGGAAGTTACATTTCCCGCTGCTTCCTTAGAGGGGGTACCAGCAGTGGAATAAATTGCCTTTTGAAGGACCCGATCATAGCAGAGGACAATAGGCCTTTAGCATTCTTAGATCTAGGTTAAAACAATTTTCTTTTCAATGCCCAACCGCTTCATTTTAGCAAATAGGGTCTTGTCTTTCATACCCAAAAGGGTAGCGGCCCCCTGAGGCCCACTTACTCTGCCTTTGGTATGTTTCAGTACACGTATGATATGTTGTCGTTGCACCTCTTCAAATGTTTTAATAGAGGTGTCCTCTTTAATTTTGGTCTTGCCATTGGGAAGCCAGGTACCGGGAAAGAGCGTAGTGCCATCTTCAATAATGACAGCCCGTTCAATAAGATTCTCCAATTCCCGGATGTTACCCGGAAAAGGATACCGCATTAGGGCATCAAAGGTCTTTTTGGAAATCTTACGAAGTGCCTTTCCCGCTTTAGCAGCATATTTCTCCAAAAAGTACTGGGCGAGTAGTGGGATATCTTCCTTTCGTTCCCGAAGTGGAATGTTATGAATGGGGAAGACATTCAATCTGTAGAACAAGTCCTCCCGGAACCTTCCCTGCTGTACCATTTCTTCCAGGTTGCGATTGGTGGCTGCTATCACTCTTACATCCACTTTTGCGGTTTTAGTACTACCCAAAGGGTCAAACTCCCCTTCTTGAAGCACCCTGAGTAACTTGGGCTGTAATTTCAACGGCATCTCCCCAATTTCATCCAGGAAAACAGTACCTCCGTTGGCCAGGGAAAATTTACCCACTTTATCTGCCGTGGCCCCGGTAAAGGCGCCTTTCTTGTGCCCGAAAAGCTCACTCTCAATGAGCTCACTGGGAAGCGTAGCCATATTTACCTTGATCAGGGGGCGTTCATTACGCTTACTGTTTTGATGGATGCTGTTGGCTAACAGTTCCTTTCCCGTTCCGGATTCCCCCGTAATAAGTACTGTAGTATCGGTTGGGGCAACTTTTTCGGTTTCCTCAAGAACCTTAGCGTAGCTGTCACTGGTACAGATAATATTGTCAAAATTAATGTTCCGTTTGATTTCGGTCTGGAGGTATTCGTTCTCTTGCTCCAGTTGTTTTTTCAATGATTTAATCTCTTCCAGCGCGTTGAACAATTGTTCTTCTTTCTTTTTTCGGTCGGTGATATCCCTTATCACAGCGCAGTTCAGATCCATACCCTGAAAGTGAATGTGGTTGGCGGTAATATCAGCCTGAAATTTAGTGCCGTCTTTTCGGCTGATCATCCATTCAAAGCGTAACACTTTATTTTTCGCAATATCATCCATATGTTCTCCCCACCATTCCCTGGTAATCCCCGGGTCAAGGTCAAAAATGGTAAAGCGGTCCAGTTCCTGGGGTGAAAACCCCAGATATTTAGCAACCGATTGACTGTAGTGTAATAGTTTTCCTGACCTGTTGTATACATATACCAAATCCTCAGCATTATCCAGAATATCCTTGAACAAACGTAAAGCGTATTGTTTTTCTTCCATTTCGGTAACATCCTGATAGGCCCCAATGATCTTTAAGATTTTTTCCCCTTTCAGGATGGCTTGTCCCGCACAACGGATAAATCGCGGCGGATTATCCCTGGTTTCGAGTATCATGTCATATCCCTGCGCCTTACGCATTACGCCACGTAATATCTCCTTATACTGCTCGTGGTCTTTGAATAAATGGATCACGTTTCCGGGCAACAGGGCTTCTTTGTCTTGAACATCCAGTACTTTAAGGGCTTCGTCGGTTACGATAAGCGAACCGTCCTGTAGGTTTAACTTCCAACCTCCAACATGGGCAATCCGTTCGGCATGGTTCAACAGGTTTTTGTAAAAACTGGATTCTGAAATATCGTTGACAATAGCTGCGATGATTTTTTTTCCATTATTTGAGAAAAAGTGTGCAGAAATCTCTACATCGTAATACTCCCCCTTTTTGGTTTGATGTACCGCTTTAAAGCTATACACACCTTTATCGCTCACTTTTTTCCAGTGGGAACGCCAGCTTTCTGCAGTGGCGGAGGGGTTAACATCAAAAATAGTTAACTCCTGTACTTCCTGTTGCCTGTAACCCAATCGCTTTAAAAACTTGCTGTTGGCATATATAATATGCCCTGCTTCATCCATCCACATGATTTTGTAGGGAAGATTTTCTAAAAACTTTTCACGAAAGATTTGAAATGGAATAGAAATGTCCATAGGGTGGGTATTTACCGTGTTAAAGTAATACTAATATTTCTCATATAATAGAAATTTCTATAAAAAGGGAAAGCGTTATAGTCAACAGAATTCGCATAAATTACTGTAAAACAGGATAATGTGTTTTTGGCATATGCTTCGCTTACCATACACTGTTAAAACAAAAAAAATTGAAACGCAAAGAATTTATTCAAAACATGTCCTGGGGAGGTTTGGTTTCCCTCTTAGGTATCGCCAACTATATGAAAGCGGCATCAGGAGACACTACCCCAACCGAGGACCAGGTCAAACAAGTCGGATTTAATCACATAAAAAACATGGAAACAAAAACAAAAACTACCGTACTACATAAAGCAGCAACTCGTGGCGATGCCAATCATGGTTGGTTGCAATCAAAACATACTTTCAGTTTTGCCAATTATTACAACCCGGAGCGAATGAATTTTGGGGTGTTACGTGTGCTGAACGATGATACCGTAGCGGCTGGAATGGGTTTTGGAAAACATCCCCACAGCGATATGGAAATCATTTCCATTCCTCTGGAAGGCGATCTAAAACATATGGACAGTACGGGTCGCAGTGAAATTATAAAACAAGGTGATGTACAGGTGATGAGTGCCGGAAGTGGTATTCAGCATAGCGAGATGAACGCTAACCGCGATCAGCAAGTGAAATTCCTCCAGATCTGGATAATGCCCAACAAAAGAGGAGTGGAGCCCCGTTATCAGCAAATAACCCTGGAAGAAGAAGCGCGCCATAACCAATTGGAACAGATCCTTTCGCCTAATGAAAATGATGAAGGGGTATGGATCCACCAGGATGCCTGGTTTCACCTGGGAAAATTGGAGAAAGGGGTAGAGCAAAATTATGCCGTAAAAAAACCCGGTAACGGGGTATATGCCTTTGTGATTGAAGGTGACGTGACCATTAACGGGCAGGCCCTCAACAAAAGAGATGGCTATGGCCTTTGGGACATTGAAACCCTGGATATCAAAGCAGATTCCAATGCAGAACTCCTGTTGATGGAAGTACCTATGACTATCGCATAACTAACAACGAATATAAACCGTCTAAAAATGACACAAATATCATCTAAAATGAGAACCTTAAAATTATTTACACTAGCACTATTGGGAAGCACAATGACATTCGCACAATGGACGCAATACGCGCCAAATCCGGTGAATGATCCTGCAAATGCTGCGGAGCAGGTATTACACCCGGATAACCATGCGCTGCTCCTTATTGATCATGAAGGTCAAATGGCTTTTGCTGTTGAGTCCCAACCTATCGAAGAATTGCGTAATAATGCCGGTTTAATTGCAGGGGCATCAAAACTGTTTGAGGTACCCACAATTATTACCACTGTAGCCGAGAAACAATTTTCAGGACCAGTTTTCCCGGAGATCAGAGAGTACTATCCTGATGAGTCAACCTACATCGATAGAACTACCATGAATTCCTGGGAAGACAAGAATTTTGTGAAAGCGGTAGAGGCTACCGGAAAGAAAAAACTGGTAATGGCCGGGCTTTGGACCGAAGTATGTATCAACCTTGCTGCCTTGTCAGCTCTTGAGGATGGCTATGAGGTATATGTTATCTCTGATGCCTCCGGAGCAGTGTCTCAGGAAGCACATGACATGGCTATGGCCAGAATGATTCAGGCCGGAGTGATCCCCATGACCTCAATGCAATACCTGTTGGAAATTTACCGGGATTGGGCACGTTCTGACCAATACATCCAGGTGAATGAGTTGGCTAAAAGATATGGTGGTGCCTATGGTTTGGGTATTGATTATATCAAGACAATGCAGAAGTGGGCTAAGGAAGAAGAGAAAAACTAAACAAGAATCCCGCTATCGAATGCACTATCTCGGTAGCCGGTGAATTTAGTGGATAAGAAATTCTCAAGGAGAATCACACTAACGAACACTTGCATTAACCCTTACAATTTTCACAAAACACCATGGAAAAATTACATAAAAACACTATTGATCGCAGGAACTTCCTTAAAGGATCGCTCGCTGCCGGAGCCTCAACACTGGTTATGCCCTCTTTATTCGGAAATGGATTTTCTCAAATCCAGGGATCGGCGGATCTGGTGGTACGAAATGCTAAAGTAACCACCATAGACCCCAGTGCACCTAACGCAGAAGCTTTTGCCATTAAAGATGGGGTCTATTACAGAGTGGGTTCCAATAACGCAGTCTCTGAATTGATAGGCAGAAATACAAAAGTTATTGATGCAAAAAATCATCGGGTGATACCCGGTTTAAACGATTCTCACACCCATGGTGTACGCGAAGGACTGCATTATGGTTTGGAGCTACGATGGGATTGGGTATCTTCTGTAGAGGAGGCCTTGGCTATGCTTGCCGAGGAGGTAAAGCATACCCCAAAAGGACAATGGATACGTGTGGTGGGCGGTTTTTCATGGGAGCAATTCAAAGAGAAACGCATGCCCACTTTAGAAGAAATAAACAAGGTGGCCCCTAACCATCCTGTCTATATTTTTTACCTGTATGCTTACGGTATGTTGAATAGAAAGGCTGTAGAAGTCTTAAACTATGACAATGAACCTGTTGACCTCTATTACAAGGGAAGAATAGAAAAAGATAGAAATGGTAAGGCTACAGGTATTATTACCGCTGCTCCTTCCGGCCTTATAATGTATAAAACATTGACCAAGTTACCCGCGAAATCCAAGGAACAACAACTATTGGGTACACGTCATTTTATGAATGAAATGAATGTATTGGGCCTAACCTCTATTTCTGATGCCGGGGGTGGGGGTATGCAGTATCCTGATGCGTACGACGTGATAGGCGATGTTCACAAACAAGGGTTGTCAACGGTAAGGGTAGGTATTCACACCTTTCCACAAGTTGGAGGAAGGGAATATGATGACTATAAGAAATGGATTGGGATGATACAACCGGGTGATGGAGATGATATGTATCGATTCATCGGTGGCGGTGAGAACATTGCCTGGGCCGCTTATGATTACGAAATTTTTGCCCAGGAAAGGCCTAATCTGGAAGCTAATGTTAAGGAGGTGGCTATGCCGATTTATAAATTATTGGCAGAGAATAATTGGCCGTGGAGACAACATATCACGTACAACGAATCGGCAGAAATACTACTGGATATTTATGAAGAGGTGGCGGCTGCCGGAGATGGGAAGTTACCCAAGGGTACATTCATTGACCATGGCGAAACCTTCTCAGAAAAAACATTGGAGCGTATTGCTAAACTCAATATGGGTGTGGCCGTTCAAAACAGAATTGCATACCAGGCGGAAGACTTCGTCAAAAGATATGGAGCGGCCAAATTGGCGCAGACACCCCCTATTAAGAAAATGTTGAAAATGGGTATCCCCGTAGGGGGAGGAACGGACGCAACGCGCGTTAGCTCTTATAACCCATGGTACTCCATACACTGGTTAGCTACGGGTCAATCTCGGGGAGGCAGACAGATGTATGGGGAAGACAACATTTTAACCAGGGAAGAAGCTATACAATTATGGACC
>JANQSA010000015.1 GCA_028284285.1 Croceivirga sp.
AGATGTTAGATGTTAGATGTTAGATGTTAGATGTTAGATGTTAGATGTTAGATGTTAGATGTTAGATGTTAGATGTTAGATGTTAGATGTTAGAAAGATGAAAAAAATAATTTTAGCTTTTGGAATTTGTTTTTTGGGATTTTCCCAAAGTTGCGGGGTGTATAACTTTTCAGGGGCCAGTACAGGAACGGCAGAATCTGTAGAAGTAAAATTTTTCCAGAACTACGCTGACCAAAGTCCCGGTTCTACCATTGAGCCCGGACTGGATATAGACTTCACCAATGCTTTACAGGATCTTATTACCAATCTGACCAGTTTGAACCTCACAGGAAGCGGAGGGGACCTCGTCTACGAAGGTGAAATTGTGGAGTATCGTGTCTCCCCTATGAGTGCCACAGCCAACCAAACCGCCGCACAAAACCGATTAACCATGACCGTGAATGTACGCTTCTTTAATACCACCAAAGAAGATTCGGATTTTGAAAAGCGTTTTTCGTTTTTCTTTGACTTTCCTGATGTTGAACTATTGGAAAATGTGAAAGGAGAAGCACATGAGGTACTTTTTGAACGGATTACCCAGGATATTTTTAACGCTTCCCTTGCAGACTGGTAGCTATGAATGTTTCCGATTTTATAACCCTGCTCCAGGACCCTAACATTGTCCTTTCTCCAAAACAGACAAGGGAATTAGAGTCCGTTTTGCAGGAATATCCCTATTTTCAAGCGGCTCGGGCATTACACTTAAAAGGGTTAAAAGGTTTGGAATCCTTTAAGTACAATGCTGCCTTAAAGATTACCGCAGCGCATACCGCTGACAGGGAAGTGCTTTTTGATTTTATTACCAGCAGGGAATTTGACCAAAACCATATCGCCAATACTATTATTGGCCGTGAGACGTCGCTCAAGGAAAAAGAAATCATCTCCGAAGAAATTGAACCGAATCCCGATGCAAAGACTATCCTTGGTGGTTCCGATGAAAACCCCTTGCCGCAAAATATAACACAGGCAGAACGTATTTTGGACCCTTCCTTATTTGACGACACAACATCTACCCGAACCGAGAAAAAAGATCCGGGACAACAAGATCAATTGGAATTGGGTAAACCGCTACCCTTTGCTAAAAACGAGAAACATTCCTTCATGGAGTGGTTACAACTTGCCCAACAAAAGCCCATTGAACGCGAACCGGAATTGGATATACACTCCTTGAAAAAACAGAAGAAGTTTGCGCTGCTCGACAAATTCATTGAAAACAATCCCAAGATTGTTCCCAAAGAGGAGCTCAAGACAAAAGTGGACATCAAGGAGTCTTTGAAAATAGATTCGAATGAACTGATGACCGAAACCCTGGCAAAGGTTTACCTCGAACAAAAAAAGTATAAGAAAGCAATACAAGCTTATAAAATATTGAGTTTGAAATATCCGGAAAAAAGTGGTTTCTTTGCCGACCAGATTCGGGCGGTGAAAAACCTGTATAAAGAAGAGGATTGACGACATGAGTACATTTACCATTTTTTTAGTTCTTATCATCATAGTTTGCCTTTTATTGGTTTTGGTCATAATGGTACAAAATCCTAAAGGTGGGGGATTATCTTCCTCCTTTGGAGGAGGGGGCAACCAGGTGGTTGGAGGTGTAAAAAAGACCGGAGATTTTTTGGACAGGAGCACCTGGACCTTAGCAGGACTTCTTATCGTATTGATCCTGCTGTCTAATGTTGCGCTTAAAGGCAGTTACGGCACACCAGATTCAAAGTTATTGCAAGGTGATGACATAGAAACCACCATACCGGAAACGGTACCCGAAGAAGTACCTGAACAAGTTCCAGCAGCAGATAATTCCCTGGATACCATTCAATAGTAAAATGCTTTTTGAATACTACGTGCCGGCCGAAATGACAAGCTGGCATTTTCGTTTTAACAGTTTGTCAGGTTTTTTCCAAATGGCACAATTTCTGCCCATAGGAATGCAAAATTCAAGAAACTAATACCTAAATTTTATACAAATGGCTAAAGTTGATATCAAACCATTAGCAGACAGGGTTTTAATTGAACCCATGGCAGCAGAAACCAAAACAGCCTCTGGCATTATTATTCCTGACACCGCTAAGGAAAAACCGCAAAAAGGAAAAGTAGTCGCCGTAGGTCCTGGCACAAAAGACGAAGAAATGTCCGTAAAAGTGGGAGATTCTGTGCTATATGGAAAATATGCCGGCACCGATCTTAAGCTGGATGGTGTGGACTATCTCATCATGCGACAAAGCGATATTTTGGCAATCGTCTAATTGTAAATTCAAAAAACACATTTCAGAATCCAAAAGACTATTGCAGTTGACTACTGTTTTTCCTTGGCATTTGGGCTTTGAAATTCTAAACATTTCAACTAAAAAATATAAACATGGCAAAAGACATAACATTTGAAATTGAAGCCAGAGATGGCTTAAAGCGAGGCGTGGATGCCCTGGCCAATGCAGTAAAAGTAACACTGGGCCCTAAAGGAAGAAACGTTATTGTAAGTAAATCTTTTGGTGCCCCACAGGTGACCAAAGACGGAGTAACCGTAGCCAAAGAGATTGAATTGGAAGACGCCCTGGAAAACATGGGTGCACAGATGGTAAAGGAAGTAGCTTCCAAGACCAATGACCTGGCCGGAGACGGAACTACCACAGCTACCGTATTGGCACAGGCTATTGTTAAAGAAGGTCTGAAAAACGTAGCTGCAGGAGCTAATCCCATGGATCTAAAACGAGGGATTGACAAGGCAGTAGATGCTATTGTTAATGATCTGGCAAAACAATCCAAAAAAGTAGGAGATTCTTCCGAGAAGATCAAGCAGGTAGCTGCTATTTCTGCCAACAATGATGAAAACATTGGTGATTTAATTGCCCAGGCCTTTGATAAAGTTGGAAAAGAAGGAGTGATCACTGTTGAAGAAGCCAAAGGAACTGACACGTATGTAGATGTTGTAGAAGGTATGCAGTTTGACCGTGGTTACCTTTCCCCTTATTTTGTTACCGATTCCGAAAAAATGATCGCGGAATTAGACAACCCCTATATTTTATTGTTCGATAAAAAGATCTCAGCAATGAAAGATCTGCTACCGGTATTGGAACCTGTAGCACAATCGGGAAAACCCCTTTTAATTATTGCAGAAGATGTTGATGGTGAAGCCTTGGCCACTTTAGTGGTAAATAAGCTTAGAGGATCCCTTAAAATTGCTGCTGTTAAGGCTCCCGGTTTTGGGGACCGAAGAAAAGCCATGTTGGAAGATATTGCCATCCTGACAAACGGTACTGTAATCTCTGAGGAGCGCGGCTTTACCCTCGAGAATGCTACCGTAGATATGTTAGGTACTACTGAACGGGTAACTATTGACAAAGACAATACTACCATCGTAAACGGCTCAGGGGCGGCTAAAAACATCAAAGCACGTGTTAACCAGATCAAGTCTCAAATAGAGACCACAACCTCTGATTATGACAAAGAAAAGTTACAAGAGCGTTTGGCTAAACTAGCCGGCGGGGTAGCTGTATTGTACGTAGGGGCGGCCTCTGAGGTAGAAATGAAAGAGAAAAAGGATCGGGTAGACGACGCACTTCATGCCACAAGGGCAGCTGTTGAAGAAGGAATTGTCTCCGGAGGTGGCGTAGCATTGGTTCGGGCCAAAACCACACTAAAAAAAGTGAGTACCGAAAATGAGGATGAGGCTACCGGTCTGCAAATTGTAGCGCGCGCCATAGAATCCCCACTGCGTACCATAGTGGAGAATGCCGGTGGAGAAGGTTCCGTGGTAGTAGCAAAAGTAATGGATGAAAAAGGCGACTTTGGTTACGATGCCAAGGCCGATAAATACGTGGAAATGATGAAAGCCGGGATCATTGACCCTACCAAGGTAACCCGGATAGCGTTGGAAAATGCAGCTTCTGTTGCAGGGATGATCTTAACCACGGAATGTGCCCTGACCGATATAAAAGAGGATACTCCTCCTGCTCCTCCAATGGGAGGAGGCGGTATGCCCGGAATGATGTAATCGGAAAAGATTATCTCCGATGAGTCCAAAAAAGAACGCCCTGAAAATTCAGGGCGTTTTCTTTTAAAGAAGGGCAATTAGCTCGAAAATCAAAAAACCTGAAAAAGCATCCCACCCGCCATCAATAGCATTATCGCATTTTCAATAAAGGTAGCCTCGGTCATGGGCAGATTCAACGCCGTACCCAAACAAGCGCAACGGATAGCCTTTTTATCTATTAAGGTTTTCATTACCCCAACCGTGGTAATTCCCAAAATGATGATGGTTGCCACCAGTGCCAACGGGATCTGAAACCGCATCAAAAAAAGCAATCCCAGCACGAGTTCAAGAAAAGGGTAAACCCAACCATATGCCGGCACTGCTTTTGCCAAAGGGTCATACATTTGAAAACTCTCCGAAAAACCTTTTACATCCAACAATTTAAAGAAGCTGAACACAATATAAAACAGGCCCATAAAATCCAGCATCGCTTCATCAATACGCCAATCCTTATAATTCAACAAAACCGATGCAGCAAACAAATACAAAAAGATAAGAAACAGCGGTCGCAACTGCTGAAACTTAGATTGCCGAACAGGCTTCGCCATTTGGGCGGCTGGGGGTACGGCCTCCGTAATACCATATTTTTCCGAAAGTGCTTTTTGAAAAGCGGCTAACGGTAATTGATCCTGTGAGGAAATTGTAGCTTCCCCACTAGTCAAATCCACCGCCACTTGCTCTACCCCCTCAACCGCCAATAACTTCTGGGTCACCGAAGCAACACATCCCTCACAGGTCATCCCGGAGACGTTATAGGTAGTTGTCATGGACGGTGTTTATTGTTATCATTCGTATCCTCCTCCCGATATTTGCAGCAGAAGTGGATTTTATCGTAGGCTTCTTGTGTAGCTTTTAGTTCCTTGGTATCATGGCCCGCAACTGCCAAAGCGGTTTTAATTGCCATGGTATTGGTTTTTCGCTCATCAATAATCAGAGAAAGTTCATGAGAAGGAATATCCCAAACCGCGTATTTCACCCCATCAACGCCCAAAGCGGCTTTTTCTATCCGCGTTTTACACATTTCACATACCCCATCTACTTCAAAGGTCACTTTTTTGTTCTTTTCCTGAGCAAGCGCAAGGTTAGCCACGAATAGTGCTACTATTATTGTCAAAAATTGCTTCATTTTTCTTGATTTATACGGTTAATTTATGATTTAAATCGGAATCCGATATATACCATCCTTCCTAAAATAGGAGCATATACAATGGTAGTATCAAAAGTTGTGCTAAAAGGATCTTGTGCATTCAGTACTGGCCCCGGCTGGGTCACCGCCGTTAAATTCTCGCCTCCGAGATACACCTCAAACTTCCTGGAAAACACTTTGGTTACCTGGGCATTCATCAGACTATAACCGTCAACAAAATCCCCCAATTGCAAATCATTTGGGTTCTCCGAAGTATCCGGCAAGCGTTGTTCTCCTAAGGTATGTAAGGTATAGTCAAATCGCCATTGTGCCCCGTTTTCTTTTGCCTGAGTTTCATATCCCAAATTCGCAAAGAACCGGTTTCTGGCAATCATTGGCTTTTGGAGCAGACCGGTTTGATACTGGGTTTTTACATCATAGAATTTATAGGCCGATCGGAAATCCAAATTCGGTAAAATCTCATGATTTAACTCTAGCTGTAAGCTGTTGGCATAGCTTTCGCCTTCAAGGTTGGAAAACGCTATCTCCCTTGGATTCTCCCAATCCACAACCACTTGATTTTCAAAATCTGTTCGATAAAAATCTACCGAGATAGTACCGGGACGTTCAAATAAGGTGAACCCTTGTAAAAAACTAACCCCAAAATTAACCGCTTTCTCAGGATCAAAACCATATACCGGCCCTCCATTACCCAGTAATTGAGGTGTTCTGGAGGAAGCAAATAGTTGTTGGTTTTCCGCAAAGACATTGGCCGCTCGCCTACCAATGCCAAAGGACCCCCTTAAACTTGCACGCTCCCAGGGGGTATACCTGATATGAAATCGGGGCGTGAAAAAGTTTCCCAATCGGTTATGCGTATCAAAACGCAGTCCGGCAGTAAGACTAACCTTCTCCAAATCGTCGTAGCCGTATTCGAAAAAAGCTCCGCCTGAACTATCGCTTCTCCCAAAGTTTTGGGTGTTCACCAGTTCGGTATACCCATCATACGCAAAGGTCAATCCTGCTTTGAATTTGTGTTGTGTACTTCCGATTATAGAGTTAAAAATGAGATTGGAATACACACTCTCGTGTTCAATATCATATACATTAAGTCCGTAGTAGGATTCTTGTTCATGATTGCTGTAGGAGGCCTGGAAGCCAAAACTCTGAAAGGGCAATTCCGGGAATACATACCCCAGCTTTAGCGAGGTATCAAAACGCCGTGTATCAATCTCACTCCCCCACGCGTTGGTAGTAAATCTATCCGGATCCGGATCAAAATTGGTCTGCCCTACCTGTTTCTCATCGTTTAAAAATCTGAGGTTAACAAAACTCACCCATCCTTTTTCCGGGTTCTGATATTGCCAACGGCTTAAAATATTCACCTGATTGGATAAAGGCACGTCCAGGAATCCGTCATCGTTATTATCCACTTCCACCGTACGCTGATTCCCGTGCAGATAGAGCCCGGTACTCCATTTATCTGATAGTTTATAGTTAAAATGACTATTCAACTCCAATCTCCCATTGAGATTGGCATATCCATTTACAAATATGGGAACATCGGTAAATGGTTTTACCAGCTCCGTATTAATTTGCCCTGAAATACTTTCAAAGCCATTGATCACACTTCCAGCCCCTTTAGTGATCTGAATACTTTCTACCCAGGTCCCCGGGATAAAAGTAAGCCCATAGGTTTGTGAAGCTCCCCTGATCATAGGAATGTTCTCCTGGGTAATTAAAAGGTAAGGGCTTGTTAACCCCAACATCTGGATCTGTTTGGTCCCCGTTAAAGCATCATTAAAATTGACATCAATGGCCGGGTTAGTTTCAAAACTTTCCGAGAGATTGCAACAGGCCGCCTTTAAGAGCTCCGCACTGTTCACGGTCACCACATTTTGCGCAGAAAAAAAAGTTTTTTGCAGCGCTTCCCGCTCTTTCTCTACTACCACTTCTTCCAATTGATTAGAGGGCTTTAACCAGTGGCGTATGCTTTGGAGAGCATCAAGGATTAAGGTGTCCGTAGCAAATCCTACATGGCTAATGATCAATTTATTGTATTCCTTGCTAAAAGGAATTGAAAATTGTCCTTCTTCATTGGTTATGGTACCAATGGGAGAGTTTAACCAATAGACATTGGCTCCTGCCAGTCCAATAGGTCTATTGGCTGCATTGGCCTCCATCACCACACCCTCCACCTTTTGCTGCCCCCAACTGACTGTAAGACCTATTGAAAGGGCAATACATAAAACAAAATATTTTTTCATTGATTTTCTGAATTGATTTTACATTCCATTTGAATGCCTTAAAACATGCATTCGAACGCATTGGAAAATGCAAAGATCAAATCAAGAATACCTCGTACAGAACGGTAAAATCCTCTACCAATAAGGGAGGTGGATAGCTATCCTCCGGTACTCTTTGGCCGGAAGGAATGGCATATAATTGAAGATACGAATAGGAGAATGCTATTAAAAATTGCTGGATTTCCACATCCAACTCATTCCAGGATAACTGCAAATCATCCTGGCCTTGAACAGTAAAGGATTCGTCTGAACAACAGTGATTGTCCGTCTGGTCCAGGCCTAATTCCATAAGGCCCTCCTCCATACCGCAGGGATCAGCGGAATGGAAAAAAGCGATATCCATCACCCGCCCCATGCATAAATGCTTGTCTACCGTCCATGAAATTGTGGAAAGCAGTACCAAAAGGGCCAAAGTGGCCGATATGAATTTATGGATTCTTCTACTCACTTTGCAAAAATACAAAATCCTAGTTTTGAGCTTCTTTGCATTACATTTTATTTAAGAAACCCCGTATTGTAATTTAATGGTAATTCCACGACTTTTACAGCAAAGTACTTGACGATGATGTTTGAACCCCTTAAGGAAAACATTAAAGCCCTATTAGCTGAAAATGCAACAGACCCTAAGCAGGTGATGCAGGGCATTTGTGAACTCCTCAAGACCTCAGTACCGCATTATGACTGGGTGGGATTTTATTTCAAAAATGGGGATAAGCGTGAACTGCGGTTGGGGCCTTATGCCGGTGAGGCTACAGAGCATACTATTATTCCTTTTGGAAAGGGAATATGCGGTCAGGTGGCGGAGAGCAACCAAAACTTTGTAGTGCCCGATGTTTCGGCTCAGGACAATTATATTGCTTGTAGTCTAACCGTAAAATCGGAAATTGTCATCCCTCTTTTTAAAAACGGGGAAAACATAGGCCAAATTGATATTGATTCCAACACCCCAGACCCTTTTACCGAAAAGGACGAGCAGTTTCTGGAGTGGGTGAATAAAAAAGTGGCGGAAATTCTTTAAAACTTCCCTGTTTTTGTTGATAACCCAAGGTGAATCTTCCCCCTAAAAAAAGTACTTTTAAGGCTTAATTTTTTTCAGCGAAAGCACTTATGGACACAACCAAAAAAGCCACTTCGGCTTTGATTTCCGTTTTCCACAAAGAAGGCCTGGAACCTATTGTAAAAAGGCTGAATGAACTTGGTGTACGCTTGTATTCCACAGGGGGAACCGAAAAATTCATCAAAGATCTTGGAATTGAGGTAACCGCAGTGGAAGATGTCACCAGCTATCCTTCTATTTTAGGGGGAAGGGTAAAAACACTACATCCCAAAATTTTTGGAGGAATATTAAACAGACAGGAGAACACCTCTGATGTTGCCCAAATGGAGGAATTCAACATCCCGCAGTTGGATGTTATTATTGTAGACCTTTATCCTTTCGAAAAAACCGTGGCAAGTGCCGCCTCTGAGCAGGAAATCATTGAAAAAATAGACATAGGAGGTATCTCTTTGATCCGGGCGGCAGCCAAGAACTATAAAGACGTACTTTGTGTGTCCTCGCGGCAAGATTACCATCATTTTTTAGAGGTAATTACCGAAGGTAAAGGCAGTACCACCCTGCAACAACGGAAATGGTTTGCCACCAAAGCCTTTAATGTTTCCTCGCATTACGATTCTGCTATTTTCAATTATTTCAATAAGGACCACGAGCAAGCCGCCCTTAAAATAAGTGAGACGGATGGAATAGTACTTCGTTATGGGGAAAACCCGCATCAAAAAGGATTCTTTTTTGGAGATTTTGAGGCAATGTTTGATAAACTTCACGGAAAAGAGTTGTCTTATAATAACTTATTAGACGTGGATGCTGCTGTGAACCTGATGGAAGAGTTTAAAAATGACCCTCCCACATTTGCCATATTAAAGCACAACAATGCCTGTGGCTTAGCTACACGAGCTTCCATAACGGAAGCCTATCGCGATGCGCTTGCCGGAGATCCGGTTTCGGCTTTCGGAGGTATTTTGATCAGCAATACTCAAATTGATGCTACTACTGCGGAACACATCCATCAATTGTTCTGCGAAGTGGTAATTGCCCCATCATTTTCGGAAGAGGCCTTGACCGTCTTGAAAGGGAAAAAGAACCGGATCCTTTTGGTTCAGAAGGAAGTGGCGCTGCCCAAAATGCTGGCAAGGACCTGTTTAAACGGCACCTTGCTGCAGGAGAAAGACGGGAAAACCGACACCCTCTCAGATTTGAAGTACGTTACCCAAAAGCAACCAACGGACCGGGCATTGAAAGACCTGTTGTTTGCTTCAAAAATCTGCAAACATACCAAAAGCAACACGATTGTGCTGGCTAAAAATCAGCAGCTGTGTGCCAGTGGCACGGGACAAACCTCAAGGGTAGATGCATTAAACCAGGCTATACACAAGGCCAAACACTTTAATTTTGACCTGGACGGGGCAGTGATGGCCAGCGACGCCTTCTTTCCTTTTCCGGATTGTGTGGAGATTGCCCATAAAGCGGGAATTTCCAGCGTAATACAGCCTGGGGGGTCTATCAAAGACGAATTGAGTATCCAGTATTGTAATGAAAACGGGCTTTCTATGGTGATGACGGGGACCCGGCATTTTAAGCATTAATTTTGCTTACTTTTGCCGATAATTTTACTATTAATCCAATACTAAACGCATTTTATGGGATTTTTTGATTTCATGACCGAGGAAATCGCTATTGACCTTGGTACTGCTAACACCTTGATCATTCATTTGGATAAAGTAGTGGTGGACAGTCCTTCTATTGTGGCACGTGATCGTATCTCAGGAAAAATTATCGCGGTGGGTCGCGAAGCCAGTATGATGCAGGGAAAAACCCATGAGAATATAAAAACCATACGCCCCCTTAAAGATGGGGTTATTGCCGATTTTGATGCTTCAGAGAAAATGATCAATATGTTCATTAAGAACATCCCGGCGCTAAAGAAAAAATGGTTCCCTCCCGCCCTGCGTATGGTAATTTGTATTCCCTCCGGAATTACCGAGGTAGAAATGCGCGCCGTACGGGAATCTGCGGAGCGGGTAAATGGCAAAGAAGTTTATCTGATCCATGAACCCATGGCGGCTGCCATTGGGATCGGATTGGATATCATGCAACCCAAAGGCAATATGATCGTAGATATTGGTGGGGGAACAACGGAAATCGCAGTTATTGCATTAGGGGGAATTGTATGTGATAAATCGGTAAAAATAGCGGGGGATGTCTTTACCAATGATATCATTTATTACATGCGCACTCAACACAATTTGTATGTAGGGGAAAGTACCGCGGAAGCTATTAAAATTGAAATTGGTTCGGCAACCGAGGATTTGCAATCACCACCGGACGACAAATCCATTCAAGGCAGGGACTTATTAACAGGAAAACCCAAACAAGTACACGTTTCCTATAGAGAAATCGCCAAAGCTTTAGACAAAAGTATACTCAGGGTAGAGGATGCTGTTATGGAAACGCTTTCTCAAACCCCCCCTGAATTGGCTGCAGATATTTACAATACCGGGATCTATTTGGCCGGGGGCGGTTCTATGTTAAGAGGTCTGGACAAAAGACTGTCCCAAAAAACTGACTTACCGGTTTACATTGCAGAAGATCCTCTCCGCGCCGTCGTCAGGGGAACAGGAATAGCGCTGAAGAACTTAGAGCGGTATAAGAACATTCTCATCAAATAAGTGTTTTTGATAACCAGATAGTTTTTCATGCAAGGTAACCAAACCAACAAGGTAGCATGCAACGGATTATCAATTTTATTCTAAATTACAGAAATGCTGTTCTGTATGTTGTGCTTACGCTTGTCTCCTTGATTATTACCATCCGCTCCCACTCCTATCATCAATCCAAATTCTTCAATTCTTCCAAACGGCTTACCGGTGCAGTTTATGGTATTTCCCATACGGTCTCTTCCTACTTTGACCTCAAAAAAGAAAATAAAATCCTTGTGGACGAGAACCAACAGCTGCGCTTACAACTCTTTAATCTTCGCAAAGAAGGCCCGCTTAATGAACAACCGGGCAAAGCCACCTATACGGTAACCCATGCACAGGTAATAAAAAATAGTTATACCTCGCCCAGAAATTATATCACTATTAATAAAGGAGAGAAAGACGGTATTGCACAGGACATGGGTGTCATTACCCCTCTGGGCATATTAGGCATTGTTGAAAATACCTCAAGTCATTATGCTACTGTACAGAGCGTACTGAATACAAAATCCAATATCAATGCCAAAATAAAAAACACGAATTACTTCGGATCCTTAGTTTGGGACGCTCAGGCCTACGATGTAGTACAACTGGTAGATATTCCGCGTTCCGCTTCCTTAACTGTAGGGGACACCATAACTACAGGGGCCATGTCCAGCATCTTCCCGGAAAACATTCCAATTGGTGTCATCCAGCAATATGATCTGAACCAAAATCAAAGCTCTTACACCATTAACGTGTCTCTATTTAACGACATGACCAATATTAAAAACACTTACGTGATAAAAAATAAGGATCGGGAAGAGATCATGGAACTACAAAAGAGTACAGCTGATGTTGAGTAATCCCATCCTAATCAATTCGTTTAGATTTGTCCTTTTGGTGATCGTCCAGGTGCTTATTTTCAATCAGCTGAACCTTTTTGGATTTGTAAACCCCATGGTGTATGTTCTGTTTTTCTATTGGTATCCGTTAAGAAACAACAGACCCTTATTTCTATTAATCAGTTTCTTTTTGGGATTTACGATTGACCTTTTCTCTGACACTATGGCATTACACGCCATCGCCTCAATAACACTGGCGTATGCCCGCCCTGTTTTAATGCGGTTTTGTTTCGGAGCAAACTATGAATTTCAGGGTTTTACCTTTAAAAGTACTACGCGGTTACAAAGGATTACTTTTCTGCTTCTTCTCATTTTGTTACAGCATATAATTTTCTTCACTCTGGAAATTTTAAGTTTTTCACATATCCTCTTAATTTTGAAGAAAATAGTATTTACCAGTATAGCTACGTTACTACTTTGCGTACTGTTAAGCTCACTATTTGCCAGGGAATTAGATTAAGTTTCCTTACTGAAACCAAAAATGCCATGAGAAAACTATTGCTATCGTCTTTTATCATTATCATAGGGATCACCTTTTTGGGAAGACTTTCCTATCTACAATTATTCAGTTTTTCTCCCAATCAAATTCTGGAAGATCCTGCCATTAAAGCCGTTTACGAATATCCTGAAAGGGGGTATATCTATGATAGAAATGGTAAACTCATGGTAGGAAATCAACCGGCCTATGACGTTATGGTTATTCCCCGGGAAACCCATTCCCTGGATACTCTGGAATTTTGTTCCCTCTTAAAGATCACAAAAGAAGAATTCCTGGAAAAGATGTACAAGGCCAGGGTATATTCGCCAAGATTGCCTTCTGTTCTGGTACCGCAATTGTCCAAAGAGGATTATGCCAGCTTACAAGAAAAAATGCGGAAGTATACCGGGTTTTATATTCAAAAACGATCACTTCGGGATTACAAAACCAATAGTGCCGCTAACGTATTGGGGTACATTAGTGAGGTAAATGAAACAGATTTACGCACCAATCCGTATTACCGTGCCGGTGAACTAAAAGGTCGTACCGGAATTGAAAAGCAGTATGAAGAAGTGTTACGTGGGAGGAAAGGGGTGAAATACCTTCAGAAGGATCGTTTTAACAGGGATATTGGGCCTTACAAAAATAAGAAGCTGGATACATTACCGGAACTGGGAAAGGAATTGTATATCACTATAGATAAGGACCTTCAGGAATACGGGGAACGATTAATGCGCGGTAAAAGAGGAGGTATTGTGGCAATAGAACCTGCAACAGGGGAAATTTTGGCCATGATTTCCGGCCCTACCTATAACCCTGCACTCCTGGTAGGCAGGGAACGATCAAAGAATTATACCAAACTGCATTATGACAGTATTTCCAGACCTACCTGGGACCGTTCTATATTAGCCGAACCTTCTCCAGGTTCACCCTTTAAAACACTTAACGCATTGGTTGCACTTCAAGAGGGCGTAATAGATACGAATACGAAATTTACCTGTTATAACGGCTTTTATGTAGGCAACCAAAAAAAAGGTTGCCACTGCGGTGGAGGAGTAAGGGACATGAATTCCGGAATATTCCGCTCCTGCAATGCCTATTTTGCGGGAACTTTCCGAAAATTTTACGGTAAATACCCAACAACTGACGAAGGCATGGATGCATGGGAGAAGCATATGAAGAGTTTTGGTTTAGGGGATTATTTGGGGGTAGATTTGCCTACGGGAAGGCCCGGAAGAATACCGGATAAACAGTTTTATGACAAATGGTATGGCGATAATCGTTGGGCATCCTCCACCATTATTTCAAATTCCATAGGGCAGGGAGAAGTTGCAGCTACCCCTATACAGTTAGCCAATATGACTGCTGCAATTGCCAATAGGGGGTATTTTTACATTCCACATATCATCAAAAAAATTGGCAATAAAGAAGGTATTCCGCCACAATTCACGGAAAGAAAGTATACTACCATAGACCAGCAGCATTTTGCCCCGGTAATCCAGGCTATGGCCAATGTGTATAAGTACGGAACAGCACGTTGGATACAAATACCTGAAATAGAAATAGCTGGTAAAACGGGTACGGTAGAAAACTTTACCAGGATTGACGGAGAGCGTGTTCAATTAACGGATCACTCCCTATTTACTGCCTTTGCCCCTGTGGAACAACCAAAAATTGCAGTGGCGGTTTATATTGAAAATGGCTATTACGGAGCGCGATATGCGGGACATATTGCCTCTTTAATGATTGAACAGTACATAAAGCGGAAAATAACCCGAAAGGATCTGGAAAAGAAAATGTTAGAAAAAACACTTGAGCATGAATACGCCAAGCCTTTAAGCGGAGAACCTTTCAAGATAAACGAGTATGTTTGGTAGTAGCATACTGCGCCGACTGGACTGGTTGACTATCTTTCTCTATTTGGCCCTTGTTTTTTTTGGATGGATTAACATTTACAGCACTACCCTTTCCAATACGGCAGCCACTTTCTATGACTTTAGCACTTTATATGGTAAACAGCTTTTCTTTATTGGGGTTTCCTTGAGTCTCGTTTTCATTATTTTCTCCATTGAGAATAACTTTTTTGAACGTTTTGCCAGTCTTTTTTACATCATTTCTCTGGTACTTTTAATGGGGTTATTCCTGTTTGGAAAAACAATTGCCGGAGCTACCTCCTGGTATGATTTGGGGTTTTTCAATTTTCAACCTTCGGAATTGGGCAAACTCACCACAGCCCTGGCACTGGCTAAATACTTAAGTGACATCCAGACAGATCTCAAGCGCCGAAAGTACCAATGGTATGCCATTCTAATACTACTCATCCCAATTATTCTGATCTTACCTCAGCCTGATCCTGGAAGTGCACTGGTATACTTTTCTCTTTTTTTCGTGTTATTCAGAGAGGGGCTCCCTTTGCAATATTTGGGTTTTGCGTTGTTATTGATTCTGTTATTTGTCACTACATTAAAGTTTGGTGTAATCTGGGTATGTATTGGTTTGGGTATCCTTACCTCTATCTTCTTCCTGTTTAAAAAGGAAGAATTTAAAGTCCCTACTTTCCCTTTGCTCCTTTTTTTGGTGGCCTGCGTAATTATATCGCTCTCTGTCGATTTTGTGTACAACAATGTTTTTGAACAACGCCATCGTGACCGTTTTAGCCTATGGCTCGGCCTCGAGAAAGATCCCATTCGGCTGGAACAGATAAAAAAGACCATTGGATACAATACCTATCAGGCAGAGAGAGCTATTGAATCCGGAGGCCTTTCGGGGAAAGGTTTTTTAGAAGGCACACGTACAAAAGGAGATTTTGTACCGGAACAACACACGGATTATATTTTTAGTTCTGTTGGTGAAGAGTGGGGGTTTATTGGGACTGCCCTCATCATCATTTTATTTACCTTTTTCTTCCTCCGACTCATACATATTGCGGAACGGCAAAAAAGAGACTTTAGCAGGATGTTTGGCTATGGGGTGATCTCTATACTGTTAATGCACTATTTTGTAAATATCGGGATGGTAATAGGGCTACTGCCTACAATAGGAATTCCGCTACCCTTCTTTAGCTATGGAGGTTCCGGCCTGATATTTTTTAGCGCGATGTTGTTCATCTTTTTGAAGTTGGACGCAGCGCGATTAAGTGAACTCTAAAACTTCCAGGCGGATCTTTCTACATTTTGTTCCATACTGTTTTCCACTTTGGGATCAAGTCTGTAAAAAAAATCCAAGCCTGTAACGGATTCCAGTTCATCTACCGAAACTAAAAAATCGGATAAAGGTTGGCTACTTTCTTCATGCGGGATAAGAAAGGCCAAAACAAGGTATTGATTTCCTTTCTTGCGTAAAATCAGCTTAAAAAATGCCTCCGGAACATCCACATCTTCCGTCCCAATTTCCTGTAGTCCCTCTTTCAGCACGCCTCCGGTGACAACGTATAATGTGCCATAGCGTTTGCACCATCGCCTTACTTGTTTCTCCAATCTATTCCAGATTCCGGCGTTAAACGCATTATCCTGAGGAACAATATTACTGGTATAAAAAGTTTCCTTGTAAGCATATTCTGAAAACCTTCTGTCCCCTGCAGGACAGAGGTGCCCCCTATCATAGCCGGAGCCACGATAGTTACGCCAATCTGCCGACTTTGATTTCACTTTGGGATCTTCTATGAAGTAGGGACGTGAACGGTCGTCATGGGTTAAATGGGAACTTTCCAACCGATATGCCACCCATTCCGCCTGTTCGTGAGGCTCACTGTAAGACAACATATAAAAATCATGTGCCACCACCATACCATGCGTTGAACCGGGCAATAGCTGCTTGTCAAAAGGTAACCCTGCAGTTGGTGTTTCCGGGTTGGAATAATGGTCTGGGGTATAAAAATTCTCAAACCACCAAAAACTAACTACACACAGCAATAACAAAACAGTATACAATATTCTGTTCCTTGACATCTTCTTTCCTTATTAATGCTAAAGATAACACCTACTTGACGTGGCCAAAATAATAGATTTTGCCTGTATCCCCCTTAGCACTAATTTTGCCCAAATTGAATGCTGTTGGCGATAATCACCAAAAATATTTACACTGCAAAGGGATTCCTGGATGACGGAAATCTGGTAGCGATCCCCACAGAAACCGTTTATGGCCTGGCGGCCAATGGAACGGATACGGAAGCATTAAAGAAGATTTTTGAGACCAAAGGCAGGCCTATAAACAATCCGTTAATCCTGCACTTTACCAGCCTGGAATCCATGGCACCCTATGTGTGCGGCATCCCGGAAGCGGTGAAATTGCTTGCCCGCAATTTCTGGCCAGGACCGTTGACCTTGCTGCTGCCCAAATCCAGTGAGGTACCGGAAGTAGTTACCGCGGGATCGGCACGTGTGGCGGTAAGAATCCCCAATCACCCGTTAACTCTGGATCTACTCCAAGTACTGGACTATCCCCTGGCTGCGCCAAGCGCAAATCCTTCTGGTTATATAAGCCCTACCAAGCCCGAACACGTACAGCAACAACTTGGGGACAAAATCCCGCTCATTCTGGACGGGGGTCCTTGTAAAAGTGGTATTGAATCTACTATTCTGGGCTGGGATGAGACCTTCCAACCGGTCATCTATCGTCCTGGAACCATCACCCTTGAAGAAATCGCCCGGGTCCTAAATACCACCCCACGAGTTAACCGAGAGGCCAAAGTTCTTTTGGCCCCCGGAATGTCCTCTTCGCATTATGCGCCGCAAACGCCAACCATAACCACCAAAGATGTAAAAAGTGTTATAGAACAGTATGAGGGGAAAAAAGTGGGTTTGATCGCAATGAAAAATTCTTACCCGGAGAAGCATGTAGTCAAAAAGGAATTTGTTCTCTCTCCAAATGGCTCCTTGTCTGAAATAGCCAGGAAATTATACGCCGCCATGTATTCCTTGGATACCATGGACCTCGATGTCATTATTATTGAACTTGCCCCCGACGAAGGGATAGGAAAGGCCATCAACGATCGTTTGGTACGTTCCTCAACATCCAATACACCATAAAAAAACCGCCATGAAGGCGGTTTTCAAGTTTTTCGTGTATCCTTATCATCCTTTCACACTGGCCAGCTTTGTGTTCTGATGCTTAAGTGCATTTAGTTTTAAATCCTCCAGAACGTTCACCGCCTCTTCCACATATACATCTTTGGCGAGATCCTGATGCCAGCGATCACGTTTTTCCCTGAGCACCGGGTCTTTGGTAAAGAGCTCTTGCTCGTATTTTAAAGACTCAAAAGTTAGCTTGGAATCATACTCTGCCAAAGTTTTGAAATAGTTGGATTTTTTCTTGTTCTTTTCCTGTCTATTGCTGTAGCTGTTATAATTCAAAGACACAAACGCTTCATCTTGTTGCTCTTTCAGCCATTTAGCATTCTCTTCAATAAGTTTTACCTGGGGATTAACCGCTAACCTGGCTTTGCTACGTTCTATGGTGCCCTCATAGTCAATATACCCTTTCCATACTTCATAATCCGCAGGCGATATCCTGTCCCAGCCCAGTGGATTTTCCTGATCTTTTTCGCCTAAATCAATATAACTATACTTGTCCGGCACAACAATATCGCTCTTAACACCTTCCAGTTGCGTAGAGCCACCGTTAATACGGTAAAACTTTTGTGTGGTTATCTTAATCGCCCCCAGATCCCCGTGCTCATTACTTCTTACAATGTTATCCAAGGGAATCACATTTTGAACCGTACCTTTTCCAAATGTTTGCTTGCTTCCTATTACTACTGCGCGTTTGTAATCCTGCATAGCTGCAGCAAGAATTTCAGAAGCCGAAGCAGATAGTTCATTCACTAAAATGACCAATGGTCCATCCCATTGGATGCGCTCGTCTTTATCCTCGTGGATTTCTTTTCGCTTTCCGGAAGAGCGCACCTGCACAATAGGTCCGTCTTTGACAAACAATCCCGCCATTTCTACTACTGTTTTCAAAGAACCCCCACCATTATCTCTCAAATCCAAAACAAGGCCTTCTACTCCGGCTTGTTTTAATCGCTCCACTTCTTTGGCCACGTCTGTGGCAGCATTTCGCTCGGTATAATCATCAAAGTCTACATAAAACTTAGGTAGATTAATTAATCCAAACTTTTTATCTTCCTTGATCACAGTGGCAGATTTGACATACGACTCTTCCAATTCCACTACGTCTCTGGTAATTGAAACTACTTCGACCGTACCATCTACTTTTCTAACGGTAAGGTCTACTATTGTTCCTTTAGGGCCCTTTATCAATTTTATGGCATCGTCCAATCGCATACCCACAATGTCAATAGGCTCTTCACCGTTTTGACCTACTTTCAAGATCTCGTCCCCTACCTCCAGGCTCTTCGCCCTCCAAACGGGGCCCCCGGAGATAATCTCCACTATTCTTGCACCTTCCGGTTTTTTCTGCAAACGTGCACCAATGCCTTCAAACTTACCGGACATACTAATATCAAACTTATCTTTTTCCTCAGGGGCAAAGTAGAAAGTATGGGGATCAAATTCGTCTACGATGGTGTTGATGTATTGTACGAACCAATCTTTGCGTTCCAGGTCTTCAATAAAATCGAAAAAATCATCCAACGTGCCTTTTGTACTCTCTCTGGCAGATTGTTCCACCTCTGCAAGGGTCATATTTTTTAGCTCCAACTGAGCGGGATCTAAGGCTTGTACATCCACTTCCACGCTAACGGAGCCGTCATCTTCCCCGCCGGATATCGCAGTCTTCCTGATTTTTACTTTATTGTCATATACTCCTAGAGCATTGTATTTCAACTGCTTCCTCCAACGTTCCTTCAGTTCTCTTCTGTTCTTGGCATATGGTACTTCTACATAATCGATATTGATACTTTCCTCTTTGTTGAAGTCAAAAGGTTCTTCCAAAACTTCGGTGTAGATATCCTTTGCCTCTTCCATTCGTTTCATCAGCCTTTGATAGACCAGGTTGAAAAAGGTGATATCGGTGTTCTTGATTTGGTCATCTATCTGAAATTTGTATTGCTCAAATTCACGTACATCACTTTCCAGAAAATACCGCTTGGTGGGGTCAAGAATATCCAAAAAATCTTCAAATACATTGGCTGAAAATTTATCATTGATATCCTTGGGCTCATAGTGCCCGCGCTCCAGAACATAGGTAATCAAATCCAACAACAACTTATCCTTATCATTAGTTTCAAAAGATTTGTTAGTAAAGCTACAGGAAGCAACCGCAAGAAGAATAAGCAGGGAGCCAAGTACAAAATTCTTTTTCATATTTTATTTTTTGGGACAATGTCTCTATCTAAAGATGGATTTGAACATCAATAGCCAGTTACCTTCAACATCGTATGAATTCCCTAAGATACTGAAAAAATCATGCCAGCTTTCCGGGCTCCATTTAATTTTTTGTTAAACGCAACAAAAAGTACATCCTAGTGAAAAACGTATTTTTACGGCATTAAGTATAACGAATGAAAAAACCACTTATTTTGGTTACCAATGATGATGGTATTACCGCTCCCGGCCTGCGTACTTTAATCCAATTGATGAAGGAAATTGGCGAGGTCGTAGTAGTTGCCCCGGACAGCCCCCAATCCGGTATGGGACATGCCATTACGGTAGATAATACGCTATATTCCCAAAAGGTAGTTGTGGACAAAGAAAGGGGGGCGCCTTTGGAGTACTCATGTAGTGGCACACCAGCAGATTGTATAAAACTGGCCCTGCAGGAAATTTTAGATAGAAGACCGGATATGGTAGTTAGTGGCATTAATCATGGTTCCAATGCCTCCATTAATGTGATTTATTCGGGAACTATGAGTGCTGCCATTGAAGCCGGGATAGAAGGTATCCCGGCTATTGGTTTTTCGCTCTGTGACTATTCCTGGGATGCCAATTTTGAAGGTGCTCGTGCAGCAATCCAAAAAATTGTTGCCGAAGCACTGGTCCATGGGATTGCCAAAGGAACCGTTTTAAACGTTAACATTCCTAAAACTGATGGAAAAATACCCAAAGGCATTAAGGTTTGTAGACAAGCCAGGGCCAATTGGAAAGAACAATTTGATAAACGCATTAGCCCTACGGGAAAAGAATACTACTGGTTAAGCGGGGAATTTGAATTGCTGGACAAAGGAGAGGATACGGATGAATACGCTTTAAGCAACGGCTATGTTTCCATTGTTCCCACACAGTTTGATCTTACTGCCCACCATGCTATTCAGCATATTAACAATTGGAACTTGCATGAATAAAGGAACAAAAGAAATTGGTATTGGAATTTTAGTGGGTATTATAGCCAACACTTTTGGTACATTAGTCTATATTCTACTGTTTTCGGACCTTGGTATTGAGGCTACTTTTAAAGCAGCTATTGCTCAAGGTTATCTGGGAAGTCTGCTGGCTTTAGGAGCCATATTGAATCTGGCCGCTTTTTTTGGATTTTTAAGATTAAAGCGGGATTTACGGGCCCGGGGGGTTTTAATAGCTACGTTGCTAACCGCAATAATCATCTTAGTTTACAAATTTATCTAGATGCGCTACTACATCATTGCTGGGGAAGCTTCCGGTGATTTGCACGGTTCCAATCTAATTAAAGCACTGATCAAAATCGATGCAGAGGCCAAGATACGATGCTGGGGAGGTGATCTGATGGAACAGGCCGGAGGGGAATTGGCCAAACATTACAAGGAAATGGCCTTTATGGGGTTTCTGGAGGTTGTACGCAATATTTTTACCATATTCAGGAATATTGCATTCTGTAAACAAGACATTCGGAGATTTAAACCGGATGTGATCATTTTTATTGATTTTTCCGGCTTCAACCTTAGAATTGCCCAATGGGCGAAACAACAAGGTTTTGCAACCACATATTATATCTCTCCCCAGGTGTGGGCCTCCAGGGCAAAAAGAGTGCAAAAAATCAAGGCGTATATAGACCACATGTACGTTATCCTTCCCTTTGAAAAAGAGTTTTATGCCCGTTATGATTATCATGTGGATTTTGTGGGCCATCCGCTGTTGGATGCCATTGCCAATACCCAATTGATAGAAGAGCGGGCTTTCCGGGAACAAAATGGTTTGGATCCTCAAAAAAAGCTGATCGCGCTATTGCCAGGTAGCAGAAAGCAGGAAGTAAAAAAAATGTTGTCCTTAATGCTCTCACTTACTGAGGGATTTCCGGAATATCAGTTTGTTATTGCCGGCGCCCCAAGTTTAGACGCCTCCTTTTACCAGCCTTATCTCACCAATAAAAAGGTGGGATATGTAGCCCACCAGACCTATACCTTACTCACCCATGCCCATGCCGCTTTGGTCACCAGCGGTACGGCTACCCTGGAAACCGCTCTGTTTAAAGTTCCTCAGGTGGTTTGTTACAAGGGCAACTGGATTTCCTTTCAAATCGCCAAACGCATTATTACGCTGGATTATATTTCATTGGTCAATCTTATTATGGGTAAGGAAGTGGTGAAAGAACTCATTCAACAGGATTTGACCGTTCCTAACCTTAAAAAAGAGTTGCAAAATATACTCACCCCATCCAACAGAAATAGTATACTGGAAGCGTATGATGCCCTGGAAAAAAAACTCGGAGGACCGGGAGCCAGTAAAAAGGTAGCGGAACAAATTATAGAAAATCTGTAATTTTACGTACCAAGAAAACGCCCTTCTTGGATGTACCGGAAAGCTTTAGTCTTATTTTCCCTTTTTTTAATCACTAACTGTGTGGTAAAAAAAAAGACCACGTACAGCAAAACCAGGACCATAACTGTAGCTCCTGAAGCAGAAGAAGTCCCTCCTCCAAGAAAACAAAAAAAGAAGGTCCGAAAAAACACCGTGGCGGACAATATTATAACCACTGCCTTAACTTTCTCGGGCACGCGATACCGATATGGCGGTACCACCAAAAAAGGTATGGATTGTTCCGGTCTGGTATATACCGCGTTAAAGGAAAATAAAATTCAGTTTCCCAGAAGGTCACATGAAATGGCCGGCGAGGGGAAACGCATACAATTGAGTAAGGTGCAACGCGGAGATCTGCTTTTTTTTAAAACTCAAAAACGAGGAAAACGAATTAACCATGTAGGGTTAGTAGTGCAGGTTGAGGGAGATGATATACAATTTATTCATTCCACATCATCTCGTGGGGTTATCGTATCTTCCCTAAGAGAAGGGTTTTGGAACCATACGTTCATCAAAGCCACACGGATTTTGTGATGCGATTTTTAGATTTTGTTTCGGTTCGGCTGGCCTTTTGGCTCATCCTGGGCATTCTTTTCGGATATTATGGAGCACCTAAAATCCAATGGGTCCTGGGTACCGGTATCCTGTCTTTGGGAATCCTTGGTTTTTCCCGGTATTATCCTAATTGGAAAAACATCCCGGTATTTGGATTGGGCTTAGCGCTGTGTGTTGGTGCAATAGGGACGTTTGGTCTCGGGATGACAATGCCAGGGAATGTGCCTTCTCACTATACTAAGATTATAACAACTACAGATCACAACTTACACCTGAAAATCCGGGAAGTCCTAAAGCCAAATGATTATTCTCATCGCTACGTGGTAAGGGTGGTGGGTATTGATGGAAACAGCACTTCGGGAAAATGTATTCTCTCCATACCCAAAGCTACCGAAACCCCCGGTTTACACGTAGATGATGAAATCCTGGTGTACAGTACGCCAACACCCCTGAACCCTCCTCTTAATCCCTATCAGTTTGATTATAAGAGCTATATGAAAAAGCAAGGGATCTTTCATCAAATCCGGGTGGATAACGGGGCGTATGTACCATTGAAAAACGTTTCGAAAACACTGATAGGCAGGGCGGCGAACTTTAGGGAAGTGTTAATCTCAATATTACGGACCTATGATTTTGGAGCTGCCCAACTTGGCGTAATGCAGGCCCTTTTACTCGGACAACGTGCAGACATCTCGGAAGCTACCTATAACAACTATAAAAATGCAGGCGCAGTTCACATTCTGGCTGTTTCCGGATTACATGTGGGTATCCTGCTTTTACTGCTTCAATTCCTTTTACAACCCCTGGAGCGTTTACCCCAAGGAAGAATAGTAAAACTGGTGAGTACGGTGTTATTACTTTGGATATATGCCGTCATCGCCGGTTTATCCCCATCCATAGTACGGGCTGTAACGATGTTTTCTTTTATAGCATACGCTTTTTATCTTAATCGCCCTACCAATACTTTCAATATTGTGGTGCTTTCCATGGTATTTATCCTTTTGATAAAGCCCTTATTCCTGTTTCAGGTAGGCTTTCAATTGAGCTATGCAGCGGTATTTGCTATTGTTTGGATATTCCCTAAGTTGCAACGGTTTTGGAATCCGGAAAACTTCCTTGTTAAAAAAGGGTGGCAATTGTTTTCTGTTAGTATCGCGGCTCAATTGGGGGTTTTGCCCCTAAGCCTTTTGTATTTTCATCAATTTCCTGCTCTGTTCTTTGTTTCCAACCTGATCGTTGTGCCTTTCCTGGGAGGTATCCTGGGCCTGGGACTTGTGGTTGTAATACTGGGGTATTGTAATGTTCTCCCTAAAATTCTGGTTTGGGGATACAATGAGATGATTGGTACTATGAATGCTACCATTGCCTGGGTGGCCCGGCAAGAGGCGTTTATCTTTAAGGATATCCCATTTGATGGTATCCAACTATTTGTGGGTTACCTGTTAATTTTTGGATTGGTTTTTACCCTGTCCAAGGCAAGCTTCCGACATCTGGTATTTTTCTTAAGTACGATCCTGGTGTTTTCCGTTTATCTGGTGTTTCAAGAAGTAAGCACAAGAAACACAGAACGCTTAATACTAGCCCATCAAACCAAAAATTCCATACTCCTGTATCAAGCCGGAAACCAGCTCAATGTCTTAGCTTCGGACACCACTACAACCGAAAGAATAGTTACCAATTACAAAGTAGCAAAACGCATTAAGACTATTCATCACGATGGGCTTCGGAACAATTACCTCCTAGGGGAAAAACAGTTGATGATCGTAGATAGTGCTGCATTACTACCAAAAGGGATAGCCCCCGACTACCTCTTATTTACACAATCACCAAGACTTAATGTAGGACGCCTGTTAGACTCCATTCAGCCAAAAATGGTATTGGCTGATGGCAGTAACTACCGTAGTTATATTCCCCGTTGGAAACGCAGCTGCAAAAAGCGTAACATTCCGTTTCACTATACCGGGGATGCGGCAGCCTACTATTTTGAGGAGTTGTGAATACCACTACGCCACTGCAGGAGTTTCGTCCTCGGCCCCATGGGTAAGGCGTTTCAAAGGTTTTAAAATCAATAACACCAACAAGCCAAAAATCACACAAAATATGGTTATTCCCGTGAACAGTTGTAGCTCGCTAAAGTTCTTGATCTGTTCACCGATTGACCCCGCTACAAAATTACCCAGTCCGGTAGCGGCAAAATAGGCTCCCATCATAAACCCTGCATATTTTAGAGGGGCTAATTTGGTAATGAATGAAAGCGCAACGGGAGAGGCACAAAGCTCGCCTATGGTATGGAAAAGGTACGCTAAAATAAGCCAAATCATAGCGGATTTTCCAACAGCCTCAAATTCCATAGATGCCTTGGCCATAAAAACAAAGCCCAGACCCATGATAACAATTCCCAGAGCCATTTTAAAAATAGAGCTACTTTCTTTTCCACGGTTTTTCCACCAAACCCAAAATAAGGCAATGGGTAGTCCAAGGGTAAAGATGAAAAATGAATTTACGGACTGAAACCAGGTGGCAGGTACCTCAAACGGATTCGTATTGAAAACAAAGACTTTCAATAGGGTAAATAGTCCTGCTACGATTGTCGTACCAATAAGCCAATTTCTGCCTTTAGCCCTGTCTTTGGCAAATACCATAAGGCTTCGCACCAAAAGAAGTGCTGTTAAGCCAATTAAGATCAGATCAATATTCAATATGTCGGTGATACGATCAGTTTTTTGTTTCGCATAAATGTTCATGAGGCCTCCGGCCTGTTCAAATGCCCCCCAGAAAACGATGATCATCAAAAAGGAAATAAAAATGACAGCCATTCTATCTTTCTCCTTGCGGTTTAAGGGTCTTTTTGCCGCTTCCTGCTCCTCAGGGGTACTTTCGGCACTACCGGGTTTATTCCCTACGGTTTTTAAATATTTTTGACCGGACATATACACAATCTGGCCTACTAACATGCCAATACCTGCCAAGCCAAAACCATAGTGCCAATTGATATTCTCGCCAATGGTCCCTACAATGATACCGGCTAAAAAGGCTCCAATGTTTATACCTATATAAAAAATGGTAAACCCGACATCTCTCCTGGAATCCCCTTTCTTATACAGACCTCCAACCATAGTTGAAATATTGGGCTTCAGGCAACCCACACCCGCTATGATAAAACCAAGACCGGTATAAAACGCCGCAACCTGCGGTAAGGCCAGTACTAAATGTCCAATACACAGGAGGATACCTCCGATAAGGACCGTTCTTTTTTGTCCAAAAACTTTATCCGCCAACAACCCCCCGGGAATGGAGGCCAGATACACTAAAGTGGTGTACCACTTATATAAGTTGATAGCTTCAGAATCTTCCCAACCCCAACCGGGATTATCGGACACTACTGCCGCAGTAAGAAAAAGGGTAAGCAAGGCACGCATTCCGTAATAGGAGAAACGTTCCCATAACTCCGTAAAAAATAAAAAATAGAGGCCTACCGGGTGTCCAAAAAGTTCTTTCTCGTGAGCTGGTTTTACAGATTCTGACATATTCTAGTTCGTTGGTTTATAGATTTTCCTTAATAAAGTTGGTCATTTTGGTATAGAGGTGAAGCCGGGTATTTCCTCCATAAATCCCGTGATTGCGATCGGGGTAAATGGCCCACTCAAATTGTTTATTGGCCTGGATTAAGGCTTCAACCAGTCGCATGGAATTTTGTACATGTACATTATCATCCCCTGAACCATGCACCAATAAATAGTTTCCTTTTAATAACTCAGGATAGTTAAAAGGCGATTCGTTATCATACCCATCCGGATTTTCCTGGGGAGTACGCATAAAACGTTCCGTGTAGATGGTGTCATAAAATCGCCAGCTGGTGACAGGAGCTACCGCAATAGCCGTTTCAAATACTTCATTACCCTTAAACAGACAATTTGTACTCATGTGGCCTCCAAAACTCCAACCCCAAATACCCGTCCGGTTTTCATCAATATACGGTAGATCACTTAGCTTTTTAGCCGCGGCAATCTGATCTTCCGTTTCGTACTTCACCAGATTCAGATAGGTGACTTTTTTAAAATCCCGCCCTTTAAAGCCTGTACCCCGTCCATCTACACAGGCTACTATATAACCTTCGGAGGCCAGCATCTGGTGCCAGTAGTCATTGCTGCCCATCCACCTGTTGGCCACTTGTTGGGACCCCGGTCCGCTATACTGATATAATAACAAGGGATACTGTTGGGAAGGATCAAAATTCGGTGGTTTTATCATCCACATATTCAATTCATTCCCGTTGATAGTGAGGGTTGAGAATTCTTTCGGAACAATACTATAATCGGTCAATTTGGAAAGCAACTCCGAATTGTCTTTAATGTCCTTCAGCTTTTTCCCGTTAGAAGCCCGGTGCAAGGTAAATTGATACGGAGTGGTAGCACTGGAATAGGTGTTGATGTAATAGGTGAAATCTGCACTAAAGGCAGCAGCATTGGTTCCTTCCACGGTGCTCAGGCTTTTTTTGTTTTTTCCGGAACTGGAAATACTGTAGATCCCCCTGTTTATGGAACCATTTTCCACAGACTGATAATAAATTCTGTCTTCTGCCTGATCGTACCCGTAATATTTCGTTACCTCCCAAGGCCCTTGGGTTACCTGGTTCATCAATCCCCCGTTCTGATCATACAAATACAAATGATTATAGCCATCTTTTTCACTGGTCCAGATAAAACTGTCATCTGCCAAAAAAGTGAGATTATCGTGAATGTCTACATATGCCGCATCTTTTTCCTCTAATAGCAGTGTAACCGAGTTGTCCCGGGCATTTACCTCGTGCAGTTTTAAATGGTTCTGATGTCTGTTAATAGTTTGAACACTTAAAGAATTGGGATGGTTCCTCCATTTAATTCTTGGGATATAGTACGCATCACCCAGATCCACATCGCTGAGCGCTTTGGAGTTCAGATCGTACAAATGCAAACTTACCTTAGCATTTTCCTCACCTGCCTTGGGATATTTGAACTGGTATTGATGGGGGTAAAGTTCGCTACCGTAGACATCCATAGAAAAATGTGGGACCTGGGTTTCATCAAAACGGAGAAAAGCCAATACCGTACCATTACTGTTCCATTCAAAAGCTTGTACAAAAGAAAACTCCTCCTCATACACCCAATCCGTGATCCCATTAATGATACTGCCATAAGCACCGTCCCTGGTGATCTGCGAGGTAGTTTTGCTTTCCAAATCCATTATGTACAGATTGTTATCATAGGCATAAGCTACTTTAGAACCATCCGGGGAAAGCTCCGGTTCCTGAATTTTGTTATCGGAAATTTTAATGAGTGATTTATCCAGCGCATTGTAGACATAATATATTCCCAATCGAGAGCGACGAAAAATAGGTTCTACTTCAGTAGCCAGTATGATTTGTGATTCGTCCTCACTAAACTCGTAAGAGGTGAAATAAGGAATTGCAGCAGAGGAAGAAACTATAGTTTCTACTTTTTCCAGGGTTTGGTAGTCATATTTCTCAATACTACTGCTCCTGGGGTTTCGGTTAAAATTAAGTACTGTATAGTGCTTACCATTTTTCATGGAGCGCAATGCATCCATTCCCTGGGTGCGGAATGCCCCTCCCCAGATTTCTTCGAGGGTTACTTTTTTGGTTTGGGCAATACCGGTAAAAAGGAATATAAAGGAACAAAACAATAGCGTTGTTATCTTTTGCATAGGAAAGTTCGATTTAACCTTTCAAGTTTACTAATTATTTACCTAAAACTAAACTTTGACATCACATTGCTCCAATAAAAGGAACCAAAATGCCTTTCGCTTATCTTTGAAACTTTAATTTTAGCCATGCATACGCCGGTAGAAGGTTTTTCCAAACTTACCAAAGAAGAAAAAATACAATGGATCGCGGACAACTGTACCAAAGATCCCAAGAGTGCCAAGAAACTATTACAACAATACTGGAATACTGATCCTAAGGTGCAAAAAACCCATGATGAGTTTATAGAGAATACCTTATCCAACTACTATTTGCCCTTTGCGGTAGCCCCTAATTTTTTGATCAATGGAAGTTGGTATACCCTTCCCATGGTTATTGAAGAAAGCTCTGTAGTTGCTGCAGCCAGTAAGGCTGCCAAATTTTGGTTCCCCCGGGGAGGTTTTAAAAGCAGCGTGTTGGGTACGGAAAAAGTAGGGCAAGTACATCTTATGTTCCATGGCAAAAAAGAGGAACTCTCAAGTTTTATCGCCACCGTCACTCCTAAACTATGGGAGGATACCCAAACCCTAACGGCTAACATGCAAAAAAGGGGAGGAGGCATTAAAAACATCGTTCTGAAGGATAAGACCCAAAAACTCAAAGGATATTACCAACTGCATTGCACTTTTGAGACTTTGGATGCCATGGGCGCCAATTTTATCAATTCCTGTCTTGAGCAATTTGCAAAAACCATTGAACGAGAGGCGCAGGACTACCTGAGTTTTAAGAATGGGGGAAATATCCCGGAGATCGTTATGAGTATCCTAAGTAACTATGTGCCCAATTGTGTGGTCCGTGCGGAAGTAGCATGCCCTGTTAGGGAAGAAAAGAGTGAAACTTCCGTATCCAGAAGATTTGCAGAACGTTTTGTACAAGCTGTTTCCATTGCACAATCCGAACCCTATAGGGCGGTGACACACAATAAGGGTATCATGAACGGGATTGATGCAGTAGTCCTTGCTACCGGAAACGATTTCAGGGCGGTGGAGGCAGGGGTTCACGCCTATGCCGCAAAGGAAGGTGAATATTCCAGTTTGACCAATGCCACCATTGAAGATGACCATTTCCGGTTTTGGCTGGAAGTGCCTTTGGCCCTGGGAACTGTGGGAGGCCTAACTTCTTTGCATCCCCTTACCAAATTAGCCTTAGAGATCCTTCAAAATCCATCTGCTAGGGAACTGATGCAAATAGTAGCGGTAGCGGGATTAGCACAAAATTTTGCAGCAATACGATCTCTGGTGACTACGGGGATCCAAAAAGGGCATATGAAAATGCATTTGCTCAACTTACTAAATCAAATGGGGGCTACAGAATCGGAAAAAAGGCGATTAGTGGACCACTTTAATGACAAAACGGTAAGTACTGCAGCAGTAAAGGAAGGTCTTGAACTTATCCGGAAACAATGACCAAAAGCGTTTACTACAGTAATGGCAAATTGTTACTTTCCGGAGAGTATGCTGTTCTGGATGGGGCGTTAGCCCTGGCCCTCCCTACAAAATTCGGTCAACATCTTGAAGTGGAGGAAAATGCTACCGGAATACTCCATTGGAATAGTTTTGATGCTGATGGCAGTTCCTGGTTCCGGGCTACTTTTACGCTCCCCGACCTTACGCTTGTATCAAGTTCCGATCTTGAAACCGCAGCGCGACTCTTGCAGATTTTAAATGCTACCCAACATATCGATAGTACCTTTTTAAAACACTCTCCAGGTATATCGGTAAAAACACAATTAACTTTTCCACGGAACTGGGGCCTGGGCTCATCCTCTACCCTGATCAACAATATGGCCCAGTGGTCCGGAGTGAATCCCTATATGCTCTTAAAAGCTTCTTTTGGGGGCAGTGGTTATGACATTGCCTGCGCCTCCCATAATTCCCCGTTGTTCTATCAACTAAAAAGTGGAAAGCCAGTGGTAGAAGCAACTAATTTTGCCCCATCGTTTAAGGAACAATTGTATTTTGTGTTTCTCAACGAAAAACAAAACAGTAGAACCGCCATCCAAGAGTATAAAAACTTACGTTTTGACAAAAACAAACTCGTTGCCGAAATATCAGAAATGACCCGGGATTTTGTTCTAATCTCCTCCTTGCAGGAATTTCATGCCCTTATTGAAAGGCATGAGCAACTTCTTGCTTCTGTTCTTGGCCTACAACCGGTTAAGCAACGATTGTTCCCGGACTATTCCGGCGCTATTAAGAGTCTTGGGGCCTGGGGTGGAGACTTCATCCTGGCTACTGGAGATAGCAAAACCCCTGACTATTTTATAGCCAGGGGTTTTTCAACAATTGTACCGTATGATAAAATGATACTGTGATCCGGGATTTGGACCTCCTAATAAAAAGTAGCCCGGTTATCCTCAATATCTGCTCCTTCTTTTAAAGCATTATATATCCTGCTGTTTACCACATTACGATTCTGATTAGTAAGGGTATTGGCAAAAGTGCTAAAATTGGGGAGGGTAATAGCCTCTTCTCTTTTGGTTACCTTAAGCATAAAAACTCCTGTCTCTCCTTTAATCAGGCCGGAGGTCTGGTCTTGAGACAACGCAAATGCCCTTCCCACAACTAAGGGTTCTCTACCTGCCCCGGGGATAGTTGGAGACTTGCGCGTTAAGGAAGAGGCGGTAGAAACGGTAACTCCATGATTGGTTGCAAAATCTTCGAGATTGCTCACACTGGCCTTGGCCATAATCCTTTCCGCTTTTTTCTCCTTACGTATTTTAGGAAGCGCCGTTGCGGATGCGTCCTCTACGGACATCACCCCTTTTTTATACTTCTTGGTCAGCTGGACTACTGCGTAACCATTCGTCAAATCAAATCGCTTTATGTCCCCCACCTCAGTATCTTCATTAAAGGCCCATTGTACTACACTTCTCTGTGAACCCAAGCCTGGAAGGTTTTCATCCATTTCCTTTATTTTATTCACCGGCCGCACCACGTGACTACTTTCCCTGGCTATATCGGAAAATGCCTCTGCCTCAGCATCTGTAACTGCCATTTCAAACTTGGTGGCGTCGGTAAATACGGCATTTACCGTTTCTTCAGAAGGTTCTATTTCCCTGGCAAGGGTAGCCACTTGTACCACATCCTGCTTATCATCAATCTTGATAATATGAAAACCAAAATCAGTTTCTACCAAACCAATACTTCCAACGCTATTTTGAAAACAGAAATCGTTAAAAGCATCTGCCATTATACCTTCCTGGAAATATCCCAAATCCCCCCCTCTGGGTGCGGAGGGTCCATCAGAATTATCCCTGGCCAAAGTTGGAAAATCCACACCTTCTTTTTTGGCTTCTATAAAGAGTCGGTTGGCCTCTTCTTCTGCCTCTTCTTTGGTTCTGGTAATGTCCGGATTGGCCCTGGCAGCACCTTCATATGCAATAAGGATATGACTAGCCTTAACCGAGCCGTTATTCTTTCTATCGATCATTTTGGAGATTTTAAAATAATCCCCATCTCTGTAGGAACCGTACACCTCACCAATGGCAAGGGCCATAATACTATCCGCAGCAACTGCCGGTAAATCTTTTTTAGCTTTATAAATAGTATCCAGTTTGATATCTGAGTTCCGATCCAAGAAGGCCGCTACATCTTTTGTGTCCCGGAACCCCAGGATGGTATCTGTGGCATCCCGTTCCTCGGCATACTCTAAAGTATTACCCAATAAGGCTGTGATAGCAGAGGTCACATTGTTTTCATCCTCCAAAGAAGGCTTTTCCTCAAAGAACACAAACCGAATATCCCTTGCCTTTTCTTGTTCAAAATCTTCTTCGTGCTCCTTTACATATTGAGCAATTTCCTCTTTAGATACCTGAACAGTACTATCCGGAACAGAGGTGTAGGGCACACGAACATATTGGATGTCTATCTTATCATTAGCTAGCTTATAATCAAACTGTCCTTCTACCAAAGTAGCTCCAGAGGCAGCACGGATCAGGTTAAGATAGATTTGCTCTTTGGCGGACTGCATAATAGATTGTTCTATTTGCAACCAATTATCATACAAGAGTGGATTGGTTTCTTTCCAATCTGCTATTGTGGCTTTAAACACTTGTGGATTAAAAACCCCATTTTCATCTTGAAACGAAGGATCCTGGGCATATCCGGTATTTTTAATGAAATCCACGATCTGATCACTTTCCACACCAATGCCCAATTTTTCAAACTGCTGTTTGAACAGTGTATTTCTTACTTCCTGATCGTATACCCGATTTACCAATTGGGTAGAAGAAAGACTTGGGCCAAATTGGCGTTGTGCTTGCTCCAATTTTTCCGTAAAATCTTCACGGGCTATGGGCTCTCCGTTCACCTCTGCTATGGTAGACCCTACTTTGCCTCCACCGAAGTCATTTCCCGTAAAAACACCGGAAATAACAAATGCAAACAAGGCCATCCCAATAATAAGGATGAGCACGGTGGTCCGTTTTCTAATATTTTCTAAAATAGCCATCTATCTATCGCTTTATCTTGATTTTAGTGGGGGCGAAAATACCACTTTCTTTTCAAAATGGAAAGCTGTAGAAACCCCCTAATCTACTTCCAGTCGGTGGACTTCCACCATATCTATTTTGTTATTGGAAACCTCTATGATACGGAATAAATATACCTCCGTCTTTATTTCCTCATCCAGGGCGGGTATTTCACCGGTGAGATTGGTAATTAACCCTCCTAAAGTCTCGTATTCTTCACTTTCCGGAAGTTCCAACTTGTAATTCTCATTAATATAGTCTACCTCAAGGCGGGCAGAGAATTTGAATACGTTTTCCGCCAGTTGTTCCTCAAACAGGTCCGTAGAATCATGTTCATCCTCAATTTCTCCGAACAGTTCTTCCACAATGTCTTCTACCGTCATTATGCCGGCAGTACCCCCATATTCGTCCAACACTACCGCCACGCTTTTTCGCTTTTTTGTGAGTACATCCAAAATTTCATGAATAAGCATGGTTTCCGGGACAAACTCCACAGGCCTTAAAATATGTTTAATGGTTTTAGGCTTTTTAAAGAGTTCATAGGAGTGGACATAGCCTATGATTTCATCTATAGTATCTTTATAGACCAAAATCTTGGAATACCCGGTTTCAATAAAAAGTTTATTCAGCTGTTTGGTGCTTTCGTGAAGTTCTATGGCTGTAATTTCGGTTCGTGGTACCATAACTTCCCGGGCTTTTACTTCTGAAAACTCCAACGCATTCTGAAACAATTGAATTTCCGTATCGATTTCCTCTTCCTCAACAGCTTCCATTTGTTCCGTGATATAATCTCCCAGTTCCAACTTAGTGAATGCCAACTGCACCTGGTCCCCATCTGTCCTAAAAAAGTTTTTTAAGATAAAGTCAGAGACTCTGATGACAGCCCCGGATAAAAATGAGAACAATACATAAAAGATATAGGCGGGAAAAGCCAACACTTTCAACAACGTGTTGGAATAGATTTGAAAAAGCACCTTAGGCAAAAACTCTGCTGTAATAAGAATGATAAAAGTAGAAATCACAGTTTGGGAAAGCAGGCTAAAATCCGTCAGCAAGGCATTTATTAAGTTATTGCGGGTAGGAAGCATATCCTGAAACCAATGCATCAACCGGTCTCCCATAAATAGCCCGTATACCACTAACGCTATATTATTCCCAATAAGCATTGTGGCGATAAACTTTGAGGGTTTTTCGGTAATCCAACTGAGAACTTTAGCCAAAAAACCTTCCTGTTTCTTTTCCAGTTCTATATGAATTCGATTGGCCGATACAAAGGCAATCTCCATTCCCGAGAAAAAGGCGGAGAACAACAAGGAAAGTACTATTACCAGTAACGAAGTATCCAAAACGCCATTTTACTTTTTACCGGATCTTTTTTCAAAACGCTTTCTGTACTTTCTCCTGAAAGCGAACATTGCTATAGAGACCACCGCAAAAAAGATAAAAATATAGGTTTCTTTGGGATCAACGGGCCATAGCGTAATTATCTTATACAGCGAGACGATGGCCACAGCCAAATACAGGTACTCTGTGTATTTAAGAATTTTTATCATGATATCAATCTTCTTTTATGGTCATTAGCCCATACGTTTTGTTGGCGCTAAAAAAGGTGAACTCCCGGTTAAAATCCATGCCTTCTCCATCCATTATGGTACCGTCCTCCGGATTGGTATAAGTGAATTCGGCCTCTGTAAAAATCCATTTGTTTTTTCTATCCCAATACAACTGAGGGGTTTCCAGCTTCTTTCCGTCATGGCTTTCAAGAACCACATTCCCTTGCAAGTCGATAAGGTTAGTTTGGGAATAGATGATAGCATAATCCGCCATAATCACGCTTTTCCGGTTTTCCTCGTCAAAAAAATCCACCTGTAGTCCTTTTGGAAACTCCTTATACTTAAAACTCAGATTGTCATAGTCTTCATTAAGGGGACTTTTTAATATGGCAATCACCCGGGAAGACGAAGAATCCTGTGTACTCATTTCCTTGATGGCTTCTGTATAGGTTAAGGTAAAATTAGTAGCAACACCTTGCGGGTACACTTTTTTAATGGCTTCTTCTCCCACCCTTTTATAATTGTCCTGGCAACCTATAAAAAGGATTGCCACAACAAAAGTTGTGGCAAATCGCTTATAAAAACAATACCTTTTTAACTGTTCCACTCCTATAGGTTGGGCACCTTAACGCTACCGCCTACCCAGCAATTGAATGAAATGGTTTGTCCCGCCAAACCGGAATTGAAAATATCCGTTTTGGAAGGTGCACGCTGACTATAGCTACTTGCGGTTTTATTGGCCCTGGAGCTTAAAGAGGGATCTACCCTACCTGCCTTACGTGCCATCTCCGCTGCCCTCCAGTAAATTGCTCGTTTTTCAAAAGGGGTACTACCACAATCATTTGCGCTACTTGCATAGAGGTTGGCAATTAACAAATACGCGTTTCCATTGGTAGGATCAGCACTAATGGCTTTATTTGCATACGTCCTTGAGGTAGATTTGCTACCACTTCTTCTGTAGCTCGTTGCGATGTTATACGCAATTTTTGATTTTTTAACCGGATCGGTTTCTAACTCCAGCGCTTTATTAAAGTCTGCAATTGCTCCTTTGGTATCCCCCGACTTCTTCTTAAGGGTACCTCCATAAACGTACGCATCAGCTGATGGATCCAATGCCAATTGCGCTTCAAACAATTTCCGGAACATAGGGTCGTCCGTACACTCTTTGCTGAACATTCTTCCTACGGCTCTTTTCACCCAGGTAATGTCACCTTTCTTGGCCTCAAAACTTTTTTCATACAGCGGGATAAGATTTTCACAATCTGCTAAAGCCCCTAATTTAGAGTCAATGCTCGCGGCAATTTTACCATAGGACTCAGAATTTACCCTCGCCGCTTTTAATCTTTTCTTCTCCTTGGAAGTTAAGGTACCCTCATCTTCTTTGGGTAATAGCTTGGTGAGTATTTGTGTGAGTTTCTTGTTTTCTTCTTCCACCTTTTCCGTTACGTCATCATAGACATCAAATACCTCCTGCAACTCTTTCTTTCCCGCATTGTGCAGATCCACCAAAGTGGAGAAGTACAAGTACAATGCTTTAGGATTTTTAAAGTTATCCCTATCTTCCTCAAACGCTGTTCCACATAGGGTATACAACTGTTCATTGGAGGCCATATTTTCTTCATACATTAAAAGCGCTTTGTCTTCTGCTACCTGCGCTTTCGTAAATTTTGCGGGGAAGTATTTAAAACTGTTGTCGTGCAATGCCAAAAGGTCCTGTACAAAACCATCCTTGTCCGCACCGGAAGAGTTCTTTATTTTGTGTCTCAGAATTCGTTCGCCTAACAGAAAATTGGCTTTATTAATATCCGGACAGCTTTCATACACCATTTTCCAGGGTTCATATGCGGCATCATAATTCTTTACCTTGGCATGTTCAGCATAAATGGAAAGATTGGTCATGCACTCCGGATTTTGCGCCTGAGCAATACTTAATCCTATCGACATAATGACCGCTATCATCGTTAAGTAAAGTTTCTTCTTCATCTTGTTAATTTTAAAGTGGTAATGTACAAATTTTTATAGAAAACCCTTTTTCATTGGAGAGCCAATGCGATTTTATTTAGGATTTTTTATAAAAAATGCTTTTTAATTTATTCTTCTTTTAAGGAACCATCTATCATTTAAGGAAAGTCCTACATTTATATTCAAATAACTCTCCTCTACCAAACCGGCAGCGCGAGTTCCTCTCCTTCCCAGTTCGACACCTATATTCAAATTGGAAAACCGATCGCTACCGCTTCCGGTTATGGGTATACCAAGACCAAAAGTTATGCCAAAATTATTGATTTCCTTTTCGTTAACCACCAAACCGGTTTGGTCATACCGTAATCCTGCCCGATAGGTAATCCGGTTAAAAATCCCGGATAGTGCGGTGTAATTCGGCACAAAGTATCCCCCTAAAGCCATGGTGCTAGCATCATTGTAGCTTACATTATCCTGACCTAAAAAGGCGTTTTCAAAAGTGCTTAATTGCTGAAAAGTGTACTCCCCCCCTATAAACCATTTTTTATCTTCCCCAAAACCCAGGCCCAAAGTAGTCCTGGTAGGGATTTTTAATTCGGTATTTTTAAGGTTTTGAGCTTCCAGATCCACGTCTATCACTTCTATTTCTTGCCCGGTCTGTACGGAAAAGGAACCTATTCGTTCCGAGTTTTCAGAGACCAGATTAATTTGGGTATCCACTCCGGCATGTAAAAACAGGGTATGTTTTTCTCCGATCTTAGGGGTGTAGTTGGCGCCGTATACCAGATCAAATCCGTTGATGCGGGAACTCCTTCGGTCTAAGGTTCCAAACTGGACGTTTTCCACACTCTGTATCCGTTCGTATTCCATCGTACCAAAGTTAAAGTTAACCGTAGCACCTAGTGAAAGATTCTCTATGGGTTGAAAACCAAGTGATAAAAAAACACGGTTAAGCCCTCCCTCACCTCTAAAAACGTTGGTAATGGTATCTCCTGCGGCATTCGGTGTTCGTCCTACCAGATCATACCCCACAGAAGTAAAGGGCTGGATACCAAATCCCAATCCTGCGTTTGGCGCCAGGGGAAAACCGATGGCCAGGTATTCCAGATTAGTTACGGCAACATTTTGTGTCTCCAAATTGTCCCTGAGCCGGAACTCCCTGTGGGAAATGCCGCCACTATAGGCAGTAAGCCGCAACTTGGAATAAGCCGCCGGGTTCCTTAGATTAATGTGAATGCTATCCGCATACATCTGTAACCCCCCCATTGATCGGTTTTCTACGGTTCCGTTGTTTCTTGTATCGCCAATACCGAAAATGGAATAAGGGGAAACTGTACCGTTTTGCGCATAGCTGCCAAAAGCAATCAGGCATACCAATGCTGTCCAAAAATACTTCACCATCTAACGTTTATTGTATTCCAGTAGGTAGTTCAACCCCTCCAGCAGAAATTTAGAATGCGCAAATATGGAATTTTTTAGCCGTTTCGCAAAAAAATGGGAATCACCACCTGTTAAAATAACTGTTAAATGTGGGAAGCGATTTTTGTATTGTTCAATGGTTCCGTCCAGTTCATGGCAAATACCCTGGATCACTCCGTTGTGCATACTGGAAGCAGTGGAATTCCCAATAAAGTCGGGTTGAAGCTCTGGCTCCAGTAAGGGCAACTTTGCTGTTTGTTCGTGCATGGCCCGGTACCGCATAAGGAATCCCGGAGAAATAGCGCCCCCCAGATATTCTCCACGACCATTGACAAAATCGTAGGTGATACAACTGCCCATATCAATTACCAAACTATTCCCTTTAGGGTTATGATAAAAAGCGGCTGTGGCCAGGGCAATACGGTCTACCCCTAAAGTTTCGGGGCTGGCATACCCGTTTTTGAAAGGCACTTTGGAAGTAGCCGAGAGCAGATGCACTTTACAAAACAACGACAGGACCTCAAACTCCTTATTTTCCAGAACTTTAACAGAAGAAAGGATGGCGTACTCGATCTTAGGAAAGGTTTCGAAAAGGGCTTTTATCTTGGAAAGAAATACCCCGCAAGCTGAACTTTCTACCACTAAAAGGGTTCCCCTCTCAAATACAGCATACTTAACAAGGGTATTTCCAATATCCACGACAAGGTTCATATTTCAAAGGTCGGGAAATGCAAAAAAATAGCCCCCTTTTTGGCGGCATTAGTTTGTAAATCCTAAATTTGAAAGTATATTTGCACCCGCCTTTGCGGAATGCAATATCGCAAAGGCGGGCAAGCCCGCAAAAGGCCTAATTAGAGGTTCCTTTAGCCCTTCCCGGTAGCTGTGGTAAAGGAAACCGAAAGAAAAAAGTGAAATACTGGTACCTTAGCTCAGTTGGTAGAGCAACGGACTGAAAATCCGTGTGTCCCTGGTTCGATTCCTGGAGGTACCACATTAAACCCCGCAGTATCAG
>JANQSA010000057.1 GCA_028284285.1 Croceivirga sp.
TCACTGGACCGAAATTGCCTTTCTTTCACAAAGAAAAGGTTTTCTAAAAATAGATCAGTCTGTAAAAATGCCGTGACATAGGCTTAGTATGGGAGTTGCATGCTCCTACTCATCGGCTCCTGTGGCGACATATTGGCCTTTGGCATAGTTAATCGTGGATTAACGCTAATCAGACTCAGAACAATTCGGCCCCAGAGTTCTGTTTTTTTCTTTTTTTCTTTTTTTAATCCTATTCATGGGGATGTTCATAACGGTGGGCTTATCCCATGCAGATTGGGAATATTGCATAATGTAATTGTTAGGTAGATACACCATATCCCAAAATGGCCGCCATCCTAATATTCTTTTTTGTTTATTCAAATTAGACATTGATAACCCACTCAAGATATTCTTTTGACCTTAAGAACGAGGTATCAAGGGCTAATATGAATCAAAACAAAAGAAAATTGAAATAACAGCCATTTTGGAATAAGGTGTATGTCTAACGTCATTTTGAGCTAGGGGAACAAGAGGTGACCTCTAACCGAGTTACCCGTTCAGCCAGGTTAATACATAGCCCAATTTTACATGCAGGTAACCTTAGTGGGATAGACAGTAGGCTTTCTTTTACGCGGCCGTTGTGCGCAACAAACAAGATGGCGGACGAAAAGAAACGTTTTGGCGGCAAGTTTAATTATTTTGTCACTTTTTCCAATGGAGGCCGCTTTTCATTGTCTGGGATTGTTATTTTGTACTGTACCAGTTAAGTGCAGTCATTAGAGGCAGCTAACGTTAAAAGCTGTCTTGGAATGCAACACTGCTTTAGCTATTTTTTCGCGATCTTTCCACCTCGGTTAGCCGGGGTATCTCGCCACGAACCGTTTACAGGGCAAAACGATAGCCCTCCTGGAAGGGCACCTAGAGCAAGTAGATAGGGTGCCCCGGGAAGGCAGGCTACCCTACCTAGCATGTAAACGCTTTGCTGTGACTTCTAAAGGTATTAAAAGTTGGCTCTCCCAGGGTAGCTCGGTT
>JANQSA010000058.1 GCA_028284285.1 Croceivirga sp.
TGGATTGAAGCGAAAATCTTGGATTTTTTGCCCAATTGAAAGCTCTTTCGAGTTACATAGCCCAAGTTATGTAAAGAGAAAAAGGTGAAAAGTGGGTGAAAAAGACCGATTTTTTAGCCAATTGAAAAAGTCTAATTGAGTTCTTTATGGGCAAATTGTTAATCGTAGGCACCCTCGCCTTTGATGCCATTGAATCCCCTTTTGGAAAAACGGACAGAATTTTAGGCGGTGCTGCAACATTTATAGGTCTTGCAGCGGCACAGTTCGATGTTCAATCTGCAATTGTATCTGTGGTTGGGGATGATTTCCCAGACAGCTACCTGGATATATTAAAGAAAAAAAACATTGATCTCTCCGGCGTAGAAATCGTAAACGGAGGTAAAACCTTTTTCTGGAGGGCTAAGTACATGAATGATCTCAATGTAAGAGAGACCTTAGTAACAGAATTGAATACGCTGGCCAGTTTTGATCCGAAGGTACCTGAAGAATTTAAGACCACAGATGTGGTTATGCTGGGGAATTTACATCCCAGCATTCAAATGAGTGTAATTGAACAGTTAAAAACCCGACCAAAACTCATTATACTCGATACCATGAACTACTGGATGGAACATACCTGGGATGAGTTAATCGCCGTGTTGAGGCATATTGATGTCCTTACGCTTAACGATGAAGAGGCTCGACAACTAACCGGAGAGTACTCTTTAGTCAGGGCAGCCGAACAGATCCAAAAGATGGGACCAAAATATGTAGTCATTAAAAAAGGGGAACACGGCGCCTTGTTGTTTCATCGCAGCAACATATTCTTTGCTCCAGCTTTACCATTGGAAGAAGTTTTTGATCCCACCGGTGCAGGAGATACCTTTGCAGGAGGATTTGCAGGGTACCTGGCGGCAACGACCAACCGATCTTTTGAAAATTTGAAAAATGCGGTAATTCATGGGTCAAATCTTGCTTCCTTTTGTGTGGAAAAATTCGGAACGGAACGCATGGTAAATCTAGAACGGGAAGAAGTAGCCCGAAGATTGGAACAGTTTAAGGAACTAACACAGTTTAACATAGAAATAGAGTGAACTATGTTCTTCTATAAAAGCTTGGTATTGTAAAGCATGAGTGATCCTATTAAACATGAATGTGGAATTTCTTTGATTCGATTGCTGAAGCCGCTCGAGTACTACAAGGAAAAATATGGAACGGCCTTTTATGGGGTAAACAAGATGTACCTCATGATGGAAAAGCAGCACAACAGGGGCCAGGACGGTGCGGGTTTCGCCAGCATTAAGCTCAACATGAACCCGGGTGAACGCTATATCAGCAGGATACGTTCCGCAAAATCCCAACCTATCCAGGATATCTTTTCCCAAATCAATGAACGCATCAATACTACCATAGCGGAGCACCCGCAATACTGGGATGATGTGGCTCTTCAGAAGAAAAATATCCCTTACATTGGTGAGCTTTTGTTAGGACACGTTCGCTATGGGACTTTTGGAAAAAACAGCATCGAAAATGTGCATCCCTTCCTTAGGCAAAACAATTGGATGCACCGGAATCTGATTGTTGCCGGAAACTTTAACATGACCAATGTTGATGAACTTTTTGGAAATTTGGTGGATTTAGGACAACACCCCAAGGAAATGGCAGATACCATCACGGTAATGGAAAAAATAGGCCACTTTCTGGACGATGCTGTAGCCAAACTTTATAAGGAAATCAAAAAAGAAGGATATAGCAAACGGGATGCCTCTCCGCATATAGCTTCTCGTTTAAATATTTCAAAAATTTTAAGAAAATCGTCCAAAAACTGGGACGGGGGATACACCATGGGGGGGTTGCTCGGGCATGGGGATGCTTTTATGTTAAGAGATCCTTCCGGGATTAGACCTTGTTATTATTTTATGGATGATGAAGTAGTGGTGGTAGCTTCGGAACGTCCGGCAATCCAAACGGTCTTTAATGTAGATTATAAAGACGTAAAGGAGCTAGAGCCGGGCCACGCTTTAATTATTAAGAAGGACGGGGCAATAAGCATGGAAAAGGTCCAAGAACCTAAAGAAAGAAAAGCCTGCTCTTTTGAACGCATCTATTTTTCCCGAGGCAGCGACAAAGAGATCTATCAAGAGAGAAAGGAATTGGGAAAATTGGTCTTCCCGGAAATTTTAGAAGCCATCCAGGAAGATATAATTAATACCGTTTTTTCTTATATCCCCAATACCGCCGAAACCTCATTTCTAGGAATGATCAAAGAGGCGCAAAACTACTTGAATAAGAAAAAAGAAGAGCAGATACTTTCTTTAGGAGCCTCCATGACCCAGGAAGAACTACATAAAATTCTGGATGTACGACCCCGTATAGAAAAAGTGGCGATAAAGGATGCCAAACTCCGTACATTTATTACACAAGATAGTAATAGAGATGATCTTGTTACTCATGTCTATGACATATCTTATGGTTCTGTAAGTGAAAAGGACAATCTGGTTATTATTGATGACAGTATTGTAAGGGGAACTACTCTAAGAAAAAGTATTTTACGAATGTTGGATAGATTACATCCAAAAAAGATAATAGTGGTTTCCTCTGCGCCCCAAATACGATATCCAGACTGTTACGGCATTGATATGGCCAAACTGGAAGATTTTGTAGCGTTTAGGGCCGCTCTTGCATTACACAAAGAAAACAATTCCGAGCATATAATAGCGGAAATCTATCAGAAATGCTTGTGCCAAATGAAGTCCAAAGAAAATCAAGAGGTTAACTATGTAAAAGAGCTATACGTGCCTTTTTCCACAGGGGAAATCTCTAAAAAAATTGCGGAATTATTGAGTCCTTCAGATATTAATGCCGAAGTACAGATTATTTATCAAACCATCGAGAACCTTCATAAGGCCTGTCCCAACAATTTGGGGGACTGGTATTTTACCGGAGATTATCCCACACTTGGGGGAAACCGGGTAGTGAATAGGGCTTTTATCAATTTTTATGAAGGTAAAAATCAGCGTGCGTATTGATTTTGCAGTTAATCCTTACAAAACTGTATTTCGTCGATGAAAATGACGCTTCACCGTGTTTTTCACAAATTTGTTCGACGTCCGTTTAATTTAGTTATTGCCATAGCATAAGTAGGTTAAGTTCATGGTAAGATTTGGGGCAAAAAAGGTGGAGACTTCTCCACCTTTTTTATTTTGCCGTTGGCTTTCTCCAAGAATTGTACTCTTTTTCTTTAGGTTTTATAATACGTTCTCCCCGGTGATGTATTTCAACCAAATTTGAGGGCGTTGGTCTAAAAGCTTTCACACACAGAAGCCCTTGACCTACTTTTGAAGAACCATAGCATAAGTAGGTTAAGTTCATGGTAAGATTTGGGGAAAGAAGGCGGAGTAACATCCGCCTTCTTTATGTTTGACTACCAAGTTATTATGTTAAAGACATACCTTGGAATTCCCTTTTTCAATTCAAAAATTCCTAAATTTCCTTTGTTATTTCTCACAATACCAGTAATTTAGTTTTGCCATAGCATAAGTAGGTTAAGTTTATGGTAAGATTTGGGACGAAAAGGGCAGGAGCTTTCCT
>JANQSA010000070.1 GCA_028284285.1 Croceivirga sp.
GACCGACCCTGACTTTTATGCTGGTATTGGAGGGGATGTCCGATTTTTATATGAATGGGTCAATAACCGGTTTGAGGGACAGACCTCGGATGACGGTTATCTGTTGAGCCGTTTTATGCTGCATACAGATGTACGACTGGGAAAAAACTTCAGGATGTTCGGCCAGTTGGGGAGTACCCAGGAAAACGGCAGACAGTTGGGACCAAGACCCATCGATGAGGACAATGCTTTTATACATCAGCTATTTGCGGACATCAAAATCAATTTTCCGGTCAAAGGTAATATCGTTTTAAGGGTAGGGAGACAAGAAACGGTCTTGGGGGCTTCGAGATTGGTCACTATGCGGGAAGGCCCGAACACACGGTTGAGCTTTGATGGAATCCGAACTTTAATAAATTGGAGCAAATGGGACATCAACCTTTTGTACCTACGTCCAGTGAACAATCGGCGAGGCCCTTTTGACAACAGGATTTTTGAAAATGGCCGGGATCTGTTCGGGCTATACGCCAACAAAAGGGTAAGAACCAATTTTGCCTATGACCTTTTCCTTCTGGGCTACAATAACGAAAATGCCCGTTTCCATCAAGGTAATGGTGATGAAAATAGGTATATACTAGGGGCGCGTTTTTTCGGAAATCACGGGAACTTTGACTACGACATCGAAGGCGGTTATCAGTTTGGAACCTTCGACCAAGCTGCCGGGAAAGGGAATATAAAGGCGTATGGTGGTGGCTTCAATGCAGGCTATACCTTCCAACAACTGTTCTGGACCCCAAGGATAGGGCTTAAGGCGGACTACATCAGTGGCGACCGTGATTCGGACGATTTGGACCTAAACACGGTTAACGTACTATTTCCTAGGCAGGGATACTTTAGGGGTGCAGCGGCGTTTGCGGCAGCAAATCTTGCCAGTATCCATCCCGAATTAATACTCAAACCTACTAAGGACATGCAATTGGTGCTGGATTGGTCTTGGTACTGGAGGCCAAGTACAGCGGATGGAACGTACGCCCCAAACGGGTTACCTAACAATCCATTATCGATTGGAAATGAGAGCTATTTGGGAAGTCAAGCGAATACGGAATTTTTCTGGAAGGTGAACCGGAATATATCCGTCTTGGCCACTTATGCCCATTTTTTTGGGAGGGGAGCTATCGAGCAGAACCCGAGCCCTTCGGAGGTGGCTGATTTTTTGAACGTTTCGATTGCTTACAAGTTCTAGGTGGACTCTTCTTTCTCCAATCGGATAACCACCCATTGTAAAGTGGTTTTACAGGACAAAAAAGTAAAATCAATATCCATTTTACTGTAAAGTCCCATATCTGGTCTTTTTTAGTGGTTCCGTTAATTCACCTTTTACGGAACCAATTTCTAATCCTATGGATAGGGAATACTTGGCGATAGCAAAGATTCGAAACGACTTACAATAAGCATTTTTCTTACTTCTAATCACATATATGGTCATATCGTCATATGACCATATGATAATACTACAAAATAGTCATTGCTATATAGCAGTATAGCATTATTCATAGCAATAATGCTATCCATATTCAATGGATTATTTATTACTATCTATATATGAATCGATATTTAAAGCATTATATATAGCGATATAGCATTGAACATTTGAGGAATTCCATTTTTTTGGATAGCCTTTATAGTTCAACTGCAACCCTTTTTAAAACCTAAGGGTTCTTTTTCCCTAACCACAACTTTGGGTAACCCTTGTTTCAGAGAAGGTCCAAAGCGTTGCATTGGACTTTTGTGGTTAGGGGAAGAAAGAAGCCGTTGATAACTACCATTGATTTGTTACTCCGAATAAAATCAAATCACCTTAACTTTAAATCAAAAAGTGAACGAATCCCTTTTATTGACCAGTAAGGTTGTTGAATTTAGGAACACCTATCCCGAGTTGATTGCCCAATGGGAAAGGCAAATAGGTCGTGGGAATTACCATCCTGACCTTCATTTTTGTATGACCTTGGTAGATGATTTTCCAAAATTAGGCGCCTATCTGTGTATGTTAGAATATCGGATTGGTTTTGCCATTAACGCTTATATCATCCACTCCAAATGGCAACAGCAATTTATCCAATCCGGATATCATTATGGTTTGGCCCTAGAACTGGCCAATCATGAAATACAATTGACCTATAAATCCTTGAACGGAACGGAGACCATTTCGGCAAACCCAAAAGTTAACGTTTACTGTGATATTTTGACAGAAGAAATGCTTTAATACCTTGCTGTTCCTTATATAGTGTATTAACATGGTCTCTTGACACTCTCGCCAGTCGTTTTTTGGCAATCGCGGCAAGCAATTGCTTTTTACTCTCCCTATCCACAAAATCCCTTAGAAAAAATTATCGACAGTTGCCACTAACGGTGCAGATAAACTCATCTGCACCGTTGCCCTAAAATAGCATTCAATACTGATAGGTTTGTTCAATAATGAAAAATGAACAGACGCACATTGGTAATGGATTTTTACATAGTTTTCTTAAAGTTCAAAGATTTCCTATACAAAAAATTCTTTGGATTTCTTAGTAACGGTGTACATCAATTCATGTACGGCGCTGCTATTAAATGTCGTTTAATGCTGCTAGGTTTGTTCAATGATAGAAATGGACAAATACGCATTATAGAAAGTTATTGCATAAATATTCTTCCGAGCTCAAAGATGTTCTCTATGCAAAACCCTTGACCATCTCAAAAGTATCGTACATCAATTTGTGTTCGCTACCCGAGGAAAATGTCGTTCAATGCTGCTAGGTTTGTTCAATCATGGAAATGAACAGATCCTAATGGAAATGGGTATGAGGTATTGTTATCCAAAGATTTTCTAAAGGTTCTTAATCTTGGAAAATTTAGCATACATAAACCCATGTATGCCAAACGCATAAAATCCTGTCCAATACCAGTAGGTTTGTTCAATACCGTAAATCATAAAATCACTGCATCATGAAACGAATATTTATAATGGATGATAGCGGAATAAGAGAATACGTTCCCGCTGATTCTCTCCAAAAGAACATCCCGCCACCAACAGAAAATCCCATAGAGGAAAGAGAAGTCGAAGACCAGTTATTGACAATAGCCGACCTCGTTAAAAAATTTAGGGTAACGAGGCCCACGATTTACGCTTGGATGGAAAAAGGGCTTTTAAAAAAGATACCCCTTGGTGGTAGAGTTCTCTTTCATCCCGATGATATCAATACGCTTATCGAAAAAATGAGGGAGGCATCTTCCTAATACAAATGGAAGAAAACAAAATGTACAGTTCAAATGAAATAGTAATCGGAGTTCGTGAAGCAAGCCATGTTTTTGCATGCAAAAACTGCTCACTCTGTTCGCATGGCTTGTTGGGGATACTCCCCAAACCCCTAAAATTATGGCAAGACCAAAAAAAGATATACAAGACTTGAAAGTGATTCGCGTAAACATAAGGATGACGATTTCAGATTATCTAACAGCGACTGAAAATGCCGATACCTTGGGAATCACGCTTCCTGATTTTATCCGGATGAAGACAAGGGGAAAAACATTGCCAAGAAAAAGGATATCACCGGAATATAGAAAGCTTTTTATCGAGTTGGGCCGTATTGGAAACAACCTGAACCAATTGACAAAAAAGGTGCATTTGGGAATGCGCAATGCCCCTTTATTGATAGAAAAGTTGTCCGAAGTGAAAGACACATTGGATGCCCTAAAAGCAAATATTGTAAACCGTGATAGCCAAGCAGATTAAGGGAAAGGATTTCTACGGGGTGCTGGCCTATAACGAAAAAAAGGTGGAGCAAGGCGTGGGATATGTATTGGACACCAATATTTCCTATGGGAAAACCGTTGATATGACCCAAGAATTCAATATCGTCAGACAGCTCCGACCAAGATTGGGAAAGGCGGTGTATCACGTTTCGTTGAACCTACCCTATGAGGATACATTAAGTGATAAAAAGTTTGTGGCCCTTGGAACCGATTATCTAAAAGGGATGGGGTTCGATGATAACCAGTATATCATCTACCGGCACAACGACCAAGAGCACGAGCATATCCATATCATTGCCAACAGGGTAAAGTTTTCGGGAGAACTGGTCAGTGACAGCAAAGATTATGAACGAAGTGAACGTTTGATCCGTAAACTGGAATTGAAGTATGGGCTGTCCCAACTTGAGGATATAAAATTGACCAGAAAGGCAACAATTACCCATAAAGAGATACAGAAGGTTTTTCGAACCGGGGAACCTCCAATCAAATTGATGCTTCAGCACCATCTTGAAAATGCCGTATTAAATTCCAGGAATACAACTGAGTTCATTAAGGAATTGGGCAAAAAGAAGATACACCCAAAGTTCAACATAAGTAAAAGTACGGGAAGGGTAACAGGAATATCTTTCCGGTACGATGATGTGATTTACAAGGGAAGTACCCTGGGACGAAAATATTCGTGGAACAATATCATTAAGAACATTGATTATGAACAAGTCAGAGACCGTAGAATTATTCTCGAAACTAATATTTCAAAACGAGGAACAGGTGGAGCTTTTGAGGAAAATTCATGGACAGCAAGAGGAACTAAGGAAAAGGCAAAGCATACTGCACGATTGCCAGACCAGACTATTGAGCAATCAAAATCAAATATGGAAAAAGCTCAACGAATTGGATTGAAATCCCAACAAATTGATGATAATCCTTGGAATGCATTTAAGTTGGAGCTTGATGATGTTGACCGATTCAAAAAGAAGAAGCGAAAAAGAAAAGGCCTAAGGCTTTAATAGAAGGTTAAGTTTTCTCTTGGTAAAAATCGAAGAATATTGGTAATAATTGCTACTATAATTCTAAATTTCCTAAGGATTTAAAATGATTACTTGAGAAATAGTTTTTAAAAAAGGATGCGGTGAGAGTATTGGACTTGAAATTTTTTGGAAAACCTACATTTTCAAAATTTAGGTTAGGCTCGTATTTTAAACATTGGGTAGGAATACTCATATAACAAAGCAGAAAAATAGCGTTTGAATCGATTCTAGGACCATTAAAAATCCAACAAATCATAAAGCTTTAATAATGAAGTTATAGTAATTTCCCTTATCCTTATGCCTAATAAGAGGTTCGAGAATACCTTTATTATTTCTAAGGAAATCCTTTAATTTTATTCTAATGGGTCGGGGCAGAAAGCATATTACATCAAGTCCCAACATAGCGTTATGGACACCCGTTGCATCAAAGACAAACTCCATCAATATTTGATTGGCCACGTAGCAATTGGCAACCCAGACATATTTTGGGTAAGGTCTTGTCAATCGCTTGATTTTAGCGGCTTTAGTTAAGGTGGAGTGTTTTATGGCTTCCTTATGTTTTTGGGTATAATGAATTTTTATGTCCCAGACCAAATCAGAGATGATTTGGTTTCCAAAGAACAACCTCAGAATAACATCAAGCCCTAAAACAATTGCTTCAATGTTCTCATAGGAAATTCGAATTTTCGGAAATACTGGAACTATAATATTCTGGACAAGGGTTGGTCTTGTTTTGGCATCAGATTTTGTCCAATGGTTTTCTATCTCTTTTTCATTTAAGAAGGTTATCCTCGCAAAAGGGCCCCATTGGTCATCATGGGCATAGATTTTTTCAATATTTTCAGAATACCATGTGATATCGTTCTTAGGTTGGCTGGGTTCCAATTTTTTTTGTTTGAAACCTGAGACCGTTATGGCATGTGCCCCATAATTGGCTCCTATGGGAACCTTTATGACCAAAATTATTGGAATGCCAATCGCTGAGTACGCATTCAGTATCTTACGGAGATACGATCCGCTTACCACATATCCATGCTCTTCGTTATATTTTACATTTCCTCTTTTAACCTCGGATACAAGTCCAGAATTTACGATGGCTTGACATATTTGAAGAAGATTCAGTCCCTTATTGGGAAAAAGCCTGCTCCCGTCTGACGATACGGTATCTGCATCACGGGTAATACGACTGGGAGATTTAAGGGTGGTGTAAAAATCGAGTGAGGCCTTGCTCAGCATAGACCATATTGCCGTAGTGGCACATGCGGCTATAACACTGTCTTGTTCTTGGAAAGCCAAGGAATTGACCTTAAGCTTTTTCCCAAAGAAGTGAACTTCGTAATCCCTGGTGCCCCAGAATATTCGTGGTTGACTTTCATTGGCATAGGTACGTAATATAGTCAACCCAATTACGGTAATCGGTATTGGCTTCACTACAATAAACCCTAGATAACCGTTCCAGAAGTCTTGATTGTCCTCCAGAATCTGCTGTGATAGGTCAGATGAATTGAATCTTTTTGAAAAGAAATGTACCCTTCTACAATTCTTAGGATACCGCTCATAGCAATAGGCGTAGTAGGAAGAATATCCATCCAGAAAATCCTTACTTATATAATTTTCCTCAATGACAAGCGTTCGCGCCTTTATGTCCGGTGAGGAGAGATACTCAAAAAGGTAAACAAATTGGTTTTTACCGAGGATAACATCCTTGGAGGTGTGAGCGTTTTTTATAGCATTAGCAAAGGTTGATTTTGTAAATGAACGTACCTTCAATACATGTAAACTATAGTTGCACTACGGTCCTCAATTCATCCTGATCAAGTTGGTTCAGGCGAAGGACCTCCATTTGTTGTTCCAGGGTTCTTTCGATAAGGGTATTCACGTCCTCACTCTCGTTTAATTTTTCCGATGTAAAGTCAGCCCCTTCAATGAATATGGATTCGATATTATGATCTTCAGTTTTCTTGGGTGTCTTTACAGTGCTCATATTTCTGGTTTTTAGTATGTTATAACGCTACAGCCCTAAAGATAAACATATTTAGGACTTCTACTTAGGATGCCATCCACAAAACGTTGGAAAGTTTGGTAAATTGCAGGGGCAATAGGAATCCTTAAGGAACTATTTTCCCGCGGTAAGGTTCAGATTTGACAAACGTATGGCCATAGCTATACTGCTCACATCAAAAGTGGCTGCCATTTCCTTTACAACATTATCATCCGTCAAAAAGGGCTTCTCCTTATACAACAGATCAAGTTCCTTTTGAATCAAATGCCCTGGCATCAGAACCGTAGCGGCAAAAACATTGGCTTCGCGCTCTTGTCTAATTTGTGCTCTGGTCGCATTCTGCCGACGGAACATCACTTTTACGTTATCCACGAAAAGGTCATCTTTCTTGTCCATACCGTGAAGAAGGTAATGGCCAAGTTCGTGGGCAATGGTGAAACGCTGTCTGACCTGCGATTCGGATGGATTATAGCCGATTCTCGCTTTGCCATTTTCGATGACCAATGCCCCGGATACTTCATCGCCAAGGTTATAGGCCTGTAGTTTGATTCCGAGGTCTCTTACAATTTTTTTAATGGGGATGGGGACAGATTGCACATTCAGCCTATTAAGAAGTTCCAACCCCTTCTGCTCTGCAATTTTCATTTAAAAAAATTAACGGTTTCTGTCAATTGGACTGACTTATAAACGAGTTAAGATTTTCCATGGAGTCCTCATGGATATGTCCCTTTTCTGTCGATTCCTTAATAAATTTCTCAAACAGAGGGTTCAACTCGTTGGTAGATGTTTGAAATTCGGGAATAAAATTGCCAACATTTACCTCAAGGATTTCTGAGAGTGACCACAACAAATGAAGTGGTGGATGTTGCCTCCCTTTTTCAATATTAACGATGGATGCACGGCTCATATTGACTTTTTTCGCAAGGCCCGCCTGGCTCATTGCTGCTTTAGTACGTGCTTTCCTAATGGACTTGCCTACCTGTATGTAGAATTGCTCCTTATCGTTATCCGTCATATTTTGATACGTGGTTTGTCTTGCAAAGGTAGGACATTATGTTGAATTATGCAAACAGTTTGTAAAATTATACACTTAAATTATTTTTTTAAAACTTGACATTTTAAGAAATTGATCTATCTTTGTTCTCATATTGTATTGAGATATGGAAAGGACATTTAAAATTGATAGCGGATAAAAAAAGAAAAATCCAATCCATTGCGGTAACAACAGATTGGATCACGATAAGGGAAATAAAGTTTGGACACTTGCGCATCGAGGCTTATCACCTTGATGGTTCCCCAGTTCTACTTACAATGTTAGCCATTTTCTCTATGTGGCGCAAGTAATTGGATCATAAAACTTACCTGAGTGGTAGTGTTCCCGAGCCGCTTTAAAACCGAGGGATTAAAAACAAAAAAATTATAAATATTATGAAAACCGAGTTTAGGTTTAAGGTAAACGCAAAGCGTTTTGAAACAAACAATCCAATTATCAATGGCCACCAAATTCTAGAGCTAGCCGGCCTGGAGCCAACTGAAGACTACGAATTACTCCAACGCATCAACGAAAAGGGCTTCGAACCCGTGCAATTGGATGAGGAAGTGGACTTGAGGGAAGTGGGAATCGAGGGGTTCCGCGCCAAGCCTTACAAGCAGATTCCCATTGTCGTCGATGGAAAGACCATAAAAGTTGAGGAGTGTTTCATGACACCACTGGAAATTTTGAATCTGGTGGAAAAGGACCCTAACGACTATTTCCTCAAAGAAATCAGAAACGGGGATGTCGAAATCGGCTACGGAGAAGATTTGGAACACAAGGTGGGTCTAAATCGGAAATCTGTATTCGAGAGCTGCCCAATCAAGTTAGAATATCACCTCATTGTCAATGCGAGACCTGAGACATGGTCTAAGGACACAATAACCTATGAGGAGGTAATAATCCTGGCCTTTGGTAGTATTTCCAACAATCCGTATATCTGTTATACGGTCAATTATAAGCGGGGGCCCAAGGGAAGTCCTGAAGGTAGCCTCGTACAGGGACAAAGCGTGAAAGTTCAACAAAAAATGGTGTTCAATGTCACTCGAACTGATAAATCGTAGTCCAGATATTATGAAACTTCGTAACGAGGGTTACGAAGTTTCAATCCATGGGGCCTACTTGGTCATTACCAATGTACCTTATGTGGACCAGAGCAAACAAATAAGAAGGGGAACTTTGGTTTCCGACATTACCATTGGTGCCGGAAAAGCTGTCCGCCCAAGGAGCCATGTAGTCCATTTTGCTGGAAGCCATCCTTGCAATTCCGATGGAGCGATTATACAATCCATCCGACATGCATCATCCTCCAACGTCCTGGGCGGTGTCAGGGTCGACCATTCCTTTTCCAGTAAACCGCAAGGTGGATATGCTGACTATTATGCCAAGATGACACAGTATATCCAGATAATATCCAATCCCGCTAGGGCCATTGATAAGACCGTTACGGCCAAAACCTTCAAGGTGTGTGAGGATATCGAAGATGATTCAAAGTTTTTGTATCTCGACACCAACGCCAGCCGGTCACATATAGATCATATTGCAAATAAGGTGAAAGGTCAAAAGGTTGGAATAATTGGTCTGGGAGGCACCGGATCATATATTTTAGACAAAGTGGCCAAGACCAAGGCTGCTGAGATTCATCTTTTTGACGGCGATGCATTTTTTCAGCACAATGCTTTCCGGGCACCAGGTTCCGCCACTTTAAAGGAATTGAACCTCGGTATGCAGAAGGTTGATTATTATGCAAGCAAATACGGCCACATGCATGGCACAATCATTCCTCACAACATTTATGTGGACGCAACGAATCTATCGCTTTTAGATGAATTGGACTTTGTCTTTATCGCCATTGACAGGAATGAGCCGAAAAAAATCATTTTTGAGCGCTTAATCAGTCTGGAAATCCCATTTATCGATGTGGGCATGGGCGTGGATAGAGTAGATGGTGCATTAACTGGTATGTTACGGGTCAGTCTCTGTACTGCAAAAAATGCCAAGACTTTCATGGATTCCAAGAGGATTTCGTTTGCGGATGAAGAGGATCATGGAGCTTACAATGACAATATTCAAATTGCGGAGTTGAATGATTTGAATGCTTGTCTCGCCATCATAAAATGGAAAAAGCTATTTGGTATTTTTCATGATAATGAAGGTGAATTTAATGCAACGTATTCCATCAACATCAACTCCATATACAATGAAGACTCTGGAGCCTAGATTTGTCGATACCATTCCAAGGGAACTTGAGGATGGCGTTCTCTATTTTGCAATGGAGTATGGAACTGTGCTGCACAAATGTTGCTGTGGTTGTGGGAGCGAGGTTAACACCCCGCTCTCCCCCAAAGATTGGAACATGAAGTATGATGGGCAAAAAGTCTCATTGAGCCCCTCAATAGGAAATTGGGACTATCCATGCAAATCTCATTATTGGATTAAAGAAAACAAAGTAGTATGGGATAGAACATGGAGTCAAATTGAGATAGATGAAAATCGCAGACTTGATAATCGGATTAAAACGAAAAACAGCTACCCCAATAAACAAAAGAATAAGAACTTGCTGAGAAAGATTTTAGACTGGTTAGCCTAAAACTGAAATTCCAAATTATTTGGTCTGTAAGGGGGTTAGTACGTGGAATTATTTTGATGGTCAATTATAATACTTTGGGATTTTAATTGAACCAAATAAATCCAATAATCAACTTATCGATCTATTATTTTGAGCCAAACAAGTATTCTAATCGGCTCATTGAAAAAATGGTTGCGATGTACTACGAAATTTGTAGTGTTTTGCAAACGTATTTTATGGGTTTGAATTATGTCATACCTTCTAGTGTAGAGGAAAATTTTACTTCATCATACAATTTCAATACAACTATCCCTGGAAAAATCGTGATGCTCATTCATGTGAACATACCCTAATTGATTACTTAGCATGGTAGTACCTCCTAACTTCATACCACTGCCAACGTTTCGATGTATATGTCCATACATCCAATAATCGATATTGGACCTGGTAATAAAATCCGTTTTATCGACAACGAAGGCATCGTTGATAGCACTGTCCTTAAACTCTGTAGAATTACACAGCGGTGTAGGCAAATGGTGGGTTACCACAATTATTTTGCCTTCATGGTCATTTATACTTGTTGCGATAAAATCAAACGCCTCAGCATGAAGCTGATTAAAATAGTCAATCGTTAAAATTTTATCACCTATTCTTATTTTATGGAAGTCATTGACGTAAACGGACACTGAAGTGCTGTTTTGGGGATGAATGTGAGTCCAAAGAGTAGAAAAGAGAAACCCAATGCTGTTTATTTCTACTGCTTGATTGTTTAGTAGGAACACATTTGGCTGCAATTCCCATTGAAAAGGCTTTTGATGTAAAGCCAAATCATATCCACCATAGTATTCATGGTTGCCTGGTATCACATAGGCCTGTTCGTAATGATCGGACACCCATTTAAAAAAGTCAAGATTTTCAAAATCAGATCCGAGATAATGGGTGTCCCCGGCAATAATCAGAATCTCCCCAGAAGGAATCAAGGGATGGTTTGCCAGCCACTTTCGGTTTTGGGGAAACTCCAAGTGTAAATCGGAACAGTATTGTACTTTCACTTTCTGCTTATTTCTTGAATGGAAAAGTAAGAAGATAACTTCGTTTTATTCTATTTTACTAGGGTTCCTTTTTTAGAAAAAAGAGTATTGTAAAATGCTGCCAAGAAGTAAAAAAGGCTCAAAAATGCAGCACGATTGCAGCACACTGATTAACTTTTATTTAACATTAACATTTTTATAACACTGATAATCAGGTATATAAAAATAAAAAAGCCCCGAAAAATCGAGGCTTATGCGGTCTGGACGGGACTCGAACCCGCGACCCCCTGCGTGACAGGCAGGTATTCTAACCAACTGAACTACCAGACCAATGATTTTATCCTGAGTAAGACTTTGACAACAGCCAAATTCAAATCTTGTTCAAACGCCTTTTACAAAGCGAGGGCAAATATACATTCCCTTTTCGGTTTCGGCAAAATTATTTTGGTTCATACAAACTTTTGCCGCTCCACCAGAAAAGTGTTGAGTACCGTGGTAAAACTGGAGTTAACGTCTGCCTCCACGTACTTGATCTTATACTGCATACATTTCAATTTTAAGGCAGTAAGGTAAGTACTCACCTTTTCCTCATAAGCTTCCCTGACATTTTCTGCATACAGATCCACATGACTTCCGGTTTCTACATCTATAAAGCGCTTCGGTAAATTGTCAAACTCAAAATTCAATTCCAAACGCTTGTCCAATAAATGGAATAATACTACTTCATGCTTGTAGTACTTCAGATGCCGGAGCGCTTCAAACAGTTTTTCTTCCTCCACCTCCGTTTGAAACATATCCGAAAAAATAAAAATAAGACTCCGCCTATGGATCTTTTCCGCGATCTGGTGAAGAAAATGATAGGTACGTGTACTTTTTTCAGTCCCCTTATCCTGAGCAACCTGATTTAGTTGGGACAGTAGCATCTGAAAATGGCGTTCATTGCTCTTCTCGGGGGCATAAAAACGGTATTCTTCCCCATAGATACTTAATCCTACGGCATCCCGCTGCTTTTTAAGCAGTTGCATCAATGCTGCAATGGCTAATACCCCAAAACCTATCTTGTTTAATGTATCCAGAGCAGGTTTCTGTATTTCAGGGTAGTACATGGAAGCGGAATTATCCAGGATCATGTGGCAGCGCAGATTGGTCTCCTCTTCATACCTTTTGGTATAGAGCTTGTCTGTACGGGCAAAAAGCTTCCAATCAATATGTTTGGTACTTTCACCGGTATTATAGATTTTGTGTTCTGCAAATTCCGCCGAGAAACCGTGGAAAGGACTTTTGTGAATACCGCTAATAAACCCTTCCACTACTTGTTTTGCCAGCAGTTCCAGGTTTTGAAAAAGTCGGGCGCCCTGTAATTCCGATTTTATATCCATCTACCTTAAAAATAACAGAAAAGGCCTGGTATTTACCAGGCCTTTTCTAAATTTTAACGCTCCGCTTTACTTATAGTACCGCGTCAATAGCATCGGTATAGGCTTGCTTTGGAGATACACCAACCTGTCTGCTAACGATCTCCCCACCCTTGAATACTAATACAGTAGGGATGTTACGCACCCCATACTTGGCGGCAAACTGTTGGTTGGCATCTACATCTACTTTCCCTACCACAGCTTTACCATCATATTCCTGGCTTACCTCTTCGATGATCGGACCTACCATACGACAAGGACCACACCATGCCGCCCAAAAGTCCACCATAACCGGTTTATCATTTTTTAAAACTACTTCGTCAAAAGTTGCATCTGTTATTTCTAATGCCATTATCTGTGTATTTTGAATTGCACAAAGTTAGTCAAATAAGACCCCGTTTCCTTACTTAGTTTAGATTTGTTTTGATTATCAATAGATTGGAAAAATCAATACTAATTCAATTTATAATGTACGTCCTGCTCTTCTAAGGTATCCAGCAATCCACTGGTGATGTTTACCTTTTGTTTCCTGCTGGACAAACTCAATTTGATCTCGTCTGCCATCTCGTAAATTACAAAGTGAAGGGGATGTTTTCCCTTGTGGGAACCCAATGTGGTTTTCAACGCCCGGATCCGTTTTTCCTGTAAATGGTTTACATCCAGTTGTATGGTCAGTTTTTTCGCATAATTGTCCATCACATCCTGTAGCTGCTTAAAATCATTGTATTGCAATCTGGGATCGCCCATTTTTCCGGTTTCCCTATTGATCCATCCTTCCCGCACAAAGACCTTGGTATGGACAAAGGAGTTGATCATCAGAAAATGCCTGAACTTAAGATACTCCTCCCCAAATATTCGAAACTCATGAGAATCTGTATAGTCTTCTACGGTAAACAGTGCCCATCCCTTTCCATTTTTGGATACCCGATGTTGCACATCGGTAATTACACCGGCAAAACATAACTCCCTGTTGACATACGCTTGCATATCTTCTTTAAACACAGCTATACCGGTATTGCAAAAAGCATCAATTTCCTTTTTAAAATCATCCAAAGGATGCCCGGAAATGTAGATCCCCACCACTTCTTTTTCGCGCCGCAATTTTTCCATAGTGCCCCAACTTTCACACGGAGGAACCACAGGTTCGGGAATTTGAACTTCGCTGGCCTCTCCAAACAAGCTTACCTGAGCGGAATTCTGGTTTTCCTGATATTTTGCCCCATAACGCATCACCTTATCCAGAAATGAAATCCCGTCATTTTCTTCATGAAAATACTGAGCGCGATGTGAAGTAGTGAAAGAATCAAACCCACCCGCAAGTGCCAGATTCTCAAAGGCTTTTTTATTAGCCGATCGGAGATCTACCCGTTTTGCCATGTCAAATACGGAACGGTAGTGCCCATTTTCCTTTCGTTCTGCAACAATAGCTTCCACCGCAGAACGCCCTACCCCTTTAATAGCTCCCATACCAAAGCGAATGGCATCGTTCTTATTCACCGAGAACTTATAGTAGGATTCATTGACATCCGGTCCAAGCACCTCAAGGCCCATGCGTTTGCATTCCTCCATAAAAAAGGTCACTTGTTTAATGTCATTCATATTATTGGACAGTACCGCAGCCATGTATTCCGAAGGGTAATGGGCTTTTAGATAAGCAGTTTGATACGCCACATAGGCATAACAGGTAGAATGACTCTTATTAAATGCGTAAGAGGCAAAGGCTTCCCAATCCTTCCAGATCTTTTCCAGGATCTCCCGGGGATGCCCTTTCTTTTCACCGCCATCTAAAAACTGTGGTTGCAGTTTTTGAAGCAATGCAAATATCTTTTTCCCCATGGCTTTCCGGAGCACATCAGCATCACCCTTGGAAAAGCCTGCCAGTTTTTGAGAAAGCCGCATGACCTGTTCCTGGTATACCGTAATACCGTAAGTATCCTTCAAAAACTCTTCCATTTCCGGAAGATCATAGGTAATGGCTTCCTCTCCGTGTTTTCTGGCAATAAAACTGGGAATATATTCCATGGGGCCCGGACGGTATAAGGCGTTCATGGCAATCAAATCGTCAAAAACAGTAGGCTTCAGGTGTTTAAGGTGCTTTTGCATCCCGGGGGATTCATATTGGAATATCCCTACGGTTTCCCCACGCTGAAAAAGGGCATAGGTTTTTTCATTATCCAGGGGAAACTCATCCGGTACCAACTCCACTCCGGACCTCGCCTTTACTATCTTTACCGTGTCCTTGATCAGGGTTAAGGTCTTCAGCCCCAGGAAATCCATTTTTAACAACCCGGCATCTTCTACTACGGAGTTATCAAATTGGGTAACATATAATTCCGAATCCTTTGCCGTTGCAACGGGGACAAAATTGGTAATATCATCCGGGGTAATAATTACACCACAGGCATGAATTCCGGTATTACGAACAGAGCCTTCCAGCACCCGGGCCATATTAACCGTTCTCCCCTCCAGGTCTTCGCCCTCGGAAATATTGAGAAGTTGGTGTACTTTCTCCAAATCATCGGAACGAAATGTTTTTTTCAGTTGGGCTTCTTCTACACCAAAAATCTTTTTGAACTTGCCCATGGTGGGAATAAGCTTGGCCAAACGATCAGCATCTCCCAAAGGCAAATCCAGCACGCGGGCTGTATCCCGGATAGAGGATTTAGCCGCCATTGTTCCATAAGTAATGATCTGCGCTACCTGATTGGCCCCATATTTTTCAATGACATAGTCCATTACTTTGCCTCTCCCTTCATCATCAAAATCAATATCAATATCGGGCATGGAAACCCGATCCGGGTTTAAGAAGCGCTCAAAAAGCAAATCGTATTTGATGGGGTCAATATTGGTAATTTTCAGGCAATAGGCCACAACGGACCCGGCCGCAGATCCTCTCCCGGGACCCACGGAAACGCCCATATTTCGAGCCTCCCGAATAAAATCCTCAACAATTAAAAAGTAGCCGGGATACCCTGAGTTTTCAATCGTCTGCAATTCAAAGTCGATACGTTCTTCCAGTTCCGGAGTAATTTCTTCATACCGCTCTTTGGCCCCTTCATACGTTAAATGCCTTAGATAAGCATTTTCCCCGCGTTTACCTCCGTCAATCCGGTCTTCTTCCGCTTTAAAAGCATCTGGGATATCGAACCTGGGGAGCAACACATTTCGGGCCAGATCAAAGGGTTGGATTTTGTCTACAATTTCTTGCAAGTTCAAAATAGCTTCGGGTACGTCTTTGAAGAGTGTCTTCATTTCTTCGGAAGACTTGAAGTAATACTCCTGATTGGGTAAGCCGTACCGATACCCCCGGCCCCTTCCTATAGGGGTAGATACTTTTTCACCGTCCTTTACACAAAGTAAAATATCATGCGCTTCTGCATCCTCTTTTCTACCATAATAGTTATTATTGGTAGCCACCAATTTTACACCGTGTTTTTTGGAGAAACGCAGAAGTACTTCATTAACCCGATTCTCATCTTCCTGACCGTGCCGCATTACCTCCAGGTAAAAATCCGGTCCAAATTCCTTTTTCCACCATAGCAAGGCTTCCTCCGCCTGGTTTTCTCCTACGTTCAGGATTTTATACGGAATTTCCCCATAAAGATTCCCTGAGAGTACGATCAGGTTTTCTTTGTATTGCCTAATAATTTCCCTGTCAATTCGAGGTACATAGTAAAAACCGTCTGTATAGGCCAGCGAAGCCATCTTTATCAAATTCTGATACCCACTTTTGTTTTTGGCCAAAAACACCATTTGATAACCGTAGTCCTTCACAGATTTGTTACTATGATCTTCACAGACATAAAACTCGCAGCCTACTACAGGTACAATTTCCCTGCCTGTCTCCTGTTCTCCTTTGGCTTCTGCTGCTTCGTTTTCTTGCCGAACCTTTTTATTATGGGCATTTACTTCTTTTACAAAATGGAAGGCCCCCATCATATTTCCATGGTCCGTTAAGGCTACTGCCGGCATTTTTGCAGCCACAGCCAATTGCACAAGGTCTTTTGTACTCATGGTGGATTGTAATACCGAGAATTGTGAATGGTTATGCAAATGGACAAAATCCACGTCGGCCAGACTCTGGGTATTGCGTTCCAGTTCTTGTTTCGAAATCCCCTCACTATCCTGTTCTTTTCTGGTCCCTGCAATTTGCTTTGAAGCCTCCCTAAGATTGATATGTTTTAGCCCGACCAGTGCAATTTCTTGCGGATTGGCCCCGGAGAAGCGCTCAAAATAATCCGAAGGAACATCTAACTGTTCCTGAGTAAACTGCTTTTTCCGTACGAGCTCCAGAAAACAACGTGTGGTGGCCTCAACATCTGCCGAAGCATTATGAGCTTCCGCAAAAGGTTCCCCAAATAGGTACTCGTGAAGTTCGGTTAACGTAGGCAACTTAAATTTCCCTCCTCTACCTCCGGGAATCTGACAAAGTGCCGCAGTATGTTCCGTACAGGTGTCCAAAACGGGTAATTCCAATAAGGTGTTTTCTATTCCGGACCTATGGAACTCACAACCCATCACCTTGATATCAAACTCCACATTTTGTCCAACTACAAATTTGGCCTGTGACAGCACCTCTTTAAACTTCGTCAATGCCTCAGCCAAAGGAACTCCTTGCTGTGCGGCTAGCGCTGTAGAAATACCGTGGATTTGTTCCGATTCATAGGGTATGTTAAAACCATCCGGTTGTACCAGATAATCCTGATGGTCCACCAGGTTACCCATGGAATCATGAAGCTGCCAGGCAATCTGAACACAACGCGGCCAATTGTCCGTATCGGTTATTGGGGCATCGTAACGTTTGGGTAATCCCGTGGTCTCTGTATCGAATATCAAGTACATAAAGGAATTTTGGAAGCAATAAAATTACCTAAAAACCAATAGGGCATTAAAAAGAGTTATGAGGAATTGTTAACCACAAAAAGAATGTAAAAAAATTGTAGAATACAACTTTTGCCGTATTTTTGCATCCGCTTTCTTAAGAAAAGCAAATAAAGAATTAATAATCAGGGTCGGGCACCCTACAAATTAATGTGATATGCCAGTTAGAATACGACTACAACGCCACGGTAAAAAAGGAAAACCCTTTTATTGGATAGTGGCTGCAGACTCCCGAGCAAAAAGAGATGGTAAATTCTTGGAAAAGTTAGGCACTTATAATCCTAACACCAATCCTGCAACTATAGACCTAAAAGTGGATAATGCTGTACAATGGTTGCGCAATGGCGCACAGCCTACAGAAACCGTCAGGGCGATTTTAAGCTACAAAGGTGCACTAATGAAAAAACACTTGTGGGATGGTGTTAAGAAAGGTGCTTTTGATGAAGCAGAAGCTGAAAAACGCTTTACTGCATGGTTGGAAGAAAAAGAAAAAGCCATCCAGGCCAAAAGAGATGGCCTGAGCAAAGCCGAACAAGAGACCCGGACCAAGGCGTTGGAAGCGGAAAAAGAAGTAAATGAAAAACGCATCGCTGCACAGCAACCTGAACCGGAAGTAGAAGAAACTCCGGAAACCACAGATGCTCCTGAAACAGAAGCTGCTGAAAGTTCCGAAACTGCAGCGGAGGTTACTGAAGAGCCTGCTGCTGAAGCGCCTACCGAAGAAGCTGCCCCCGAAGCGGAAGCCAAGGAAGAAGAAGCACCTAAGGAATAAGAGTATTCGACCATGCGCAAGGAAGAGTGTTTCTACCTGGGCAAAGTCGTTTCAAAATACAGTTTTCGCGGGGAGGTTTTAGTGAAGTTAGATACTGATGAACCCGAGATCTACGAGCAAATGGAATCTGTTTTTGTTGAAATCAACAAAAACCTGATTCCATTTTTTATTGAAAAATGCCGCTTGCACAAATCTTCCTTATTACGTATTGCTTTTGAAGATGTCAAGGACGAGGCCTCGGCAGCCCAAATTATTGGAAAGGCGCTATATCTTCCCCTTTCCGCCCTTCCGCCGTTGACCGGGAATCGATTTTATTACCACGAAGTAATTGGATTTACCTTAATGGATAAAACACATGGAAACATTGGGATCATCCAATCGGTAAACGACTCGGCTTCGCAGGTACTTTTTGAGGCCGAAAAGGACGGAAAGCTACTGTTGCTACCCATTTCCGATGATATCCTACAAAAAGTGGACCGCCGTACCCAAACGATTTATGTGGAAACTCCGGAAGGGCTGGTAGATCTGTACCTGAAAGGCTAATGGCTACCCACTTCAAATTCAAACAATTTACCATAGGCCAGGATCGCTGTGCCATGAAGGTAGGTACTGACGGAGTACTACTAGGAGCATGGGTTCCATTACACTTTCAACCCCAAAGGATATTAGATGTTGGTTCCGGAACCGGTTTGCTGGCCCTTATGCTCGCCCAGCGCTCCAATGCCGCCACTATTGATGCTGTTGAAGTGGACAATGCCGCTTTTGAACAATGCGTGGAAAATTTTGAGGCCTCACCATGGTCAGACAGACTATTCTGTTACCATGCTTCCTTTCAAGAGTTTTATATTGAAATTGAGGAGCGTTATGATCTTATCATTTCCAATCCTCCATTTTACGTTGAAGATTTTTCCAGTGGTCAGCTTTCCAGGGATACTGCACGCCAAAATCAATGGTTACCATTTGCCACCATTTTTGAAGGAGCGGATAAACTGCTTTCGGAAGACGGTAATTTAGCCATGATCATTCCCTACGCATCGGAAACATCTATTCTTAATTTGGCAAATACCTGTGGATTTTACCCCGTTAACCTTACCCACGTAAGAGGAAATCCAAATACCCTTATCAAACGAAGCTTGCTGCAGTTTTCCAGAACCAAAGGCAATCCAAATATCCAGGAGTTGGCTATTGAGTTGGAGCGCGATGTTTACACTCAGGAATACCGCAAGCTAACCCGTGACTTCTACCTAAAAATGTAACAGAAGGTGTCTGCAATGTTATATTTGGTTAGTACATTTGATAAAATTTTAATGGATGAAGCCCGATTTGTTTGAAGCACCGGACTATTACCACCTGGATGATTTGTTTTCCGAAGAACATAAATTAGTGCGGGATGCTACCCGAGAGTGGGTTAAGCGCGATATTTCTCCCATTATTGAGGAATATGCTCAAAAAGCAGTATTTCCAAAACAGATCATTGGTGGCTTAGCGGAAATTGGGGCTTTTGGTCCATATATCCCTGAGGAATACGGTGGTGCCGGATTAGATCAGATCAGCTACGGGCTAATCATGCAGGAGATCGAACGTGGCGATAGCGGGATCCGCTCCACTGCCTCTGTTCAGTCCTCCTTGGTCATGTACCCTATTTTCAGCTATGGCACGGAGGAACAACGCAAAAAATACCTGCCCAAATTAGCTTCCGGAGAATGGATGGGTTGTTTTGGCCTTACAGAACCCAACCACGGATCAAATCCTGGCGGCATGGAAAGCAAATTCAAAGATATGGGCGATCATTATCTATTGAATGGAGCAAAACTATGGATATCCAATTCTCCTTTCGCGGATGTCGCAGTAGTTTGGGCAAAAAATGAAGAAGGTAGGATTCACGGTTTATTGGTAGAACGCGGTATGGAAGGTTTTGGCACCCCGGAAACCCATAACAAATGGTCCTTAAGGGCTTCGGCAACAGGAGAGCTGACCTTTGACAATGTAAAAGTGCCCAAAGAAAACCTGTTGCCCGGGAAAAGTGGTCTTGGGGGCCCGTTGGGCTGTTTGGATTCTGCACGATATGGCATTGCATGGGGTGCCATTGGAGCCGCTATGGATTGTTATGATACCGCTTTGCGTTACGCCAAAGAACGCACCCAGTTTGGCAAACCCATCGCCGGATTTCAGTTACAACAAAAGAAACTGGCCGAAATGATCACAGAAATTACCAAAGCGCAACTCCTTGCCTTTCGTTTAGGACAATTAAAAAATGAAGGGAAAGCCACTACCGCTCAAATTTCCATGGCAAAACGAAACAATGTGGACATGGCGCTAAAAATAGCCCGCGAAGCCCGGCAAGTCCTGGGAGGTATGGGCATTACCGGAGAGTACTCTATAATGCGCCATATGATGAATCTGGAAAGTGTCATCACCTATGAAGGTACCCACGATATTCATTTATTGATTACCGGAGCGGATATTACCGGAATACCCGCCTTTAAATAATCCTGATACCAACGTTCTTTAATAATTTGGGGAAGGTTTGAGGAAGGCTCACTAAAACCTACCCTAACGCTATCATTGCTCATTTTAGATCATTTTAAACCATTTAATGCTCTTACTTTTTGAAGCTAATACGGAATTTTAAGTTTACGACATGAACAAGAAATGTATTTCACTACTACTATTTGGTTATATGGCTATTGCAGGTATGTATGCCCAGGAGCCCAGGGTATATCAGGCCCCACTATTTGACGAGGAATGGAGCGAGCCTACGCTATATCCGGATAGGATTGTTTTAAGCCTTGGGGAGAACCCCGCAACAACAGCAAGTGCTACCTGGCGCACCGCCAGCGAAATTGATACTGCGTTCGCCGAAATCGCTATTGCCACAGCGGCTCCAAAATTCTGGCGAAATGCAAAAACGCTTAAGGCGAGTACAACCACCTTTGACGGGACGAATGTTCTGACCGCCGGACTAATTTCAAACTATCATTCCGTAGAATTTTCCGATTTACAGCCCGACACCACTTACGCCTATCGCGTAGGCGATGGGAAACGCTGGAGCGAATGGATCCAATTTCGTACTGCAAGTACCTCTAAAGACACCCCTTTTTCCTTTCTTTACGTTGGAGATACCCAAAACTTCATTTTGGAGTTATGGTCCCGTCTTATCCGCGAAGGGTACAAAAAAGCACCGGAAGCCAGTTTTATCATCCATGCCGGGGACCTTGTAAATAATGCGCATAGGGAACAAGAGTGGCAGGAATGGTTCGACGCCGGGGGTTGGATACATGCAACATTACCCGCGTTTCCCATCCCGGGAAATCATGAATACCGCCCCTTGAATGAAGTAGAGCAAGCCAATAGAGTTCGTAGTTTGTCTGCACAGTGGAAATCGCAATTTACACTTCCTCAAAATGGTCCTGAAGGCCTTGAAGAGACCGTGTATTATATGGACTACCAGGACACCAGGATCATAGGATTAAACAGTAACGAACAATATGAGAAACAAACGGAATGGTTGGAAGACATCCTTTCAAAAACGACTCAGAAATGGAAGGTAGTTACGTTTCACCACCCCTTATTTTCAGCTTCGCAAGGTCGCGATAATCCAAAATTAAGAGCATTATGGAAACCCCTTTTTGACAAATACAAGGTAGATCTGGTTCTTCAGGGACATGACCATAGCTATGCCAGAGGCAGGGTTTCTCCGGGAGAAAACGTACTGGATGGCGTAAATCTGAGGGATCAAACGGGAACGGTATATGTAGTTTCTGTGAGTGGCGGAAAAATGTACGGACTTCGTCCCAATGCCTGGGAAGGATGGGATGCAGAGCGAGATCGAGCTGCCGAAAACACCCAGCTGTTTCAGGTAATTACCATTGCAGGAGACAGCTTGTCTTTTGAATCCTATACAGCCATCGGAGAACTTTATGATGCTTTTGATTTACTAAAAATCCCAAATGCTCCTAACAAGTTCATAGAGCGAAAACAAGAAGCCATCCCGGCCAGACGATTTGACAACACCATTCCCTACCAGGATCCGCTTCCTGAAGAAGTAGAGCGCATGCTATTGGAACGTCACAAAGGCTTTGAGGTGGATAGGGTTTCCTATGTGAAAGAAAATGATTTTGTAGGATACCGGGTGCAAATGGAAAAAGGAAATGAAGAGATCCATCTTGTGTTAGACAGCAAGGGCAAGATTCTGGAAGAAGTCTTTGAAAAAGATTAATATACTCGTTAGAAAGCATTTCCTCACCCCTTATCTGTAAACCAGCAAGGGGGATTTATTTGCTATTCATCCACTTTTTCCAGGGTAATCTTGATGGACTTACTAATAGGGGTCCGACTCTTGTCAGCAAACTCATCAATGGGCACCAAAAGATTTGTTTCCGGAAAATAGGCTGCTGCATTGCCTTCCGGGATATTATAGGGTATGGCTAAAAAACGTTCCGCCCTTCTTTCCTTATCATTGTAATTACTGATCAAATTGAGCACCTGCTCTTTTTGGATTCCCCGCTTTTCCATATCCCGGGTATTTAAAAAGATCACACGTCTTTCGTTATGTACCCCCCTATACCGGTCGTGCAAGCCGTAAATAGTGGTGTTGAACTGATCATGTGAACGGATGGTCATCAGTAAAAGTTCATCTTCCTTCAAGTCATGTCCGGGCAAAGCGTTCAGGGTTAATTTTGCCTTACCGTTGGGCAATCGGCTAAAATCACGTTCCCTAACATTATTGGGCAGGTAATACCCAAAACCTTTGGAACGCTCGCTGGTCTTTTCAAACCCTTTGACCGTGGTATCAATCAACTGCCGAATGGCCTCATAATCACAGGCCAAAGTTTTCCAGGACATGGGATGCGCTCCTTGAAAATACGTATGGGCCAACATCCCAATGATTTCCGGTTCACTTTTAATGTGTTCTGACACCGGTTTTAGTAAACCTTTGCTGCGTCTTACCTTACCCGAACTACTTTCCATAGTCAGGAATTGGGTTTCTCCCTGTTTCATATCTTTTTCCGAGCGCCCAAAAGTAGGTAACAACAAGGCGGTTTCTCCAGTGATAAGGTGGCTGCGATTCAGTTTGGTGCTGATCTGTACCGTGAGTTTACAATTTTGAACGGCCCGGGCGGTATACGCCGTGTCCGAAGCGGCCATTACGAAATTACCCCCAAGGCAAATAAACACTTTGGCATTTCCTTCATACATGGCCTTAATGGCGCCTACCGTATCGTACCCTGCTTGGGTTGGGGGTTCAAACCCCAGATTCTCTGCGATACGCCGATTGAGTTCCCTGCTTACATAATGCATGATCCCAACGCTCCTATCCCCTTGTACGTTGCTATGGCCACGTACCGGACAGGTTCCGGCAAAGGGTTTCCCCAAGGCGCCTTTCAACAATAAGATGTTCACATATTCCTGGATGGTAGCCACTGCATTCTTGTGTTGGGTAATCCCCATAGCCCAACAAATGATGATATTGGGTTTTGCCGCCAGCAATTCCACGACTTGCGTAATTTTTTCTTCCGGCACCCCTGTTCTTTCGAGAAGTTCAGCAGCATCAAAACGGTCTAAATCCTTCAGCAAGGTATCATACCCCTGCACATAATTCTCGATAAAATCATGATCAAATACCTCTCCATTTTGTGCATCCAGGGCCGCCAGTTTCTTCAATAATAGTTTGGCCAGGGCAATATCTTCGTTGATCTTCACCTGAAGGTGTATATCCGCTATGGCGGTCCCGCTCCCCAACATAGCCCCTACTTTTTGGGGATTTTTAAATTTCACCAACCCTGTTTCCGCCAGCGGGTTAATACTGATTATCTTCCCGCCATTTTTCTTGCACTTTTCCAAAGCGGAAAGCATCCTCGGATGGTTGGTCCCCGGGTTTTGCCCTACGATCAAAACAACATCGGCCCCGTACAAATCTTCCACTTTTACGGACCCCTTCCCTATTCCCAGGGTTTGGGAGAGCGCCACACCGGAGGATTCATGGCACATATTGGAACAGTCCGGCATATTATTGGTGCCCAGGGCTCTGGCGAACATCCCGTATAAAAAAGCGGCCTCATTACTGGAACGCCCTGAGGTATAAAAAATGGCTTCGTCCGGATGATCCAGACCCTGCAATTCCGCAGCCATCAAGTTGTAGGCTTCTTCCCATGATATGGGTTCATAATGTACTTTTCCCGGGCGAAGTACCATGGGTTCCGTTAACCGTCCCAGTTTATTGAGTTCGTAATCACTATACCGGGATAGTTGTTCTACCGAATACTTTTGAAAAAAGTCTGCCCCTATTTTATCCAAAGTAGCTTCGTCCGCTAAAGCCTTGGCTCCATTTTCGCAGTATTCCCCAATACCGGATGGATTTTCGGGTACGGGCCAGGCGCAACTGGGACAGCGAAAACCTTCTTCCTGGTTCATAGCCAACAAGGCTTTCATAGAGCGTACAATCCCCATCTCCTTAACACCGTGCCGCAAAGCTTCTTTCACCCCTAACATTCCGGCAGAAACTTCCATGGGATCTTTGAGTTGTAGTCCCGTAAACCGGATGTCGCCGGTAAGGGAAATGTTTCGTTTAAAATCGGACATGGGAATATCTTACGGGTTCGTTTGCAATTTGGGATTGGGGTAATTATCGGATTGATCTTCCAGTGTATTGTCCAAACACGTAAAGTCTTTTTCCAACAAAAGATGTAGTGTTCGGTTTTGATTGACTTCCTGGAAATGTTCAAAGCCCACCCTATCCTCATGAAACCAGTTCTTGCCTAGCTTTTCGGGAAGAAAAAGGATGATTTTCTGATACTTGAATTCGGCGTGTAGCTGTGTTGCATCGGCATCCAATACCACTACATATCCAAAAACAGCTGTCTCAAAATGGGTCAACGCTTCTACTTTTCCTTCTTCGCCTAATGCTTTGACCTCGCTTTTGGTCAATCGGAATCTGACGGAATTCCCTTTGATACGTATTTTCATCTATTTAAAAATTTTGTCTTTGGTTTAGGATACGGTAGATGACTACCTCTTTTTTATCCACCTTATAATGTATGGAGTAATTAAACTGTTCAAAATTTAAAATTCGGATACCTCTATATTTAACTTGAAATGAATGGGGCGTGGTTTTCAAAAATTGAAGTTGCTTTGCAAAATCCTTTAAGAAATCGGCTGAAAGGTTTTTGGAAGCGAAATAACATTCGGCTACATGGAGCTCTATTGCGGCTTCCTTTAACATCAGGACCTTAAAGCCCATACTTTCTTTCTATCTCTTCAATAGGGACATACTCCGCTTTTCCTTCCGCTACACGCGCCAACATATCATCCATCATCACTTTATATTCCTCTGATGGCGGCTCAAGTTTTCTCGCTACTTCTTCCAAAGTGTATTCCAGGTAACTTTTTAACGAACGTTTTTGTTTTTTGGCCTCAGCTTCCAAAACCTGGAGAGCACCCTGATCCATATCTATTAGCTTACGAACTTTTTCCAACGTATATATTTTCTATATATAAAGTTACATATTAATTCTTGAATTTGGTCTTTTTTCTCTTCATTTTCATCTCCGCATATCTCGGGTCCGGGGTATAATCCTGTTTTTGCATCTTAATCACTTCAATACTCAAAAATCCAAACTCACTCACCACCTTGCCGTAAAAACGGTAAATACCTTTACCCCGAAAGCGATATTTGGCAGCAACCGGCGGAAAAAGCACCGTATCAAAAACCTCTCCCTGTTGGTCGATAAATGTGGCAAAATGCATGCGTTTCCCAGTGTGAGTACTCGTATTCTTCACGGTAACGAGATAGCCATACATATCGATATGCCTGTTCAAATAACGCTGCAGGTCGCGTTGACCGTTTTGATTTTTAGGAGCTTCAGCCAATAGATCAAAGGGGCTGCATAAAGGAAACCCCAACAATTCCCACTGCTCAAAAGCTGTTTCCATCTGGGTAGTGTGCAACCTGGGAATAGTAAACTTCCGGTACTTGGGTGCAAAAAGCTTGGGGTATTCCAAACGCTTGCTTTTACCCAGCATTAAATGGGCTTTCCAAAGCAATTCGTGTTTGTTGCTCCCGGTAAACCGGAAAGCATCAATACGAATGAGAATACTCAATTGTTCTATGGAGATTCCTACCCTATCGATAAGATCTTCAAGCGAAGTGAATTTTCCATGGGTATCCCGTTCATGGACCACTCGTTGCATCACGCGTTCCTCCAGATCACGTAGATACATCAATCCCAAATAGATATGGGTGCCATAAATGACATTGGCAATATGGCTTTGATTGATACAGGGAGGATGTACGGTAGCCCCCAACATCCGGGCTTCGTGGACATAAAATTCGGAACGGTAAAACCCGCCTCCGTTATTCAGTACAGCCACCATATATTCCAATGGAAAGTAAGCACGAAGAAAGAGGCTTTGGTAGCTTTCCACGGCATAGGATGCGGAATGCCCCTTGGCAAAAGCGTACCCTGCAAAACTGGACACCTGGTACCATATTTCGGTTATTAGCTTTTCGGGATAGCCTTTTTTCAAACAATTGGTCCTGAACTTCTCCTTCACTTTTTCAAATTCTTCCCGGGAACGAAACTTGCCGCTCATTCCCCTGCGGAGGACATCGGCTTCGCCCAAATCCAGGTCTGCAAAGTAGTGGGCCACTTTGATCACATCTTCCTGATACACCATCACCCCATAGGTCTCCGGCATAATATCCAACATCACCGGATGGGCTTTTTCCTCGGTACGTCCCGGATGGCGATGTCTGAGAATGTATTCCCGCATCATCCCGCTTTTGGACACCCCCGGCCTGATGATAGAACTCGCCGCCACCAACCCCAGGTAATTATCCACTTCCAGTTTTTTGAGCAACATCCGCATAGCAGGCGACTCTACATAAAAACATCCCATACATTGCGCCGTCTTTATCAGGGTATTAATCTCCGGGTCCTTGTAAAAGGCTTTCACATCATGAATATCAAAATCGGCCTTTTCCGGTTGATTGCAGGCAACAATAGCCAGAGTATCCTTAATTTTTCCCAGGCCGCGTTGCGCCAGCACATCAAATTTATACAGCCCCACATCTTCGGCAATGATCATGTCAAAATGTACCGTAGCAAAACCTTTCGGGGGCAGCATCGTAGCCGAAAAATAGTGTAGCGGTTTTTCGCTAATAAGAATCCCACTGGCATGAACGCTTACATAATTGGGCATTCCTTTAATGAGACCCCCATATTTGAGTACCAGTTTCGCGGCACTGTCCAATTTGGACACTTGAAATTCGCCACTACTGAGGCTATCAATTTCCGCTTTGGGAAGCCCGAATACCTTTCCCAATTCCCGGATCACACCCCTCTCCTTGAAGGTCACATAGGTGCCTACTAAAGCCACATGTTCAAAACGTTCAAAAATATAGTGGGTCATCGCCTCCCGGTCGCGCCAGGAAAAATCGATATCAAAGTCGGGCGGATTGGCACGATATAAATTGATAAAGCGTTCAAAATAGAGATCCAGATCAATAGGGTCTACATCTGTGATATACAGCAAATAGGCTACAATACTGTTGGCGCCACTCCCCCTGCCCACGTAATAAAACCCTCGTTCTCTGGCTTCGGAAATAATATCCCAATTGATAAGGAAATAAGAGACAAAGCCCATTTTCTTGATAAGACCGAGTTCTTTTTCCAGCCGGTTTTGAATGGAAACTGTAATTTTTTCATATCGCTTAGGCAGACCTTCACGACACAACTTTTCCAATACTGCCTCATCCTCTTGCCTGTTACCCGTGTAGTATTTTAGGTTTTGCGGGGTTCTGTTTTTTGAAAAGTCAAAATGGATACTGCACTCATCAAGTAATTGTTGTGTATTCTCAAGAATATAGGTGTATTCCGAAAAAGCCGCGGCGAGGTTCTCAAGGGGGTACATCTGCTCATTTTTGCCTGCCAGTTCACTTTTATCCAGTTTGCTCAATAACACATTATTATCAATGGCACGTAAGAGGCAATGCGCATTGAAGTCGCGTTTGTTCCGAAACGTCACAGGTTGTTGTATCACCAATCTGTCTTGATGCTCCCTAAGTCTTGAAAAGGGAAGCCTGCGCAGATCATTTATGGAAATCCCTATAAACTCATGGGGCAAAAAATGCTGTTTGCCGTTGGTCAACACTTTTTCAAAAGGGTAGATCACAAAAGCATTTGCAAAAGGAGGTGCCTGCCCGGGAATGGAAATATCATGATGGAGGTGGTGCGACAAAAAGGTATTCAGCTCCTGGTAGCCTGTATTGTTTTTGGCAATCCCTACAAAGCATTGATCCACGCCATTCCTGAAATCAATCCCCAGGACAGGTTTTACCTCATACTTCGGAGCTTTACGCACAAAATTCAGACAGGCCGAGGTATTGTTGATATCCGTTAACACCAATTGCTTTATATGATGTGTTTGGGCCAATTGCAACAGTTCCTCTTCGGAAAATGTTCCGAAACGTAAGCTGTAATATGTATGACAATTTAAATAGATATTAGACTTGAGATTTTAGATATTAGACTTCACATTAGATCATATTTTATGCTTAATAGTTTTATCTCTTCTCTCTTTTCTTTTCTCTTTTTCTCTCACATCTCACATCTCACATCTCATATCTCATATCTCATATCTTACAGCGAAGTGGTTCAGTATCAATCCATAAATTCCAAATCCCAAATCTCAAATCTCAATTATATTCTATCTTTTCTCTTTTTCTCTCACATCTCACATCTCACATCTCACATCTCACATCTCATATCTCATATCTTATATCTTACATCTATCAGCGAAGCGGTTCAGTATCAATCCGCAAATTCCAAATCACAAATTCCAGGGGCTATACAGATTTATTGATGATAGCCGAAAGTATTTTCTTTATCTCTAAAGCCTCTACTTTTAAACCCTCAATTTCATCTTGTTGAAATTCATTCATTTCTGAAAGCAGTCTCAGCCAATAATGGCTTTCTTTTGCCTCTTTTCGAGCGATTCTTAATCGCATTAAAAAGTCTTTGTCCCCTAATTTCTCATTTGCTTCGATATAGTTTGCCCCCGTTGCACCGGATGAACGTATTAATTGCCTTCCATCTTCAATATTGCTCAATGTTTTGGGTAGCGATTTAATCAGATTCCGGCATGCCTTGGCAAACATGTAAGTACGCTCTTCCAGATTATAGATTTTGGTAGTTGCCATCTTTTTGAAATTTGCTATTTGAGATTTGAAATTTTAACATTTTATTGTTTCCTGTGTGCCAAAACCACCGGAGGCTGTCCGTTAAAGGGGTTATGCATCCTGCCAATGGTTTTTGCCCCCATAGTCGAGGCCCGAAAGACACTGCGGTCGCCAAAGCGGCGACGTACCCTGTCCATGGCCTGATACAGCCGCAATGCTTCTTCCGTATCGTCAAAGAGGTTGATCTGATAGTTACCGGATACCAAATGACTAAAACGGATGCCCACCAAACGCACCAACATCCTTTTGTTGTACAGCGCCTTGAAGAGATCCATGATCCTGGGGATCAAAATATGATCCGCACTGGTGTAAGGAATGCGTTGCTGTTTGGAATAGGTATTAAAATCGGAATACCGGATCTTGACCGCGATACAGGCGGTTAACTTATTCCCCCTGCGAAGTTGATAGGCCAGATTTTCAGTCATTGCCATCAAAATACCCTTTAATTTCACCACATCAATGGTATCCCGATCAAAAGTGCGCTCTGTGGAAATGGATTTCCGGTCACAAAACGGGATTACAGGAGTATGATCTATACCATTAGCCCGTTTCCAGATAACTGCCCCATTAGCGCCCAGTACCTGTTGCATCACATCTGGGGGCATATCCTGAATGGTTTTCACTTGCCGGATCCCCAAATTCCGAAGGGTTTGGTAGGTTTTGTCCCCCACCATAGGGATCTTTTTCACAGAAAGGGGCGCCAGGAAGGGTTTTTCCTCTCCAAAATTGATCCGCAATTGGTTATTGGGCTTGGCTTCATTGGTGGCGACTTTGGAGACGACCTTGTTTACCGATAAACCAAAAGAAATGGGAAGCCCGGTTTCTTTAATGATCTTTTGCCGAAGCTCCGTAGCATATTGATAGGTCCCAAAAAAGCGGTCCATTCCGGACAGATCCGCATAGAACTCGTCTATACTGGATTTTTCAAATACAGGCACCGCTTCTTTGATGATCTCGGTAACCTCATCGGAATGTTTGCTATAGGTACCTGCATTGCCCCGGATGACTACGGCTTCCGGACACAATTCCTTGGCCATTTTCATGGACATCCCGGAATGTATCCCATAGCCCCGGGTTTCATAGCTACAAGCGGCCACTACACCTCGGTCGCTGATGCCCCCAACCAAAAGCGGGCGCTCTTTTAGTTCCGGATTGATACGGCGTTCAACAGACACATAAAAGGTGTCCAGGTCCATATGTAAAATTGTTTTGTCCACTACCCAAAAAAGCATACTAATATATGGAATATTTCCTTTTTCTTGGATTTTTTCCATATAAAGTAGTATTAAAAAACCCCGATCTGTATCGGGGTCTTTTTAGTACCGAAGGTGGGAATCGAACCCACACGGTATTGCTACCACTGGATTTTGAATCCAGCGCGTCTACCAATTCCGCCACTTCGGCTATTTACAATTCTTTCTGTCTCTTAAGCCCCGGAGTTTCTCTTTTCCGATGCCGGACTTCCAATATTTTTCTCTTCCCCTGGCAACATGCCTATCGGAGCATTCTTCTGAATAGATCAATTCAAACGGAATGTAAGCTTTTGTTGATCGCTCTCTTCCGCTATTGTGTCTTTTCAACCTTTCTTCCAAATCCTTAGTCATGCCTACATAAATGTAGTTGAACTTTAAACTTGATATGGCATACACAACAATCAATTCAGAATTTCAGCGCGCCTGCCTAACGGCAGGCAGGACTTCGGCTAACGGGTCTGCAAAGCTAAAAAATAATTTGAATCGCTAAACCAAAATACCTACAATAATCCTTTTGCAACCGGGATTAATGTGTAAATTTGCACCGCTTTTAAACAGGCTATTGCTTTAGGTAGCCGTTTGTTATAATGTAAAATGCCGTATCAAGTTCCGGAACCGAAGATTTTTGCCTGCACTCAAAGCACCGTACTTGGGGAAAAAATTGCTGCCGCTTATGGCGCTAATTTGGGAAAGATCAAATTTTCCCGATACAGTGACGGGGAATTTCAGCCTTCTTTTGAAGAATCTATCCGGGGCGCACGTATTTTTATTATCGGGTCCACGAATCCCGGTCCGGAAAACCTTATGGAAATGTTGTTGATGCTGGATGCTGCCAAAAGAGCTTCTGCACGTCATATCACGGCAGTAATGCCATACTTTGGCTGGGCCCGGCAAGACCGTAAAGATAAACCAAGGGTACCCATTGCAGCTAAATTGGTAGCTAAAATGTTGGAAACTGCAGGCGCCACCCGGATTATAACTATGGACCTGCACGCGGATCAAATCCAGGGCTTTTTTGAAAAACCCGTGGATCATCTATTCGCTTCCACCTTGTTTTTACCTTATGTGCAAAGCCTGAATTTGGAAAATCTTTGTATTGCCTCCCCGGATATGGGAGGGTCTAAAAGAGCCTATGCCTATTCCAGAGCTTTAGCAAGCGATGTGGTCATTTGCTACAAACAACGTGCAAAAGCCAATGTCATTTCCAAAATGGAGCTCATCGGAGAGGTGAAAGATAAAAATGTAGTATTGGTAGATGACCTGGTGGATACTGCCGGCACCTTGACCAGAGCAGCAGATCTAATGATGGAAAGAGGAGCATCCAGTGTTCGTGCTATTACAACCCATGGTCTCCTGTCCGGAAATGCTTATGAAAAAATAATAAACTCAAAACTACAGGAATTGATCATCACCGATTCTATTCCTACCCGTGAAAACAGTGAAAAAATAAAGGTATTGAGTTGTGCAGAGTTGTTTGCCGATGTAATGCACCGGGTACACCACAACACCTCAATATCTTCTAAATTCATAATGTAATTCTTAACATATATAATAGATGAAATCAATTACGATCAAAGGATCCCAAAGAGAAAGCGTGGGCAAGGTAGCTACCAAAGCCCTACGTAATGCTGGAAAGATCCCTTGCGTGCTGTACGGAGGGGAAACACCATTGCACTTTTCAGCAGATGAACTATCGTTCAAAGAATTAGTGTACACCCCTAACGCGTATACAGCGGTAATTGAACTGGAAGGTGGTGAAACTTTTGAAGCCGTATTACAGGATATTCAGTTCCACCCGGTAACGGACAAGATCCTACATGTGGATTTTTACCAGTTATTCAAGGATAAGCCTGTTGCCATGAGCATTCCTGTCCGGTTGGAAGGAAATTCCCCGGGGGTGCGAAATGGTGGACGATTGTTATTCCGTAAAAGAAAACTATCCGTTAAAGCGTTGCCGGATTTATTGCCGGATGAAATTACCGTGGATATTTCCAAATTGAAGATAGGTGGTAAAATTGCCGTTGAAACCTTAAGGAAGGGGGACTACACCATTATGCATCCCGATAATATCACCGTTGTGCAAGTGAAAGCTTCTAGAAACGTTGTAGCGGATGAAGAAGAGGAAGAGGAAGAAGAAGGTGCAGTAGCCGAAGGTGGTGAAACACCGGCAGCGGAAGCTCCTGCTGAAGAATAACCAAAAACTGGTTTAAAACATAGGGCATCCGTGGCAAATCCGTTGCGGGTGCTTTTGTATTTTTAGCACAAACTTTTAAAAGAACTCATTTAGACTTTTTCAATTGGCTAAAAAATCGCTCTTTTTCGCCCGCTTGTTGCATTTTTTTGGAAAAAGACCTGGCCCCCTACTTGCCGAAATTGATCCCATGAAAAAATTTTTAATTGTTGGCCTAGGAAATATCGGCGAAAAATACGCCCGAACAAGACACAATGTCGGTTTCAAAATCCTGGAGCAATTGGCTCAAGAAGAAGGCTTTACCTTCCAGGATGCCAAACTTGGTGCTACAGGCACATTCAAATATAAAGGAAGGGCACTACTGTGCCTAAAACCTTCCACGTATATGAACCTCAGTGGAAAGGCCGTGAACTATTGGATAAACAAAGAAAAAATCCCTATTGAAAATATCTTAATCATCTGCGATGATATCAATCTGCCCTTCGGCACACTACGGTTAAAGACAAAAGGCAGTGATGGTGGCCACAATGGCTTAAAACATATTCAGCAGGTTTTAAACACCACGAAATACCACCGCTTTCGATTTGGTGTAGGTGCCGATTTTTCAAAGGGAAAACAAGTGGATTATGTGCTTGGCGAATGGGGAGAAGCCGAACAAGATACCTTACCGGAACGTTTAGAACGTAGCACACAGTTGGTGCGCTCTTTTGTTTTTGCCGGACCCAAGAACACCATGAACCAGTTTAACGGGACATAGTATAACCTTAATCAACTACAAGGCATTTTCCCTTTACAGTCTGTCAGGCTTTCGTTTTATTGTTTAGCGTTAGATATTTCAATACTTCTTCCGGATTATAAACTGCTTAAAAAACCCTGAAATCATATACTCCAGAGTCCGAGGTATTCCCAGAGGCGTCTATGGTGACAACCCTCCAATAGTAAACGGTTGCTGACTGCACAGGCGCCAAGGCCTCTGTAGTGTCGCTATCTGACGAAAGAAGTAACTCCTCCGGGGGATTCTGATCCGAAAAATACACTTCAAAAGTGGCAATATCTTCCTCCACATCTGCTCCTGACCATCTCAATAAAATTTGATCATTACCGTCTTTTTGCACTGTTCTTCCCGGTTTTGGCACAATGATTTGAGCGGGAAAAGGCGCATAATTGTTTTGCGGTCCGGCATTGTAGAACAACCAGGAATCACTGGTAGCCGTCTCATCAGAATTGGAATTTGTGGAGAGCACTGACCAGGAAAACGGGGTTCCTTTTTCAATAGTTAATGCTCCTATCGTATCGGCTGTTGAGACGGTTCGTGTTGTATTGGTAAATAGGTTAATCACCGTAAGGGTATAGTTATCTGTATTTAGGCCCGACTGCCATTCAAACGTTACCTGGCTTAAGGTATCACTTACATCTATACCCGTAGTACATTCCGAATTTTGCGAGGGAAACACCAAAACGGCGCCTTCCGGGGAAGGTGGCTGCACATTGTCATCATCTCCACCGCAGCTTAAAAACAGTACTAGGACCACAAAACCAGATAAAACTCTCATTTTTTCACTATTTTTTCTGTGTATCGTCTCTCCCCGGATTCAACCACCAAATAATATATACCACTGGAAAGTGGTGAAACATTTAATTGTAAATCCGTAGTTGCAGTAGGCCACACTTCATTAAACACCAATGCACCGTTAGCACCATACAACCGAATTGTAACTTCCTCTTCCGGCCAGTTTAAAGCTACCGTTAAACCGGACGTTACCGGATTAGGATAAAATATGGGGTCATTGGACAGGGAAAATGCCCTTTCGTAAACACCCTGACAAGACAATCCGGTGGATATTTTTAATCTATTGAGACCCGCTTCCATATTTAGGGTAAGTTCTTCTTCTGAGGTTTGCGAAACTATCCCGTTCCATTCAATAGTATACGACCTTCCTCCAAACAACCGAAGCTGCAACTGATTTTCACTCTCCACAAGCGTAGCCAGTACCGTCAAAGGTTCAGGTTCCCTTATCACCACATCAAAACAACTTTCTCGATAGTTAATAGTTCTATTTGTACCGGTTATGCATAAGGAATAAGTTCCCGCAGGCAAATCCTGAAAATCCTGAGTAGTTTCAAATTCTCCGGAAACATTAATTCCATTGCCCTGCAAAGTTGCGGTGTAGGTTATTGTAGCATCCGTGGCTTCTATGGTCACTCTACCATTATCACTATCCCGGCAGGCTTCACTTTCAACCGAGATCCTGAAATTATCAGCAGGAAATCCGTTTAGTGGACAGCCCGAAGTATCTACGGATACTCCTTTGGGTGTTCCAGGGCAAAGATCGTCTCCGTCATCAAAAACCCCATCCCCGTCCTCGTCCGGCCTGAATACTCCCTCAACGCACAACTCCAGGGAAAATGCTATCAAAGTTCCCCCATCGGTGGGAACCGTATCTTCAATTTCCAAAGTCCATTCTCCAAAAGTAGGCTCTCCGTTAAAAGCCGCCAGTGAACCCATGGGTTGCACTGTACCGCTTATAGCCGGATTCTCGTTACAGGAAATCGGAACCCCTTGATCGTCAAAGATGGCCAACAAATTTTCCCGATTCCCACAACTTTTGGAAACCAGTGTCACCCTGGTCCCTGACGGAGAAATAAGGCTCACTACCAAATCTTCCAGATATGTATGTGATAATTCCAGATGTACATTAACATCTGCAATTGTAAAATCCTGGGAAAAGAAAAATTTTGATTGTACGGTAGGCGTTCCTTCCGCTGAAATCACTAGGGGTTGCCCATCAGTTTCGAAAACTGAACAATTGACCACCGAGGTCGTAAAACGAAATGGCGCTCCAAAAACACCTATACCACAATCATTTTCGGGTCGTACCCTCCAAAAGTAGGAGCTTTCGGCATCAAGCCCAAAACTCTGGTAGCGGTTGGAAAACACCGAAGCAGATTCCACAATATCTAAAAAGGCACTGTCCGTCGCTATTTGGATGTCATATCCTGAACTATTTGTCTGGTCTATCCATCTAAATACCGGACGTAAAGAGATTCCAATTCCCACGTCTTCCGGAAAAGAGAGTGCTACCGGCTCAAAACTGTTCTCAAAAACGTTTACCTCAAAGGTAACAGCGTAGGAAACATTGCCATCCGAAGCCGTGATTTCCACTGGATACACTCCTGCGTCAACTGCTGAAAGATTTCCTAAAACCAAATCAATAGACGTTCCCCCTGCGATAACCGAAGTTTGTGAAAAATTTGCACTAATTCCCTGAGGAGCGTTGGCGGTTAAGCTCATTGTTTCCATGAATCCTCCATAGGTCTCGTACACAAATGGAATAACAATATCGTTGGGTTTGCAAGTAGAATAAGTTGCTTCTTCAAGATTCAGCACAACCGAAGATGCCTGAATGGTAAAAGGAGTGGTGTTTACAGCAAAAAAGACATTGTCTCTTGCCCGTATCATGATCCTTGCTTCGGAAGTGGCCTGTCCCGGAAACTGCACTTCCGCGGTACCGCTATTAATCAGGTTTTCTGCCAGCACAAGAGGGAAGGTCTCACCACCATTCAAAGACAAAAGAATATCTACTCTTTCTACATTAACCGGAGCCCTATCAGTATTGGCTACCTCCCAGGTAATTTCCTGGATACTTCCTCCTACATATACCTCCCCCGCATTTTGCGAGCTTACCCGGAAGGGTCCTGCCACATTAACTACCCTAATTTGTACCGAATCTGAAGCTACCTGACCCCCCTCGCTATTGTTGTCCCGTACGGTTACCGCAAAATTCATTGTGCGCTCCACATTGGAAATGGTTTCCCAAGCGTCATTCTCTTCAGGGTTTTCTTGTTCGAGTTCCCCCGCTATTATCCTGGAGAGTCTGGGAAAATAGCGTATAGGGTTGGAAGAAGGGGGCAGCGATCTAAAATTTGCCCCCGAAACATTATTCGGGCCAAAAGTGGTAGTCGTCACTACGCCCTTATCTATCTGTTCCCAGGTGTAACTAAGCATATCTCCCTGGGGATCAGCGGCTTCTGTGGCTAAGGAAAAGGGCGTCCCCTTGGGAATTATGTAGTCGCCTTGTGGTACAATAACCGGTGCGTTGTTTGCTAATATTGTAGTCTGAGCGCAAGATATGGTTTCAAGGTAATTGGAGATTTGCGCAATGCTATTGTGATGAAAATAATCATCACTATTAGCAGCGACATTATTTCCTAATACAATCCCTGCATATCCCATGATCGTGGTACCACTGGCAGGCTCTACCTGATTCACTCCTGTATCTTCCAATTCAAAAGACCAGGTATGATTGGCACCGAATTGATGTCCAAGTTCATGGGCCACATAATCCAGATCAAAGAGATCTCCTTCCGGTTCCAATGCCGCGGAAAAAGCGCTCCCTTTGCGGTTATCCACACAAACCGAACCTATAAATCCTGAATTACCACTGTCATTATCAGAATGAAACAAATGCCCAACATCATAATTCGCTTCTCCGATGACAGAGGTTAAGGTATTTTGCACTTGTGCATTTAAACTAATGCCGTAGGGGTCTGTAGCAGCATTTGTAAAAATCACGAGATCGTTACTAGGCACCAATTCCAACCGAACACCAAGATCGGTTTCAAAAACTTCATTCACCCGAGTAAGCGTGGCGTTTATAGCAGCTAGCGCATCACTTACCCTTCCACCGTGGTAATCCGTATATTCCCCCGTAGTGGATACTGCAATCCTAAAAGTTCTTAGCTGTTGATCATCCACTAAATTCCTGTTGCTTTGAAAACGTCCCGAAAACAAAGCATCCTTTGTCCCGCATTCAAATCTGGTATCCTGCGATCGTTGATTAGCTTCATAGACACTGTACTGATTCTGAATATCTTTAATAGGCTCTACGAAGGAAGTTTTGCCGTGTTGGTAATCCATAACCATGGCTTTTACCTTGTTTGGGGACACGCTAAATCGAACTTTGCAGCTCTCCTTATGATTTACTCCGGTGTACGATTTAATCTGCGGATACTTTTTAGCCAGTTCCGGATGGAATACAGGGGTTTCCCTAACGGTATACGCTGTTAATTTTCCGGCTGCATCCGGAAAATATAGTGTAACACTTTGATCCCCGATGGCACGGTCCAATGCCTTTGCAAAAAGTGCGGGGTTAAGTGTAAACTCACTTTTGGTAGTGCTTACGGAAGTTGCTAAGGATTTCGTTTGAGAAAGCTTGGGTTTCCAATACTGTTGCCCCAGCCCGTAAAACCCGCTAAAAAATATGGATATTGATAAAACAAAATGTAACTTAGCTCTCATCCGAAAGGGGGCCTAAATTAATCAAAAATAAGCCTTTTATTCTTTGTTCTGTGGAAACCATCCAAGGCATTTCTCAATTCAAAACCATCTCCAAAACCGCTTTAACCATTGGCACATTTGATGGTGTACACATTGGTCATAGACGTATTTTGGAACGCCTCACAAATAATGCCAAAAATTACGATATCAAATCAGCGGTTCTTACCTTTTTCCCCCATCCAAGAATGGTGCTTCAAAAGGATTCCAACATAAAATTGTTGAATACCCTGGAGGAAAAGCAACAGATATTGGCGGAAATGGGGTTGGATTATCTTATTGTCCATCCCTTTACCAAATCATTTTCCCGACTCACCGCCCTGGAATTTGTACGGGATATCCTTGTCAATCAGCTAAAGGTGAAAAGTGTGGTTATTGGTTATGACCATAGGTTTGGTAGAAACCGAAATGCTAATATTAAAGATTTGGTGGGTTTTGGAGCCATTTATGATTTTAACGTAGAGGAGATTCCGGCACAAGAGGTGGAAGATGTTTCCGTGAGCTCTACAAAAATCAGAACTGCTTTGCTCAATGGTGATATCGCAACGGCCAATGCCTATCTTGGGTATCCTTACCTTCTTTCGGGAACCGTGGTAAAAGGAAAAGGCCTGGGCAAAGATCTGGGTTTTCCCACCGCTAATCTTGCCATAGATAAACCCTATAAACTTATTCCAAAGAATGGGGTATACCTGGTCAATTGCAAAATGGGCGAAAAAACCATCAACGGTATGATGAATATTGGGCATAATCCTACAGTAGCCGGGAAAGAGCAAAGTATTGAAACACATTTTTTTGGGTGGGATACTCCATTATATGGAAAAACACTACAGCTAAGACTACTTAAAAAGCTACGTGAAGAACATAAGTTTCCCTCTGTGGAATTACTGGTGGAACAACTGAAAAAAGATCAGGAAAACGCTTTTGAATTTTTTAGTAATGGACACTATTAACCAGTTCCTTTTTAAAAAGATAGACAACGCCCAATTAGTGGTTTTTCGGGTGTGTTACGGCCTGCTGATCTGTGCAGAGGCTTTTGGAGCTATTGCAACCGGTTGGGTAAGACGAACATTTATTGAACCAAAATTTACTTTTAACTTCATAGGCTTTGAGTGGCTCCAACCCCTTCCCGGAGACGGCATGTATTACTACTTTGTCCTGATGGGGATTTGTGGAATTCTTATCACACTGGGATATAAGTATAGATTTAGTGCTTTTGCCTTTGCATTTCTGTGGTCCGGAGTGTACTTAATGCAAAAAACCTCCTATAACAACCACTATTATCTCCTGATGCTCCTGGGCTTTATGATGGCGCTCTTACCGGCTAACCGCAACCTTTCCCTGGATGCGCATTTTAATCCCGGCATCAAAAGGGACTGGATGCATAACTGGATAAGGTGGCTCATCATCGGGCAATTGTTCATCGTGTATACCTATGCTTCTGTTGCCAAAATGTATGGGGATTGGGTGGATTTCAGCATTATTGAAATCTTAATGCGTGGTAAAAAAGACTATTGGCTCATCGGGGAGCTTTTACAGGAAAAGTGGCTACACAAAGCGGTGGCAGTTTTTGGTATTATTTTCGATTTGCTTGTGATCCCAGCCTTGTTATGGAAACCCACCCGGAAATTTGCTTTCGGGTTTTCTATCTTTTTTCATTTGTTCAATAGCTATGTTTTTAGGATTGGAATTTTCCCGTATCTCTCTATCGCCTTTTGTTTGTTCTTTTTTGAACCCCAGACGATACGAAACATCTTCTTACGAAAAAAATTAGCAGTTATTCCATCTACCCCGACTTTACCAAAAAATTACCGCTGGATCTCCGGTATGTTTATGGTGTACTTGCTTATTCAATTGCTGTTGCCGGTGCGGCATTATCTTTTCCAGGACAACGTACTCTGGACCGAGGAAGGCCATCGTTTAAGTTGGAGGATGATGTTAAGAACGCGTTCCGGCACCGCGCAGTTCAAGGTGGTGAATAAGGAAACCCAAAAAACAACAATGGTTAAAATGAACGATTACCTCACTAAAAAACAGCGTAGAAAAGTATGTAGTTATCCGGACTTTGCCTGGCAATTTGCACAGCATCTAAAAAAAGAATATGAAAAAAAAGGGGAAGATATTAGCGTATACGTAAACTGTAGGACAAAAGTCAACGCGGGGAAATCCCGCCCCTTAATCGACCCTAATGTAGATTTGGCGGCGGTTCCCTGGAAACATCTATCACACAATGAGTGGATTTTACCTGGTGAAGACAAAAAATCTATCCCAAAAAAGTAATTTTACCGCCTTAATACGTAACAATGCTTGAACTCCAAAAAATTCGGGATCATACGGAAGAATATGGCGTTGCCCTGGCAAAGCGAAATATAGATGGGGATACGCTCTTAAAGCAGGTACTGACGCTGGATGAAAAAAGACGTGCTACCCAGGCAGAACTGGACAATACCCTTTCGGAATCCAACAAGCTATCCAAAGAGATCGGCCTGTTATTCAAAGCCGGAAATGCGGCTGAAGCCAATGTGTTAAAGCAGACCACCGGAACTTTAAAAACCCGGTCAAAACAGCTGGCCGATACTTTAAGTGCTGTTGTGGAAGAAATGGACCAGGTACTCTACCAGATTCCCAATATTCCACATGTATCTGTTCCTCCGGGGAATACGGATGAGGATAATGAAGAAGTTTTTAGGGAGGGCGACATTCCAAAACTGGTTGAGAATGCGCTTCCTCACTGGGAACTGGCAAAAAATTACGACATTATAGACTTTGAACTGGGCGTAAAAGTAACCGGAGCTGGTTTTCCGGTATACAAGGGTAAAGGTGCCAGATTACAAAGAGCATTGATCAGCTATTTTTTGGACAGAAATACTGCTGCAGGCTATACCGAACTGCAGGTACCGTATTTGGTGAATGAAGCCTCCGGATTTGGAACAGGACAACTACCGGACAAGGAGGGGCAAATGTACCACGTTGGTGCAGATAATCTCTATCTTATCCCCACTGCGGAAGTGCCGGTAACCAACCTGTTACGTGATGAAATTTTGAAAGCCACGGATTTTCCTATTAAGTATACAGGTTACACCCCATGTTTTAGGAGGGAAGCCGGCAGCTATGGTGCGCATGTTAGGGGATTGAATCGTTTGCACCAGTTTGACAAGGTAGAGATCGTTCGGGTAGAGCATCCCAAAAACTCGTATCAGGCTTTGGACGAGATGGTAGAACATGTGAAGAATTTACTTCGGGAGTTACAACTGCCGTATCGGATCCTTCGGCTTTGTGGTGGGGACCTGGGCTTTACAGCAGCACTTACTTACGATTTTGAGGTATTTTCCACCGCGCAGCAACGATGGTTAGAGATCAGTTCAGTTTCTAATTTCGAAACCTATCAGGCTAACAGATTAAAACTTCGGTATAAAGAAGGCAATGAGAAGAGTCAGTTAGTACACACCCTTAACGGCAGCGCATTGGCGTTACCTCGTGTTTTAGCTGGAATTCTAGAAAACTATCAGACGGAAAATGGTATTAGGGTACCTGAGGTTCTGGTGCCGTATTGTGGGTTTGAGCGTATTGATGAATAGCATTATTTCAGAATCACTTAACATTAATCCTTTTTTTTCTCCGTTATCTTTAGACCATGCAGCGCGTTTGTCTTGTTTCTTGTTTTTTCTTTATGGTTTCCATACAATCCCAGGACAATTTCCTTGCCAAACAATATTTTAACGATGGGGAATTTGAAAAAGCACTGGTTTTCTATGAAAAGTTAGTGAAGCAACATCCGCGACGCACGGATTATTCAGAAGGATTAATTGCTTGTTACCAGCAACTGGAACGTTATAAAGATGCTGAAACCTTTTTGTTGGAAAAAGTAGCGCAACCGTATGCTTTTCCCACTTTTTTTATTGAACTCGGCTATAATTACACGCTGCAACAGCAACCGGAAAAGGCAGTGCAATACTATAAAAAGGCCGTGCAAAAAATAGAAGAAAATCCCAACTTTGGATATGCCATAGGGTATCGGTTTCAAAAATATGCCCTTTTGGATGAAGCTATAGCAGCGTACAACAAAGCTATGGGTTTAAATCCCGACTTGAATTACGATTTTCAATTGGCGCGTATATACGGAGAAAAAGGAGAGATTGAAAAAATGTACCAGGCCTACCTGAAGCTCATATATGAAGGAAGAACATCCCGATCCAACGTATTGAGGAACCTGGAAGATTTCATTACGGAGAATCCAGAGGATCAAAACAACCAACTACTTAGAAAAGCACTTTTGCAAAACGCTCAAAACAATCCCGATGTGCTTTGGAATGAACTGTTAAGCTGGCTTTACGTACAACAAGAACAGTACAAGAATGCCTTTGCTCAGGAAAAAGCTATCTTTAAAAGAACCGGGCAATCCGGCTATGACAGGCTGGTGAATCTTGGAGAAATTGCGTTGGAAGCTAAAGACCTGCTAACGGCAACCTCCATTTTTGAGTTTATCGTGGCCAATACGGAACAATCCACCACCAAACTGGACGCCGAATTGCGACTGATAGCGATTGACCTGATAAACGCCAGGGAAAAGCAATGGAATGCTATTGAGAAAAAATTTGAGCAGTTATTGGAAGTCTACGGGTATGGTGGAACTACCTTGCAGCTGCAAATTGCCTATGCTAATTTCCTGACTTTTAAACGTGAAAATCCGGAGCCGGCGATCGCGCTACTAAAAAAGACCTTAGAACAACCCCTGGGAAGATTTGGAACCGCCTATTTAAAGTTAGCGCTGGGAGATATACTCGTATACACACAACGCTTTAACGAGGCCTTAATCTATTTTTCACAAGTACAAAAAAGTCTTAAAAATGATGTCCTGGGACAAGATGCCCGTTTTAAAGTGGCGCAAACCAGTTTTTATAAGGGGGATTTTGATTGGGCATTGACCCAGTTGAAGGTATTGCGAAGTTCTGCTTCCCAGCTAATTGCCAATGATGCCATGCAACTTAGCCTGCTCATTTCAGACAATTCCCTGGAAGATTCTACACAAACTGCTCTTAAAAAATATGCACGTGCAGATCTGTTGGCCTATCAGAACAAAGAAAAAGAGGCTTTAACCATCTTGGAAGACATTCTCCAAAATCATAAAGGAGAAAAGATAGAGGACGAAGCACTGCTAAAGCAGGGACAATTGTTGGAGGAACAAAAAAAATATAAGGATGCGGAATTCAACTACCTTAAGATAGTTGAGTTTTATGCTACTGGTATCTTGGCGGATGATGCGCATTTTGCTCTCGGACAGCTTTATGAGTACGCTCTTGAAGATCCCGAAAAGGCAAAATACCATTACGAAAAGATCATCTATAATTATGAAGACAGCTATTATTTCCCACAGGCAAGAAAGAACTTTAGAAAACTGCGTGGGGATTTTTTGAATTAATCCGCATAAACACTCCTTTCTCCCCCGAAAGGATGGCATGTTATCCTTATTATATTTTACATTGCCTGAACGCTAAAAACATAAGGAATGCTAATTTACAATGTAACCATTAACGTAGACGATGACGTGCATAGCAGCTGGTTATCCTGGATGAAAGAAAAACATATCCCGGAGATGTTGGCCACTAAAAAATTCCATGCCGCCAAAATGTGCAGGGTTTTGGTTGAGGAAGAAACCGGCGGTACTACGTATGCCATCCAATACAGTACCAGGGACAGGGAAACATTGGATCGCTACTATCGGGAGGACGCCGAGCGGATGCGATTAGAAGGAAACTTAAAATTTTCCGGTAAATTCGTAGCATTCAGAACCGAGCTAGAAATAATCACCGAACAAACCCTTTGAAACGTACGCAATATCTTTTTTCTTACGGTACTTTACAAGATAAAACAGTACAAAAAGAAATCTTTGGCCGAGAGTTATCGGGCAAAAGAGATGTTTTGATAGGGTATTGTATTTCCAGAAAGAAAGTCATGGGTAAATATCCCGTTGTAGAAGCCACCGGTTCTATTTCGGATACCGTAGCGGGAGCTGCTTTTAAGGTTACGTATTTAGAGCTTCATTGGGCAGACCGTTACGAAACTGCGGCATATAAAAGAATTTCCGCCCCTCTAAAATCCGGTAAACAGGCATGGATCTACGTAGAGGATTCCGGTTGATGGCCACTTGCCATTATGCCGTATACCTAATGGCAAGACAAGATTCCATCAGAAATTATCGCCACTCCATCGGAGTTCATTACCTTGCAATTAAAACGTCCTAAATGCCTAAGAAGGGGAGCAAAAAATACATTTCCAAGCAGGACAAAAAGAAATTCGATACGAGCAATGGAATGCAATCGGTTTACCCCAAAAAACATCTTGGACAACACTTTTTAAAGGATGAAGCAATAGCCAAAAAAATTGCAGGCACCCTCTCTCTAAAAGCATATAACAATGTCCTGGAAATTGGTCCGGGTATGGGCGTGCTTACTAAATATCTCCTCACACGTGACTTGGACCTGGTGGTTATGGATATTGATGAAGAATCCATAGTATATCTTACCCATAGTTTCCCTCTGGAACATCCTGAATTGTTACAAAACAATGCAAAGTTCAATGTGGTTGAAGCGGATTTCCTAAATTTTGATCTTAAACAACTCTACGGGGATGAACAATTCGCGATCATTGGTAATTTCCCCTACAATATTTCCAGTCAGATCGTTTTCAAAACCCTTGAAATGCGGAAACAGGTTCCTGAGTTTTCCGGTATGTTTCAAAAAGAAGTAGCGCAGCGTATTTGTGAACAACCGGGGAGCAAAACCTATGGTATTCTCTCCGTGCTGGTACAGGCTTTTTATGACGCAGAATACTTATTCACGGTACATCCTCAGGTGTTTGACCCTCCTCCTAAAGTACAGTCGGGGGTATTGCGTCTTATCAGAAAAAAAAATGCGGATCTGGAATGTGATGAACGCCTATTTTTCAAAGTGGTTAAAGCAGCCTTTAACCAAAGGAGAAAAACCATCAGGAACAGCCTTAAGACCTTCGATCTTACAGTAAATCTAAAGGAAGACAGTATATTTGACCAGCGACCGGAACAACTGGGAGTTCAAGATTTTATCACATTAACCAGGATGATTGCCAATGACACCTTTTAAACTCACGGACGAGCTTATTGGGAGAATACAACTTTTGATTGAAAATCGGGAGTCCGGTAATCTGCGTTCCATGATGAAAGAATTTCATTATGCCGATGTTGCTGAAATTGCCAATGAACTCAATGAAGACGAGGCTACTTACCTGATAAAGCTGTTAGACAGTGAGAAGACCTCCGATGTCCTTACGGAAATGGACGAGGATATGCGGGAAGCTGTTTTGGCCAATCTTTCCCCAAAGGAAATAGCCGAAGAGTTGGAAGCTCTGGACACGGATGACGCAGCCGATATAGTTGGAGAACTGCCCAACGATATTGTCCAGGAAGTCATCTCTGAAATTGAAGACCGTGAACACGCAAAATACATTGTAGATCTTTTACGCTATGATGAGGATTCTGCCGGGGGCCTAATGGCCAAAGAGTTGGTAAAAGTGAATGAGAATTGGAATGTGCTCAAATGTGTCAAGGAAATGCGGGCACAAGCCGAGAATGTTACCCGTGTACACTCTATTTATGTGGTAGATGACGATGACAAACTAAAAGGACGTCTCTCCTTAAAAGACCTTTTAACCACCTCTACTACTACACCCATAAAAGAAGTATACATCCCCAAGGTAGATTATGTAAATGTTAATGAAAAACCAGAGGAAGTAGCAAAGATCATGTCAAAATACGATCTGGAAGCCATTCCTGTAGTGGATGAGATCGGGCGCCTGGTGGGGCGCATCACTATAGATGATATTGTGGATGTTATCCGGGAAGAAGCGGATAAGGATTACCAACTGGCTGCCGGTATCTCACAGGATGTGGAAGCAGATGATAGTATATGGGAGCTAACCCGCGCCCGCCTACCCTGGTTAATTCTGGGCCTTTTTGGAGGACTGGGGGCCGCCGCCATTATGGGTGGTTTTGAAGAGATGATCAGCAAACACGCTATTTTGTTCTTTTTTACACCCTTAATTGCCGCAATGGCAGGTAATGTTGGGGTACAATCCAGTGCAATAATTGTCCAGGGATTAGCCAATGATGACCTGAAGGGGAGTATTGGGAACAGGCTATGGAAAGAAATGCTACTCGCCCTGCTAAATGGAGTGATCCTGGCTATTTTGCTGTTATTCTTTACCTGGATTTGGAAAGGGAAATTGGATACTGCTGTGGCCATATCGTTATCCCTTGTGGTGGTGATCGTAGTAGCTGGCCTTATTGGTACCTTTATTCCCCTTTTTTTGGATAAAAGGAATATTGATCCCGCTATAGCTACTGGCCCCTTTATTACCACAAGTAATGACATTTTTGGTATCTTAATCTACTTCTGGATTGCCAAACTGATTTTGGGAATTTAATTCCACAGCCATGAACGCTATAAACTTAAAAGAGAAATACCAGTTGTTTTCCAAACAATGGCATCCGCATCAAATTGCGGTTGTTGATGACATGCAAGTCCTCCTTGCAAAAATTCAGGGTGAGTTTGTTTGGCATTACCACCAGGACGAAGATGAACTTTTTCAGGTTGTAAAAGGAACATTATACATGCAATTCAGGGATCGTACCGAGGTAGTTAAAGCTGGGGAAATCATTGTAGTGCCCAAAGGCATAGAACATTGCCCGGCGACAAAAAATGGTGAAGAAGTGCACGTCTTGCTTTTTGAAAAACTATCCACTGCGCATACCGGAAAGGTACAACATGAAATGACGCAATCTCACTATCCCCATATATGAAGGTACTCCATTTAGACACCAACCATCCTTTACTCCTTGAGGCATTCATAGAACTGGGCTTTGAAAACCATGAAGATTATACTTCCTCCAGGGAAGTTGTGGAAAATAAGATCCATTTGTACGATGGTATTATCATTCGAAGCCGCTTTACCATTGACCAGAACTTCCTGGATAGGGCTTCCCAATTAAAATTCATCGGGCGGGTAGGCGCCGGAATGGAAAATATTGATGCAACCTATGCCAAACGCAAAGGGATTTTCCTGGCCAATGCCCCTGAGGGCAACCGAAATGCCGTGGGTGAACATGCTTTGGGAATGCTGCTATCCTTACTAAACAAGATGATAAAATCGCATCGGGAAATCCGTAAAGGAAAATGGGACAGGGAAGGAAACAGGGGGGTAGAATTGGATGGAAAGACCGTAGGGATCATTGGATATGGAAATATGGGCAAAGCTTTTGCCCAAAAACTTCAAAGCTTTGATGTTGAGGTAATCTGTTTTGACATTGTAGGGGGTGTGGGGGATGAAAATGCCAGACAGGTAGGCATTATGGAGTTCCAGCAAAAGTCGGATATCGTAAGCCTGCATGTTCCTCAAACC
>JANQSA010000074.1 GCA_028284285.1 Croceivirga sp.
TCTCCTGGGAGGGGGGTACTCCTCATAATGGCCTATACGGGGAGGCTCCGCCTGAAAGGGGTACCTATTTTAGGCTTCAGGTATATGAAAGGGTAGGGATTTCACGAGTCGAAGTATATGAAAGGGTAGGGAAATCTGTCATTTAGGAATTTAAAAGGGGCTTTCATTAAAATATTTCAAACATACATACCTTATAACTGTATTGTTTTAATTCATTGAAAGCAGTATGAAAATGACAAGAAGACTTCCTGTTTGGAAGATATACGAAAGGGGTACCATTTGTCAATGGAAAGTGTATGAAAGGGATATTTTTCCTGCCAAAAATGGTCTATAAAAGGGTAAGGGGTAGGATCTAGTTGCGGAGCTTCCCCGTGTTAATTTTTTTTTTTCTGTACCACCCCAACCCGGACACATCCTTAAACGAGGCTTCGGTTTCTGAAACCGCTCTCATAGATCCTCCCGAAGGGATAACATTTTTCGTTGACGGCTTTTTCATTGTCTTTATGGAGCTTTTTCGTTTGTAAATGATATGTTTGTGAATGATTGTGTATAGATATCCTATCGCGGGGTCGAGTGTTTTCCACGGAAGAATAAACTTGCTCCCGCAAAAAGGACACTGGATAGTTAACTGAGTCAACGAAACCTTTTTTTTCTGTCCATCTCACATAACCAACAATTCGAACGCTCTGATGAGTCATGTAAGCAATTTAAAGTAGCGCCCAATAAATTTCCTCTCTACAACGTGCTTTGCCACCGTGACCGAAGCAACGAATATCCGCCGGATCATCCGAGTGCTGGCGGAACTTCCCGAACACGGTCATCCACGTTTACTTTCTTCAATGGCGCTACTTCTGATTGGCTACCGAGGGATTCAATAGCGCGCGATGACATTGTTTCCTGTCTTGCAGTAGGCAAACACAAAACCTTGATTCTGCAACCGTAATCAGTCAAAAAGCGAAATGGCTGATTTTGAATTAAAATCAAGATGTAACGACGCAGTGAAATCGACCCGCGGAAATACCCTAGAAAATGCGTAACACGTACCGAACACGCATGGGGTGAGAACAAATATGTGACATTTCGAAAAACTATGGTCCCTATCGTTGCCAAGTTAAACTTAAACGGCACTCAATTATTGGCTAGACTAAATACGTCCTTACTTTAAAGTGGTACTATGATAAAAAAGTCACTTTCTAGAGTATGTATTGTTAGTACATACCATGCCAAATTTTAAGCCATGACTTAACGAGAAGTCCGACTTTTTGAACTACGAATTCTCAATACGATTTCCCGCTATTACTCAATTCAAAAATGGGCTAGTTCAAAAGAGAGAGTTGGGTCGAGGGAGGATGTGACG
>JANQSA010000004.1 GCA_028284285.1 Croceivirga sp.
AGCCCCGATGTATAAACCAGGGCTTTTTCTAAATAACCAACCAAACTTTAAATTATGAAAAACCAATACTTAAAGTTGTAAGGGAACCACCCCTTACACCAACAAAGATAGGTCAAAGGCTTAATCATGTGTCGTTTTTAACCAACTTTAACTTACAAGCGAATTATTTTTGATTCTTTTAATAGAATAGCCTGATAATGCCTCTTAAAACCAATACCCCACACTGATAAAGACATTGCTATCGTCAATTTGAGGTGTCCATGAATAGTAAATCTGAATGGGCCCAATAAACGTTTCAAGACCATAGCCTAGCCCGAAACCGGAAAAATCCGGAGCAGTAAACCACTCACCTGTTCTAAAGAGATCATCCGCTACATTGGCCACGTTTGCAGCAAAGAGAAGATGGTTTTTTGGTGTAAGCTCGTAATCCAGACGGGCATATGCCTTTACAAAACTATTACCGGGAAGGCTTAGGAAATCGTAGCCAAAAAATGGGGTAAAATTATTGATGAGGTTATTTCCAAAACCACCAAGTACAAAATCAAAAGAAGTAACATCCGAAGTGCCTAATTTAAAACCTCCTTCTGTTTCAATATTCAGGGATAAATTGGTCAGAGGCTGAAAAGCCGTGCCAATTCGGCCTTTGGCTATGGAGAATTCTCTAAAATTATCATTAAAGTCGGAAGAAAACAGATATAAATGAAAATCGCCATTAAAGAAGACTCCCCGGGAGGGGAAGTAGCTATCGTCATAAGTATCCAATCTTAAGGTACCGTATGTACTGAAATAATTGCTATCCTCAAAGAAAACCCTGGCGCCTTCAGAAGGGTCTAAGGCTTCATTTTCTTCTTGCGGCAGATTACTTAAAGTGCGCGTACTATACCGCAACAACTTATGTTCCAGCCCAACCCGAAAAGCAAATTCTTCCCGGAGTACGGTTTCAAGATAAATTTGATTGGTAAGATCTGTTATGTCCAAATTAATCTCACCAATATTGGGATCATCCACTACATCAAAATTATCCCGGATGAGGTCAAAATTAATTTCCTCATCAAAGTTCGCAAATGAAGAATTGACCCCGAAACTCCAGTAAAATCCCTTATCCAGATAGTATTGAAAATTATAGCGGATATGATCTCCTAAAATAAGGTCAAAAGAGGCAACATCATCTTTAAAGAAAAAATTCTTTTTTGTCAGGTTAATAAGCGCCGCACTTTGATAGAGATCGTCATAATGGGCGCCTATACGAATCAACATTTTGTTTTCATTTTCCCGTAGTTTTAGAATCAGATCTGTGCCTAATCCATTGGAAACCAATTTATATCGAATAGCTCTAAAATTTCCTGTTGCTGAGAGGTTCCCTATTCCCTGTTTTAATTTTTCAAAGGAGATCTTATCCCCCAGGCCAAATCGGAGCTTTCCTTTGATATAGGCTCGGGTGTATACATCATTTCCTTCAATTTTAAGTCGGTTTATCGTTAAGCTGTCCTGGTTTTGCACGGGCGGGTTGAGTTGCTTCTTTTGCTGTTTTTCTGATGCTTCCCTCAGGGCAACCATCATTTCCCTGGCGGCAATTTCCCCGCTTTCAACAATTTCATTTCCCTTTTCAAAATCTATTACCGAAAAGTCAACGATGTTCGGCTTAATATAGATATCCGTCTTTCCTACTTTATTTACCATATCGCTTACGGTGCGATAATTGTTTATCTGAACCAATATTTCGGTAGCCGATTCCAAATCTTCGCGTTTCGCCAGGTCATCCTGCACATCTACTCCAATAATAATGTCAGCTCCCTTAGCCCGGATCTCATCCACGGGATAATTATTCACTACCCCGCCGTCTATCAAAATCTGCCCGTCAACTTCCGTTGGCTCAAATAAAGAGGGAAGGGTACCGCTTGCTATTATAGCTTCCGGCAAATATCCATGATCCAGTAAAACAGGCTTTCCGGTTTCTATATTGGTAGCAATACAAAGGAAAGGGATAGGCAAATCATCAAAATTTTTGATGTCCTTGACATGGTACAATAGTCTGACAAACTCGTTGTAAATGTTTTGACCTCCTGAAATAGCCTGAGGAAAGGAAACTTTGAAATTATTGAACGGTAAGGTGAGTGCATATCTCTCTGAATCTTCCTTTTCATAAAAGGTTTTAGCACTTCTGGGAACATTGTCCTGAATCAACTCCGACAAATTTGTATTCCTAAAAATAGAATCCAGTTCCTGAGCAGAATACCCAGCGGCATAAAGCCCTCCTATTATTGCACCCATACTGGTACCTCCCACAAAATCTACTTGTATTCCGGCTTCCTCAATCACTTTCAAAGCGCCTATATGTGCTAGGCCCTTCGCGCCACCACCACTAAGGACCAACCCAATTTTTGTGTTTTCCTGGGAAAATGCCATCCCGGCTACACAAAACAAGATAATCATGCAAAGCATCCTTTTTGCCATAGACCGCTTTAATGAAAAGATTTGTATACTTTTTTGGCTTTGGCCATACCAATTGATTTTGCCAAACTCTCTATGGAAGCCTCCCGGATTCGTTTGACCGACTTAAAGTTTTTGAGCAATTGCATGGCCGTTTTTTCTCCTATACCTTCTATATTTTCCAATTCCGAATTAATAGCAGCTTTGCTCCTTTTGTTTCTATGAAAGGAAATGCCAAAGCGATGGGCTTCATTGCGTAACTGCTGAATAATTTTTAATGTTTCCGACTTTTTGTCCAGGTATAGCGGAATAGGATCATCCGGGAAATAGATTTCCTCTAACCTTTTGGCAATGCCGATAATCGCGATTTTCCCTCGAAGGCCCAGGAGCTCTAAACTTTTTATGGCCGCAGATAACTGCCCTTTCCCACCATCAATAATAATGAGTTGCGGTAAGGACTCAGCCTCATGCAACAACCTTTTGTACCTTCTGAAAACCACCTCTTCCATAGAGGCAAAGTCGTCAGGCCCTTCCACCGTTTTGATGTTGAAATGCCGATACTCCTTTTTTGACGGTTTAGCATCTTTAAATACCACGCATGCTGCGACGGGATGGGTTCCCTGGATGTTTGAATTATCAAAACATTCTATGTGCCGGGGTTCTTCAGATAATCTGAGATCCGCCCTCATCTGGGCCATAATCCGTTTGGTGTGCCTGTCCGGATCCACAATTTTAATTTGCTTAAAACGTTCCTGCCGGAACATCTTGGCATTTTGAAGCGAAAGTTCCAAAAGCTTTTTTTTATCTCCCAATTTTGGCAATGTGATGGTAACATTTTCATCCAGATCAATAGAAAAAGGGAGATAAAGCTCTTTTGATTGAGAGGAGAACCGTTGCCGGATCTCCGTAATGGCCAGACGAAGGAGCTCTTCATTACTTTCATCCAATTTTTTCTTAATCTCCATGGTATGGGAGCGAATAATTGAACCATGGGAAACCTGGAGAAAATTAACGTAAGCATGGGTTTCATCGGAAAAGATGGAAAATATATCCACATCGCTGATCTTTGGATTTACAATGGTGGATTTTACCTGATAGTTTTCCAAAACATCAATTTTTTCTTTGATGCGCTGCGCCTTTTCAAACTCCATTTGGGAAGCAAAAGCCTTCATTTGGTGCTTAAAATAATGCAATGAGCTTTTGAAGTTTCCTTTAATGATTCCCCTTATGTCTTCTACTTGCCTGTGGTAATCTTCTACCGCTTGTAATCCTTCACAGGGGGCGTTACAATTTCCCAGGTGAAATTCCAAACAACGCTTATACTTTCCAGAAGTGATCTTTTCCTGGGAAAGATCGTAGTTACAGGTTCGTATGGGATATACGCTTTTTATTAAATCCAAAAGCGTTCGTACTGTTCGCATACTGGTGTAGGGGCCATAATATTCCGAGCCATCCTTAATTAGCTTTCTGGTGGGAAAAATGCGGGGGAACCGTTCATTTTTAATACAAATCCATGGATAAGATTTGTCGTCCCTAAGCATTACGTTGTATCGGGGTTGATGCTTTTTTATCAGACTGTTTTCCAACAACAATGCATCTGACTCAGAGGCTACTACGATGTGCTTTATAGTAGCTATCTTTTTCACCATTACCCTGGTTTTCCCATATTCATGGTTTTTGGTGAAATAGGAGGCTACCCTTTTTTTTAAATTTTTGGCTTTACCTACGTATAGAAATTGTCCATCCTCATCATAAAATTGATAGACTCCAGGAGTATTGGGAAGTGCGCTTAACTGAACTTCAATGGGAATATTAGGCATTCGCTGGATATGAGATGGTGCTTTTTTTTGAAGCTTTAAATTACTACGTTTTTTTCCAATTGCAGCGGAATTTCATTTTTTAAGAGATGGTTTCTCCGGGTTAACAGTAGATGATAAGTATAGGTAACGTTGATTTAACATTGAGAAAATATACTTTGCGGTGTTAAATTTTTGGTAAAAATGTGCAGTTCACCGACAAAAAGAAACCGTTCATAGGAATTTGTTTGAAAATTTCTTTATATTTAAAACAAATTAAGGTTAACGCATGGAAAATTACATAATTGTTTTGGGCATGTACTTGATTTTGATGTTGTTTTTCAAGATCTATTACGCTGTAGCCACCAGGGAATAGCAGTTAACGCATTGATTAAGTTTCCCCAAAACTACCAGTTACATTTTATCTACACCTTGTAGATGTTAAAAACAGAACTTAGAGTAAAGTATAGGAAAAAAAGAAGCCTACTTACCTCCGGTTCACTTGAGACTTCCAGTATTCAAATCGCCAATAGGCTACTCCAATTGTCTATATGGGATTATTCGTATTATCATATCTTCCTTACCATAGCTAAGAATCAGGAGGTAGATACCACCTTTATTTTATCCATACTCCAAGGAAAGGATAAAAACATAGTAGTCCCCAAACTCTCGAAAGAAAGGGTGCTTCGGCATTATTTGCTTTTAGACAACACACTTTTAAAAAAAAATAGTTTGGGCATTCCCGAACCGGAAGAAGGCATTGCGGTTTCCGAGATATGCCTGGATGTGGTGTTTGTGCCATTGCTTGCTTTTGATTGCACCGGGAACCGGGTGGGCTACGGCGGAGGGTATTATGATGTCTTTTTAAAAAAGTGTAGGCCTGATACTGTTAAAATTGGCCTGTCCTTTTTTAAGGCCGAAGAAACCATAGAAGACATAACCAAAGATGATGTGAGCTTGGATTTTTGCGTTACTCCTGACAGGACATATGCATTCTAGTTTTCCTTACTGACTTTTTCCAAAAGCTTTTTTATTGAATACGATTAAAATACCCACGCCAATACTAATAGCAGAATCGGCAATATTAAAGATCGGCTCAAAAAAACGAAAACTTTTCCCTCCAAATCGGGGCACCCATTCGGGCCACGTGGTGTCAATTAAAGGAAAATACAACATATCTACTACCTTACCATAAAACAGTTTTCCATAAGGTTCACTGGAAAACATATGGGCCACCTGATTTTGACTATCGTTAAATAGTAAGCCGTAAAATACAGAATCAATAATGTTTCCGACAGCGCCGGCGAATATTAATGAGACCGCAAGGACAAGTACATTGGGAGACTTTTTCTTTATAATATCATATAGCCAATACCCTATGCCGGTAATAGCAAATAATCGGAAGATGGTCAAAAATAGCTTTCCCGCAGACTCTGAGATAGGCAAGATATCGCTTAGTTTTGTACCCCAAGCTGCACCTTCATTTTCAATGAAAAGAATTTTGAACCAAGAGAATACTTCAACGGATTCTCCCAGCACAAAATTTGTTTTTATGTACACTTTGCTGATCTGATCTACCAGCAAAACGAGAATAATGATAATTAAGGACTTCTTCAGGTTCATTTTTTAAGCTGTGATAGGGCGCAAAAATAGCCAATTATTTCGTGGGGATATTAACCCAAATATCGCCTTCTACAGAATATAAATCGTAGTTGTAATTACCACGAGGGATGTTACCGCGGTAGACCTGTCCAAATTTTGTTCTGGCATTGACCACTCCTTTAGTACCTGTAACCACAATCTCGCCCGTTTGTGTCTTGACGGAGGTGTTCTCGGCATAGGCTTGCAAACTACAATTCCCATCAGCAACAGAAATATCCAAGGCATTGTAAATACCTTTTGCCGTAATATTACTGTAAGTGCCAAAAAGCCGAACTTGAGAGTATTCAGGAATACGAATAGAAAGCGCTATGGAAATTATTTTGTGCGCACTTAGCTTATCATTGGGGGCGTCAAAATTGGGAAGAAAGCCTGTACTTATCAGGACGTTATCACCATCTTCCTCCAATTTAATGGCCAGGTCCCTGGCGTACTCCCCTTCTAATGAACCCTCAACAATAAGTTCGTTGCCGGCAATGGTCTCAATATCAATGCGAAAGCAATTTCCCCCATCAATTTGAATGTGTGGTTTTTGTGCATTAATGATCTTTTTACTGATTTTCTTTTGGCAAATAGTAAAAAAAGGAAAACAAAAAATGGCCAGGACAATCAGGAACCTCCTCATGAAATACAACGCTGCAAAGCGTTCGATTATTTCTGCATGTTCTTGGCTTCTATGCTCAATGTCGCATGAGGGACTAACCTGAGGCGTTCCTTGTTGATCAACTTTCCGGTAACTCTACAAATGCCGTAGGTCTTGTTTTCTATACGAAGGAGGGCATTTTTTAAGTCACGAATAAACTTCTCCTGTCTAATAGCCAGTTGTGTATTGGCTTCCTTGCTCATCGTTTCGGAACCTTCTTCAAATGCTTTAAAGGTTGGAGAAGTGTCGTCTGTTCCGTTATTGCCATCGTTCATATAAGCACTCTTAAGCAAGTCCAGGTGTTTCTGTGCTTTTTCGATTTTAGCGTCGATCAGTTCTTTAAATTCTGCCAGGTCTTTATCGGAGTATCTAACTTTTATATCTTGTGCCATTTATTAATGTTTTTGAATGAATAATTTGGTATGAACTTCATCAAAGACTACTTCTGTGCCTTCGTTCAATTCTTCCTCGAGGTTAAGTATAGCTGTTAAGGTTTCACTTTTTAAATAATCCGAGTTGCCAGCTATCGCTTTTTCCACGTGTCCGTCCTTTAAAATTTTTAGATCAATTTTGTCCGTTACCTCCAATCCAGATTCTTTTCTTAGGTTTTGGATGCGGTTCACCAATTCCCTGGCAATCCCTTCGTTCCGCAGTTTTTCATCAATAGTAATGTCTAAAGCTACAGTGAGCGGTCCAGAGCTAGCCACCAGCCATCCCTCAATATCTTGGGAAGTAATCTCTACATCAGACAACTGTAAGATAATGTTTTTATTTTCCAAAGAGAGGGTTATTTCGCCTTCTTGCTCAATTTTTTGGATATCTTCCTGGTTCAGATTGCGAACGGCATTAGAAATTTCTTTCATGGCTTTACCGTATTTTGGACCTAAAACCTTAAAATTGGGTTTAATTTGTTTCACCAAAATACCTGATGCATCGTCCAGCAATTCCAACGTCTTTACATTGACCTCGGACTTTATTAATTCTGCAACGGCCTCAATATCTTTCCGCTGTTTTGTATTGAGAACAGGGACCATTACTTTTTGAAGGGGTTGCCTCACTTTAATTCTTTCCTTTTGCCGGATAGATAGCACAAGAGAAGAAATGTTTTGAGCGATATGCATTTTTTCTTCTAATGTTGCATTTACCAACGTTGAATGGTACACCGGGAAATGGGAGAGATGCACACTTTCAAAACGTTCCTTTCCCGTAACACTATCCAAATCCTTGTAAAGTCGTTCAGCAAAAAAGGGTGCCACAGGTGCCATAAGTTTGGCAACGGTAACTAAACATTGATACAAGGTTTGGTAAGCAGCAATTTTGTCCTGCTGATAATCTCCTCCGCCAGAATGACTTTGTCGGGCTGGCCTCCAAAAACGCCTCCTGCTTAGTCTAACGTACCAGTTGCTTAGATTTTCTTGTACAAAATCTGAAATTGCCCTGGCCGCTTTTGTAGGTTCATAGTCGGCATAAGCATTGTCCACTCTTTTGGTTAGCGAATTGAGCTCAGATAAGATCCACTGGTCCAATTCAGGCCGGTCTTTCACAGGGACCTCATCTTCCGAATAGGTGAATCCGTCAATGTTGGCGTAGAGTGCAAAGAAAGAATAGGTATTATACAGGGTTCCGAAAAACTTTCGCTTTACCTCGGCTACTCCGTCAAGGTCAAACTTTAAATTATCCCAGGGATTGGCATTGGAGATCATATACCAACGCGTAGCATCTGCACCGTGGGCTTTCATAGTTTCAAAAGGGTCAATAGCATTGCCCAGGCGTTTGGACATTTTTTTACCCTCTCTATCCAAAACAAGCCCATTGGAAACCACATTTTTATAGGAAACAGAATCAAAAACCATTGTAGCAATAGCATGTAAGGTATAGAACCAACCCCGGGTCTGATCCACACCTTCTGCGATAAAATCTGCAGGAAAAGCGTTCCCCTCATCTATCAAATCCCTGTTTTCAAATGGATAATGCCATTGTGCGTAGGGCATCGCACCGCTGTCAAACCAAACATCGATCAGATCAGACTCCCTCTTCATAGGTTTTCCGGAAGGGGAAACCAATGTTATTTTGTCTACAATGTTTTTATGAAGGTCCACTTTGGCATAATTTTCCTCATCCATATCACCTGCCACAAAATCAGCATAAATGTCGTTTTGCATATAACCTGCTTCGACTGATTTTGTCATTTCCGTTTTCAATTGCTCAACCGACCCGATGATCATCTCTTCTTTACCATCTTCTGTTCGCCATATGGGCAGGGGAATTCCCCAGTAACGCGAACGGGAGAGATTCCAGTCATTGGCATTGGCCAACCAATTACCAAAACGTCCCTCACCGGTTGAAGGAGGTTTCCAATTGATGTCCAGATTAAGCGCATACATACGGTCCCGAATTTCGGTAACCTTGATGAACCAGGAATCCAATGGGTAATACAGAATAGGCTTATCCGTACGCCAGCAGTTAGGATAAGGGTGAAGGTATTTTTCTACCTTAAATGCCTTGTTCTCTATTTTTAGTTTGATGGCAATTTCAACATCCACAGACTTCTCAGGAGCTTCGCCCTCTTCGTAGTATTCGTTTTTTACATACTTCCCGCCAAATTCTCTCAATTCGGGCCGGAACCTCCCTTGCAAATCCACTAGGGGGACCGGATTATTATCCTCATCCAGGACCAACATGGGAGGAACCGGTGGATCAGCTTGTTTTGCCACCATTGCATCATCCGCCCCAAAGGTGGGAGCGGTATGCACAATCCCGGTACCATCTTCAGTGGTTACAAAATCTCCCGCAATGACGCGGAAGGCATTTTCCGGATTTTGGTAGGGTTGCGCATAATCTATCAACTGCTCATAGCGAATACCTACAAGGTCGTTTCCTTTGCACTCGAGCAAGCGTTGATACGGCACTTTTTTTTGCTGCGCATTGAAATTGGTAAAATCCTCCTCGGTATCCGATAGATAGAACTTTCCGGAAAACTGTGCATCTACCAGTTTTTTTGCTACAATAACATGTATGGGATCGTAGGTGTATTGATTAAAGGTCCTTACCACCACATAATCTATATTAGGCCCCACAGTTAAGGCCGTATTAGAAGGAAGGGTCCAGGGGGTAGTGGTCCATGCCAAAAAATAGATATCCCCAGGAATATCTTTTAAAAACTCTGGTAGGGTCTCTTTTTTGGTCTTGAATTGCGCGGTCACCGTAGTGTCCGTGACATCCTGGTAGGTGCCAGGTTGATTCAATTCGTGCGAACTTAACCCGGTACCCGCCTTTGGGGAATAGGGCTGAATGGAGTATCCCTTATATAACAGGCCTTTATCATAGATCTGCTTTAATAACCACCAAACGGATTCCATGTATTTAGGCTTGTAGGTAATATAGGGGTCTTCCATATCTACCCAATAGCCTACCATTTCAGTCATTTCATTCCAGACATCGGTATACCGCATTACTGCCTTTTTGCAGGCCTCATTGTACTCCTCTATAGAAATTTTTGTGCCGATATCCTCCTTGGTAATGCCCAGTTCTTTTTCTACGCCAAGTTCTATGGGAAGGCCGTGTGTATCCCAACCCGCCTTGCGTTTTACCTGAAACCCCTTCATGGTTTTGTAGCGCGGGAAGATATCTTTTATAGTACGGGCAATAACATGATGTATTCCCGGCATCCCATTTGCAGAAGGAGGACCCTCATAAAAGACGTAGTTCTCTTTGCCTTCCCGGGTAGCCACACTTTTTTCAAAAATGTGTTGCTCTTTCCAAAAAGCAAGGATTTCCTTCCCTATGGTGGGAAGATCGAGACCTTTATATTCCGCAAACTTCATATAACAACTACCTAAATTAAAGTCTGCAAAATTAAACAATTAGCAATAATTCCGGCATATGTAGGAGGGTAAAGTGTGGATGGACCACAGACGATTTCAATGTGGTGACACCTCCATTTTCAAGGTCTTCTTATTTAAAATTCATAACCCAGACCAACTATTACATTAAAACCCGGAGCCACTATCCCCGAGGAGTACGGTCGATACCGCTGATCCGTCATATTTTCCATTGAAAAATTGGCATGCCAGCTATTGGAGATCTGATAACGTGACCTAAAATTCAGGGTATACCAGGAAGGAGAGAAAGGGTTGCCATTCTCATCCTGCGCGTAGATAAAAGGTTTGTTGCGCTCCGAAAAGGCTAAATCATCAAATGGCATTTCACCATTATAGTTCAGAAAAAAATCGGCTTTTAAACGTTCATTTTTCCAAATTAAATGGGCATCTGCAAAGGTGGGGGCCACATGCCTTGCAGGAGACTCCATTCCGTTATCATCTTCCTCCGTACCTTCTGTTAAGGTTAAATTTCCAAGTAGAGACCAATGGTTCCCCATAAAAGCCTCCAGGCCTACCTCTACCCCATAGACATAAGCATTCGCTGCATTTTGGATGGCCTGAACATTGCTTAATTCCCCGTTGTAGAGAATCTCCCGTTCTCCTCCAAAGCTAAAATCCCTGCGTACCAGGGCATCCACCAGGTAAGTGTAATAGGTTGCTGCTTTAAGCACTAATTTGTCTTCAAAGTTTTTTCGGATACCGAAATCCAGGTTGTAGGCATATTCCGGTTCCAGATCCGGGTTAGGGACCACTACCGATCCGGGTTCTGAATCAAAAACTTTACCAATGTCATCTATATTAGGCGCCCTGAATCCTGTGGACCCGTTTAGGGTAATTTGTAAGTTGGCATTGGGAAACCAACTGAATCCCAGGCTTCCGGTTAATGCTCCGGTGATCAGGTCGGACTCGGTAAACGGAAAAGGGAAAAAAGTGTCGTCAAATTTTGCATCTACCCAAACCTGACTATACCGAATACCGCTTAGCAAAGTAAAATTGGGTTTTGCACGATATTCACCATTGATGTATCCGGCAAAGGTTTGCCAGGTGGCACCATCAGGATATCGGGAAGCGGCAGGAGCAGTCTCTCCGCTTTCAATATTGGTTTGACTCCCTTCGGAATTCACTTTGTTGAACAAGTATTCTGCACCATAGTAAAGCCTTAGATCGCCTATTTTTTTGTTTTCAAAATCTAGATTAAAAGAAACGGCATCTAACTTTTCTCTCGTAGTGAAACGTGTGGGATTCTGGAAGCGTCTATCATTTCTGCTTTCTTCAAAAAATTGATAGGCAGCGGTAAACTTTAAACCGCTATAAAACCTGTTCTTTCCTTTTTGGGTAATTTGGGCATTACCCATAAACCACTTTTGCGGGCCATAAAACCATTCTGCGGACCTGAGGCCGCTACCATCACTATTTGGCTGGATGAGTCTATCGAATCTGGAGTAGTCCGAGGTTTCCGAATAATACAGTCCCAGACTGTAGTCCCAGTCGGTGTTGGGTTGGAAGCGAAACTTTTGCAGCAGATTGATTTGGTCATACCCCGTTGGGTTCTGTACCAGGGGATCAGCATTGGCAATAAGGACATCCTCCCCGTTTTGACGCACTACCCGGTTGTTTCTCAGGTAAGATTCGGGCCCGTGGTTCCCCATTCTGAGATCGCCAAAATTATTGTAAGAAACGCTGGTATGGGAGGCCCAGGTCTGGTGTCCCATGTTGAAATCTACATGGGTGGTACTTTCATTATTCGCAGAGGCAAATCTGTAAAAAGCATTTCCGGAAAAGGCCAGGCTATCGGTAAAGGAAAACCGGGGTTCTTTGGTAAAAAAGTTCATCACCCCTCCAATGGCGTCGCTTCCGTAGATAACGGAACCGGGTCCAAAAATGACCTCTGTATTTTTTATGGTAAAAGGGTCAATGGAAATCACGTTCTGTACATTTCCACCTCTGAAGATGGCGTTGTTCATCCGGACACCATCTACCGAAAGTAAAACCCTATTTGTTGCAAACCCACGGATCATAGGACTTCCTCCGCCTAGCTGGCTTTTTTGCACAAACACTTGCCCACTGCTTTGTAAAAGGTCTGCGGAGGTTTGAGGATTGTTAAAAGCAATACTCCGGGCACTGATCGCCGCAATTTTTTGAGGGACATCTTTGCGCTGCTGCTCCCATTTGGATACGGACACTACAATTTCTTGCAATTGCTCTGGCTTTAGCTCCAGATAGATACGACTCCCTTTCCTTAGAATGCGATTTTTGGTAGTGGTTATCGTTTGATAACTGAGGTGCCGGATGATTATTTTTTCATCAGGATCGAAAAGTGTCAGATAGCATCTTCCATTTAGATCCGAGATAGTTGTTCTTGATTTATCAGCGTTAAAAAGGGCCACATTGGGAACGGGAAGCCCGGTATCTGCATCTAAAATGGTAATTTCTTGTGCAGTAACCTGAAGGAAAAGCATCAAAAAGAGAGAGACAATTCCGGTTCGCATATTAATCGAAAACTGCATTTAAAATTGCCAGGGACCTTGGCATTCTGAATCCGTGCAAATGTAACTCAAAATACAAAAGCACCTTTTTTAAGAGTTCCTGGCGAAGTTGTTTAGACATTTTTACAAGCGAAATAGCATCAAAATTTATGCCTAAAAAATTTCTGAAGTAATCAAGCAGTTCACCGGTTAACACTGGGTTTAAGGAGGGTTGGGTCACAAAACTCCCCTCAAGCAAATCAAAATAGGGGGTATGCTTTAGCGCAACATCAGGATAAAAGCCCAAGAAGGTGGTCAAACGAATAAGGAATAGCAGGTGAAAATTGGAAACATCTTCATTTTCATCCAGCCAATTAAAAGCGTATTCCAAATAATTGTAAAGGGCAGCGTTTTTTTCCTCTTCCTGAATAGTTAGGGATAGAATTTCCGCTAAAAACAGTACCATGCTGTTTTTAATGATTTCGGTATGTAAAGTTTTGTAAGGATGAACAATTTTAGCCTCACGGATGCTTTCCAGTTTACCCTTGTTTTTATGGACAGCTACCATTTCCAATTGGGTAAGCGGTTGAAACAATCCTATTTTGAGCTTTCCCTTTTTGGTCGCACGAACACCTTTTAACATATAGGATTTTAAGCCATCCGATGCGGTGAATGCTTTTAGGATAAGACTGGTATCCCCGTATTTTACGGTCGAAAGAACAATGGCTTTTGTGGTTACGGTCATAGAAAGGGGAGCCATTAAAAATTGGGGGCAAAGGTACTGCCTCTTTCTTCAACAATCAATCTTTCCGGAAAACCAGGAACCGGATCAAACCACGCCCTGTGCTAACATGGCGTCGGCAACCTTTACGAAACCTGCTATGTTGGCGCCTTTCACATAATTGCAATAGCCGTCTTCTTCTTTTCCATATTCGACGCAAGAGTTGTGAATATCATTCATGATAGCTTTTAATCGTTCGTCCACTTCTTCCCGTGTCCAACTGATTCGCAATGAATTTTGAGACATTTCCAGTCCCGAGGTGGCCACACCACCGGCATTGGAAGCTTTCCCCGGCGCAAACAGGATCTTAGCTTCGTGAAAAGCATGTATGGCTTCCGGAGTGGAAGGCATGTTGGCCCCCTCTGCAACCGCGATACAGCCATTTTTTAAAAGGGTTTTAGCTTCATTACCATCCAGTTCGTTTTGGGTGGCGCAGGGTAGGGCTACATCGCAAGGCACCTCCCAGGGGTCTTTGCCCTTGTGGTATTCTGCGTTAGGGAAGTGTTCGGCGTACTCATAAATCCTGCCTCTACGATTATTTTTGAGGTCCATTACCCAGGCTAATTTTTCCGCATCAATACCCTCTTTATCATATACATATCCTCCGGAATCGGATAACGTTAATACCTTTCCCCCTAGTTGAATTACTTTTTCTGCAGCATACTGCGCTACATTTCCGGAACCGGAAATAACTACTTTTTTTCCTTCAAATGAATCTCCCTGGGTTTTAAGCATACTATCGGCGAAGTACACTGTGCCGTATCCTGTAGCTTCAGGCCGAATTAAGGAGCCCCCCCAGGTGAGTCCTTTTCCGGTAAGTACCCCGGTAAATTCATTTTTAATTTTTTTGTACTTGCCAAAAAGGAATCCGATTTCACGGGCGCCTACACCAATATCTCCGGCAGGAACATCTGTGTAAGGCCCGATATGACGGCATAGTTCCGTCATAAAAGCGTGGCAAAATCGCATTACTTCATCGTCTGACTTGACTTTCGGATCAAAATCAGACCCTCCTTTTCCACCACCCATGGGCAAGGTGGTAAGACTATTTTTAAATACCTGTTCAAAGGCAAGGAACTTTAATACACTGGCATTAACCGTAGGATGGAAGCGTAATCCCCCTTTATAAGGGCCAATGGCAGAGTTCATCTGTATGCGATACCCTCGATTCACATGTACTTCCCCATCATCATCTACCCAGGCCACCCGAAACGAAATAAGTCTTTCCGGTTCTACCATCCGTAGCAAAATGTTTTTGCCGTGATAAATATCCTGGGTAACAATGTATGGGATAACAGTCTCTGCAACTTCCTGTACGGCTTGAATAAATTCAGGTTCATGACCGTTTCTGGTCTTCACCTCATCCATAAAGGCTTTGATCTTTGCTTCCATAAAGGGGATTGATAAATTGTTATTTTTTGCCCTTAAAATCAGGCTGTTTTTGTCGAATATGAAATTTGAGGGCAAAAATATGCTATTTAAGAAATAAAAAAGTCAAATTTTGAAAAATTTGTAATTGACCTTATCCGATAGCCTGCTGCAGGTCGTCAATCAGGTCTTGGCTATCTTCAATCCCCACACTTAAGCGTATCAGAGCATCTACCACCCCACTTTTTTCACGCTCCTCTTTAGGAATACTGGCATGCGTCATACTTGCGGGATGTCCGGCTAGACTTTCCACTCCACCCAGTGATTCGGCTAAAGTGAATACTTCCAGTTTTTCCACAATCCTTACGGCATCTTCAAAACTGCTTCCTCTTGGAATAAAAGAGATCATACCACCAAAACCATCCATTTGTGCTTTTGCCACATCGTGGTTGGGATGGTCTTCGAAACCCGGCCAATAGACCTTTTCAATTTTGGGATGACTTTTTAAAAATCGGGCAATAGCTTCTCCATTTTCACAATGGCGTTGCATGCGAACATGAAGCGTTTTAATACCGCGAAGTGTTAAAAAACTGTCCATAGGGCCACAAATAGCCCCACTGGCATTTTGTAGAAAATACAGCTTGTCTGCCAATGCCTTGTCCCTGACTACCAATGCTCCAACGATCACATCGCTATGCCCCCCCAGATACTTGGTGGCAGAATGCATTACAATATCCGCTCCTAAATCCAATGGCCGCTGTAGGTAGGGAGTGGCAAAGGTATTATCCACTGCCAATAGCAAGCCTTTCTCTTTGGCCAAAGCTGCTATAGCTCTAATATCAATGACATTCATCATTGGATTGGTAGGGGTTTCTACCCAAATCAATTTGGTCTTCTCAGTTATTTTTTCGGCAATGGTATCTACACTTTGCATTCCAATAAATTGAAAAGAAATCCCCAACTTTTCATACACTTGAAGAAACAAGCGATAGCTGCCGCCGTATAAGTCGTTGGTGGAGATCACTTCATCGCCGGGCTCCAATAGTTTTATTACGGCATCTATGGCGGAAAGGCCGCTAGCGAATGCAAGGCCATAATTTCCGTTTTCAATACTGGCTAAAGCATTTTCTAAAGCGGTTCGTGTAGGATTGGCACTCCGGGAATACTCATAACCTTTATGCCCTCCGGGGGTAGTTTGGGCATAGGTAGAGGTTTGATAAATAGGCGGCATTACGGCGCCATAGGCCGGGTCTGGTTGCTGACCACCGTGTATGGCCTTGCTGTTAAAATGAAGTTCTTTTTTGCTCATGGAACTCTGTTCGGAATTTGGTGTCAAAATTACATTTTTACAGCTCGGGATAAAGCCATAATGGCCCCCAAATGCAAACCTTCGTGAAAAACGTTAAAAGAAACAGCATCTTCCACTGAATTTAAGGGAACTTTTGGGGAAGTCATGTAGGGACTAAAATTTGTAAACCTTTTGCTGGCATAATCAGCTTCGGTTTGCTCTAGGGTAGAAAACAACAACTGGGACAGCTCTTCTATTTCTGCCTGGGTGGGTATTCCCTGGGGGCGCGTACCTTTTTGATACCCCTTTACCCATACGGAGGAAAGAGCAAGGGGGAGACCGCTTAAGCCATAAACCAGCTTTTGTTGGGTAACTACCACGTGGGCAATGTTCCACCAGATATTATTATTGAATCCCTGTGGGATCTTTGTCAATACCGGTTCAGGAGTGTTTTGGAGATAGTGATACAGTATCTTTCGGTTCTGTCGGGTTATCGTGAAAAGTTGCTCCATAAAGTCAAAATTGTTAAACATATCTAATATTTTAGATATATAAATATGTATATGTTATATTAGCGCTATGAATATAGTGGAAATTAGTAAGGTACTCTCCAATACCACCCGGGTTAACATTCTGCAGTGGCTAAAAGATCCGGAAGCCAATTTTCCGCCCCATCAGGAAATAGATCATTTTGATTACGGGGTTTGTGTAGGGTATATCCAGGATAAGGCGGGGCTTTCCCAATCCACCATATCTACCTACTTGAGTTCCATGCAGCACGTGAACTTTGTGATACCAACACGTCATGGCAAGTGGACCTACTACCGACGAAATGAAGAAGTGATCCAAAACTATTTGAATACCCTGAGAAAGGAACTATAGCTTTTTTTAATTATACGTATCTATATTTTGAGATATATAAATATAAAACTATGAATGGCACAATTGAATGTACACCACCTGCACGGAGTCATAAAAAAGTGACTACCTTGACCTCATGGGTTAAGTGGATACAAAACTTTAGGATTGAGGGGGCTGAAGAAATGTCAAAAACCAGGTAGAAAATGAAAATAATTGGATTGATAGGAGGGATGAGCTGGCAGTCCTCCAAGTTGTACTATGAATATCTCAATCAAATTGTTGCGCAACGACTCGGGGGGGTGCATTCCGCCCGGATTTTGATGAGCTCGGTTGACTTTTCGGAAATCGAAAAATGGTCTTTTGAAGATAATTGGGAAAAGATCGGCAGGGTAATGGCAGATGAAGCCAAACGGCTGGAAGCGGCAGGGGCTGATATTCTAATTTTAGGGACCAACACCATACATTTGGTTGCGGATACTATTGAAGCCGCCGTCTCAATTCCATTTTTACATATTGCCAGGGCTACAGGCGGGGCTATAACCGAGTTAAAGCTTAAAAAAGTGGGGCTCTTAGGCACCCGCTTTACTATGGAGAAGGATTTTTATACCAGGATACTGCAAGAAGAATTTGGGTTGGAAGTAATCATCCCGAATCAAAGGGAACGGTCCTACTTGCAGGATGTGATCTATAATCAATTGGTAAAAGGGGTATTTACGGAAGAAGCAAAAGAAAAATGCGTAAAGATCATTGAGAATATGCAACAAGAAGGTATAGAAGGCGTGATTTTGGGATGTACGGAATTGCCCATTTTGATTCCGGAAACAGCGGTTACCCTCCCGACATTTGATACCACTATGATCCATTCCAAAGCAGCGGTCGATTTCGCTTTAACTTAAAATAGATTCAAGTTGAATTGATTTTCTTTGCAGATCAATTTAAATATTTTCAAAATGAAAAAAATATTCCACCTTGAAACCTGTAAAACCTGTCAAAAAATATTGGCGGAACTGCAGCCTTTGGACGGCGTTGAAATTCGTGAGATCAAATCCCGGGGAATAACTCCCGAAGAATTGGAAGAGATGCGGGAGCGTACAGATTCTTATGAATCTTTATTCAGCAGACGGGCCATGCTGTTTAGACAACGTGGGCTCAATAACCAGGAATTGGGTGAAGACGATTATAAAAACCTCATTTTAGAGCATTATACCTTCCTGAAGCGTCCGGTAGTCCTGGTCAATGATCAAATCTTTATCGGTAACGCCAAGAAACAAGTTGAAGGGGCTAAAGCCGTTCTTCACGGATGAGCAAACGCACTTTAGCCTTATTGGCGGCTATTGGCGCTACTATTATTTACGGTATTAATCACACCCTGGCTAAAGGGGTAATGCCGGTATACGTGAAACCCTTTGGGTTTATCTTTTTACGTGTGGTAGGAGCCGCTATTCTTTTTTGGGGAATTTCTTTTTTTGGTCCCAAAGAGAAAATTGAAATGCGTGACTGGGGGCGTCTTCTGGTGGCTGCCCTTTTGGGAATGGTCGTCAATATGCTTTCCTTTTTCAAGGGGTTGGAGCTATCGACTCCCATAAACAGTGCTGTGTTGATTACGATAAGTCCCATAGTAGTGGTAGTGTTAAGTGCCGTTTTATTAAAGGAACGCATAACCAGAAACAAAGGCCTGGGCATATTTCTCGGATTTGTTGGGGCATTGGCCTTGATTTTATTTGGTGCGGAAATAAGAGGTGATGCCCCAAACATTCCTTTGGGCAATACCTTATTTATTGTGAATTCTTTTGCCTACGCCGGCTATTTGATAGTAGCAAAGAAACTGGTTTCCAAATATCATCCCTTCACCTTGATGAAGTGGCTTTTTACTGTAGCTGTAGTCATTAATTTTCCGGTTACTATCGGCGAATTTTTGGAAATTAAGTGGGCTACAATACCACTCTGGGCCTTTGGCGTTATGGCTTTTGTGGTAATTGGCACTACCTTTTTAACCTATTTGTTCAACATTTTTGCGATGACGGAGCTAAAAGCAAGTACCATAGGGGCATTTATTTATGTACAACCGCTGTTTGGGATCCTTTTCGCTTTGATCACCGGAAAAGATACGCTCACCACGGTGAAGATTTTGGCGGCCTCCCTGGTATTGGTTGGAGTATATCTGGCGAGTAAACGACCAAAACCGGGCCCTTACCCCAAATGATCCCCAAATAAGTTTAACTGCTTTCCCTTGGGAGGTTTTGCGTATCCAAAAACACTTCGACCACCGTATTGGTGTGAATCCTGATTTTCCTTTTCGACCAAAGCCTCAAAATTTTGGTTGGGCTCGAAATGCTGCTCGGCGTGTTGGGCCATGACCGTCAATTTCTTAATCGCGTTTAATTTATCGGTATGACCAATTTTTGCTTTTTCAACAGCAGTTTTAATTGTGGTAATGGTCTCATCATAGACCTTGGTAGGAATAGGAAAAGGAGTAGCATCTTTGCCGCCGTGAGCAAAGGCAAACCGTGCAGGGTCGGAAAACCGGGAAGGGGTACCATGAATAACTTCACTAACCAAAGTGAGTGATTGTAGCGTCCTTGGCCCCAGTCCTTTTAAAAGTAACAAATCCTCAAAACCTTGAACTTCGTTTTCCTGGGCCAGCCATAAAATACTTCCTAACCGTTTCAGATCAACATCTTTGGCTCGGATTTCATGATAACGCGGTACTATCAAATAAGGCAATTCTTTTATGATTTTATCCGGATGCTCCTTTGAGACCTCAAGAATGGCTTGCTGCGTAACTTCGGCCTCCTTGTGCACAAGGTTGAGAATTTTCCCCTGGTGTTCCCCACAAACTGCGGCGTGAGGCTCCTGTACAAAACTGTTGATCTTTCCGGAATGCCAGTGGTAGCGACGGGCCCTGCCGTTATACCGGTGCATGCCCTGCTGGACTACGGTCCATGCCCCCGTATCGGTTACCAAAAAATTGTGGATGTACAATTGAAAACCATCTTGAAGTGCGGTATTATCCACTTTAGCACTGAGCTTACTACAGTGCGCCAAATGATGCCCATCCAAGCCGGTTTTCATCCCTACTGAAATCAATTCCTGAGGGGTTTTTAAAGAATGCTTTCCCTTTCCTCCGCAGATATAAATGCCCAATTGTTTGGAAACGGGAGTTATGACTTGTTTTAACACATTCAAAACGGTAGTAGTAACCCCTGAAGAATTCCAGTCCATCCCGATGACCGTTCCAAAACTTTGAAACCAAAAAGGATGGGCCATACGCTCAACAAAGCCGGTTTTGCCATGTTCCTGGATAATGGCCTCCACCATAGGTAACGCAAGGCTTTTCATCCTGTTAAACAGCCAGGGCGGGACATGACCCCCATGCAAGGTCAAATCTGCAGTACCGGAACGGGGCATTGTGAAATCAATTTTTCTAAAATTACGAATTCATCACGTAGCAGTCAGCATCTATTTGAAACATCCTAAATCCAAAATCCAAACTCGAACAAATTTTGATGGTATTTATCAATATCTTAACACCACAAGTAGAAATATTTAGGGGTTATGACCTATTTTCAGCGGCTATAGCTAAACTTAAAATGGAGCTACTTTTAAGCAGCGTTATAGAAAACGGGACCGTTTTACAAAACAGGCAAACAAAAGAATATTACTAACAGAAAAGACAGAAAAACGAAGTTTAATGAAAGAAAATAAACTGGAGCTATTCTCACCAGAATGCATTACACAAGAAGAAGTTGTTAAGGCTCAACTAGAATGGGGCGAAGGTATTGTTAAAATTGGCAAAGCTTTTTTGGATGACGGAGACTATGTCAAGGCCGCAAAAGAACACATTCAAAATCTTTATGGTTATGATTTGAGCCAGGTACTGTTCAAGCCAACATTGGCTTCTACCCACCAATTTAGGGAAACTTTTGACGCAGCACTGTCCTATTTTGTGGGGGGAAATGAAACCTATCCGGAAGACAAAGGTTTTGCAATTGCGCCTTACACCAAGGTCCGTTGGGAGAACAGTGGTATCATCAATTATACCTGTACTATGGCCATTGCAATGGGGAATTATTACTTCACGAAAACGGATGGTGAGGAAGTAAAAGTCGAGTATACATTTGGTTATGTGAAAGATATCAAAGGAAAGTTGCGAATAGTAGTTCACAAATCAGCCTTACCCTTTAGCCCGGAATAAATTTGAAAGGTGTTTGCGAATTGCCGAATCACAATTTAGAGCGGCAATTAAAGAAAAGCAGGGACCCTAAAAACTCTGAAATCAAACCGGCGAAGGTTGGGCACTAAAAAATGCGGTGAAACCCCTTTGCGACACGCTTTAGGCCGCTAAGCATAGTCAATTCGTTAAGGTAAGTCTTTGGGTATCTTTGCATACTTTCGGGTATCCGCTTTGGTTAATGTCTTGAAATCTGCCTGTTTTTCCATTCGGTCAAATGCATCCAGGAATTCCTGTGGCAAAGCAGTCAATTTTCGGGTGCTCAAATCCATCCAGGCGCCCATCATCTCACACCGCGCAAAGTTCTTTCCGTCCGCATCATAAAAGTCATGCTGAAATTCAAAGAACATTCCGTCCTCACTCATTCCTTTAAAACCTAAGGATACCTGTACAGGTCTCCCTGGAAAAACCTCTTTAAAATAATAAACATGTTCGTAAAAAACCACAGGACCAATGCTATGATGTGCCATGGTCTTTTGATTGAAGCCCAGTTGGTTCAAATAGGCCATCCGGGTATGACTCATAAAGTTGATATAAGCGGAGTTAGCCAGGTGCCGATTGGCATCCAAATCGCTCCATCGAATTTCAAATTGTTTTAAAAACATAACAGCTATTTTACTATGCATGCATAATAGTTGGCAAAAATAACATAGTTTTGAGGAAATTGAAATTCCTGCAGCTAAAACTATTGTTATGAGTAAAAAAGCGCCCTTCCTTTCAGACCTTTCGCTACCAGCGATTGCGGCACCCATGTTTTTGATATCCGGTCCCAGGCTGGTGATAGAATGTTGCAAGCAGGGTATCGTTGGGACGTTTCCGGCTTTAAATCAACGAACTAGTGAAGGTTTTGAAGAATGGCTGATAGCGATTAATACGGAACTGAATCAATGGGAAGAAGCTACCGGGAAAAAAGCAGCGCCTTTTGGGGTAAATCTAATTGTACACCCCACCAACCCAAGATTAGAAGCGGATTTACGCCTTTGTGTGAAGCATCAGGTGCCCCTGATCATCACTTCGTTAGGCGCCGTTAAACAGGTAGTAGACGCGGTGCATAGTTATGGAGGATTGGTGTTCCATGATGTTATCAAAAAACGGCATGCGCAAAAAGCAGCCCAGGCAGGGGTTGACGGGTTAATTTTGGTAGCAGCCGGGGCAGGAGGGCATGCCGGGACAATTAACCCCATGACTTTGGTTGCAGAAACCCAACAGTTTTTTGACCGTACTATTGTCCTTTCGGGCTGTATTAGTACAGGCAGGGATATTGCCTCCGCTATGCAAATGGGGGCCGATTTGGCCTATATGGGGACCCGATTCATCAATGTTGAAGAAAGCCTTGCCCCACAGGAGTACCAACAAATGATTGTTGATGCCGGTGCCAGTGATGTTACCTATACCGCAGCGGTTTCCGGGGTGCACGCTAATTTTTTGACGGCTAGCTTAAAAGCTGCAGGGATCTCCGAAGAAGATCTTAAAAAAGACCACAAAATTGACTTTGGAAAAGAACTGGATACCGAAGCCAAGGCCTGGAAGACCATTTGGTCTGCCGGTCAGGGTTCAGCGCTCATACAAGATACGCCATCGGTTTCCTCGCTGGTGCAACAATTAAAAATGGAGTTTAAGCAAGCGGTTGAAGAACAAAGTAGATTGCTACAGCGGTATCCGCGCTAAGACGTATCTTTATTTGAAGAATTTAAAAGCTGCCCTATGCCGCTTGTACCTTCAAATTACAGACCTCCCTTTTTGTTCAGAAATGGACACTTTTCTACGATTTATTCCGGGGTATTCCGAAAAGTGAACGGCGTGGTCCAGAGGCGGGAACGCCTGGAATTACCGGATGGGGATTTTTTGGATTTGGACTGGAGCGAGAGTCCCTCTCCCGCCCGGAAAGTAGTAATTCTATTGCACGGCCTTGAAGGGGATGCACAACGCCATTATATTACCGGAAGCGCCAAGCGTTTAAATCAAAAGGGATACGACGCCTGTGCTGTTAATTTTAGGGGATGTAGCGGGGAGCCTAACCGTTTGTACCCCTCCTATCACTCCGGTGCCACGGGAGATTTAAAGGCAGTAATACAGCATGTTCTTACCTTGGGAATGTACCAGGAGGTGTATATCTGGGGGTATAGTTTGGGAGGAAATTTGGCGCTAAAGTACGCCGGTGAAGGCAATACCCTTCCCAAAGCGCTTAAGGCCATCGTAACGGTATCCGTGCCTTGCGATTTAAAAGATGCCTGCGATCAGCTGCTGCAATCCAAAAATGTCTTGTACTCCCAACGCTTTAAACGGCATCTCCTGGAAAAATTGCGAGAAAAACAGAAGCGATTCCCCGAGCGCATCACTCCGGAACAAATACAAGCCGTTGTTAGCTTAAAAGATTTTGATGATGCCTACACCGCCCCTGCTCATGGATTTAAAGATGCCCTGGACTATTACGCCAAATGCAGTTGTAAACCTTTTCTACGGAACATTCAGCTTCCGGCGCTTATAGTAAATGCAAAAAATGATTCTTTCCTGGGAGCTGCCTGCTACCCCTACGAAGCTGCGAAGCAGAATCCGAACCTATACTTAGAAGTACCGCATTTTGGAGGCCATGTGGGTTTCTGGGGGAAGAGGAATACCAGTTATGCAGAGGAACGCGCACTCTCATTTTTTGAGAGTACTTCCCTTTAAGTTTGGGCATAAATCCACTTCTTATGTACAGAGTTTCGTTTTTTTACATGTTGTTATTCGGCGTTTTCCATTCTTGTATCAAGGATGGGGAATTTAATGCACCTTCATCAGATTGTAAAGAGGGCCTGGAAACGGTAGTTTCCTATGCTCAAGTTAAGGCCTTATATACTGGAGAACTGGTTCAAATTCAGGAAGATTGGAGTATTGAAGGCTATGTGATATCTTCTGATAGGGCAGGTAATTTCTTTAAAGTGCTTCATTTTCAGGAAAATCCCATCTCACCTGCTGAAGGATTTCAAATCGAGATCGATATGCGTGACAGTTATTTACGTTATCCGGTGGGGAAAAAGATTTTTATTAAGCTTAAAGGGCTGTATTTGGGCAAAAGCAAAGGAGTATTCCAATTGGGTGGGACATTTTCTGGTTTCGGAACAGTAACGGTGGGGCGTTTACCCGCCCTTAAGGTACCTGAACATATCCTCTTGTCCTGCGATGATCCTGTAACTATAGAACCGGCGGAGATCTCCATTCCAGCTATCGATTCTACCTTGACCAGTACCCTGGTACGGTTCCAGGATCTGGAAATTAATGAAGCGGAATTGGATAGCGTATTCTCCAGGGCAGGAGAAGCAACCGAACGGGTACTTTTAGATTGCCTGGACAATGAACTTTCGCTGCTCAACAGTGGGTTTACCGACTTTCAAAATGAACCGCTCCCAAAAGGGAATGGCAGTATTACCGGGGTATTGCTTAGGGAGAATTCAAAGTATTCTTTGGCTATTCGGGATTTAGACGATATTGATTTTTCCAATTCGAGATGTGAGGATGTCATTACCGAATTTACATCGGATCAGGTGTTTTTTACGGAACTGGCCGACCCGGACAATAATGCCGATGCGCGTTTTATTGAATTGTACAATTCCTCCGAAGTAACTATAGACCTGAACGGGTGGACAATCTTGCGCTACACCAATGCCAATACAGAAGTGAGTTCACAGATTGATCTCTCCGGATTACAAATTGATCCCGAAAGTACCCTAGTGATCTCGCCGGACCCGGAAGTCTTTACTGTGGTATACGGATTTCCTCCCGACTTGGGGGTTGGCGGAAATAGCCCGGCGGATTCCAATGGTGATGACAACCTGGAATTGGTAGACCCTTTTGGAACTGTCATAGATGCTTTTGGGGTAGTCGGTGAAGATGGCTCTGGTACCAATCACGAGTTTGAAGATGGCAGGGCGATCAGGAACAGCAATGTTGACCGGGCAAATCCTACCTACCTTTTTTCAGAGTGGACCGTTTACAATGACACTGGCGATGCGGGCACCCTAAATTTACCGCAAAATGCTCCCGAAGATTTCTCCCCCGGAAATAGAAACTAACAAAGCCATCCTTTTTAGGGGGCTTTGTTAGTAATCCTATTGTAGGGTAAATTGCTCAGGCGTGGTAATAGCGCTCTTCAATAATTTTTCCCGCATCATTCCAGGTGGTTCGGACTGCTTGTTCAAAAGTATGGCTTTGCCCATCCAGAGTATCAAACTTCATTACCGCTTCATAAAAGGAAGTGTTACCACTTACGGCAGGGCCATTTTTAACTTCATATCCGTGAAAAGCTGTAACGGTAGACAACAGTTCTTTTTCTAGTGCGATACTGTTTTCCTTACCCACTTTTGGCGCTGCGTTAGCCTCAATAAGTTGAACATCATCAGCGAGATACTGATCCATAGCTTCTAAGAATTCTCCTTTTACCAGTAAGTCCAGTACTGCTTTGGCGTTATTTTCGATCTTTTGCTCTTGTGCTGTTAACGTTTTCATCTTCTTTCCGTTTTAGGTATTGTTTGTATTTATTTGATTTTAACAATGCAAATGTATTTTACGCAATACCTCCGTTACTAGGATAAACTTCCTATTGATTTATACATATTTCCCGGGTAAGCCCTTTTTGGTGGTATCTGGGATAAAAAAACCGCTCTTGATGAATGGTTTAGTGGATGGATCGTGCATAAAATCATAAACCTTATAAGCAACTGCATCAGGTTTTAGAACTAAAGGTTATTTTCGTGATATGGGAGATACAGCGATTTTTTTTGACCACATCCGTTCGGGTAATCTTGTTGAGGTGACGCGTTTGTTATCCAAACATCCTGAGTTGATCAATGCCCGGGACAGTAGAGAGTTTACGCCTTTAATCTTAGCTACCTATTATGGTCATTTGGAGGTAACCCAATTTTTATTGGATAATGACGCCGATATTGATGAGAAGGACGGTTCCGGAAATACGGCCTTACTGGGCGTGTGCTTCAAAGGTTACGAAGCCCTTGCCAAACTGCTACTTGAAGCCGGTGCCAGTGTGAACCATACCAACGCTATGGGAGCAACGGCATTAATCTATGCAGCGACCTTTAATAAGCCGGGAATTGCCAAATTGCTATTAGAGCATGGTGCTAAAGCGGATGTTAAGGATATGCGTGGGAATACTGCATTGGATCAGGCTAAAATGCAGGAGGCTGCAGATATGATCAAATTACTTCAAGACTATTCCTGATGGATAAGCAGGAGCAGTTAGACCTGGTAAAGCGGATAAAGGCTATTGCGGAAACAGGTTTGGTATATACCGAAGGGAATTATGATAAAGAACGTTATGAGGAGCTTCGGGAGATCAGCTTACGTTTATTATCGCAACTTTCCGGGATGCCCTTAACCCGGTTGCATGAGTTTTTCATGCCGCAATTGGATTATCCCACCCCAAAAGTGGATGTGAGAGGATTTGTACTCAACGGCAACGACGAAATATTAATGGCCCAGGAAAGCGTAGATAGCAAGTGGACTATCCCGGGAGGTTGGGCGGATGTGGGCAGTAGCCCCAAAGAAGTAGTGATAAAAGAGATTAAAGAAGAAACCGGAATGGATGCCGAAGTTATCCGACTATTGGCTGTTTATGACAAGCAACGGCATCCACACCCTCCGGAACCGTATTATATTTACAAGTTGATGTTTTTGTGCCGAATCACAGGAGGCAAGTTAAGGGCGGGATTTGATATGCAAGGAGCAGGTTGGTTCCCTATGGACAGTCTGCCGCAACTTTCCGAAGATCGGATATTGAAAAGTCAGTTAGTGCATTTGTTCGAATTGGTAAAAGAAGACATCCAGGAAGTATATTCGGATTAACCATGACGGAAGATCTTAACATCGCAGTAGTACAAACGCCCTTACATTGGGAAAATCCGGAAGCCAATCGTGCCATGTTTTCGGAAAAAATAGCGACACTTCAGGAGGGTGTTGATCTGGTGGTCTTACCTGAGATGTTTAGCACCGGTTTTACCATGAATCCGCAACACTTAAATGTGCATGAAGGCCCTAAAACGCTTACCTGGATGGAGGAAAATGCCAAGGCGAAAAAACTGGCTATCGTAGGGAGTATCATTTTTCAGGAACCGGAAGGGTTTTTCAACAGGTTTTTTGCGGTACTTCCGGATGGGAGTTGCTATCAATATGATAAACGGCACACCTTTACCCTGGCCGGAGAAGATAAAGTGTACCAATCCGGGAAATCGAAACTTGTATTTGATTTTAAAGGCTGGTCATTTTGCCCTTTAATATGCTACGACCTTCGTTTTCCGGTTTGGGCCAGAAATGTGGATAATTATGATGTTCTTATCTATGTAGCGAATTGGCCTAAACCCAGAATTAATGCCTGGGATGTGTTACTCAAAGCCCGGGCTATTGAAAACATGGCGTATTGCATTGGGGCGAACCGGATAGGGCAGGATGCTATGGGGTATGAATACCCTGGGCATTCTGCAGCATATGATGTATTGGGAAATCAAATGGTATTTTCTGAAAAAGAGGAGATTTTGTATACCACTTTATCCAAAAAGCATTTAACCACCTACAGGCAAAAACTTCGCTTTTTGAATGATAGGGACGCCTTTAATTTGTTATAAGGAAGGTTTGTTCCAGCTCCCAATTCGCCCTAACCTCAATGAAATCGGGAAAATAATTGATGTTTTCGGGTTGTATTCTTTTGAGATAGCTGCCGGTATCCCATTTGCCATTATTGTTTTCATCAAAGATTACCCGTACTCCATATTTCCCGGGGTCCAGATTGTTAAATTCAAAAACCCTGGGTTCCAAGGCTCGTTCTTCTCGCTTTATCTCCCCTTTTTCTGTGGTTAGCTGCACAATAATGGGATACTGGACTTCCCCGCCAATGGTAAGTCGCATATTACCATAATCCGCAAAACTTCCTGAAGAAAGAGTAATATCCAGGGTATCGTTCTGTTGTCCAAAAAAATCTTCTATGGCTCCGGGGAAAAGGGTGAGATTATACCGCTGATTATCCAGAATATCAAAGTTTACATCCACGGCATTTATGACAGTATCCAAAGTTCCGGTGAATGCCACGTCAATGGAGTCCATATCCATAATGCGGATTTTGGTGGTATCAACACGTACCAGAGGGGTGTTGGCCGTAATGGAGAAATCGTCCTCAAAATTTATTTTTCCGCTATGGCTTGAACTTAGCAGTAAGCTGTCCAGGGCTAACTTCCTTGTTTTTACGGTAAAAGTATCAATGGCCATAAAACTTTCATTGGTTACCGTAAACACGATGGAGTCTAAATCTGTTGGAGTAAGCCAGTAATTAAGAGTGTCTTTGTCCCGTTGTTTCTTGACCAAAGTACGAACAGAGTCGGGCAAGGGGGTAAGGGTGTTGATTTTTATCGTTGAACCATCTCCTTGATACCCAAAAATGATTCGATTCTTTGCTACATAGCTGGGTACTGATACGCCGTAATCCGGAACTTCTTGAAAGAGGTTTAGTAAATATATCGAGTCCGTAGGAAGCACAATAGTATCCTTTAAGAAGGCGATCTTATCTGATCGCTGATCAAAAACGTTGTTTTTGCCGGCATCTTTCACACCGAAGATTTTGTATTTTCCTGCCTTCAGGTTTCTCAATTGAAAGAAGGGGAGGCTATCCAAGGTATTGGTAATGTAATTAGGAGGATATTTATAAATGGTGGAATCATTATAAATACTGTCAATTTCATAAAGCATTACGCTCACAAATTGGTCGGCAGTTCTATTAAAGGCGTCTTTCACCGCTCCCGATAGCGTCAGGGAATCTAGTACCGCTCCGGTTGAAAAGACGTAGGTAAGAAAAGGATTAGGATTACCTTCGTGGTTATCTACAATACTTTGCCCAAAATTGAGGGTATATGTAGTGTTTTCCCGCAAGGTATCCTTAAATGCAATCTCTACGTATTTACTGGCTCCGCCCTGTGGTTTTATCTCCGGGATGGTTTTTAAGGGAGGAGAAACTATCAATTGATTTTGAACGTCTTCCAGTTTGATGTATTCGTCAAAGTACAATCGAATTTTTTTAGCGGAGAAATTGGTTGAAAAATTGGGAGGTTCCGTTTTCAGCAAAACAGGAGGATCCAGATCTTTTGGTCCCCCGGTAGGATTACCTCGTCGAGCACATTGCCAGAGCGCTATCACTACACAACTTAAAAATAGACCACTAAAAAATCGTTTGGCCAAATGCATACTACCGATTGTTGGGCAAAGAAACGACTTCTTCCAAGAATTCTAAAGTTAACTTCTGTTAAGGCACAACTGCTATTGTGGCCACACAGAGCGTAACGTCCGGAATGGTATGTAAGGCATGTGCGCAGGCCTCTATGGTAGCGCCGGTGGTGATAACGTCATCCACCAAAAGCAACCGCTTACCGCGCATGGATTCTCCCTGCTGTACTACATAGAGGTCTTGGCTGCTTTTCCACCGGTTTAACCGATTTTTTTGGGTAAGTGTTTTGGTGTCATGTGTTTTAATCAGCATATTGTCTATGTAGGCCGCATTGAGATGATGTGCTAATCGTTTTCCAAACCGTTCCACCTGGTTATACCCTCTTTTTCGAAGTTTACGGGGGTGTAAGGGGACCGGTATAACGGCATCGATGCGAAGCGCTTTGTGTTGTGCTATTTGTGGCCCAAACCAGTTGCCAATAAAATCACCTATTTCTTGTTGATTCTTATATTTTAAGAAATGCAGCAGATTCTTGACTATTCCGGCCTTGGAAAAATAGAGGAAAGCCGCAGCTTTTTCAATGCGTACGCGCCCATAGAATATGCGGTCTACGGCGTTTTCATGGGCAAAATCAAAATCGGTCAACGGCAGATCATGTCGACAAACGGTACATAACAGGTGCTCTCCTCTGGATAATTGCACATTACATCCAAAACACTCCAATGGCAATAGTATGGAGTTAATATCGTTTATTATCTTTGACGCCCAGTTCATGAACAAATCTTATACCTGCATTATCAGCCACTTATCTTATGGAATCCCAAGATACCACTTTCAACTATAAGATTATCCTAGCAGCTTTGGTGGCGGTTATCATTGCAATTCTTATTGCATTTTATTACAGTTATGCCCAGTCCCAAAACCAACTTACCTATTTGGAAGACGAGAAAAAACTGTTGGTTAAGGACCTAACCCTAATGAAGGCAGAAGTAGACCGTCTGTCCGGCTTAAATGAAATTAATGATATTGAATTACAAACCTCCAAGTTTCGTATTGAGCAGTTATTGGATTCCGTAGGGCGATTGAATTTTAATATTACCAAACTCAAAGAAGATCGGAAGACGCTACGCGTTTTGGAAGCAAAATTTGATAGCTTAAAACTTAAGAACAATTTTTTGCGGTACAACAATTCCCTCTTAACGCAAAAATACGAGCGTACACTTAGGCAAATTGAAGAGCTACGGGGGAAAACCAATACCCTCGCACAGGCAGAGGCCTTGGCCCGAAAAAAAAACCAGGAATTGGCTAATGAATTAAAGATAAAAAGCTACCTGAAAATGGAAAATGCAGAAGGTAGCGGCTTTCGGTTGCGAGCAGGACGGCCTTTAAAAACCAATAAGGCTTCGGTAATTGAAAAACTACGAGGATGTGTTACCATTCAGGGCAACCCTAATGAAAGCGGGGATGTAAAAGTGATCTATCTCCAGTTCCTGAATCCGGATATGGCGGTCATTGAGGATAACGCCAATGTGGTTTCCGTGGGCGGCAATACCTATAGCAAACGGGTAGAAGTGGTATACCTGGGCAAAGAATTAAGTGTTTGCGATGCCATTACCGTTCCGGAAGGGTCATTAGATCCCGGAATTTACACGCTCAATATTTTTGAGGACGAGCGCTTGCTTTCCTCCTCGGAATTTCAGTTAAAATAAGATTTTCTCTGGATGCTGAGCGACCTGTACTGAGCCTGCCGAAGTAAGTCGAAGTATTTAGGCAATAGCGGGCACTATCCTGGAAAACTCGCCTACACGATTAATCTTTCGTTTTAAGATTTAGCTCATTGTACTACATTTGCCCAATGGCAAATCAGGAAGACGTTTTTAAGAAGGTAATTTCGCATGCCAAGGAATATGGCTATGTGTTTCAATCCAGTGAGATCTATGATGGCTTGAGCGCTGTTTATGACTATGGTCAAAACGGGGTAGAACTCAAAAATAATATCCGGGAATACTGGTGGCGGGCCATGACGCAACTCCATGATGATATTGTGGGGATTGATGCTGCTATTTTTATGCACCCCACCACCTGGAAAGCTTCCGGACACGTAGATGCGTTTAATGATCCCTTGATTGACAACAAAGACTCCAAAAAACGTTATCGCGCCGATGTTTTGGTGGAGGATCATGTGGCTAAAATTGAAGCGAAGATCGATAAAGAAGTCGCCAAGGCAGCCAAACGTTTCGGGGAAGCCTTTGATAAGGAACAGTTTTTGGCAACCAATGCCCGGGTAAAAGGGTATCAGGAAAAAGCAACTGCCATTTTAAAACGGTTGGGCCAGTCATTGGAAAAAGAGGACCTGGCCGACGTGAAAACCTTAATTGAAGAACTGGGCATTGTCTGTCCTGTTTCAGGATCTAAAAACTGGACAGATGTCAAACAATTCAACCTGATGTTTGGTACCCAACTGGGGGCTACCGCAGAAAGTGCCATGGAGTTGTATCTGAGGCCGGAAACCGCACAAGGGATCTTTGTTAACTTTTTAAACGTTCAGAAGACGGGACGTATGAAGATCCCGTTTGGAATTGCCCAAACCGGGAAGGCCTTCCGGAACGAAATTGTGGCCCGGCAGTTCATCTTCCGGATGCGCGAGTTTGAGCAGATGGAGATGCAATACTTTATCAAACCGGGTACTCAAAAGGAGTGGTATGAGGCCTGGAAAGAAAAGCGGATGAATTGGCACCTTTCTCTGGGAATGGGAGAAGAAAATTATCGTTTTCATGACCATGAGAAATTAGCCCACTATGCCGATGCGGCCTGCGATATCGAATTTAAATTCCCTTTTGGTTTTAGAGAACTGGAGGGCATCCACTCGCGGACCGATTTTGATTTGGGCAGCCATGAAAAATACTCCGGTAAAAAACTGCAATATTTTGATCCTGAAGAAAACAAGAGCTATGTGCCCTATGTTTTGGAGACGTCCATTGGCCTGGACCGTATGTTCTTGGCTGTATTTTCCAATTCGCTTAGGGAAGAAGCACTGGAGAACAACACTACTCGTACGGTGTTACAACTTCCCGCCGTGCTGGCACCCACTAAAGCAGCAGTCCTTCCTTTGTTAAAGCGTGACGGTTTACCGGAAATTGCTGAAAAGTTGGTGAATGATCTCAAATGGGATATGAATGTAGCCTATGATGAAAAAGATGCTGTAGGCCGTCGCTACCGTCGTCAGGATGCCGTTGGCACCCCTTTCTGTATCACTGTGGATCATCAGACCCTGGAGGACGAAACGGTAACTATTCGCCACCGGGACAGTATGGAGCAACAAAGGGTTAAAATGGACAAGGTTAAAGGCATTATTACGGATGCGGTAGCTATGAAAGCATGGTTGAAGAAGATTTGAGTGGACCGGATAAGGCGATTTAAATCTTAAAGGGTTGCTATGAAAGGGTGGTATACTATGTTTATACTCAGGCTATAGTGTTGCATTTATTTTTTGTCACTTGACTATTTGCGTTAAAAAGCGTTAATTTGACTTTAAGTACGTTGCTTATGAGTCAAACCGGTTTCCTTACTTTAGATGAAGTTGCTCAGAACCTAAAGGTCACCCGACAGACCGTGTCCAAGTACATTAAAAAGAAAGCGCTTAACGCTGTCAAAATAAACAAGAGTTACAGGATTACCGTAAACGACTTTGAAAATTTTGTCAATGCTAATGCCACAGCGCAAAAACCTTCCATCTCCTATTTGAGAAGGACTAAAAATTGTACGCTTCAATATTCGGACAAATCAGAAGAGTCTGAGATTATTTCCGGGGTTTTTCATGGGGAGCTCAGGGAAGTTGGGCAATCCACTACCGGGTCGTCAAACCAATTCATTTTCGGGGATAACTATTATGTTTTGAAGAAGCTTTTGGAAACGCACAAAGGTCAAATAGACCTTGTCTATATTGATCCGCCGTTTGGAACAGGTCAGGATTTTAATTCCATTGATGAACATTCCGCATATTCAGACAAATTGGTGAACAGCGAGTTTCTTGAATTTATCAGGAAAAGGTTGTTTTTGCTTCGTGAATTAATGTCCGACGCAGGGAGTATTTACCTGCACATTGATAAAAAGATTGGCCATTACGTAAAGATTGTGATGGATGAAGTATTTGGGTATCAGAATTTCATCAATGACATTACAAGAATTAAGTGTAATCCCAAGAATTTTGCCCGCAATGCGTATGGTAACTATTCGGATACGATTTTGTACTATGCCAAGAATAGGGATGGTCAAATATGGAATGACATTAAGGAACCCATGTCTAATGAAAAACGAAAACAGCTATTTCCAAAAAAACACCCAAAGTTGGGCTTTTATACTACCAATCCAATTCATGCTCCCGGAAAAACCGTAAATGGTGATACGGGTTTGGAATGGAAAGGATTAAAGCCCCCAAAAGGCAGGCATTGGCGCTACAGCAGGGAAGTATTGGACGAACTTGACAACAAGGGTTTAATTGAATGGTCAAGTACTGGAAATCCCAGAAAAATAGTACTTGCTGACGAACACAAAGGGTTTAAAATTCAGGATTTATGGGAGTTTAAAGACAAAGGACTTTCCTATGTGGATTATCCGACTCAAAAGAACTTTGATATGCTGGAAAGAATTATACGCAATTCTTCAAATCAAGACTCTATTGTGCTGGATTGCTTTGCCGGGTCAGGAAGTACTTTGAGAGTCGCCAATACGTTGGGTCGAAATTGGATTGGAATTGATAACTCTACGCACTCCCTTGAAGTAATCAAAGCGACTTTTGCCAAAGACCAGATGGAATACGACGTACTGGAGTATGTCCCTCTGGATTAGGGCCTGTTAACACTAAGCCTAAAAGTGGCTTTTTCGCCCTTTTTCCGTATTTCTTCGTTCTTTTTTGGATACGTAGCCCGCTATGTTTACCAAGAAAACGCCTCGAAATCCGAAAACCCGCCTGCAATACGGGCAGGAATCATCAAAAAATCCATGATTTCCGTTTAATGTTAACAGGCCCTAAAGGAAAGAGTTGAGATAGTTTTCCAGCAAAAGGGCACTTAGGATATCATAAGGAAACTCCTGAACAAGCACATTAACCTTGTCATTTATCACTGAACCATTGATCTTTCGGGTGGCCCAGGGGAAGCCGTCAATTATTCCAACACGTAGTACTTCTCCTCGCTGGTGCCTGCAAAAATCCAAAACATCCCTGACCTGATTGTTTTGATTGCCGCCGGAACGACCAATCCATTTAGCTTCGCCTATGATGTAGGTCTCATTGACTTTAGCCACAAGGTCCGGGCGTTTTCTTAGATACTGATTCAAGGTTTCATTGACAAAAGTTTTTCCCTCCTCTTCCGATGAATTCAACACATAAATCCCTTCAGTGGCATTTTCAAAATCCGCTATGCGCAATAATTCAAATTGGTTTCTGAGCCAATTGGTGAACATGGGCCCCATTTGGGTATTTAGTTTTGGCGCCGATTCCAATCTTACCACTAATTCGTCCGCTGTCATCGCGTACAATGTATTCGCGATACGATTGATCTGTTTTGGATTGGATTGAAGGCAGTTTTCAACCTCTTTGATCAAATAGGCTAAAGGCTCGTCATACGGGAATTTTACCTCTCCTTGAAGGATACTGATTAATTCTTCGGTGCGCCTGCCTTGATGAGCGGATATAATTCTCCGTTTCAGTCTTTGCTCCAAATGAATGGGAACGGCTGTTTCAAGAGTGTAAATTTCTAACAGGTCATCAAGGTAGGCCGTGGTTTCAAACAGTGTAATGCTCTGTTGAACCCATTCGTTAAGCTCGTCCCTTTCATTTTCAATGTCTATTGATCTGTCCATAGGTCAAATTTCACGTGTTTTATCACTTATTCAAAGGGTACCACAACAGGCCAGTAGGATCCGTATTCCCATATTAGCCAGTTGGAACTATTTTAGGGTTATTGAATCAACAAATCGGTTAGACCACATAAACCCGCTGCGGATAGTATAGTCCATGAAACCCAATCTTTAAATTCATTGTTTTTATGTTTTAGGAATACAATATGAAGTACAAAATGAACTATCATGAAAATGTCAAATCCTTTTATAAACATATCACTATCCTGGGTTTGAGTCATCTGCCAAAAAACAAAATAAAACAATGGGATATGGGCAAAGAGAAAAACGATACCTCCTGTTTTTTCATGTAACAGGGAAAGACCAGGTATAATTCGCCATTCCTTACATCGTACGGCGTCCAATTCATGTACGCTCATTAATGAAAGCCCTATAAAAAAGAAATGATGGTCCGTCATTTCGTTTCTTTTCGTAAAATCTTCTCCATTTTACGACCCTTTGCCAATTCATCTACCAATTTATCCAAATACCGTACCTGTCGTGTAAGTGAATTGTCAATTTCTTCAATACGATAACCACAGATCACTCCTTTAATAAGATGCGCATTGGGATGTAACTCCGCCTGTTGAAAGAAGGTTTCAAAGGTCGCCTTCTCTGCAATAAGCGCTTGCAATCGGTTGTCATCAAAACCGGTTAGCCACGCTATCACCTCGTGCAGTTCCTCCCTGGTTCTGCCCTTTTTCTCCACTTTGGTTACGTAATGCGGATAGACCGAACCAAAGGTCATTTTTGCGATGCGTTCGTTATGTTCAGGAGTTACTTTCATTTTTTAATGGTTTATGGGTTGATTCTAATGGTTTGGCTATGATTTTGTCCCTAGTCCTTAGGATGAATTATTGTTCTTAGTGTTTGTTTTTATGCATCCCGAACGAGGTGGAAGTCCAACGGTGTAAAGATGTTGAAAAGTTCTTTTGTTTAAATGCATGAAAGTAGAGCGTCCAATAGGAGGTTGTACAAACCAACTTACCTAGTCTTTAACCTTTTTTGTTTTTTTAAAATAATCGTAGAAACAGCCAAACGCTATGAGGGCCCAGAATAATCTGTATATCCATATGTTTACCTCAAACATCAGTATACTGACAGTTGAGTTCATTTCAAAGAAACTGTAGATCACAGTTATAATTGATAAAATTCCGATAATTAAATTTATTGTTCTTCCCATATTACAATAAAGTAATCATTTTAAAAAACGCAAACATCTAATTGAATTTATTATACATATAGGTCCAATATAGTCAAAATCAATGGAATTTAACTCCTGCCATAGGCATTCTTAATATCCAAATAACACAAATAGATTGGCGGCTTCGTATTTTTGAGGGCTGGAATACTACTTTTAAGCAAAATAAACACCTAAAACATATTATTCATGGACCATTCTCATAATGGCAAAGGCGATCCCAGCCTGTGTCCCTTCCTAAACGGAGAACTTAAACAAGCCGCCGGCGGTGGCACCACCAATCGCGACTGGTGGCCTAACTCCCTTAACCTTAACATCTTGCGGCAACACTCTGCTAAAGTGAATCCCATGGATGACGATTTCGACTACGCTGCTGAATTCGCCACTTTGGATCTGGCAGCCGTAAAAAAAGACCTGACGGAACTGATGACGGACAGCAAAGACTGGTGGCCCGCAGATTACGGTCATTATGGGCCGTTCTTTATCCGCATGGCCTGGCATGCTGCCGGAACTTATCGTATCGCTGATGGTCGCGGTGGAGGCGGTACAGGCGCACAGCGTTTTGCACCGCTTAACAGCTGGCCGGACAATGCGAACCTGGACAAAGCCCGTCTGTTGTTATGGCCTATTAAGCAGAAATATGGGAAAAAGATCTCCTGGGCGGATTTATTGATCCTTGCGGGGAATGTCGCCCACGAATCCATGGGCTTGCCCATGTACGGGTTTGCCGGAGGGCGTGAAGACATTTATCAACCTGAAGAAGATATTTACTGGGGTTCTGAGGCGGAATGGTTAGGCAACAAAGACCGCTATAATGAAGAAGGCGAGCTGGAAAAACAAATGGGAGCAGCCCATATGGGATTGATCTATGTAAATCCGGAAGGTCCTAATGGCAATCCTGATCCGGTAGCTGCTGCCCATGATATCCGGGAAACCTTTGGTCGTATGGCGATGAATGATTATGAAACAGTAGCCCTGATAGCAGGAGGACATACTTTTGGAAAGACCCATGGCGCAGCCAGTGATGCGGAATACCTGGAGGCAGAGCCTGCCGGTGCCTCGATTGAAATGCAGAGCATGGGGTGGAAAAGTAATTTTGGTACCGGGAAAGGTTCCGATACCATTACCAGTGGCCTGGAAGGCGCCTGGACCGATACCCCCATCCAATGGAGCCATAAGTACCTGGAAAACCTGTATAAATACGAATGGGAATTGACCAAAAGCCCCGCGGGGGCATGGCAATACCAGCCTAAGGATGGTGCAGGAGCCGGAACCGTACCGGACGCACATGATCCTAACAAAATGAACGATCCGTTTATGTTGGTCACGGACTTATCCCTTCGTATGGACCCTGCTTATGAAAAGATCTCGCGCCACTTCCTGCAAAACCCGGAGGAATTTAAAGAGGCCTATCAAAAAGCATGGTTTAAGTTAACGCACAGGGATATGGGGCCAATCAATCGCTATTTAGGCCCTGAGGTTCCTAAAGAGCCCTCGATCTGGATGGACCCTGTTCCGGAAGTAGATCATGATCTGGTAGACGATAGTGACGTAGCGCAGCTTAAAGCGACCATTTTGGATTCCGGATTGTCTGTTTCCGAATTGGTAAAGGCAGCCTGGGCATCGGCCTCCACCTTCAGAGGCTCTGATTTCCGTGGCGGCGCCAATGGAGCACGGGTACGTTTAGCACCACAAAATGACTGGGAAGTGAACCACCCCGTAGAACTGGGTAAAGTATTGGACGGATTAACCAAGATACAGGAGGACTTTAATAGCGCCCAGAGTGGCAACAAGAAGGTATCCCTGGCGGATATCATTGTCTTAGGTGGTTGTGCAGCGGTAGAAAAAGCGGCCAGCGACGCAGGACATACCCTTACCGTACCTTTTACGCCCGGTCGTACCGATGCTACTGCAGAAATGACGGATGCGGAATCTTTTGAAGTACTGGAACCGGTAGCAGATGCTTTCCGAAATTTCTTAAAGGACTCCTTTTCGGTAAAATCTGAGGAACTGCTGGTAGATCGTGCACAATTGCTCACTTTGACCGCACCGGAAATGACAGTATTGCTGGGAGGAATGCGCGTATTGAATGCTAACTACGATGGGTCAAAACATGGCGTGTTCACTGAGAATCCGGGAACTTTGACCAATGATTTCTTCTCGAATCTGTTGGATCTGGAAACGGAGTGGAAAGCGGTTGACGGTAATGAAGAGGTGTTTGAAGGCAGGGATCGCAGTAGTGGTGCTGTAAAATGGACCGCAACCCGTGTAGATCTCATCTTTGGTTCCAACACGGAGCTACGCGCCCTTGCGGAAGTATACGGTAGCCATGATGCTAGCGAAAAGTTTGTAAAGGACTTTATAGCCGCCTGGGATAAGGTAATGACCCTTGACCGGTTCGATATCAACTGATCATTGCTATGGACTAGAAAAAAGGAACAGCGCCAACGGCGCTGTTTTTTTTGCGGCAAATCCGGGAAGGGAATGTTATTCGTTCAGGTTTCTCAGGTTATTCACCGTTTGCCGTTGGATGTCGAAATAATGCAAATAGTGTGTGGCTTTTTCCCCAACCGGAGATTGAAATTCCATACCGATCTTGACGGTATCGGCTTCCGGCATTTTTGCCAATCGGGCCATAACATATTCCCGGCCGTCTTTTGACCAGTGTAAGGCATATAAGGCTCCTTTCCGCGCAAGTGCGAGCCAAATACGGTTTTGATTGTTAAGAATGACACCATTGGCGTCGTCCGATCGGTCGCGGGTAACCACGGAAACAATGCCAGGGCCGGTGGCATCGGAATTTTCAAAAGCCAGCTTGATCCAATTCAGGGAGTCGGCATGCATCATTAGCGATACCGCATTCCATTGTGCCGAGAAATCAGGCTGCACCAATGCTTTGGCTACAAAATCCCCTCCGATTTCCTGAAAGAGCAGAGGTGCTGTCGCTATAATGGTGGTATCTTCCGGAGAATTGAAAAAATCAGTTCCTTTGCTCACAGTTACTTCCAGGGTACTATCTATAACTCTAAAATTCTCCGGGGGAGCATACCAATTGAGATTAGCAAGGGCTTTCTCGGAAAGGTTGCGTGGAACAATTTCGGTTACTTCCACAGGTTTCTTTTGCTTCACACAGGCAGAATGAAACAGCAGTACACTTGCTACCAGAAAATATCTCAGGAATCTCATAGGGTGATCCTTCTTTATTCAAGTAATAAACTAATCGCCAGTCCTCCGCCGGGCGCCAGGGTAAAGGTTTTGGTCACGTCCACAGTAATGTCCCTGTTTTCTATGACCACAGCTTCCGGGTTATCCCGGTAATGAGCATCATCCGCATCGCGATAAATCAGCGCTTTATACGTCTTTCCTTCTTCCAAAAAGTCAAAATCTATAGTGATCTCCCGGGTATTTTCATCGGTGATAGCCCCCAGGAACCAGTTTCCGGTGTCGCGCTCTTCGCGGGCAATGGTCACAAAATCGCCCACCTCACCGTGCAACACTCTGGTTTGTTCCCAATCTACCCCTACGTCCCGGATAAACTGGAAGGCCGGTTGCCCCTCATAGCTTTCAGGAAGGTCACAAGCCATTTGAATAGGGCTATAGATGACCACATACAAGGCCAATTGCTGTGCCAGGGTAGTATTGATCTGATTATTCGGTTTTGTAGGCAATCCGATATCGAATACTCCGGGGGTAAAATCAATAGGGCCTGCCAACATTCTTGTAAAAGCCACAATGGGAAGATGTTCCGGAGGATTCCCGCCATCGGTAGCCCAGGCATTGAATTCCTGCCCTCGCAAACCTTCTCTTGCAATGGCATTTGGGAAGGTACGCCGTAATCCGGTGGCTTTAATGGGTTCGTGGGCGTTAATAGCCACCTGATATTTGGCGGCGGTTTCAAGGACCTTACGATAGTGGTTCACCATCCATTGCCCATGATGATATTCACCTTTGGGAATAAGCTGACCTACATAACCGGTTTTTACGGAGTGCATTCCCAGATCTTTCATCAGTTGAAAAGCTGTGTCCAATTGTTGTTCATAGGTTCTGGGTGCCGCCGAGGTTTCATGATGCATGATGATCTCCACGCCTTTTTCCTTGCCGTAAACGGCCAATTCGGCAATATCATAATCCGGGTAAGGGGTGACAAAATCAAACACCCCCTCGCGATCTTCAAAACCGATCCACCGTTCCCAACCGGTATTCCAGCCTTCTACCAATAGCCCTTCAATATTGTTCGCCGCAGCAAAATCGATATAGCGTTTCGTGTTTTCCGTGGTAGCACTATGCTTTCCATGAGCCTTTCCGGTATCCTGCCATACCCCGTTTTCATCCATTTCCATCCCATAGTCCCAGGTACCTTTTTCTACGTGCATTTCCCACCAGATCCCCATATACTTTTTCGGTTGAAACCAACTCACATCCCCCAATTGATTGGGTTCATTAAGGTTAACGATGAGCTTGGAATCAATCAGGCCTGCAGCATTATCTGAAATTTGCACTGTACGCCAGGGAGTAGAAAAAGGAAGTGTACGTTTTACCTTGTAACCGGAGCGATCCGACCCGACCAGTTCACTGGTCAATTTCAGATTTTTTGTATCCACTTTAAGGGTCATGCCTGCGTAATCCGTTAGATTCGCTTCGTGAAAACTAAGATGAAGCCCTTCATCGGTTCGTAAGGTAACCGGAGTATTTACAGCATTTTCCGGGATGTAGGTAGCCGCCAGGTTAGGGTGATCGCGTTTGGCTGTTGCATTGATCTCTGAGATCTTTGTGGTGTTGTACAGGTGCTCATAAATGTCCCAGTCTCCCGGTATCCACCATGCAGTATGGTCGCCGGTCAATTGAAACTCGGTATGCTCATCCATTATAATCACACTGTCTACCCCCTGCTGTTCCAAAAATTCATAGCGGAAAGCCACACCATCATCATAGGCCTTAAAATGAATATTAATTTTCCGTTTAGGGGCCATTTTCTCTTGCAATTGTACCACAAGTGCATTATAGTGATTACGAACTTCCCGTTGTTCCCCCCAGGGCATTTCCCAGGTCTCATCCACGGTTTGGGTGTTTGTGCCAATGATCTCAAGACCTGATTTTAAGGGAGTCTGATCTTTGAAATCAAACCCTAGGGCAGAGGCGCTAATGATCGTATCGGTACTATGGACAACCCAATAGGTGGGGATCCTTTTTTCATTTATTTCAAAATATAGCCTATTGCTACCATTCGGGGAGGCTACAGTAGTCTCCCAACTTTTTTCACAGGAAATAGATACCATAACTATGAGAGGAAAAACAGCAATCTTTAGGATTTTCATGGTTGGCAGTTTTGGCAGTTCGTAAATCCCTCTAAAATACATTTTTCGGGATTCTTGGGCAATGCCATTAGAACAGATAGCGTAGCTGGATACCGGCAAAATAATTTCTGCCGTCACCGGGATAAAAGAAGCGAGGGGCATTTCCGCCAAAGCCTACCGCATTCACCAGCACAGACTGTGCATAATTCAAATCAAAAACATTATTTACCCCAAAATTAAGGCCCAACTGCAGCTGATCCCATAGCTTCGTTCGGTATCGTAGCTGGGTATTGAAAACGTTAAAGGCTTCGCTAAACAAGGTGTTGGCATCATTCAATGGAATTTCATCCACAAATTGGTGATTGATAACCCAACTAAGACCTTTAGAGTGACGGATAGACAGTCCGGAGTTGATACGATGTCTGGGTACACCTGCCAGATTGTTCCCGGAAAAGTCGGTGTCATCATCCACAAAATCCACAAAAGTATGCCAGCTGTAACTGTAGCTTAATCTGGGAACAAAAAACCACTGCTGGGAAAGTTTCCCATGGTAATTTAGGTCAAGTTCAATCCCCTGATGCCGGGTTTCCCCTGCATTACGACCAATAAACAGATCTTCATCTATGCGTTCTGCTACAAGAAGATCCGTGATATCCATTTGGTAGGCAGCCCAACTCAAATTTAGACGGTTCTTTAATAAAGCGAATACACCACCTACTTCATAACTAATCCCTTTTTCCTGTGCAATATCCGGATTGATAACGCCTTCCGGGGTCAGGGTTTCCTCCAGGCCGGGATTGGAGAATCCCCTACTTACATTGGCATAAAGGCGACCGGTGGAGAGTTGGTATTGTACCCCCAGGCTGGGCAGCAAAATAGGATCAAAATCACGACGTGCCGAGGTGTCGGCCTCGCCGGTGTTAAAGAGGTCCCGGAAATCGTATTCGGTATCATTAAAGTTCAACCCTACCTGCACTTGAAGATCAGTGGTGATGGGATAGGAGTAGGCCCCAAAGAGATTCAGCATAGACCGGAATTCTTTGTTATCGCTCAGTTGTGCTCCCTGAAGGCTACCATTGCCATCATTGTCCCGGAACTGGTTAAAAAAGGTTTGCCAGTTGTATTCATCTTTATACAGTTCACTGCCCAGGGTAAAATTTCCTTTGAACAGTTGTCCTTCCAGAATAGATCGAAATCCAAAGCCGTGCGTGAATTCGTCCAGAATATTAAAAGGGCGCGGCTCATAATGATCCAGGTAGGTGTAGAAGATACTGTGGGTAGTGCTAAGTTTATCACTAAACTGATGGCTGTAGGATATTCCTGCCAGCGTATATTGGTTGTCTTCCGAACCCCTTGCCGCTAACCAGTTGGCTGCAGCCCTTCTTGGATCTTCTCGGAAGTCCGTCTGATTTAGTGTGCTGGGAATACCGGCAAAATAATCGATATGATTTACGAGAAAATCCAGTTTCCCTTTGTCATATAATCGAACGGAAGAGGTTAAAAGAATGCCATCACGATCAAAGCTGTTGTTTTGTCGAAAGCCGTCGGTTTGCAGGTGATTGTAGCTAACCCCAATATTGAAGTTTTTTTCGGAATGGCGAAAAGAGAGATTATTTTTAATAAGGTTAAAGGAACCGAAGGTAAAGGTGTTTCTTAAAAACGTCTTTCCCACCTGCGGAGGTCGGGTATTTAGGATAATAGCGCCCCCAAGATTGGCGCCGAGGGAAGCTCCTTTAGGTCCTTTTACCACCTCAATTCGTCCCATATTTTCAAAGTCGTAAGCTTCTATGGTAGATACTCCTGTACCATTGGTTACCGGAATCCCGTTAAAGTACATTCGGAGTTTATCCGTACCAAAAGGGGTGCGAGCCCCAACCCCCCGGATGGTAATACGGTTGGTATTTAACGCACCCGAGAGTACATATAAACCGGAGATTTGATTCAGACCGCCGGCAAAGTCCGTAGGGCTAAACTGCTCTAGGTCCGCGATGCCCAGGCTGGAGGATTCCACAATGCCCTCTGCCTTTTTTGAGATAAATTCTTGTAACAATACCACCTCATCCAGGGAGGTTATGGAATCAATTTGATTCTGAGCGTAGGTAGAACAGCAAAAAAACAGCAGTAAGTAGGAGAGGATTCGTTTGGGCCAACACATAGACTCAAAAATAGCTATTTTTAGGGCAAAACAGCGATATGAAAATCGTCTCTTATAATGTAAATGGCATTCGTGCTGCAATGAATAAAGGCCTGGCAGACTGGTTAAAAACAGTGGATGCCGATGTGGTGTGTATCCAGGAAACCAAAGCGATGAAAGAACAGGTGGAGTTGGAACCTTTAGAAAGTATTGGTTTTGAGCACCATTATTGGTTTAGCGCCCAAAAAAAAGGGTATAGCGGCGTGGCATTGTTGTGTAAAAAACAACCTGACCATGTAGAGTACGGCACCGGGATAGACTATATGGATGCTGAAGGCAGAAATCTGAGGGCAGATTTTGGCGATATTTCTATCATGAGCATGTATTTACCATCAGGAACCAACCTGGATCGTTTAGAGCATAAGCTAAGATATATGTCCGATTTCCAATATTATGCGGATACTCTTCGGAAATCCCGCCCTGATTTGATTGTTTGTGGTGATTACAACATCTGCCATCAGGCCATTGATATTCATGATCCGGTGCGTAATAAAAATGTTTCCGGTTTTCTACCTGTGGAGCGGGAGTGGATCGGGAACTTTATTGGCAGTGGCTTTATTGATAGTTTCCGCTTTTTTAATAGCGAACCACATAACTATACCTGGTGGAGTTATCGCGCCAATGCACGGGCCAATAATAAGGGTTGGCGCCTGGACTACGCCATGGTCAATGATAGTTTGAAGGATCGCTTGCAACGCTCAGTTATTCTTTCGGAAGCAAAGCATAGTGATCATTGCCCTATTCTTTTGGAGATTGATTCATAACAATTTCTTGAATTTTGTAGCCAAACTCTTGCGTACCTTTGCCGCTTATTATTGAAAGCCTATGAAATGAGCATAAATTTTTTTAAGCATACCCTACCGAATATGATTAAAACAAGTTTATGCGAACCTGCCTTGCCGGACAGGCAGAAGCGAAGCGGTTCCATCTGCAATAAATTTTGGAATAGCTTTAATTTCAGAGTATTACAAAATTTTTGAATAGATGAAATACGCTTTTATTCCCAATACCAATCTTAGGGTAAGTAAAATTTGTTTGGGCACCATGACCTGGGGCCGTCAAAACTCCGAAGAAGAAGGCCATGAGCAAATGGATTACGCTTTGGATAGGGGCATCAACTTTTTTGATACCGCTGAACTGTATCCTATTCCTCCTAAAAAGGAACTCTATGCCCTCACGGAGGAGATTATAGGGAATTGGTTTAAAAAGACGGGAAACCGGGATAAGATCATCCTGGCAACTAAAATTGCCGGTCGGGCAGATTTTACCAAGTTTATCCGAACTACCGGATTTAGCAAAAACTCTATTCTGTCCGCTGTTGAGGGGAGTTTGAAGCGGTTGCAAACGGACTATATTGATCTGTATCAGTTGCATTGGCCGGAACGAAAAACCAATTTTTTTGGGCAACGCGGCTACCCCGCGGATGATGCAGATCTTTGGGAGGACAATATTCATCAATTACTGGAAACCTTGAGGGATCTTATTGATGAAGGTAAAATCCGTAATATCGGTCTATCCAATGAGACCCCCTGGGGGACTATGCGGTTTCTGGAAGAGAGTAAGGTACACCAAAGGTTGCCCAGAATGGTCACTATTCAAAATCCTTATAGTCTTTTGAATAGAACTTTTGAGATTGGGTTATCTGAGATCTCGATGCGTGAAAAAATTGGATTATTACCGTATTCTCCCCTGGGATTTGGGGTTTTGAGTGGGAAATATCTGGGAGAAATACAGCCCAGAAAAGCACGTATTACGCTCTTTCCTAACTATAAACGCTACAGTGGTGAAACGGCAACAAGGGCTACTCAAGAATATTTTGACCTGGCTAATGAACACGGACTATCGCTGGCCCAGATGGCACTGGCCTTTGTGAATACAAGGCCTTTTGTAACCAGCAACATCATTGGCGCTACGACGATGGAACAATTGAAAGAAAATATTGATTCAATTACCGTAGAGCTGTCGGATGAGGTGCTGGAAGGCATAGAAGCCATCCATAATGCCACCCCCAATCCCGCGCCTTAGTCATTAGCTAAGATATAGGCCCGGTATTCATCTCCGGATGCCGTGCCCATTTTGCCTCCTCCGCAGGGAATCACCAAAAACTGCTGTCCGTCAACTTCATAAGTAGCCGGAGTAGCGTATCCTCCGGCAGGGAGTGTATCTTCCCAAAGGAGTTCTCCTGTTTTCATATGGAAAGCGCGGATCTTTTCATCTTTGGTGGCCGCAATAAAGAGTACACCTCCTGCGGTGATCACGGGCCCACCATAATTCTCCGCCCCGGAAATTGGAATATCGGGATCATTCAATTTGTCCTCGTGGCCTAATGGGATTTTCCAGACATATTCTCCGGTGTTTAAATCAATAGCATTTAACGTGCCCCATGGAGGCGTTACCACGGGAAAGCCCCTGTCGTCCTTGAAACGTCCAAATCCCGCTACCGCATACGGCACTTTAAGCGAAGTTTCCTCAATGCGGTGGTCCGTTTCTCCTTCCAATCCCGATATATACGTACTAATAGCTCTGATTTCCGAATCTGATAAGTGGGGTATTCCGGGCATAACCCCTTTCCCCTTCTTAATAATAGCGTTAATGGAATCCGGGCTCAAACGATCTTTTACCGTTTGTAACTCCGGAATCCCGGCCAGCCCTTGCAACTCACCCCCGTGGCAACGCGCGCAATGGATTTGGGTAAGTGACTGACCTATTGGTATTGTCTTGCCGGCCTCTCCCCCCACTGCTTTCATCCGAACGATCCATGCCATTTCATTTGAGTTGACGTACATGATCCCTGTCCCTGGATCCAGCGCTGCCCCTCCCCATTCGGCGCCGCCATCCGCACCAGGATATAACATAACACCTGTTGTATCGATGGGGATAAATTGGCCATTTGAGGTAATATTTTGGAATTTTTCCAAAACTGTAGGCGGATTCACATTCTGATCTTTGTCCACAAAATCATCTACAAAAGCCGCTCTATCCGGGGCGTACAAATCCTCTTCCGTGAGGATTTGCTGGGCAAAAGGTTTAGGTAGTGAAGGAAGAGGTTGCGTGGGGTAGGCCTGCTCTCCTTTTAAGGTAGATGGGGGATACGCTTTTTCTTCAATAGGGTATAAAGGTTTGCCGGTTATACGGTCAAACACAAAAACATGGCCGCTTTTAGTAACCTGGGCTACCGCCGGGATAATTTTCCCATCACGTTTTAATTCAAAGAGATTGGGAGGTGCCGGCAAATCCCTGTCCCACAGGTCATGACGCACGATTTGAAAATGCCAAAGTCGTTCCCCGGAATCGGCCTTTAGGGCGAGTAAGCAATTGGCAAAAAGATTTTGGCCGTGTCTATCTCCGCCATACCAATCAAAGGCCGCGGAACCTGTTGGGATGTAGGCAATTCCACGTTCATGATCCACTGCTATACCTGCCCAACTATTAGCGCCTCCCACCGTTTTGTAGGCATCTTCAGGCCAGGTAGTATACCCAAACTGTCCCGGTTGGGGAATCGTGTGAAATATCCAGGCAATGTCCCCGGTAAGCACATTGTAGGCCCTAACATGTCCCGGCGAGGCCCCTGGGCCTTCACCTACCCGCGTGCCCATGATCAATACATCCTTGTAGATAGCCCCCGGAGTATTGGCTACCACAGATAGTTTTTCCGGATCCCTTCCCAGGCCTTCCCTCAGGTCAATACTGCCCTGATTTCCAAAAGAGGTGATGAGCGTACCTTTTGCTGCCGAGATGGCAAATAATCGGGAACCTGATGAAAAAAACAGCCTGCTTTCTTCTCCTCCCGAAGCGGGCCAGTAACTTAGTCCTCTGTTAAGCCCTAATCCGGAGTTGTCTTTAACGGGTGGCCTAAATGTCCAAAGGGGTTTCCCGGTTTTCGCATCCAGGGCAAAAAGTTCCAATGCGGGATTCACACCATATAACAGGTTTCCCACGACCAGGGGGTTGGTTTGTATTTGGGTTATCCGGCTGGAATCCAGGCCTCCGCTTTTATAACTCCAGGCCAGTCTTAATTGGCTTACATTAGCAGTGTCAATTTGGTTAAGCGAAGAGTAATGTGTCCTGGCCGGATCCCCTAAGTAATGTTGCCAGTTGGAAAATAGTATGTTTTCATCTATAGCTACATCGCGCTGGCAGGAAAGTAGAAAAACTCCCGATATGACAAGTACTCTTAAACGCAACTACCCGGTTTTGGCTTAAAGATACTTATAAAATGATGCGATTTTTAACCAAAAAGATGGGCAACTACTTCCTCAATCTTTGAAACCAATTGTACGACTACTTTGGAATCTTTATGTCCTATTTTGTTTCCATTTGATACATAAATGGTGGAAAAACCGAGCTTTTCTGCTTCCGTAATCCGCTGATCCACCCGTTGAACCGGTCGGATCTCTCCTGCCAGGCCTACCTCTGCGGCGAAACACACTCCTTTTTCAATAGGAATATCAAAATTACTGGATAGAATGGCGGCTATTACGGCCAAATCAATAGCAGGATCGTCTACGGTTATTCCCCCTGTGATATTTAAAAAAACATCTTTGGCAGCCAGTTTAAATCCGGCTCGTTTTTCAAGAACCGCCAGTAACATATTTAGACGTTTCAGGTTAAAACCTGTAGCGGAACGTTGGGGAGTACCGTACACCGCGCTACTTACCAAGGCCTGGATTTCTATCAACAGGGGACGCATGCCTTCCATGGTAGCCGCGATAGCTGTGCCACTTAAGGAGACCTCGGTATTGGAAATCAATATTTCGGAAGGATTACGGACCTCGCGCAAGCCGCCCCCGAGCATTTCATAAATTCCCAGTTCTGAGGTACTACCGAAACGGTTTTTCAGGGAACGTAAAATGCGGTATACATGGTTACGATCCCCTTCAAACTGGAGCACGGTATCTACCATGTGTTCCAATATTTTTGGACCGGCAAGGGTACCATCTTTAGTGATATGGCCGACCAAAATAACCGGGGTATGGCTTTCTTTTGCGTATTTGATGAGTTCTGCAGTGCATTCCCGGATTTGAGAGATACTTCCCGCACTGGAATCCATATAATCCGAATGTAGCGTTTGAATGGAATCGATAATCACTAAATCCGGCGATAACCTGGCGATGTGCTGAAAAATGTTTTGGGTTTTTGTTTCGGTTAGCACATAGCAATTCGTAGTGCCCGGATGGATGCGTTCTGCCCTCATTTTTATTTGATGCTGGCTTTCTTCACCTGAGACATAGAGGGTTTTAAAAGGTAGTTTTAAGGCTATTTGCAGCAGCAGTGTACTTTTGCCTATTCCGGGTTCTCCGCCAAGCAGCGTTAACGAACCAGCTACCAAACCACCGCCAAGAACACGATTGAATTCGGTATTTTCAGTGTCCCATCTAATTTCATTGCCCCGATCAATTTCAGAGATAAGAAGAGGGCTTGATGCTTTGTGAACGGCGCCGGTGGAGGCCCGCCAGGTGGACTTTTCTTCTTTTTGGATTACCTCTTCAACAACGGTATTCCATTGTTTACAAGAAGTACATTGCCCTACCCATTTTGCGTATTGTGCGCCACAGTTTTGACAAAAGTAGGCGGTCTTTGTCTTTGCCATCCCACGAAGATAGCTAAAGAATCAATATCCAAAATCGGCTTTGATAGCATCAATTTTCTCCAAGGCCATATCCTTGGTAAGAAAATCGATCTCTTCCATCATAAAGGATTTTTCAAAGGCCTTCATCGCTTTTTTTGGCTCACCCAGTAGTTCCAGATATTCTCCTTCAAAATAAAAGCCCAGCATGGTTTCCGAAAATTGCTTCTTGCAAAGCTCGGAGAGGGATTTTAGGGACTCATAATCATCTTTCTTGATGCTTCCGGCGTATATGGCCATAATATCATTCAGCTCAACTGCTTTCTCATAGCCCAAAAGCGCTTCAATTCTACCATATTTGTTTTCCAAGTAATTAAAGACAGGCTCATTGGAGGTCAATATTTCTTGCTTGTATTCCTTTGGAGTTATCGGTCGGAACAGGTGAAAAACGTTGTCGAATGCTTTTGTTAATCCATAGGAGGCAATGGAAAGGTGGTCCGCTTTCTCGTACTCGTCAAAAAAGTAGTGAAGGTTGTCCCGGCTAATAGAGGCAATGGCATTATTCATTTGCAAGATCCTGTTCCGGTCTTCGGATTTTTCCTTCTCCACAATCAAATTATAAAAGAGTTCTCCGTTTAGATCCAGCAATCGCGAGGGGATACGACTTTCCATCTCAGTAGCCAGTACCGGGGAAATGATCACATACGAATTGAATAAAGATCTATCCTTAAACAAAAAATAATTGCCAAAATTGGCGGTGATATCGTAGCCGACAAACATCTTAAAGGGCGCTGTGTTATAACTTGTCTCCAGGTAGGGAAGAAGTTCTGTGCCTAGAAACTCATAAAACAGTTTTCCTTTCTCAGTGGGAAGCCCTGTGCTTTGTTCAAAATCGCAATCCTCCCAACGCAGGTCATTTTCCTCCTGGTGAACACCTACAACTATTGCTTCAGGCATTCTGTGATATTTGCTGTTGAATTTGGTGTGAGAAACTACCAGATCAAACAGGTAATCGGCATCTAACACAAGAATAAGGGGATATTTTTTTTCTTCGGAATATCCCTCCGGAAAATAGTAGGAAACATCCCGTCTTTCCTGAAGTTTAAAAGATTCAAAAATCTCTTTTTTCACTTGGCCATTCAGCCCAAAGCCGAGCATCCCGATGAGGGAAAGCAAAAGTAGTCGTTTCATGAGGTAAGTATTGGATTGCCAGAGTTATCGGTTTCTGTTCAATAACGGCAAGAGCAGAAAAGATATTGCCCCTAGGACTATAACCATAAGGGTTTGGGAGATCCACATGATCCAACCAAAGGCATCTCCCGAATTAGAAGAAATTCCATAAAGTGTTAAGGCTGCACTGACAAAAATGGGATACCCCCCAAGCCCTCCCGGAAAAACCATCATCGCAAAAGCACCTGCGACAAAGGCCACTAACAGTTGTGGCAGTCCCATTTGTTGCGTCTCTACAACAGCAAATTTTATGGCCCAAAACATTCCTACATAGCATGCCCAGATAAACAGGGTATGGAAAATAAAGGGGAGTCGTTTTTTCATTTTTAGGATACTACCCACACCTTGCAACATACCATCCAGGAATAATCTAAGCTTAAACAGAATTCCGGATTTGGCTTTTCGCATAAGACGCAACAGAATGATAAGTCCTAAAACACCCAGGGTCAATGCCAAAATACTGTAAGCAAGGTTCAAACCGTATTCTTCTAAATACCCAAGGATGAAATTGGTTTGTAGGATTAAAGCAACAATGATAATCAGCAATAGCATGATGAGGTCAATAACCCTTTCGGTAACTATGGTTCCAAATCCTTTCTCAAAGGGGACGTTCTCGTAGGAGGCCAGAGCCGTAGCTCTTAGAAATTCACCGGACCGGGGGACTCCCAAATTGGCGAGATACGCCACCATGACTATAAAAAAACTATTGCTGAGTTTTGGGGAGTAACCCAAGGGGTTTAGCAAATAGTTCCAGCGAATGGCGCGGGAAAGATGGCTTAAAATTCCAATACATATGGATAAAAACACCCAAAAAGGATTGGCATTGGAAATATATGTAATAATGGCTGCTCTATCTGCAGAAGAGGTTTTATTGTAGATAAATAGTATAAGGAGTATCCCCAATACCAGGGGGACTGCAATTCTGAGAATTTTTTTTAGCGGTATGGACAAACTATTTCAATAGGTTGGTGGCTTCATCAGGAAAAATCAAGGCGGGGTTAAACGTTTTGGCTTCCTCGATATCCATCCAGGCATAGGTAATTAAGATCAAAACATCACCCACCGCTACTTTCCTTGCAGCAGCACCATTTAAGGTAAGTTCTCCGGATCCTCTCGGTCCCGGGATAGCATAGGTCTCCAGGCGCTCACCATTATTATTGTTTACTATCTGGACCTTTTCCCCACGAATAATATTTGCGGCATCCATAATATCTTCATCAATGGTAATACTACCAATGTAGTTCAGATCCGCACCTGTAACCTTAACACGATGCACTTTTGATTTTACAACTTCTACTTGCATTGAGGCAAAATTATTCAATTAAGAGCGATATTATCAATTAAGCGAACACCATCCGCATAAACGGCAATAAATGCCCTGTATTTGATATTTTTTTGTTTTTCTTTTAGTGGGGTCAAGGTTTCTTCATCTGCTATTTCAAAATACTCCAGTTCAAATGTTGAGTTGCGTTTAAATGAGGAAATCGCCCATTCCTTTATATCGTTTGCATTTTCCGTGCCAAATTTATCTTTGGCAGTCTGTAAGGTACTGAAAATCAAACCTGCTTCAGCTCTGGTCGATTTTGACAGCCTTTCATTACGTGAACTTCTTGCCAGGCCATTGGACTCTCTGTCAATTGGGCAGGCAATGATGGTTATGGGAAGCGCTTGCTGTTGTACTAACTTCCTGACAATTTGTAACTGCTGAAAATCCTTCTCTCCAAAATACGCTTTGTTGGGGGCTACCGTTTTAAAAAGTAATTCTACAATAGTGGCAACACCATTAAAATGATCTTTCCGGAAGGTGCCTTCCATCACTTTATCCAAGCCATCAAAATAATAGCTGAGTGAAGTGATGTTACCGTTGTATATCTCGGATTTTGAAGGGGTAAAAACAAGGAGGTTCCCTGAAAGACTTTCAAGAAGCTGTACGTCCCTTTCCAGGGTTTTCGGATAGTTTTCCAGATCTTCCGGATTGTCAAATTGGGTAGGATTTACAAATATGCTAACCACGGTGACCGCATTTTCTTCCAGTGCGCTCCTCACCAAGGACAGGTGTCCCTGATGCAAAGCGCCCATTGTGGGGACAAGTCCGATAGCTTTTTTATCCCTCCTGTACGAGTGTATCGCGTCCTGTAGTTGTTTCTTGTAACGTATTACCTCCATGGCGTACCCAAAAAGCGTGCAAAAATACTATAAATACTGGTATTCTACATAATTTTTGTACTTTTGCAGCTACGTTTTGCCAGATGATCAAAAATTGTGTGTATGAATGGTAAAAAGATATTGTTTGTATCTTCTGAATTAGTGCCTTACCTCCCTGAGAACCAAGTTTCCTTAATGTCTTATGAAGCGCCAAGAATGGTAAACAGTGCCGGTGGGCAAATCCGAATATTTATGCCCAGATATGGCAATATTAACGAGAGAAGGCACCAACTCCATGAAGTAATTCGACTTTCCGGAATGAATTTAGTCATTAACGATATGGATATGCCATTAATCATTAAGGTGGCATCCATTCCACGGGAGCGGATACAGGTATATTTTATAGACAACGACGAGTATTTTAAGCGAAAGGCAACGTTTGCAGATAAGGATGGAAAGCTTTTTCCGGATAATGATGAAAGGGCCATCTTTTTCGCCAAAGGGGTAGTGGAAACGGTTAAAAAGCTGAATTGGTCCCCGGATATTATTCATGTACACGGTTGGATGGCTTCCTTATTGCCGCTATATCTTAGAGAGTACTATGCTGACGAACCTATTTTTGCCGACAGCAAAATCGTTACCTCACTTTATGATCGCGGCTTTGAAGGAGAACTAAATACAACCCTTATGGGTAAAATTGCTTTTGATGGTATTGAAAGTGGGAAGATAGCAGTACTTGAGCATCCCAACTATAATAATTTGTTAAAGGTGGCAGTTGATTATTCGGATGCGGTTATTTTAGCCTCTGAGGAAGTGCCGGATGAGTTGGTAACATATACCAAGGACCAAGAAAAGCCTTTACTTCCTTATGTCTTATTCCAGGAAACGGATGAGGCCTACGCTAATTTCTACAAAACAGAGGTGTTAAGTTAATCCAGGTTGAATGGGGTTAAATAGCAAATGGATTTCAGCGCTGGCTGGAACTTTTTTTTTAGGAGTCTTTTTAATTTCATGTGAAGAGGAATTGGATACCCTTGGGGAAGGGGTGGTTTCCGGAGAACCTTTTAGCACTGGAACTGCGGAATTTGATGTATTTGCCACTAACAAAAGGACAGTTGCCGTTCAGACGAATAGGTTGCCTATTTATCAAGTAGGAGTCTATTCTGATCCTGTATTCGGAAGAAGGGAAGCCATTATTACCTCGCAACTTACCCTTCCACAAGGTAACCCAACTTTTGGAAATTCCACGCAGTCCGTGGAAGATAATGCGGATTCTGATAGCAGTGATAACACCATAAATGAAAATGAAACAGTAAAGGAGGTATTTCTTTACCTTCCCTATCAATTGGTTCCCAATACCAATAGAGACCGAGATGGGGATGGGGTGCAGGACGAACTGGAGTCGCCCGAAGACCGGGATAACCCGAATAGCGATCAGGATAATGACGGGTTGACAGATCTGGAAGAGCGCGCACGGGGAACCAATCCGTTTGATCCGGATACCGATGATGATGGTATTGGTGATGCAGAGGATGAGGCCACCGCTGTAAATTTATTTCCAATCACTTTTGCGCTGGACAGTATCTTTTCAAGACGATTTGCAGATTTTAACAGTAAGGATCAATTTATTGGGGAAACGTTTACTTTAAAAGTCGAGCGCTCCGGGTTCTTTCTACGTGATTTGGATCCCAACACAAACTTTGAAGAGCTTCAGGAGTATTTCTCTAATACAGACATCCCTAGCTTCGTAGAAGGTGAACCTTTGTTTGAAGGGGAAGTGACTATAGATAATACGGAGATAGTCACTTTTAATGAAGACGATCCCGATACCGAACTAAATGAGGCACTCACCATAGCAATGCGACAGAATCCGGGCGTCAGGGTACCCCTGGAGCCTACTTTCTTTCAGGAAAACATATTAGACAAAGAGGGGAGTATTGAACTGTTGAATCAATCTAATTTCAGCAATTTTATTCGGGGACTTCACATTACGTTAACTCCGAGTAATGAGGATCTGATGATCTTATTTAATCTCGCCCAGGCCAATATCACCATAGTATATGAATTTGATGATTTTGTAGCCGATAACACGGAAAACGGATCGGGGGGAACCATAGAGCAGGTAGAAAGGCAATATACTTTGAACTTTCTACAAAGTTCTAATAATGTTGTTACGGGGGGTAATGCAGTAAACACTTTTATTGATGCTCCTTTTGATTCCAATATTTTAACGGCACTGGATTCAGGAGAAAACGCTGAGCGGATCTATTTGAAAGGAGGTCCCGGAGCTTTTGCTGAAATAAGCTTGTTTGGAGCTGACGGAGGGGAGGAGGTGATTAATCAAATCAGAGAAAACAACTGGATTATTAATGAGGCCAATCTGGTTTTTCACGTAGATCAGGATGAACTGGAAAATCGGGGAGGCACCATTGAACCGCCAAGACTCTATCTCTACAATGCAGAAAACAATAACCCATTGTACAATCCAGCAACTGAAATAGCCACTTCTCCATCTTCACTGGGACAATTTTTGAACTATGATGGTATTCTACAACGCGATGAAAATGGTAACGGAACCCAATATACTATCCGGATAACCGACTATCTTAACAATATTATCGTTAGGGATTCTGCCAATGCCAGATTAGCCTTATCCCTGACTTCTGACATTACTATTCCAACTACTCAGGAGGCGGAAGGGGACATGGCTTCGAGAGTTGATTTACCGGTAATGAACGCCATCAATCCGCTGGGCACAGTCTTGTTTGGTCCAAACCCTCCTGCCGGAGCGGAAGACAAAAAGCTTAAGCTTGAAATCTTTTTTACCGATACCAATTAGGAGTTGCATGAGCATACAACTTAAAGTTTTTTTACGTTAATGATCTAGAATTTAGGTTGGTTTAATCCTGGCAGATTACATTTGCAGCAAGTGACTAAAAGCTTCAATTGCCAAAAACTAACACGTAATTATGTGTGGAATAGTAGCATACATGGGAAATAAGGATGCCTATCCCATAATAATAAAAGGCCTTCAGCGATTGGAATACAGGGGGTATGATAGTGCCGGAGTTGTACTTTATGATGGCCAGGATGTCCATTTATCAAAAACTAAAGGAAAAGTAGAAGATCTGAAAAACAAGGCAGAAGCCAGTATTAACACCGTTGGGAAATTAGGTTTAGGCCATACCCGTTGGGCAACTCACGGAATTCCCAATGACATTAATTCGCATCCTCACTATTCCAATTCCGGAGATTTGGTAATTATCCACAATGGGATCATAGAAAACTATGAGACATTAAAAAAGGCCTTACAGGAACGCGGTTATGTTTTCGAATCCGACACGGACACGGAGGTATTGGTAAACCTTATAGAAGAGGTCAAGAAAAAGGAAGGAGTTAAATTGGGAAAAGCTGTACAAATTGCACTGAATCAAGTGGTAGGAGCTTATGCCATTGCTGTTTTTGATAAAACCAAACCGGATGAGATTGTAGTGGCTAAATTGGGAAGTCCCCTGGCCATCGGGATTGGAGAAGATGAGTATTTTATCGCTTCTGATGCTTCACCCTTTATCGAATTCACAAATAATGCAGTGTATCTGGAAGATGAAGAAATGGCTATTGTTCGAAGGGGGAAGGAAATCAAACTCAGAAAGATTAAAGATGATGCTATTGCCTATCCTACCATACAGGAACTCCAATTGAATATTGAAGAGATTGAGAAAGGGGGGTATGACCATTTTATGCTTAAGGAAATCTATGAGCAGCCCAGAGCTATTATGGATACCTATAGAGGACGCCTACGAACGGAACAGGGGATTATCAAAATGGCAGGGATTGACCAAAACCTGGACAAGTTCTTAAACGCCAATAGAATAATTATTGTTGCTTGTGGTACTTCGTGGCATGCAGGTTTGGTTGCAGAGTACACTTTTGAAGACCTGGCCAGGATTCCTGTTGAGGTAGAATATGCTTCGGAATTTCGCTACCGCAACCCCGTGATCACTGAAAATGACGTTCTGATTGCTATTTCGCAATCCGGAGAGACAGCAGATACCTTGGCTGCCATAAAAATGGCCAAAGAAAAAGGGGCATTCGTTTTTGGCGTCTGCAACGTGGTAGGGTCCTCCATAGCCCGGGAAACCCATGCTGGAGCATATACCCATGCCGGGCCGGAAATTGGGGTAGCCTCCACCAAAGCCTTTACCACTCAAATAACTATTCTAACTATGATCGCGTTGAAACTGGCAAAAGAAAAAGGTGTTTTTTCAGAATCCAGATTTCACGAATATCTGACAGAATTGGAAGCAATTCCACCTAAAGTGGAAAAAGCGCTGGAGTCCAATGTCCTGATAGAACAAATTGCGGAGGTTTATAAAGACTCTGCAAATTGTCTGTATTTGGGTAGGGGGTATAACTTTCCGGTTGCTCTGGAAGGGGCGCTAAAGCTAAAGGAAATAAGTTACATCCATGCGGAGGGGTATCCCGCAGCGGAGATGAAACACGGCCCTATCGCGTTAATAGACGATCAAATGCCTGTTGTGGTAATAGCCACTAGAAAAGGGCATTATGAAAAGGTAATCAGTAATATCCAGGAAATAAAATCCAGGCATGGAAAAATCATTGCGGTTGTTTTTGAAGGAGACGAAATGGTACAGGCACTGGCCGATCATGTCATTGAAGTGCCGGAAACCATTGAACCCTTATCGCCGCTTTTGACTACGATTCCCCTACAGTTGCTTTCGTATCATATTGCACTGATGCGAGGCTGTAATGTAGATCAACCAAGAAATCTGGCGAAATCCGTTACTGTAGAGTAACTAAATGACAATGTAGTATTTAACAAATAAGCCGCCATTTTGGCGGTTTTTTTGTTAAATCGCTAATTATTTCCCGATATCTTTAAGAAAAAAGTATTATGCATGCATAATTTTTTTTGTTTTTTATGGAAAAAAGGGTAAAAAAATGTATCTTCCCCCCCAATAATTAACGCCGATTTAAAACTAACTTAACACAAATTCTTTTCGAATGAAAAAGGTCTTTTTGGCGGTTGCCCTCCTGGTAGGTGTTACCGTTTTAGCTCAAACCACTATTACGGGTACGGTTGTGGATGAGAACAATGTTCCTGTTCCAGGGGCAAACGTTGTTGTTGTGGGAACAACACAAGGGGCGGTAGCTGATTTTGATGGAAATTTTACTTTGAATACCTCAGAGACCCCTCCTTTTCAAATTAGGGTAACCAGTGTAGGGTACTCTGAACTAGTGGTTGATGTGGCAGATGCTCTTCAGCCATTGACCATCACTTTAGCAGAGGCGTCCACCATATTAGATGAGATCGTGATCTCAGCATCACGTACTCCGGAGCGTATTTTTGAATCCCCGGTTTCGGTGGAACGTTTTGGAATAAGGGATATTCAAAACACTACAGCGGAATCATTCTACGGAGGACTACAAAACCTGAAAGGGGTTGATATCAACACCAACAGTTTAACGTTTCAATCCATCAATACCAGGGGATTTGCAACTTTCGCCAACGTACGTTTCCTGCAATTAGTAGATGGCATGGATAATACCGCACCGGGTTTAAACTTTGTTTTAGGGAACTTGGTGGGAATGAATGAATTGGATGTACAAAGCGTGGAAATTCTACCAGGGGCATCTTCAGCCTTGTACGGTGCGAATGCATTTAACGGGATCCTGTTTATGCAGAGTAAAAGCCCTTTCGATTTTCAGGGAATAAGCTCCTATTTTAAAACGGGGATAACCTCACAGGAGGCTGCAGGAGACAATGCGTATTATGATGTTGGTATTAGAGCAGCTCATGCCTTTAGTGATAAGTTTGCAATTAAGGCTAACTTCTCTTTTTTACAGGGTGAAGATTGGCACGCAACACGGGAGGATGATGTGGATATTCCGGGGGCTGACCGTTCAAACCCTGCGTACAATGGATTGAATGTATACGGTGATGAAGTAAGTTTAAATTTGGATAGTCAGTTGGGACTTCCAAGCGGAACAATTGGAACTGTTTCCAGGACCGGATACAATGAACGGGATTTGACCAATTATAATGCTCAAAGTGTAAAGGCAGATTGGGCTTTGCACTACCGCCCGTTCGGGGATGACCTGGAATTGATTTATAATGGTCGTATCGGTCGCGGTAATACCATTTATCAAGGGATTAACCGGTATGCAGTTCAAGGATTTAAAATGCAGCAACATAAACTGGAATTGAGGAATGATAATTTCTTTATCCGTGGATATATTGTAGCAGAGAATTCAGGAGATGCGTATGATACCAGATTTACCGGGATCAATATCAACAGAAGATGGAAATCGGACACTGATTGGTTCACAGAATATGCAGGCACTTATTTGGTTTCCAGAAATAGCGGTCTATCAGAGCAACAGGCTCATGATCAAGCCAGATCTGTTGCCGATACCGGAAGGTTCGTACCTGGCACTCCGGAATTTCAAAACGCTTTTAATAGTGTGACTTCCGATGGTGATTTAACCACAGGGTCTCGATTTATTGACAATACCAAGTTTCGACATGTCAATGGAAATTACAATCTGGCGCATTTAATAAATGATTGGGCAGACATACAGGTAGGTGGATCCTTCAGGGAATATGAATTGAATTCCCAGGGAACCATATTTACAGATATTGATGGCCCTATCACCTATAGCGAATATGGTGCTTATGCCCAATTCCAAAAAAAGGTACTGGACGACCGTTTAAAAATAACGGCATCCGGGAGATATGATAAGAATGAGTTCTTTGACGGGTTTTTCTCTCCAAGAGCAGCCTTGGGCATTACCTTGGGTACAAAGCGCAATCACAATATTAGGCTCTCTGTACAGCAAGGGTTTAGAAACCCTACCACACAAGACCTTTTTATAGGCCTTAATTCCGGAAGAGCTGTACTTGTTGGATCAGCACCGGATAATCTGGATCGGGATGTACGAACATTTGATTTAAGTCCACAAGGGCAGACCATAACCGGTAATACTACTGCACAAGTAATAGGGAGGGCTGCCTATGAAAACGCCTTTGACGCACTTGCTTTAGAGGCAGGGTCATTTGAGGCCATAGAAACCCCAATAGTTCAGCCAGAAGAAATCACTGCTTATGAAGTGGGGTATCGTGCCCAACTCGGTAAATTTTCCATAGATATGAGCGGGTATTACAACAGCTATTCTAATTTTATTTCCGGTGGATTTGTAGAAGTTCCATTTTATGGGAACGTTTTTGGTACTGAACAAGAGCAAGAATTGGCACAACAGGCTGTTGTTAATGAAGATAGCCAAACCTATCAAACCTATACCAATTCTCCCGAGGAAATCAATGCGTATGGCGCTAACATAGGTGTGGACACAAAAATTGGCGGCTTTGATCTTGGGGTCAACTATACCTATACTCTTCTTGAAGATGCGGATGAGTTAAGAGCCAGAGGTATCCGAACGAATTTCAATACTCCGGAACATAGATTTAAAGCTTCATTTGGGCATACCCAATTATTTAAAAACTTTGGTTTTGGGGTAAATTATCGATGGAGTGACAGTTATTTTTGGGAGGCTACCTTCGAGGATGGGGATATTCCCTCATTTAATGTTGTTGATGCCCAAATCAACTATGCGGTACCCAGTATAAAATCTGTTTTCAAAGCAGGAGGTTCCAATATCCTTAATGAGGAATATGTTACCGCTTTCGGGACAGGGAATATCGGAGCTATTTATTACATCTCCTGGGCTATAAATCCTTGATTTTTTTAAAAAGAAAATAAAAAAGGCACCTTTTTCGGTGCCTTTTTTTGTGAAAGAAAAAAAGGAAGTTCTGGTTTCTTTTAACGAATGTAAAAGCCTATCTTTGCGCCCGAAAAAATAGCCTTTATCCCCTTTAGGGAAAGCATAATCACTGAAATACTGCAGTAATGTCAAAAGTTACAGGAAAAGTTGCCCAAATTATTGGACCCGTTATTGATGTTGAGTTCCAATCCGGAACGGAAATCCCCAAAATCTACGACTCCCTTGAAATAAAGAAAGCAGATGGTTCTGTTTTAGTACTGGAAGTTCAGTCCCATATCGGGGAAAACACGGTCCGTACTATTTCTATGGATTCTACCGACGGTTTAAGCAGAGGAGTCGATGCAGTAGCCACGGGAAGCACGATTCAAATGCCGATCGGGGAAGAAGTATATGGTCGGCTTTTTAATGTAATTGGAGATGCTATAGATGGAATGGAAAACCTTCCCAAAGCTGGTGATAACGGGCTTCCTATTCACCGGGAGGCGCCAAAATTTGAGGATCTGTCCACATCCACCGAGGTATTGTATACCGGGATTAAAGTGATTGATTTGATTGAGCCTTATGCCAAAGGAGGGAAAATCGGGTTGTTTGGAGGTGCAGGTGTAGGAAAAACGGTTTTGATCCAGGAATTGATCAACAATATTGCAAAAGGACATGGTGGTTTATCCGTTTTTGCTGGCGTTGGAGAGCGTACCCGTGAAGGAAATGATCTGATGCGTGAGATGCTGGAATCCGGTATCATAAAATATGGGGATGATTTCCTGCATTCGATGGAAGAAGGAGGATGGGACCTGAGCAAGGTGGATAAGGAAGCAATGAAAGAGTCCAAAGCTACGTTTGTTTTTGGCCAGATGAACGAGCCTCCGGGGGCCCGTGCCCGTGTAGCACTTTCCGGGTTAACTATTGCAGAGTATTTCCGAGATGGCGCCGGAGATGGCCAGGGGAAAGACGTATTGTTTTTCGTAGATAACATTTTCCGATTTACCCAGGCCGGTTCCGAAGTATCCGCACTTTTAGGTAGGATGCCCTCAGCTGTGGGATATCAGCCTACACTGGCTACGGAGATGGGAACTATGCAGGAACGGATTACTTCTACTAAAAGGGGTTCTATTACTTCCGTACAGGCAGTCTATGTGCCCGCGGATGACTTAACCGACCCTGCACCGGCTACTACCTTTGCTCACCTGGATGCTACCACCGTTCTTTCCCGTAAGATAGCGGAGCTCGGTATTTATCCTGCTGTGGATCCTCTGGATTCCACCTCCCGAATTTTGACTCCCGAGGTTTTAGGAAAAGAACATTACGAATGTGCCCAAAGGGTAAAAGAGCTGTTACAGCGCTATAAGGAGCTACAGGATATTATTGCTATTTTAGGAATGGAAGAACTATCTGAGGAAGATAAGCTGGCAGTTGCCCGGGCAAGAAGAGTACAACGTTTTCTTTCCCAGCCTTTCCATGTAGCGGAACAGTTTACAGGTATTCCAGGGGTTTTGGTAGACATCAAGGATACCATTAAAGGGTTTAATATGATCATGGAAGGGGAATTGGATCACTTGCCGGAATCTGCATTTAATTTAAAAGGAACTATTGAGGATGCTATTGAGGCCGGTGAAAAGATGTTGGCAGAAGTTTAACCCGGCAAGCCTTGTAATTTCTCTGTAGTTAAAGGGTTATCGTCCGGGCTGGAATTTGGTTTTGTAATTTGAGGTTTTAAAAATTATGTATTTAGAAATAGTATCCCCGGAAGCAACTTTGTTCTCAGGAGAGGTGGATTCCGTAACAGTCCCTGGGGTCAATGGCGAATTTCAAATGTTACAAGACCACGCCCCCATTGTTTCCTTGTTACAGGAAGGTATGGTAAAGTTTAAAGGAGCGATAACGATTGAAGAGGAATTCCAGCATAAATTTGAGACAGGCGTTGCGGGAGAACAGGTGTTGGCCATAGCCAGCGGCACTGTGGAGATGAAAGACAATAAAGTTATAGTACTCGCAGATTGAGTTCCGTTATTTTCAATGCTATGATTTTGGTTTCTTGATTTCCAGGAGAACCAAAGACCATTCCCTACCCTTTTTCATATATCTTTTCAACTCGCAAAAACCAATGGCTGTATGTGCTTGTAGCGAGCGAATGTTGCTGGTATCTACTTCTGTGATGATCCTGGTAAAAGAGGGAGCTAAAAATTCTTGCATTTTTCCATAGAGTTTTCTGAAAATACCTAAACCTCTATACGTTTTTGCTATACATATCTGTCCCATTACCATACAATCTGAAGTTACCTCAACCACTTTGTTTATTTCTGAAAACATAGGGCGGAGGAGTTCTATTTCATCTGCAAATCTGGGATGCATAGAAAGCGCATATCCTATTACCTTGTTGTGATGTACGGCAATGGTATGTGGGAATACATCATTCATCTTCTTTAACAGGTCAAAAGTGTGGGTCACAGTCAAAAACCCTTGGGTACGCAGTTCTTCTTTTGTAAGATTTTTGGGAAGATTTTCTTGTTGGAGGGTTAGAATTTGTTGTAACTCCCCATCACTGTTTGTCTGCTTGTATCGGATCATATACGTAAAGGTATTACATTTGGCTAATGATGGAATTTCCTGAAAAACTCCAAAAAAAATTGGAAGTAAATCAAGCTAAAGGCAGGCTACGTATGCTTCCCACCAACCAAGACCAGGTAGACTTTTCGTCTAATGATTACTTAGGCTTTGCGAATGATCAGCTTTTGCAGAAACGAGCCGAAATTCTTTTTCAAACACAAACTGGGATTAAAAACGGGGCTTCAGGTTCCCGGTTACTTTCCGGAAACCATCCCCTGTATCAGGAACTGGAAAAAGTTTTAGCAGAGTATCATGGTTATGAGACAGCTCTTGTATTTAACTCAGGATATGATGCCAATATTGGTTTTTTTTCGGCAGTACCACAGCGCGGCGATATCATTTTTTATGACGAATTGGTCCATGCCAGTATCCGTGATGGTATTCGCATGGGTAGTGCCAAAGCCTATAAGTTTAAACACAATGACCTGAACGATTTACAGGACGGTATTAAAAGGATTAAGACACACCAGGATGAATATGGTGAAATCTATATCGTAACCGAAAGTGTATTTTCAATGGATGGGGATTCCCCGGATCTATTGAAATTATTGATGTACTGCAAGAAGAACAGGATTTACCCCATAATTGATGAGGCCCACGCCGTGGGAGTCTTTGGAAAGGGTTTGGTACATCAAATAGGGTTACAACATTTGGTTTTTGCCAGTGTGATCACTTTTGGGAAGGCCCTGGGATGTCATGGGGCTGCGGTTTTGGGAAGTGTATCTCTAAAAACGTATCTGATCAACTTTTCCCGAAGTTTAATATATACCACAGCGCTACCTCCCCATACCCTGGCAACAATTCTAATGGGGTATGAACATTTACAAACCGAGGCAGGTGAAGCGGCCCGGCAACTACTATTGAGTAACATTTACTATTTTAACTCCCGGTTAAACAAATTACAACTTCAAAATATATTTTTAAAAAGTGATTCGGCTATTCAGGTAGCTGTTCTGGGAGATGTAAAACGAGTGAAAGAGTGTTCAAAAAAGTTGAGATCCAAGGGGTTTGACATCAGACCTATCCTATACCCAACGGTTCCTGAGGGAAAAGAGCGATTGAGAATATGTATCCATAGTTTTAATACCCATGGCGAAATGGATCAAATACTTAAAATAATTGCGGAAAGTAACCATGGGTAAGGATTGGATAGTTCTGGGAAGTTTTGAATTTCTGGCCGATGTTCAGGTGATAAAAGGGCGATTGGAATCTGAGGGGATAGAAACCCGTTTAAAGGATGATAATACAGTTAGTGTTGAACCCTTTGCCAGTAATGCACTGGGAGGAATAAAGCTTCTGGTACATAAGGAAGACGAGGAAGTAGCCAGAGGCATTTATGATGCTATTCGTAATTACGCTACGGATAGCGATGGCAATCTTATTGTATGCCCTATATGTGGAGCCCAGAAAAGTGAGGTGTATTATGCCAGAAATACGCTGTTGTTCAAATTGTTTCCTTTCCTGGAACCCAAAAAGTACAAATGCAATAATTGTAACTTCTTAACAAAAGCAAATAGATGAAGATTTTTGTGACAGGTATTTCTACGGAAGTGGGCAAGACCATTGCCTCTGCTATTTTAGTGGAAGCCTTGAAAGCAGACTACTGGAAACCCATACAATCGGGGGATTTAGCGTATTCCGACGGTGACAAAGTCAAAGAATTGATTTCCAATGAAAAGACCGTAGTCCATAAGAACAGCTACGCTTTACATACGCCTATGAGTCCACATGCAGCAGCGGCTATTGATGGTGTGGCCATTGATATTCGGAAAATAAAAGAACCTGAAACGGACAACCACCTGATCGTAGAAGGGGCAGGAGGGCTCCTGGTACCACTAAATGATACCGATACCATTCTGGATCTGATCCAACCGGATCACAAGGTGGTGGTGGTATCCAGGCATTATTTGGGGAGTATTAACCATTCCCTTCTGACCATTCGGGAATTGCAGGCGAGAGGATGTACAACAGGCATCGTTTTTAGTGGCAATGAACACCCTACAACAGAAAGCATCATTCTAAAGAAAACCGGAATTCCAATGTTGGGTAGAATTAATGAAGAACCCATATTCAATAAGGAGATCATACTTAGATATGCGGAAATATTTCAACCGAAATTGCTTTCTTTTTAATAAAGGCCTCTTAAACACCGCTAGTGCTTAGAAATCCTTGGACTCATAAAAACGTCAAGTTCTTTTATTATCTGAACGGTTCCCTTGCCGAAATAGCAAAACGATTAGGGTGGCGGGGTTCGCTTGGGAAAGCACTGAAAAGCCTTAAAAAAAGTGATCCGGAAATAGTTCAACAAAGGATCAACTATTATTTTAAAATTCAGGACACCTTTTATCCGGAAGATGAGGCCTACAGCATTTCCAACCTTACACTCCCCCCTAAAAATAAAGCGTACTACTTTGATTTAATAGCACATACAAAGTATTTCCCGCAACAGCTTAAACTTCACTACCAGTTTGGCGACATTACCAAGGTCCCTCAAACACCCACTTTGGTCAAAAGCAGACCTATCCTTGGAAATAACTCCAATGCAGTACTGTTCAAATTCAATCGCATCCGGCACTTTACCTTTACTAACGACAGAATTCCGTATCGGAAAAAGAAAGATATGCTAATAGGCAGATCTAACGTGAAGCAGGAACACAGGAGAGTATTCTTTCGAATGTATTTTGACCATCCTATGTGTGACCTGGGACAAATAAATACAGGAACTTCGCATGATCACTGGTTCAAAAAAAAGATATCAATCAATGACCACCTTAAATATAAGTTTATACTCTGCCAGGAAGGCAATGATGTAGCCAGTAACCTAAAGTGGGTCATGTCTTCCAATTCACTGGCTGTGATGCCACCCCCCAAATACGAAACCTGGTTCATGGAAGGAACATTACGGCCCAATGTGCATTATGTGGCTATTAAGGAAGATTACAGTGATTTGGAAGAGCGATTGCGCTATTACCTGGAACACGAATCTGAAGCTTTGGAGATCGTTAGAAATGCAAATGCTTATGTTCGTAAATTTCGAAATTCCAAATTGGAAAAAGCGCTGGGGGTATTGGTATTGGATAGGTATTTTTCAAAAAGTGGGCAGCTAAAATCACAATTTTCCGATTGGTGGTAAGACAAGGAAGGATATCTGACGGTTAACCCTTATTTTTGCTCCTTTTAAAAGAGAATTGGGCTTAAGCGATAGAGACAAAAAGCACTTGTGGCATCCCCTTACACAACATAAGTTGTATCCGGAGGCATTACCGATTTCAACGGCTAAAGGGGTGTATTTGTATGATGAGGACGGGAAACGCTATATTGATGGGATTTCATCCTGGTATACCTGTGTTTATGGACATTGCCACCCTTATATCCTGGAAAGGGTTACCTCTCAAATGCATCTTCTTGACCAGGTGGTCTTCAGCGGATTTACCCATGAACCGGCAATACGGCTTTCAGAGGAATTGATAAAGATTCTCCCCCAAAACCAGGGAAAAATATTTTTCTCTGATAACGGCTCTACGGCAGTGGAGGTAGGGATTAAAATGGCGCTGCAATATCATTTTAACCGAGGGGAAAAAAGAAACGTAATTCTTTCTCTGGAGGAAGGGTTTCATGGGGATACTTTTGGGGCCATGTCGGCTTCTGGGCTTTCGGTATACAATGGGCCTTTTGAAGACTTCTTTTTAGAAGTGGAGCGGATTCCGGTTCCTACCAAAAGCAATCTGGGAAACCTTCTGGAACAGCTTGAAGATAGGTTACAAAATGGGGATATTGCCGCTTTCGTTTATGAGCCACTGGTACAGGGTGCGGCGGCTATGAAAATACATGAAGCGGAACATTTAAATGCTGTTCTGACCTTGGTAAAGCAATATGGTGTGATCTGCATTGCGGATGAAGTAATGACCGGTTTTGGCAAAACGGGGGAACATTTTGCTTCTGATTTTGTGACCACTTTACCGGATATTATTTGCCTGTCCAAAGCGCTTACAGCCGGATTATTACCCATGGGAGTGACCACATGCACACGGAAGATTTACGACGCTTTTTACTCGGAAGAACTGGCCAAGGGTTTTTTTCACGGACACACCTATTCCGCAAACCCTTTGGCCTGTACTGCGGCATTGGCCGGAATAGAATTGCTAACCTCTTCGGAAATTCAGGAAAACATCCGTTGTATCTCCAATTGGCATCTGGAATTTCAAGAGGAAATGGAACAGCATCCAAAGGTAATGGGAACACGACAAAAAGGAGTCGTTTTTGCTATGGACCTACATCTGCAAACCGACCGTTACGGTAGTCTCAGAGACAAACTCTTTAATCATTTCATGGATAGTGGTGTTTTTTTAAGGCCGTTGGGAAATACCATCTATATCCTGGCACCCTATGTAATACAGCGGGAAGAAATGGACAGTATTTATACTGCCATCCGGACTGTCTTGAAAATTGTCTGATCACATTATGTTAAAAGATACCATTAGCATTACCGGATTTTCTTCAATTTCTGCCTTAGGCGATTCAGCGAATGAAGTTTTAGAAAAATACCAAAATGGAACACATTCGTTTTCTTTTTCGCAAATTGGAGAAGCTCCCGCATGGGTTGGGGAACTGGCAGAAAGCAAAAAGAAGGCAGTTGAAAGATTAAGGCATTCCGACAGTAAATACCGGAATCTGGATAATTCGGTGCTGTATGCCATTCATGCTGCCAGGAAGGCGGTTGAAATGGCGGGATGGGAAAAGGATAATGAGTTTGGGATAAACATGGGATCTTCCCGGGGCGCTACAGAGCTTTTTGAGAAACACCATAAAGATTTTTTAGATAGTGGAAAGTCATCTCCATTGAGCTCACCCACTACTACCCTGGGCAATATTTCCTCCTGGGTGGCTCATGATCTTAACACCAAAGGGCCGGCGATTTCACATTCTATTACCTGTTCTACCGCCTTACATGCCTTGTTGAACGGAGTGGCCTGGTTGCAAAGTGGTCTTCGTAAACGTTTTTTAGTTGGGGGAAGTGAAGCACCATTAACACCTTTTACCGTGGCTCAGATGCAGGCATTGAAATTGTATTCCGAGGCAAACAAAAACACCGAATACCCCTGTAAGGCCATGGATCTAAAAAAAACCAGAAACACTATGGTGTTAGGAGAAGCAGCCGCCATAGCCTGTTTAGAGCTTGGCGCAGTCAAAAACGCCTTAGGTACAATCAAAGGGATCGGTTATGCCACAGAACCTTTGAATCATAACGTTTCTATTTCTACGGAGGCAAAATGCTTTCAGGATTCTATGAGGATGGCTTTGGGCAATATCCCTACCGAAGCTATAGATAGTATCATTATGCACGCTCCCGGTACGGTAAAAGGAGATTTGGCCGAGTTTGAGGCTGTTAGGAAAGTTTTTCCCAAAAGGCTTCCCTTTTTGACGAATAACAAATGGAAGTTGGGCCATACTTTTGGAGCATCCGGATTATTAAGTCTGGAATTGGCCTTTATCATGTTGCGGGAACAAGAATACTTTAAAAACCCTTTTATGGAGCAGGAACCTCCTTCTCAGATTCGAAACATTTTGATAAATGCCGTAGGTTTCGGAGGGAATGCCGTTTCTATTTTAATTTCTAAATAATGCACACAAAAACCTGTTAAATATCATTTATCCCTAAATTTGGTTTTTTCTATTTTTGACCTATGAGTACTACAAGACACAACTGGACCAAAGAAGAGATCTTAACCCTATACAATCAACCTCTAATGGATTTACTCCATGATGCTGCCACCGTGCACAGAAAGCATCATGATCCGAATACGGTTCAGGTTTCTACCTTATTGTCTATCAAAACCGGGGGTTGCCCAGAGGATTGCGGGTATTGTCCGCAAGCGGCCCGGTACCATACCGATATTGAAGGTAATGATTTAATGTCGGTGCAACATGTGAAGGCACAAGCCTTAAGGGCAAAAGCTTCCGGAAGTTCCAGGGTGTGTATGGGTGCTGCCTGGAGAAATGTAAAGGATGGTCCTGAGTTCGATCAGGTATTAGAGATGGTGAGGACCATTAATAAACTGGATATGGAAGTCTGCTGTACGCTGGGAATGGTGACGGAAAATCAGGCAAAGAGGCTGGCTGAGGCGGGGTTATATGCCTACAATCATAATTTAGATACCTCAGAAGAATATTATAAAAAGGTGATCTCTACCCGGGGATATGAAGATAGACTTCAAACTATTGATAATATCCGAAAAACCAATGTAACTGTTTGTAGCGGAGGTATCATAGGTATGGGTGAAGCAGTGGAAGATAGGGCTGGAATGTTGGTTACCCTGGCTACGTTAAATCCCCAACCGGAATCGGTGCCTATTAATGCTTTGGTAGCGGTTGAAGGAACCCCTATGGAGGATGAAAAGCCGGTGGAGATTTGGGAGATGATACGAATGGTGGCCACCACCCGAATTGTATTACCTGAGACCCAGGTCCGCTTATCTGCCGGGAGAACACAGATGAGTCCCGAAGGACAGGCGCTTTGTTTTTATGCCGGGGCGAACTCGATTTTCGCCGGGGATAAATTGCTCACTACCCCGAATCCCGATGTAAATGAGGATATGAGACTATTTGAGGTATTGGGATTGAATCCTCAAAAGGCCTTCGAAAAACATCCGCAACCGGAAACTGTGGAAGCCGGGGATTCTACATTGGAGGCACTTGGCGAAAAACCCAGATGGTCAAGACCCGAGCACAGTATTGTGCGCAACGAAATGGCTAAACGTAAGTCCAGGTAAGAAGAGGGTAAAGGTCTTTCTATTTCCAATTAAAAACGTTTTACTAATTTAGCTGTTTCAAAATTTAGCATTTTGGGACTCCACCTTGAACAGATTCCAAGAGTTAAAACGATTACAAAACGGGCTTTTTTGCGGGAGTATTTTAGACCGCAAAAACCCGTGGTGATTGAAAATTTTATTGAGGACTGGCCGGCTTACCGAAAATGGAATTTAGAATATATTAAAGAGGTGGCCGGAGACAAGGAAGTTCCCCTTTATGATGACCGCCCGGTAAAGCATGATGAAGGCTTTAATGAGCCGCATGCTCGTATGAAAATGGCGGAGTATATCGATCTGCTGAAAAGTAAACCTACCAAATACCGTATTTTTCTTTGGAATGTTTTAAAAGAAGTACCGGTACTACAAAAAGACTTCAGTTTCCCGGACTTCGGATTGCGATTAATGAAAGGACTGCCCATGCTCTTCTTTGGAGGTGCTAACAGCCATACATTCATGCACTACGATATTGATTTAGCCAATATTTTCCACTTTCATTTTGAGGGGAAAAAGCAGTGTATTTTGTTTTCACAATCTGAAACCAGGTTCTTATATAAGGTACCCCATTCTTTGATCACAAGGGAAGATATTGATTTTGCGGCACCGGATTTAGGGAAATGGCCGGCGTTAAAGCAGGCCAAAGGTCATGTAGCCCATTTGGAACATGGTAATGTGCTCTATATTCCTGAAGGCTATTGGCATCACATGAAATACTTATCCCCCGGATTTTCCATGAGCCTTAGGGCAGTGGCACGAAAACCCAAAAATTTAGCCAAAGCGGTTTACAATATTTTCTTTATGCGGTATTTTGATAATTTCATGAGAAGACGCAAAGGCCAGGAATGGATTGATTGGAAAAATGAACAGGCCCTGATACGAACGAATTTACAATTGGCCGAAACAGATCAGCGTTTTTAAGAAGCAACATCCCTGGTAAGCTCCTTGATTTTGGAATATACCAGGTTACTTTCCCATCCCCGATATAATAGATAATCCGCAAGTTTGCGTCGCTTTTTTTGAATATTTTGATCAGTTATTTGAAGCCATCTTTTTGTGGCCAAATCGTGGAACACTTTTAAGTATTCCACTTCTTCAATTTGAGAAAGCGCACTTTTTATGGCGTAATTCGAAATCTCACGTTGCTTTAATTCCCTAATTATCCTGTTCCGCCCCCACTGCTTGATTCGGAATTTACCGCTGGCAAAGCTTTCTGCAAAACGCTGCTCATTCAGATAGTTGTTCTGGATAAGATGGCCGATGATGTGGTCAATAGCTTCCGGGATCATTCGTAGGGCTATTAATTTGTCCCTTACTTCTTTATGACAGCGCTCCTGATAGGTACAATACTGCTCCATTTTTCGGGTAGCTTCGGTAAGAGTGTAGCTTTTATAAGGCATACCCAAATGTATAAAAACAAAAAAGCGACCCCAGCTATGGGGTCGCTTTTTTACTTCAAGACTTTTCCATTTTTGTCTTTAAAACGGTATTCTAAATAGGTATAGGCATCGCGGGGTTGAATTTTCACCCACTTTTTATGCTCTAAAAACCATTTGTTCCTTATTGAGGGGAATCCTTTGGTTAGGTAGGCCGCAATAAAAGGATGTAAGTTTAGCACAATATCGCTTTTCCTGTGGGGGCCTTTCAAAATACGTTCCAGGTCCACATTGATCTTTTCAATTAAGACGATAGGGGCTTCTACTTCTTGCCCGTTGCCACTTGGATCTACCTCGCTGGTTTTAATTTTCATCTCGGGGCGTACCCGTTGTCTGGTAATTTGAACCAGACCAAATTTACTAGGTGGTAAGATCTTATGCTTGGCACGATCATCCTTCATTTCCTCCCGCAAATGGTCAAATAGCTTCCTCCGGTGCTCTCCTCTGGTCATGTCTATGAAATCTACAACAATAATACCGCCCATATCCCGCAGTCTGAGTTGACGTGCGATTTCACTGGCGGCCAGTAAATTTACTTCCAATGCAGTATCTTCCTGGTTTTTAGCCTTGTTTGAACGGTTACCACTATTAACATCTATAACGTGTAGTGCTTCCGTATGTTCAATGACCAAATACGCTCCTCTGCTCATGGAGGCTGTTCTCCCAAAAGAAGTCTTTATTTGACGTTCGATACCAAATTTCTCAAAAATGGGAGCATGACCTTTGTATAGTTTTACGATGGTTTCTTTTTCCGGCGCAATTTCAAGTAAATAGTCTTTGATATTATCAAAAAGTGATTCGTCATCTACATGAATTCCGGTAAAAGAATCGTTGAAAACATCTCGTAAAATGGAAGAGGCCCGGTTTAATTCTACCAATACTTTGGAAGGGTGCCCCGCTCTGTTAAGGGACTTACACATAATAGTCCATTTGTTGAGCAGGTTTTGAAGGTCTCTATCTAATTCTGCTACTTTTTTGCCTTCTGCTACCGTGCGAATAATAACTCCAAATCCTTTTGGCTTTATGCTGGTAACCAGTCTTTTCAGCCTATCTTTTTCCTCCCGGCTTCCAATTTTCTGGGAAACAGAGACTCTGTCGGAAAAAGGGACCATAACCAAATAACGTCCGGCCAGGGAAAGCTCGGAACTTATTCTGGGCCCTTTGGTGGATATGGGTTCTTTTACTATTTGCACTAAAATGGATTGATTGGCCTTAACAACATCGTTGATACCGCCATTCTTATCAATATCTTTTTCAAATGGAAAATTCTTTAGCGAGAAATCCTTTAATTTTCCCGTTCGCGCCAGTTTAACAAATTTAAGAAGTGTGGAAAGTTGCGGCCCTAGATCGTGGTAATGCAAGAATGCATCTTTTTCATAACCCACATTTACAAAGGCGGCGTTAAGGCCGGTAACGGGTTTTCGGATTTTTGCCAGGAAGATGTCTCCCACAGCAAAGCTGTTATTATCCTCTTCTTTATGTAATTCTATTAATTTTCCATTTTTCAACAAGGCAAAATCGACAGCATCAGAACTAGATCTTACAATTAATTCTGTATTCACATTTGTCAATTTTGTGGTTGCTATTACAGGCAACCTATTAAACAATCTGTATATTTTCGATTATTACAATCGATAGTGTAAAGAAAACTTTGTCAATAATGTCAAAGAACGTGGGAAACAAAAAAGTAGTCCTACAAGACTACTTTTTCTTGTGTCGGTTGGCCCTTCTGCGCTTTTTGCGCTTGTGGGTGGCCACCTTATGTCTTTTTCTTTTTTTACCACTCGGCATAGGGCGATACTTTTATTTTATGAGGATTATTTTACCTGAACGTTACTTTTGACTCCCTCTACAAAAACCTTGGCAGGTTTAAAGGCCGGTATGTTATGTGCAGGAATTTTTATAGTTGTATTCTTAGAAATATTTCTTCCTGTTTTTTCCGCTCTTGTCTTGATGATAAAACTTCCAAAACCCCTTAAATACACGTTATCCCCATTTTCCAAGGAGTTTTTTACCTCCTCCATAAAAGATTCCACCGTTGCTTGTACATCTCCTTTTTCCATCCCTAGTTTTTCAGAGATTCTAGATACAATATCTGCTTTCGTCATTTTGTAAAAATAAATTGGTTTTTTTTAGGCTTGCAAATATATAAATGTTTTATATAATGCCCTAAAGTTTAAGGATATAAACTCAAGGAAAACCTAAATAGTATTTTTGAAACATGAATTTTTCCCAAAGAATATTGGAATGGTATGCTGAGCACAAAAGGGAACTTCCCTGGCGGGAGACCCAAGATCCTTATACCATATGGTTGTCCGAAGTAATTTTGCAGCAAACCAGGGTGGTCCAGGGATTACCCTATTACGAAAGGTTCGTCAAGGCCTTCCCAACGGTTCAGGATATGGCGGCTGCGGAGGAAGAACACATCTTAAAACTTTGGCAGGGGTTGGGCTATTACAGCAGAGCCCGGAATATGCATATTACCGCTAAACAAATAACTGCCGAATACGGAGGTAACTTTCCGGATACTTATACAGAACTTTTGAAATTAAAAGGCGTAGGAGATTATACCGCCAGTGCCATTGCGTCAATATGCTTTAATGAGCTACAACCCGTGGTAGATGGGAACGTTTACCGGGTTTTGTCTCGTTATTTTGGGGTTGATCTCCCAATTGATTCGGGGAAAGGCGTCCGGTATTTCAAGGAGTTGGCCAGGAATGTAATGAATAGGGACAATATTAGGGATTACAACCAGGGGATCATGGAATTTGGAGCGGTGCAATGTGCACCCAAAAAGCCGTATTGTCTACTTTGTCCCTTACAGGATAGCTGTGTTGCGCTTGCACAAAACAAGGTGCAGCACCTTCCGGTTAAAACAAAAAAGACAAAAATCAGATCAAGGTATTTTAACTACCTTTTGTTTATTGACACAAATTATAATACCCTAATGGAACAACGGGTGGGTAAAGGCATATGGAAAGGGCTGTATCAATTTCCGTTGGTGGAGACCAATGAAGAAATGACTTTGGAAATGTTAAGAAAATCTGTAGAAAAGAAATGGAAGGATGTAGGCATACTTTCATTATCACTTTGCAACCCAACGCCCATTGTTCATAAATTATCGCATCAACATCTACATACCAAATTCTGGAGGGTTAACACAAGTACACCTTTAGAAGGGGCTATTCCCTGGTCAAAAGTACATCAACTCCCCGTTCCTGTTTTGATTGCAGACTTTATTAAGAGTATTAAAATTTAGTATTTTTGAGAAATACTTTATTATGAGCGGAACATTAAACAAAGTGATGTTAATAGGGCATTTGGGCGATGCGGTAAAAATGCACTATTTTGAAGGCGGGGGATGCATTGGCAGATTTCCTTTAGCTACCAATGAGACCTACACTAACAGGCAGACAGGTGAAAAAGTAACCAATACAGATTGGCATAATATTGTAGTGAGGAACAAAGCCGCTGAGATATGTGAGAAATATCTGAATAAAGGCGATAAAATTTACGTGGAAGGCCGATTGAAAAACAGGCAATGGCAAGGCGAAGATGGCAATATGCGCTATACAACAGAAGTGCATGTGCAGGATTTTACCTTTCTTTCCAATAAAAGTGAAACCGCTATGGGGACTCCTGAAGCTGTGGCGCAGCATTCTGCTAAAACATCCCATACATCATTCGATAGCGACACTTCTACCGATACTATCCAGATTGAGGAAGAGGACGATTTACCATTTTAACCTAAGGATAAACAAAACCGAACTAATTGGACCCCGAGCCCTATAGTTTAATACTGCTCTTGGGCAGCTTTAATGTCATTTTGACCCTCAATGTGGCTTTGTTATTGGTTCTTTTAATGTGCTCTGCTTTAATATCCGGTGCTGAAGTTGCTCTTTTCGGAATCTCGCAAACGGAGCTAAATGGCATAGAAGAAGAGAATACCAGGAAGGGAAGTCTCATCGTAAAATTGCTCTCTAAACCCAAAAAATTACTGGCCACCATATTGGTGGCTAACAATTCCATCAACATTGGTATTGTTTTGTTGTTCAGCGAAATTGGTAATGTGTTCTTTGCACAAATAGATCAGGTGGTATTTGGCATCGTTTCCGTTCGGTTTTTGGTTGAAGTAATAGTAGCTACTTTCCTTATCCTGATGTTTGGTGAGATTTTACCAAAAATTTATGCAAATAGAAATCGGATTGCTTTTGCCCATTTAATGGCCGTGCCACTTCGATTTTTGGATTGGCTTTTTTCTCCCCTTAGCACTCCCATGCGTTCTGCCACCTTATTTCTTCAGGAAAAATTAGGAAGGCAAAAGTCCAATTTAAGCGTAGGTCACTTATCTCAGGCGTTGGAACTTACCTCGGAAGGAGATACCACTAAAGAAGAACAGAAAATACTGGAAGGAATAGTTACCTTCGGAAATACCGACACAAAACAAGTGATGCGACCAAGGCTGGATATTTTTGCCTTGAATGAAGAGATGAAATTTCCCGAGGTACTGGAGGAGATCAAAAAAAACGGATATTCCAGAATCCCGGTTTTTTCGGAAAATATGGATAATGTGCTCGGGGTACTCTATGTTAAAGATCTTTTGCCCTATTTGGAGCGAAAGTCATTCAACTGGATGTCTTTGATCCGGGAACCTTACTTTGTTCCCGAGAACAAAAAATTAGATGATTTGTTATTGGAATTTCAGGAACTAAAAAATCATATGGCGATTGTGGTGGATGAATATGGAGGCACTTCGGGAATTGTGACCCTGGAAGACATTATTGAGGAGATCGTTGGAGAAATTAGCGATGAATTTGATGACGAAGATCTGATCTACTCTAAGCTGGACGAACATACCTATGTCTTTGAAGGCAAAACCAACTTGAAGGACTTTTATAAGGTAATTAAACTGCAGGAAGAACTTCAGGAAAGCTTTGAACAGCAAAAAGGAGAATCGGAAACGGTGGCAGGATTTGTACTGGAGATTTCCGGAAGCTTTCCAAAAAGGGGGGAAAAGGTACATTTTCGGGATTTTGAATTTACTATAGAAGGCCTGGATAAAAAACGTTTAAAACAGATAAAAGTTAGTTTGCCCAATGAAGTTTAGGATCATTCTATTTCTCAGTATAGTAATAACAGGCTCCTGTAAAGAAAATGTTATACCTAAACCAAAAGCAATGCTCAGTTTGGAGTTTCAATCAGGGGAGTATGAAACTTTTGAGAATGATTGTGGTTATTCGTTCGAAAAAAACAAGCTGGCACATTTAAAAATTGAAGATAACTGTGCAATGGTTTTAGACTATCCCATGATGAAGGGATCCATTTATCTTACCTATAAAAGTGTCGAAAACAATATCCGAGAATTGCTTTTGGATGCAGAAAAGCTTACCTATGAACATGTGGTAAAGGCAGATGCAATCGCTCCAAAAGAATTTAGAAATGATACAAGAAAAGTATACGGTATGTTTTATGAGGTTACCGGAAATGCCGCCTCACAGTCGCAATTCTATGTTACCGATAGTGTCAACCACTTTTTAACAGGATCCTTATATTTCTATGCTAAACCCAACTATGATTCTATCTATCCTGCCGCGGTATATTTACAACAGGATATCCGAAGAATTATGGAAAGTCTGCATTGGGAGAAAGAAAGCCCTTAGTTTTTTAAAAGCGTTTCAGCCTTACCGATGCTGGAATTGATTTGCTCCCTTAGCAGTTTCACTTTTTCTTCTTCTTCATCCAACCAAAGTTGTTTTTGGGCGGTAAGCGCTTTTCCCCTTAAGATTTCATCGGAATCAAAGCGCTCTCCAAAACCTCGCATCCAATCCATCATAGATTGATGGGCTGCCTGAAGGTCCCGCATCGCCGCCTCATATTCCCGGCCTGTTGCTGTGGTATCTACTTTTTGCTTTAGCTCGGCTACCAGTTTGCCTAATTTTCCCATTTTTGGCATTACCTCGTCATGAATGGCCATTACTTGTTCCATTTGAGACGATGACGTTTCCGAAGTTTTGGTTTCTGTCTTGCACGCTAAGTTTACAAGCGCCAGAAACAGTAGTATCAGAGAATATTTCATTTTTTTAGTTTCCGTACAAAGTTAAAAAAGGCACTCATTAGGAGTGCCTTTTAACCAAAAGAATTTGTTCAATTATTCAAAATCCGCCGGGCTCACTCCCTCATTAACTTTGATTTCTTTTACGATAAATTCAAAATTTTGGGGTCCCACGGTTTGCTTAAGCCTAAAGGGAAATTTTACTCCGGATACTTCTTTGTAATCTTCAAGTTGCATGGTTTGCTGCACTTGTTGCCCTTGCATTTCCTCTACATTCACTTCCTGAATTTTTAGTCCGGTTTCCACATCATAGAAAGCGGTTTTCTTATCCGTTATTTTGAGCTTGTACGCCTTTTTATCACCTATCGGCTCAATACCCTCAAGGCTTATCCCACCGGCTGTTAAATAGTTCAGTTCAGGAAAGGGGGCAGACTCCTCTTTTACTTTAACAATCTCCTCTTCGGTCAGATCTTTGCGTTGGCCTTGCATCATCATGTATCCCTTGTCCCCATCAAGAACTTGTTTGCTCATGGAATTCCCCATTACCTTAACATTTTGCATAAACTGATCTTTAGAGGTTTTCTTCATTTCCAATTCTAACTTCATACCCTGCATTTCAGCTTCTGCCAGCAAGGAGTAAGATTCTACACTTTCCAACTTTTCCCTTCCACCAATAGCTGCTATGTAGTTTTCTAAAACGGTAGTTGCGGTCGTGCCTTCAGGAATGGCCGTGTTATACTCTGGTTTTTCAATACTATTGGCATATTTGTCATAGTACAATACCGGGACGGTTTTGTTATTGAATGTTACCTTTTCCAGGTTTTCCAACACTTCACTTCCTTTACCAGCCACTACAACACGGGCATTATTGATGGAAAAATATTTTTGGGCAGCTTGCTGTACCTGATCTATGGTTATCGCATCAATCCGCTCTAAATAGGTTTTGTAGAAATCTTTAGGAAGTCCTTCTGTTTCTATATTTAAAGCATATTCAGCAACGGTTTCAGGATCTTCCAGAGCCATAACGAATCGTCCGGAATATTTTGCTTTGGTATTGGCCAATTCCTTTTCAGAGACCGGTTCTTTCCGAATCCGATCTATTTCTTTTAGAATTTCTACCACAGAGCTGTCCGTTACCTGATTTCTTACCTGAGCCATAGCATTAAAGCGAGTTGGGCCGTACTTGTTGTTGCGTATACTGGAATACGAACCATAGGTATATCCTTTGTCTTCCCGAAGATTTAAAAACAACCTTCCCTCACCACCTCCACCAAGAATTTGGTTAGCAATTAAAGCAGGCAGATAATCTTCGTCTTTCATTTGTAGTTCAATCAGGTTTTGAACAGATACTTCAGATTGAACCGCATTGGGAACGTCCACAAAATTAATCTGAGTGTATTGTGCATCCTGGGGTTTGGCATAGGCAATGGAAGGGGGTACTGCTTTTGTCCAGGGTGTAAAAGCCTGAGTGACCAATTCTTTCACCTCATCGAATTGTACATCTCCTACAATGATCAGGTAAGCGTTGGCCGGGACAAAGTTTTTGCGGTAGTATTGTAGTACATCGGCCAGGCTGACATTGTTTACGGTTTCTTCCGTGATGAATTCTCCGTTGGGGTTGTTTTTGCCGTATCCCAGGGCCACCTGTACCCTGAATGCTATTTCGGAAACATCTTTTTCCTGGGTTTTAAGCCCTGTAATAAGTTTGGCTCTTTCTTTTTCAAATTCCTCCTCGGTAAAGTTGGGATTGATGGCTGCATCGGCCATCAACTCCAGGATCCTGGGGAAATATTTGGAAAGACAACTGGCAAAAGCACTTTGGGCTCCGAAGGAAATGGAAGCACCTAGAAAATCGACCTCTTCATTAAACTCATCTTTCGGAATGTTTGTGGATCCATTACCTAACATACTGGCCATCAAGCTGGAAACACCTGCTTTTTCTCCCTCCAGTACCGGGGAATTGTCCAGCGTTAATTGTATTCGAACCCGTGGTAACTTTCTGTTTTCCACCACCATGACCTTAATGCCATTGTTCATTTCGAAAGTATTGGGATCCGCCAGGTTTATCTTAGGGGCCGGACCGGGTTCAGGCTGTTTGCTTCTGTCTATTTGAGCCTCTAAGCTTACCGTTGTGGCAACTATTATTAAAGTGAATAAGTACTTTTTCATTTTTTAGAATTCGGTTTTTTCTCCGGGTAGGTAATTGATAATTACACTCTGATTGGGCTTCAGATATTTATTTGCCACTTCCATGATTTCTTCTCGTGTTATGGAACGATAAATATCTATTTCCTTGTTGATAAGATTAGTATCCCCATAAAGCATATGGTATCGGGCTAAAGAATTGGCAATACCTTCTACACTGGAATTAGAGTTAACAAAATCGTTTTCAAACTTGTTTTGCAGCTTTTGATAATCCCTTTCTGAAATCAGTCCTTCCCTTACCTTTGCGACCTCTTCCTCCATTTCTTCTTTTAGCACCTCCAATGAGGTTTCACCTACGGGTAAGGCAAAAACCAGATACATTCCGTAATCTTCCTGTCCTATATTAAAGGCCCCCACCTGAAGTGCTTGCTTTTGGTCATCTACCATTTTTTTGTAAAGTTTGGAGCTTTTACCATCACTTAAATACGTAGAGATCATATCCAATACATAAGCATCCCGTTCCCTAAAACCAGGGGTTCTAAAGGCCAGACCAATGGCAGGGATCTGAATATTAGCATCATAAGCGGTTGCCACTCTTTGCTCCGTAATAGGTTGTTCCCTGGGATAATTTCTAACAATAGCTTCACCTCTGGGGATAGGGCCAAAGTAGTCTTCTACCATTTTTTTGGTATCCGCAATATCGATATCACCTGCTACCACCAACACGGCATTGTTAGGTACATAATACTTTTTATTGTAGGCCTTGACATCTTCAAGTGTGGCAGCGTCAATATCTTCCATGTATCCGATATTCGGATCTTTGTAGGGATGTACATCAAATAAATTCTTTCCTAAAACCGTCAAAAATGAGCCGTAGGGAGCATTGTCATACCGCAGCCGCTTTTCCTCTTTCACGACTTCCTGCTGGGTATCTACCCCAATTTGATCAATAACAGGGTGTAGCAACCGTTCCGACTCCATCCAAAGGCCCAGTTCCAAATTATTGGAAGGGAAAACCTCATAGTAGTAGGTGCGGTCCTGAGAGGTATTGGCGTTGTTCATTCCCCCGTTAGCGGAAACAATCTCAAACCATTTACCCCGTTCAATATTGGCTGTCCCTTCAAACAACAGATGTTCAAAAAAATGAGCAAAACCAGTTCGGCCTTCCGTCCGGTCTTTACCTCCTACATGATACATTACCGAAGTGGTTACTACCGGGGCGCTATTATCCTGGTGTAAAATTACGTGAAGACCGTTATCCAGCTTATACTCTTCAAAAACCACTTCCTGGGCCGTAAGCCATCCGGTAACCCCCAGAAACAATAAAAGTAAAAAGGAAAATTTCTTCATTTTCTTGAATTTAATTTTGTGTTAGAATTAGCATTTGTAATTCCTTAAATGAGCTATCGAAAATAAACAACGGAGAGAAAATTAAGAAACTATTAACAATAATTTAAACAATTCATTTTTTTGTATCTTAAAGCTGCAAACCTTTTAAAATGAAAAATATAACGCTACCCATCCGGTTTGGAATCGTTACCAGTGCGGTGCTCATTGCCTACTTTTTAATTCTGGCGTTATTGGGAAAACACACCAATGTTTTTTTCAGTCTTTTTAATGGAATAATTACCGGCTTTGGTATTTATGAAACCCTGAAGTACACCAAAATTAGAGAAGGTTCAAAGTTTACCTATGGAAGTGGTTTTAGGGCAGGGATTACCACAGGGGTGGTAGCTACTATCGTGTTTACCCTGTTTTTTGCATTGTATTCCACAGAGTTGAATGCTTCCTTTTTAACGGAACTCTCGGAAAAATGGTCCAGTGATTATACCAATTTTAAAGGAATTGTCTTTTTTACCGTAGCGATTATGGGAATAGCCACCACAGTAGTTCTCACCTTATCTTTTATGCAGCTTTTTAAAGCCTCCAACAATCCCGTGAAATAATTGTGTAAAAGCGCAAATATTCCTTGTAGATAAGGGATTTAGCAGTATATTTGCACCCTCCTACGAAAAATCAAGTGTTTTTCTTTAGGAGGAAGTCCGCAAGGAACAGATAGAAAATAAAAGTTAAGTTATATTATGTACGCAATTGTAGAGATGGCAGGGCAGCAATTTAAAGTTGCAAAAGACCAAAAAGTGTACGTACACCGTTTGCAGGCGGAAGAAGGCAAAAAAGTTGTCTTTGACAAGGTCCTTCTTTTAGAAGATAGCGGGAACGTTACTGTTGGCGCCCCGGTCATAGAAGGTGCGGCTGTTGAGGCCAAAGTTGTAAAGCACCTGAAAGGCGATAAGGTAATTGTCTTTAAAAAGAAACGCAGAAAAGGTTACAGAAAGAAAAACGGGCACAGACAGTACCTGACTGAAATTGTAGTTGAAGGAATTGTTGCGAAAGGGGCAAAAAAGGCCGCTCCTGCTAAGAAAACGGAAAAGCAAGCGGCTAAAGTAGAAGCGCCAAAAGCAGCAGCACCAAAAACAGTTGCAAAGCCTGTTGAAGAAACTGCTCCAAAAGTGTCTGAGGACTTGAGTGGTAAGACGGTGGCCGAGTTAAAGGAAATGGCCAAAGCCAAGGCGATCACCGGGTATTCATCCATGAAAAAAGCAGAGCTAATTGCAGCTTTGAGTAAATAAAAAAGTAAAGAACTGAAATAAAACATCATGGCACATAAAAAAGGTGTAGGTAGTTCAAAAAACGGTAGGGAATCGGAATCGAAACGCCTGGGCGTTAAGATTTTTGGAGGCCAAAAAGCGATAGCCGGTAACATCATTGTACGCCAGAGAGGAACAAAACACAATCCTGGTGAGAACGTATATGCGGGGAAAGACCATACCTTGCATGCAAGGGTAGATGGTACGGTAAAATTTGAGAAAAAATCCGGAGGAAAATCCTATGTTTCCATTGTTCCCGAAGCTTAGGGATTAAAGCATTTACATAACTTCAAAAACCCCGGCCTTTGCCGGGGTTTTTGTTTTTTAGTGTTTTAATAAACCTATAATAATAGCCGGTTCAATTAGATTGTTGGACCTCCCATTCCTAAAATAAACAAGGGATGAGGAAGGTTTACATGTGTGTGTCGGCTTTCCTAGCGCAGCCATTAGTCTATGTGGGCAGTCTTTTAATTTAGGATAAGAAACAGCTTTAATTTTTGTTCACCCGGACAGTAATCCTACGATTGGTGATCACTGTGTTCACCATAGTATTCAATGTGGCCGTCGAAGAGGTCAATTCGCCACAGACATAAGCGTTGTTGGTCACCAATACCCGAAACTGGTCGCCATTCTCGTTTTTGTTGGCACTTAAAACCGTCAGGGTGTCGCTGGTGACTCCCGAATAATCCACTCCGTTGGCCAGATCGGTCCATACTGCGCCGACCAATATCTGCCATTGGTACGTATTGCCATCTGAAACTACTGAAAAAGTGGCATCACAGTCCAAACAAATCTTTGCGCTTGAAGGTTGTACAGTGATTACCGGGACACCGCCCACTTCCAAAAAATCGGCTTGACCATTTGCATTGCCATCCCGGGGTGTTGGGTAAGAAGCGCCCGTGACGCTTCCGTCAGCATCTACCGGCGGGGGTGTCCCTGTGCCGTACTGTCCCCCATCGTTGCCGTCGGCATCGGTGTTACCGTAGGCCTCGTCGGCGTCGCTACACCCGTCTCCGTCGCTGTCGAGGTCGTAGCAGTCCAGGAGGTCGTCTCCGTCGCTGTCCACGGCCACGTAGGCCTTGATGGCGAAGAATGCGGAGCCCTGGCCATCGCCCGTTGTGGTGAAGCTGATACTGGTTACTGACTTACCGAGGGTTGTAAGTTCGGAGAAGGCCGGGAATTCCAAAAGTCCGTAGGCTTCCTGGCTGCCGCCGTTAGGTGTAGGGTCCTGAATATGGTGAGTGCCATTGAGGATGATCTTCTCTACCACCTCGGTGTTTCCCGTACCGCTTCCGGGGAAGTCTTCGGTGGTGGGCAGCACGTAGAAGGCAAGGTTTTCCAGGACTGTTCCGTCTTCCAGGGTGGCACTGAAATCTCCCAGCCTGGCGTTGGAATTGTTGCGTTGTCCCATATCCCTGACATATAACTTGAGGCCTGCCACGGGACTGCTGAAGGCCACGGTATAGGTCCCGTTGCCTGCTGTGCGCTCACTGATACTGATATAGTCGCTGTTGCCATTGTTG
>JANQSA010000005.1 GCA_028284285.1 Croceivirga sp.
TCCATTGGAAACACCGTCTCCATCACAGTCAGCAGCGGCCCATAGGGCGTTCCCGGCATCATAATCCGTGTAACCGGCAGCCTGGACAGGGTCGCAGGGATCCCTTTCATCGGCACCTGTGTTTATCTCAACGTTATCAAGAACCCCATCGCCATCTGTATCATTAGAAACATTGATAATCACTTGGTCTGTAAAACCACCATCTTGAGTAGTTATGGTAATCGTAGTTGTACCTGGAGCAAGTGTAGTTACCATACCATTGTTATTGACCGTAGCCACCAGTGCATTACTACTTGTCCATTCCACGGAAGGATTCGTGGCATTATTAGGAGTAACTTCAGCTACGAGGGTTACCACATCACCAGTTTCAATGTCCAATACCTCCTCGATAAGCTCAACACCAGTAACAGCTATATTAGAAGTTAACGGGTCCGGTATGGGTCCTCCATTGATAAAATACGCTGCTCTTAAGCTCATAAAATCAGACAATACATCTTCTCCCTGGGGTGAAGGATGAATTCCATCATTATTGCCCAGATCAAAGTAGGTATTGAAATTCTGAAGTGTGAAATTATAGAGATCAACAATTGGGTTCCCATCAATATTAATCTGTGCCGGTGCATTGGCCGCTATTTTTGGGATAAGAATATCTTGATTATAGGGCAAACTACCCAACTCTTGATTATTGACTAAATCTTCAGCAGGATCGTACAATCGAAATGTCAAGGGCATGATAATTACGTCCTCTCTCCTATTCTCCGGAATAGATGCAAAAAGAGCATCGTAATCATTACTTATCTCTTGCAAGGCACTTGGTGAGGCGGTATTGTAAGGTCTTGTAAATGTTACATCGTTCCCACCTATATGAATCATAAAAAGGGTGTTGGAAGGATGCACATTCATAGCCGTTTCCACCTCAGTTATTATTTGATCAATCGTGAATCCGCTAAACCCGTAACCATAAACATCAACGTTAACCCCATTCTGATTCCATTGGTCTGTTCTTTCTGTGTTGGGGTTATCAATATCCCGGGCATACACAAATTCCATAATTGACGCGCCAATAACCACCACTTTGTCGTATTGACCGTATACCGATGATGAAAAAATAAATAGTAAAAAAATCTTACTAAATACAAGCTTTTTCATTTGCAACTAATCGATTGCAATGATTGAATCTGACAGTATTAGTATTTCTAATGGCCAACTTCGATCATTTTCATTTCCAAACAATTTTTTTATCCAGTACTCTTTTACCAGAATACTTTCTATAACCTTGAACAAAAACATTTAATTCGTATTCTCAATTCAAACCAACCCCATCTTGAAATTTTCTAAGCAGTTATACTCCATCTAAGCTCCCAATCTCAATTTGCGCTTAATCCCATTGTTGAATTACAAATTCCGACCTTCTATTTTTCGAATGTTTTTCTGACGAACATGGTGTGTTGTTATCACATTCATTTGTGAGTTTAGTTTCGCCAAATCCATTGTGTGAAATTCTATCTTTAGCTATCCCCTTGGACAAAATATAATCCGCCGTGCGTTTTGCTCTTCTTTCAGACAACCACTGATTGTACTTATCACCTCCACGTGAATCGGCATGACCTTCTATAGTTATCACAAGAGTTGGGTGATCATTCAAAATTTGCACCAACTCATCCAGAATAACTTTGTCATTTTCGTTTAAATATGATGAATTCAAGCTAAAAAGAACATTACCCAAATTATCAATCTCCATTTTTATTTTTTCCTTAAGTGCATTCTCAGCTTCCTTCTTGGCTTTTTCCTCAGCAGCAATCCTTGCTGCTTCTTTTTCTCTCTCTAATTGCTCTGCCAAACGCCGGGCTTCCTCTTCTGCCCTATTGGCCGCTGCAATAGAATCTTGTATTCGCTGTTGCTCACGCTCCATATCTTGAATGAGTGCCAACTTCTCCTCTCCTTTCCTAGACAATCCCTTTTCAATTCCAAAACGATAGACCACGCCAGCAGCATGTTGAATATGATTAGTGGAGTTCTCCGAATTCATTGTCCATTTACCCGTTGAGTTGAAATCCAAACCAAGTCGATCTGAGAACCAGGTCCTAAAACCAACCGAGGCATTATAAGTTCCCCTACCTTGATTATTGGCATCCGTATACCCTGCTCCAATTCCGACATAAGGATCAAACCAACCAGTCTCTCCTAGAATTTGGTTCAAGTCGTAACTCACCCTAAAATCAATAGCGTAATAGTCTATATCTTCCAATATTACTACACCATCTATGGTTTTGCCTTCTTGATATCGATTGTAAGAACCAATGGCTTCCAATCCCAACCCGTTTTTAAAATAGCGTCCTATGCTCAAGCGGGAAGGAAAAGGTACCGTATTCCAATTATCCTGAAAGTTGAAAAGATTGTCAAATTCGGAACCGGCATCATCAACTGCATTGAATCCCACTCCAAAAATCCAAGCACTTTGTACAATACTGTCCTTTTTGGTCAATTGTGGTTCCTGGGAATATCCTTTGTGAAAAGAAAGCGATACTATGATCGCTAACAACGGTATGTTAAGTTTCATGCCCTGTAATTTGGGGATTACAGATCAAATGTAAATCAAATGGAAAAAAAGCAGAAAAATGGCATGTCAAAAGTCGTTATTTACGACAAAACGTAAAATTTAACGCCTTTCAGGTCGTTTAAAAACGATTTGTCGTTCTGTTTTCGGCATTTTATACACGCAAAACGGATAGGAAATTATATTGTCTGAGGCTATTTTTTCGGGTTTTTCAATCGTAAGCGTTACATGGTCTTCTTTACCCTCAACAATTTTCAATTTAGGCATTCCCTGGCCTTGGGTTGCTCCAAAGCAAGCCACTAAAACTACTTCCTTGGTAAAATCCACAACAGGAACAGAAAGGCCTGGCTTTCTTGTTCTATTTACCCTGCGAAAAAACGTATTTAAGGTCTTTGTATCACTTATAATATGGGTTTCCAGACTATCTATAGGGAAAAAACCATCTTCAACCAACAATACCAATTGTTGGTTCATTGTGGCGTTCTGATCTACTGCCTTTTTTTGTCCATGGCACGCCAGCAGGGACACCACAAAAAAGACGACTATGCCCTTCATTTAATACGAATTCTTATAGCGGGATCGGTAGGCTTTTTCATAGACCTCCTCGTATAACGGCAAAATGTTTTGTATATCAAACTGTTGAGAGATCTTCTTGGCATTCTCTTTGAATTGCTCAAGGATTTTAGTATTGCTTAATATGTAAATGGCATTTTGAGCCATCTCTTTTACGTTGCCCACATCACTGAGAAAACCACTTATGCCATTTTTGTTCACTTCCGGAATTCCTCCGGTATTACTGGAAATAATCGCTACTTTATTAGCCATAGCTTCTAGGGCAGCAAGACCAAAACTCTCGGTTTCCGAGGGTAACAAAAACAAGTCCGAAAAACAAAGGATGCGATCAATTTCGTTACTGTTACCCAAAAACAGCACCTTGTTGGTTATCCCAAGCCTTTCACATCGGAGTTCCGCCTTTTCCTTCTCAGGCCCCTCCCCTACCATAATTAGTTTAGCGGGCATCTGCTTTTGAATCTCATAAAAAATGTTGATCACATCAGGAATCCGTTTTACTTTCCTAAAATTACTGATGTGTGTAACAATCATTTCTTCATCGCTGGCCATAAGTGACCTCTGGCAATCTGTAAAACTATTGCTGTACTTTTTAGGGTCTATAAAATTGGGGATTACCTCTATCTCATTATTCACCTTAAAGATTTCCTGGGTTTTTTGTTTTAAGTCCTCAGATACGGAAGTAACCACATCGGATTTATTGATGCTAAAGGTCACCGCAGGCTTATAAAAAGGATGATTCCCCACCAAGGTAATATCTGTGCCATGAAGCGTGGTGATCATAGGAATATAGATATCCTCTTCAAGAAGCATCTTCTTTGCCATATATCCGGCATAAGCGTGGGGTATGGCATAATGTACATGAAGCAACTCAATACCATGTTGCTTTATGGTGTCCACCAATTTACTGGATAGCGCCAATTCATAAGGCTGATATCGAAAAAGGGGGTATTCCGGTACATGCACCTCATGAAAGTGAACATTGTTATCCAAAAGCCCTAATCGTACCGGTTGTTGATAGGTTACAAAGTGTATTTCGTGCCCTCTTTCAGCTAGCGCTATACCTAATTCGGTAGCCACTACACCACTACCGCCAAAAGTGGGATAGCAAACAATTGCAATTTTCATAGGTTAAAAGTAGCGCAATATTTCGAAGCTAATTGATAATGGAATCATAAATAGCGTGTTGAATCCTGGTACGAAGACCAGATTTTACCAATAAATTATTGCGCATTGTGGGATATGTTCTGTTGGAAAGAAAGACGTACACCAGTTCCTCCTCCGGATCAGCCCAGGTATAGGTTCCCGTAAAACCGCTGTGTCCAAAACTTTTTCGAGAAACACAGCCACAGGTTGGCCCGGTATCCTCCAACTGCGGCTTATCAAAGCCTACTCCCCGACGTACATTTTTATCACAGAAATAACAAGTGTTGAATTTTTGTACTGTTCGCGCCTGCAGGTAACTTTGCCCCCCGTAATACCCTCCTTGAAGATACATTTGCATTATCTTGGCTACACCAATAGCATTACTGAAGAGGCCTGCATGGCCTCCTACTCCTCCCTGCATAGCAGCACCCATATCATGAACATAACCCTGTACCGTTTGGTACCTAAAGTAACTATCCTCCTCTGTAGGGACTATTTCTTCTTTTTGGTACGTCTTTAAAGGGTTATATAAGGTTCTGGTAACCCCCATTGGCTTTAGTAGAAAATCATTTAACAATACGTCCAAAGTCGCGCCATAATGGTCTTCTATGTACTTTTTAAATACATAATACGCAATATCACTGTAACGATATCGATTAGACTTTAATTCCTGCCTCCCTATTCTACTGTAAATAGAGTCCTGATAGAAATTGGCCAAATACATGCCGTCAACCACTTTTAAGGAATAATCCTCCGTTGGATAGCTCTTATAAAACAATTGTGCCGGCTTCCTGTTTTCGTCCAGGGTATCCAAGTAAAAGGCTATCCACGCGGGTAAACGGCCATAATGTGATAATGCTTTCAGTACCGTCACGTCTTTAAGTTCCGAATCCCTGTACTCAGGGATCAGATCCTGGAACGTATCATTAAGTTGTAACGTACCCTCCTCTTCCATCTTCATAATCAATGGTAAGGTTCCTAAGATTTTAGTGATGGACGCCAGATCATAGATGTGATCTTGCGTTACGCTATCCGTACTGTTGTAGGTAGGTTTGCCAAAGCTTTTATGATAAATTACCTTTCCTTTTTTTGCCACCAAAACCTGAGCCCCGGGGAACATTAAAGAGTCCATCCCCACTTTTACCAAACTATCTACCTTAGCCAAACGCTGAGAATCCATTCCTACTCTTTCGGGGATACTATATCCCAATCGTGCAATGGGTTGGGTATCTACACCTGTACAAGCCGGATACAAATCATGGGCGGTGACCGGTAGCTTCCCCCGGGCCCCAATAGCTCCGAAAAGGACTTCCGCCGTTTTCTCCTGCGCCAGTTTACTATTTTGATAAGAAACGACTATCCCATCTACTGAATCAAAATGAATAACATCCCTTAAGGCGTAGGGTTTGGTAAAAACCGCCAGTAAAGTGTTATGGGTTCGCATCCTGGAAATCTCCTGTAGCCAAAACAACTCATTTTTGTTAAATTGGTAACCCTTCCAAGGGCTGGCATTGCTTTTGTGCAAACCGATGATAACCAAATTGAAGTGTTTCAGGCGATCCCGGTATCCTGCCATATCTTTTGCTTCTATTTGAGTTACGTCACCGTAGCGTTTTAAAGCCTTGATAAAATGTGCTCCGCTATCATCTCCAAATTTCACATAGGCAATTTTCTTATTCTCCAATTTCTTAACAGGGATCAAAGAAAACCTGTTTTTTACTACAGTGATCGCATTTTCTATTGCGCTTTCGTATACTAAATCGTCTTCAACCGTAGTTAAATCCTGCACCAGATTTTCAAGTACAACAGGTTCATACCGGTGTAATCCCACTTTATATTTTGCCCGTAATATCTTCTTGACGGAGTTTGCCAAACGACTCTCGGAAATTTTACCTTCACTAAACGCCTGGAATAGTTCATTTTTAGCTTTTTCTACATCCACAGGCATGAGTAGCATATCATTGCCGGCCAAAAAAGCGGAGAGTTCTACTTTGCCCTGAGGGGCAAATTCGGAAACGGCCTTCATATTAAGGGCATCTGTGAAAACTAACCCTTTAAATTGCATTCGATTCTTTAGCAATTCGGTAATGACATTCCTCGACAAAGAAGAGGGGCGTCCTGCTTCGCTTTCCAAACCGGGGATATCCAAATGCCCCACCATAATACTGGAAATCCCTTCACCAATAAGCCTTTTGAACGGATATAATTCCACACTATCCAAACGCTGCTGTGTAAAATCCAAATAGGGTAAGGCCTTATGGGAATCGGTAGTAGTATCTCCATGGCCCGGAAAATGTTTTCCGGAGGACAAAACTCCTGCGCGTTCCATCCCGTTCATTAATGCTATCCCTTTTTGTGCTACATTCTCAACATCTTCTCCAAAAGAGCGATTGCCGATAATTGGATTATCGGGATTTACATTAACATCTATAACCGGGGCAAAATTAATATGAACTCCCAGTCGCTTAGCATGTCTGCCTATTTGGTATCCTACTTTTTCCACAATGGAGTTATCCTGTATGGCCCCTAAGGTCATATTCCAGGGGAAGGCGTAGGTAGAATCCAGACGCATGGCCAGACCCCATTCCGCATCCATTCCTATCAATAAAGGAGTTGTCGCATTTTTTTGGAATTCATTGGTCAACCTCGCCTGTTGTACGGGGCCACCCTTTGAGAAAATTACCCCTCCAATGTGATGTTCCGCTATCAGTTTTTTAATAGCCGCTTGTCCATTTTTATTCTGGAAAGAAGCAATATTTATCATAAAAAGCTGACCGATACGCTCTTCCAGGGTCATGGCAGCGTATTTACGCTCCACCCATTGCGCTTGTGCCAAACTATCCTGTGTAACAAGAGGATCTTGTTGGCCATAGGCAAAAAGAAACAAGAATAAGAAAATAGGGCAAAGGTATTTCTGCATCATAAATTGTAGTACATCAATTTACAGACCAAAAATATGCATTTGATCGAAAAAAGCCCTAAAAATATGGTGTGCCGCAGGTTTTAAGAGATGAAATTACAGAAAACGTGCATGCCAACTTTCAACTGCAGGGACTTCCCAAGCCTCCAGATATTCCTGTTTTGTAGCTACTAAGTTGTTAAAAACAATGGTAGTTTTGGAAACCGCGCGTTCCTTTGCCATCTTTTTAAAATCTTTCAAAGATTTATAGGCCAGATACTCCCCTTGCTTGAAAGAAACGTTCATTTTATCCAACAGGTTTACCTGAAATCGCTGTTCCATGTCTTGAATAAAACGAACCGATGCGTCAATGGAACAACCTGAGGCGCTATTGGCGGATTGGTCAAGCCCAATAACAATAAAACGCTTGTATGGAATTTCATAACCTGCTTTTAGATCTGCTCCATGCGCTGTCCATTGGGTGAGGAAAGCATCCAAAAAGGTTTTAAGCTCACCCAACTCAGTGTCGGAAAAAGATCGGTTGGACTGATAAATCCATATTCTGGCAGTATCCGGTAACGACTTAAAATCTACTAACATACATAAAATTTAAAAGCATTTATCATAGGGAAAGTAATTTGACTATAAGTCCTCTGCATCCGCGATCAACTCGGCAATATCCAGCACTTTTACAGAAGCTTCTTTTTCTTTGTTTTTTACCCCATCGGTCATCATGGTATTGCAAAAGGGACAAGCCGCTGCGATAATATCAGGTTGGGTTTCTAAGGCTTGCTCGGTGCGCTCTATGTTCACATCCTTGTTTCCCTTTTCCGGTTCTTTGAACATCTGTGCCCCGCCTGCACCACAACACAGGCCATTTTTGCGGCAATTCTTCATTTCCACCAATTCCGCATCCAATTTTGCAATTAACTTCCGCGGGGCTTCAAAAATACCATTGGCCCTACCCAGGTAGCAAGGGTCATGATAGGTTACCCGCTTTCCTTTATAACTTCCACCTTGCAGACGTATTCTTCCTTCCTTGAGCAATTGCTGCAAAAACTGTGTATGATGTACTACCTCATAATCTCCTCCAAGTTGGGGATATTCGTTTTTAAGGGTATTAAAGCAATGTGGACAGGTGGTAACAATTTTTTTTACTTCATACCCATTTAACACCTCAATGTTGGTCATTGCCTGCATTTGAAACAAAAACTCATTGCCTGCCCGTTTTGCAGGGTCGCCCGTGCAGCTTTCTTCGGTGCCTAGAACGGCAAAAGATATTCCCGCCTTATCCAATATCTTTACAAATGCTTTAGTGATTTTTTTAGCCCTATCATCAAAGCTCCCTGCGCAACCTACCCAAAAAAGCACTTCGGGTTGTTTCCCTTCAGCAAAGAGCGAAGCCATTGTTGGTATATTCATCCTTCCTGTTAATTGTTTTCCTGGGCCCAATTCAATCGATCCATTTGGTTGAAGGGCCAGGGAGCACCGTTGTTTTCAATATTGTTCATCATATTATTTAAATCCGAAGGTGCTGCGGATTGTTCCATAACCAAAAACCTACGCATATCCAAAATAATGGATAAGGGATCAATACTCACCGGACAAGCCTCTACACAAGCATTACATGTAGTACATGCCCAAAGCTCTTCCCGCGAGATATAATTATCCAGTAATTGTTTTTCATCGGGAACAAATTTGCCTTTATTGGCATCTATATTTCTCCCAACTTCCTCTAACCTATCCCGGGTATCCATCATTATCTTTCGCGGCGATAGCTTCTTTCCGGTTTGATTAGCGGGGCACTCCGAGGTACATCTTCCACATTCCGTGCAAGTGTAAGCGTTCAACAGTTGAACCCAATTTAAATCCATTACATCTGAAGCACCAAACTTCTCAGGTTCCTGCCCGTCATCCCCGGTGGCGGCAAAAGGATCTGCTTCAGGATCCAGCATAAGTTTTACCTCCTGAGTTACTGAATCCACATTGCTCATTTGCCCTTGAGGCTCCAATTTGCCATAAAAAGTATTGGGGAAAGCCAAAATTATATGCAAATGCTTGGAAAAATAGAGGTAGTTTAGAAAGAATAATATGCCTAGAATATGTAACCACCAAGCCGTTCGCTCAACGGCTATCAAAGCCTGAGTAGACATTCCTTCAAATAGCGGAGACATCAATTGGCTTACTGGAAAAGCCCCGGCTTTAACGTAATGTGCTGCGCCTATTTCCTGTAAGCTGTAGTCTGCTGCGTTCATGGTTAAAAAGAGGAACATCAGGATTAACTCGATGTAAAGAATCCAATTCCCATCCTTTTTTGGCCAACCTTGCATCTCTGGTTTAATAAAACGTTGAAGCTTTATAATATTCCTGCGTAACCAGAATGCTACAACTGCCACTATCACTAAAAGTGCTAAAATCTCGAAGGAACCTATCAAAACATCATAAAAAACCCCTAGAAATGCAAAGATCCTATGTGTACCCAGCAGCCCATCAATAATAATTTCCAGTACCTCAATGTTAATGATAATGAATCCCAAATACACAATGATATGTAGCAAGCCCGCAATAGGTCTAACTACCATCTTGGTTTGCCCAAGCGCTATCCTCATCATGTTCTTCCAACGCTTTGCCTTATCCCCTTTCACCTCTGCGGCTCTGCCTAGCTTGATGTTACGGATGAGTTTTTTTACGTTTTTTGTAAAGTAGCCTATTCCAAAAACCAAGGCAATTGCAAACAAAGCATTGGGTAAATATTGCATGTTTTATTCTTGTTTTGTTGCCGCAGGATCTTCCTCTGGAAGTTGATATTCTTTTTGCTTTTTACCAAATACGGAAACATTGACATAGCGTTTGGGATTCAACCGAAAATCCTGAAGTAGAAGATCCAATTCTCTCGAAGCTTCGGCCAGATTGTTATACAATTCGTCGTCTGATGCCAGTTTACCTAGAGAACCTTCCCCATTTTCTATTTTGTTCAGTACCGTATTGAGTCTGGATACTGTAATTTGTAGTTCGGCCATGGTTTCCGCCAGTCCCGCCTTGGCCAAAGAGTCGGAAATCTTTGAAAAGTTAGCCGTAATATTTGATACATTTTTGATAGAACTATCCAGTTCTTCACTGTTATTTTCCAACAATTGATTTAGTTTACCGGCACTCCCTTGAAAAGAACGTATTAAGGCGTTAAGCCCAGCTATGCTCTGTTGCAATTCCAATTTGGTTCTATCGTCCAACAGGGAATTGATATTAGTTAGCAAGGAGTCAGCATCCGTAAACGCTCCTTCCACTTTCATCTGCAAAGGAGTAAGCTTCTCCTGTACCAATTCCGTAAGGCCAGGGCGAGTACCGGAAGTAAGAGTATCTCCCGTCTTTGCATAGGGCGCCCCATCAAAAGCAGGTATGATTTGAAGGCCTTTCCCACCAATTATTCCAGTATCATATAACTCAACGCTGCTGTTTTTTGAAAACTCAAAATCATTGTTAATTGAAAAGGTCACCAAGAGCTTACCGGAAGTATCCTTAAAGCGTATACCGGTTACGTTACCCACCACAAGTCCGTTCAAAGAAACCTGAGTACCCGACTGCAGGCCACCAACATGATCATACACTGCGTAAAACGTTCTGGTGTTATCAAAAATTGAGGAGGATTTCAAATAGCTATAACCCATGATTACAGCGAGAATTCCAAGCAATACCAAAATTCCTGTCTTAACTTCCCTGGATAATTTCAAAAGGCTTGGTTTACTGTTTTAAACAAAATTAGGAATAATTTTTCGGAGACCTTATTGGGTAGCATCGGATTTTAAGGCCTCTTTCACCGGAATACGCTGACCATTTCTATAGGCTACGATGTACGATGTGGTATATCCTTTGGCATCAGCTTGCAATTTCAACTTTTTGGCCTCGGCATAGGTAGTAGCACTTCCATACATATAGCGGTACATCTTTTTATAAGGTTCCGAAGACAAGTTCCCCAGCCCCTGAAAGTTATCTTTGCTGAGCGGGATTACCTTTGAAGAGGCCATAAGCTGTACTTTGAATACCACTTCGCTTTTAGTGTTCGGATTGGTTTGATCTTCAGGAAAAGTTTTTCCGGGTTTTGGGCTTTGAGAAACCGTACCTGACTCCTTTAGACCCGAAGGCTCTTTTTCGGTACCTAACGATTGGGGTTCGGATTTTTCTTCCGGGACTTTGGTGGCTTCTACCACCGCTTTCTCCGTATTCTCCAGGGGGCTATCTTCAATGCTTCCCAGTTCTACCAGATTGGCATCCACTCCGTCCTTATAGCTAAGAATTGCATTGGCAATAGCAGTTCCTATTTCTTTTTGGCCCTTTTCTGAATTCAAATATGCCCCTTCCTTTTTATTGGTTAAAAATCCTGTTTCCACTAAAATACTCGGCATAAAAGTCTGGTGTAATACAATAAACCCGGCTTGTTTCACTTTCCTATCCTTTCGTTTTAGTTTTACGGTAAAATTTTCCTGTAGTAGCTTAGCCAATTCAATACTTTGATCCAAAAACTCCTCTTGCAAAATGGTTAATCCTATAACAGATTCCGGCGAATTAATGTCGTACTCCGCATATTTCTCCTCATAATTATCCTCCAAATAGATCACCGAATTCTCTTTTTTAGCTACCTCAAAATTTTGTTTGTTTGCGTGAAGTCCCAATACAAAGGTACCTGCCCCATGGGCATCTGAGGAATGTGAGTCGCAATGCACAGATACGAATAAATCTGCATTGGCCTGATTAGCAATCTGCCCTCTTTTGAACAGGTTTACGAAGGTGTCATCTTTCCTGGTATACACCACTTTTATTTCCGGGTGCTTTTCAAGGATCTCACCTGCCTTGAGCACAATAGATAGGGCAATATTTTTTTCCAGATAACCATTACCGAGGTTCCCCGGATCATGTCCGCCGTGGCCGGCATCTAAGACCACTACAAATTTGTCTTTTTCGGGCGCTTCGGTATCATTTTTGTGAAATGAGGAAAGGAAGAAAAAAAATACAAAACAAATGACAAAAACAAACCGATTTGCATCCATAAGAACTATCAATTTCAGCTGTTCTACCAGGGTTAAATTTATGGTAATACCCCGTAAGAGGAACGAAAAATATATGTAAGTTTGACCACCAAAAACTAAGCCAAACTTCTACAAAAATAGGATTTATCGCTTTGCAAACAAACAAACATCCTGTCCTTGTCCTATTGTTTTTGGTAATGGTGGTCTCCGTGGCCACTGCACAAGAAGACCCGATTATCCCCTTACCCATAAAAGCCATAAAGGATTCCATTAGTGCTCCTTTACCCCCCTTTAACTTAGCCAATGACTCCATTGCCGTAGATTCTATAGCAGAGGATTCCGCTGTAGCCAGGCAGTCTGTATTGCTGGATAAAATAAAATACAAGGCAAAGGATTATGTGAAATTGAGTCAAAAAGACCAAAAGATCTATCTTTATAATGAAGCGGAAATCTACTATCAAGATACCGAGCTCAAGGCAGGCATAATTGTTATGGACTATATCAAGAACGAAGTGTATGCCGGCCGTATCAGAGATTCCACAGGTACTTATTCGCAGTTACCGTATTTTAAACAAGGGGATCAGATCGTAATTCCGGACTCCATCCGATATAATTTTGATACGCAAAAAGCCCTTATTTGGAATTCCAGGACAGAGCAACAGGCCGGTTTGGGATCCCTGGGGGCTGATGCCTTGAAAGTCCTGGCCGAAGTAACTAAAAAAGAAAATGACTCGGTGTACTTTTTAAAAGACGGGAAACTCACCACATCAAAAGATACTATAGATCCGGATTACTATATACGAGTACGCAAGGCGAAATTTGTTCCCGGAAAAAAGGTCATTGCCGGGTTTAGCAACTTTTATTTGGTGGATGTACCTACCCCTATTGCCATGCCTTTTGCCTATTTCCCATTAACTACCGGTCGCGCTGCCGGTCTTATTTTTCCAACCTTTACCCAGGATCCCCAGAGAGGATTCGCCATCCAAAACGGAGGCTATTATCTCCCCATTAGTGAATATGTGGATTTAAGCGTTATGGGCGATTATTTTACCAATGGTAGTTATGGTGTGCGGGTACAGTCCATGTATGCCAAACGTTATAAATTCCGGGGCAATATCAATTTTCGGTTTGAGAATCAAATTTTTAGCCAAAAAGGATTTGATGACTTTTCCAGGACCACAGAATATAGCCTTCAACTTTCCCATTCTCAGGACGCTAAAGCGAATCCTAATTCAAGATTTGGTGCTATTGTCAATTTAGGAAGTAGAAACACTTTCAGAAATTCATTCAACCAGATAAATGTGCAGAATACACAAAATAACAATCTGTCTTCGTCCATAACCTATACCAAGACGTTTCCGCAATATCCCTCTGTAAATCTCAATTTAACGGTTTCCCATAATCAAAATATAAGTCCCGCAACGGAAAATACAGATAATATTCTTCTAAACCTGCCCACTCTCCAAGCAAGTATGGAACGTATTTTTCCATTTGCTGAAAGAGATGGTATCAAGAAAGGCATTATACAAAGTTTTAATTTTCAATACAATATGCGGGCTTCCAACACCATTACGACCAATGATGAAGACTTCCTGACCTCCAGGATGTTTGAAAATGCCCGAGCTGGCGCGAGGCATACCTTGCCCTTTAACACCAACTTTAAGGTAGCCAAGTATTTTAGTATATCCGTAGGCGGGAATTATGAAGATGTGTGGACTTTTGAAACCTTTGAAAGAGGCCTGGACCCCGATGATCCGGAAAGTAACCGTGAGGTGGTTTTGGATACCATTAGTGGATTTGACCGATACAACAGATATGGATTCAATGCCAGTATTGGAACTACCCTCTATGGGACATTCAATTTTGGCGAGGATAAAAAGATCCAAGCCATTCGACATGTGCTGCGTCCGCAGATCGGATGGTCCTTTACCCCTTCATTCGAACAGTTTTATGACACTTATCTCAACAATGATGGGGAAGAAGTACTGTACAGTCGGTTTGAGGGTACACTTAATGGGGCGCCCAGCTTAAACCGTGCTAATACCATGAGCTTTTCCGTTCAGAATACCATAGAAGCCAAGGTTAGGGATAAAGACTCTACGGCAACCGAGCCCAAGAAAATTCCTATCCTGAGCAATTTGAATTTCTCTACTTCTTATAATTTTGAAGCCGATTCCTTAAAGTTAGCACCCATAGGCTTTAATGGTGGCACCCAGTTGTTAGACAATAAAATGACAGTGAACTTTTCCGGGACTCTGGACCCCTATGCCATCGACAACAATGGTAGGCGAATAAACACTTTCAATATTGACAACGGAGGCAGCTTGTTACGCCTCACCCGTGCCTCTCTAAACCTAAGATACTCACTGGACAGCAAAACCCTCAAAGGTGAACGCGTAGATGAAGCAGAAGCCGCTAGCGACCAGTATCGGGCCGCTAGTGGAGGTCGCACGGATGATCTTTTTGGTGCCGGCTTTGATAACCGTGTGCAATATGAGGAAAGGGATGAGGATATTGAAAATACACCTTATGGCACCAAAATACCCTGGAATTTTAATATTCAACTGGCTCTAGGCTATTTAAACGCCAATCGGCAGAATGAGATCAACAATGCCTCCCTCATGTTTGGTGGGGACATACAACTATCACCGCGCTGGGATGTTGGGGTTTCATCCGGTTACGATTTTGTAAACCAGGGGTTTGCTCAGACGCAACTAAGGTTTCGAAGAAATCTCAAAAGTTTTGATCTCCGGTTCAATTGGGTACCTTTTGGGGGTAATGAGCGCTGGGACTTTTTCATTGGGATCAGTAGTTCCATCCTCAGCGATTTAAAATGGGAGCAAAATAGCCAGCGGAATATCAGGAGGTAGTGAAGTGGGTTGGAAAAGCAGTTTGGGGTTAGGTATTTGAGATTTGATGCTTGGTGCTTGGTGCTTGGTGCTTGGTAATGCATATTATCCTTTTGTTGCTGCAAAAAAACTAAAGAACTTTACAGAACAAACAATAAATACAAAACCACATGAAAGAATTCATTACTACCCCAAACGCCCCCGCCCCTATTGGACCCTACAACCAAGCAGTTATGGTCAAAGATACCCTTTACATTTCGGGACAGACCCCAATTGACCCTTCAACCGGTGAATTGGTGAAGGGCGATGTTAAAAAAGAGGCCGAACAGTGCATGAAAAATTTAAAAGCTATCCTGGAGGCTTCAGGAATGACTTTTGAAAATGTGGTAAAAACGTCTATCTTTCTCAAAGACATGCATCAATTCTCAAAGGTAAATGAGGTTTACGGGAGCTATTTTAACGCTGATACAGCACCGGCAAGAGAAACCGTAGAAGTAGCCAATCTGCCTATGTTTGTTAACGTTGAAATCTCTATGATCGCCGTTAAATAGTATTTCTGTGGAATTCTACCAGTCCATCAATGGGTCTTCTACGGATAACCCCCAGAATTAGGTCGTTGCGTTCTACTACGGTAGCTAACTCTTCCTTTAGGAAGTGAGCAATGCTCCCAACAAAATGTATTGGCACTTTGGTCGCCAATTCGAACTGCATAATGTAATTATTTACAAACTGCTGAAATGCCTTGTCAATAACGCCTCTACAATACGGGTGGTCTTTGTTTTCAATAATAAATCGGGCAAAAGTAGCGAGATAGGTATTGGGGTTGGGTTGTTTGTACAAATGCTCTTTGATGACATCTGCGTCTAATTCGTATTCCTTGGCAAACCGCATTCCCAGATCCTGGGGCATCTTATGGAAATAGTAGTCACGTATCAATTTTCTACCAAAAAAATTACCGCTACCATCATCCATTAAAATATAACCCAGGGACGTTACTTTTTGAAAAAGTTGGTGACCATCATAATAGCTACAGTTGGACCCGGTACCAAGAATGCAAACAATGCCCTGGTGCCCAATCTTGGTGGTAGAGTAGATGGCTGCGTAGGTATCCTCACGCACTTCCGCCTTAGCATTGGGAAAAAAATCACCGAAAATAGCTTTTAAAAACTTTTTCATGCGATCCGTTCCACAACCCGCACCATAAAAGTAAAGTTGGCTTACTGCTTCGCGGTTTTTGGAAAGTTCAAAATTATTAGCGAGTCGATCCTCAATAACCTCCTGGGTAAGTACTTCCGGGCTTAAACCCAAAGTCTGTGTTACAAACAACTGTTCACCGGATTCATCCAGGGCAATCCAGTCCGATTTGGTAGCGCCGCTATCTACGATTAATATCATCCAAAAAAAATATTCCTGAAAATAAGGATTTTAGTCCTTATTTTCAGGAATATTTCATAATTGCTTTAAAGAGCTGCTACATGCTCCGCAAGGTCTACCAGTTTATGAGAGTACCCTGCCTCATTATCGTACCAGGAAATAAATTTGAAGAAGTTGGAATTTAATTCAATCCCTGCCCCTGCGTCAAAAATGCTCGTTCTGGCATCAGAAACAAAGTCCTGCGACACTACGGCTTCTTCAGTATATCCTAAAATTCCTTTTAAGTCGCCTTCAGCAGCAGTTTTGAATACCTTTTTAATCTCTTCATAGGTGGTGTCCTTTTCCAAACGAACGGTTAAGTCCACTACCGATACATTGGCTGTTGGTACCCTAAAGGCCATACCCGTCAACTTGCCTTGCAGAGCAGGTATTACCTTTGTTACCGCCTTGGCCGCACCTGTAGAAGCAGGAATAATATTAAGCATAGCACTTCTTCCTCCTCTGAAATCCTTTTTAGAAGGTCCATCCACCGTCATCTGTGTGGCGGTTGTAGCGTGAACCGTAGTCATTAACCCTTCAATAATACCAAAATTGTCATTCAACACCTTGGCCAGAGGCGCAAGGCAGTTTGTGGTACATGATGCATTGGAAACTATGGTATCACCGGGCTTTAACTCATCGTGATTTACCCCCATTACAAACATAGGAGCGTCCTTGGAAGGTGCAGAGATCACTACTTTCTTTGCCCCACCATCAATATGCAGTTGCGCTTTTTCCAAAGTGGTAAAAATCCCTGTACATTCCGCGACAATATCAGCGCCAACTTCATCCCATTTTAGGTTTTGCGGATCTCTTTCAGCCGTTATCCGGACGGTGCTGCCATTTACTACAAGGTGGCCGTCTTTGACTTCAACGGTTCCGTTAAATTTACCGTGAACGGAGTCGTATTTCAATAAATAGGCCAAGTGCTCTACCTCTAATAAGTCATTAATTGCAACAACTTCTACATTATCCCGCTGCACCGCTGCCCTCAAAACTAGTCTTCCAATTCTACCAAATCCATTAATACCGATTTTAACTTTTGCCATGTGTTCTAAATTTAGTTGCTATTAAGTTGTCATGATGTCTGAAACCCGAATGAGTTCTTCATCAATCGCTGTATGTGCCTTTATGGCCTCACCTATTGGAGTGAGTATTAATTTATTATCACGAATACCTACCATATAATTCGTCTTTCCTTCCAGTAAAGCCTCAACAGCTTTTACGCCCATACGACTGGCCAGTACCCTATCAAAACAGGTAGGATTACCTCCGCGTTGCATGTGTCCAAGTACGGAAACGCGGACATCGTAAATGGGAAGATGTGACTCCACATATTCCTTGAGCTCAAAGACGTTTTTACCGGTTTTGTCTCCTTCAGCCACAATCACAATACTGGAGGACTTTCCTGATTTTTTACTGCGCTTTAACGAATCCAACAGCCTTTCCAATCCCAAATTCTGTTCCGGAATCAAAATTTCCTCTGCTCCTGCTCCAACCCCTGCATTTAGTGCAATATGCCCCACATCTCTCCCCATTACCTCGATAAAAAACAAGCGGTTATGCGAACTGGCTGTATCGCGAATTTTATCTATGGCATCTACCACTGTATTGATAGCTGTGTCAAAACCAATGGTATAAGAAGTCCCCAAGATGTCATTGTCAATTGTCCCGGGAATACCCATCACAGGAAAATTAAATTCCTCATTCAATTTAAGGGCGCCTGCAAAGCTTCCATTGCCTCCGATAACCACCAGGGCATCCACATTATGGTTTTTGAGTTGTTCAAAACCTTTTGCCCGTCCTTCAGGGGTTCTGAATTCCTTGCAGCGTGCAGATTTTAAAATGGTTCCTCCTTTATTAATGATATTATTTACGCTACGGGCATTCATTTCTTTGAAATCCCCGTCAATCATTCCCTGATATCCACGGTAAATGGCCATACACTGTATTTTCAGGTAGGCACAAGACCTTACTACTGAACGGATTGCTGCGTTCATTCCAGGGGAATCCCCTCCGGAAGTAAGTACAGCAATTTTACTTATTTTGTTGCCCATTTGTAAAATTAAACGTCAAAGCTAGCAAACTTCCAGTAATAAAAAAATGAGCTTTGTTCTGCTTTTTTAGCGATGCGTTTTTTCAAACGTTTTCGTGGGTTTTCTTCAAAAAACACGTCTCTTATTCGGTTATTTCTGTTTTAATACCGTGGTTTTTGAGTGAAAGCGAATTAAACTATCCTTTCCCATTGTCGTCGTTTCCAAAGGTTCTTCCTTTTGAGAGGGAGGTTGTTTCTTCCTTAAGATCTGGGCCATTAATTCTTTGAAATTGTTGAAATCCACCTGGTAGGAAAGTCCAATTCCCTGGGTATACCCCTGACGTTCCGCCAGGAATTGTTGAATTTCATTTTCACGATTAAAAATTTTAGCGCTTAGCGTACCTTCTTCATTAAGCAACACCTGTACTTCCACATCTCCGGCTACTACGGTTTCTGAAACCCCGCCAATAGGTACTCCTACCCTTCCGTTAACCAGCACTCTGTCCGAAATCTGTGTGGAGAGGGTTACCCCGATTCTATCTTCAGGGTCAATTCCCGAGTTGGGATCTAAATACCCCTGCTCATAGGAAAGACCAAAATTAAATTTATCATTGTCCCCGGACAACACCTGATTGAGTAAGCCGGATGCTGTCTGTATTAAGTTCCCTGTCAATGCTTGCTGGCTTAAGCCTCCTCCTGCCTGTTCATTGACGAAAGTTCCCTGCGCCAAAAGAAAAAATGCATTGTTACTCTCTATAGTGGGATCCTGTAGCCGATACTCTAACTCGGATTTCACCACAGAACTTGTCCCAGGAAATTGAATATCAAAATCTATAGTGGGGCTTTCCAGTTCCCCATCTAAGCGAACTACTACCTCTGTAGGTATCGGTCGGTAATTTCCCGCCGGATTATCCAATAGCGGTGCAGGGTTGGCATTCAAGGTATAAACCGCTTCCAAATCCAACTCAGCTTCCAACGGATCCCGTTCCCATAAAATAGTCCCTCCCGGCCTCACGGTAAACGTTTTATCAATAAGCCCGGTCCGTTTAAAATTAAACTGTCCCGTCACCACCACAAATTCCCCGTACATATTAAACTTACCGTTGGTATTGATCTCCATAAGCAATAGCCCTTCCCCCGTCCCTTTCAATGAACTGCCATTTTCCTGATCTACCACTATTTCCACTTCTGCTTCAGGGGTAACGGCCAGGTCAAAAGTCATTTCTAATCCTTCATAGTCTTCCAATACCCTTTCCCCAGCTATGGTCTTACTGTTACTCTTCTCAACAAAATTGATAAACGAATAGTCTCCCACGCTTGTTATATCGCTTAAGGGGATCTTCAAAGAAGTTCCTCTGGCGGTAGATCCCTCAAACTCTATGTTTAATGCATTGGTAGACCCAAAAATCCGTCCGGTACCTGTAACAAAACCAGAACCGTAGTACAATGCTTCATCATTAAATTCCGTATCCAAAATCAAAAAACGGTCATCATTAGTTGCCACCGTCAGATCTAAATTCCAATCTTCGAACGCGGTATGGGATATAGTTCCCCCCAGGGAAGCCGTTGTGTTTTCTATTCGGTCTGCCAATTGCACATCCTCAAAATAGAAGGTCTGGTCAAACAGCCTTACCGTAGATAAGGGGCCAAAGTCGTAATCCACGTTCAAATACGGGATCCCTACTCCGGCATCATTAAGGGTAAGCGAGCCGTTAATATTCGGGTTGTCTACATTTCCCGTAACCCTGGCATTACCATTTACATATCCGCGGATATTTGAGATTACCTCTTCCCCCAGGGGAGCAAAGGGCTCCAAATTAAAATCATTGAATGCGGCCAGCAGATCCAGAGTAGTTTCTTTGTTCCTATAGTTAACACTGCCGTTTAAATTAAAGCTTTCTGCTCCATTTTTACTAATCCAGGTATTTACTCCAAATTGGGTGAGATCATTATTGCCAAAAATGACCAATTCCATATCCCCCATGATCATTTCATTGATAGAAAAGTCATTAATCAACATACTGGATGAGGGCAAATACTTGTTGTCTTTTTGGAGAATGTTCAAAAACCCGTTAACCTCCCCGTCCAGTTTAAGGCTGTCAATTGCCGGCGTAATTTTTTCCAAAGAGACAATCTTGAATTGCAATTCCAAATCTTTATAGGTAGAGTCTGCAAGTTCACCTCGTAACCGAATTTGCTCCTTGTTTTCATTGTCCATTACAATTTCCTGAATCTGGATACTGTCTAAAGTACGGTTTACGATCACCTTGTTCTTTTTGTTCCCGGTTTTATTTAATATCCAGGTATTCCCTTTGAAGTTGATATCGGATTTCTTTAAACCAATAACGGATTTATTATCCTGGTTAAACGTATGGTAAAAATTGAGATTGTAACTATCATCAAACTGACTTCCTCCTTTGAACTCCGTCCTGAAAAAGAGCGTGTCCTTTAAGGTAGTATTGATCATGCTAAAATCCTTTACATCGTAATAAACCGTAGACATATCCTCTACCGTGAGGAAGGTGTTGAATAAGGGGTTCTTATTGTCTATTTTAAGTTCTACATTGTTAAAGCTGTTTTTAAACACTTCTATGCCCGGCGACTTGAAGGTTAGTTTAAAATCTCCTTCATCTGATTTAATATTTCCCCTCATAAAGGTTTCCGGGCCTAAGGTAACCGCAGGATAAAACACCTCTACGATTTTGTTGTAAATTCGAAAATTAAAGTCCAGATTTTGACCCAGGGAGATCTCATAAGGTCGGTAATTGGTATAAATACTTCCTACAGAATTTTGCACCAAACGCCCAAGTTCCCTGACTTTAAAATTCCCTTTTATATAGCCCGTAATGATATCAGGGGATATGATCTGTACATTTCTTATACTGTCGTTCTCAAAAGTGGAAGAGATGGCAAAATCATCAAAAACATAGGTGTCATTTTTGTTCTGGTAACGTGTATTGGAAAATTTTAGCTCTCCTTCCATATTGTCCAGGTCATTTCCACTTATGTCCATATTTACCTCACCACTGAAAACAGAAATACTATCATTCACAAAATTCAACTCTTTGAGATTGGCATGATCCACTATAGCTACAAAATTGAAATCATTCTCTTCCTGACTAAAATCCGCCAATCCTTTAAAGTTTAATTTCAAATTAATGTCATTGCTCAGTAAAGAACCATCAAATAGCTCCTCTTTAAAAATACCCGACACTTTCAAATCATTGTACTCGTATCCATTGAACTCTATTTTATAGACATCCCCAATGGCTTCTGTGTTTAAATACGCCGCAATAAAACCCCTTCCTTCTACATTCACATCCAAAGATGCTTTTCCCAACTGGGGATTATCCAGAAATTTACCTAAATCAAAGTCTATCAAGGAAATAAAACCTAAATAAGAGGCATCATCAATATTGTTGATGTTGGTCATTTGCAAGTCAGTGTAGCTACTTCCAATTGCTGTATTTAAATTCACTTTGGCAGATACCGAGGTTTCGGTAACTTCGGTAGCCCCACGTATGGTGAACTGTCCAAATTTTTGAAAGGAAGAAGGAATATTTTTCCCAAGGAGGTTAGGGAGTATCCCTCTCAATTGATAGTAACTGGACGTAACATCTTCCATTTGGGCGTCCATCTTAAAGGGTTCCTGTTCATTGAACAAGTTGCTAAATTTGAAATCCCCCCGTACACCAGTGTTATCCGTTATAAACAACATCTCTTTTACCTCCAGATCATTAAGAACCCCACTGACATCCGCTGAAAAAGTAGCCATCCTGTCCTTACCAAACTCGTTAAAATAGGTATTGAGTTCATTGAATGCCACGGTGGATTCTTTAAATATTGCAGAAACTTTAACCTTATCCAGGAATTCGGAAAAATCTTCACGGTTGTAGTCAAACACCAGATTGCCCTGGATTTGCGATTCCGGAGTTTTGATAAAAAGAGAATCAAATCGCATCTGCTTTTTGGTGTATTGAAATTCAGTTTCCAATTTTTCCAGGGCAATACCCCTTTTACTTTTCAAAGACAATTTCTCAATATTGAGAGAAACAGTAGGGCCCAGTATTTGAAACGCTTTGGAATTCAATTGCAGCTCCCTGAAATTCAGTACTTCTGCCTGTTCCAGATTTTCATCCACCAATCTAAACCTGCTATTGGCCAAATGAATTTCGGTAGCCGACATAAAAAACGGTGGCGTTCCGGGTTCCCTGGGTTGACCATCATCCAATTTCTCCACAAAAACGTCCAGATTGGTATTCTTTTCCCCCTGGTACGTTTTCATGTTAACATACACCCCATCCAGGTCCATTTCTCCAAATTCCATATCCCCCTGTATCATGTTTCTGAGGTTGCCAACAGAGGTGGAAAGCTTGTGAATATGAATTAGAGTATCCTTGCGATAGTCTTCTACATAGATGCTTTTTATGGAAGCGCTCAGGGTAAAGGGAGAAAAACGGACCTGTTCAATTTGAATATTGGTCCCAAAGGTTTCGTTCAGTTGTTCCGTGGCGTAGTTTGCAATTTTGGTTTGAACCACAGGTAAGGAAAAAACTATGGTCGCCAGTACTCCTATCAAAATGATCACCAACACAATCCTAACCGCTATTTTCCGAAATTTTTTGATAGGCCGCTACCTTTTATCTTTGTATCCCAATTTTTATTCCAAAACGCTTGAAAACTCAAAAAAAATATATTCTTGCCATTGAATCTTCCTGTGATGATACCTCAGCCGCTGTTTTGAGCAATGACACGGTCCTTAGTAATGTGGTTGCAACACAAGAGGTGCATAAGGACTATGGGGGTGTAGTTCCTGAATTGGCCTCAAGAGCACATCAACAAAACATCATCCCAGTGGTCCATCAGGCTTTAGCTAAGGCAAATATCGATAAAAAACAGCTTTCCGCCATTGCTTTCACTCAAGGGCCCGGTCTTATGGGATCCTTACTTGTAGGCACTTCCTTTGCCAAGTCTATGGCGTTAGGCCTGGATATCCCCTTGATATCCGTAAACCATATGCAAGCGCATATTCTGTCCCACTTCATCCGGGAGGATAACCCATCTATGCCTCCTTTTCCTTTTTTGGCGATGACCGTAAGCGGCGGACACACACAAATCGTTCGGGTTAACGATTATTTTGACATGAAGGTCCTTGGAGAGACATTGGACGACGCCGTGGGAGAAGCTTTCGATAAAAGCGCCAAGCTATTGGGATTGTCATACCCGGGAGGACCATTGATAGATCAACACGCTCAAAAGGGCAATCCACAGGCTTTTACATTCCCAAAACCCAAAGTGGCCGGGCTTGACTTTAGTTTTAGCGGACTAAAAACCAGTATCCTATACTTTCTGCAACAAAAAACCAAAGAAGATCCGGGCTTTATTGAAACACATCTGGCAGACCTTTGCGCCGCCATACAACACACCATTGTTGATATCCTGTTGGACAAATTGAAGTTGGCGGCTTCACAACAGAAAATCACCCAAATTGCCATTGGGGGTGGGGTAGCTGCAAATTCTTTACTGAGAAAAAGACTAAAGGAAGCTGAAAAAAATTGGGGTTGGACCACCTATATCCCAAAATTCGAATATTGCACAGACAATGCCGCTATGATAGGGATTGTGGGGTATTTTAAACTCCTGAAGCAGGATTTTGCCCAACAAAATACTACAGTGAAAGCACGCTTCCTGTTAAATGAGGAATAGTGTTTTGCTACAAATGAAAAATAATGTTGAATACGATCTACCAAAACCTGAATTTAGCGGGAAACTTAAAATCAATTGTTTTTTTGGTAACAAAACTGAAGTTCAAGGGTTACAGAACATTGCCTTGCAGTTTTAATCGGCCCAAGCAAAATTTCTATACAACATGCAGCTTTTTTACAATCCTTCCCTGGACAAGAATACTCGGGAATTCCTTTTTTCCACTGAAGAAAGCAAACACATTACCCGGGTGCTCAGAAAAAAGGAAGATGATCTTTTAAAAATCACCAATGGCTACGGAGAGGTATTTACCGCCAAGATCCTGGAGGCTAACATCAAACGTTGCAAGGCATTGATCATTGATTCGGAAAAAACCATCCCATCACCTTATACACTCCACCTGGCGGTTGCCCCTACCAAGATGAATGACCGTTTTGAATGGTTTCTGGAGAAAGCTACCGAAATTGGAGTCCATGAAATTACCCCCCTACTTTGTGAGCGTTCCGAACGAAAAATCCCCAAACCCGAACGCTGGCAAAAAGTGCTTCAGGCCGCAATGAAACAATCTTTACAAACCTATTTGCCTCAGCTGCATCCCATAACTTCTTTTAAGGATTTTGTGAATACCACGACCTCCGAGTTAAAATACGTTGCGCATTGTGGAAAAGGGGAAAAGGCAGAACTGAAACAAAAAATTCAAACGGATAAATCGGTGCTTATCCTAATTGGACCGGAAGGTGATTTTTCCCAAAAAGAAATTGATCTGGCTTTGGCGTCGGACTTTGTTCCCGTCTCTTTGGGCAAAAACCGTTTACGGACAGAAACCGCTGCCATAGTGGCTTGTGCCACCGTAGCGATGATCAATCGTTAATACTAGCTACTTAGGAAGTTTAAGCAGTAAGGACCCCACTCTGACATTTCGGTAGTAAAAAATTCAAATTCCAAATCTCAAATTCCAAATAGACAATTTTCAAAACTTCAACCTTGAACCATATAACTATCACTCCGAAAATTAGACTAAAGACCGCTATGCTCCTGGAGAATAGAGTTTAGAGGTATTGATTTTTAAATTAAACCACAAACCATACTCCGCACATTGCCATCTGCCTACTGCCTACCTGAGGTATTAAGTCATTCGGTCCTTGAAACTTAAACTTTGAACCTTTGAACATTCCAAATAACAAATCCCAAAAAGACACCTTAATATAACCTATGGGATGGGCACTAACCAGATTTTCAAAAGAAGTTCGAAAAAACGGGGTGCGTTTTTCAGTGATAAGGGATGCCAGCCCGCAGGATTGTCAAGCTGTGTCTTTTTCTGAATATACCTGCTTACTTATATACTTAATTTCGCTGCAGCAGTGATATCCAAATCATCATTTTCGACCACAACAATCAAATGTAACCTTTCGTTTTTACCTATCCCGGCAGGAATCCGGATAGTTCCTTGCCCCTCAGATATAGCCACAGGGATATATTTTTCCGCTATTACAATATTGGAATTTGTTAATTTCCTATTTCGGTTTTCACCCCGTTCGACCAAAGTGGTACGTTGATCCAATACCAGGGTTGTACGCAACGACTTTCCCTGTTGATTTCCCTTAAGTAGGTAATTAAAAGATATCGTATTTCCTTCTTTGATCAGTTCTTTCAATTCCAGATGATTTTCAGGGTTTTGGACTTTGTATGTTTTTATTTTGGAAAACAACTTTTTCGCATTCGATCCTACAAAGTGTTCTTTTCCATTGATGACCATTTGTGGCGTATAATTACTGGTATAGTTAAATTTCCTGTTATACTCCTTTTGTTTCCTGGAAAAGGCGGGTTGGCTAAAGGGGTCTTCCCACCCAATATAGTTCCAATAATCTACATGATAGGACAAGGCGTAGACCTGATTAGGATATTGCCGCTTTACCTGCTCCAATAAAACATCTGCGGGCGGACAGCTGGAGCATCCCTGAGAAGTGAACAATTCCAAAACCACAACCGCTGCAAATCCTTTTTCTACTTCCGGAAAAGCAGCGATCTCTTCAACTGATTTCAACTTGTAAAAAGCCATTGTGGTAACCCCAACAAATACCACTATCGGAATTAGTGCTTTTTTTAACATGAATGCTTTACTTTTGATTTAAGAGATTATTCGACAAATGATGAAGCAACTTACCCGCCTGGCATTTATTTTAACCTTTTTTGTGAATTTTGGGCTACACTCACAAGAAATTGCCATTTTAAAATATGGTGGAGGAGGCGATTGGTATTCCAACCCTACCGCCCTTCCCAATCTTATTGCCTTTTGTAATCAAAATATCGGGACAAGGATTCATCCTGAGCCAGAAACCGTTGAAACGGGAAGTGAAGCCCTCTATCAATATCCGTTTTTACACATGACCGGGCATGGAAATGTTTTTTTTTCCGATCAGGAAGCAGAAAACCTAAGAACCTATCTAATGGGTGGTGGTTTTCTTCATGTGGATGACAACTATGGTATGGAACCGTATTTGCGACGGGAATTGAAAAAGGTATTCCCTGAAAAGGAATTGGAGGAATTGGGTCGTGATCATCCCGTTTTTGGTCAAAAATTCAAATTTCCTAACGGACTTCCAAAAATCCACGAACATGATGGAAAACGACCTCAGGCATTTGGTATTTTTCATGAAGGTAGACTGTTGTTATTGTTTACATACGAAAGTGATTTAGGCGATGGATGGGAAGATCCTTCCGTACATAATGATCCGGAAGAGGTGCGGCTAAAAGCGCTTCAAATGGGTGCCAACATAATTCAATACGCTTTTTCCTCATGAATGCCTCCTCTAAAACCATAGCCAAAGGTATTCTCAGAGCAGTGGGCGTAATTGTGGGAATACTACTGGTCCTGTACTTTTTCTACCAGATACAATCTGTAATAGCTTATCTGGCTATAGCTGCTGTGGTAGCGCTTTTGGGCAGGCCCATAGTCCGTTTTCTAAGGCGAAAACTTAAATTCCCCAATACGCTTGCGGTAATTGTGACCATGCTGTTGTTTGTGATCCTCTTGCTGGGCATCATCGCTTTATTTGTGCCCCTGATAAATGAACAAGGGAGAAGTCTTTCCCTTTTGGATATTGAGGCACTCAAAGCAGACGTAAACACACTGTATTTGGAAATCATGGAGTATTTTGGTGCCTCTACCAGCGATGTCAATCAGCTGATTAAGAGTTCTGACCTGGAAAAAAATATATTCCAGGGATTAAACCTGAATTTTATTCCAAATATTCTTAATTCCTTCCTCAACGTGTTGAGCAGCTTTAGCATCGGATTGTTCTCTGTTCTTTTTATCTCGTTCTTCTTCCTAAAGGATAGCAATCTTTTACAGAAAGGTTTACTCACTTTTATCCCCCAGGAAAAGGAACAGAACCTGGTTACTTCCATAGACAAGATCAACGGATTGCTTTCCCGTTATTTCATTGGTATCCTGGTTCAGCTTACCATACTTTTCATTATTTACACCATTACTTTGTTGATTGTAGGGGTAGACAATGCTATTGTTATTGCTTTTCTCTGCGCACTGTTCAACATCATTCCATACATTGGACCTATTATTGGCGGGGTTATCATGATTACCCTTACCATGACCAGCCATCTGGGTATGGATTTTAGCACTGTAATATTACCCAAAGCGGCTTACGTACTTATAGGGATAGTTATTGGGCAACTGGTGGATAACTTTTTTTCGCAGCCCTTCATTTTTTCTACCAGTGTTCGCTCACATCCCCTTGAGATTTTCCTGGTGATTATTATTGCCGGATTGCTCTTTGGAGTGGTGGGCATGGTTGTTGCAGTTCCCGGTTATACAGCCATTAAGGTTATCCTGAAAGAGTTTTTACAGGATAACAAATTCGTGGAAAAGTTCACTAAAAATGTATAAGTTTTAGTTTGAATAACAACATATTAAAATCTGGTCCTCAGGAATTTATAGAAAATAATTGGAATGCTGACAGCTTGTCAGTCCTATTGAAAAAACCTATTTTTTCAGGTGTTTCACAGAAAGAGCTGGCCGAACAACTTGAAGCCAAAAAAAAGTGTTGGAGAAAGCTACCCACATGGTTTACAACCCGTACCATCTATTACCCTCCAAAACTACATATTGAACAATCCAGTTCAGAACAAACAGCCGCTTACAAAGCCAAGCTGATCAGCGGCAAAACAGTACTGGATCTTACAGGTGGTTTAGGAGTTGATTCTTTTTACTTTTCAAAAAAAATCTCCCAGGTGTTCCACTGTGAAGTCAACACCAATCTTTCCAAAATCGCTTGCCATAATTTTAATGTTTTGGGGGCAAAGAATATCAGTTGCCATTCCGGGGATGGGATGTACTTCCTGGAGAATTCAAAAGAAAGATTCGATTGGGTTTATATTGATCCTTCGCGCCGAAACGGGGTCAAAGGAAAAGTGTTTCTGTTGTCGGACTGCATGCCTGACGTTCCAAAGTATCTGAATTCTATTTTTGACAAAAGCGATACTATTCTACTCAAAACTTCTCCCCTCCTGGATATCAAACAAGGAATATCGGAATTGGAATACGTTAAAGAACTGCATATAGTCGGAATCAAAAACGAGGTCAAGGAATTGCTTTGGGTTTTGAAAAAAGGGTTTTTGGGAAAAATTGAAATTAAAACGATCAATCTGAAGGAAACCGGAAATGAGGCGTTCAATTTTCAATTGGATGAGGAAAAAGAAACTAATGCGATACTTGGGTTACCTTTGGATTATCTCTATGAGCCCAATGCTACCATTTTAAAAGCCGGTGCATTTAAAATCATTGGAAAGCATTTTGGATTGAAAAAGTTGCATAACCACTCGCATCTATATACCTCCGGAGAATTGGTGGGTTTTCCCGGGAGAAGATTTTTTATTGAAAATGTCTTGCCTTACACTAAAAAGACATGGCAACAACTGCGGTTGACAAAAGCAAATATCACTACCCGTAACTTCCCTCTATCCGTATCGGTATTAAGAAAGCAGTTGAAAATTAAGGAAGGTGGGGATGACTATCTGTTCTTTACAACAGATTTAAACGAAAGACGGATTATCATACATTGTAAAAGAAAGCCCTAACTTCACTGTTAGGGCTTCTGACCTCTATTGTTGTTATCACATCCTCAAACGCATAAACAATTCATGGGAACTATTGTCAATTGCATTGATCGAGTTCTGTATTGCCGCCTCATAGGCATATCCTATATTGAACTTTGGGCCAATGTCGAACAGAAATAGCCCACTGATGGCTGAATCCCAACGGTATGAAGCCCCCAACCGAAACCGCCGACCAAAATCAAGAATGGTGGTCATATCCAGGGCCAAAGGCGATGCCTCTACATAGCGGATCATACTGCTGGTCTCCAGGGTTAGGTTCTTACTCAGAAAAAAGTCATAGCCCCCGGCGAGGTAAACGTGCCTTTTATCAACACTCATGAAGGCCTCCCCATCACGTTCTTGCAAACGATCTGGAGTAAGTAACTTGGGAGCAGAGAGCGATAGAAAATAGTTAGCGTGCCGTAGATAGGCCCCAACGCCAACATTGGGGGTAAACCTGCTATTGAAATCCATCAGGGAACCGTCTGCCCCCACTCCAAAGGTGGTAAGCCCGTTGGTATTGGCACTATAGGACTGCCCACTGGCCTTTAGTCCTAAAAACAGGTCGTAGCTATCGTTCAATTTTACTTTATAGGAAAAGTCAAGGGCCACCCAGGTCTGGTTCTCTATAAAGGTCCTATCGTTCAGTACCGAGACCCCAAGGCCTACCTGATTCCCCATTGGGGTGGAAAACAGTACGTTCTGGCTTTCCGGGGCACCCTCTACCCCGGCCCATTGGCTCCGTAAGCCCAGGGTAAGTTCACCGCTTTCCCCAGTGCCCGCAAAGGCCGGATTGAACAGATTCATATTGAACCGATAAAAAGAGTATTGCGGATCCTGTTGCCCGAAAAGCCCCATAAATGAAAGAACAAAAGTTCCAATGATGATGTTATGCAGATATTTCATGATATTGTGTCTTATTGGTTTTAATAGTTGATATATATCCATCCCTGAATCGGTGCCGAGCCATTGCCAAGATCTATGATGTACATATACGATCCGGGGGGTAGCCTTTCATTGTTGTTCTTATAGAACCCTTCCCAGTCATTGCGATAGCTCACCGTTTCAAAAACCGGGTTGCCCCACCTGTTGAAAACCTTTACCCTATTGTTCGGATAGTTTTCAATCCCCGGTACCATCCAAGAATCGTTCATCCCATCGCCATTAGGCGTCAATGCTTCGGCCGCCACAATTTCAGGTTCAGAACTGAACGGGAAAGTATCTTCCCAATCGGGAATGCCATCATTATCGTCATCTTCATCATTGCTATCAGGAATGCCATCACCGTCATTGTCGGCCGGAAAGCTGGTGGAGTCTTTTAAGTCTGTCCCAAATTCCGCCTCCATGGCATCGGGATAACCATCATTGTCATCGTCAGTATCGGCATTGTCACCCGTGCCGTCACCGTCTGTGTCCGTATCCTCCATTGGGTCTGTGGGGAAGGCATCTTCAGTATCCGGTACGCCGTCATTATCATCATCAGTATCCACATCGTCCCCCAGGCCATCGCCATCGGAGTCAATGTCCTCAATCCCATCATTATTGTCATCGGGATCGGCATTGTCACCAATACCGTCTCCATCCACATCTGAACTTTCCATGGGATCGTTCGGAAAGGCATCTTCAGTATCTGGTACCCCATCATTGTCAGCATCAGCATCAGCATTGTCGCCTACTCCATCTTGGTCCGTATCGGTATCCTCATTGGCATCCAACGGGAAAGCATCCTCGGTATCAGGTGTGCCGTCGTTGTCGTCATCGGTATCCGCATTGTCGCCCGTTCCATCACTATCCGTATCTGTGTCCTCATTGGGATCCGTAGGGAAAGCATCTTCCGAGTCCGGAGTATCGTCATTGTCATCATCGGTATCCGCATTATCGCCCGTTCCATCATTATCCGTATCCGTGTCCTCATTGGGATCCGTAGGGAAAGCGTCTTCCGAATCCGGGGTACCGTCATTGTCATCATCGGTATCCGCATTGTCGCCGGTTCCATCATTATCCGTATCGGTATCCTCATGGGGATCCGTGGGGAAAGCGTCTTCTGAATCCGGGGTACCGTCATTGTCATCATCGGTATCCGCATTATCACCCGTTCCATCACCATCTGCATCCGTATCCTCCGTTGGATCTGTAGGGAAGGCATCTTCCGAATCCGGAGTACCGTCATTGTCATCATCAGTATCCGCATTATCACCCGTTCCATCACTGTCGGTATCTGTGTCCTCATTAGGATCCGTAGGGAAAGCGTCTTCCGAGTCCGGAGTACCGTCATTGTCATCATCGGTATCCGCATTATCGCCCGTTCCATCACTATCTGTATCCGTGTCCTCATGGGGATCCGTAGGGAAAGCATCTTCCGAGTCCGGAGTACCGTCATTGTCATCATCGGTATCCGCATTATCGCCCGTTCCATCACTATCCGTATCCGTGTCCTCATGGGGATTCGTAGGGAAAGCGTCCTCTGTGTCAGGGGTTCCATCGTTGTCATCATCCGTATCGGCATTGTCGCCCGTTCCATCACTATCCGTATCCGTGTCCTCATTGGGATCTGTGGGGAAAGCGTCTTCCGTATCCGGGGTGCCGTCATTGTCATCATCAGTATCCGCATTATCGCCTGTTCCATCATTATCCGTATCAGTATCCTCATTGGGATCCGTGGGGAAAGCGTCTTCCGAATCCGGGGTGCCGTCATTGTCATCGTCAGTATCGGTAGTGTTAGGGTCCCCATCGCCGTCGGTATCCTCCAAGGCGGTTATTGTATTGGTATATGTGTTGGAACTTAGCGCATCTTCGCTATCCTTTACTTTGAAACCAAATGTAGTATAGTCAGCACCGAATTCTCCTGCTCCCGTGGTGTAAACCAAGTTGGTGACATCATCAATGATAGCATTCTCAGCTACTGGGTTTCCGTTGTAAACAAGTGTTCCACTTAAGGGCAGGCTTATTACCTGAATACCATTAAAGCTATCCCCTGTATCAACATCCGTAAAGATAAAATCAGTATTTGAAAAGCTGTAGGGTACGTCCTCGACAACATCCAATGTTATATCACCACCTTCCGGCAGGTCATTAACAGGATTTATGGTCAAGGTTACCGTTACCGTTGCCGAAAATGAATTGGCATCTTCAAAGTTATACGTGAACGAATCGTTAGTATCCTCTTCCCCATTGTGGATATATTCAAAGGTGCCATCTGTATTTAACGTAAATGAAGTTGCTTCGGTTGGACTATCGACCAAGTGATATATTCTGGTATCTTCATCAACTTCAATATCATTTGTGGCAACGTTCCCATTAAAGGTTGCACCCTCATCCACCTCAAATACATCGGCTACTGCTACCGGAGGGTCATCACTGGGCTGGATGGACATAATTATGGTTGCTGTATCCGTAGTTCCATTATCATCCAGTTCGTAGGTAATCCGATCCTCACCAAAAGCATTTTCATTTGGCGTATAGACTACCCTGTTATCCCCATTGACCACCGCATTTCCTTTTGCACCTTGAGCTACAATAGTTATACTCGGTGTGTTGGTGATATCATATTTATCATTAAAGAGCACATCTATTGGGGCTGAGACACCGTCTTCCGGCACCAACTCCAAATCGTCTTCGGCGGCTACAATAAGTGTCAGATTATAGGGTCCGAAAGATTCTGTGGCTAAATTGCCCGCATTGTCCCTGGCTCTTGCGTGAATATACCATCCTGTTCCCCCTGATGAAAAGGAAACGGTTTTGGACTGGCTATTACTCCAAGAGGTCCATCTGTTATCATCATCCAATGGAATGGAAGCACTTTGTACCAAGGCGTACCGTTGCACATCAAAACCACTGCCTGCAGCCTCATCTTGAAATGTGAGTTGAATATCATCATCCGTGGTAATGGCTCCCGGAGCAACATCTGCTGTAATGGTAGGAGCAAGATCATCATCAATAATAGTCAACGTCCTGAAATAAGGTAAGGACCAAACTCCTGTATCCGTGCGTACACGTAATTCAATCACATAATCCGCACTCAAGGTGTTATAGGTGGAGAAGTCTGTCATTGGTGTGCTTGCGTTATGAATTTCTGTTTCAATAGGGTCTCCGGCCCCATTGTCAATGCGTTGGGTAACAATCCATTGGTTTTCCACCAGGGTTCTGCCAAAGGGGTCTACGGAATTGTTCTCGATAGTAATCGTCATAGCACCTGAATGTGTTTCCAGGAGATCAGGTTGGATATTAAATTGGGCCAAGGGTAGATCATCATCACCCGCCACAGCAGAAGCTTTTTCTACATAGACACTGGCGGGGTTACTCCATGTCCCCTGATGGTCTTGTACGGTAAGCATAATCAGGTATTGCCCATCCGGTAACCCGACCGGATTGAATTGGCCATTGGTCCAGTCGTTCTGTACATTGGCATCAACGGACTTCCATTGCCATAGCGATTGTGCAATTCCGTTGTTGGCACCACCATCCAAATCATACGATGTATTGTTCAAGGTTCCCGTACCGGGATTGTAGTTAAAACTGGCAACAGGTCTTCTGTGGAAGTACAGTATGGAAGGTGCGGTTGGTAGTTCTTCAAAAGTAAAAGAATACTTCCCGGGCTTTTCATAAAATTCGGGGACATCTTCCAAAAAGAGTTCGTGCCATGATACACGGCCTTCATCATTAGCAAAATACGTTTCATCATGGCTGATTTTCCATCTTCCGCCCGGAAAGTTGGCATTGGCGGTATTGGTTTTCATTTCTGTGGGGGTCACATTGATCTCAACACTGGTTCCAGCGATGAAGAAATCCCCTTCGGTAACTGAGGCAAACTGATATTGATCAAAGATATACTGAGCCATTGCCTCTATCCAGACAGGCCAACTCCCGGAATCTCTATTGATAAAGGTTCCCTTATTATTGTTCTGGAAGATAAATCTTTCGAATTGGGCTTGATTCGCATTAACCCCCCATCCTAAATAATGGATATCCTCATTGATGGTTCGCATCAAAATTTCCGATAAATCCGCATCGTTGTCAAAATCGGCTACTTCTTGATCGTCCAAATTCACGTTGAACCGCATAGCACTATTTCGCCATTGTGGTTCACGCAAAACATCTTTAAACTTTTTTAAACTAAGCGTAGTCACCTCTATATTTCTAAAGGTGGCTGCAGGCTGACTATTGGAAAAGAAACCATAACTGCCGGTAATTGGCGATGGTGCATCAAAATCCACCACCAATACA
>JANQSA010000082.1 GCA_028284285.1 Croceivirga sp.
TAAATAACTTAGGGAATGCAGTAATTTGAGTGTTCATATCTTAAGTTTTTTGTCAATCTTTAAGATACTCGACTTACTGCTTTTTCATTGATGCTATAAAAAAATAGCTATTTAAGTAGCTAATACAAAGTGATTTCTCCAAATATATCACCAGTACCAAACCGAAAAGTAAGTGCGTACATCTGCTACTCTTCATATACAGGGCAGTTGGCAAACCTTTAAAAAGGTACTTTCAATCGGATTGAACAGATCAAAACAGCTATGGAAATTTAATCTTCCAGCCTTAACACTTCTATGATCCCCCTAATGGCAGAAACAACGTTTTGAATTTCTTTTCTCTCAAAGGTGTCCTCCTCTAAATAAAACAGCATTTCGATTCCCAAATCCAAGATCCTTGCCAATTCCTCATGGGAACCGTAGCTATCGGCAATTAAACTTGTGAAATCTTCTTTGGTCTTTTTATTCAACTTGTCATATATGGCATTAATAACCGTAAAGATAAACCTTTTCTTGACTTGTCAAATATGGCAAGTATGGAAAAATCGGAAGTTCTCAAAATTATTGGTCAAAATGTAAAAAGGATTCGTCTTGAAAAGGGTTTGACACAACTTGACCTGGTTGGAAAAATAAAAACCCGAATTGACACCACGAATATTTCCAGAATTGAAAAAGGCAGGACAAATGCGACTATCCATACCCTGTCCAGAATCAGCCAAGCTTTGGAAGTTCCATTATCAGAAATTTGCAATCTGGGTGAATAAAAAACGTTTGCCAACACGGTGTATAATTAATCATACACAAGACCATTGGGCATCATACAGAAAAAGTCTGTGCATTCAGCAAGTTTCGGGTTTTATTAGAGTAAAACCAATTCTATTTTTGCTGTTATAAAGTCTGATCTTAATGAACAAGCAAGAATATATCAATTATACCCGAATAACTGAAGCTATTGAATACATAAAACAGAACTACACGGAACAACCAACTCTTGAGGAAATTGCGGAAAAAGTTAATTTAAGTCCTTTTCATTTTCAAAGACTTTTTACCGATTGGGCAGGTGTTAGCCCAAAAAAATTCTTACAATTTATAAGCATTCAACACGCAAAAATAATTCTGAACAATTCGCAATCCACATTATTTGAGACCGCTTATAAAACAGGACTTTCGGGGACAAGTAGATTACACGATTTATTTGTAAAAATAGAAGGAATGACACCAGGAGAATATAAAAACAAAGGCGAAAACCTAACCATAAATTATAACTTCGCTAAAAGTAAGTTCGGTAGAATTTTAGTCGCATCAACCCACAAAGGCATTTGTTACATGGGCTTTTCGGACAATGAAGAAATTGCATTTTCAGAATTGCAAAAACGTTTTCCAAAAGCCAGTTTTATGCAGCAAACGGACGAAATTCAACATAATGCCCTACAAATTTACACACAAGATTGGAGCGAAATAAACAAAATAAAACTGCACCTAAAAGGAACGGATTTTCAGCTAAAAGTTTGGGAAGCTCTTTTAAAAATTCCAACAGGAAATTTAACCACTTACGGCAATATTGCTAAATCTATCAAAAAGCCAAATGCTTCAAGAGCAGTTGGTACTGCAATCGGAAACAATCCTATTGCTTTTTTAATTCCTTGTCACAGAGTGATTCAATCAACAGGAGTTTTCGGAGGTTATATGTGGGGAACAACTCGAAAAACCGCCATAATCGGTTGGGAAGCATCCCAAAATAATATGTAATAGATAGTAAGAGAGCAAGAAACGGGTTTTACCCAGCCTAACTTCAATTCAATTTTGCATTAAATTAAAACTATGCAAACATTAAAAGACAAAGTTATTCTTGTTACAGGTGCTAACAGAGGAATAGGGAAATCACTAGTGAAAGAATCATTGAATAAAGGAGCTAAAAAAGTTTATGCCACTTGTCGACATTTAAACAAAATGCCAAAATTTGAAGATAATAGGGTAATTATTCTCGAACTTGATATAACCGATGACTACCAAATAGAACAAGTAGTAAAACAAGCATCAGACACAGAAGTTCTAATTAACAATGCAGGCGTATTAAGTGCTGGTTCTATTCTAAATGGGAAAATTGCCGATATAGAAAAAGATATGAATGTTAACTATTATGGCACTTTAAAAATGATGAAATCTTTTGCATTAGTTTTAGAAAGTAATTCACCTTCAAGGATAGTCAATATCACATCAATTGTAGCATATTCCCCTTTGCCCTCGATAGCAGGCTATTCTGCTTCAAAAGCCGCACTTCTTTCTGCCACCTATTCTGTACGAATTGAATTAGCAAAAAAAGGTGTTACGGTTCACGCAGTAAATCCAGGTGCAATAGATACAGATATGAATAAAGGTAGTGATTGGGATATGCCATCATCAGATAGTGTGGCCAAAGTAATTCTTGACAAAGTAGAAAATGGAGAATTGGACATAATCCCTGAGGATATTGGACTTGGAATGTTCAATGCCTGGAAAGAAGACCCGAAAAAGTTAGCGGAAATGTTTTATAAACTATATCACGCTGAATAAAAGTACAAACGCACAACAATGTGTATAAACAATAGCAGTTTAAGTGCAAACTTGAACCGTTTTTTCATTCTATTAAAATATGTTGTAATCCGAAAAGTAATGGCTTAAAACCCGCTACTGCTCATACAAGAGACCGTTGTACACCCTACAAACCAATTATTTCGAAAATGAAAAAAAGTATTTTATCACTCATTGCTATTGCAATCATCTTAGGTTGTTCACATAAGAAAGAAAATACTGAAGTTAAATCTTTGCTAGTCGACCTAATGAAAAAAAGTCATACGGAACAACATTGGTTCGTTCCCACAAAAACTGCTCTTGAAGGACTTACGGCAGAACAATCAAATTGGAGAGACAGCACGGAAAACCACTCCATTAAAGAATTGGTTTCACACCTGGTTTATTGGAATGAAATCAACTTAAGGGCTTTTAAAGGAGAGGATATGACTGATTTTGAGGTCGACAATGAAACCACTTTCAAAATATATACTGAAAATGAATGGGTAGGTCTCATTAACAAACTTGACAGTATCCAAACGGAGTGGGAATCCATAATTGTAAAAGCTACTGATGAACAATTGACGGTATGGAGTAAAGAAATTGCTAATATTCAAGCTCATAATGCATATCATTCCGGGCAAATAATCTATATAAGAAAACGAAATGGTTGGTGGAAATAAAATAAAAAGTACTGTTGCCAACATTTGCCATAACCTGTAGGTAGAACTTTGCACAGTTGGGTTGGTAGAAAATGAATAGTCTTTGTGATAATTAAGTCAAATACAGCAGTTTTGTACTAGTTTTGAAGGTATAGGAATAGTAGTTTACATCCATATAAACAGGTGGGCTACAACTTAAAACCGTAGAACGTGAATGATCAACAAAACACTAAACCGGCTATCATGAAATTTTTGGTCCTTCCGGGTGTGATTGTATTAACATTATTTGTAAATAGTTCGCTTTGCGCACAGGCCCAAAAAGAACCTCTCACCTTTAAAGATGTCAGATTATGGAGGACGCATTCCGTCACACTATCAGACAATGGTGAGTGGTACACCACACATTACAGGCTAACTGATAAATCTGAAACCAAAAAAGACACAATATTAGAAAGGCTGGTCCAAAGTACCGGCAGTGAATTTTATGATGATAACAACCAGACCAATGTACTCTACGTCCACAATGCAAAAAAAGGGGTAAAATACAAGATCCCTGATGGTAGCAAACCCGTATTTTCCTCTAACTCAGAGTGGATTGCTTATAAAATTGAGCCAGAATCCAATAAAAAAGAAAAAGATGCTGAAAAGAAAGATTCGACTTTTATCGAATTAAAACACTTAAAGTCTGCCTATACGGTAAGGTACACATCAGAGGCTGCCTACAGCTTCCCGGAGGATAAAAACTATTTCATTACTGAGGATAAGAACAGTCTTTTAGTTTATGATTTGGACAAGAGAAGGGAACATTTTATAGGGAATGTCGGTGAATATTTGGTTGATAAAAAATCGCCCTACATTGCCTACACCATAAATACCGAAGATAAGCGGGGGAATGGAATATATCTATACCATCCCGTTGATAGGACAACGCGTTCCCTAACAACGGATAATGCTATTTTTTCAAACTTGTCCTGGGATAGCAGCAGGAACGCCCTTGCAGCCTACCAATATCATAAAAAGGAAAACAAGAATGACTACAGCAATGTCCGCATTGTTGTGATTGACAGAATTAACTCTGGGGACACTGAAATTCTTGAATATCCTGTAAAAGAAATTAAGGAAATGCCTGAAGGTATGGAATTGGCAGTAAGTCCGGGAAAAACGGAAAGTACTATTGTTTGGAGTAAAGACGGTGAGCGACTATTCGTAAAGTTAAAGGATATTGAAAAAGCTGAGAACGATGAGGAAACTAAAAAAGATCCCGATGTAGAAAAGTCGCCCGTTCAGATCTGGCACTGGAAAGACAAAAAACTGCTGTCTCAACGAATAATCGAAGCGGAAAAAAAGAAAGACGAAACATTTGATGCTATTTTCTTTCGAAACACCACTACCCTTCTTCAAGTAACAGGCGAAAAGATCCAAAAACTAGTCCTTAGCAAAGGAACGGACCATTGGGCGGTTGGGTCAGACAAAAGGAAATACATATCCGATTGGGATGTAGATAAAAACGACCTTTACAGTATTGATCTCAGAACCGGCAACAAACAATTAATAAAGGAAAAACATAGCAGTTCAAGATACAACCTGGGTTACGAGATATCTCCTGATGGTGAAAAAATGGTATTTTGGGATGACCGGCATTATTGGTATTATAATTTTAGAGAAGCTTCAACGCGAAATATTTCAAGTGGTTTAAAGGTTTCGTTTGTAAATAAAGAATATGACAAATTTGGTTTTGTCCCGGATTACGGTTTTGTTGGCTGGGTAAAAGATCAAAATGCCGTGATTGTTAATCATGAATTGGACTTGTGGTTACTACCTCTTGATGATAGCTCTAAAGCACAAAACCTTACGGCATCCGTTACTTCCAAAGACGCAATCCGTTTTCGTTTTGAAGATTACAGTTTTTCCAGTGAACCAGAAATTGAGGAACGCTACATTGACCTTTCCGAGAACCATCTGTTATATGCTTTTAACAAACAAACCAAGCACGCCGGGTACTATCACTTGCAAGGCAATCAATTAAAAGAACTCATTTACCGACCTGTATCATTTTCAAGCCCTTATCGAAGACATCAAATACTAAAAAGTGAAAATGCTGAGGCTATTATTTACAAAATGGGGGATTACCAAAACTATCCCGAGGCTTATTTGAGTACCTCGGATTTCACCGGCTCAAAAAAAATAACCGCCACCAATCCTCAACAGAAAATATACAAATGGGGCAGGCGAATTTTGATTGATTATACTAATGATGATGGCGTGCCTTTGCAAGCAATATTAAGTATCCCTGATGAGTATAAAAAGGGGCAAAAGCTACCAATGATTGTGTACTCATACGAAAAAAGATCCCATAACATGTATACCTATGCCAGCCCCTATCTTTCGGGTACTTCCGTGCCTGAAATGTTGTATGTTTCTGATGGATATTTATTCCTTCAACCTGATATTCATTTTAACGTGGGAACACCACATTCGGATATGCATGAATGTATAGATGCGGTAATCGAAAAAGTAATTGAATTGGGATATGTGGATGAACAACGGATAGGTTACCAGGGCTATAGTTTTGGAGGTCACACCGGAATGTATGTTTCTACGCAAGACAATAAATTTGCAGCTATTGCAGCAGGAGGCGGTGTAAGCAATCTCGTTCAGGGATTCAACCTCGATATTGTTTGGGATGGTAGTAATGAGCAGGATTACTATATGACCGGACAAGGGCGACTTGGTGTTGACCCTACGGCTAATATTGAGATGTATATTTCAGAATCTCCTGTATTTAACGCCCAAACTATGAATACTCCTTTATTATTGTATCATGGCACGGATGATCAGGTGGTTAAGTGGGAACACTCTTTTGGTTTCTATAGTATTTTACGCTATTTGAAAAAACCGGTTGTTTTTCTTTCGTACCGGGGGGAAGGTCATGGTTTGAGAAGTAAAGAAAGTACAAGGCTTGATGTCCAGAGAAGAATTAAAGAGTATTTTGATCACTATTTGAAAGATAAGGAGGCAAAAAAGTGGATGCTTGAAGAACTGCCCTATGAACCAGAAGAAGAGTCAAAAGAAAAAGATGAAGACAAAAGGACACTTCCAAAGTGGAAGTAAGGAAAGTTATAGCTAGTAAACAGCGCCTGGGAGACGCTACTCCTCATAGCCAAACCGTTGTGCGTCATACGGGAAAAGAAAATTGGAACAAAAAAATGTACAAGCTGATACTCACATTCTTTATTTTCTTTTTAATACGTCAAGTTGCGAGGACACAAGAGGATAGCGCATGGCAACAACAACCTGACTTGAGTATTTCAGGCTTCCTGGACATTTTTTATGTGTACGATTTTAATCAACCACAAGGTACGGAAAGGCAATCTTTTTTGTTTAACCATAACCGGCACAACGAGTTCAATTTGAATTTGGGCCTTATGCAATTTGGGATACAACACGCAAAGTATAGAGGCAGTTTTGCCCTACATACCGGCACGTATGCCAATGATAATTATGCGGCTGAACCCGGGCTTTTGAAGAACATCTTTGAAGCAAACATTGGAATTTCACTCAATAGGAAAAACAGTCTATGGCTTGATGCAGGTGTTTTCCCTTCTCATATCGGGTTTGAAAATGCTATATCCATGGATAATATGACCTTAACCCGCTCCTTGTCGGCTGAAAATTCTCCATATTTCCTTACAGGCGCAAAATTAACGTATACCCCCAATGGCCAATGGGAAATCTCAGGAATGATCCTAAATGGTTGGCAACGCATTCAACGCCTGGAGGGCAACTCACTGCCTTCATTTGGAACTCAGGTGAACTACCGTCCCACGAATACCATCATTTTAAATTGGAGTACATTTATTGGAACAGACGACCCGGACACCACAAGGCGACTACGCTACTTTAACAATTTCTACGGGCAATTTCAATTGACGGACAAATTTGACGTAATCGCAGGTTTTGATGTCGGAATACAACAAGAGTCTAAAGGAGCCTCCGGATATGATATTTGGTTCACACCCACGCTTATTGGTCAATATGCCATAAACACTAGCTGGAAATGTGCTGTACGAGCGGAATACTATCAAGATGAAACAGGCATTATCATCCCAACGGGAACAACCAATGGTTTTCAAACTACAGGCCTCTCCTTAAATATCGATTATTCACCCACTCAAAATATCATGTGCCGATTGGAAGGGCGATGGCTCAACAGTAAAGACCCTATTTTTGAAACTAATACCGATCCGACGAACGATACCTTTTTTATAGGGACATCAATTGCTATGAAATTTGCGGAAACTAAAATAAATTAACTACTGCTTATACACAAAAACGTTACCAACTATATAAACAAATCCAAATGTTCAGGATTTTCAAACTCTTTTTCATCACTTCATTATTTGCTTTCTTTTCATCATGTTCCGAAACGGATAATTCAGAAGTATCGCAAGAAGAACAAACTATAGAAGAAACCGATAACCATACAGATGAGGAAAGTAGTGATGAAATGGATGATCAACAAAGCTCTGAGTTGAGACTGTCCAGATTAACAACATCTTCTGAGAATTCCAACATAACAGTTGAATTCGTTTATGCTGAGAACAAGCTTACAAATTTGTTTATCAATTCAACCGAAGGTGAAGAACGTTTGATTTATGAGAATGACCTCCCTGTAAAAGTTGAACGTTATTCCAACGGAACCTTGACATCATTTTCAGACCTGGAATATGAAAACGGCATATTCAAAAGGGAGAGGAATTTCACTAATGATATCAATACATTCTACACCGAATACACCTTTCAAAATGACAATCTTGTAAAAGTAGAACGATTTAGCAAAAACCAATTTGAAGAATGGATCTCAACCTTTAGTAGAGAATTTGAATATGATAATGAAGGAAATGTACAATTGGTTGTACAAACAGATATTATTAGCGCCAATACCCAGATAACCGAATTCAACTATACCTATGACACCAACAAACATTACATGAGCGGATTACCTGAAGTCGTAAGATTCTTTTTTTGGGATGATTCTATTAGCCTAAGCAAGAACAATTTCATTTCTGAAACAATTACAATAAACGGACGAACAGCTTCCCATGAGACATTTGAATATACCTATAACACCGCCGAGTTCCCTATTATGAGGCAGGAATTTGACTCAGAAGGAGAACTCGTCAGAACTACAGCGTATGTCTATGAGTAAAAACCGTTTGTAACACGGTGTATCAGGTGTATCTTTAAAGTCCGGGGAACATTTTCCGCTCCTCTTTTATTAAATTCATAAAGATTAAAGTAAAGGAGACCGTTGTAGCTCATATGGACCAACGACATGGGTAGAGTACATGTATTTGAATTTGAAGATCAGGGATGGTTTCCCACTTTTCTAAGAAACTATGCCACTGACTTCTTGCAGTTTCTATCTAACCAAACCAAAATGTACAAACCCATACTCCCGATACTTGTAAAAGCGCTTCGGGAAAGCAATACCAACCAGATCATTGATCTTGGTTCCGGCGGAGGCGGTGGATTGATTTGGTTGAATTCCCAATTAAAAAAGGATGTCCCCAACCTAAAAATAGTCTTAACGGATTTCTATCCCAATATTTCGGCGTTCGAATTCACCAAAAAGAAAGCGGACAATTTTGAATTTATTAAAACACCTGTTGATGCCAGAAATGTACCTCCGGAATTAAAAGGGCTGAGGACGCAATTTTTATCATTACACCATTTTAATCCTGACGATGCTAAACAAATACTTCAAAATTCGATAGACACTAATAGCTCCATTGCCATCTTCGAAGCACAGGAAAGAAGTATCCCAAGTATTTTAGCGATGTTGTTTTCACCCATAAGTGTACTATTAACCACCCCCTTTATACGGCCCTTTACAGTAGGCCGAATTATCTTCACCTATTTGATCCCAATTGTCCCTTTGGTAGTTGTATGGGATGGATTGGTGTCCTCATTAAGGACGTATTCGGTGAATGAAATGAATGCACTTATTGAAAACCTGAATGAAAAGGAAAAATACAATTGGGAAGTCAATAAAGTAAAGTCCGGCCCTGGAGCTATTCTTTATCTAATAGGAATTAAAAAATAAAAGTGGGGGTACAACCATAGTTATACATACTAATGCCATTCCGGCCTATCCTTCACCCGCCTGGAAATTCCAGCAATCCATTATCTTTAGGATAATGCCCTAAACATTGTGAGTATAAAATCCAGCATATCTTTACTTGCGGATGGCATCAGGATACCCGCTGCCCCCGATAAAGCCGTCATTTCGACGCTTACCTGGGATGGGTTTACCGTTGAAAAACATGTTTTACCCCCGGATGAATTGCCGGCACATACCATTCTGGATCATCGGTTAACCATCACCCTGGGTAAGAAGCCCGTTGACTTTGAGTTTAAAGAAAAAGGACAGTGGAAGCATATACAGCTAAGACCCGGGGCTTTCTCCATGCAGAACCACGGAGATTTGGGTGTTCCAAGATGGTTCAATGATTTTGAATTTCTGGCCATTGCGATAAAACCGGAATTCTACAACAAAATTACCGCGGATGAGATCGACGCTGATCAAGTTGAATTAAGCACACAAAGAGGACGAATGGATCCCCATATCCAGCAATACGCAAACGTATTGGACCAGGAACTTCTCACTAACAAAAGTGGCAGGTTGTACGGTGAACTGTTAAGTATGTCTTTTGCCATGTATCTTTTGAATCGATACAGCGCCGGGAGTAAAAAAGTCATTGAACCCAGGGGAAAGCTCTTTGGTCTTCAAATAAAAAATCTATTGGATTACACCGCATCCTACATAGATCAGGACATAAGTCTGGAGGCCCTTGCGGCTCAGGTAAACCTAAGTCCTTATCACTTTGCCAAAGTATTCAAACGAACAACCGGGGTATCCCCACATCAATTCGTTTTGAATTATCGGATAGAAAAGGCGATGGAAATGATGAAGAACAAGGCATTAAGCCTAACTGAAATTGCCTACAACATCGGTTTTTATGACCAAAGCCACTTTACCCATAGCTTCAAAAGAGTGGTTGGAGTAACCCCAAAGAGGTACCAACAGTCTTTTTCGTAATACACCAAGAATTTACAATTTTTGGAAAAGGTTCCGAGCCAATTTTGCCTGTATAAAATGTAAACATTCAAAATTTTAGACTCATGGACAGAAAACAATTTCTTAAATCGGTAGGCCTTGCCTCTGCAGGTGTGGCAGTAACAAGTACAGGGGTATTCGGTAAATCTAAAGATGAAAACCTCAGCCTTAATGGCAAAACAGCTCTTGTAACGGGTGCAGCGAGAGGGATAGGTCTGGCCATCGCCGTTGACCTGGCCAAACAAGGAACAAACATTGCACTTTTGGATATCGCTGATCCCACAGGTGGTATGGCAATTAAAGGGTATCGACTGGCAAATGAAGCAGAGTTGAATGCGGCCACCAATGAAATCAGGAAGCTGGGCGTAAAAGCCCTAAAAATAAAGGCTGATGTAAGGGACCTAAATGCTATGAAGAGCGCTGTTGCGCGTACTATTCGTGAATTGGGAGGTCTTGACACTGTGGTGGCAAACGCAGGTATCGCAGCCTGGTCGCCCTTTGAAGCAATGGAAGAGAACCAATGGAAAGATGTGATTGATGTTAACCTTACCGGGGTAGCCAACACCGTCTGGGCGGCTATTCCGCAAATGAAAAGGCAGCAAAGTGGTAGTATTATTACCCTAACCTCCATTGGGGGCAGACAGGGAGTCCCCGGTGTTGCCAATTATGCTTCTACCAAATGGGGGGTTATCGGATTGACAAAAACACTGGCGTTAGAGCTTGGCAAATACAATATCAGAGTAAATGCCATAGCACCAACAGCGGTCAATACACCGCTTTACAGAAGTGAAGGGCAATACCAATCTACAGGAATGAATTCTTTTGAGGAACAAGATAAAGCCATGCTCGGCTATCACGCATTACCCACCCCCGCTCTCGATCCGGTTGATATCGCACAATCTGCAACATTTCTGGCTTCAGATAACGCCAAATTCATTAGCGGACTGGTGATGGACGTAGCAGCAGGAGGGAATGCACACTATACAGGATAAACTACATCTAACAGCTGATCCGTTTAGCTTCTTGAAATTAAAGTGGTAAACCCATACTTTAGCGGATAGTAGAACGTCCGGAGGTATGTGGCGTATCCTGGATATTGTGAATGATTAAAACGTAAAGCATGTATAAGACCCATCCTATTGTAGTGATATGCTTAGCCATCTTTTTCTCTTGTTCCGACGAAGATTCGGAACAGGTAATGGAAGAAACCAAATCATTGATTGAAAACATGGTTAACAAAAGCCCCTGGACCTACGATAGGTTAGAAGTTGTCTCAATTATAGAAACCAATGGATACGATCTGCAACAATCGGAAATTGATGATTTTGAAAGTGAATCAAATCAGGAATTCGATGGATTTACTGTGAGTTTTAATAATGATGGAACCGGGGTGGATAGTAACGGGGAATTCACCTGGAATTGGATTGATGAAGAAGCGGGAGAGATAAGGATCTGGGATGACACCTATTTCATTTCCGAGAATACCTCCGAATTAATCCTGGGCGTTCGAAGTTTTGCTTTTATTCCGGAAGGTGAATGCTGTATTGAGATCTTATATAACGGAAATATCATTTTAAAATAGCAGTTTACCATATTTAAAACCAACCTGAATGAGAAAAAAAGAACCTAAGGAAATCTTTAAAAAATCCCTACTTGCCTGTGTTGTAATCGTTGGATTTGGCGTGTATTTATCCATAAGAGGTAGTAAAGAAAAAACCGAATTTGAAAGTGTTACCGGGCAGATTGACTATTTCGACAAAACTTTTGGGGAAATCAATTATGGAAATAAAGGTGATCACAGATTCATCCACATTGTTGACTTTCCGCTGGTATTTGAAATTTTTGTAGGCAATGCGCCCGGAGACTTCGGACCAAAGTTTGAACAGTTGGACCAACTGGCTGTCGGAGATGAAATTACGGTGTATTATGCCGAAAAAACACCCTTACAAAGGAATCAGGACTTACGGCTTAACAAAACCGTTCAGTTTATTGATAAAGATGGAGAGGCGTATTTTATTCGCGGAAATAAAGACAAATACGGAGGATATTTTTTCATAGGAATCGGCGTTTTATTAGCTATAGCGTTACTGATCTTAAAGCGAATTGGAAAAATACAATAACGAAAACCTGTGAGTAAGCATATATAATTGTACACAGTGGTCCTCATAGCCATCGGGACACGCAACCCGCCTACCGCTTGCGTGCAGTCGCCAAAGGCTTTGGCCGCCGGAGACCGGCTAGGAAGGGATGGCAGATTAGGTATCCCCGGACCATTGTAGCTGGTTGTAAACCAATGCCTGAAAATGGATTAAACCTGTAACAAACAAGATCATGTATCGTCATTTTGTAAAGACGTGTCCATGAATAAAGCTATTGTTTTTTCCGTATTGCTATTCTCAGTGGTGAGTACCGCTCAGCAAATGACCAATGAGGATCTCATCCAAAAATCAATCCAGTACCATGACCCCAAGGGGAATTGGCACACTTTTAAAGGCACCTTTGAAGTTGAAAACGAAAGGAGTCCGGTGGATTTGGTCATAAACAACGCCACGGGAACCGCCTATTGGACGGAAGTGCTCAAATCCGGAGATACATTAACCGGTGGTTTTTTGGACAAAGACTCCTGTATAGTACGGTTGAACGGCAAGAGTATCCCCCCAAAAGGTGAGTTGGAGAATTTTTTGCTCGATTGTGAGAATATTATAGGGAGGACCAATTATTGGGTCTATATGTACGGCCTTCCTATGAAGCTCGTGGACAAGGAGGTAAATTTTGTCGGTTCGCCCAAATTGGTGACCTTTTTGAACCGGAAACTGTGGAGGGTCAAGGTAAATTACAATCTGGACCAATCCGGGGAATATTGGCAGTTCTACTTTGACCCCAAAGACTATTCCCTAAAAGTTTTACAGTTCTTTCACCCGGCTATGGGTGCTGATAGTGAGTATATCCTGTACTCTGAAGAAGAACAGCTAAACGGGCTTAGGATGCCCACCAAGCACTCCTGGTATATGTACAATAAGAAGGAGTTCATTGGGTCGGAAAAACTGATAAAAGTTTCAAATCGGTCCTGACGATTGCTTGAAAATCTGTTCTTTTGCCTTTGGTGTACAACCGAACCCATTTTATTTCCGGTTTTTGTAAAAAGAATAATATCCGGTGGTAGAGGGGTGAAAAACCAAGTGCCATACAGGCTACGATTCACCCATCCAATTGGCAGGCGGAAAAGTGCCAGGCCTTTAGGCTTGCAATCCGCTCAAACAGCTAAGGGGCCGGACGAGAAACTGTTCTGTAATTAATCAACACTCTTACAATTTGTCGCTATGCTTTTTTTGATTGGAATCCAACCGTATGCGCACGCAAAAAGGCCCTGGGACTTTGGTGCTTGTATTTCTTAAACGTCCGGTTAAAGTGACTCAGACTTTCAAATCCTGAACTAAAGGCGATCTCCTGAATCGGAATATTCCGGTGCATTAATAAATGACATGCGTTCTCTATCCTGGTTTTGTTTAAAAAGGTAATAAACGAATGTCCCGAGTTTTGTTTAAACCATCTGCAAAAAGACTGTGGCACCATATGAGTGAGATCCGCCATTTGCGCTACCGTTAGCTTTTGGTCAACATGATCCAGGATATAATTATTCACCCTGGCGAACTTCTCTATTTTGTGTTTTTGGTTATGGTGGTACGTATAGATCTCCGTGGTCAACAGGGTTTTGTCTTCATGAAAAACCAATAACTGTAGGAGTTCCATTAAAGCGCCGAGCTGTTGTACGCTATTCAGGTGCTCGAAATGGGTAATGCGTGTTACGATCGCTTCCGTAAGGTTGTTAAATCGGATGCCGCGTTTCGCCAGTTCAAATAACGCGGTAAAATCCTCACATTCTTTAAATGAAGTAAAAATAGTAGCACCAAACTGAAAAACGATGGCCCTTTGTTTTTCCAGGCTGTTGTGCTTTACACTCGCCCAATTGTGCGGTATATTTTGGCCTACCAACACCAAATCATAATTGGAAAAAGGGGCAATAGAATTCCCTATAAATCGGGTCCCTTCCCCATTCAGGATAAAGGTGAGTTCTACTTCGGGATGATAATGCCAAAAAGATGTAAAAGATGCCGCTTCCCTTTTAAAAAAATGAAAGGACCGTTTTGTTGCCTCAATCCCGATTTGTTCTAATTCTGCCTTCAAAAAAGTATGTTATAAACACGAATGACTATAAAAATACTATGATAAGTTTAGATATGCATAGTTTTGATTAAAATCGAAAAAGAAATTCCTCTGATTCCCCTTTACTTTTGACACATCAATGCATATATCATGGAAACGCTACACCTATTGGACCGGCCGTATACCGTAACCGAAGAACAGATCAATTTCTACCAAACCCATCGCTACATTAAATTAAAACACGTCCTGGACGCTGACCTTCTGGCATATTTTAACGGGGTGATCTCAAAAAAAGTGGAGGAACTAAATCAACAAGACCTTCCCTTAGAAGCCCGCACTACCTATGGAAAAGCATTTTTGCAATTATTCAACTTGTGGAAACAAGACGAGGACATTAAAGAATTGGTGTTTAGTAAACGTCTGGCAAAGATCGCCGCGGACCTGATGCAGGTAGACGGGGTACGACTGTACCATGACCAGGCTTTGTTTAAAGAAGGCGGCGGTGGCATTACTCCCTGGCATGCCGACCAGCACTACTGGCCTTTGGCAACGGACAAAACCATTACTGCCTGGATCCCTTTACAGGAAACTCCATTGAACATGGGGCCCCTGGAGTTTAGTGCCGGAAGTCATCAAATTTTAGAAGGCAGGGAATTGGCGATTGGGGATGATAGTGAGGTTTTGATCGAAAAACGCTTAAAAGTAACCGATTTTAAACATGTTATAGCCCCATTTGACGCCGGTGAAATTAGTTTTCATTCCGGCTGGGTTTTTCATCGTGCAGGAGCTAATCAAACCGCGGAAACCCGAAAAGTGATGACCGTAATTTACATGGACAAAAACATGAAGCTAAAACAACCGGAGAACGATGGCCAAATCAATGACTGGAACACCTGGTGTCCCGGAGCGGAGATAGGCGAAATTATTAATACGCCGCTAAACCCTGTGTTATATTAGATGAATACTACAAGGTATTTATATCCCTATTGGGGCAGTGAACATTTAGATCCGTGGGCTTTCCTGGACCTTACCATCGCTAACGGCTTTGATGGCATTGAAATTAATGTTCCCCGTGATCCTGTTTTCGAATCCTCGTTCAACCAAACGCTTCACGCTATTCGACAAGAAAACCCGCGTTTTATTTGTGGTTTGCAACAAGTTTTCGGAGTTAAAGCGGAAGTACCACAGGAGTATCTCGGCAAAGTGATGCAGCGCCTGGAAGATTTGGTGCAGTATCGTCCCTCATTTATTAATTCGCATACGGGCAAGGACCATTATTCTTTTTCGGACAATTGTAAAATAATAGAGGCCATTGAAGAATTTTCCCAGAAACAGAAGATCCCGGTATATCATGAAATCCACAGAGGGAGATTTACCTTTCACAGCAGCGCTACAGTTCAATATTTGGAAGTATTCCCAAATTTAAAATTTACCGGAGATCTTTCCCACTGGTGTGTTGTTTCGGAATCCATGTTGCAGGATCAGGAAGATATCATCGCTCAGGTAATTCCTAATATCTATCATATTCACGCCCGGGTGGGTCATGAACAATCCCCGCAAGTCAACAATCCATTTGCACCGGAGTGGACTACGCATCTTAACCGCTTCGTCAAATGGTGGCAAGGCATAACAGACCATCATTCAAAACACAGGGAGATGTCAATTACCCCGGAGTTCGGCCCATTTCCTTATATGCCCGATAGGCCATTTACCAGGGAACCCCTGGGAGATCAAAGCGAATTGAACATTAAAATGAAAGCGTATTTAAAAACCGTGCTAAAATGAAAAAACTACTTTTTATGGCTTTCATCGTACTATGGGGTTGTAAACTATCCAAAGAAAACTCACAAGGTGAAAGCTTTTCTGAAAATGTCAATAAAGTAGGGGAACATATTACGGATGATAGTGAAACCATGCAATTCTTCAATAATGAGACCCAGCCCATAGAAACTCGTTTCCAGGCTTTTGAAACCGGTAGTGTACTCCCCAAAGGATGGATCTTAGAGATGATGCAAAATGATTTGGAAAGCGGAATTGTGGGTGCACTGGATGAACTCTATCCGGGAATTAAAGCGGATGACTTGTATCATACCGCACGCCGGGGAGGAATGGAGGACATTCCTGAAATGGGAGATTTAGTACTAACCGGTCAGGCATGGGAAAAATCGATCCTATGGTGGAATGCCGAAACCATTGGCAATTGGTGGGATGGTTTTGTACGGCACGCCTTTTTAACCAAAAATGCGAAAGCCATGAAACAGGCACATGACATTGCCGATAATTTGTTGAATTCTCAGGACAAGGATGGTTACATCGGGATATACCAACCCAATCTTCGGTACCAGCATGAAGGCTCTAATGGAGAGTTGTGGGCACAAACCACAGCTTTCAGAACCCTGTTGGCCTACTACGAATTCACAAATAATGAAAAAGTCCTAAATGCCGTAGAACGCGCTATGGGATTGACCATGGAACGCTACGGGGAAAACGGGAAACATCCTTTTTACCTGAAAAATGCTTTTGGGGGTGTTACGCACGGTTTGATGTTAACCGATGTTTGTGAAACGCTCTACCGTATCACCAACAACACCAAGTATCAGGATTATGCCACCTATTTATACAAAGCATTTTCAACCTATGGTATCAACAGATCTTTTAATGATTTGCGCTACCCTTATTTAATAGAGAAAGATTCCCTTTTTGAGGGACATGGCGTTCATACGTATGAGCATATTCGTTCTATGGTTAACGCTTATTGTCATACTGGGTATCCAGAATTGGAAGTCGCCTATAACAATATGCTTGCAAAACTGGCCTCCTGTATTTTACCCAGTGGAGCAGGTCATGGTGATGAGTGGATATTACAATTGAAAGCTGACCCAACGGAGACCGCAGCCGAGTATTGCGGCATGTTGGAACTACGAAATTCCTACGGAAGTTTACTGGAAAAAACCGGAAGTGTGCCATTTGCAGATGCGGCGGAAAAACTGACATACAATGGCATGCTCGGGGCCCGAAATCAGGACGGGACCGCCATTACCTATTCCAAACATGACAATTGCTATCGGTTAGATGGCAAGCATCACAAAGGAGAAACATCCACAGAAGAACCCCGATATAAATATTCGCCCACACATTCCGAGCCTGCGGTGTGTTGCGCGCCAAATTACGGCAGAAACCTTCCCTATTTTCTTGATCAAATGTATATGAAAGCGGACGATGGTATCGCTGTCCTTATGTATGGACCTTCGGAACTGACGACACAGATAAATAGCACTACTGTTTCCATTGAACAACAAACCCACTATCCCTGGACCAATGCAGTGACTTTTAGAATTAAAACTTCAAATCCCTTGAAATTCAGCTTAAAACTTCGAAAGCCGGAGTGGAGTGAAGCAGTAGATTTTGCTTTACCTACAGCAACGGCAAACCTTCAGGATAACTTCTATGTCATTACCAAAACATGGCAACCTGAGGAAACCTTTTCCATGACGTTTATCAATCCCATTATCCCGCAAAAAGCAAATAATGATGAGGTGTACGTACAACAAGGTCCGTTAGTATTTGCCTATACCATTCCGCATACCGAGCAAACCATTAAAAGGTATGGTACCTCCGTATTTAGAGACTACCACTGTCTTCCTGAAAATGAAGACCATAACAACTTGCTTATCCCTGAAGATTTTGATCTTGAAAGACCGAAAGACAACGCATTAGCATTGAAAGGAAAGTTCTTTGATAGCTCAAAACAAAAAGAAGTCGCTGTTACACTAGTGCCAATGGGTAAAACCATTTTAAGACGTGTCACATTTCCCCTAAAAAAAGCAGCCCAATGAGAAAGTTTACCAACTACCGTTTCGTTTTTATCCTTTTTGGAGTAGTCCTTTCCTGCAATACCTCCCAAAAACAGGATGAACGTAAACCCATCACATCACCATCCGTTGAAGGACCTGTCAACTGGAATAATGAAATTATTTACCACGTCATGCAACGCAGTTTTTATGATAGCAGTGGAGATTTACACGGTGACCTTAATGGATTTACCCAAAAACTGGACTATCTGAAAGAACTGGGGGTTACCGCCATTTTATTTACCCCCCTGTACGAATCCGGTTTCTATCACAACTATTTCCCTACGAATTACGAGAATATTGATCAGGAATACGGGACCAAAGAAGACTATCTAAACTTCGTTACTGCGGTACATGAAAAGGGGCTTAAGTTTATTATGGACATGGAAACCCAATATGCACAAAGTGGAAATATTTGGTTTGACGATTCTTACCAAAATCCGGACTCGGAGTATTCGGACTTCATTTACTACGCTGACTCCCTAAATCAGCATCCGGAACAAATTTTTATGCCTCCCAAATCCCCCTTGCATGATTTTGTAGCATGGCCCGGCAACAAATACAACATTGTTTTGCTCGATTTAAATCACCCGCGTGTTAAACAGTGGATGATCGATTTCTACAGTTATTGGGTAGATCCAAACCAAGATGGGGATTTTAATGACGGGGTAGATGGCTTTAGAATTGATCATATCATGGACGACCTGGATTATAAAGGGATTTTTACCAATATGTACCAGGATTTTTGGCAACCCATTTTTAAAGCGTGCAAAGAGATCAATCCAAATGTTTTTGTGTTAGGAGAACAGTCCAATTGGAATGAATACGGTGACCAGATGATCAGGCAAAGTGGTGCCGATGCCGCTTTTAGTTTTCCCCTTCGGTTTGCCATAGCCGGAGAAGAAGGGACACATGATATGTACAATGATCCTTCTTCAAATGGCGTTACCATGGAATCCGGCCGAATTCATGCTGTAGTTTTAGAAAATCTCACAAAATTCAGTGATAGTACGTTCACGGTGAACTTTTTAGAGAATCACGATACAGATAGATGGGCTACCGTTGTAAATGGTAATGAAAACCAGAAACGAAGCGCTGCTATTTTAAACCTCCTTTTGCCGGGAGTCCCTTCAATTTACTATGGGCAAGAGCTGGGAGTCACCGGCCAAAAACACGAGTGGGGCAGTGATGCCAATCATATTCCGGTCCGTGAGGCTTTTCCATGGACCAGTAATTCCGAGGATCCCGGTAACGCCTTGTGGTACATAGAGGGCGGCGAAGTCTGGGAGGTTTCCTTTTGGAAGTCCGACGCAATTCATCAATTTAGTCTTGAGCATCAAAGGAAAGACCCAGGTTCCCTTTGGCAGCACTATAAAAAGCTTATCGAGCTTAGAACCCATTACGACAGCTTTAGATTAGGAGATTATTTGCCTTTATATGAAAATACGGAAGGGCTTATCGCCTTTCAACGGACGTATGGAAATGAAAAGGCTATTGTAATCATCAATACCGCGAATACCCCTCAAGAAGTCCCCATGGATAACGAAAAGTATATGAAAGTATATGGAGAGGGTATCGCAACTTCCAATACCACATTGCAATTGGCTCCCTATAGTTATTACATCGCGCTAAACCCACCCGATTGATCTTTATTTCAGCTTTTTATTCAGTTGGGTTTGAAACTTGCAGCTTTCCCAAACAAAGCCATTACACTTCAAACCCGTTCCCCTGCCTTTTTTACTTTTTTCCCGGCCAAGTTGCCTAAGGCATCGTAAGCCGCATACTTATAAAGGCTGTGTAAGGTGGGATAGTTGAACACCGTGGAAATAATTTGATCCACGCTTTTATTGTCCCGTACCAGTTCCATACCGTAATGGATCAATTCTGTGGCAGAATGGCCAATGATATGTACGCCCAAGATCTGTTTGGTATTTTTATCCAGGATGAGTTTTAAAAACCCATTGTCCGCATCCCCCAGGATCATTCCCCGTGCGGTATCCCGGTAAAAACTTAGCCCGATCTCGTATTCCACCCCCTGTTCTTTAGCCTGCTCCTCGGTTATCCCTACCATGCTTACTTCGGGGACGGTGTAAATACCATAGGGAAAAGTGTCTGCCAAAGCATGCAGGTCCCCGGTATCAAACATATGGGTAATGGCCACCCGCCCCTGTTCCATGCTGGTACTGGCCAGGGCGGGAAAACCAATGACATCTCCTACGGCATAGATATGCGGCAGATTGGTTTGATATTTCTCGTTTACCACCACAGTTTCTCGCTTTCCGGTCTCTACCCCTATCTTTTCAAGGTTTAAGCCTTTGATGCTACCACTGCGCCCGGCAGCAAAAAGGAACATATCCACATTTAGGGTCTCCCCTGTTTTTAGTTTCAATTTAAGGTTTTCGCCCTCATCCTCCGGCAATTCAAAATCTACCACAGAATTGTTAAACAATATCTTGATCCCGTTTTTGTCCATCTGCTCCACCAGGGCTTCTGAAATGCCATTATCCAGAAACCCTAAAATCTTATCCCTGTCATTAACCAAAAACGTTTTCACTCCCATAGCTCCGAAAATAGTGGAGTATTCGCAACCGATAACCCCTGCTCCCAATACACAGATGGACTTGGGAAATTTGGTGATCTGTAAAATGGAGTCCGAATCATGTACACGATGGTCCTCAAACGGGATATTGGGGGGATGGTAGGGATACGAGCCTGTGGCAATTAAAATATAATCGCCTTCAATGGTCTGTTCCAACGCACCCTGTATTTTCACCTGATGCGGACTAATAAGACTGGCAAATCCTTTAAAAATGGAAATTCCATGATTTTCCAGGTTGTGCGCCACTACTTTATTCTTGTGGTTGGTTACCAAACGCTTGCGGTAGAGAAAGTCATTTACTCCGGTTTTCCGCCCTATTTTTTTATCGATACCAAACACTCCTTTTTGATAGATACCGGAAAGGTATAAGGCGGTTTCCTTTAATGTTTTTGACGGCAAAGTACCGGTTTGTACCCCAGCCCCGCCATATTCTTCTTCTTTTTCTACCAGAGCTACCTCATATCCAAAATAGGCCGCTTTTACCGCAGCCTTTTCCCCGGCAGGGCCAGAACCAATTACGATCAAGTCAAATTTTTTCATGCTATGTTCGTTTTAGTCATTTTGAAATGACGGATCATTTATTTTGTAGCCATTTCGGTTATCTCATTCCAACGCTCCATTTTATGTTCCAGATAATTGGTACAGCGCTCCGCAAAGATGCTTATCGCTTTATCCTCCGGATGCTTCTTGTTTAGTTCTGAAAACAACTGTCCCGCCGCTTGTACTTTTCTATTCCGGATAAGTGCTATCCCCTTTTTATAGTCTTCCAGATAGGATAGTTTTTCGCTTTCCCTGGGCGACAAGAACTCGTACACTTCTACCGATTTTGATTTTCCCTTTACCTGTACTTTATCTAAAAAACGATAGTGAAATGCATTCTTTCCCACTTCCAAAAGCGTGGCTTCCGTTGCGATAACTTTCGCACCGTAATACTTGGATAATCCCTCAATTCGTGAGGCAGTGTTCACTGCATCGGAAACCACTGTGGTTTCCAGTCGATTGCTATGCCCTATAGTGCCCAGGATCATATGTCCGGTATGAATTCCGGTACCGATCCGCACCCGGTGCTTACCCTTCTCTTTTTGAACGGTGTTGAATTCTTCCAAAAAGTCTTCAAATTCAAATACGGTAGTGATAGCTGCCCCGGCATCATCCGGGAACAGTGCCATTACCGAATCCCCGATAAACTTGTCTATAAATCCACCATTTTTTTGGATAATAGGAACAATCCCGGCCAGGTAGGTATTAATAAATTCGAAATTTTCCTCCGGATTCAAGGCTTCGGAGATCTTGGTAAACTCTCGGATATCCGTAAACACCACGGTCATATGACGTTCTACATGATCCCCCAACTCAATGTCCACGATGCTTTTTTTTCCAAGATTGTCCAGAAATTCATCAGGGACAAAACGGCTATTGGCCTCACTCAAACGATACAGACGTTGATTGGCTTGCGCCAGTTCAGCGGTTCGTTCGTCTACTTTTTCCTTGAAGAATCTTAGTCGATTGATCACCTCATCCTTCAAATGAGAAAAATTTTGGGTTAAGCTTCCAATTTCGTCTTTGGTCTTAACTACCGGATGTTCACTTTCCAGGGTAAAATTACTGTCTACAAAACGCGTGATATGTTCTGTGAGTTCGGTTAGGGGCCTGGTAATTCGCCTGGCCATAAATGCACTTAGAAAGATCCCAAAAGCCAGCAGGGCTATTCCGATGACAGTAAACCATAGGGTCAAATGCCGGTATTCCCGTTTGGCCCAATCCCTGGTTTGGTTCACTATCTCATTAAAGCCCGCTTCGGAAGCTACTATCCTGGTATCCAGAAGTTGTTTAAGGCCCGAATTGTCCTTACTACCAATTAACCGGTCCAAAGCCACCATTTGTTGGAACTTGGTTTCATAACTATCCAGATGAAACAAAATACTATCTCTTCGTGCACTATCCAGGTAAATCGCTTGGGTTATTTTTTGGCGTAGTAATCCCACCAGATCCGTAAGCTTTGCCACATATTCGGGTTCATTTCTAATGATATAGTCTTTTTCATGACGCCGTAGTGAAAGGACATTCTGAGTTGGGATCTCATCAATTTGTTCCAGCCAATGCACGTGTTCCCGCATGGCTCCTTCCAAACTGTAATCCTTATAACCCCGCTCTTTTACTTTTTGTGTCAAAAACAAAAACAGGGAATCTATCTTTTTGATCTCCATCCTTAAGGTGGCAATGCTATCCCGTATTTGTGATCTTGATCGTGCTTCAATACTGTTGATCAGGGAAAGTGTACTGTCCATTTCCAGCTGATACTCCTCCAGATACCGACTATTGCCTGTTTCAAAATACCGGGGGTTCTTGGTGGTATAACTGAAAAAATACTGTTGGGATTCCACACTCTTTAAAAGCTGAATATAGGCCTGTTCAATGATCTCCGTTTCTTCCTGAATCGCCTCGCGTTTGTTAAGGTAAAGGATGGAAAGTACAATAATCATCAAACTGAAGCTGATGAACACCAAAAACCAAAACAACAACCGATGCCGAAACGTTTTGAACATGCAATACAATATACACCAAAAGAAAGGTATCGTTTCTTTTGCTGGAGTAGGTTAAGACTGTATTAACAAATTCCATTTACCAATGATAATTCCTATATTCAACTTATGGAGTTTATAGTGGTCCTGGTGGGGCACTGGATAGGAGATTATCTCTTGCAAACCACCAACATGGCAACGCAAAAAAGTAGTAACCTCAAATGGTTGTTACTCCACGCCTTAGCCTATACCATAGTACTACTGGTGACGGGTAATTTTGTATTTTCCTGGCAGGTGGCCCTGGGGTACGCCATTTTTAACGGCGCCCTGCACCTGATCACAGATTTTTTTACAAGTAAGTTGGCCAAAAAATATCTGGACAGCCCAAGAGTTTATTATCCGATATTGGGCCTTGACCAGCTCATACACCTGGTTTGTTTGTACTGGACCTATATGAATGCGGATATTTTAGCCCTTTAGGTCCAACTTCTCCGCAAAGTATTCGCAAAAATCCTTCATGGTGGCCGTCATTTTCTCGTCCTGGGTAGCACGCATAAAGGTGTCCGCCATAGTGACCAAAGTTTGATGAAAGAAGATTTTCATTTCTTCCACCGGCATGTCCTTGGTCCAGAGATCAATTTTTAGGGATTCCTTGTTTTTGCTGTCCCAAACGGACAGAAGCATTGCCTTGGCGGCTTCGTTGTCTATCCCACCGTCCTGGGCAGACCAGGTCAATTCTTCCGGTACCCGGTTCTCATCCAATCCAACCTTTAATCGTATTTCAGAGGTATGTGTTACAGCCATTATTTTTGTGGTTTATAGTTAGCGCCTTTAAAGATTTCATCGGCAGGCATTTTCAACAAGGTGGCTAGTGGGGTCTCGGGATGCTTCTCCATAAATGCCCTTACGATTTGCCAGCCCATATAGCGCCCCAGTCTTCCCGGGGATTCGCTGTCTAATTCCAGGCGGAACTTGGAAAAGGGAGCAGGATCTAAAAAACGCCGATCCAACTCAGTATCCGTACTGTACAGCAATTCCTGTTCTATGAAATAGCGCCAAATCTGTTCTTCGTTGGTTAAGGCCCACTCCAATTCTTCAGGTTCATAGACTATTTTTTCAGCATCTGTGGCGGACGGAATTAGTCTGTCTTTGAGATACAACTCTTTGCCATAGTACACCATTCTGGAGAGAAAAGACCTATTTCGGGGATAGCGGTTCATTCTTTTGGCAAAAGCACCGGCAACATCGGAAGTTAAAAATCTCTTGTCCAGACCTTTTGAAATATATCTAGAAACCCCACGATAAAAATGGTGGTCTCTTCCCAAATAGTTATCCAATCCCAGAAGCAGTAGAGAATCTGTGAGTATCACCCGATTATGGTACTGCACCTCGGTAGTCAAGGTAACTACTCTTGGGATCGTGTAATCCGGAAAATAATAGCGAATGTGTTGGAAAAGGGCGGTAAGCTCCGTTTCCTGGGGGGAAAACTCCCCAAAGGTTTTATCCACTTCAGAAAATAACTCCTGTTGAATAGTATCGTTGAGCTTAGCTATCCATACGCTATCCGAAAATTGTTCCGGAAACAGATAAGGATATTGGGTTTTTAATCTGGGTATGTCCCCGGGACCCGCTGTGGCAAACTCGCGATCAAAACGTGCCACTTCTAAAACTACGGGGACTTTGGCAATTTCGGCTTCTCTCTTATCCTCTTTTTTACAGGAAATCAAAAAAGTAAATACCAGTATTGGAAAGTATTTGGAGATCAACTTCATTTTTAATACCCCAGCGTTTAAATTTACAAGGTGCAAAGGTAATTTTTTGAAGATAATTAGAACACTATGCAAACAGAAAAGGTCATAGAACACATTGTTAACTGGTTAAAGCATTATGCCGAAAATGCGCAAATTAAAGGCTTTGTAATAGGGGTTTCCGGAGGAATTGATTCTGCTGTAACCTCTACTCTGTGCGCGAAGACCGGGTTAGAGGTGCTGTGTGTGGAAATGCCTATACATCAAGGTAGTAATCAGGTAACCCGGGCCGACCGGCATATCGATTGGTTAATGGAACATTTTTCGAATGTAAAAAGACAACCCGTTAATCTCACTCCAATTTTTGACAGCCTTCTAAATGCCTTGCCCAAAGTGAAAAATGAAGAAGAGCGTTTTATGGCTTTGGCTAACACCCGGGCCAGGTTAAGAATGACCACTTTGTATTACTTTGCCGCCCTGAAAGGTTATCTGGTCGCAGGAACAGGAAATAAAGTAGAGGATTTTGGTGTTGGTTTTTACACCAAATACGGTGATGGTGGGGTGGATCTGAGCCCTATTGCCGACTTACTTAAAACCGAGGTTTATGAGATTGGCAAGGTGTTGGGTATACACCGGGACATTATGGAGGCTCCTCCTACCGATGGCCTATGGGGCGACAATCGAACGGATGAAGACCAGATTGGGGCAAGCTATCCTGAACTGGAGTGGGCGATGAAAATGGATGCTGAAGGAAAAACGGAAAATCACTTTTCAGGAAGGGAGAAGGAAGTATTTACTATCTACAAAACCCTAAATACAGCCAATAAGCATAAGATGATTCCTATACCGGTTTGTGAAATTCCTGATTCCCTAAAAACTGCATCTTAACCCAAAGAATTGCATTTAAAACGAATAAAACCATAAAAATACTATGGTTTTCGTAAAAAAATGAGAGTTTTGTGTTGTTAAATGGTTAACTTGCCTTTCATTTATTGTAAGCATGCGATTACGAATGAACAGAGAACCGAATTAAATTAACTTAAACAAACCACGATGATCAACGTTTTAATTGCTGATAATCATCCTATTGTCCGTCTGGGTATAAAGCATGTATTACATGCGTCTCCCGGGTTCGAGGTTATAGGGGATGTATCGTCCACCTCAGAGCTCTTTGCCGCTCTTGAGGAAATGAGTCCGGATGTAGTAATGCTGGAAATGGATATCCCGGAAATTAATGGTATTGCTACTTTACGTAAAATTAAACAGGAATTTCCTGAGATTAAGGTATTAATGTACAGTGGGCAGTCTGAAGATGTTTATGCGCTTAGCACCATCCGCGCTGGTGCTTTCGGCTATTTATCCAAAACTGCAGATGTGGATTACATCGCCGCTGCCGTTAAAAAAGTAGCTGAAGGTAATATGTTCATTACCAATGAACTGGCACAACGTTTAGCCTTTGATGAAAGTACACAAAAACCAAGAAGATTCTTTAGAAAGCTTTCCACCAGAGAGGTAGAGGTCTTGAAACTTTTGGCTAGCGGAAAACGCAATAAAGAAGTGGCCGAAGGACTAAACTTAAACGAAAAAACGGTTAGTACGTACAAAGCGCGATTAATGCGAAAATTAAATGTAGACAACATGGTAGATCTGCTACAACAGGCAAAAGCCCTGGAACTCTACTAGAAATTGGCATTGGACTACAAAATAAAACCCCGGAATAGCCGGGGTTTTTCTTTTAGGACAGCACCCTGTTCAACTTTGCATTTAGTAGTTTGTTCAGTTGTAGGTAATTCACGATTTCCTCAAGTATTTCTGCATTATGATCCGTGGAATCCTGGGTGTTCTTGCGTAGTTTAGCGATCCTATTCTTTATCAGATTACATCTTAGCGTTAAAATGGTTTCACTGACCAGTTGTGCCACGCCCTGCTTTTTTTCCTTGGGATAGATGTCTTTTCGCTCCCAGTTATGGAGTACATATTTTTCTTCTTCCATGAGTAAAGAAGAAACTAAACCAACGTACTCCTGGTCCAGGGCCGCGATAAAGGCATTGATTGAAAATGTATCTTCTTCATTGAGTTGTTGTACTAATTGACGATAAATCTCCTTAAAGTTGGCATTGGTAAGCTCTATTTCATCTTCCTGCAAATCCAAATATACCTTCTCATATACCTTTGCTTCCACAGTTTCCGGCTCCAGAATCAGCTCCCCTTCCTCATTCTCTTTTAGTACCAGATCTTCAAACTCTTGCTTTTGCTGTCCGTAAAGCAGGAGGATCTCAATAATTTTTCGTTCCAATTCCAGCTGTACATCCACCTTCTCCACCACCTGTTCGTGCTTCACTACCTCAAACGGTTTTTGCTGTTGTCTTCGTTTTTTGGTAGCATCGGAAATCCCTTTTGTATTGATTTGTGCCAAGGTGTTGTACAACACCTCTTCGGAGACCTGCAGCATTTTTGCAGATTCCTGTATGTAGATCTCTTGCTTTATCCTATCCGGAATTTTAGCGATAGAATTCACAATATCCCTAACCGTATCTGCCCTTTTAATAGGGTCATTGGCCGCTTCAACAGCCAACAGGGAGGTCTTGAATTGAATAAAGTCTTTTGCATTTTCCTCCAGATACAGCACCACATCCTCATAGGGGTTCTTTTTAGCAAAGCTATCGGGATCTTCCCCCTCGGGAAAAGTGCACACCTTTACGTTCATCCCCTGCTCCAGAATAAGATCAATTCCTCTTAGGGAGGCGCGCAATCCGGCGGCGTCCCCATCAAAAAGTACGGTAATGTTTTTGGTAAGGCGATTAATTAGCCGGATTTGCTCGGGGGTAAGTGCCGTGCCGCTGGACGCCACCACATTTTCTATTCCGCGCTGGTGCAACTGTATCACATCCGTATATCCTTCAACCAAATAACAATTATCGGCTTTTGCAATAGCCTGTTTCGCAAAATAAATACCATAGAGTACTTTGCTCTTATGGTAAATCTCGCTCTCGGGAGAATTCAGGTATTTCGCAGCTTTCTTATCATTGGTGAGAATTCTGCCGCCAAAGCCCAGCACCCGGCCACTCATGGAATGGATGGGAAACATTACCCGACCTTTAAATCGGTCAAATGTTCTTTTCTGATCTCCGGCTTGTTCTTTTACTATGGTTAATCCGGTTTTCTCTAGAAATTCCAGCTGATACCCGTTATCCAGTGCCGTTTTGGTAAACGCCTCCCAGGCATCAAGTGAGTAGCCCAATCCAAATTTTTTAATAGTCGCTTCCCGGAAACCGCGCTCTTTAAAATAAGTCAATCCAATGGCTTTTCCGTATTCCGTTTCCCACAGCGTTCTTACAAAATACTCCTGGGCGTATTCCGACACCAAATACATGCTTTCGCGTTCATTGGCCTGCTCCTTTTGTTCATCCGTTTGTTCGGTTTCTTCAATTTCAATATTGTACTTCTTGGCAAGGTATCGAATGGCTTCCGGGTAGCTAAAATGTTCATGCTCCATTAAAAAAGCCACTACATTGCCTCCTTTACCACTACTGAAATCTTTCCAGATCTGCTTTACCGGAGACACCATAAAACTGGGCGTACGTTCATCAGTAAAAGGGCTCAAACCCTTAAAGTTGGAGCCCGATTTCTTCAATTGCACAAAATCTCCGATTACCTCCTCTACCCGGGCCGTTTCATATACCTGATCTATCGTCCTTTTTGCTATCATTTACAGCATTATCGGGCGCTGCTACGCCTACAAATCATAACTTTGCGAAAGTTATTAAAGATATCGCTAAAAATGATACTCTTCTTTGGCACCCGGCCCGGAAAACGAACGGTACAAGTCCTGAAAAGGGTTTCCTGCCCTCATTGCCACCAAAAGGGGACACTACAGTTAATCGCTCAGCCTAATTATTTCCATTTGTTCTGGCTGCCGCTGTTTACTATAGGAACATCCCGCTTTGCAGAATGTTCCTTTTGCAAAAGAGTATATTATCAAGAAGAATTCACCCGGGAGATGAGGCAGGAAATGGGTTTATAAATCGAAACGTAGTCCTAAAGAGATATTGTTTTGATCCACTGCTGCATCCCTAAAGATCGGGTTAAGGTCGTACTTCGCGTATAGCAACACTCCGCCAAAACCGAAGTATCCGCTTAAACCGTAGATTAAATCGCTGGTATTGTAATCCCTTTTCAATTTATCTTTCACATTTTCACCATTTCGATTGTATTTCAGCTTCTGGCGCGTACCAATATTGAATCCCCCGTATCCCCCAATACCCATTCGAAACTGTCTATCAAGGGAATAGCGGATCTTTTCTTCCGATTGGTACAATCGGGAAGGTCCAAATTCAAAGTGTACGGGAAACACCAGATTGTCCATCCGCAATTTTGACTTGTCCAATTCCACGTCAAACTCCTGTAATTCAGTTTGATTTCCATTCTCAACAAAGAACTGGTTATCTTCCGGTTTCAAACCGTTGAATTGAAAAGAAAAACCGTAATTGAAGCGTAACCAATTGGAATTTCTAAATACCCTTGTACGCCATTGCCAGCCCATTTCAAAAAACCGGCTCCCTCCTATTTTGTAAGGGGACTCATCCAGGGATTGTCCTTCAATCAGGGCATTGTTCAATCCAATTGCGATAACAAAGTCGGAGTATGTTCTACGATCGTATTTGATATCGCGTCGCCATCGGTTAGAATTTATACCAAAAACAGATTCACCATCTACCGTTAGGTCCAGCCGAACCTGATCGTTCGCAAGAGTGTCCGCTTCCAGCAACACTAAGGTTTTTCCCTCATTACGTGCCAACAGGGAAATTTGATTTTCTATTATGGCAATACGATTTTCAATGTTCAGGGCTCTTTTTTTAGCTGCTTCCTCCTTAAGGCTATTGGCTTCTTCCTCAGTAATACTCCCCCTTTCCAGGCGTTCGTTTATGGCTTTAATTTCCAGTTTAAGCGCTTTCTTTTCCTGATCCGTGATCTTTTCTTTTTGAGTTTCGAGCACTTCAATTTTTTTCTCGTGCTTTCTTTCCTGGCCTTCCAGGTGTAGGGTAATAAAGGCCAATACAACGAAAAGGAATGTTTTGGTAATTTTTTTCATGACGATTTGATTTTAGACCGTCCTTTACCAGCCCCCTTTTCAGGGGGCATTCATAAAGGCCCAGTTTGATTGATGAATAGTTAATTATTACGATCCGCAACTGCTGTACGCAGTTTAAAGAAGCCTTCTTTCAAAGTATCGAACAATTGATCTCTGAACGATTGATCCAATTCTTCTTCCACTTCGTTTAACAAGGCCATGGCATCTACTTTTCCATTTTTCTGGATCACCTTATCCAGTAATAACTCCTGCTGAGCTGCCATTAACAGGCTGTCAATTTCAGCGTCGGTGACCTCTATTTTATTGTTTTCCAGAGCCGTAACTGTGGCAAGCACCTCATTCAATTTGTCTTCAATCTTAGTAGTAATCCCACTTTCCACTACTGCTATTTCAGATGTCAGGGGACTTTGCATTTCCCGCTCATTATCCCCTATATCCGATGGGTTTTCAATTACTTTCGGGAATTGCGAATCCGGATTTACCACAGATTGATCTTTTTCAAAGGCAAGCCCGGTATCTTCTTTTGGGGAAATTGTTGTACGCTCTTCCTTCTGATCTGTAATGACCACAGGCCCTGTTTCCTCCTCCTGCTTTATTTCATCCTCCACAGATGCCTCAACCACTTTATTTTCCTGAGGTTGCTGATCCGTAGTATTCCAATAATTGAGAGAAAGCGTTATCACTAACAAAAGGCTCGCAGCTACACCAACACTCCAAAAAAGTCGCGTTCTGTTTTGCGGGCGTTTTTCTTCTCCCATAGCCTCGGCAATCTTTCCCCAAGCCTTTGAGGAAGGGGATATCTCCCTTTCCTGAAATTTTTCCCTGATATGTTTTTCAAATTTGTCCATCCTGCTTACTTCATTTACTATCCCATTTTTTTAGGGGAACTCGTTTTTTTAAACTTCAAATTTTCCTGTAACAACTTACGTGCTTTAAACAACTGCGACTTTGAGGTGCCTTCGGAGATCTCCAACATTTTGGCGATTTCATGATGTTTGTATCCTTCTATCGCATACAACACAAATACCATCCTATACCCTTCGGGTAAAGCGTCTATCATAGTTTGAAGGTATTCTACCTCCATAAACGATCCTTCCGTTTGCGTAGGCATTGCCCTGGTGTCCAACATTTCGTTGTCATACACCACAAACTGTCGTTTTCGGAGATAGGAAATACATTCCCTAACCATGATTTTACGTATCCATCCCTCAAAGCTTCCCCGATGCTCAAACGTATCCAAACCTTTAAAGACCTTTACAAAACCGTTCACCATCACGTCTTCTGCAAACTGAATATCCTTGATGTACTGCCTGCAAACGCTAAGCATTTTGGGGGCAAACCTGTCATAGATGACCTGCTGAGCAGTTCTGTTGCCGCCTTTAGCGCGTTTGATCAAAAGCTTTTCATTGCTGTAAAACGATATGACTTTCAATGGTTCTCGGTTTGTCTTCTATTTAGATAGACGCAGGAAATTTGAATTGGGTTGCCTCTACCTTAACTCATAGGCAAATTTTCCCTAATACGGTCGCCAAACATCGGAAAAGTAGTTATAATTTCACAACATAACAGCATCGTCTTCGTTTACATAGAAAACTAACACATGAGATTTAGATTTCTTCTCGCATTATCTTTAATGCTATTACTTTCCTGTTCTTCCGACGACGAAAACCCTTCAGAAGGTGGAGATACTCTTGAACAATTTATAAGTTCCTATTTTCTTGTTGATGAATCAAAGGTGGACAGCCTCTTTTATCAAAATGGCAAATTAAAAACACTTAAAGAATATGTGGGAGGAATGAACTCCGGTCCAAATCTGGATTATACCATCTCTTTTGAGCATGATGAGGGGGGTAGATTAATCGAAATTACCAGAACCCATGCCAGGGAAACCGAGCCAAGTAATACCATTACCTATAGCTATAACAGCGATGGTACTTTAAGCACCAAAACCGTAAGCACCCCTTTTTTCGAATCCGTAATCACGTTTTCGTATGAAGAAAAAAGAATCATAATAAATGCGGATAGCGACAGTGAAAGAAGGATTTATTTGAATGAGGCCAATCAAATAGAATATGTGGAAGAATATGGTGGGCCGGAGGACGGCTTCTACCGCATTAAAACCTATAGCTATGATGAGGATTCTAATATCTCAACCATTTTGCTGACCGGCAGAAATGGGGAAGTTATTTTTCAATATGACTTATTGTATGACACTAATCCAAACCCTTTCCAGGTTTTTGACGCTCCATTACCGAATGGTTTGAGTATAAAAATGATTGAAGATGCAGAACAAAATTCCCAGAATTACTATGAACTCCCCTACAGCTTTTCATTACAAGATGCCTGGGGATATTTTAACAAAAACAATCTTGTCTCCTGTGTCGTCAGTGGTGCGGAAAATTTTACATATCAATACCAATTCCAGTATGACCAAAATAATTTTCCCACGGAAGCCCAATTCCAATTCTGGAATAACACGGTTATGAGAATAACCTATATGGAATGAACGCTACTGCTTTCTATCCACAACATAATTGACCATTAAGGTGAGGGCCGCTTTGTATTCCGATTCCGGGTAGTTATCCAATATCTTCAGCGCTTCGTCTTTAAATTCTAACATCTTACGGATAGCATACTCCAACCCTCCTTTTTCCTTGACATAAGCAATAACTTCCTTTACTCGTTTTTTGTTTTTGTTGTGGTTTTTGACAGAGTTAATAAGCCATCTTCTTTGCTTTTTGTCGCTGGTGTTTAAGGCGTGAATTAAAGGAAGGGTCATTTTTTGCTCCTTGATATCAATTCCTGTAGGTTTGCCAATACGCTCCGTACCGTAGTCAAACAAATCATCTTTAATTTGAAACGCCATTCCACAGAGTTCCCCAAATCTTCTAAAAGTAGCTACTTCTTCAGTGTCCGGTTTTACAGAGGCAGCACCCATACTGCAACACGCTGCTATCAGCGTGGCAGTTTTTTGACGAATAATATCGTAATAGACTTCCTCTGTGATATCCAGGAGCCTGGCTTTTTCTATCTGAAGTAACTCTCCTTCACTCATAGATTTCACTGAGTTGGAGATGATCTGTAACAAATCATGGTCCCCGTTTTCAAGGGCCACCAATAGTCCTTTGGAAAACAGATAATCTCCTACCAAAACGGCGATCTTATTCTTCCAGAGTGCATTAATAGAGAAAAAACCGCGTCTTTTATTGCTGTCGTCCACCACATCATCATGAACCAAACTGGCCGTGTGAATAAGCTCAATGATGGAGGCACCGGTATAGGTACGCTCCACAACCTTACCGGCATTAAGCATTTTGGCCGTTAAAAAAACAAACATAGGGCGCATTTGCTTCCCCTTCCTGTTTACAATGTAATACGTAATCCGATTAAACAAGGCTACCTTGGAAGACATAGAATCATAGAACTTTTGCTCAAAAAGTTCCATTTCTTCTTCAATAGGTTCCCGTATTTGCGAGACAATCTTCATGCTGCACCCAAATATACTTATCCCTGTGCTTTAAGGTGACGATCTTACAAAAAATATCGGGGTACTGTCAGATTCTTCGACAGGTCCTTTTCGTCATTCGAATTTCAATAGTATTCCTGTCTTGCAATAATTAAAATTGGGACCGTACTACTTTGAATGAAGGAAAATTTGTGATCTTATGCGTAATACAACTCAATTAACCGCTCGGAATTAGGTCTTATTGGCCAATTGCCCACAGGCCGCGTCAATATCCTTTCCACGTGAACGCCTGATAGTTACAGTTATCCCATTAGCTTCCAGCACCTGCATATAGTGCCGGATCGCCTCTTCCGAAGCCTGTTGAAACTGCCCATCGTCTATGGGATTATATTCAATGAGATTGACTTTAGACGGTGCAAAACGGCAAAACTTCACTAAAGCTTCAATGTCTTCCCGGCGATCATTAATCCCCTGCCATACTACATATTCATAGGTGATTCTTTTCCTGGTTTTTTGATACCAGTGTATTAAAGCATCCCTTAAATCCGCCAGCGGGAAAGTAGCATTAAAAGGCATGATCTGCGTGCGTACTGTATCGATCGCCGAGTGCAGGGAAACTGCTAAATTGAATTTTACCCCTTCATCGGCCATTTTTTTAATCATTTTGGGCACTCCCGAAGTAGAAACGGTGATCCGCCTGGGAGACATTCCCAGTCCTTCTTCTGTGGTAATCTTATCAATGGCTTTAAGCACATTGGGATAGTTCATTAAGGGCTCACCCATCCCCATAAAAACAATATTGCTTAAAGGCCGATCAAAATATAACCTGCTTTGCCGGTCTATGGCTACTACCTGATCATAAATCTCATCGGGATTGAGATTTCGCATCCGTTTTAAACGAGCGGTGGCACAGAATTTACAATCCAAACTACAGCCCACCTGGCTGGAAACACAGGCTGTGGTTCTTGTTTCAGTAGGGATCAAGACAGATTCTACGATCAACCCATCGTGGAGCTTCACCGCATTTTTGATCGTTCCATCCTTACTGCGTTGCATGGCATCTACCTGAATATGGTTAATCACAAAATGTTGTTCCAGCATTTCCCGGGTAGCTTTGGTAAGATTGGTCATGCCGTCAAAAGAATGAGCGGATTTTTGCCATAACCATTCGTATACCTGGTTGCCCCGGAACGCCTGGTCTCCACGGGAAACAAAGAATTCCCGTAATTGTGCTTTGGTAAGTGCCCTTATGTCTTTTTTCGCCATTGCCATTGGGACAAAATTAGAAAAGAAAAATCCCGAATAGCTCCGGGATTTCAATTACTTCGTCACAGGTTCCGTAAATCCGTTAAAGGATGAGCATGGCATCGCCATAGGAATAAAAGCGATATTGTTCCAGAATGGCTTGTTTGTATGCCTTTTTCATCAGATCATGTCCCATGAATGCGGAGATCATCATCAACAAGGTGGACTTTGGTAAATGAAAGTTGGTCACCATGCTGTCTGCAATACTAAATTCATAGGGGGGGAAGATAAATTTGTTCGTCCAGCCTTCAAAAGTGTTTAATGTTCTTTCTGATGAAACCGCACTCTCCAACCCTCGCATTACCGTTGTACCCACCGCACATACTTTTTTCTTACCCGCCTTAGCGTGGTTTACAATTTCGGTAGCTTTCTCATCAATAACCAGTTCCTCACTATCCATTTTGTGTTTGGATAGATCCTCTACTTCAACCGGGTTAAATGTCCCCAATCCTACATGCAGGGTCACTTCTGCAAAATCTACCCCCTTGATTTCCAGTCGTTTTAACAAATGCTTGGAAAAGTGTAGGCCGGCGGTTGGAGCGGCTACAGCACCTTCATGTTTGGCATAAATGGTTTGATAGCGTTCTTCATCTTCCGGCTCAACCGCACGTTTAATATATTTTGGAAGGGGCGTTTCCCCTAATTCCCGAAGCTTTCTCCTGAAATCCGTATACGAACCATCATACAGAAATCGTAGCGTTCTCCCTCTGGAGGTAGTATTGTCAATTACTTCTGCAACCAAACTCTCATCATCTCCAAAATACAGTTTGTTGCCTATTCTGATTTTTCGGGCAGGATCTACCAGAACATCCCATAAGCGCTGCTCATCATTCAACTCGCGTAAAAGGAATACCTCTATTCTGGCACCGGTTTTTTCCTTGTTCCCATAGAGCCGGGCTGGAAATACTTTGGTATTGTTGAGTACCATCACATCACCTTCATCAAAATAATTGATCAAATCTTTGAACATCTTGTGTTCTATTTTTCCGGAATCGCGATGTATGACCATTAACCGGGATTCATCCCGGTTTTCTGCGGGATATTCTGCTAAAAGCTCCTTAGGGAGTTCAAAATTGAAGTTGGATAATTTCATTTTACGGAATGATTTTTTTCGAAAGAGCGCAAATATACAATCTGCTCACAGGGGTTGTCAAGAAATTATGGAATTAATTCAGGAGACTTCCTTGATTTCAAAGCCTACCTTTTTCAAGTCCCTCCAAAAGTCCGGGTAGGATTTTGAAACCACCCCGGCATCATTGATCCCTAATTCCTCTCTTAGCGCCAGGGGGGCGAAAGCCATGGCCATTCTGTGATCATGGTAGGTATCTACACTCACCCCTTTTGTAATCCCATTTGAAGGCGCCAGGCTAAGACTTTCATGATCTATGCCCACCACAGCGCCAAATTTTTCGAGTTCTTTTTTCATAGCGGCCAGTCTATCCGTTTCCTTAATGGGTAACGTATGCAATCCCGTCAGGTGGCAACCTATTCCCAACCCGAAGCAGGTGACAGCAATGGTTTGGGCAATATCCGGAGCATTGGAGAGATCACAGGCTATCTTTTCGTATGGGTGAGCTGCTACTTTTTCCAGAACAATTCTCCCATTCCGGAAAAGGGTACGCACCCCAAAGTCCATGTAAATATCCTGAAGCACACTATCCCCCTGAAGCGACTCTTTTTTATAGGTAGCGAGTTGAATTTTGCTGCCCACCTCCGATAGTGCCACAATGCTGTAAAAATAACTGGCGGCACTCCAGTCCGATTCCACAATCAATTGTTTCGGGACAACCACAGTTTTAGGTAAAACAGTAATTCTATTTCCACTAAACGCAGTTTGGATACCCATCTCTTCCAGCAAGGCCAATGTCATTTTTATGTAGGGAACGGAGGTGATCTTTCCTACCAACTCAATTTCAAGACCATTGGGCAAAGTAGGAGCCACTAAACAGAGGGAGGAAATATATTGGCTGCTCACATTTGCCGGAAGACGTACCGAATTACCCTGTAAGGAGGTTCCTTTAATTTTTAACGGAGGATAGCCTTCATTTTTAGCATATTGAATATTTGCTCCTAAATTTTTCAGCGCCTCCACCAGGATACCAATGGGTCGTTCCTGCATTCGTTTGGAGCCCGTTAACACCACTTCCTTACCCGTTTGGGAAGCAAAAAAAGCGGTTAAAAAACGCATGGCAGTACCGGCATGGTAAACATCCACTTCGCCATGAGCAATGCCCAATCCTTTTTGCATCACTTGTGCATCATCGGAATTGGAGCCGTTTTCTATGGCCAGATTGGGGTATAAGGCCTGTAAAAGCAACATCCGATTGGTTTCGCTTTTAGAACCCGTAATGTTGATCTCGGCTTCCAGCAATTTTGGAGAGGGAAAAGAAAGGAAGAGTTTCAACTGCGCTGATTTTGATAAAGCCTCAAAATTATAAAAACACACCGGAGGCTGTACTTTATGCTACTAATATTTTGCTCATTTTAGCTTCTCATTATTCTGATGCCTGTCGTGATCACGGGCTGCCTTGAGGTCCAGTTTTTTCTGAAAAGCCAGCTGTAGATTCACCCCTGTTTGATTGGCCAAACAGAGTACAACAAACAAGACATCCGCTAACTCTTCTCCAAGATCCTTGCCTTTGTCCGATTCTTTTTCGCTTTGCTCCCCATATCTCCGGGCAATGATCCGCGCTACTTCACCTACTTCTTCTGTCAACTGTGCCATATTGGTCAATTCGTTGAAATAGCGCACCCCATGGTTTTTAATCCATTCGTCTACAGCTTGTTGGGCGTTTTGTATGTTCATTTTTAGATTTTGGATAAAAATAAGAAAACCTTTTACCAGGTTTTACCCTTTTCCGGAACAACCTATGACTTGGTTTGAGCTTTCAACGATTTGTTGAAAAAACTCTTCAATCAAGATCGTAATCTTCAGTTCAATAAGGCGTACCATTAAGATGAAAGTCAAAGAAAACATTTAATACTCACTCTGTTCGTTTTTTAATTCAAATCTTAACGTCCCCGGGAGGTACTGTATTCCGTGTAAATCAGGGATATCCGATGGGAACTCCCTTCTTCAGGGAATAAAATGCAAAGGCAAGCTATCCCTTACCTTAAAATAACTTTTATTCCATTCGTGCAGGTAAACGGCAACAGCAACTGCATGTTTTTTTCAAAAAGATGAGAATTACCTTTTTACCGGGGCAATTCACCAAATGCAGTTTTTAGCTATACTTTAACAGGGCAGTAAACCTATTGTGTATGAACAACTTTTTTCACATAGACTATTTGATAAGTTCGGCCTTTACCAATACTACATTCTCCGTTTGTTTCACCACAACCTGGGCATAAAATTCTTTCAGTGCCTGATAGTACTGTGCTGGAATAATTGCTCTGTTTATCTTTAAAGCGCAACTGAACTGCAGTTGATTTCCGTTCTGCCTTACCGAGTATTTAAAAGATCCCATAGCGTCCGGCAACCCTAATGCGATATTTTCCGGTACGGATTCCACCTGGTATCCATCGGGAATCTTATAATTGATTGTTACCTTGTTTAATATGGGATAACCAAAGTCTACCGGATATTCCCGCTTATCCATTTTAAAAGGATTCTCTGTCATTGCCATGAACAGCGCCGGCTTAAAATATAGTTTTCCCGAGATGATTTCCACCTGGTTCTCCTTTACAAAAGAACAGGATTCTATTAAAGGTTTGGCAGAAACTTTCTCGTTTTTTACCTCCAATTCATCTATTTCCATTTCTAAGAAACGATCCTCAATTGCCATCATGATATCTTCCCAGGTATCATTCTTGTGAGCCTTCCTGTAATTGTAAGCCCGATTTTGAGTAAGCTGGGTTCTCATCTTTCCTTCTACCGTGCCATCTTGTAAAATATTGGCGTTTATAGTTACAATGTGCTTGGCGGGTGTATTCGGGAGTAAACTAATTTCTTTTGAGGTGCCATCTTCTTTAATTAACCTCCCGTTCCAATTCATCACCCTCACCGGCAGGATCCCCATTGCGCCCTCTTTTTCAGTAGCATCCAATAGAATCATTCCATTCTCTGTGTCCACAGCGGTAAGCACATAGTTGAATCCTTCCCTTGTGGGAAATAGGGGAACGCCATGCGATTTAGTACTGACTAGTACGGGATCCGCACTATACCCGGCGTATTTAAGCATCGCCGTAAGGGTTAGGTTAACATCTGCCGAATTACCGGTTTTTTCTGTTAACGTCTTTTTGATGCCATTTTCGCAAAGCACCCCATAGTATTCGTTCCATGTGATGTTATTTTTTACGTAATCATATATTGTTTGGATTAACTCTGTTTCCGTTTTGCTTTCAGCTTTCAAAGCGTCTACTATTTCCTTTACAAGCCTTGTTTTTTGAAGCTCTACCCCAAAATCATCAAGCTTATAAATAGACCGGGCCACATCCTCCCAGGAAACGCTGTAGTCTTTATAAGGGCTGTTTGGAAATCGCGTGGAGGCCAACTCAAATTTTACAGCGCTTCTATAATTATCAATATTATCGGTAAAATCCACCTCTTTTAATGAAGGTATATTGCTTGTATGCACCTTATACACATTCTCAACAAACGCCATGTTGCCTATCCTAGATTTACGGGAGGTGCTACCAATTAACCGGTCGTTATTTTCTGTTTGGTAAACCACGTCTATTTTCCTGTTCTTTTTGCTTTGTCGCAAATCAATAGGATAAAAACCACGCCCATATCTTTTAAATATAAAATATTCCGGTATTTCAACACTTACATCCACATTATCTACAGGAATACCGTATTGAAATTTGAATTCGTCAATATTACCGATAAAATCAGAAGCTATTTGATACTCAATTTCAATTACACTACCTTCTTTAACTTCAGGCATAACTATGGACACCTTGCTTCTATACTTGTTCACCTTTTCTTTGAAAATACCCTCTTTTTTAAGTTTTACTTTGCTAAGCTTGCCCCCAACCAAATTGTAGGTGTATCCCTTGATAGCGGACATGGATTCTCCATCATTGTCCGGAGTGTATAAAGGTACCTCCATTGTTCCCCAATCCAATCCGGATTTATTGTACACTTTAATCCGGTAATAGGCGAATCTCTTTGTTCTAAATCCTTCATCCTTAACATAATCGTAGTATACTCTTTCCTTTTTATGAAGTATTGCTGCCTCCGCATCTTTTTCCAAGGAGTGTTCCTTTTGCATTACTTCTTCTATCGATACTTTTCCAAATTTGAAATTCCTCTCCTGAGCCGAGGAAATAACAAAGACCATTAAAAAAAATGGTAATAATTTAAGTTTCATCTGTAGTTAGGTTTTAATGAATACTATTTTGGCATTATCACTTCTGGCAATTTTCTTTTTAAAATCCCTGAAATCAGGATATCTTTCTTTTGGGAAGGTTCCCGGAAAAATGAGTAACTTCCTCTTGTAACGAATTTGATTATCAGAGATCTTTTCCATGGTTAGTGTATACTCCCCGAAATCCGTTTTAAGCTCTATTTTGGGCAGTAGTTCCTCCACTGTAATACTTTCCGGTAAATTGATGTCGAATTGATCTTCGTCAAAATATCCTCTTTTTATAACCAATTGGTTTTTCCTGTTCCTTATCCGCTTAGGAACAAATAGATTTCTGTTAAATACATTAGGTGTGAATAACCACCTTTGCCCAGCTTTTGAAATATAATTCTCAGATTGTAGGCTTACTTCTTCCATTAATTCTATCGTTTCTTTATTGTTCTCAAATTCAACTTTGAGAATTTTTACATCATTCACATAGCTCCAATATTCTTTGTAATGTTCTTCTACTTCATTTTCTTTCATTGAGGACAACCTATACTTCTGATCGTATTGTATACCAGTGGAATGGATACTCACATTTGCGGTAATACTACCCTGGTCATTGATACGTATTGAGGCTTGGGTATACTGTTTACTTTCCTCAGGTCGATATTTTTTTGATTTGACCAACTGTCCTCCGCCCGGTGTTACTTTTAGTACGTAACGGTCATCAGAAAATGTTCCCAAAAAATTTACAGGAACCTCCTGGCTAGTACATTCTAACCATAGTTCTTCATTTTCCAAAGGGATATTCAAGAAAACATGATTTCCGGAGAGCGAGGGAAAATCCGGATCCAGGTCCCTTTTTTCTTCCCCCGCATACAATACTGTATAGTGGGAGTTTATACCTACTTCCGCCAGCAATGCCTTGGTATAATTAGTTAAACCTTTACAATCACCGTATTTGACCTCTCCGACTTCAGCGGCACTTATAGGTTTCCACCCACCAATTCCCAATTGCACACTTATGTATCGGGTATTGTTTTGAAGGTAATTATAAACCCTTTTCACCTTTTCCTTAGGATCTGAAATACCTACCACAAGTTGCTTAACCATGTGTTTGGAAGCTTCATCCAATACATCTTGCCCTTCTAACAAACCGTTGTTAATCCACAAACCAAACTCTTGCCAATTCCTTGCCTGACCGTCTACACCTTTTAAATGAAATTTCTCCAAGGCGAACTTTACGGATGGTGCTAAATCCTTAAAGGAAGAGGAGTAGGGTTCTTTTTTTAGTGCAGCTAAATTTTCAACTGTATAGATAAACTGGTCGGAGGTTGCTGTTTTTCTAATTCCGTAAACATCTAGATTTTGTTCTTTTACCCTAACAGGAACAGCACATTTGACATCCAACTGATAGTTACTCTTTTCGGTACTCACATGGTAACCATCTGCAAAGTACCATGGCGGTATAAAGGCCGTATCCGGAGTGTTATAAGATTTTTCCAACACCACTGTATAGGGATAAGAAGTAGGAGTGTAACGTAAAAACTTTACTCTGTCATCCGAATATAAAGTACCATTACCCGAAGCACTTTGATCTAAAAAATCACGTGCTTTAAACTTTTTGAGCTCTTCCCCATGAGCATCGTAAACAAAAGCATTTAAACTACTGATAGTACGATCTTCATCATAAAAAGCATAAGCATCTATATGTCGTTGACCTGCCTCATTTAGTACTGTAACCACCCTAGTATGTTCCACAGACATGGATTTGTGATCGGTTATGGTAACAAGCATCTTATCCAATCGAACTACCGCATTGGCATTCTTTAACAAAGAATCATCAATCCCGGCAACCGCATATTTTTGGGAAAAAACAGGAAAAGAAAAGAGCAATACGATTGGCACTAAAAGCAATCGTATAAAAATAGTTTGGTCAGATTGAAATAGCCGAATATTCAAAATCCTTTCTAAAGAAATTAAAATTCGACCTAACTTATCACTCTTTCTTTTTAGAATCTATGATAATTGTCACAGGACCATCATTTAACAGTTCTACTTTCATATCGGCCCCGAATACTCCTGTTTCCACTTTTTTAGCAAGGTCCTGTTCTAATTGTTGGACAAACTGTTCGTAAAGCGGGATGGCTACCTCCGGTTTCGCGGACTTAATGTAAGAAGGTCTATTACCCTTTTTTGTTGCGGCATGGAGGGTAAACTGGCTTACGACAAGAGCTTCCCCGCCCAGTTCCAAAAGGGAATGGTTCATCACTCCATTTTCATCATTAAAAATGCGGAGGTTGGCTACTTTTTTGGACAACCACGCTATGTCTGCTTTTTCATCGGCATTTTCAATACCCAGGAAAATAAGTAATCCGTGCCCGATCCTGGCTACCGGTTCCCCGTCTACCACAACACTGGCTTTTGATACCCTTTGAATGACTGCCCGCATTGCCTTTATCTATAATTATCGGTCCTGTAGGTTTCTTCCGCATCCTCCTCCAACATCTGGACATAGCTTCTATATCTGCTCCATTCCAACTCGTTATTTTCCAGCGCTTTTTTTACGGCACATTGGGGTTCATCCAAATGTAAACAGTTGTGAAATTTGCACTCGGATTTTAGTCTGAAAAATTCCGGGAAATAATCTCCAATTTCGTCCTTTTCCATTTCCACAATACCAAAGCCGCGAATCCCTGGTGTATCAATAATACGGGCATCAAAAGAAAGATCGTACATTTCCGCAAATGTGGTGGTGTGCTGTCCTTGCGAATGCTGTTCCGAAATTTCTGCCGTCTTCAATTCCAACAGAGGCTCTAAGACATTGATAAGGGTAGATTTACCAACGCCCGAATTCCCGGAAAACATGCTGGTCTTTCCCTGCATTAGCGCCTTTACTTTCGCGACGTTTTGCCCGGTTTTAGTGGAGGTTTCCAAGACATTATACCCAATATTTCGATACATTTCCACCAAATACTTCACTTCTACCAATTCATCTTCATCATAGCTATCCATCTTGTTAAACAAGAGAATTGCCGGGATAGCATACGCTTCTGCAGTAACCAAAAAACGGTCGATAAAACTGGTATAAGTAGTAGGATTATTTAAGGTAACCATGAGAAAGACCTGGTCTAAATTGGCCGCGATAATATGAACCTGTTTTGAAAGCTTTACGGATTTGCGGATGATGTAATTCCTACGATCCTCAATGCCGGAGATAATACCCAAAGTCTCATCCCCTACTTGCTCGAGTTCAAATTCTACAATATCGCCAACGGCAATGGGATTGGTACTTGTTATGCCTTTGATACGAAATTTTCCCTTGATCCTGCATTCATAAAAATCACCCGACTCCGCTTTCACGGTATACCAGCTCCCTGTGGATTTGTATACAGTCCCTCGCATTAAATGCCTTGTTGATAACAATTTATACTTCGCAAAGAAACAATTTTCTTTTCTTACAAAATCCTTTTAACATTGGCTTCTAATTAACAAAAAAACCAATACCATCATGAAAAAGTTTCTTTTTTTGGTAGCCGTTGCGCTTGCCGCTACCCTTGAGTCCAATGCCCAGCAATACAAGGTGATCACCAGTGTAGAATCTATTGTTCCTAACGGATTGGGTCGTTCCCGGATTGTCAATGCCCTTGAAGAAAAGGATTATAGACAGTACACTTCCGTTAGAACTGAGGAAGACAACAAACGGAACAAATCAGACAGAAGTGACATTCGGGTAAAAAACTTTGAAGAGACCAAACTTTTAAACTTTTACAACCTGGGAGGTATCCGATTCCAAAACATTGCTGCTAATGACGCCTTAATCACCAACATGATCAACACCATGATCTCAGAAGGCTGGAGCCTTGAATTTGTGGTAAGCGCCGTGGAAAGTGAAGGTGGAAAAGGAGACGGGCAAGGCATTTTTATTACGCGTTATATCTTTAAAAAATAGCACGCCAAAAACGCAAAAGCCCTGATAAAATCAGGGCTTTTTTTATTCATTTTATCGAATCTCCTTACTAATCCACCATTCGGATCCTGCCACCGACAAAGGTCTTTTTGTTTACATGCTTGGGACGTCCGTAGACCACCACGTCTCCTCCTGCTTTTACATCAATATCTATGCGCTCTGAGGCAAACACTTCCGCCTCACCACCGGCAGAGATCTTTACTTCGGAAACCGATGTCCTTAGACTGCTCCCTTCAAAAATACCCCCGGTATTGATCACTACAAACTGGTTCTCCGCCAAACCGGAAGCCTCCACAATTCCCCCGGTGACCGCACGAATCTCTGCGATAGAAACATCCATTCCAATAATGATCTTTCCGCCTTCCTGCGCCCGAAGCTCTATCTTATTTTTCTTTACCAGCTCATTGCAGGTTATTTCTGCCCCTTCGTTGGCATCAATTACGTCTATATTGGTGTAATGTACTTCAATGAAGGTGTCCTCTCCTGTAAACTTTTTGTCCAACTGCATGCGTAGCTTAAGTACACCATCCTTGTTCACCCATTTAATATCTTCCGTGTTCCTTCCTTTTATCAAGATTTTATTTTCATCGGACTGTACAAGATTCACCTCAATAAGATCAAAAACCTTTACCTTGTAAAAGCTCCCTACGTCTTTATCAATGATGCGCTGTGCCGACAGTTGTGCCGTAATCAAAACCAATATCAATGTAATAATTTTCCTCATCCTAATTCGTGTTTTTAATTTCTCAAAAGACAAGCCAATTACACAATTGTTACAGTTTTTAGCAAATAAGGTCCTGACACTATTGAACGGCTTTCTTACCAGGAACTACTTTTCAATCCAAACCATCTCCTGCCTTAGGCGTTAATAATTTTCTCCTGGTGGTTGATGGATTCCTGATGGATCGCTTTAAACATTCGTAGTACAAACTCCTCGCTCAACCCCCGTTCTTCTCCCTCAAGGATCATATTCCCCAGGATAGCATTCCACCGGTTGGTCTGCAATACGGCGACATTTCGTTTCTTTTTGAGCTCTCCAATACCATCGGAAACCCTCATTCGCTTACCCAGTAAATCGATCAACTGATTGTCCAATACATCTATTTGCGCCCTTAGGTTTGCCAGTTGTGTATTGTATTCCGCTTCCTGGTCCGTTTCCTTTCGCATTTTTAAGTCTTTGAACATCTGTTTTAGTGTGGTAGGCGTAACCTGTTGTGCCGCATCGCTCCAGGCATTCACCGGATCTATATGGGTTTCAATCATTAAGCCGTCAAAATTAAGGTCCAGCGCCGTTTGGGAAACATCAAACACCATATCTCTTTTTCCGGTGATATGGCTGGGGTCATTAATCAAAGGTAAGTCCGGAAAACGACTTTGTAATTCAATGGCCAATTGCCATTCCGGGATATTGCGGTACTTCGTTTTTTCATAGGTAGAAAAGCCACGGTGAATTACGCCAAGTTTTTTGATGTCCGCCGTATGTAATCGCTCTACGGCCCCTAACCAAAGCGAAAGGTCCGGATTAACCGGATTTTTTACCAAAACTACTTTATCTGTTCCGGCTAAGGCATCAGCTATTTCCTGTACAATAAATGGGCTCACCGTAGATCGGGCACCAATCCATAACAGATCTATGTCATATTCCAATGCCAGATCCACATGCGTCTTGTTGGCTACCTCGATAGCCGTTTTTAATCCGGTCTCCTCTTTTACCCGTTTTAACCACTTTAGCCCTATAGCGCCTACCCCTTCAAAATTTCCGGGGCGTGTACGCGGTTTCCAAATACCGGCACGGTAGTAACTTACATCGGAATCCTTCAACTCATGTGCAATTTGCATCACTTGTTCTTCTGTTTCAGCGCTGCAGGGTCCGGCAATCACCAGAGGATGTGGTAATTCCAGACCATCCAACCAATTTCTGAGTTCTTTTGAGTTCTCCATGTTTAATCCAAAGTTTTAGTAAGTGGTATTCCTTTTAAAATTTGTTGTATCCTATTTGTATTGTTCATCTCCTGATGAATCCCCTTGAAATCATTGGCTTCCATCATGCTCTTGAAAGCTTCCAAATTTTGAATATATTCTTCCAGGGTTTCAATGACGTTCTCTTTGTTTTGTTCAAAAATGGGCGCCCACATATCCGGGGAGCTTTTTGCCAGGCGTACCGTACTTTCAAATCCACTTCCAGCCATGTCAAAAATATCCCGTTCATTTTTTTCTTTTTGAATCACGGTCTTTCCTAACATAAAGGAACTGATGTGGGAAAGATGCGACACATACGCAATATGTCTGTCGTGCGCTACAGGATTCATATAGCGTATTCGCATGCCCAATTTTTGGAAAAATGCCAGGGCCTTTTCCTGTAACGGAAAAGCTGTTTTTTCAATCTCACAAATGATATTGGTTTTCCCTTCATAAAGTCCGTCAAAAGCCGCAGTGGGACCTGAAAACTCGGTTCCCGCGATAGGGTGACAGGCCAAAAAATTCCGCCGCCTGGGATGGTTTTCCAAAGTTTGGCAAATCAGGGATTTTGTAGATCCGGCATCGAATACCACGCAGTGTTCTCCCACGCTATCCAATATCTGCGGGAGTTCCCTAACCAAAGCATTTACGGGGACCGCCACAATAACCATATCAGCATTCACCATTGCCCCTTCCGTAGCTTTCTCATTGATTAGTCCTAATTGAACGGCCTTTTCCAGGTGTTCTTTACGGGTATCCAAACCATAAATCTCTACTTTAGGGTATAGCCGTCTTATGCCTTTGGCAAAAGCCCCTCCTATTAAACCAACCCCAATAACAACTACTTTCTTCATTTTAAAATCGTGCTATGGCTTCCTTTATCTTTTCTTCAGTTACACAAAGGGAAAAACGAATGTAGCCTTCCCCATTACTTCCAAATATTGTGCCCGGTGCAATAAATATATTCTTGTGGTACAGCACTTCATCAATAAATGCTTCGGAGGATGCAGCGCTTTTTGGCAATTTGGCCCAAACAAACATTCCTGCGGCATCCGGGTCATACTCGCAATTTAGCTTATCCACTAACTGAAACATCAAATCCCTTCTCCTTCTATAGGTGTCATCCAAGCGTGAAAACCACTCTCTCCCACTTTCCAAAGCCAATATGGCACCCTTTTGAATCCCGTAAAACATCCCGGAATCCATATTACTTTTTACTTTGAGTACCGCCAACACATGGGCTGTACTTCCCAGGACCATCCCCACACGCCAGCCGGCAAGGTTAAATGTCTTACTTAGTGAATTGAGTTCCATAGCGCAATCCTTTGCGCCTTCGACCTGTAAAATACTGGTAGGTTCATTATTCAATACAAAGCTGTAGGGATTGTCATTGACCAATAAAATATCATGGCGGCGGCAGAAATGCACCAGTTCTTCCATTTTTTCCATGGAGATCTTAGCCCCTGTTGGCATATTGGGATAGCTGATCCACATTAATTTTACACCGGACAAATCTTTTTGTTCCAGTTGTTCCAAATCCGGTAACCAATCATTTTCCTCTGTCAGGTCGTATCCCAAGGGGACGGCTCCTATAAGTTTGGTAACAGAAGTATAGGTAGGATAGCCCGGATTGGGTACCAAAGCCACATCACCTACGTTTAAAAAGGCCAAACTGATATGCATGATCCCTTCTTTGGAGCCGATCAATGGCAGAAGTTCATTTTGCGGATCCACCTGTACGTCAAAACGGTCTTTATAAAAATTTGCCATTGCCATACGGAGCTCCGGCAGCCCCTGATAACTTTGGTACTGATGCGCACCATCCTTATACAGGACCTCGGTAAGTCCTTCCACGGCAGTAGACGGTGGCGGAAGGTCCGGACTACCTATTCCCATATTTATTATAGGACGCCCCCCTGCAATCAAAGCCTTAACCTCCCTTAGCTTTTTAGAAAAGTAGTATTCCTGAACGGTATGTAACCTATCTGCAACTGTCATGGTAGGAGGGCATTTTTATATTCTCCCAGAATGGTAAAGTCTTCAGACATAATTTCTAACAGGGATTTTGCTTTGTTAAAATGGTTGTATTGGTCAAAGGTCACATCTACAAAAAATGCGTACTTCCAGGGGGTCTCTATAACCGGTAAGGACTGGATTTTAGTAAGGTTTAAGTTGCAATCGCTCATCACATTTAAAACGGTAGCCAGGCTTCCCCGTTTATGATCGGTTATAAAACGAAGCGAAGCTTTGTTTATCTCCTCCTTAGGCAGCACTTTGTTTTGTTTTTTTATGATGATAAAGCGGGTAGCATTGTTTTTAATGGTTTGTATTTCCGCAGCTACAATATCCAGATCATACAGTTCCGCAGCTGCCCTGGGTGCTATAGCGGCAACGTGTTGCAAACGATCCTGTTGAATGTGTCGGGCCGTTTCGGCAGTATCTACATCTTCTACCAATTTTAGGTGCGGAAATTGTTTTAAATACTCCATACACTGCAACAGCGCCATGGGATGCGTCCGTACTTCTTTGATATCCGTAAGTTTTTGCCCCTTTAACACCATTAGATTATGGTGAATATTCAGATAGTGCTCACCAATAATATGCAGTTTATTACGGCTCACTAAATTGTAATTGGGAATAATGGAACCGGCTATAGAGTTCTCAATGGCCATCACTCCCTTATCCGCAGTACCCTCCAGAAGATGGTCTATCATCCGGTCAAAGGAAAGGCATTCTACCAGGTCAATGCTCTTTTCAAAAAACTCCCGGGCCACCTGGTGGTGATTGCTTCCTTGTATTCCCTGTATGGCAACTTTCAATTTCAATTTTCACTATTGAGACCCTACAACTTGATTTAGGGTTGTATTCAACAATCAAATCTGCATTTGCACATTTGGATTTAATTCAAAAAAAAAGCCCCGAATGCACATCGGGACTTTAGGTTTTGTATCGTTATCATATACTAGAACAGTCCCTTGCCTCTTTGAAAAAAGAAGTAGAAATAAAAACCGTTCCAGAAATATGTATTTCTCATTATCACTAAATTCAAGGCTAAGATTACGTATTCCTTCGAGAATTCAAAGCGAATGAAAGAGTTTTTTTGATTTTTAGAAAAATCAAGGGGTTTCCCAAAAATTTTCTTCTGTTTTCCCCTATTTATTTCGAATATGGAATTTCTCGTTCTCTGGATGGCTATCGGGAGCGGGAGAAATCTCTATTTTTGAAGCCAAATCCATAGAAATGTCCATCACAGTAAGCGATATTACCAAATCCTTTGGCCGGCAGAAAGCGCTAAGTGGGGTTTCCTTTTCCATAGAAAAAGGGGAAATCGTCGGTTTTCTGGGACCTAATGGTGCCGGTAAATCTACCATGATGCGCATTTTAACGACGTACTATAGACCAGAATCCGGGAAAGCCAGGGTTAATGGGTTTGATGTACTGAACCAACAAAAAGAGGTACAACGGAGCATTGGATATTTGCCGGAAAACAACCCCTTGTATCTGGAAATGTATGTAAGGGAATACCTGATATTTAACGCCCGGGCCTACAAGGTTCCCAAATCCCGCATTGCCCAGGTAATTGAACAAACAGGGTTAACGCCCGAAGCCCGGAAAAAGATAGGAGCCCTTTCCAAAGGATATCGCCAACGTGTGGGGCTGGCCGCAGCGCTCTTACATGAGCCGGATGTTTTAATTCTAGATGAACCTACTACAGGCTTGGACCCCAACCAGTTGATTGAAATCCGGAAACTTATCCGTGAAATAGGTAAAGAAAAGACCATTTTACTGTCCACACACATTATGAAGGAGGTAGAAGCCGTATGCGACCGGGTGATCATTATTAATAAAGGAGAGATTGTAGCTGACAAGAAATTGGAGGACCTGCGAGAGGCCAAAGAACAGATTATAGAAGTAGAATTTGACTACAGGGTGGAAGAAGTGTTGTTGCAACAGTTACCTCATGTATCCCATGTAAAAAACAGCGGTGGCTTTGTCTATGAAATTACTTTTAATACTGCGAAAGATATGCGCCCTGTTGTTTTTGATTTTGCCCATGACAATACGCTTAAAACATTGCAGCTAAGCCGAAAGAACAAAAACCTGGAGAGCTTGTTTACGGAGTTGACGACATCGTCTGTGCTTCCGAAGCAATGAGATGGGGAAACTTAAGCACGAAAGAAGTAAATACATCCATTTCAGTTTTCGATTGCTCTTCCGAAGAAAAGCTGGAAAATATCCCTACATTCCTACTATAGGCTTCCAGGTCAGTAATTATGGCATCACTGTTTAGGTATTGCTGATCCAATGGCGACTCGGAATAGTAAAGCAATCGTTCCTGATATACCGTTATTAAATGCTGATACAGCTCTAAGGCTTTGTCCCTTTCGCCAACCTTAAAATACGCTTCAAGAAAAGGCTCAAGAAAAGCGTAATACCCGTAGTGTTTAAAAGGGATGTTTTGCATGGCCAATTCCAACACCTCTTTCGCCTGTACTGTTTTATGTTCATCAATTAATGCCTCTACCAACCGTGCCAGCACAAGTCTAAAAGTGACTCCAAACTGTCTTCTGGTTTGAGGATCGTGATACATATCTTCCCGACCCGCATTTCCCCAGTCCCATTTTTTTACGATATCATACATTACATCCGTATCAATTCTTCCCATATCCAATGGATTTTCATTTTTGGTCTTAATGGGAACCAATTTGTAGGCCAAACCGTCTAATTGCAAATAGTCTTTCATCCAAATGTATTCGGCGTCATCAAAACTTCCTCCTGAAAAATAGATAGGCCTTTCCCAATCATTATTCGCAATTATATCTAACATCATCAGCCTGTTTTTGGTTAAATATGTTTGTGGAAGGTCAATATCAATATGGTCCAGGATCATAGCGGTATCTCTTTCATGTACCAATCCACTTTGCACTACGTTTTCTTTGTTCACAGGGATACGGATTTTGTGGGTGGGATAATAATTTGTATTCCGAACGCTTTCTGGATAGTTACTGGCATCCTGACCCCGGAGATCAAATACATGCTTTAGTTTTGTCTTGGGGTCCTCACTGGCCACCCAATCCATAAAATCCTTTATGTACCAACGCTTGTCGGTTCTCTTTTGATAATACACTACGTCTCTTGTTCCATATTTGTATTGGTCATGCTCCAATTGTGAAGGGATTGGCTCACTTTCATAGGATTGCCGCTTCGTCTGATCAATATACCAGTCTGTAGCAAAATATCCGGTCACAATGACCCGGACGTCTGTTCTGTATTCCTCGATTTCCTGTACGTACCAAAGGGGAAAATTATCGTTATCTCCAATGGTGAATAAAATAGCTCCGGCGCCCTTTTGGGTGGAATCCAGATAGGCTTTGGCAGAGGCAAGGGCGGTAAATTGACCGGAACGATCATGATCGTCCCAGTTTTGGGAAGCCATCAGGAGCGGTACCATAAGTAGGCTACCCAGTATAACCGCTATTGAGGTAAGCCTGAAGGGTAAAAAGTGTTTTACATACCGGATCAGTGCATACACTCCCAACCCAATCCAAATAGAAAAAACGTAAAAGGATCCTACCAATGCATAGTCTCGTTCCCTGGGTTGAAAAATACTGGGATTGGTATAAAACTGAATGCCTAATCCGGTAAGCATGAAGAACACAAAAAGTACCCAAAAAAGCTTTGGTTTTTGTACGGCTAAAAACACAAAACCCAGAATACCAAAGAGCAAGGGCAAGAAAAAGTAAGTATTACGCCCTTTATTCTGTAGCACCTCCGCTGGCAGGTTTTCCTGGCTCCCCAGACGAAGACTGTCCAGAAATCCTATTCCACTCAACCAATTCCCATGGGTATCGTAATGTCCCTGAACATCATCCTGCCGCCCTGTAAAATTCCACATAAAATACCGCCAGTACATATATCCCCATTGATAGTGGAACAAATACCGAAGATTTTCCCAAAATGAAGGAGGCTCCACTACAATATACTCCCCCAAGCCTTCCAGAAACCGGATATATTGCTCCGTATCTATTTCTTGTTGGACCAATGCTCTTCGGAACTTTGCAATTTCGTCCCGCAATTCCCGATTTCCTGAATATTCCGGTCTGATCGTAAAGTCGAGCAGTCCAAAATAACGCATATAGTTTTCGGCATCTTCATAGTTCCACATTCGCGGCAACCACCCGGTATGGTCCGGATTGGGTTTTTCCAGGGCATCCTTATACGCATTTACAATTTTGTATTTTTTGAGTTTCTTGTCCTGCTCATATTTTGGATTTTCATCCTTCTTGCCTCCGGAGGGGGCAAACCTATCTGAATAGTATGCCCCATAAAAAGGACTCAGTTTTGGGTACTGCTCCCGATTATAGTAAGCCAAAAGTGTACGGGCATCCGAAGGATCGTTTTCATTGATAGTAACATGAGCATTGGCCCTGATCGGAAGCATAAGCCAGCTGGAAAATCCTAAAAACAGAAAAACACCACATAAAAAAAGGGTATTCAGCCTGTACAAGCTTTTTTTTTGCGTATACCAAACGGAAAGACTAAAAACAATAAGAAAGACCATTCCGATTACCACCGTCCCGGAATTAAAAGGCATTCCTATGGTATTCACGAAAAAGAGCTCTCCCCATCCAAAAAGTTTCAAAACATAGGTCAGGGAAAATTGAAAGACCAGTACCAACAAGCCAATTCCAACGAGATTGAACAGAATAAAGTGCTTCACAGTAACTACCGGATACTTGTTAAAGAAATACAGCAGTACTATAGATGGAATCGCCAAAAACCCCATGAATTGGATCCCAAATGTGAGCCCTATTATAAAGGCGATAAGCAGAAGCAACTTACGTTTGTTGGAGTTTTGAAGATCATCCGTCCATTTAAGACCCAACCACAGTAGCAAGGCCATAATACAACTAGCCAAAGCATACACTTCTGTCTCAACGGCATTGAACCAAAAACTATCGGAAAATGTAAAGGCCAGGGCACCTACCCATGCACTACCCAAAACAGCCACCATTTTGGATGTGCTTTCTTCAATTTGATTGTTGGCCAATTTTCGCAATATCCGCACCAATGTCCAGTACAACAAAAGGATGGTAAAAGAACTTGCTATTACTGATACCAGATTGACCATTTTGGCGATTTGAGTTTTCTCCGAAGCCAAAAGGGCAAAACATGCTCCAATTAGCTGAAACAAAGGTGCCCCGGGAGGGTGGGCCACCTCTAATTTGGCAGAGGTGGCTATGTATTCTCCGGAGTCCCAAAAACTTACTGTCGGCGCAATGGTGGAGTAATAGGTAAACAATGCAATACTAAATACCCCCCACCCCATAATGGTGTTCCATGTATCAAAACGCTTTGTCATAGCTTAAAAAGCTTTAAACAAAGAACTTATTAAACTGATAGTGATGTGATAACAAAGCAGTATGAATTAGGTACTAGTACCGGTATGTTTTTGCAAAAGTTCTTGCCGACTGGTAATGTTGAGCTTTCCGTAGAGGTTAGTGATATGGGTCTTTACCGTACTAAGGCTGATGAAAAGCTCGTTGGCAATTTCTTTGTTGGTTTTCCCCTGCAAAATAAGATTTCGCACCGTAGCTTCCTGTTTGCTAAGTTCAGGCAAAGCAGTACTTTTTCGTCTGGATCTTAACCGAAACACCAGGAGTACCAACATACCACAGAGAATACTTAGCGCAATAATTAACCATCTCCCCAGTTGTAGTTTTTTCTCCAGGACTCCCTGATTCAGAAACGCCATTTTTTCTTCCAAAAAAAGATATTCCGTTTGCGAAATACCACTTTTGCGAAACGCTTCCAATAGCGCAACATAATACTCCGCGTTTTCAAGGATATCCCGGTCCAATAGTTTTTTTTCTTCCAAAAGCTTTACTGCCATCAACTTTACACCTAGTATTTGTAGCGAATCCCGGGTATACGCCAGTAACTGATCTTCCTGATGGGGTGGGGAGAGCTGTGTTAATGCTAATTTCTTTTCAAAGCTTTTAAACCGCTTCCATTCGGAAAGGGACAAGTCTTCGTGAGATTGCTCCCCGGATTCTTCCGAAGAAGGCAATACAACGGCCTCCTGCCCCAGAAGCGGTAGGGAAATTAAAAGAAAACCAAAAATCAAATAGTATCTAGATAGGCACACTACTGAAACTTTATAGCTAAAGTTCAGTAAAATTAAAAAAGTAAGCAAAAACAAAGCCCCGAGTAACTAGCTTCCTGGTCGTAAAATCCCATTCAAAACTTCATCTAGATCCATTTGCACCTTGGGACCGGTACAATTGATCAGTATGGAAACCACTATTTGCTGTTCAGGGTACACCAAGAAATTAGTATACGCTCCCACACTATTCCCTACATGGCCTACAAATGAACGGCCCTGATTATCCTGGCTTGTCTGAAAACCCAGGCCGTAATAGGTAGGTTTTCCATGGACTTGTTGGGAAGTAAGCAATTGCGTATAGGTTTCCGGAGCAAGTAGTTGTCCCTGGAGTATGGCCTGTCCCATTTTGGCGATGTCCTCACTGGTAGATAAATACCCGCCACCCGCCAGTTTGTAGAAATTATTCACCGGTATGGCTTTCTTAAAATCCCTTTGGCTTTTGGTATAGTATTGCGCCGTCACGGTTTCGCCCCTGACTCGTAATGTCCATTTCTTTTCTGTTGGGGGAAAGGTGTTTTCCATCTCCAAAGGAAGCAACACTTTCTGCTGCACATATTCTTCAAAAGGCTTTCCACAGGCCTCTTGCATGGCCAAAGACAACAGTACAAAATCAAAACTGTTATACAGGTATCCTTTTCCAGGTTTAAAAAGCAAAGGATCGTTCTTAAAAACCTGTATACTGTCTTTTATGGAATAGTTTTGATTAAGTGCATATTCCTTACCCCGATACCCCCGGATACCTGCTGTATGTCCTGCTAATTGCCGGAGTGTAAAGTCATGTTTCTTCCTGGGATAGTTCGGCACGTATTGATAAAAAGAAGCGTCCAAATCCACAATGCCCTCCTCCATCATTTTTCCCAAAGCCATAGCCGTGATACATTTGGAAATACTTGCAGTTCTAAAAACCGTGCGTCCGGGGTGTATTGCAGTTTTATTTTCAAGATCGGCATATCCATATCCTTTATGTAACAGTACCTTTCCTTTTTCAAGAATAGTAACGGCCATACCCGGAACCCTATGTTCAGTTATAAGATTGTGGTATTGTACATCTGCCCTTTGCCATCCATGTAGCCTGTCTGGGGGAACAGGTTTTCTCCGAGTATTGAAAAGCGATTTAATGTACTCGTAAAAGCGCATCAGTCCCGAAAGATTAATCGCCCTTCAAAGGTTTCTTCCACAGTAATCTCCTCTGGTCGATTTACACTGATTACATCCCCATAGCCCCGAATTATCCCGGAAATGCGCTGCTGCGGATTCACCAATATATCATTAGTCCCTCTATGATTCACGGTGACTGAGGTTGACGAAAGTCCTTTTGCCTCAACACGGGAGTCCCCGGCTGCTATAAACACATTGAGGTTTTCTGCGGTACCTCGCAACCTAAAATAGGCAATACCATTTGCCAAAAGCTGTACGTTTTCAGCCGCAAGTTGCAGGTCAAAACTCCCCGAAGTGGTCTCTGATGTATCGTCACTAAAACTCTCGGAAACCAGACGTATATCCGGATAGTTCAACACTCCCTCACTGGAGATCAATAAGCCCGTACTGCTACGTATTTCGTTAATATTTGGTGTTGTCACATACACTGTAGATAAACCGTATTCCCGAAATAAATTGCATCCATTTTCATTTCTAAGCAGCAATCGGTCCCCTTCCACCGCAGCGGATATTTCATTGAGTAGCAGCTCCCCGGATTCGATCTCTACCTTTTGCGTATCTCCTTGAATTAACACCAAATTCAGCCGCTCAAAGACGGTAATACTGGAAAAAGCGGGGACATTCACCTGAGTTCTAACCAAATCTCCGGCATTCTGAAAACAATCCGGCGCATTTTCGGAGTTGCAAGAGCTTAGCAAAAGTAGCAACAGAAGAGATTTCCCAACTACTACACTCGTAATAATAATTCTCTTTGTTATACCCCTTTTAGTTGCTAACATCCTGATCTTATAATCTAATTCCCATACCAAACTCTACCGCTTCAGCTGCCGCTCCATGTGATTTTAAGGTAACACTCCCAAAAAATCTATCCCCAAAATAGCGTTTCAAGCCAATACGGTTGTAAACCCTGCCTTCAAAATCAAAAGGATAGTACACATAGTAGCCCAATTGTGTTATCACGCTTAACTTATTAATGAATAGTTCGTGGCCTACAAAGATCCCAACACGTTTGAAATCCGTGTCCGGAGCAACGTTCATTTCGGGAAAAGAGTTGCTTTGAAATCGGATAAGTTCTTTCAGAAAATACGAAAAGAACACATCCGTACCTGCTTGAATAGCACTTATCCTTCCAAGCCGCTTATCTGCATAAGCGGATAAGATAAAAAATCCGAAACGACCGGAGTTAACCACATCGCTTTCATTAATTCCTCCACGTACAACAAAGTTGTAGGCCACAGGTTCAGCATACTCCTTCTCTTTTTTTGATTTTATATACTCAAATTCCTGATTCCGATTCAAATCGTAAGAAACACCCAAATTGAAGGCCAAGGTGTTAGTAGACGTATTAGGTGCCTTAAAATTGGCATTGGAATAATGGATCAGCGAAATCCCCGCCTTTAGTCCCAGGCCACCTATCAAATTCTCCCTATGATAGTTGATCATCGCCACTGTAGAACTTAGCAAATGAGATCCATAAGCCGAGTTTCTAAAATTGGTTTCCCTGTCATAAGGGTTAGTATTAAAGGCTATTCCCTGTGCTATGCGAAACTGAAGATTCCGTTTGAAAAAATAAAAATTGTAGTGGGCATAAAGGCCATAGTGCTCTCCCAGGACAGGATTATTCATATTTTGATATACAAAAGTAAACCCGGTGTCCGGATAACCGAACACACTTTCCCATTCCCGGGCACCATAGGTTTTCCGATTGATTCCCAAAATAACTCCTCCGGGGTGTGCTGTGATAAGATGGGAGATATCGGGGTTGTGTAATAATACAGAGCCGTAAAACTGGCTAAGGTCCAACACATACTTTGCTGTACTTCTTTTGCCCTGGGGAAAGCAAAGTGTAGCCAAACAAAAGAAGAAAGGGAATAGTAGGCGCTTCACGGAGGGTAAAAGTAGGAAATTAAAAAACCTCCCTGGCGATGGCCTTGATATTATCCGATTTTCCCATGGAATAGTAGTGAAGTACCGGAACTCCGGCCGCCTTTAGTTCCTGAGACTGTTGGATACACCATTCAATCCCTACCTGTCGTACAGCCTTATTGTCTTTGCATTCTTCCACGGCTTCTATTAGTTCTTCAGGAATATCCACCCGAAATACTTGCGGCAGCAATTGCAAATGCCGCTTTACGGCAATAGGCTTTATTCCCGGAATGATAGGCACGTTTATCCCCATCTTTCTGGCGGCGTCTACAAAATCGAAAAACTTTTTATTGTCAAAAAACATCTGGGTCACCACATAGTCTGCCCCTAAATCGATCTTCTCTTTTAGCCGCTTTAAATCCGATTTCAAGGAGGGGGCTTCCATGTGTTTTTCCGGGTAGCCCGCCACGCCAATGCAAAAATCCGAACAATTGTCTGTTTCAATTACCTCGTGCAAATAGTTTCCACAGTTCAATTGTTGAATTTGTTGTACCAGATCCGAGGCAAATTGGTGTCCGCCGTTGGTAGGGGCAAAGTATTTTTCCTCTTTCATAGCATCTCCTCTTAACGCCATAACATTGTCTATCCCCAGATAATGACAGTCTACCAGCAGGTATTCGGTTTCTTCTTTGGTAAATCCCCCACAAAGCACATGAGGAACGGTATCCACATCATATTTATGCTTAATAGAGGCACAGATGCCCAAAGTTCCCGGACGCATGCGGGTAAGCTTCTTGTCCAAAAGACCATCTCTATCAATGTAAACATATTCCTCTCGTGAGGTGGTTACGTCAATAAACGGGGGGTTGAACTCCATCAACGGACCAATATTATCATACAATTCCTGGATACTTCTGCCTTTTACCGGTGGAATGATTTCAAAACTAAAAAGGGGCTCTCCCTTAGCTTTTTCTATGTGTTCAGTTACTTTCATTCTATAGGTTAATCGTTGATGGTTTTTGGTTGATGGAAAAGGTCATTTGGTAGCGAAGTAGTTTATAAAACCATTTAGCAATTTCTTACAAGACACGATTTGTTCAAGTGTTTTTTCATATACTTCACTTCCTAAATATCCCTGATCGGATGCTAAAATCAATTGCGTTTCCAACTCATATAAAGAACCTCTTGCTGTGTATAGAAATTGTAATGTACTAGCTGACGTCCTTCTTCCACAACCTTCGGCAATATTTGAAGGAACGGAGATACTACTTCTTCGTATTTGATGACTTAATCCAAATACTTCCTCCTTAGGAAAGGATTTAGACAGATTATAGATCATCTGAACCAACTCCCGGGATTCCTTCCAAACATCTAAATCTTTATACTCCATTTTGTATTGCTATCCACAATTCCCTATCAACCGTCCACTAAATTCGGTGCAAGCCACTTCCGTGCCTCCTCCAGCGCCATCCCTTTTCGTTCCGCAAAGTCCTGGACCTGATCTTCTTTAATTTTCCCTAATCCAAAATACTTGGCCCTTGGGTGGCCAAAATAGTACCCACTTACACTGGCAGCGGGCCACATGGCAAGGCTCTCGGTAAGTTCCACTCCAATTTTTTCGGCAACTCCAAGAATCTCCCAAATGGTCAATTTTTCCAGGTGATCCGGACATGCGGGATATCCGGGCGCTGGTCGGATCCCACGATATTTTTCATCTATTAAAGCTTGATTATCCAGGCTTTCCTCAGCGGCATACCCCCAATACTTTGTTCGTACTTCCCGGTGCAGGTACTCTGCAAAAGCTTCTGCCAGGCGATCTGCTAAAGCCTTGATCATTATAGCACTGTAATCGTCATTGTCTTTTTCAAATTCTTCGGCGAGTTCCTTAGTTCCAAAACCGGCAGAGACGCAAAAACAACCCATATAATCCTGAATTCCGGATCGTTCTGGTGCAATAAAATCGGCCAGTGCTATATTAGGTACCCCTTCCCTTTTCTTGGATTGTTGCCGAAGCGTTCGGAACGTATAGGTAGTATCGCCCGGTCCAAGTACTACTATGTCGTCTTCATTTACTTGATTTGCAGGAAAAATACCAAAAATGGCCTTTCCGGTTAACAGCTTGTTGTCCAATATCTCTTGAAGCATTTTCCGGGCATCTTCAAAGAGTTCAGAAGCCTGCTCTCCTACTGTTTTATCTTTTAAAATATCCGGGTATTTGCCATGAAGATCCCAGGAACGAAAAAAGGGAGTCCAATCGATATAGTTTTCCAACTGCCGAAGGTCAAATTGCTCCCAAACCTCAACGCCTAAGGTATTTGGTGTTTTAATGTCCTGCTGCTGAAAATCGATCTTTAGCTTGTTTGCCCTCGCTTCGTTCAACCCCAGATATTCCTTTTGTTTTGTTCGGGCCAGGAACTTTTCCCGAAAACTCTCATAATCTGATTTGATCCCCGCTTTGTAAGGTGCAGCCGTATCCTTTTGCAATAAATCGCCCACTACAGTGACCGCTCTTGAGGCATCGTTAACATGCACCACAGTGTTGCTGTATTCGGGATCTATTTTTACAGCAGTATGTGCCTTGCTGGTAGTGGCGCCCCCAATTAACAAAGGGAGTTGAAAATGTTGCCGTTCCATTTCCTTTGCTAAAAAAACCATTTCATCAAGGGATGGTGTTATCAATCCGCTTAAGCCGATAATATCCACTCGTTCTTCAATCGCTTTTTGAATAATCTTTTCCGGGGGCACCATCACCCCCATATCCACAATTTCGTAATTGTTGCACCCCAGTACTACGCTCACTATATTTTTTCCAATATCGTGGACATCTCCTTTTACTGTAGCCATTAAAATTTTTCCTGCCGCCTGACCTACCGATCCTTCTGCATTATTTTTCTTTTCTTCCTCAATAAAGGGTTCTAAATAAGCCACTGCTTTTTTCATAACACGGGCTGACTTCACCACTTGAGGAAGAAACATCTTTCCGCTTCCAAAAAGATCCCCTACTACGTTCATCCCAGCCATCAGGTGCCCTTCTATCACTTCCAGGGGTCTGGCAACACTTTGCCTGGCCTCTTCAACATCATCCACTATAAATTGATCAATGCCCTTTACCAGGGCCCGTGTAATACGTTCCTGCAAAGGCAAGCGACGCCAGGAAAGATCTACCTTGGTTTCCTTGACTTTGCCCTGAACGGTTTCTGCAAATTCCAACAGTCGTTCGGTAGCGTCTTCACGCCTGTCCAGAATAACATCTTCTACATGCTCCAGCAGGTCTTTCGGGATATCATCATAAACCTCCAGCAAAGCAGGATTCACAATGCCCATATTCATCCCAGCCTTGATCGCATGATATAAAAAAACAGAATGCATCGCTTCGCGTACTGCGGTATTCCCTCGGAAAGAAAAGGAAACATTGCTTACCCCTCCACTAACGCTGCAATGGGGTAGGTTTTCCCGTACCCACCTTGTCCCTTCAATAAAATCAAGGGCATTGCGTTTGTGTTCCTCCATTCCGGTGGCTACCGGAAAAATATTAAGATCAAAAATGATATCCTCTGGCGGAAATTTTACGGTATCCACCAGAATTTGGTAGGAACGTGCCGCAATTTCAATGCGTCGCTCCAAAGTATCGGCTTGACCCACTTCATCAAACGCCATCACAACTACTGCAGCGCCATAACGCCTGATCAGGCTTGCCTGACGCATAAATTCTTCCTCACCCTCTTTGAGACTAATGGAATTCACCACGCATTTTCCCTGTACTACTTGCAGCCCGGCTTCAATGATTTCCCATTTTGAGCTGTCTATCATTATCGGGACCCGGGCAATATCGGGTTCGGCTACCACCAGATTCAAAAATCGCACCATGGCCGTCTTGCCGTCAATGAGACCATCATCCATGTTGATATCAATGATCTGGGCACCACCTTCAACCTGATGCCTTGCAATTTCAAGGGCTTCCTCGAACTCCCCTTCTTTGATCAAACGCAAAAACCTCCTGGAACCTGCAACATTGGTACGCTCCCCAACATTTATAAAATTGCTTTCAGGGGTGATGACGAGGGGTTCTAAACCGGACAAGCGTAGGAATCGTTGTTGGTTGTTCGTTATGGGTTGTTCGTTGAAATCGCTCATAATTTCTTATGATAATTTATGAATCCGTTCAACAGTTTCTTAACTCGTTCTATTTCAGACAACAAAACATCAATATTGGAATCAACGTAGTCGAGGTCTTGTGCTAAAATCAACTGGGTCTCAAGTTCATAAACTGACCCTCTTGATATATGTAAAAAATGGATTGTTTCTTTGGCAGTTTGCCTTCCGCAACCTTCCGCAATGTTGGAGGAAACTGAAATAGCACATCTTCTTATCTGAGAAGTCAGTGCAAACTGTTCTTCCCTAGGAAAGGATTGTGTGGTGAGATACACCTGTTTTACTAATTTCCTGGCCTGAATCCAGATATCTAAATCTTTATAATCCATTCCTTCTTTCCAACAACTAATTACGATTCACGAATAACGACCGTGGTTTATAACTGTGTACCAGATCGGCAAATGCCTTTATATGTTCCGGTGTAGTGCCACAGCAACCCCCAACGATATTTACAAGGCCTTTTTCCAAATATTCCCGGATCTGTTCTGCCATCTGCTTTGGGGTGTCATCATATCCTCCAAACGCATTGGGCAGTCCTGCATTGGGATATGCCGAAATAAAAAAAGAGGTTTTTGAGGCAATAGCTTCCAAGTGTGGCATGAGTTGTTTAGCCCCCAAGGCACAATTAAATCCGACCGATAACAAGGGGAGATGCGCCACAGAAATCAAAAAGGCTTCCGGTGTCTGACCGGATAGTGTTCTTCCAGAAGCATCCGTAATGGTACCGCTCACCATTATGGGTATTTCGATATTTCGCTCTTCCTTTACCTCTTCTATAGCGAAAAGAGCAGCTTTAGCGTTTAACGTATCAAAAATTGTCTCTACCAGAAGAAGGTCTGAACCACCATCCAGTAACGCTTCAACCTGCTCCTTGTAGGCTTTTCGTAAATCTTCAAAACGTATTGCCCGAAAACCCGGATCATTTACATCGGGGGACAAACTTGCGGTTTTATTGGTTGGCCCAATACTCCCGGCAACGAAACGTGGTTTTTCAGGGTTCTTTAAGGTGAACTGATCTGCTACCGCTTTGGCAATTTTTGCTGACTCATAGTTCATTTCGTATACTAATTCCTCCATGCCATAATCCGCCATAGCAATCGTCGTTCCGGAAAAGGTGTTGGTTTGAACAATATCTGCACCTGCCTCGTAGTACTTAGTGTGCACTTCAGCAATTGCCTTAGGCTGTGTTATGGACAATAAGTCGTTATTCCCTTTTAAGGGTTGTGGCCAATCCTTAAAGCGGGAACCCCGGAAATCTTCTTCTGAAAATTGATACTGTTGCAGCATGGTCCCCATTGCGCCGTCAAGTACCAATATCCGTTCTTTTAAAATTTGTTCAATTTGTGACATACCTTAATTTTTAGCACCAAATTGGCGCATATAAAAATCAAGAATTGTAGGGAGGGAAATTCGAATGAAAATTTCGCTTTTGTCATCTTTTCCCATATCGGGATAGAATGTAGCACCTTCTCAAAAAATGAGGGTTGCTAAGGTTTCCAAGGGTCTATTCCCTCCACCTTTCTTGATAACTTTTTAATGAACTGCATCACAAAGAAACAACGCAATTGCCTGAAATACAAAAAAACCTTTCAAAACATTATGAAAGGTTTTTTTCGGTGATAAAAAGTGCAACTAGGCGATTGCCTGAACCACTTCTTTCTTCGCTTCTTTTTTAGAACCATCAAATCCCTGTATTCCACCAACGGTAGTATATTTCATAACGTAGCGTTTATTGGGATTAATAATTTGATATGCGTACTGGCACATCACTGCGGCTTCATGAAAGCCCGATAGTATTAGTTTTAGTTTGCCCTCATAGGTGTTGACGTCGCCGATGGCAAATACTCCCGGGATGTTAGTTTGATAATCCCTGGCATTGTTCACCTTAATCGCATTTTTTTCAATTTCTAATCCCCAATTTCCTATGGGGCCCAGTTTAGGGGACAATCCAAACAGGGGTATAAAATAATCCGTCTCTAAATAGGTGGGAGTAACCGTCTTGTCATTGGGACGAATTACCACTGCCCCCAACCTTTCCTTGCCATGCAATTCCGAAACTTCTGCTTCAGTAAACAGGGTAATCTTTCCTATTTGTGCCAATTCCCTGGCCTTTTCCACGGAATCCAATGCTCCACGGAATTCATTTCTTCGGTGTACGAGAGAAACCTCAGCAGCCACACTTGAAAGGAAAATTGCCCAATCCAAAGCGGAATCTCCTCCTCCGGCAATGACCACCTTTTTATCCCGATAGACTTCGGGATCTTTGATCATGTAGACCACTCCCTTATCCTCAAATTGTGAAATGTGTTCCAATTGAGGTTTACGGGGTTCAAAAGAACCCAGGCCCCCTGCAATTACTACCACTGGTGCCTGATGTTGTTTGCCTTTGTTCGTGGTTACAATAAAAGAGCCATCTTGCTGCTTTTCCAAGGTTTCAGCCCGTTCCCCCAGTGTAAAACCCGGTTCAAAAGGTTGTATTTGTTCCATTAGTTTATCCACCAGGTCGCCCGCCAGAATCTCAGGGTAAGCCGGGATATCGTAAATGGGTTTTTTCGGATAGATTTCAGAACACTGCCCTCCGGGTTGTGGTAAGGCATCTATCAAATGGCACCTTAACTTTAACAAACCCGCTTCAAATACTGTAAACAAACCTGTAGGTCCCGCTCCAATAATTAGTATATCCGTTTTGATCATCTTTACCCTTGTTTTTTATACTTTTTCAACTAGTTTTTCCGTGATTTTGTTCATTTCCTCCACCTTCTGTTCAAAATCACCTTGTATTGTTTTTCGATAGGCATTCAAATTGGTTACCATAGTAGTAATACTATCCGGGATAACCTCTTCAAAAAACTGTCTAAGCCGTTTTGCCGTTGTCGGGGACTTCCCATTGGTGGAGATCGCAATTTTCACATGACCCTTGGTAACAATCCCCCCCATGTAAAAATCACAAAGTGGAGGGTTATCCGCAACGTTCACTAAAGTATTCAGCTTTCTACAGTCATGGTAAACCTGTAAGTTCACTTCAGGCTTATCGGTTGTAGCTATGACCATATGTCTCCCGTACAAATAATTGGCACTGTACTTGTCAACGATCATATTTACATGGAATTCTTTGGCTAAGGCCTTGGTAGTTTCCCGGAACACGGGTGAAACCATTGTAATTTTTGCGTCAGGACTAGATTTAGTGAGAAAGTGCAGTTTTTCTTCCGCAACATACCCACCACCAACAATAAGTATGTCCAATTGTGATGTTTTTAAAAAAATTGGATACAAATTATTCCGTTCCATCAGGCGTATAGCTTTGTTTGTTGTAACACTTTTAACTGTTCCCGATGTTTCACTACCTCTCCCACAACAATTATTGCCGGGTTAGACAACTGTTGTTCTCTTACTTTAGCTTCAATAGAAGTGACCGTACCTATTCCTATTTTTTCATTTTCTGTAGTGCCCTCCTGGATAATGGCTACCGGGGTATCTTGTTTTCCTTCTTGCGCAAATAGCGCCATAATCTTGCTTAATTTTCCCATTCCCATCAAAATCACCACAGTAGCGGATGATTTGGCAGCCAGGGCTACATCGGCAGAGATCTGATGTTCTTTTGTTGTCCCGGTAATTACCCAAAAGCTTTCTGAGGCTCCCCTTTTAGTGACGGGTATATTTTGGGATGCGGGTACTGCAACAGCCGAAGAAATTCCCGGTACAACGGCCACTTCCATTCCAAATTGCGCAGCATATTCCATTTCTTCTGCTCCTCTGCCGAATACAAAAGGGTCTCCCCCCTTAAGCCGAACCACATGACTCCCTAAAAGACCTCTCTGAACGATCAACTCGTTAATCTGTTCCTGTTGGAAGTGGTAGCAGCCTTTTCGTTTGCCTACAAAAATGTGCTCGGCATACGGAGCATATTCCAAAAGTTGAGCATTTACCAAAGCATCATACAACACTACATCTGCAGTCTCTAACGCTTTGATTCCCTTCAAAGTGATCAATTCCACATCTCCCGGGCCTGCCCCCACTACTGTAAGTTTTCCCTGATTCATGCCTCTTGTAATTCTAGTTTTCGATATGCTTCTAACTGATGTAATATCTTTTTGGCATCCCCTAAATACCGTTTGGCAAAGGCCTCATCCGGAGCATTTTGGTTAAGTTGAAGTACCGTCTCACTAAAACTTTGCCCCAATTCCAATTTACCCGTTGCAACGAACAAGGCATCAAAGTCTCGAATAATGCTGGCATGCGTATTTGTTTTGGTCTTTTCTGACGTCAACAGAGCCTTCGCCGCATTTACCATGGCCTGATAGGAGTAATAAATACTCGCTGCCCATTTTGCTTCTTCTAAAGCTTCCCCGGCCTTTTCAATTTTTTCCTGACTTTCAAAAAATAAGGTGGCCACCAGATCCACAATCACTCCCGCACATTCGCCTATACCAATCTCCTTCTTGTACTTCTCTGAGTTTCCCCAATCAATAAAATCGTCAGCAGTTAAGTTGTCAACATTAGAAAGGTGTTTTAAGAAATCATAGAAATAGCGTTCCCCTTTTTGGGTATAATATTCTTCAAACTTTATTCCGTTCCCGTTGGCCTCAAAATCGTCCAAAATGAGTCGTAGGGCTTCAGGACCGCGTTTACTGGGAATCTTAACCACTTTATCTGCAAAGGTTCCCTTTCCATTGCCGTGGTTTCCACCGCCCAACAATACCTGGAGCGCCGGAGCAACTAATTTATCTTTGGTTCGGATACTCATCCCCTGAAATCCAATATGCGCCATTGTGTGCTGGCCGCAGGCATTCATACAACCACTGATTTTGATCACTACATCCGGATTCTGTATGTATTGTGGATATTCCGTTGTAATAACGCGTTCCAGTTCTGCTGCGATCCCGGTACTACTGGCTATTCCCAGGTTACAGGTATCAGTTCCGGGACAAGCGGTAATATCCAAAGCCTTGTTGTAGCCTACTTCTGCAAAACCCATTGCTTTTAGCTCACGGTAGAAGAAAGGGAGTAATGCTTTCCGTACATACGGGATCAGGATATTTTGCCGAAGGGATAAGCGGATTTCCCCTGCTGCATAATGCTCTACAAGTTCCGCAAGCTGCCGTGCCTTATCCGTATAAAAATCACCAAGCAGCACTTTAACGCCAATGGCTACAAAGTCCTCTTGCTTCTGAGCGACCAGGTTAGTGGATTTCCATCTTTCAAAGGCTTCCTGCTCCTCAATATCCACATCAGGGATATCCGTTTGAGCAACTCGTATTTTCGGGTAGTTTTCAAAATCAATGGGATACACCTGAACCGGTATGGCCTTTTGTTCTTCGGATAATAATTGTTTGAATCCATCCAAGCCGACATCCTTCAGCAAAAATTTTATCCTGGCCTTAGCCCGGCTTTTCCTTTCTCCATGGCGATCAAACACCCGGATGACCCCCTCCATTAAAGGAATGATCTTTTCTGCGGGAAGAAAATCGTGCAATACATCCGCATGCCTTGGCTGGGAGCCTAAACCACCACCAATCATCACCTTAAAGCCACGTATACCCTCATGTATCCTGGCAATAAATCCAAGATCATGCATATAAGAAAGCCCGGTATCCTCATCCGAAGCCGAAAAAGAAACTTTAAATTTTCTTCCCATTTCCTGACCAACAGGATTTCGGAGAAAGTATTCAAAAACAGCCTGAGCATAGGGCGAAACATCAAAAGGTTCGTTGGGGTCAATCCCTGCGGTTTCCGAAGCGGTAACATTGCGAACGGTATTGCCACAGGCCTCCCGAAGCGTAACCTCATCCTTCTCTAGTTGTGCCCAAAGTTCCGGGGTCCGTTCCAGATCCACATAATGGATCTGAATATCCTGCCGGGTGGTAATGTGTAAACGTCCGGTGGAATATTCATCCGATACATCGGCAATGCGCCGCAGTTGATTGGCGGTTACCTTCCCATAGGGTAGTTTTATCCGCACCATTTGTACTCCCGGTTGGCGCTGCCCATATACCCCACGGGCCAGTCGTAAGCTACGGAATTTCTCTTCATCCATAGTTCCTTCCTTGAACTTACGAATTTTTCGTTCCAGTTCAACAATGTCCTTTTCAACAATTGGGTTCTCTATCTCGGTTCTAAAACTTTGCATTCCTTGTATATCTAATTGTTATATTTTCTATAATTCCCATAGAATAAATAGGGTAATTATTGCTTATACCTACAACTTTGTAAAACCTTTGCATGCCCACTAGAACCTTTTAATTGGAGCTACTGCAAATGAATACCGCACTCCCTGGTCTCCAAGGCTTTAACAGGATCAAAATAGGTACTGTTTTTTGGAAGATCATGCGCTTCCAAATATTCATCCAGATCCTGATCCGTCCAATAATAGAAGGGACTTACCTTCAAAATACCTTCTTTACTAAAGCTCAATATGTCTTTTGAACTCCTTAGTTCCGTCTGACGAATACGTATGTTTGTGAACCAAATATCAGGTTGATGCTGAGCCAATGCTCTTCGAAAAGGTTCTAGTTTTACGATATCCGAAAATTCAGCGTGTTCCGGTTGGTCGGCGGAAGGAAAACCTAAACGATGCTCGGTATAGGCTTTGGTTTCCCTGGGAACATAGGTATTCAACTTAAGACTGAAACGATCAGTCAAATACCTTGCATGCTCATAGGTTTCCGGAAGATTATACCCGGTATCGCACCATACCACGTCAATCTCAGGATCTGTTTGCTGAAAGGTATTCAGCAAAACCGCAGAATATTTTCCAAAACTGGTGGTTACAATCCTCCGTTCGGATAATTGCAATGCCCAGTAGATAATTTCTTCCGGCGGTATCCCCCGGAACTGCTTGTTGTAATAGGTTAAATCAATATCAGCTTTCATCGCATTATTCCCTATGGATTTAGTAGACTAAACAAACATACCTATTTTATCTTCTCTATTTTGTTAAAGTTGCAATAATTTTCTTACTACCCTATAGTTTTAGTAGATTTTTAAAATTTCCGCGTTTTCTTTGGAAGATTCACAAACCTTTATGTGTCTTTATAAAGAAGATCAGCCAAGGTAGTATTGCGATAGATCTTCAGAGCGCTGTCCCTGACTTTTAACATGAGGTTATGCACGGGACAGGTAGTCTCATCCGGGCAATCGTCACATTTTTCATAGAAATTAAGGCTCACGCAAGGCACCATGGCAATGGGTCCTTCCAAAATCCGCATTATTGCGGTCATTGGAATGTCATGGGGTTCCTTGATCAGGTAATAGCCCCCGCCCTTTCCTTTTTTGGAACCCAGAAAGCCATTTCTTCTCAGGGTCAGTAGAATACTTTCCAAAAACTTTTGGGAAATGTTCTCATGTTTGGCAATTTCAGCGATTTGAACGGGTTCCCGGTCGTGCAAGCCCGCTAAATACGTAAGGGCTTTTATGCCATATTTGGTCTTCTTGGAAAGCATTTGTTAAAGATAGCCAAAAATGGCCTATCCCAGCGCCTGTGCGATATCCCCTACGATGTCCTCTATATGCTCTAAACCTACCGAAACGCGTACCATGCCATCCGTAATTCCCACCTGTAACCGCTCCGCTTCGGAAAGCTTACTGTGCGTAGTGGATGCCGGATGGGTCACTATGCTACGGGTATCTCCCAAATTGGCAGATAGTGTTAATAGTGTAACGCTATCAAAAAATCGCCTTCCGGCTTCCAGTCCTCCCCTAACCTCAAAAGCCACCACACTTCCCCCTGCCTTCATTTGTTTTTTGGCGATTTCATAGTTGGGGTGCGAGGGTAACATTGGATATTTCACCCAGTTTACTTTAGGGTGATTTTCCAAATATTGGGCGAGCTGCAAGGCATTTTCACAATGCCGGTCCACTCGCATTGCAAGGGTTTCCAGGCTTTTTGACAATATCCACGCATTAAAAGGCGATAATGTCGGGCCTGTTATTCTTGCGAAGCGATAGATTTTATCCACCAATTCGGCGCTACCTACGGTAACACCCGCCAAAACCCTACCCTGTCCGTCCATCAACTTTGTTCCGGAATGGATCACCAGATCTGCTCCAAACTGTATCGGTTGTTGCAAATAGGGTGAGGCAAAGCAATTATCAACAATAAAAAGGAGTCCATGTCTTTTGGCAATGTTTCCCAATACTTCCAAATCAATAATATCTACCCCGGGATTGGTAGGTGACTCTACATAGATCAACCGGGTATTTTCCTGAATATGGTTTTCAATCTCATCCAGTCCATCTACTTCAAAAAAGGAGGTTTCGATATTCCATTTTGGAAAAAAGTTGGTAAATAAACTGTGCGTAGACCCAAAAATACTACGTGATGAAAGTATATGATCCCCACTTTCCAAAAGTGCTGCAAAGGTGGAAAACACCGCGGCCATGCCCGAGGCAAATGCAAAACCAGCTTCGGCCCTTTCCATTTGGCAGACCTTGTCAACAAATTCAGAGGTGTTCGGATTGGAATACCGCGAGTAGATATTGCGGTCTTTCTCCTCGGCAAAGGAAGCCCGCATATCTTCAGCATCTTCAAAAACATAGCTGGAGGTCAAATACAGCGGGACGGAATGCTCCAAATACTGCGTACGCTCCAATTGATTGCGAATGGCTTTGGTTTCAAATTTTTGGTTATTCATTGTTAACAAGTAGGTGGCTGAGTATAATAAAAGCCACTAATCATTTGCTTCTCTATAATATTTGTAATGCGTCTCATTTTTGCATTCCGCTAAATTCGGTAAACTTTCCAATTTGCCTTTTATAAGCGCCTTTTTTTTCCTTCTTGACCATCCCTGAATTTGCTTTTCTCTATAAAATGCAGTGTCAATTCTAAGAAATTCTTCAACATAGACAAGTCGGACCGGCAGTCTTTTCTTCGTATGATTTGAGCCTTTACCTTCTTCGTGCTCCGTAAATCTTTTGGTTAAATCAACAGTACTTCCGGTATAATAACTTCCGTCTGAACATTCTAAGATGTAAACATATCCTCTCATACTTTTCATTAAGAGGTGGCTTCGACTACGCTCAGCCACCAGAGACAGTACTTCTTAACAGCTCATCTAACGGTAGCTGAGCGTAGCCGAAGCTAAAGTTTCTCCGCAACCCGTAAAATATCCCCAAAAACCCCACGGGCGGTCACCGAAGCGCCCGCACCTGCGCCCTGGATCACCAGTGGTCGGTCGCCGTAGGATTCCGTATATATTTCAATTATGGAATCTGCCCCGGACACCTGTCCCATCGCACTGCTTTTGGGCACTGCTTCCAAACGCACTTCCAAAATCCCCTTATCCTTTTGTAAATCCCCACGAAGATCTCCAACATACCGAAGCACATGGTGGGCGGGTAACGCCTGCTTTAGGGCATGAAATTTTGGGTCTAACTGTTCCAATTTTGTTAAAAATTCCTCTTTTGAAATTTTCGTGAATTCCTCAGGCACTAAATTCTCGACAGCGATATCCTTAAATTCATTTTGCAAATCCAGTTCCCGGGCCAGGACCAATAGTTTTCTACCTACGTCATTTCCGGAAAGGTCTTCTCTGGGATCCGGTTCCGTATACCCTTTTTCCATGGCTTCCAAAACAATCTGAGAAAAAGGCCGTTGACTCGCTGAAAATGTATTAAAAATATAGCTCAGCGATCCGGAAAATACCCCTTTTATCCTGGTAATATTCTCGCCGGACAAATGCAACAATTTGATGGTGTCTATCAGTGGGAGACCCGCGCCAACATTGGTTTCATACAAATATTTTTTGTTGTGCTTCTCAAGGGTATCCCGTACCAATTGATAATAATCAAAATCCAATGTATTCGCCATTTTGTTGGAGGATACCATATCAAAACCGGCGGCAATCAAATCAAAGTAATGATTGACAAAGTTGGTATCCGCCGTATTATCCACAGCGATTAAATTTCCAAGATGATGCTGATTGGCAAATTGGATGATCTCCTGTAATGTATAGGGTTTCCCATGGGTCTCAATTTCCTGTCGCCAATCCTCGGTAATTCCATTGTCGTTTAACAAGAGTTTTTTGGAATTGGCGATCCCAAATATTATCAAATCCATCCCTTTTCTGGCGGCGATTTTGTTTCGGCCCTTCAGTATTTGGTCAATTAAGGTACCCCCAACATTACCGTGCCCGAATACTGCAAGATGTATTTTTTTGTTTATTCCGAATATTTGGCCGTGCATCACGTTCAGCGCCTTTTTTACATCCTGCTGCTGCACCACGAGGCTGATATTCTTTCCGGATAGCGTATTGTTGAAAAGCAACGGGACAATGCCATTTTTGATCAAGGCTGTAAACGGATGGTGAAAAGTGCTCATATCCTGGCCAATAGCCGAGATAACCACTATGTTTTTGTTTACAGTGATGGTATTGACATCATTTTCTGAAAAATCCCTTGCAAACTCGTTGTGTAATGCTATTTTGGCTTCATCCGCATCACCCGAATCCACCACCAAACCGATACCCCGCTCGGAAGAGCCTTGAGAAATGATTCCCACATTGATATCATGTCTTCCAAGGGTATTAAAAATTCTGGCATCAATTCCTACCTTGCCTAAAAGTCCCCTGCCTTCCAAATTGATCAACGCCACATTTTCAATTACCGAAAGCGACTTGATCCCGTCCTTATTGGTTTTTGAACTGATCAAAGTACCTTTAGAGTTTTCGTTAAATGTGTTGAGAATACGGAGGGGGATATTCTTTTCAAGTAAGGGAATGATCGTTTTAGCATGCAGTACCTTTGCCCCAAAATTGGCCAGTTCATTCGCCTCTGCGTAGGACAGATTGGCTATGATCTGCGCATCAGAAACATAGTCTGGGTTTGCGGTAAAAATACCGTCTACATGGGTGTAATTCAACATTGCTTCAGCATCCAAAAAATTAGCTAACAAGGCAGCGGTATAATTACTCCCATTCCTACCCAGTGTTGTGGTTTGACCTTTATGGTTGGACGCAATGAATCCGGTGATCACAGGGACAGCATCGGCCGGTAGTTCAGAAAATCGCTGTAGCACCAATTGTTGCGACAGGTGCTCATCTACTTTGGCATTGCCAAAGGTGGCATCTGTTTTTATGAGTTCTCTGGCATCAACAAAATGGGCATTGATCCCTCGTTCTTGTAAAAGCTGTACCACCAATTTACTGGAAAGCAGTTCCCCGTACGCCAATACCTCATCCTTGGTCCTGGCACTGTAATCCCCGATTAATGCCACGCCTTCCAGCTTTTTGGTTACCTGATCAATTTCGTTAGAAAAGTCAGCAGTAGAAAACTGTTGGGTTTGATAGACCGTAAATGCCCTGATATCCTCTTGATAGCTCTTCCCTTGAGCTGCTTTATCGAGCATATTTTCCAAAGCATCAGTAGCCTTTTCCCTGGCAGATAACACCACAGCTATTTTATCTCCTTCTTCAACACGCTTCGATATACTACGCAAAACACGCTCAAGACCTTTGCCATTACTTAGTGATCTACCCCCAAATTTTAAGATCTTTAAACCGCTATCTTTGGTTGCACCTGGAAAAATATCCCGAAGTAAATTCTCCAACTGCTTAAATTCCATGAGGAAAGCGTCATGTCCATGCAGGGATTGCACTTCTCCATAGGTAACATTGCTACTGGATTGCGCCAATCTTTTGTGGGTTTCCACATTCTCGGTAGCGGTAAAGAACAGGTCGGAATTTACTCCTATGATATGTATTTTTAGGGTGCTCTGCTGTAAGCGTTCAAACGCCTCTTCCCCATTTCGTGTGATGTCAATGGTCTTAAGCAACTGGTTCATCATCTTGTAGGCCGAAAGTTGGAAGCGCTCCCGTAATTTCTTCCCATGGTGCATCAACCAGCTTTCTACGTTAAATACCTGTAATTCTTCATTGGTACTCCGCTTAAAACGCTCTTTGAACGATTCAGGTGTTCTATAACATAGCATCGCATGCATGCGGGCGTCATGTACAGGTTGGCTGGAATTATTTAAAATCTGCTCCTGTATCTGGCAGTTGGCAATAAGCCAATCCGTAGATTTCCAATCCGATGCCACAGGGATAAGGTGTTGAGCAATATTGGGATTATAGGCTACCATTTCCCAGGCTATCCCTCCACCCAATGATCCACCGATTATGGCATAAAGTCGGTCTATATGAAGTTTTTCTAAACCCATTAAAAAAAGTCGGGCGATATCTCCAGCCACAAAATCTTTGTAGTTATCAATGGCAAAACCATCATAGCCATTCCCGGGTATGTTAAAAGCCAGTACGGTATACTTTCGGGTATCAATACATTTCCCCTCTCCAATCAAATCGGTCCACCAACCCTTCTCTCCTGCTACATTAGAATTTCCGGTGAGCGCATGGTTTACCAGGACAATTGGCGCAGTATGCAAGGGCGATCCAAAAACTTCATAGGATAATTGAATGTCCTGGACTACTCCATTTAAGGTGGTATATTTCGGTATTTGGATCTTTTGCAGCATCAACATGGTATTAGTGACGTCCGTTAGAGCGCAGCCTGGAACTTTGTTCTACTTCCTGCTACGCTCAACAAGACAAAAACTTAGGCCAAAACGGATTTATCTATGGTGGAAAAAGCATCTTCCAGGTCCGCCTGTAAATCTGTCAAGTCTTCTAATCCTACTGATAGGCGGATCAAGTCTTTGGTTACCCCGGTAGCCTCCTGGGAAGCATCATCCAATTGCTGATGTGTTGTACTCGCCGGATGAATGATCAAAGATTTTGTATCCCCTATATTGGCCAACAAAGAGAATATTTTGGTGTTGTCCGCAATTTTTTTGGCGGATTCGTAACCTCCTTTAACACCAAAAGTAACAATGCTACTTTGCCCGTCCGGCAGGTAGGCATCTGACAAGGCTTTGTATTTACTATTGGGCAAACCAGGATAATTTACCCAGGTCACCTCTTCCCTACCCTGTAGCCACTTTGCCAAGGCCAATGCATTCTCACTATGCTTTTTCATTCTTACTTCCAGGGTTTCCAGGCCCTGGATAATTTGAAAAGCATTAAACGGGCTCAGGCACCCGCCATGATCCCGTAACCCTTCAATCCGTACTTTAGCAATGAATGCAGCAGGCCCCAAAGCCTCGTGATATACCAAACCGTGGTAGCCGGGAGACGGTTCGGTAAACTCGGGAAACTTCCCATTAGCCCAATCAAAAGTACCCGCATCAATGACCGCACCGCCTAAGGCCGTTCCATTTCCATTTATATATTTCGTAAGCGAATGAATAACAATATTGGCACCGTGCTCTATCGGATTTAACAGCGCAGGGGTAGCCACAGTATTATCTACAATGAATGGAATTTTTGCTTTTTTCGCTTCGGAGGAAATTGCTTTTAAGTCCAATACATCCAACTTGGGATTCCCCAGGGATTCCACAAAGATGGCACGAGTATTTTCCTGAACGGCTTTTCCGAAGTTTGCAGGATCATCGGGATCTACAAAAGTAGTAGTAATCCCGAGCCTGGGAAGCGTAACATCCAGGAGATTATATGTCCCTCCGTAAAGGCTGTTAGAGGCTACAATATGATCTCCGGCTTTTAGCAGTACCAGAAGCGCAGCATTCAATGCCGCAGTACCGGATGCCGTAACCACCGAAGCTATTCCACCTTCCAGGGCTGCAAGTCGTTGCTCCAGGATATCATTGGTGGGATTGTTGATCCGGGTATAAATGTTGCCGAACTCCTGTAATGAAAATAAGTTGGCAGCGTGATCCGCATTGTTAAATACGTAAGACGTACTTTGATATATCGGTACGGCTCTCGTACCGCCATTTACTGTTACGTCATGCCCCGCATGCAGGGCATTTGTGGCTGGGGAAAATTTTTGATCGCTCATGTTTTTTAAATTTTATGGTCTACAACGGATTTAAAAACACGAAGTCTACCTCGCAATGAAGGCGACATTATCAAAAAGTTATAAGAAAGTGAGATCAAGGGAATTCACTATGTGTTATCCTTCCGACGAAATACCGGTAGAACGTAGCACCTTCTTAGATGCTGATAGACATCAGCACAAGCTAAGGGTTGCTAAGGCTTCACGGGGTCTATTCCCTCCACCTTTCTTGATAACTATTCAATACGTGTTTGAACTTATTACGACAAATATAAAGGTAGAACTTTCTAAAATCCTAATCATTTTGAAAAATTTCACAAATTCCTAGTGATTCAATAGGGTTTTATTGGATTTTCTGGATTTCTCAATCGTCTACCTTCGGTGAACTCATTTAAAATGACCCGTTAGTCTCTGTAATCATTTTGAACCACCGGAGGTGGGCAGGCTGATCCTGATGACTTGGGGAGTGAGAAATCTAAAAGGCTCCGTTTTCCGCTTGTTTTCGGTAATTCAAAACATTCTCCACAAAGTGGTTACAATACGTCCTTTGTGAACCAAGGTCTTGAGCGACAATAATTGCTTTTTTTCTTTTACTCTCAGATGAAATGGAGCTTCAAACAGATCCAGGCCACTTTTCTTTTTTAACCGAATTCCCTGACCGGAAATAATGTCTTCATTAGGTTGAAACTCGCCTGTGGGAAGATGTTCCGTTAGTAGCACATATTTAAAATCATACAGCTTGTTCACAATTTTTTCAACCTCTTCATTTGAAAGATGTTGCAATACGTGCCTTAAAATTGCGCAATCCCCCGGAGGTAAATCATCCCTGGTAATATCCAAACAACGAAATTCCAAATTTGGATATTTGAATTTCCCGGTATTAAAAGCGATTAACTCGGGAACAATATCAACGGCTACATACCGCTTCGTATACGGCACCAGTTCCTTCCCGATATTAAAATCACCACATCCCAAATCACAGACTGTTATGGGGGTTGCAAAAGATTTCAGGAATGTTGATACGACCTTGATGTATGGAATGGTTAATTCCGGATGATGTGAGCCTACTCCTGAATAAAACTCAGCACCATTGTCTCCCCAGAGCTTATCCCGGTAAATCTGTTGCATTGCAGCCTCAGTAGGCCACGACTTTCTCCTCCTAATAGCGGTTAATTTAATTCAACACGGAAAACTCCAGGCTCGAATCCGTAAACACCGTATGCGTTTGCGTTTGAAAATCCGATTCCTCTGCTTTAAAAATGTTATCCACATAGGTTTGCGGATTCAAATCAATAAGGGGAAACCAGGTACTTTGTACCTGAACCTGTAGTTTATGTCCCTTCTTAAAGGTGTGGAACACGTCTTGTAACTTAATGTCTATATTGGTCTTTTTGTTCGGTACAAAAGGTTCTGGTTTAGAAAAGCTATTTCTAAACCTCCCTCGCATCACTTCACTACGCACCATGAGATGGTAATTGCTCATCTTCAAATGGTCTTGCATTTCTTCATTGGTTTCTGTGTTGTTCGGATGCACATCAATCACCTTCACGATCCAATCCGCTGCGGTTCCGGTGGTGGCCACTTTTAGTTTTGCCATAATACCTCCTGCTAAGGTCAAATCTTCTTCCAGTACCGGAGTCTCAAATACCAATACGTCCGAACGCCTTGCCGCAAAGCGTTGATCATCTGTCATGTATTTACGTGGGGTAAATACAGTTTTGATATCTTCAGAATAGGGTACTGGTTTTTTGACATCACTGACGAATTGAATGCCGGTTACTTTTTCCTTTTCAACGGTCAGTTGCTGGTCCGGGGATAAGTAAAGAGTTTGTTTTTCTATGCCCTGTGGTGGCCACGCGTCAAACTCCTCCCATACTTTTCGCCCGGAATCGTACATGAAGGCTTCCGGTAATCCGGTATTGCCATCTGCTGCACCTTTTAAAAAGTGGTTGAAAAACTTCGTTTCTATTTTGTCCTGGTAGAACTCGGAGATAGAATCCCCAAAATAGTAGTTCCCTACTAAGTTTCGCCCGTTGCGTCTTGCCCATCTACCATGATCCCAAGGGCCAAAAACGATAGTATTGTAGGCTCCCTCATTATGTCTTTCAATGTTTTTATAGGTTTCCAGGGGACCATACAGATCTTCCGCATCAAACCAGCCGCCCACGATCATAGTGGCTACATGAGATTTAGTCTTATCCAGATGTTGGATCAATCCCCGGCTTTGCCAAAGCGCATCATAGTTAGGGTGCTCTTTAAGTTCGTTCCAAAAGAAATCATCAGTCATACCTTCAGGGCGCATTTTTGGGGTATCCGCTGTTTCATATTCAAAGAAGTTGTCCAGATTTTGTAAAGGGCCGGCATCCAGGAAAAACTGGTATTGGTCTTCTGTTCCCATGTCCGGGAAGGTGTACCAGGCAGTATCCACCGGTTGGTCGCCGTTGGGCCGAGGTGTCCCAAAAAGGGAAGTAGCTCTAAAATAACTCAGCAAATAAGCGCCATTGTGGTGAAAATCATCAAAAAAGAAGTCGCCGATACAAGCTTGTGGAGAAGATGCTTTAAGTGCAGGATGTGGATCAACAGTGCCGTAAGTGGCATAAAACCCGGGATAGGATATCCCCCAAAGCCCTACTCTACCATTGTTATTTTCTACATTATTAACCAACCATTCAATAGTATCGTAAGTATCTGAACTCTCGTCCACCTGCTCATTGGAAGTCTTATTCGGAATGTAGGCCCTCATATTTTCATAATGACCCTCACTCATCCAGCGTCCTCTAACATCTTGATAGACCACGATATACCCCTCCTTCATCATATTGATATTAGGACTAATTCGTTTTCTAAACTCCCCTGCTCCATAGGGACGGGAGCTGTAAGGCGTACGCTGCATGATGATTGGATATTCCTTTGAAGTATCCTTTGGGGAGTAGATCGTGGTATGTAATTTCGTCCCATCCCGCATGGCAATATCCACTTCCTGTTTGGTGTAGTTTTGCGCCACATAATTGGCTTCAACCGCTTCCTTTTTAGCAGTTTTTTTACAGGCCTGAAATGTGGCAAGAATACAAACGGAGAACAGGACTACACGGAATAACTTCATAGTTTTTTTCATTTTAACGTTGCTAAAACTACAAAGAATTTGGTTCAGCCTGTACCAAAGATCTAAAGGCCAAAGGCTAGCTTCACATCGTCTACCCTATCCAGTTTTTCCCAGGTAAACAATTCTACCTGTTTTTCTACTTTACCATTATAGGGTGATTCAAACACCTTTTTTACCCTACGGGGTGTTTTTCCAAAATGTCCGTAGGCTGCCGTCTCGGCATAAATAGGGTTACGCAGCTGTAGCCGTTGTTCGATACCAAACGGTGTAAAATCAAAGAGCTGTTTCACCTTTTGTGCAATTTCCCCATCGGTGAGATTTACTTTGGAAGTCCCAAAAGTATCCACATAAATGGAAGTGGGTTCTACTACTCCTATGGCGTAACTCACCTGCACCAGAATCTCTTTGGCCAGGCCGGCAGCTACCAAGTTCTTGGCAGCATGCCTTGCGGCATAGGCAGCGCTCCTATCCACTTTACTCGGGTCCTTCCCGCTAAAGGCGCCGCCGCCATGTGCTCCTTTTCCACCATAAGTGTCCACAATAATTTTCCGTCCTGTTAAGCCGGTATCTCCATGAGGCCCGCCAATCACAAACTTTCCGGTGGGATTAATATGGTAGGTAATGTCATCGGTGAACAGGGATTGAATTTCCTCAGACAATTTTGCTTTTACCAGGGGCATAACAATATGTACCATATCTTCCTGGATTTTGGCCTGCATTGCCTCGTCTGTATCAAAAGGGTCATGCTGGGTAGAAACAACAATGGTATCAATACGTTGCGGAAGGTTCTGGTCAGAGTATTCTATAGTCACCTGGGCCTTGGCATCCGGTCGCAGATAAGGGATGTCGTCTCCCGCTTTTCGCAACTCCGCCAGGGTCTCCAGAATCTTATGAGCGATATCCAGGGCCAGGGGCATGTAGTTCTCCGTTTCGGTAGTGGCATAGCCAAACATCATGCCCTGATCGCCCGCCCCCTGTTCTGCTTTAACTCCCCTATCCACCCCTTGATTAATCTCCTGGGATTGTTCATGGATCAAAGAGATCACCCCGCAGGAATCCCCACTAAACTGGTATTCCCCTTTAGTATATCCAATGCGGTTGATCACTTCGCGGGCAATGTTTTGCACATCCAAATACGTACCGCTTTTGACCTCCCCGGCCAATACCACCTGACCCGTAGTGACCAGAGTTTCGCAGGCTACTTTGCTATCGGGATCAAAAGCCAGGAAATTATCCAACAGGGCATCACTTATCTGATCAGCTATCTTATCCGGATGTCCTTCACTAACCGACTCCGAAGTAAACAAATAAGGCATTCAAATCTATTTTTTTATGAAAAATCTGATGATTGTCGCTAAAGAAGTTCATTAATCCCCGGAAGGAACTGCCAGAATAGCTTTGGCGTGAACTGCTTTAGCATTTTTGCTGAGGTTGCAATCAGTCAAATCTTTCCTCATTATCAAGGCGCAAAGGTAGCGATTTGAACAGGATTTCAAAACCTAAGATTTTTGTGAAAGTCCTCTGGGTAAATCTTTCATTTTTTTCAGTGAACCCATTATTCGTTGTATATTGCAAACTCCATTTTTTACAAATCTACCTTAAAGAATACCAGGCCATGCACATTGCCGTAGCGGGAAACATTGGAGCAGGAAAAACCACCTTAACCACTTTACTGGCAAAACATTACAAATGGGATGCTCACTTTGAAGATGTGGTAGACAACCCCTACTTGGATGATTTCTACACCCAAATGGAGCGGTGGAGTTTTAACCTGCAGATCTATTTTTTAAATAGTCGCTACCGACAGATCCTCAAAATCAGAGAAAGTGGAAAAAATGTGATCCAGGATCGTACGATTTATGAAGATGCCCACATCTTTGCTCCCAACCTGCACGCCATGGGATTAATGACCAATAGGGATTTCGAGAATTACCGCGGCTTGTTTGAACTCATGGAAAGTCTGGTGCAACCCCCAGACCTGTTGATCTATCTCAGAAGTTCCATCCCTAACCTGGTGGAGCAGATCCACAAACGCGGCAGGGAGTACGAAAGCAGTATTTCCATTGATTATTTAAGCCGACTGAATGAACGCTACGAAGCCTGGGTAAACACCTATGAAAAAGGAAAATTACTAATCGTAAATGTGGATAAGGTCAACTTTGTGGACGAACCCGAGCATCTCGGGCAGGTCATCCACCGTATTGATGCTGAGATACATGGGTTGTTTTGACTCAGACATTAGACCGCTACGCTATTAGAATTTAGATACAAGAACTATTTGTTTTCCGTGGTTTAAAAACTAAACTTCCCTCACCCGGATATGCTCTTCCCTCATTCCTACTTTCAAAAACTATGATTATCAGATACTTTCAGGATATGAACTGAAAAATTGAAATCATGGAAGTAAAAAAGAATGAAAAACTACGGATTGAAAAAAAATCAAGCCTGTATTTTGTTTTAGGACTGTGTTTGGTTTTAGCGCTGACCTATATTGCACTGGAATGGAAAACCTTCAATGAAATCCCAGATCCGGAGGTTGCTGAATTTGACAAACTCGATTTTCTTCCTGACGAAGAGATTCCATTTATTAAAGCTCCTGAGCCTCCAAAACCAAAAGTAGCTCCTCCAATCATTGAAGTCTTTCCCGACATTTCGGATGAACCAGAATCAATAATTTATATACCAGAAGTGGACCAAACCACTGAAATTACTCCTCTTGAAAGTGTAGCTTTTGAAGAGCCACCTGTTGATGAAGAAGTTATTTTTGTCAACGTAGAAGAAAAACCCATTTTTCCAGGCTGTGAAGACGCCACAGACAAGTATGCTTGCTTTCAAGAAATGATGCAAAAGCATATTCGAAAAAACTTCAACTACCCGGAAGCTGCCATTGACCTTGGCATTAAGGGTAAGGTGCATATAAAATTTACCATCCAAAAAGACGGTAGTATTGGCGCTCTTCAAATGCGTGGACCGCATAAATTACTAAAAGACGAGGCGTCAAGGATCATAAAAAAATTGCCTAAAATGATACCTGGTAAACAAAGGGGAACCCCTGTCAACGTTCCTTTTTCAATACCAATTCATTTTAAGCTACAATAGTCTTTGGGAATGGTCTATCATGAACGAAAAACAAAAAACCACACCTTATGGCATGGTTTTTTTAACTGCAACTATTTGAATTAGCTATCTCTATTCAATATCTATCTCCTTTTTGTAGGCTTCCACTTTTGCGGTGACCTCTTCTTTGGTAGCCCCCACAAATTCCTTTACCTGCTCGGTAATTTCCCCTGCTACTTCTGTAGAAGTCGTCACTACAGCTTTGAAACTGCCATCTTCGGTATTGCTCATTTCGACGCGAATTTGCTTTTCTACCTCCTTGGATTCCTTTATGCCATCTACAGTAATGGCCACTGTGGTGCCATCCTCTTTTACAATACTCACCTCATCCTTTTGCGCCATGCTTACTAAACTTGGTGCTATTACCAGAGCTACTACACTCATCAACTTCAACAAAATGTTAAGGGAGGGCCCGGAAGTATCTTTAAACGGATCTCCTACGGTATCACCAACAACGGCAGCTTTATGGGCATCAGAGCCTTTACGGCCTTCGCCCTCAATGGTCTTTTTGGCATTATCCCAGGCCCCGCCCGCATTGGATTGGAAAATGGCCATCAATACTCCTGCAGTAGTTACGCCGGCTAAAAGACCACCCAGCATATTCGCGCCGCCCAGGAAACCTACAGCAACAGGTACTGCAATGGCCAACAAGCCCGGCAATACCATTTCTTTAATGGATGCCGTAGTTGAAATCTCTACGCATTTTTCATATTCAGCAAGGCCATCGGCAGCTTCAAAAACCTCCATATCCGCTTTGGATGCCTTGGACAGATCAGAATCATATTTGCGCATTATTTCCAAAGCAGCTTTTAACTGAGGAATATCCCGGAACTGTCGTCTTACTTCCTCGATCATGGACATTGCAGCGCGACCCACAGCTTTCATAGACAAGGCAGAGAAAACAAAAGGCAGCATCCCTCCTACTAACAGTCCTGCCATGATCTTAGGCTGGGACACATCTATAGAAGTTACCCCGGCAGTCTTCATATAAGCAGCAAACAAGGCCAGAGCCGTTAAGGCCGCAGAAGCTATGGCGAAACCTTTCCCAATTGCTGCGGTGGTGTTTCCTACCGCATCTAATTTATCGGTGCGCTCCCTAACCTCACCGGGTAACTCTGCCATTTCCGCAATTCCACCGGCATTATCTGAGATAGGTCCGTAGGCATCTACTGCCAATTGAATACCTGTGTTGGCTAACATACCCACAGCGGCAATGGCAATACCATATAAACCCGCGAAATGATGTGAGACCAAAATAGCCCCGGCAATTAAAATAATAGGGATCATGGTAGACATCATGCCCACGCCTAAACCGGCAATGATGTTGGTGGCTGAACCGGTTTCAGATTGGCGCACTATGGAATTCACAGGCTTGGTCCCCGTACCGGTATAGTATTCCGTGATCTTACCTACCGCCAAACCGGCGACCAAACCGGCAATGGTGGCCCAGAACACGCCCATAGATGTAAATTCTTTTCCACCATCCACCCAGGATTCGGGAAGCATTCCTGTAATGAGAAAGTAAGAGGCTACCAACATTAAGCCTGCGGAACCAAACTCACCGATATTCAATGCCGTCTGTGGATTACCCCCGTCTTTTACACGAACAAAGAACGTTCCAATGATAGACATTACAATTCCTACCGCTGCTAATGCCAAAGGCAGATATACGGCTCCCAGGCCGTCAAAGGAATCTGCAAAAGCCGGGTTGGCAGCAAAAATGCCGCCCAGCACCATGGTTCCTATAATAGATCCCACATAAGATTCAAAAAGGTCAGCTCCCATACCGGCAACATCGCCAACGTTATCCCCAACATTATCGGCAATCGTAGCCGGATTAAGCGGGTGATCTTCCGGAATTCCGGCTTCTACTTTACCTACTAAATCCGCGCCTACGTCAGCAGCTTTCGTATAAATACCACCTCCAACACGGGCAAAAAGCGCTATGGATGAAGCTCCTAAAGAGAAGCCAGACAATACATTTAAAATCTCATTCAATTCCCAACCCTGACCGCTGTAGATCATAAAAAGTCCGCTTAACCCCAATACGCCTAATCCTACCACACCAAGTCCCATTACAGAACCTCCGGCAAAGGCCACTTCCAACGCTTTACTTAAGGAAGTCCTGGCGGCCTGAGTAGTACGTACATTGGCTTTGGTAGCTACCCGCATTCCGATAAAACCCGCTAAAGCGGAACAAATAGCACCTACGATAAAGGATACGGCTACCATACCATTAGAGCCCTCTTCATTTTGCCCCTTAAAGAATAGCAGAACGGCTACGGCAGCTACAAAAACAGCTAATATTTTATATTCCGCTTTTAGGAAGGACATCGCCCCATCGGCGATGTTTTTCGCAATGTTTGCCATCTTCTCCCCACCGACTTCCTGTTTGGATACCCAAATGTTCTTCACCAACACATACAACAGCCCCAAAACACCAAAAGCGGGCAAAAAATTAATGATTACATCCATAGTTAATTCGTTAATTATTAGGTTTTTCTTAAGATTTTTTAATGGCTGCAAATGTAGTAAAATACGCATGAATAAAAAAAGCCCATTCAGCAAGGAAAATGGGCTTTTTTAGTTCATTTCAAATGCGTTAAATCATAAAGGCACGCTTTGTCTTATGATCGCTTTCGGCATACCGCCGTGCACATTGGTGATAGATCTCTTTTGCCTTTTCCGCACCACTCCATCCACCGGTGTCCACTTTCTTTTCTTCCAAATCCTTGTAGACCTGAAAAAAGTGTTCTATTTCTTTTAATCGGTGAGGATTTAGGTCGGTTATATCATTGTTTTTACTCCAAATAGGATCATTCACCGGTACACAAATAATCTTTTCATCCGGGCCTTTTTCATCGGTCATATGGAACACCCCAATGGGTTTTACCTCCATGACCACCATAGGAAAGGTAGGTTCGGTCCCTATCACCAGCACATCCAACGGATCCTTGTCCAGTGCCAGGGTCTCCGGTATAAAACCATAATCCCCGGGATACATCATGGATGAAAACAATGTTCTGTCAAACCGGATCTTGTGCAATGTAAAATCGTATTCGTATTTATTGCGGCTGCCCTTAGGAATTTCTATGAGCACATCAAAGGTTACTGCTTCTTTTGTAGACATAGTGTGGTATTTAGCGTTGTAAAGGTAATAGAACTACTGAAGTCCAATGAAATTGCATGCTTAAGATTAAATAATCATGAATTTCCCATAGACTATAACTATATATGAAAAAGATCAAAAACTAAATCCAAACGTTCCGGTTACCCCAAAAGGTCGGGCCTCAGGAGCATCCAGGTAGTTGCCCCTGAAGTTGAAATCGAGACGAAATATCTTAAAGATATTGCCGATACCAAAAGAGTATTCCCAATAGGGTTCATCATTCGGAGCCTGAAGTGGAATATTTGAGGGGGCGCTAAGGGCAATGTTTTCATCGGAAATAGAACCCCAGGCTCCTCGTATCCCCACTATCTCCCTTAAATTCAATTTACGGAGCAAAGGGATCCTTGAGAATAACCTCCCGTTAAAGTTATGTTCCAGGTGTACCGTGGCATAGGTATCGGTAACAAACTCGTAAAAGTCCAAATTGGGGAAAGTGTTGTACAAGGAGAAAACCGTTTGGTTACCGGGAATAACACTTAGAAGCCCCAGAGGAACTTCGCCAAATGTCCTTCCTAGCTCAACAGTACTCACCAGTCTTCCAAAGCCCCCTAATTGCCAGGGTTGGGTATAAGAGAATTGCAAGCGTTGATAATCAAAATCACTTTCCAGAAACCCTTCCGTACCCTGGGTGTAATTCAATACCAAAGTACTGTGGTTATCATTAATGGTATTGCGTTCTACCCCATACCCTATGGTTCTCCTTCCCGGAGTGTAGATCACTGTGGTGTTCAGATCAAATTGCTTGACTTCAGAGGAAATCCCACCCGGAGCATCCGGATCAACGTAGTCCAGACTAAAGGCATCCGGTAGAGCAGAGCTTAAGGTACGAAAGGCTCCCCCCAATCGAAACCTCAGGTTACGAAAAGGCTCCATTTCCAATGATAACACGGAAAGGTTAATATTGCTTAAGCGATCGTTGTTCCCTACGGTGACCAGAGCGGATGAGGCAATACTTCTACCAAGAACATCGGTAGTACTGGTAAGGTTAATCCCCAATTGTTCTATATCCCGCCTGTTACCCCCCGAAACAATTAAGCGGGTTTTCCGATCCAGCAAAAATTTCCCGGAGAAACCATGCTTAAATTTCCGGTCGTTAAAACCATAAGCCATGTATCCTTCTAACCGCCAGGTATCGTTCTGTCCAAAATAGGTTCTTGCTCCACCCCTTAGCCGGATACCTTCCGCATCGTTAAAACCAAAAGTGCTGTAGATATCACCAATATCCAGGTTCCATTTATCTATCTCTACATAACCCGAACCCAAAATGCTGACAATATCGTAGTAGGTCCTGAACTTGGGAACGGTTTGTAGTGTATCCAACAATTTAAAAATACCGGATTCGTCTTCACTTAATTGTTCCAGTCGGGCCTTTTTCCAGAAAAGGCTGTCCTGGCTAAATACTCTTGGGTCATACGGATCGGATTGCGACTTATAAAAATCTTCCGGTCGATCCAGATCAAAATTATAGTTGTCATACACTGTTGTGCGTTTGCCATACACCCCTCTGGAAGTTTCTTTTTTTGAAAAGGCAAAATCCGTGAGCATATAGTCCCGCTTCAGCAAAAAGACAGAATCGTTTACTACCTCAAAATCCTGCTCTATGTAAATCTCTTTTACCCAGTTGATATTAGCACTTTTTACCACTTCCATGTTAATTTTTTTAATGGCAAAAGTGGTATCGTTCACCCAAAAATCCCCCTTAAAGGTCAGTTCGTTTTTCCGGCGGGGATAGTAAATAATATTGTAGCACCATTTGTTGTCGATAAAGGTGCTGTCCGACAGCACATAGTTGTATACGTCTACACCAGTTCTGGATAATGGACTGGTAAAACTCTTATCAAAGAATTTTAAGTAGTTTTCATAAATATCATAATCAGAATACAAGTCTTCCACAAAAGCAGTAATGGCTTGGTTTCCCCCAAAACCAGAGCTTTTGTTACCCAATACATCCTCTTTTTCCAACTGTAGGCGATTATCGCCATACACTTTGGAAAACACCTCGTTCAAAAACATGGGCAAATACGTTTTTCCGGTTATCCGGGAGGTATCCAAACCGGCGAACATGAATTCCAGCCCCTTAAATAATCTACTTTTAATCAGGGCACTATCAATGGTATTCAGGTCAAACTCTACTTTCTCATACTTGTCATACTGGTAACTTTTAAACTTGCGCACCCCATTCTCTCTTTTTTTTGCCCAAATTTTCTTCAGTATATCTATTGCCGGATTATTCTTTTTGGATTGCTTTCCCGTGTACACCACCACTTCCTGTAATTGCTCTGCAGACTCCACAAGAACTACCCGCATATTGTAATTCACACTGCTGCTCAATTCAATTTCCTGGGTATCATACCCAATAAAAGATACTACCAGTACAGTATAATCATTATCCGATTCAAAGTAAAAACGTCCGTTATCGTTCGTGATGGCACCTTCCGTAGAGTTTTTGAAAATGACATTGGCAAATGCAACAGGATCTCCAGATTCATCAACCACTACCCCCCCCACTTTGGTTTGGGAAAAAAGAGTAACAGACAAAAGGATAGAAAAAACAACAAGGAATCTTTTCATAGCAGGCGCGTCACAAGCAAGTTGCTATAACTTACACGGCGGTTAGATGGTTTTTGATTTGAAGTAGTTATCTAAGCAAAAACATTCCTTTTAATGTAAAAGCCTCGCCAATATTCATCGGCGAGGCTAAGATACCTTACTTCTTATTTTTTACCCCTTATATAACACTTTCTTAACAGCTTTGATCACGTCTTCGGAATTTGGTAACCACTCTGCCAACAATACAGGAGAATAAGGTGCAGGTGTATCTGCGGTATTCAGCTTAACTATGGGGGCATCTAAATAATCAAATGCTTTATCCTGGACCTGATACGTGATCTCAGTAGCCACATTACCAAAAGGCCAGGCTTCTTCCAGGACTACCAGGCGATTGGTTTTCTTTACCGAGTTCAAAATAGCTTCGTGGTCCATAGGCCTAACCGTTCGCAAATCAATAATCTCGCAGCTTATCCCTTCTTCTTCCAGTGCATCAGCGGCTTTGTAGGCTTCTTTTATAATTTTTCCAAAAGAAACGACGGTCACATCCGTGCCTTCCCGTTTAATTTCGGCTACCCCAATCGGAATGGTATATTCGCCTTCCGGTACTTCACCCTTATCCCCATACATCTGTTCCGATTCCATAAAGATCACTGGGTCATCATCCCGGATGGAAGCCTTAAGCAATCCTTTAGCATCAGCTGGGTTAGAGGGGACTACTACCTTAAGCCCCGGGCAGTTGGCAAACCAACTTTCAAAAGCTTGAGAATGCGTTGCCGCCAATTGGCCGGCAGAAGCAGTTGGCCCTCTAAAGACAATAGGGCAGTTGAATTGCCCCCCGGACATCTGTCGTATCTTGGCAGCGTTGTTGATAATCTGATCAATTCCCACCAGGGCGAAATTAAAGGTCATAAATTCTATAATAGGCCGGTTCCCGTTCATGGCGGAGCCTACCCCCACTCCGGCAAACCCCAATTCCGAAATAGGCGTATCAATCACCCGATCCGCACCAAATTCGTCTAACATTCCCTTGGAGGCCTTATAAGCACCATTGTATTCCGCTACTTCTTCCCCCATCAGGTAAATGGTTTCGTCACGTCGCATTTCTTCGGACATGGCCTCGGCTATAGCTTCCCTAAATTGTATGGTTTTCATAGAATAACAACGGTTTATAAAGTGCGCACAAAAATAGGAAAATCTATAGGAAACCGGGGGTGTTGTGCCTCAAAAAAAGGATAAAAATTTATTATGCATGCATAATAAATTCGATTGTTTTTAGTATCTTTGCTCTTCGAAAAAAATAAGAATTTATGAAGATATTGGTTTGCATAAGCAATGTTCCGGACACTACTTCAAAAATCAATTTTACGGCGGGCGATACCCAATTTGACACCAACGGGGTACAGTTTGTTATTAATCCTAACGATGAATTCGGGTTAACCCGTGCCATGTGGTTCAAAGAAAAACAAGGCGCTACGGTTCACGTGGTAACTGTTGGGGATACCACCGTAGAACCAACGATTCGAAAGGCCCTGGCTATTGGCGCTGATGAGGGTATCCGTATTAACGTGGCACCTAAAGATGGGTTTTATGTTGCAAGACAGTTAGCCGAAGTGGTGAAAAACGGAGGGTATGACCTGGTCATTGCCGGAAGGGAGTCGATTGATTATAACGGTGGAATGGTTCCTGGTATTATGGCTGCGTTGCTGGACATGAATTTTGTAAACACTTGTATTGGGCTTGAAATTGATGGTACCCAAGCAACGGCCTTCCGGGAGATTGATGGTGGAAAAGAAAAAATAAGCACCAGTTTACCTTTAATTATTGGTGGTCAGAAAGGACTGGTTGAGGAGAGCGACCTCCGTATTCCCAACATGCGTGGCATAATGATGGCAAGAAAAAAAGCCTTGAATGTGGTAGAGCCTGTGGACGCACCATCGCCAACAACAGATCAAAAATTTGAGCGTCCTCCGGCAAAAGGCCCGGTAAAACTTGTTGATGCCGGCAACGTAGAAGAGTTAGTGAATTTATTACACAACGAAGCAAAAGTGATATAATAGTTAAATCCCAAATTTCAAATTCCAAATCACAAGCGTTTTTGGAAGCTGTTATTTAGGTCTTAAGACAAAAAAATATGGCAGTACTAGTATATACCGAATCGGAAAACGGCAAATTAAAGAAAAGTGCTTCAGAGGTAGCCTCCTATGCTAAGCATGTAGCGGAACAATTGGGGGGCAGTGTTACCGCAGTAGCGATCAATGCAGAAGATACAATCGCTTTGGGCACTAATGGCGTTTCAAGAATACTAAATGTGTCCGATGAGGCCTTACGTAATTTCAATGCGAAAGCATATGCCAATGTTATCGCTCAGGCGGCAGAGACGGTAAGTGCCAAGGTGGTGATTTTGAGCTCCAGCGCCGATAGTAAGTATTTAAGTGGCCTCCTTGCGGCTAAACTCAATGCAGGATATGTTCCCAACGTAGTAGCTCCTCCGGAAAGCACTTCTCCTTTTGTAGTGAAGCGCACGGCATTCAGCAATAAGGGTTTTGCGTTAACAGAGATTAGCTCGGAAACAAAGATCATTGGGGTCTCTAATAATTCCTATGGTATTGTAGAAAATGCTACCGACGCCACCATGGAAGATTTTTCCCCGGCAATCAATGATGGCGACTTCAGTACCAAGTCTGTTGAGGTAGACAAAGTAGTGGGCAAAGCCACTATTGCAGATGCCGATATTGTAGTATCCGGTGGCCGTGGGCTAAAAGGCCCTGAGAATTGGGGGATGGTAGAAGAACTGGCCGATCTACTTGGAGCCGCTACTGCATGTTCCAAACCCGTTTCGGATTTAGGCTGGCGGCCCCATGGAGAACACGTAGGCCAAACCGGAAAACCGGTAGCCAGCAACCTCTACATTGCTATTGGGATATCAGGCGCCATACAACACCTGGCGGGAGTAAGCGCATCCAAAACCAAAGTAGTCATCAATAGCGATCCCGAAGCCCCTTTCTTTAAAGCAGCAGATTACGGGATAGTGGGGGATGCCTTTGAGGTGGTTCCCGAACTCATCGAAAAATTAAAGGAATTTAAAGCACAAAACGCCTAAATTTTGTTACTTTGGTTCTTTGAAGCGGCCGTTTAGATAGAGCGTAACGCCAAGTATTTGAACGGCTTTTCTGTTGATAGGAGAAATTGGTAAATGAGTTTAGTTCGACTTAAAATAAAGGGTATTTCATATAGCCAAACCCAAAATGGTGCCTATGCACTTATTTTAAATGAGGTAGAGGGGGAGCGAAAACTACCTATTGTCATTGGGGCTTTTGAAGCACAGTCTATAGCTATAGCCCTTGAAAAAGAGATTAAACCTCCTCGCCCTTTGACCCATGATCTTTTCAAGAATTTCTGTGACCGTTTTGGCATAGTGATCAAACAAGTGATTATTCACAAATTAGTGGACGGTGTTTTTTACTCCAGTATTATTAGTGAGCGGGACGGGGAAGAGGAAATAGTAGATGCCAGAACCAGCGATGCTATTGCTTTGGCACTGCGTTTTGGGGCACCTATTTTTACTTATAAGACCATATTGGATAAGGCCGGTATTTTTCTAAAGTTCTCTTCAAAAGAGAAGGATGAGGAAGAGGGTGATGACAGTATTGTAGTAGATGAAATACTTCAGGAAGGGGAAACGGTAGAAATTGAATCCGGTAGCGGAGAGGCCTACCGGGAAATGACCCTGGAAGAACTCCACAAAGAATTGGAAAAAGCCGTTACTAACGAAGACTACGAAAAAGCGGCCAAGCTTCGGGACGAGATCTCCAAGCGCAAGTAAAACCAACCCTTCTTTCTATGAAGAAAACCGGAGTTTTAGTGCTTGTACTGCTCTTTGCAGGTATTGGAGCACTCTTCGGTCAGGAAAAGGTTGTTGTGGATACGCTCGCTAATTCAAATGACACTTTGGTTCCCAATCAGGGATTTTCCATAAACAGCTTGTTTCGCGGGGCACTGGGCATGGCAGTGCTGGTTGGTATTTCCTATTTGTTTAGTGCCAACCGAAGGGCCATTAACTGGAAAACCGTTGGTATCGGGTTAGCCATCCAGTTGCTAATCGCCATAGGGGTGCTAAAAATTCCGCTGGTTAAAGTTATTTTTGAAAGTATTGGGAAAGTCTTCATCAGTGTATTGGACTTCACGCGATCGGGAAGTAAGTTTTTATTCGAGGGACTGGTTGTGGACACGGATACCTTTGGCTACATTTTTGCCTTTCAGGTTTTGCCCACTATTGTTTTCTTCTCGGCCTTAACTTCTGTGTTGTTTTACCTGGGCATCATCCAGAAAGTGGTAAAAGCACTCGCCTGGTTACTTACCAAATCCCTGGGCATTTCTGGGGCAGAAAGCCTTTCCATTGCCGGGAATATCTTTTTGGGGCAGACAGAAGCCCCGCTGTTGATCAAAGCCTATTTGGAAAAGATGAACCGGTCCGAGATCCTTTTGGTTATGATCGGTGGAATGGCAACAGTGGCCGGAGCGGTCCTGGCAGCCTATATTGGCTTCCTGGGTGGAGATGATCCGGAATTACAATTGGTTTTTGCCAAACACCTGTTGGCGGCTTCAGTTATGGCTGCACCCGGTGCCATTGTGGTTTCCAAAATATTATATCCCCAAACCGAGACCATAAATACCGATGTAAAAGTCTCTTCTGATAAAATTGGGGCGAATTTTTTGGATGCTATTGCCAACGGGACGACAGAAGGCTTAAAGCTCGCCTTAAATGTAGGTGCGATGTTGCTGGTCTTTGTAGCATTTATCGCTATGATCAACGGCATACTAGGCTGGATTGGGGATTGGAGTACACTAAATACCTGGATCAGTGCCAACTCCCCCTATAATTCCTTTTCCCTGGAAGCCATATTGGGTACCGTTTTTGCCCCGTTGATGTGGCTGATTGGGGTAAATAATGCCGATGTCATGCTGATGGGGCAGTTGTTAGGTATCAAACTGGCTGCCAGCGAATTTGTGGGTTATATTCAGTTAGCAGAGCTAAAAGATATCACCAGTGTTACGCATTTTACCTATAACAAATCGGTGATCATGGCCACCTATATGCTCTGTGGCTTTGCGAATTTTGCTTCTATCGGGATCCAAATTGGCGGGATAGGTTCCCTGGCCCCCGGACAACGTAAAACACTTTCCGAGTTTGGTATGCGTGCCGTCTTAGGGGGTTCTCTGGCTTCTTTACTTTCCGCTACTATTGCGGGGATGATCTTGGGTTGATTGGGTGAAGGGTTGAAAAGGGCTAAGGGTGTAGGGTTTAAAGGTGAAAAGGTGAAAGGTTAATGATCTTAGCCAACTATCGATAACATTGAAGAAATGAGAAATTTCAGGGAGTTGGAAGTTTGGCAAGATGCAAGGAAACTTGTTAAAGATTCGTATCAACTTTCGAAGCAACTTCCTGATAGTGAAAAATATGGACTGGTATCCCAAATCAATCGTTGTGCCGTTTCCATTCCCGCAAATATCGCCGAAGGCTGTGCAAAATATTCACAAAAGGACTTTGTACGATTTCTCCAGATCAGCCTAGGATCTACCTTCGAGCTAGAAACTCATGTCATCCTTTGTACTGATTTACAACTTGTTGGCCCTAAAGAATCTACTTTAATCATCGAAAAAATTCAACTACTTCAAAAGCGCATCAGCTCGTTAATAAAATACAACAACTCCTAACCTAAAACCCTTCACCTTTTACCTTTTACCTTTTACCTTTATACTCTATGAAACAATACCACGATTTACTACAACATATTTTAGACAAAGGCGCAAAAAAAGAAGATCGGACCGGAACAGGTACCTTAAGTATTTTTGGCTATCAAATGCGGTTTGACTTACAGGAAGGTTTTCCTATGGTCACCACCAAAAAACTCCACTTAAAATCTATTATCCATGAGTTGCTCTGGTTTTTAAAGGGCGATACCAATGTGGGCTATTTGCAGGCAAACGGGGTGCGGATCTGGAACGAATGGGCGGATGAAAACGGGGATTTAGGGCCTGTCTACGGTCACCAATGGCGCAATTGGAACAATGAGGAGATTGACCAGATCAGGGAAGTGATCCGGATGTTAAAGAGTAATCCGAACAGTCGTCGTATGTTGGTCTCTGCCTGGAACCCCAGCGTATTGCCGGACACTTCGGTTTCCTTTGGTGAAAATGTAGCCAATGGCAAAGCTGCCCTTCCCCCCTGCCATGCCTTTTTCCAGTTCTATGTAGCGGAGGGCAGATTAAGTTGCCAACTCTACCAACGCAGTGCGGACGTATTTTTAGGCGTTCCCTTTAACATTGCCAGCTATGCGCTCTTAACCCTAATGATGGCGCAGGTGGCCGGGTACCAGCCCGGGGAGTTTATCCACACTTTTGGCGATGTGCATATCTACAACAATCACCTGGAACAGGTACAACTACAATTGTCCCGCGAACCCCGGCCGTTACCTACCATGCAGCTTAATCCAGAGGTGAAAGACATTTTTGACTTTACATTTGAAGACTTCACCTTGTCAAATTACGATCCCCATCCGGCAATTAAGGCTATGGTGGCGGTGTAGGGAAAAGGTAACGGTATAAAGGGAATAGGATCAATGATCATATTTGGTTGTTATTGGCAATTAGTACAAATAGAAAGTTATGAGCGAACAATCGGAAGGAAAAGAAGAACAATCAAAACCAAAAACAGCAAGTTCGTTGGTTTTTATAAGTCATGATACCAGAGATGCTGAAATTGCTGAAGCTTTTAGTATATTATTAAAAAGAGTAAGTGCCGGTGTTCTCAAGTCTTTTCGTTCTTCTGACAAAAAAGGTAATCAAGGAATTGAATATGGTGTTGAATGGTATCCAGAAATAATTAAAAACATTCAGAACGCAACCGATGTGGTTTGCTTACTAACTCCGAATAGTGTTGATAGACCTTGGATTCTATTTGAGGCGGGAATGGCCAAAGGAAAGCTGAATACACCTATTTTAGGAGTTGCACTTGGGCTAACTCTGAAAAAAGCTTCAAACGGCCCATTTGCACAGTTTCAAAATTGCAGTGGAGATGAAGATGCATTATGCAAACTTGTTTTTCAATTGGTTGACAGAATACCCAACTCTGAACCAGATGAGGAAACAATAAAATTTCATGTTCAAAAATTCATCACATCAATTGACGAGATCTTCTCAAAAAGAAAGACCGATACGGAGGATAACCATGTTGTAGAATACAATGAAAACGATACTCCTAAACTATTTGAGGAGATTAAAGTCATGTTCCAAGATTTACCTTCAAGAATCGAAAGTAGAATTGATCCCGAGTACAGAGATAGAAAGAGAAGAAGGAGGATTCATCCAAAGATGATTGAAGAATTATTTTACATGACTCCTGACCACCCTACAATTGGAATTTTAATGGCTTTAGGGCTTGTTAAAGATAAAATGCCTTGGTTATATGAACTTGGAACCGAAACATTAAGTGTGATAAAGTCAGATGTTTCATCAAAAGAGAAAGAAAAAGCTATAATGCAATTTGAGGAAATGGTCGAAATTACAAACCATCATCCTTGGATGGAAGAATTTTTTATGTCGAACTCCAAAGAGGATTATATAATATTTCGGGAGTTACCAAGAATGCTAAGAAAGAGTATGCACAGATTAATGGATGAAAAACTTGATTAAAAGAAGTACTGCCAACACACAGTCCCTGCTGAATTTTAAGATTACCCTTTAGAAGCAACGAATAACTCCCTTACTTCGACATCCAAGACTTTAGCGATTTCATAAAACGTCTCAATTGACGGTTGCATATCATTAGTACACCAACGAGAAACTGTAGATTTGTCTTTCCCCAATTGATCTGCTAGCCACTTTGCAGACTGCTCTTGTTCCGCAAGAACTATTTTGATTCGATTGTACCGTTGTTTTGACATTCAGTCAACTAAATTTCGTATAACGCAAATATAATTGAACGAAAATCAACCAAATTTTCAAAAGTTTTTCTATATTCGCTTATAAGTTTTCGCTAAACGAAATCTAATTTTCCTAAATCGAAAATAATTGAGCAAGAAGTAAAAAATGAAAAAAATTAAAATCCAGCCCAAATATCGCAGGAGAACCTATGATGAAATATGGATTCCTGAAATCAAAATGGAGGGGAAATGGTTGGAAAAGTTGGGTTTTAAACAAGGAGAACATGTGAAAGTGGAATGGAAACGAAAAAAGTTGATAATTACTCTGATTGAAAATGAAGAAAACGCCGATAACAAAAGCTATACTTGACGCGGGTTTTGAGGCTAAATCTATACGTCATAACTTTAACAAACTTATTTAAAGGCAAAAAGGGGTATTGGATTTGATCCCGCACTCCGCTTAGCCGGAATGTTGACAGTAATTAGCAAAACATGAAAACAACGACATTTTTGACTTTTGTAGGCAACCAATGCGGAAAGGCAGCGGAAGCCATAAACTTTTACACTTCAATTTTTCCTAATTCTGAAATTAAAACAATAAAAAACTACTCAGAAGGAGAATCAGGAGGTACCCCTGAACTAATTAAGTACGGAGTTTTTATGCTGAATGGAACAGACTACATGATTTCAGAAAGTAATTACAATCATGCTTGGTCATTTACACCCGCTGTTTCAATTTTTATAGGCGATAATTCAGATAACCTGATTAAAGAACTTTTTGAAAAACTTTCTTCAAATGGTGGCCAGATTATGGTTCCACTGGACAGCTACCATGGTGAAGGTGATTATGGATTCGGTGAAAAATTTGGATGGTGCGAAGATAAATATGGCATATCATGGCAATTTGTCGTTACAGCATAGAAATTAAAGCTCTATTTGAGTTTATTAAAATAAAAATAACTACTGCCAACAACACCTGTAATTCTGCTTTCCTGCTATCCCCAACTCTAAATTCCCTAATTTTAAGTCGCCCCGATTTTACGGTGTAGGCAAGGGCAATTCCTAATTTCATCCCATGGCAGTTGTTGTGCATCATACTATTTGCGATCTGTATCACACCTTGCAACTTCCCGTTGAGGGGGAACCGGACTTTACCATCCTGAGTATTCCGGACATTCATCATGAAATTCCGTATTCGTCCCCCGCATTACGGGCTGACTATTTTTCATTTATTCTAACCAAAGACGGCTCAGGCGTTTATTATTTGGATGATCACCGCTTTCCCTTTCATTCCAGAATGCTCTACTTTACCAATCCGGGGCATATCAAATCCTATGAGTTACAGGAAGCCAACGAGGGGTATATCATCATACTTACGGAAAACTTTTTACGGGAACATGTGCATTCCGATGTCTTTGACGAATTCCCTTTTCTATTGGCAGAGATCGTTCCACCTAAAACGCTTTCCGAAAAGAAGTTCGAGGAATATGAGACCTTGTACAAACAGATCTCTGATGAATTTGAAAGGTCTTCGATCTATAAGGATACCATATTAGCCAACCTCTTTGTGATACTCCTACTGAAAATAAAAGAAGATTTTTGGCTGGCGTACAATCCCAAAATAGAAGGAAGCCAAAACTCCCGAATTGTACAGTCCTTTAAACAACTGCTGGAGAAGGAGTTCAGAACCATGGTTTCCGATACCGGTACGAGCAGAAGGCCTCAGGTAAAAGATTTTGCTAACCAACTCCATTTGCATCCCAACTACTTGAATGCTGTGATCCGATCCAAGACAGGAAAAACGATCAACGACTGGCTCACCGGTAGAACCCTCACCACTGCCAAATCATTACTTCGAAATACCCGGCTGAGCGCCAAGGAAATTGCTTTCAAACTGGGGTTTCGTGAGCCTACCCACTTTAATCGATTTTTCAAGAAACATACCGGTACTACGCCAACGGCCTATAGAAAACATCGGGAAGCTTTGAGATAGATCATGGATTCTTTCAAATCGGTCATGGAATTCCAAAGCATACCACCGAATTTTGTGTCAACCCTTTAATAGAACAACAATGAATACAACCACAACTCTCGGACACAGTACGCTTAGCGTTAACCGGATTGGCCTGGGCTGTATGGGCATGTCCGAATTCTATGGCTCTTTTAACGAGGAAGAGTCGATCAACACCTTACACAAGGCCTTAGACCTTGGGGTCAATTTTTTTGATACCGCTGACATGTATGGCAGTGGCGCCAATGAACAACTTTTAGGTAAGGCTTTTAAAAATCGTTGGGATGAGCTTGCTTTAGCCACCAAATTTGCCATAATGCGCGGACCCAACGGAGAATTTATCGGAATTAACGGAAAACCGGAATACATTCGAAAAGCATGCGACCAAAGTCTACAAAATTTAGGTGTAGACGCCATTGATCTCTACTATATGCACCGAAAAGATCCTGAAGTGGAGATCGAAGAAATTGTAGGCACCATGGCAGAACTGGTACAGCAAGGCAAGGTAAAACACCTGGGGCTTTCCGAAGTAGATCCCGAAACCCTTCGTCGTGCACATGCCGTGCATCCCATTACTGCGCTGCAAACCGAGTATTCTCTATGGAGTCGGGAACCCGAACAGGAGCTTTTTGGAGTTTGCAAAGAACTCGGAATTACTTTTGTAGCCTACAGTCCCCTGGGAAGAGGCTTTCTGACAGGGGCGATAAAAAGTCGTGCAGATCTGGAGGAAGGGGATTTTCGGTTAGGGAATCCCAGGTTTACCGATGAAGCCATACAGGAAAACCTGAAGTTTGTGGACGTCATTGAAGGTATTGCAAAAAACAAAGGGGTATCCAAAGCACAGGTAGCCCTTGCGTGGCTGTTAGGCCAAAACGATGAGATTACCGCGATTCCCGGCACACGAAAAGTGCATCGCCTTGAAGAGAATTTAGGAGCACTTCAGGTAAAGTTAACTGCAGAAGACCTTGCCATAATAGAGGAAAATACGCCTTCAGCTACCTTCGGAGAGCGGTATTGATAAGAGGATAAGGCAGAAACAGTGCTATTGTAAGCTTCAACATAAAAATGCCCGGACAAACCTCCGGGCATTCCCTCAATTAAACAAAACACTTAAGGAATCATCTCCCCTTTCATAGCTAAGTGCTAGTTTCGCGTGACCTGAATGCTGTTGGATAACCCATACAGCCCTTCCAGATCGGCAATATTATTTCCGACGGCTAAACCGGTAAGCCCATCTTCATAGCGCATATACCAGATAAAGCAAACTCCCGGGCCGGCAGCATCAAAATCCACCCCTTCAACATCCGCTAATGTAGGCGGCAACCCCAGAATGTTATTTTGATCATCCGTGATCACCCAGGTACGGTTGGCCCCCGTAGCGTTACTGCCATCCAACATAATTCCACTCACCCTATCCGGAATACCATCCACATCAAAGGTGAAAGGTCCTCCACTAATGGTTCCTGCATTCGGGTTACGATATACCCGTATGGCATTAGACAGTGCAAAGAATCCGCTCAGATCTCCCGCATTTTGACCGGCTTCCAAGCCTGTGATGCCGTCTTCGTAGGTGATATGCCAAATGAGGCATAGTCCAATTCCGGCAGCATCAAAATCTACCCCTTCAACTGCTTCCAGGGTGGGTGGTAAGCCCAGGATGTTTAGAGCGTCGTCTGTAATAATGTATCCTTGATTAGAACCATTCAAGTTAGTATCATCCAGGGTAATGCCACTAACGTTATCGGGAGTACCATCTACGGAAAACATATACGGCCCTCCATTTAATACCCCTGCGTTCAAGGCCAAACGATCCACAACAATGAAATTGGAAAGATCAAATTGTCCGGTCAGATCGTCCAGATTGTTCCCTGCTTCCAGGCCGCCCAAACCGGTAGAATAGGTCAAGTGATAGATGTAGCAGCGCCCCACGCCGGCACCATCAAAATCGACTCCTTCAACGGCTTCCAGGGTTGGTGGGATCCCCAGGATGTTTCGGTTATCATCGGTGATTACATAAGTTTGGTTATCCCCGTTTAAACTGGTGTCATCCAATACAATCCCACTTACCCTATCCGGTGAACCATCCACAACAAATTCATAAGGACCTCCGGAGAGTTCCCCGGCATTCAAAGCAATCCGATCCACTTCAATAAAATTGGAAAGGTCAAATTGTCCGGTAAGATCATCCAGATTATTCCCTGCTTCCAGGCCGCCCAAACCGGTAGAATAGGTTAAGTGATAAATGTAGCAACGCCCTACGCCAGCACCGTCAAAATCCACCCCTTCCAGGGCTTCCAATGTGGGTGGCATCCCCAGGATGTTTCGGCTATCATCGGTAATTACATAGGTTTGGTTATCTCCGTTCAGATTGGTATCGTCTAACATAATACCACTTACCCTATCCGGTAGGCCATCCACTACAAATACAAACGGTCCGCCGGATAGCTCCCCAGCATCAAGAGCACCGCGGTTCACTACAATAAAATTGGAGAGATCAAAGATCCCGCCCAGGTTATCCAGATTCTCCCCCATGGACAATCCTGCAAGTCCCAGATTATAGGTGAGATGATAGATATAGCAGTCCCCTACTCCAGCGGCATCAAAATCTACCCCTTCCACAGCTTCAAGGGTGGGAGGCATTCCCAAAATATTCCTGACATCGTCAGTGATCACATAAGTTTGCACCTCTCCGTTACCGTCAAACCCGGACAAGCTAATACCACTTACCATATCCGGGACTCCATCCACAGTGAAACTAAAAGGTCCTCCGGCAAGTTGTCCCGCATCTAATTGGACAACATCCGGCCCTGCATCAGAATCGTCCTCCTCGCAGGCCCACAAAAGCAGGCCCAAGGAAGCTATAAAAGCAATTGTTTTTACGTTGTTCATAGTACATCAGTTTTTGTGAATCAAAGAACTACAGAAGATGTTGCAGAAAGTTCACAGAAATCTCAACTTTTTTAATGTGCTGGTTTTTAAATAGATAAGATTATTTTGGGTATCCAAGTGCAATACTTTTGGTTTCTTTACGACCAAAGAGCAGGTATTGTGTACACCGTTGTGAACATTTCGTGAGATTTTACCACTTAATTTACTACCCATGAAAAAGGTATTGATCGTTGAGGACGATCCGGAAATCATCCAATTATTGGAAATTCACCTGAAAGATCTGGGGTGTACTACATTATCTGCGCGACAAGGAGATTCCGGATTGCGTCTTGCTATTGAGCAGGAACCGGACCTGGTGATCCTGGATGTTATGCTCCCCGAAATGGATGGCATTGAAGTCTGTCAAAAAATACGGGCGAACAACATAAAATCGCCCATAATGATGCTTACCGCCAAATCCGAGGAAATTGATAAGGTTTTAGGATTAGAGGTAGGTGCTGATGATTACCTCACCAAACCCTTTAGTGTTCGCGAATTCATCGCCCGGGTAAAGGCGATTTTCAGGAGGCAAAAAATGACAAAAGCCGCTTCACCTCCTATCCAAAATCAGGAACAACTGCGATTTGACAATCTTCGCATCGATATTGAAAAACGCAAGGTGGTCCTTGACGAGCAACGGGTAGAGCTCTCCCCAAAAGAGTTTGAATTGCTGGTACTGTTATCTTCTAACCCGGGGAAAAGTTACGACCGCACCAAACTTCTCAATTTGATCTGGGGATATGATTTTAAAGGCTATGAGCATACTGTGAATTCCCATATCAATCGCCTGCGCTCTAAAATTGAGCCGGATATGGGCAATCCTAAATTTATCCTTACCACCTGGGGCGTGGGGTATAAATTTAACGAAGAACTATGAAAACCAAGCTATTTTCTAACCGCCTGATCGGGAAACTTATGGTAGCTTTTATTTCCATTTTGGTGGTAGCAGGTATTGGCTATACTATCGCTACCCTTTACTTTTCCAATCAGTATTTTCACGAAACCACCCAGCGGCTTCATGCCAATCTGGCCCAGGATCTTATTGAAGAAAAGTTTGTGGACCAGAGTCCTTTTGATAGCCTGGGGAATGTGAACAAACCATTATTTGGAGACATCATGCACGATATGATGGCTGTAAACAGGGCTATTGAAGTATACCTCCTGGATATGGAGGGCAACGTGCAATACTCTGTAGTTCTGGATCATAGTGATCCGGAGGCCACGGCCAAGAAGGTTTCTCTGGAACCTATTCACCAATACATCACTACTAACGGTAAGGGCTATCTTCTGGGAGATGATCCCAAAAATCCGGGTAAACAGCAAGTCTTTTCCGCTGCGAAATTTGAAAAAGGAGGCAAAGAAGGTTATATCTACATCATACTAGCCGGCCAGGAATACCTGGACACCCAAAACACCCTTTTAGGAAGTTATGCCCTAAAACTGGGGTTGGGAGCTTCGTTGTTAACCCTTTTCTTTGCAGGTTTGCTTGGGGTGCTCTCGATATGGTATCTCACCAAAAACCTTCGGGAAATTAACTATGCAGCAGAGCGATTTCAACAAGGTGACCTGCAGTACCGGATCGACAAAGACGAAAAAACAGATTTGACCGGATTAGCCCAAACCTATAACGAAATGGCCGATACCATAGTAAAAGATATGGATCGTATTACTGCTTTGGAAAAGCTGCGAAGGGAACTCATTGCCAATATCTCTCATGATCTCCGTACGCCATTAGCCATTATACAAGGGTACATTGACACACTTCAGATCAAAGATGAAGTGCTCAATGAGGAAGAAAGGGCAGAATATCTTCAAAAAATCAGTTCCAGCGGGGAACGCCTCTCCAAACTCATTGGTCAATTGTTTGAATACTCTAAACTGGAATCCAATCAAATTGTACCGGACAAAGAACCTTTTCTTATTTCCGAATTGGCTAATGATATTCACAGAAATTACCAGGTACTGGCCAAGAAGAAAAACATAGCACTACAACTGGAGATGGCAGAAAAAGTACCATTGGTTTTTGCGGATATCTCCCTGGTAGAACGTGCCATCCAAAATTTAATGGACAATGCCCTGAAGTTCACCCCGGAGGGAGGTGAAGTGATTGTGAAGATCACTCCTTTACATAAAGATGTGGAAATTACCATTAAAGATTCCGGCCCCGGAATTGCTAAAGAAAATCAATTACTTGTTTTTGAACGCTATAGGCAAACTAAGACCGGGAAAGAAAAAGAAGGGTCTGGCCTGGGTTTAGCTATTGTTCGTAAAATAATGGAATTACATAATGCCAGCATTAGTGTATTGAGCAAACCAAATGAAGGCACGGCGTTTAGCTTCAGTTTACCGGTATATGAAAAGGGGCTAAGTTTCCGCTAATTCCTGCTAATAACCTGTGTAATGGTTATCTTTAGGGAAAACTTTGCGATTGATGGTCCTTACCGATTCCCTTTTGGATTTTTTCCTGGAAACCCGAAAGCATTCCGAAATCCTTTGTGAACCTTTGGAAATTGAAGACTACGTGGTACAACCTGTAGTAGATGTTAGTCCGCCTAAATGGCATTTGGGGCATACTACCTGGTTCTTTGAGGAATTTCTCCTAAAACCCTTTGGAAAGGACTATACTATTTTTGATGATGACTTCTCTTTTGTTTTTAACAGCTACTATGAAACCGTAGGAGATCGGGTAGTTCGATCGGATAGGGGCAACCTAAGCAGGCCTTCGGTAAAAAAAGTATACGAATACCGGAAATATGTTACAGCAGGGATCAAAAAACTGTTTCAAGATGCACCATCGGCGGAAATGATCGATTTACTGGAAATTGGCATTCATCATGAAAAACAACATCAGGAATTGTTGCTCACAGACATCAAGTATATTTTGGGAAATAATCCTTTACTACCGGAATATTCAAAGACCCTGAAAGAATATCCTGTGGAAAACCATGAACAAGAATGGATCGCTGTAGAAGAAGGCATCTATGAGATAGGGCACAGCTCAAGCAATTTTTGTTATGATAATGAATTGGGGCGTCACACAGTTTTCCTGCACCCCTATGACATTGCTAACAAATTGGTGACCAATGGAGAATTTTTGGAATTTATTGTAGATGGAGGGTATACCCGTTTTGACCTATGGCATGGTGAAGGCTGGGACTGGGTAAACCAAAATCGTATCCACTCCCCTCTGTACTGGCACAGGAAAAACGGGGATTGGTACTATTACAGCCTGGGGGGATTAACTCCGTTGAAGGAAGAAGCTCCGGTAACCCATATCTCCTATTATGAAGCCTTTGCTTTTGCCCAATGGAAAGGCCTTAGATTACCCACGGAATTTGAATGGGAGGTCGCTCAACAGTACTTCTCCTGGGGACAACGCTGGGAATGGACGGAAAGTGCCTACCTCCCCTATCCCAATTATAAAAAAGCGGACGGCGCATTGGGAGAGTACAACGGGAAATTCATGGTAAATCAAAAAGTACTGCGGGGAGGTTCCATAGCTACACCTAAAGCGCATACACGACCTACTTATAGAAATTTTTTCCACCCACATTTGCGCTGGCAATTTACCGGACTAAGGTTGGCGCGATAATCTCGACAAAAAAAGTATGCAGAATAAAACAGATAGTGCTTTTGACACTATGTTTGGACAGGAGGTGCATGAAGGTTTGACCGCCTTCCCAAAGTACCTGTCCTCCAAGTATTTTTATGACGAAACCGGAGATAAACTGTTTCAGGATATTATGGCCATGCCAGACTACTATTTAACAGAAAGCGAATTTGCTATTCTGAAAAGATACAGCCCGGAAATAACAAAATTGTTCTCTGAAGACAAACAACCCTTTAGTCTTTTTGAATTAGGTGCAGGAGATGGCAAAAAAACTAAAATTCTACTTCGGGAACTGGTAGCAAAAAATGTCGATTTTGATTACCGCCCTATTGATATTAGCCAAAATGCTCTGAATCAGTTGGAACTGTCCATTAAAAAGGAATTGCCTGCTGTTCCGATTAACCCGCTACAGGGCACCTATTTTGACACCTTACAAGACATTGGCAAAGAAAATGGCAGAAAAAAAGTCATACTTTTTTTAGGCTCCAATATTGGCAACCTATTACATCCTCAAGCTATTGACTTTCTACAAAAAATGACTGCGGTCTTAGGAACAAAAGATTTGTTATTTATGGGCATGGACCAAAAAAAACACCCTCAGACCATATTAAATGCGTACAACGATAAAGGGGGTATTACCGAAGCCTTCAATAAGAACATTTTAAATAGAATCAACACAGAATTCCAGGGGAATTTTGATCCTGATAAGTTCCTTCATTGGGAAGTCTATGACCCGGAAACCGGAACCGCCAAAAGTTATTTGGTAGCCAAGGAAAAACATATGGTCCTGATAGCGTCTTTGGGACTGGAAATCAATTTTTCCCAATGGGAAACTATCCATACGGAGATTTCCCAGAAATATGATGATCCCACTGTGGAATGGTTAGCGGGAAAAGCAGGATTGGAAATCGTTACCAGTTTTACAGATGGAAATAACTTTTTTAAAGATTATATTTTAAAGAAAAAAGCGCTATGAAAGCTGTTTGGAACAACACAGTAATCGCGGAAAGCAATGCCACTAAAGTAATTGAAGGCAATCACTATTTTCCGCCGGAGAGTATAAAAACGGAGTATTTTAAGCCCAGTGGAACGCATACCACATGCCCCTGGAAAGGAGAAGCTTCTTATTATTCCCTGGAAGTAGATGGTAAAACCAATGCGGATGCCGCCTGGTATTATCCGAAAGCCAAAGACATGGCAAAACAGATAGAGGGATATGTAGCGTTTTGGAGAGGAGTGGCCATTGAAGAATAAATTCTTCAATGGCGCAAACTAAGTTGATCGTTACACTTCTAACACTGCGTTTTCAGTTCCGGCGTAGTCATTCCACTGGTAACGGTCCGCTTCACTGTCATTAACGTAAGCGTCGTCCACCAGGTAACGAAATTCATAAGTGTTTTCCTTGGGTAATTCAAAGGTGCCTTTAAAAGTACCGTTCTTTAATTTTTTCAACATACTTCCCTTTGGGTTCCAATTATTGAAATCCCCAACTACGGCTACCTTTTTTGCTTCCTTGGCAGGAACGGTGAAGGTAACCTTGCAGACAGGTTTACTTTTCAAATACTGTTTCTTTATTGCCATGGTAAATGAATTTATAAAATTTGGACAAAGCAAACTATAAAACTGTTAATTGCCAATAGATTATGACTGATTTATCATTTTTTTAAAATATGCTTTATAAATTATAGACTTTGCTAAAAATTAAATTGGTTTTTCTTTCAACCGACAAAAAAACTACGATTTGAGGAGGGTAATAATAGCTTCCAAATCTTCCAAAGTGTTGTAGAAATGAAACCCTAGTCGCGTTCCACCCCCTCTTCGGGCACCCACTATATTATTTTTAAGCAGTTTCTCATGGGTAATCCTATCTACGGTAATATTAAAAATAGTACTATGGCTTTTTCGTTTTTGGACAGTATCTTCTAAAAGTCCCAGGGCAGTAAAGTAGGTTTTCGCTTTTTCTGCTATTTGCCGGTTATGTGCTCCTATCTTCGTTAGATCGCAAGCCATCAATGATTTCAAGGCATAATCCAGGCTCCCAAAACTTAGTGAATCCAGATGCCCGGGTTCCAAATGTTTGCAGAAGGTACGCTCACCGCTATTTTCTTTTAGATTGCGTCCGGAACCGTACCCCATTGCCTTTAAGGAAAATCGTGCTTTTGCTGTTTCGTTTACAAGGAAAAAACCGTTACCATAACCGGCCAGTAACCATTTATACCCGCTGGTTCCCAAAACATCTATCCCGGACATGGAAAAATCAAAAAAATCCGTTCCACAGAACTGGGTACCATCCACAATAATCAATAGATCGGGGTAATCCCTTTTCAATTCCTTGAAAAAGCGCACATCAAGTTGTATTCCATTGAGCCATTGCACCAAACTACAGGCTAAAACTGTGGCGCCACTAGCCTGAATACCCTCATGAATCCTTTCCTCCAAATTTGCTGTTATTGGTAGTAATTCAACCTTAAAATCCCTGTTTTGAAAGGGCCGGTTCAACGAAGGGTAATCCTGTTCCAGCAGCACTATTTTTTCTTTTTTCCCCAAACCTTCCAGCAAAAGATTAATGCCCAAACTAAAGCTTGGGATCAAAGCTACATTGTCCGCGGTACAGCCAAAACATTCCCCGACGGTCTGTCTAACACTAAAAATCAACTGCCCGGTTTGTGCTTTTCTTTCGCTACCACTGGTGGCATAATCCAAATCGTGCTCCTTACGCCACGCTAATAGTCCTTTACTTAGTAGTCCGGATGTCGCGGTATTTACATACCTGCCATCCTTTAAAGCCGGAAAACGATCCCGTACTTTTTGTGGTATCTCCATTGCTGCCAGATTCGGTTATCTTTGTTGTTAAAGATAGCCAAAGATGTTTGCGAAAAAGAAAGCAGATCCCCAAATAGATTTGGAACAACACGAGTTTTTAGAAACGGCGCAACAACGCATAAAGCAAAAGAAAAGATTGTTCACTCATTTCGTTATTTTCCTAATTGGTAGCGTTTTTCTGATTCTGATCAACAAAATTCTAAAGTATGGGGAAGAATATGACTGGTTTATTTGGGCCATTTTGGTATGGGGATTCTTATTTGTCATCCATGTATTCAATGTATTTGTTACCCAGCGGTTCATGGGAATGGAATGGGAAAGGAAACAACGCGAAAAACTGGTATCTAAGCAACAACAACGTATAGCGGAACTGCAAAAAGAAATTGAAACGGAATTTCCCATATCCCAAATCAACAAAAAAAAAGAATGACTGTATTAATCATCATCGCAGCGGCCGGAGAGAACAATGCTTTAGGTATACATAATGATCTCCCCTGGCATCTTCCGGATGACTTTAAACGCTTTAAAAAACTCACCAGCGGCCACAAAATAATCATGGGGAGAAAAACCCTGGAAAGTTTTCCCAAACCACTTCCCAACCGTGAGCATATTGTAGTTACCCGGGATAAAAAATACCATCCAAAATTCCCCTGTACTATTGTACATTCCTTAGAACAGGCGATTAGTTTGGCAAAAACGGACCCTGCTGCCTTTATTATAGGCGGTGGAGAAATATATGCACAAGCCATGGCGTTTGCCACAAAAATTGAACTCACACGTATCCATGCCTCATTTGAAGCTGACACCTTTTTTCCCAAAGTAGATCCAGGCGAATGGCAGCTGATCAAAGAAGAATATCACCCCAAAGATGAACGTCATGAGTATGACTTTACCTATCAAACCTTTCTGAAAAAGGGGCATTAGAAATCCAAATAGGAAACCTGAACGGTTCTGCTATTCACAAAATGTGAAAGTAAACCAACATTTTGGTTAGAATAGAATTGATGTATTGGTGTTGTTTTTTGGGTCTTTGCCAGATCATACTTTTCCAACAGCGTCTTGGTTTGCCGGGCAACAGCTTCTCCGGAATCAATAATTGTAATATGGCCGGGAAGTATTTTTTTAATCGTCGGCAATAAATAGGGATAATGCGTACATCCCAGTACCAGGCAATCCATACCGGCGTCCAGCATCGGATACAAATACCGTTTTAGCAAATCCGATATCGCCTCAGACGCATACTCGCCCTTTTCTATCAACTCTACCAAGCCTGCACCTTCCTGTTCCAAAATCTCTATTCCGGAAGCGTGTAATTTGGCGGTATTGTGAAAAAGGGCACTGGACAAAGTTCCTTTGGTCGCCAAAACCCCTACTTTTTTGGTTTTGGTTTGCAAAGCAGCGGGTTTAATAGCAGGTTCTATTCCCACAAAAGGAACGGAATACTTTTTCCGTAAAAAGTCTATGGCATTGGTAGTTGCCGTATTGCAGGCCACGACGATTAGTTTACAATTGTAGGAAAGTAGCAGTTCGGTATTCTTGATACTCAATGCAATAATGGCCTCTTTAGACTTATTCCCATAGGGAGCGTTCCTACTGTCTGCCAGATAGACCGTAGCTTGAGCAGGCAGAAGTTGGGTAATCTCCTTCCAAATAGAAGTACCACCCACACCGGAGTCAAATATCCCAATAGGTGTATTCATGAGTATCCAACCATAAAAAAGCCGCCAATGGACAAACAAAGGCGGCGTATTCTTATATCTGATTTAGGTCTTAAAATCCCAATTCCTGTTTTACATCTGGCATCAAATCCCGGCCCTGGGCCACAATGAGTCCACCCCCTTGTGAGGCATCAATCACATAATCAAACCCAAGTGCCGCAGCTACTTTTTCAATGGCTGCCTTGGCTTTTTCCGAAATGGGAGCAAAAAGTTCTGCCTGCTTCTTTTGCATTTCCTGCATAGCCGCAGTCTCAGCTTCCTGGATATTTTTTTCATAACCTTGCAACTCAATAGCGCGCTTTTCGTTTTCTTCATTGGTTTTGGAAGAAGCCTCGTTTTGATATTGCGTCAACTTATTTTTAAGTTCAGTCATTGAACCCTCCAAATCCGCCCGATAGGTTTCCTGAAGTTGCTTCAATTCGGCCTGGGCAGCCTTCATTTCCGGCATTTCTGAAAGCAATAGTTGTACATTTATATGCGCTACTTTGCTTTGTGCATTTACAAAACCTGTGGCAGCTATCATCAACACCATCACAATAACCAACATTCTTACTTTTTTCATAATTCCAATAGTTTAATTTTGAGTATACAATTTAAGTGTTAAGTGTTTATTTCAGACTTGTTGAGTCTTTTTCTTGTTCTTGTTCCTTTTTTTGTCGTTCTTCTAATTTTGCTTTGCGTTTCGCTTCCCTTTCTTCCAATAATTTCTTCCTTCGTTCTTCATAGGCCTTTTTACGTTCTTCCCGTAACCGTAATTGTTCCGCTCGTCTTTCCGCTACTGCTTTTTCTCGCGTTTCTTTATCACTTTGTGCCTTCTCCTGCCTTTCCTTCAGCGCTTCACTAATTTCCCGGTCAGATTCCGCTTCGCTTTCCTGGAACTCTTTTAAGCGATTCTTCATCTCTTTATCCTTCTTCGATTTACTAACTTTCCGTGTCCGCGCTATTTCCCTTAATATCAGATCGCTAATGTCATGCCGTTTTTCGGAGTACAACATTACAACATCTGCGGATTTATCAAAAATAAAATCGTACCTTTTGTTCTTACCAATTTTTTGTACCTCCACAAATACCTGGTCCTGGATGGGTTGAATTAACAGTTGTTTTTGCAATACCAAATCCCCTTGAGGTCCAAACCGGTCCTGCTGATAATCCAGCACCTCCTTTTCAAGGATCTGGATTTCCTCTTCACGTTCCAGGATCAATTCATCTGTAAGCAGCACTTTTTCCGAAGCCAAGTCTTTTTTCATCTGTTCCACCTTGCTCAATTTCAACTCAATCTCCTGCTTCCATTTATTCGCCTTGGCATTTAATTGTTCGGTTGCGTCTCTGTACTCCTCTACATTTTCCAAAATGTATTCCATGTCTACATATCCGATCCTTACCCCGCGCTGCGACCAAGCCGTTAAGGACACAAACAGTGCAATCATAAAAAAGAGCGTTGTTATCTTCATTTTTGCATCCAGAATTTACATAGAAAATATCGTGCCAAAATACGTAAAACATTTAAGATGAATATCTTAACTAACCGCAATTATCCCGAATTTTCACTTAAATTAAAACTGCTGACCAATAATGAAGTGGGTTTGCCATCCGCTAGGCCCCTGACCGGCGGATTGTGGTCTTAGATCTTCGTCAAATCCATAACCGAAATCTATTCCTAAAAGTCCGAACGCTGGCATAAAAATGCGTAGCCCCACTCCAGCTGATCTCTTTAACTGAAACGGATTAAAGTTCCTAAAATTGTCAAAGGCATTACCTGCTTCTAAAAAAGATTGCACATATATAGAGGCCGCAGGCTTTAAGGTAAGGGGATAACGTAGTTCCATGGTGTATTTGTTATATATGGTACCCCCATCTTGTTCCAGCTGACCGGTTACGGGATTTACACTTACCGGTGTAATTGAGCTATTCTCATATCCCCGAAGCTGTATGATTTCACGACCATCTAAAGTAAAGTTCCCCAAACCATCTCCTCCAACAAAAAAGCGCTCAAAGGGTACATTTCCAATATCTCTATTATAATTCCCTAAAAATCCGAACTCCACATTGGTCCGTAGCACCAATTTATCTACTAAACGCGTATACCAATCCCCCCTAAACTTTATCTTGTAAAACTCCAACCATTTAAACCGCTCTTCCTCCAGGCTTTCCAACCTTCGGCTAAGACTGGCAGATTCCGGGGCATTAGTGCCTATTTCCAGAAGCTCCGTGGTAATTTCATCAATCTCCGCGGAAATTGCTCCAAAATCCTTATTACTGAACAATGAGTACGGTGGGGTAAGTTTTGCTGTGATTTCAAAATTAGAACCGGTCAGCGGAAAAATTCTACTGGGCCCCTGGGAGCTTCTTGAGATTCCTAAGGTGTAGGTAAGAGAATTGGAGCTTCCGTTACCAAAATTGAACAATCCATTGTTAAAATTGTTAAAATCATACAATTGGTAGCTTGCTGAATGCGAAATGGTAAAGAAGTCATCGGGCCATTGGACTCTTTTTGCTAATCCTGCAGAGACTCCTGTTATGGAAAAACTTCTATTTCTTTGTACATCTATCCTTCCCTGATTATCAAAATTTGAGGCAAATTGTTGTGTTCTGGAGAATGACAGGTTAAAGCGCACCGGTTTCTTACCGCCCAGCCAGGGTTCGGCAAAATTAAGACTGTACACTCTAAAGGTCCTACTGGCTTGAAGTCTTAGTGCAAACGTTTGCCCATCCCCCATAGGTACCGGCTTATACGCTTCACCATTAAACAGGTTTTGTATGGAAAAGTTATTGAAAGAAAGCCCCAGGGTACCAATGAATCCGCCACCGCCGAAACCACCTTGTAACTCTATTTGACTGGAACCGGCTTCTACCAAACTATACTTTAAATCTACAGTACCGGCATTAGGATCCGGATTTTCAATATCCGGAACAATTTGTTCCGCATCAAAAAAGCCCAGCTGGCCTAACTCACGAACACTCCTTACAATATTATCTTTGCTATATTTTTGCCCGGGTCGGGTGCGGAGTTCCCGAAAAACAACATGATCGTTCGTCTTATCGTTACCCACAATAGTAACGTGATTTAAAAAGGTCTCTTTTCCTTCAATGATCCGTATCTCAAAATCTATAGTATCGTTTGCTGCGGATACTTCTACCGGGTTAATACTTGAAAATAAATAGCCATTGTTCTGATAGAGATTGGTTATGTCCTCTGCATCTGGCTTGGTATCGTCCGCAATACGTTGCTTCAATAACACCCCATTATACGTATCTCCTTTTTTGATCCCGAGTACCTGGGTTAAGGTACGATCGGTATACACAGAATTTCCCACAAAGTTGATATCCCCAAAGTAGTATTTATTGCCTTCCTCTATCTTGATTTTCAAGGCAATGTTGTTCTCATCCAGTTTGATAAAAGTATCTGAGACTATCCGTGCATCCCGGTACCCCCTTTCCGCATAGGTGTCCACCAAATTAGAAAGGTCTTCCCTGTAGTCATCCTCAATGTACTTAGACTTTTTCCAGAATCGGTACAACTTTTTCTTCTTCGTTTTCTTCAGGGACTTTCTCAATCGCTTGTTAGACAATTTTTCATTGCCTTCAAATTCAATACTCTTAATTTTCACCTTATCCCCTTTGCGGACATTGATAACCATACTTTCACTATTGGTCCCAACGGTATCCTTGGCGGTAGCAATAGTAACTCTGGTATTTAAAAACCCTTGTTTTCTGTATTTGTTTTCCAGAAAATTTTTGGTATTCGCAATCAAGCTTTCCGTAATCTTTTTTCCTTTTTTAAGATCCGTATCGTCTATTATACCTTGTACCTTTCGTTTTTTTACCCCATATAAGGTGACATCAGAAAGTGTGGGACGCTCTAAAATCCGTAATTCTAAAAACACCTTATCTCCTTCAACGTAATGAAAAAAGGAAATGTCGCTAAAGAGTTCCAGACTCCACAACTTTTTTATTATCGCGCTTATTTCCTCCCCGGGAATGGTAATAGACTGCCCTATTCTCAATCCGGTGTAGGTTTTAACCGTTTGCTCGTTGTAGCTTTGTAATCCGGTTACCTCCAATCCACCTAAAATATATTTTTCTGCAGTTTCTAATGAGGTAATCTGGGCAAAACTGGCGTGGTGGACAAGTAAAAAAAGAAGAAGAATTTTGGGGAGTAACGTAATTTTTTTTAACCCTCTAACTGAGTTGTTCACTAGTTTTTCCAAATCGTCGTTCTCTATTCTGGTAATTGATAATTGCATCTACCAAATGCTGCTCTCTAAAATCAGGCCAAAATACGTCAATAAAATATAATTCGGCATACGCTATCTGCCAAAGTAGAAAATTGCTAATTCTATGCTCCCCACTTGTACGTATAAGTAGGTCCACATCTGGCAGGTCATGCGTGTAAAGATGGGTATTTATAAGTTTTTCATCAATATCATCTTCTGAAATTAGGTTATTTTTAACTTTGGCACTTATAGCCTTAATAGCCGTTTTTAGCTCTTCCCGGGAACCATAACTAAGTGCCAAAGTCAAAGTGAGTCCGGTATTCTCTTTGGTATTTTCAATTACCTCCCTGAGTTCTTGTGCTGCCTTGGGGGGCAGGTAATCGATGGTGCCAATGGCATTAAGCCTAATGTTGTTTTTATGAAGTGTTTTCAATTCTTTTTGCAAAGAACTCACCAACAATCGCATAAGGGTTTGTACTTCTAACTTGGGCCGTTTCCAATTTTCTGTAGAAAATGCATAAAGCGTGAGGAAGTCTATTTTAAGTTTTGCACAGTTCTCCACGGTTTTTCTCACGGCTTCCACCCCATTCTCATGACCAAACACCCGCAACTTTCCGCGTTCTTTGGCCCATCGCCCATTACCGTCCATAATAATAGCGATATGGCGAGGCAACTTTTCCTCATCTATGTGGTTCAGATGGCTCACTGTTTACTCAAAACAATCCTGGCATGGCTTTCTTCCGAAAGTGTAGGTTAGGGTAAATCCCGAAAATACATACCAGTCTTCACTTAATATATTCCCAAATCTAAATTCTTCAAAATTAGAACCTTTTGGGTTACTGGCATCCAAATTATCGGTAAAAGTGTAACGTGCCCCTATTTCGGCGCCTAAAATGAGAAATTGATTCAAACGTAATTTAGCCCCTACCGTCATGGGAATGGCAAAGCTACCATCCCTTTGGTCAAGATCTTGCACTTGTCCCCCCAGGGCAATGTAATCAAAGTCATATCTGAAATAGGTTAACCCGGTATACAGATAAGGTGTGAACGCGGGTCCCAACTTATGGAGGTTGTATTCCACAAAGTTAAACTCCATTCCCAGAGAATACTCCGTAATAGAGTTTTCATAGGAATAGCCCCGTTGCTGTCTTGAAGGTTTGCTGGACTTGGTATCATCCGCTGTAAACGTCCCTCGGTAAACACTTGCCCTCCAGGCATATCTTTTACTTTTATTCCATTTAAAGATGCCCCCATATGCCAGGCCGGAAGGTAGAACATAATTAGTTCGGCCTACATCTCCAATATTGTTAATGCCTCCGGCAAACAATCCTATTTCATACGTCTGGGCAGTAATACTGCTTACCGCCATAAAACACACCAAAAAAACTGTTCTCATATAAAGCTTGAAAATATAACAATACCAAAGGACAGACCTTTTCATTGTCATATACTGTTCTCTTGTAAAACAGTTTTTACCTTTATTTATTGTTATTCCACTGCTTAGTTCCTACGGTCTTCTCCCCAGAGCAACTTGTTACGAAGTGTTTTCAGAAAACTTTCCGATTTGTATTCTATCATTTTAATGTAAAAGGGGGACTTTTGGACAATAATTTCCTTGCCATTAGGAATGGTGGCAATACGGGAATCCAGAGATACCAGATGATTTTCTTCCCTACCGGACACCTTTAGCCGAATCCGTGTGTTATCTGCAATAACAAAAGGACGCGCATTCAGGTTATGAGGGGCAATAGGGGTAAGCACCAAAGATTTTGCATCAGGAGCAATTACCGGTCCTCCACAACTTAAGGAATACCCTGTGGACCCGGTGGGTGTAGAGACAATTAACCCGTCTGCCCAATAAGAGGTAAGGTATTCGTCATCCAAATACGTTTCCACGGTGATCATGGAGGTGGTATCCTTACGGCTAACGGTAATTTCATTGAGCGCAAAATTCAACTCGCCAAAAGCTTCAATATTAGAATCCAGGCAGATTTCCAAAAGGCTTCGTTCTTCAATGGTGAACTTACCTGCCAGGAATTCCGTAACCACCTTACGAACATCTGCTTTGTTAAAGGTAGATAAAAAGCCCAATCGACCGGTATTCACCCCAACAATCGGAATACCTAAATCCCGAACGTAAGTAACGGCTCGTAACATCGTACCGTCCCCTCCAAAGCTCACAAACATATCAAAAGAAGTATCCAACCCATCATCCTGAGAAAAAACCGTGCGATTTTCATGCCTTGAAAACTTAGGAATCTTTTTGGAAAACTCAATTTCAACGGCAATATGGGCCTGGTGTTTCTCCAGTTCTTCAAAAAGCGCCATCACACAAGGAAGGTCTCCGTCTAAGAGCGATTGACCATAAATGGCGACTTTCATGCTAAACGTTTAGGTATTTGTCCAGATACTCCGAGCGTTGCTTGAGGTCTTCCATGAATTGATCGTCATTGGTCCCGGACAATATGGTATACCCGTAACGTCTAAAAGTCTGAATCACTTCGTTAAGGTTAGTCCCGTTTATTTTTAAGGTAACTTGTATCAGATCATTCGCATTATCGGTGACAAATGCCCCTAAGAGCCGGCTGTTATTGCTTTCCACAATCTGTGATATTTCACTCATGGAATAATCCCGTATCCCCTTAGAGATGATCAAGATACCACCAGGTTCCGTAAAAAAGGGAGTCGCAATAAACAGGGATACAATATCATTGAGATCATAATATCCCAAAACCTTTTGAGTACGGTCCAATACAGGAAGTATATTGGCTTCATTCCGGGCAAATTTTTCCAGAACATCTAACCATAAGGTATCTCCGGTTACGGAAAAGGTTTCTAATTGATGTCGGAATTCCTCAATTGAGGAATCGGGATCAAAACACGCCAGGTCACATTCGGAGAGCAATCCCAAAAAAAGACCCTCTTCTATCACAGCAACATGAGAGAAAGTGGTTTCCTCGAAGAACGTAATCACCTTATCCAGTTTTTCAGCTACTCCGAAAACCGGCAGAGAATACAAGATTTTATCCTGAATGTTCATTCCGTTCATACCAGCACAAAACTACAAATTATACCTCGCAAAAGGTGTGCCCATTTTGTATTTTTGCAGCTTCTTAAAACAGACCCAATGACCCGATTAAGTGTTAATATCAATAAACTGGCCACTTTACGTAATTCCAGGGGAGGAAATCTACCGAACATTGTAGCGTCCGCCCAAGATATTGAATCCTTTGGTGCTCAAGGTATTACTATCCATCCCAGACCGGATGAACGCCACATACGCTATCAGGATGCCCGGGACCTGAAACCGGTGGTAAGGACAGAGTTCAATATTGAAGGCAACCCTATACCCAGGTTCATTGATCTGGTCTTAGCGGTAAAGCCTACTCAGGTTACCCTGGTACCGGATGCGGAAGACGCCATTACTTCAAACGCCGGTTGGGATACCATAAGACATAAGGATTTTTTGATAGAGGTAATCCAAACCTTCAAAGAAAATGGAATTCGCACCTCAATTTTTGTAGATCCTGAGGTAAAAATGATAGAAGGTGCTGTAGTCATCGGAACGGATAGAGTAGAACTCTACACGGAAAGCTATGCCAGGGACTTTGCTATGGGTAACCTACAAGGTATTACTCCTTATGTGGAAGCCGCTAAAGTAGCTAACAACCTGGGACTGGGTTTGAATGCCGGTCACGATTTGAATCTGGATAACATACACTATTTTAAGGAACATATGCCGCATTTATTGGAAGTTTCTATCGGACATGCACTCATTTGTGAATCCCTTTACCTGGGCCTGGAAAATGTGGTTAATATGTATCTGCAAAAATTGAAATGAGCCAAATCTTACACTCCACAATACTGGGCAAAGGCACTCCCCTTTTAATTCTTCATGGATTTCTGGGCATGTCGGATAACTGGAAAACATTAGGCAACAAATATGCTGAGCAAGGACTCCAGGTGCATCTGATTGACCAGCGGAATCACGGTAGAAGTTTTCATGATGTTGTTTTTGATTACAACACTCTTGCAGCGGACCTTAGTGATTACATGTCCTATTACAAATTGGAAAAGGCCCATCTGTTGGGACATTCCATGGGCGGAAAAACAGCCATGCAATTTGCTGTCCAAAAAGGCAGTCAAGTGGTAAAACTTTTGGTAGCAGACATTGCGCCCAGATACTATCCACCCCATCATCAGAAAATTATTGATGCGTTGCTTACTTTGGATCTGGATAGGATTAGCAGCCGATCTGAAGCCGATAGGCAACTTTCCGTACAAATTGATGACTTTGGTGTCCGTCAGTTTTTACTCAAAAACCTTTATTGGCGGGAAAGAGGAAAATTGGGTTTTAGATGTAACCTGGATATCCTGCAACATCGATTGAACGAAATAGGAGCGCCCCTGGCCGCAGATAGTACTTTTGAGGGTGCGACACTTTTTCTACGGGGCGGCCGATCCGATTATATACGTCCCGATGACCGATCGCTCATTGAAAGGCATTTTCCCAATGCCAGAATTAATACTGTAGAAAATGCCGGACATTGGCTACATGCTGAAAATCCTACACAATTCTTCGAAAAATCAATCAGGTTTCTGAATTCTTAAAAAACCCCTGTTTTTATTATGCATGCATAATTTTTTCATGTCTTTCATTGCGGGACTAATAAATTTCCGCTAGTTTTGGACATACTCAGTTAACTTTTATTTCAACTTAAACTAACATAATTTAATTTCACATGAAGAAGTACTTTGCTTTGCTCCCGCTAGTGGGCCTTTTGCTGGTGGGCTGCGATGACGATGATCCGACAACGGACGATATGCAGATGGACACGGTGCCCGTTACCAGCGGCTCAGCAGATTTTTCAACATATGTTGCCCTGGGCAACTCTTTAACAGCAGGATTCTCAGACAACGCCCTATTTCGCATGGGTCAGGAAGCCTCCTTCCCCAATATGTTAGCAAGCAATTTTGCGTTGGCCGGGGGAGGAAACTTTGAAATTCCGTTCATGGCTGATGATTTGGGTGGAGCTACACTCGATGGGGATCCTTTTTTGGGTAATCGGTTTATTCTTTCTTTTGCAACGGGTGATCCCACCCCGGTTATGTTAGAAGGTATGGGCGCTACGGAAATCTCGCAAACACTCTCGGGGTCGTTTAACAATATGGGGGTTCCCGGCGCTAAAAGCTATCATTTGCTAGCGCCAGGATATGGCAATGTAGCCGGTGTGGCTGCAGGACTGGCTAATCCTTATTTTGCTCGTTTTGCTTCCTCTCCTGAGGCTACCATCTTAGGTGATGCTGCAGCTCAGAATCCAACATTTTTCTCTCTTTGGGTAGGAAACAATGATGTATTGGGGTATGTTGTTGCCGGTGGTGCCGGAGTAGACCGAACCGGGGATCCAAACTTCGCTATGTATGGAGGGTCAGACATCTCCGATCCAAATGTGGTTGCGGGGGCTATTGATGCAATACTGCAACAAATGGAGGCTTTAGGCGCTCAAGGTGTAATTGCCAATCTTCCCGATGTGACCAGCATTCCTTTTCTTACTACAGTACCCTATAACCCGGTTCCCCTGGATCCGGCAACAGCAGATTTGTTAAACGCTGCTTATGCGGCCTATAACGGCGGACTTGCACAACTCACTCAAGTAATTAATCCCCTTACCAATGAGCCTTTTATTTCAGTGGAGGAGGCTACGAGAAGAACTATCTCATTTGAAGCGGGAGCAACCAATGCCGTTGTGCTTATTGATGAGGATCTAACGGATCTAACCGCTGTTAATCCCGCGTTAATTAATATGCGGCAATCGACTCCTGAAGATCTTTTAGTATTGCCCTCTAGGACCTTTATAGGAACGCTGGCGAACCCTGCCGACCCTACCTCCATTAATGGCGTAGCTGTCCCCCTATCAGACGAATGGGTACTGACTCCGGAAGAGCAAGTTGCAGCAAATACTGCTTTAAATGCCTTTAATCAGCTAATAGAGGGCCTGGCGCAACAATATGACCTGGCCTTCGTAGACGCCAATGCGTTGTTAACAGAACTTCGCGACTCTGGGTTTAGACTAGCGGATGGTAGCGTGGTTACCGCGGCTTTTGGCACCGGAGGCGGCTTTTCTCTGGATGGGGTGCATCCTTCACCAAGAGGTTATGCGATTATAGCCAATGCTTTTATCAATGCCATCAACACCAAGTACGAGTCCACCCTGCCCCTGGTAGATCCTTTGGACTTTACCGGACTTTATATCAATTAATAGCAAAGAAATATGTATCTTAAGGCACCGTGGTAAACGGTGCCTTTGGGTATAAAATTCTTAATGCATGAAATTACTATTACGGGTGCTCCTAAGTGCATTGGCTGTCGTAATTTTGGCAAAACTACTGCCAGGGGCCAGCGTAGATTCCTATCTCACCGCAATCCTGGTTGCAGTGGTATTAAGCCTGCTGAACTTTTTGGTAAAACCGATATTAATCATCCTAACATTGCCTATTACCCTACTTACTTTGGGCATATTCCTTTTGTTTATTAACGCCATCATTATCCTATTGGCCGATTACTTCATCGCAGGTTTTGGGGTGGATGGGATTTGGTGGGCACTGCTTTTTAGCTTATTGTTATCCTTGCTACAGTCCGTATTGTTCTCGGTGCTGAAAGAAGAAGATAAAAAGTAAGTTTTTCCGTTGATTTACAACTTCTTAAAAACTTGTCGAACAATCGAAATTGTAGTACTTTTGCCAGCCATTTTAATGTAGAATTTCTATGAACATTTCTAAAGAGCAGATAGACGATTTGAATGCGGTGGTCAAAGTAGCTATCACTAAAGAGGATTATGAAGAGAAGGTGAACGCTATCCTGAAGAATTATCGCAAACAGGCCAATATTCCGGGATTTCGCAAAGGGCAAGTGCCCATGGGCCTCATCAAAAAACAATATGGCAAAGCCGTTTTGGTGGATGAGGTGAATAAATTGCTACAAGACAACCTTAACAAGTACCTAACAGAAGAAAAACTTGATGTTTTGGGCAATCCACTTCCTAAACACCAGGAGGATTTTGATTGGGATAGTGAAAATTTTGATTTTGAATTTGAACTGGGGCTGGCTCCTGAATTTGAAGCAAAACTCAAAACCAAAAAACCGATCACCCATTATAAGATCGTTGCCGATAAGAAAATGGTGGAAGAACAGGTAAACCGTCTGCAAAAGCAATACGGAAAAATCGTTGCCCAAACCGAGGTGGGAAAAAACCACGAAGTAACCGGAACATTTAAAAATGAAGCGGAGGAAATTGAACATAAGACCACTTTGGAGATAGAGAAGATAAAAAGCAAAAAAGCCATTGATGCTTTGCTAGGGAAGAAAGTGGAAGATATCGTAACGGTTAAGACCAAGGGGCTTTTTAAAGAAGATTATCTACTAGCCTCCAGCTTGGGAATCCCACAGGATAGGGCAGAAAAACTCAATATTGAAGTGCAATTTACTATTGAGGAGATCAATGAACGCGAACTTGCGACTTTGGATCAGGAACTTTTTGATAAACTTTTCGGAAAAGATGTGGTCACTTCTGAAGACGAGATGAAGGAAAAGATCAAGACAGATTCAGAGAAACAGTTTGAGCAGCAATCGGATCAAAAGTTGTTGAACGACATTACGGAAAAACTGATCGAAGAGACGAAATTTGACCTTCCTGCTACATTTCTAAGAAAATGGATCCAGCTGAGCGGAGAAAAGGAAATGACAGAAACGGAAGCTGCGGAGGAGTATGTAAAGTCCGAAAAAGGGCTGCGATACCAATTGATAGAAGGGAAAATTATTCAGGATAATGACCTTCAGGTCCAGTTGGACGAATTAAAAGAGTTTGCCAAAGGCTTTATTAAATCCCAGATGGCGCAATACGGACATATCAATCCGTCAGAGGAAGAACTGGAGAATATTGCGGCCAGGGTATTGGGCAATCAAGACGAGGTGAAACGGCTCTCCGAACAATTAATGAGTCAAAAGCTCCTAACGCTCTACAAGACGCAATGCAACCTCAAAACAAAGGAGATCAGTTATGAAAACTTTGTAAAAGAGGTATACGGATAGCGCACTAAATAATCGTATCTTTACGGTTCTGAAATAGCCATATTTCAGAACTTTTTTGTTTCAAAAAATCAACGCTAAATCCAATGGATTACGGAAAGGAATTTGAAAAATATGCTACCCAACACCATGGTGTGAATAGCATGTATTACGACCAGATCATTAGCAGTATGTATCCGGTGAATATGACCCCAAATATTATTGAGGAGCGTCAAATGAACATTGCGGTATTTGATGTTTTTTCCCGTTTGATGATGGATCGAATCATTTTTATGGGAACCGGTATCAATGATCAGGTAGCCAATATTGTACAGGCGCAGTTATTGTTTTTGGAAAGTACAGATGCTTCTAAAGATATCTCCATATATATCAATTCCCCGGGAGGAGGGGTTTATGCCGGTTTGGGAATTTATGATACCATGCAGTTCATAAAACCCGATGTAACCACCATATGTACGGGGATAGCAGCCTCTATGGCCGCAGTACTCCTGTGCGCCGGCGAGAAAGGAAAGCGAAGTGGCCTACCCCATTCCAGGGTAATGATCCATCAACCCCTTTCCGGAGTCCAGGGACAAGCCAGTGACATTGAGATCGCCGCTCAGGAGGTTTTGAAAATTAAAGATGAGCTTTACCATATTATCGCTAACCATTCCGAACAGCCCTTTGAAAAAGTGTATGAAGATAGCGACCGGGATTACTGGATGAAGGCCGAAGAAGCCAAAGCTTACGGAATGATAGATGAGATTTTGGTAAGGGAAAGGGCATAATTTCGAACCATACACCATAGAATTTTATTGCCTTTACAACGTTACAAGGATTTGTTTTAATTATAAAAAGCATGGCAAAGGAAGAATTAGAATGCTCATTTTGTGGTAGAAAAAAATCGGAAACCAATTTATTGATTGCCGGCTTGGACGCCCATATTTGTGATCGTTGTATAGAACAGGCGTATAGCATTGTTGCGGAGGAATCCAAACAATCCAAAACCAATGATCTATCTTCCGAACTGGTTCTGAAAAAGCCACTTGAGATAAAGGATTTTCTGGATACGTTTATCATTGGCCAGGACCGTACCAAAAAGGTACTATCCGTTGCCGTATACAACCACTACAAACGTTTGTTACAGCCTAGAAGCAAAGATGACGAGATAGAAATCCAGAAGAGCAACATTGTTATGGTAGGGCAAACCGGAACGGGTAAAACCCTCATGGCTAAAACAATTGCCAAAATGTTGAATGTTCCCCTGGCCATCGTAGATGCCACGGTACTAACAGAAGCCGGATATGTTGGAGAAGATGTGGAAAGCATTTTAACACGATTACTGCAGGCAGCGGATTACAACCTTGAAAAAGCGGAGCGAGGCATTGTTTTTATTGACGAGATCGACAAAATTGCCCGTAAAAGTGACAATCCTTCCATTACCCGTGATGTCTCTGGTGAAGGTGTGCAACAAGGGTTATTGAAGCTTTTGGAAGGTACTATGGTGAATGTTCCTCCCAAAGGAGGAAGAAAGCACCCCGATCAAAAGTTCATAGAGGTAAATACCGAAAACATCCTGTTTATTGCTGGAGGTGCCTTTGATGGTATAGAACGGATCATTAACAAGCGCTTAAACATGCAGGCCGTGGGTTATAGCGCCTCCAAAGCAGAAGATAACCTGGATGCCGAAAACATCCTCCAATACATTATTCCGAAAGACTTAAAGGAATTTGGTTTAATCCCGGAGATCATCGGAAGATTGCCCGTACTTACCCATATGAATCCTCTGGACGGGAAAGCCTTGCGGGCCATTTTGACAGAACCAAAGAATGCGATAATCAAACAGTACGAAAAACTGTTTGCCATGGATGGTATCACTTTTAGTATCACCGAACAAGCCCTGGGTTATATAGTAGACAAGGCGGTAGCCTACAAATTGGGAGCCAGGGGACTACGATCCTTGTGTGAAGCCGTTTTTACGGATGCTATGTTCACTCTACCCAGCAGTGAGGAAAAGGAATTCAAGGTGACAAAACCCTATGCCGAAGAAAAACTTTCCATGGAAACCATGAACAAGCTTAAAGCGGTTTCCTAACCACACCACGCTAAAAAAAGAACTTCCTTTTCTTTTACGGCGGCGTAAAGAAGTACGTATTATACCGCTGCTTTTGTCACCTGCTGCAACAGATTCATGCAGACTTCTCCTATGATTTTTTCATCGGAATACAATTCGTGGCCAAAATTAGGGACGATATTGAGCGCTACACCTACCTCATCAGCCCATTCTAAACCAGGTTTGTATTCATCACAATCCCCGTAAATGAGATGTATGTCGCAGTCAGGACTTTCGGTTTCAAAGCGAAGCCTTGTAGGTGAAATAGCTGTTAAGGATTTCATAGGCCAGCCACGTAAGCCTGCTTTCCAGGCTATTGTTCCTCCCATAGAGAAGGCCAGGACATGGGTAGGTTTGGTCTCCCTTTTTAACAAATGCGCCACTGCAATATCTATTCCCCCATCAACAAAGGCCGCATGAATGTTCTCTTCGGTAAGTACCGGGACATCCAGGGTGGCTAATTGTTGAATATCATAAAATTGAATGTTGTAGTATTGTTGCAGGTAACCAAAATAAGAAGTGATCCAAAGTCCTTTTTTAATACCCCACATATCGGATAAGACAATTAATCTCTCAGCCATAATCTAAAAGTGTATATTCATTGGTGATTCAAAAGTGTTTACAAAACGAAGTTTTCCCTAAAATATTGGTTTATCTGAATTTTTGTTCGATAAACCGTCGAAAATTACGAAAACGTTTTCGTAAATCGATATTTCACTGTACAAAAAGTGACGATTACTGTACAGATTGCATATTTAACCGAAGTAATTCCTCAAGATGTTCCCTGGAATTGGACAATCTGGGAATTTTGTGCTGTCCCCCCAGCTTGTTTTTAGATTTGAGCCAGTCGTAGAAGAGATCTTCCCGGGCTACATGCACGGTTGGCATTTTTAAAGTGATATTGTTATACCGTTTTGCTTCATAATCCGAGTTCAGTGATTTTAGGGCATTATCCATGAGTTCAGTGAAGTAATTTAAATTTTGCGGGGGATTGCGAAATTCAATCATCCATTCATGGGACCCCTTTTCACTCCCGTTCATAAAAATAGGAGCTGCCGTATAATCCTTGATCTCCGCCCCTGTTTTTACACAAACTTGCAGTAAGGCCTCTTCTGCATTTTCTATAATCAGCTCTTCGCCAAAAGCATTGATATAGTGTTTTGTCCTTCCTGTGATACGAATCCTGAAAGGATCTAAAGAGGTAAACCGGACCGTGTCCCCAATCTTATAACGCCATAATCCGGCATTGGTGGTGATGACCATAGCATAATTTACCCCGGTTTGTACCTCCCATATGGGCAAGACCTTTTTACTTCTTTCCCCGTTACAATCCACCGGAATAAACTCATAAAATATACCGTAGTCAAGCATTAACAACAGATCCTCGGAATTGTTCCTATCCTGAATACCAAAAAATCCCTCCGAAGCATTATAGGTTTCATAATAGTTAAAACGCTTACGTGGCAATAGTTTTTTGTACTGCTCGCGGTAGGGTGCAAAACTCACACCACCGTGAAAATATACTTCCAGGTTTTCCCAGACTTCAAACAAATGATTCCTACCTGTCTTTTCCAATACATTGTTCAACAGTACCAACATCCAGGAAGGTACACCGGCCAGACTGGTTACATTTTCTTTAATGCTCTCCTCAATAATGGCATCCATTTTCTCCTCCCATTCGCTCATTAAGGACACTTTATTACTGGGGGTACTGCTGTATTCCGCCCACAGCGGCATATTGTCTATAAGGATGGCGGATAAATCTCCAAAAAAACTCCCGTTGTCCTCATACAACTCCTTACTTCCACCTAAGCGAAGCCCTTTACCCGTAAAAAGCTGCGAATTTTCGTTATTGTTAAGGTACAAACAGAGAAGGTCCTTACCGGATTTATAATGACAGTCTTCCAGGGCTTCCATGCTTACCGGGATAAACTTACTTTTGGCATTGGTAGTGCCACTGCTTTTCGCAAACCATTTGATATGTGTTGGCCAAAACAAGTTTTGTTCTCCTTGCCGGGTACGTTCTACTGTGGGGGCAATATCCTCATAGCTCACCAAAGGCAAACGTTCCGCAAAGGTCTCATAGGTGTTGATGGACTCAAAACCGTAATGCCTTCCTATCTCCGTGTTTTTGGCATAAGAAAGCAGTTGCTGCAACAGTTCTTTTTGTACATCCACAGGATATTTTAAAAACAACTCAATTTGATGATACCGTTTTTTAAGCAACCAGGAGGCAATAGAGTTGAATAAGGGTATTGGCATTTTAGGTATCTTTAGCTAGCTAGTTTGACGAACTACTAAAATAGCTTTTATTTCAAATTTGTTCAAAAATCCAAAAACCATGCTTTACGAAGGGGTGTTGCGAAAAATGCAAACCGAGATGGGAAATCCCATACAATACTATTTGGTCTTTGACAACGATTTTATACACTTAAACCAGGCTTTGAACAAACGCCTAAAGATACAGTTTATAAAATACCAGTGTCTCAATTGTGGTTTGGATCTACCTATTTACCGCCAGGGGTTTGACAAACAATGCTTTTACAAAACCCCGGCGGCCGGGGAATGGATCATGAAACCGGAGCTCAGTACAGCACATTTGGATAAGGAAGACCGGGACCTGGAATTCGAGAAAAAAATACAACTTCAACCTCATGTGGTGTATTTGGCCAATAGCAGTAATGTAAAAGTAGGGGTAACCCGAAAAAACCAGGTACCCACCCGATGGATAGACCAGGGCGCCCATGAAGCCATCACCATTGCCGAAGTCCCTAACCGGTATTTGGCAGGCATTACGGAGGTAGCTTTAAAAGCACATGTAAGTGATAAGACCAGTTGGCAAAAAATGTTGAAAAATGATCTGGAAGATGTAGACTTGACAGCCTGGCGGAAACGCTTAAAACCCTTTGTCCCGGAAGAAGTGTCCGAATACTTTTTGGAAGCCAATGGAGAAACCCATCTGGAATTCCCCGTATTGCAATATCCGGAGAAGGTAAAAAGCCTGAACCTTGAAAAAACACCCAGCTTTGAAGGGATACTTAAAGGCATTAAGGGGCAATACCTCCTTTTTGAAGACCAGCGGGTTTTTAATGTCCGTGGTCATGAAGGATATTATGTGGGGATTGATGTGAAGTAATAGCCTATCCAAGAAATAAAGACGGTGATCTTTATTTCTACCTTAACTATAGCATAACCACTAGATATATTAAAAAAATATACTATTTTTATTGATATATCAATTATATATATATCAATATGTTTGAATTGCCCACAAAGTTGTTTTCTATTCAATTGAACGAGCTATCAAAGAATATAGACAATTTGCCCTTAGACAAATCAATATTTCTTTTAAGGATATCACTGTTAATCAAGCCTTGATTTTTGTTATGGTTTCCAATACTCCTGAAATGACCCGAGAAAGACTCTCAGAAATAGTATTAAAAGAAAAAGCATCGGTTACCAGAATAATTGAATTATTAGGAAAGAATGGCTATTTGAAGCGTAAAATCAACAAAAATAACGGACGTAGATATTGGCTAATACCAACAGAAAAAGGAACTACCGCATTGGATAAAATAGTTGAAATCATAACGCAAAATAGAATTACTGCGCTGGAAGGAATAAATCAAGAAGCCCAAGCACAGTTAAAAGAAACTCTGGATATACTTATTAAAAATTGTAAAAAATGAAAAAAACCGGATTCATTCTGCTAGTGTTCTCCATTTCCCTATCTGGCTGTTTTACCAACAAAACAATCCACCCGGAAAAAAACAAAATGATCGATGAATTGATACAGGCAAATGTAAACAGTCTAAAACCATTTAGTGGTTCTGTTTTAGTAGCTAAAGAGGGGCAAATTGTTTATCGAGGTGCTTTCGGAAATTCAAACTTAGAAAAAGGCACAAAAAATAAAATTGACTCCAAATATTTTATCGGTTCTCTAACTAAAAAATTTACGACAGTTGCCATATTACAATTGGTAGAAAAAGGACAATTAAACTTAGACGATACCTTAGATAAATGGCTTCCGGAAGTAAAAGACTCAGACAAAATTACAATTCATCATCTCCTTTCTCATCAATCGGGGCTTAGAAGAGATTCTTATCAAGACTATGATAAAAATGCCAGCCCTTTAGAAAGGGTGTTATCTGTAAAAAATGATACCTTAAACTTTACACCAGGCACTAAAAGTGAGTATTCCAATGTTGGGTTTTATGCCTTAACCCATATTATAGAACAAGAGAGTGGGATGTCATATGATGCCTATTTTAAAAAATACATTTTTCATCCTATTAAGCTTAGCAATACCGGGGTAAGGCAATACAAAGGGCAAAACATACAAGATTTATCTATTGGAATACAAAGAGCTCCCGACAAATTTGGTGTGGATGATTTTGCCCATGCCGCGTATTTTGACAGTTATTCTTTGGGTGGAGGAGGCTCGCTCTACTCTACCGTTGATGACCTATACAAATTTCATGTGGCTGTAGAAGAGGGGGTATTATTGTCTAAAAGTAGTATTGATTTAATGAAGAAAAGGTGGACACTGACAGAAGAGCCAAGACCTTTTAATACTTATGGATGGGAAGTTTGGGATTATTCCAAATCGGAGAGCGACCCAATGCTGATTTATGGCTTTTCAGGAAGAATTTTTGGTTATAAAGCCATGCATCGTTATTATAAGAAGGATCATATAGTGGTTATCGTTTTAACAAATAGTGAATATAGCGAGCGAAGTCTTTTGGGGCATTCCATACGCAATATCTTACTCCACCGGGACTATAAACTTCCTGAAGCCGCACCAAAAAAAATACCATTATCCCCATCAATGAATAAACATGTCGGGGTTTATGATTTCCCTTCGGAAAAGACAACAGTTGAAATCAAAATCATCAACGAAAAAATGACACTAACTTCCCACGGAGATAGGCCAATGTATATTTATCCGGCAGATGAAAATACGTTCTATTCCAACCTTATTCCCTTGAAAATCACATTTGAAAAAACAGATAAAGATAAAACGCAAAAGCTAGAATTTAACCATAGCAATGAGTTTGTAAAGACAATAGAAAGAATAAAATAACCATGGCTAACAATAGGTATGCACAATAGCGGGTTAAGCGCTTTTTGAAATATAAAAACGTTTTAAAAAATCGGTGCTACCATACCGTTAAGTGGACTAAGTCCGCTACAACTCGTACCACCTGTTGAGATGTATCATTGCAATTCTAATGAGTATCCCAAAAGGAAAACTATTGTTAACTTTTGCATACCTATCGAATAAAAAAAGACTACACAACAAGGGCTACAATTTACCCGCCGGATTGGTGGGCAAATAGTTGGTTTTGGTTAACTTCAACCATAAAATAAACAAGGACACGAGTTGAATTGTTGGAAATGCTTCTCATTTCTGCTCCGTCACAGATCATAGCTGAGACCATCGGCGCCAATAAAAAAATCTATTTAGCAATGAAAAAAATATACTGGACAGTCGTGATGATTGTTTGCTTTAGCTGTCAAAATTCAGACAAGACTGTCCCAAAGGAGCCCATACCAGATTCAGAAATTGAAAACCCTCCGGAATGGGCAAAGGAAGTAGTATGGTATGAAATAGCTGTTGAAAGATTTCGAAACGGAGATGCTTCAAATGACCCAACAGCAGAAGATATAATAGGTGCTTATCCGGGATTTGTACCAGATGGATGGAAAGTAACCCCATGGACCCAAGATTGGTACAAAGAAGATCCTTATTTCTCTAATCTTGAAAACAAAGCAGACCATCGTGGAAATAGCATTGAAAAGTTTATCGATAAAGTGCAAATGCGTCGGTACGGGGGAGATTTACAAGGAGTGTTGTATAAACTAGATTATATTGATTCTTTAGGTATTACAGCTATTTATTTTCGTCCGTTAAATGATGCTCCTTCTCTACACAAATACGATGCGCGAAATTGGAGACACATAGATGTGAACTTTGGACCAAATCCCTCAAAAGATAAACAAACCATTTTGGCCGAAACCCCTGACGATCCCAGTACCTGGAAGATGACGGAAGCAGATAAGCTATTCTTAAAAGTAATTGATGAATGTCACAAGAGAGGGATCAAAATTCTATTGGATTATTCCTGGAACCATACAGGGCGAACATTTTGGGCATGGAAAGATGTGTTACAACACCAGGAGCAGTCAAAATATAAAGATTGGTATTGGATTGAAAGTTTCGATAACCCAGAAACACCGAAAAATGAATTCAAATATCATGGTTGGGTAGGGGTTCCCAGTTTGCCTGAAATTAAAGAAACTCAGAAACAGGATGTATCAAAAAGCCTAACCTCATTTGAAGGTAACATTTATAATGAAGCGACAAAGCAACATATTTTCAACGTTGCAAAACGTTGGCTTGATCCAAATGGAGATGGCGACCCATCAGATGGTGTTGATGGCTACCGATTAGATGTTGCCGCCGAGACTCCACTTGGCTTTTGGAGGGATTTTAGAAAACTAGTTCGACAAATCAATCCGAATGCATATTTATTGGGTGAAATTTGGTGGGAAGAATGGCCCGATAAATTATTAGATCCCGAACCCTTTTTAAAAGGTGATGTTTTCGATGCGGTTATGAATTACAGATGGTACAGAGCCGTCCGTCATTTTTTTAATGAATCTCCTCATAAAATCCCAGCAGCTGAATTAATTGATAGTCTGAATAGTTTTAGGTTAAATATCCGAAAGGATAACAACTATACAATGATGAACTACACAGGTGGATTTGATACACCTCGAATATTAACTTCTTTATTCAACAAAAATAAATACAAGTACTATTGCAAAGTTTATGATAATCCAAACTATAAAATTCACAGGCCTGACGCTGAGACCTTCCAAACACTAAAATTGCTTTTGGTACAACAGTACACCTATTTTGGTGCTCCGCATATCTATGCCGGAGACGAAATGGGCATGTGGGGAGCGGATGATCCCTCCTCCAGAAAACCGCTCATCTGGACAGATTTTACTTTTGAAGATGAAACAACACATCCATTAGGCAAAACAAGACCCGTAGATAAGGTTACGTTTAATTATGATCTGTTTCGATTTCATCAAAAGTTGATCAGGATTCGTAAATCAAATCCACTATTGATCCATGGAGAAATCGAGTTTATTGATGTAGGCGATCCGGAAGGAATGTTGGCCTATCGCAGATATGATGATTCCAATGAAATAATTGCGATTTTCAACCACCATAATGCAATAAAAGAAATAGCTATTCCCCGAGCCGATGGCGGAGATTATTTAGACATTCTAAATGGAGGAAACATTGAAAATAAAGGGAATCAACTAAAAATGAAAATACCGCCAAGGACGGCTTGCGTACTAAAGAAAAAATGAATGAAAAGCCACAAGCATAAAAAGACAACTACCGTTGATAAATACTAAAACGTTCATAGTGACCTGCGCCGAAATAAGGTTAAGCCGGGACCGTTGTACAGCATTTGATAATGACCATAACAGCAAAAGAAATACAAGCGGATCATAAGAATCGAATTCGCCGGGTTTTTGAATTTATCGACAAAAATTTGGATTCGGATCTATCTTTGAACACCCTTTCGGCCATTGCTTTTTTCTCGCCATTCCACTTTCACCGGGTTTTCAAATTCATAACAGGAGAAACACTACATGAATATGTGACCCGACGGAGAATTGAAAAATCAGCTTTGGACTTGTTGCATAAAAGCAGCACAACAACTGCAATAGCACATACCTACGGATTTAGTGATAACGCTTCGTATTCAAAGGCTTTCAAAAAGTATTTTGGAGTAAGCCCAACGGAGTTTAAGAAACAAAACCCTAATAGACATAGCAAAATTCGTCAACTTAACAGCAAGAATGGACAAGAATATCCTGAGGGTGAAAAATACATTTGCGTCATTAATACACTTAAAGAATGGATAAAAATGAACGCAAAAATTGAAATTAAAACAATGCCAAAAATGGATGTGGCCTATGTATCCAGTAATGGGCCTCAAAACCTTGAAAACGCCTATGGAAAACTAGTGCAATGGGCAACACCCAAAGGACTAATGAACGACCAAACCAAAATGATTACGATCTATCACGACAGTTTTAAAGTTACACAAGCCAACAAAGTGCGAATGAGCGCTTCTGTTTTACTTGACCAAACTGTTGAAGCAGAGGGAGAAATAGGGCTGACCACCATTGCAGCCGGAAAGTGTATCGTTGGCCGTTTTGAAATTGGATTAAACGAATTTGAAAAGGCATGGACCGGACTATTCGTTTGGATTAATGAAAATGGATATAAAAAAGCAGACAGAGCACCTTTTGAGGTGTATCATAACAATTTTAATGAGCATCCCGAAAGGAAAGCTATTGTTGACTTTTGCATCCCTATTGCATAAAAAAGGCTTCACAACCCGCCAGCCCGATCTTCAGGCGGGCCGGCCCAATGTTCAAATTGGTTGTTCCTCTCTCCCATAGATGAAAAATAGTACCTTTAAACTGGCTGGATCTTGCAGTTGAGAAAGACAATAGCTGAGCCCTTAGCTGAATTTAGGCATGGAAAGATAGGCTACCCTTCAACCGAGTATACATGAAAAGAGTACTGTGTGTTTCATTGATCTTCGCTTTTACGCTCATAGCAAAAGCGCAAGATCCCCTTCCTGTAGTAGTAAGTGGTAAAATTGAGCGTGTTGAGAATTTTAGCTCAAAGTATATAACCTCAAGAAATATTGATGTATGGGTTCCGGACGGCTATGCCGAATCTAAAAACTATGCCGTATTGTATATGCATGATGGACAAATGCTGTTCGACCCGGAGAACTCCTGGAATAAACAAGCATGGAACGTGGATGATGTCGCCACTGAATTATTCCTGTCCAATACGATCAAGGAGTTCATTGTGGTGGGTATTTGGAATGGAGGAGAGACCCGACACTCCGATTATTTCCCGCAAAGACCGTTTGAGTCCTTATCAAAAACTGAAAAGGATACGATAACCGCACAATTGCAAAAAGTTTCAATCCCCTTGTCAGGGATTTTTAGTCCTCAATCGGATCATTATTTAAAGTTTATTGTAGAAGAACTAAAACCGTATATAGACCAGAAGTATTCCGTTTATACTAACAGGGAAAATACCTATGTAGCAGGCAGTAGTATGGGAGGGTTGATCTCAATGTATGCCATGTGCGAATACCCTGAAGTATTTGGAGGAGCAGCTTGTTTGTCAACCCATTGGGTGGGAACATTTACGCTTGAAAACAATCCGGTTCCTGATGCATTCCTAAACTACTTAAAAAACCATCTGCCCGATCCCAAAGAACATAAAATGTATTTCGATTGCGGTGATGAAACATTAGATAGGTTATATCCCGACATCCAAAAAAAAGCAAACCAATTGATGATTGAAAAGGGGTACAACGAGAGTAACTGGATGACCAAATTCTTCCCCGGAGAAGATCATAGTGAAGCCGCCTGGAATAAAAGGCTCCATATTCCTTTGGAATTTTTGTTTGAAAAGTAACTTCCGCTAGCCCTATGCTCCGAAGCGGGCTTTTGTAATCATAAAAAGAAGGGGTATACACCCCCTCATAACTATTTTAATTCGATAAATATCAAACCGGAAACTCGCACTACTCCAGATATATTCACCATTATGTATGGTTCGGGAATCTTAACCTTATCTATCAATTCTCCATTTCCCCGTAACGCTCACTCCATACCCCTTCAATTTCCTCCAGGGTACGCCCTTTGGTTTCTGGAAGTAACTTATGGGTAAACCATATAATGCAAAGGATAAAGAACATAAAGAGGAAGTAGGGAAGCGAACCGTTCCACACTCCTTCCAGGTTTGCCTCGCTTTCCGCAACAATCGGAAAGCTTTGAGATACCAGGTAGTTGGCCGCCCATTGTACGGCCACCGCAATAGACATTCCTACGGAACGCATATTGTTGGGGAACATTTCGGCAAGTACCACCCAAACTACAGGGCCCATAGACATAGCGAAGGATCCCACAAATACAAGAATACCTATGAGTGAAAGAATGCCCACGTTACCCGTCATCAACGTAATCCCCAGGAAGGCAAACCCAATGAACATCCCGATTGATCCCGAGATAATCAACGGCTTACGGCCCCATTTGTCCACAGTAAACATGGCTAGCACCGTAAATGCCACATTTACCCCTGCAAGTAGCACCTGTTGGGCCAATACATCTTCCTGTCCAAATCCTAACGCTTTTTCAAAAATATCCGCCCCATAATACAAGACGGCATTGATCCCGGTAAATTGTTGTAAAAAAGAAAGGACACTTCCAATAAGGATAATGGGCAAAATACCCTTGGCAAAGACCTGCCCAATGCTTATGGACACATGCTGTTCTATCGATTGTTTGATCTCTTCGGCCGTGCTTTTTGCATTGTCCAAACCATGTATCCTGGTCAGTACTTTAATGGAATCTTCCTCGCGCTTCTTTAGCAGTAGCCATCTTGGGCTCTTTGGCACAAAGAACAGCAACAGCAAGAACAAAATACAAGGCACCAATTCGGACCAGAACATCACCCGCCATCCTCTTTCCGTATTGTAAGCTTCGGTTTCACCTGCCCCGATTTGATAGGTAACCAGGAATACAATGAAGAACCCCAATACAATGGCCATTTGGTATAGGGTTACCATTTTTCCCCGGATATTTGCAGGGGAGATCTCTGCAATATACATGGGGGCGTTCATGGAGGCAATCCCTATCCCTAATCCCCCTATAAGTCGAAAAACAACAAGCATAGGAACGGTTTGCGGTAAAAACTCAGGTAAGCCGGAACCCCATGCAGAAAGCGAAAACAATACCGCCGAAATAATAAGGGAGACTTTACGCCCATATTTCCGGCTCATCGGGCCCGCCACTATGGCCCCTACAAAACAGCCCAATAATGCACTGCCCACTACCCAGCCCTTTGTGGCCGGATCTAAATCGAAATATTTGCTAAAATAAAATTGTGTCCCATTGATCACTCCGGTGTCATAGCCAAAAAGAAAACCGCCAAGGGCGGCTATAAAGCTTACGAAAACCAGGGTTACCATGTTCTTCTTTTGGTCGTTTGCCATGATAGTTATATTAGTCGGTTGGCGTTAAAGGTAGAAAATCTTTTTAAAGATTTTGACTTTCATAAACAAAGGGTGCACTTAAAACTTAAATTCCATTGTGAATACCGTATGGAACAACACATCATTCAATCCACTTTCTTTTAAAAATGTCCCGGGAAAGATCAGATTGGTCTCCAGTTCCAGAGCGATATGCTTATTCAGTTCAAGTCCCGTGATCGTCCCGATCTGATGCCCAATGAACCGCTCCCTATTCAAAGAAGGATATTCCAATACTAAGGCCGGGTTATAGACCCCATCCTCTCTTGAAAATCGCCAAAACGCCACATAGTCCAATTCCACAGAAAAACGCCCCGGAGAAAAATCGACATAGGGGTGGATGTCAATTAAATTGGACGGGCCAAAACGTGCGACCCTTCCAAAATAAGCGCCGCGCGGATATAAGGCATCAAACGTATTCAACGTGGAATCATTTGGATCGCTATCACCGCTGATAGCTTCCGTTTTTATTCCCACATTAAAGGGCTGATTCCACCAATTCAAGCTTGTTTCAATATTAAAGGAGGCGGTCCATGCCGTAATATCCTGTTCCCCAAAATCCCCTAACTGGTACACAAATTCATTGTTGAAACGAAGTCCCTTCCATTGACCAAAATGTCTCACTCCCAACGAAGTTCTACGGTCATCCGCCGTTCCCAGATTCCACGTTTTGGCATCCTCCCGTTTATACAAAACGTATACATCAAAGTTTAGGGCTTCTGCCCACCGTTGCGTGGCATAAATACCCCCAATACTTTCCGTAAATTCTAAAAAGTTATTGTCTAAAATCCCGGGTTGCTGTTGTACCGGTACTCCAAAGAAAGCCTTTACACTTGTTTTTTCCGATTCAAAATCCAGGGAAGCCATGTCAAAAGAGAGTCGGACATTAGGACCTTCCCTCACATCTACTAAACGACCACTTCCCAAACGCAGGTTTTGACGCCCTACCAGAAGTTCCCATTGCTCGTTAAATCGGTATTTCGCAAATAACTGGTTCAACGAAAGCTCATCCCTGTCTACCGGAGCAAGGTTGTCTTTGCTGGTGATAGTGCTGGAATTTAATTCGGCAAAGAATTCAAACTGGTTTCCCAATCGAAGGTGGGTATGGAACATCAACCGATTTAAGAACCAGACGTCAGATTCCTCCAAATCTGCACTAAACTGTTCGTTTACGAAGGATTCCGTTTGGAAGCGATAGCTTCCTCCCAGGCTCAAACTGCTGTTCCCACCCAATTCCCACCATTTTAATCGTTCGTAGAAGTTTTTGTCCTGCTTTTCCTTCAGTAGAGCCACATCGTCATACTGGCGTAGTAAACCAAAGCTTATCCCCTCTTCTTGCGACCAGGACATCCAACAGAACAACACCGCTAGTATATGAACCCACCGTTTCAACTTAAAACCTCCGAATAAGCAATACGCCGGCCACCAAAAACGCAACTCCCAAAAGTCGTTGCCAGTTGATTTGTTTTACCGGCAAACCCAGTAAACCATAATGGTCCAAAATCAAGGAGACGGCCATTTGCCCGGCTACTACCAGAACAAAGGTTAACGCCACCCCCAATCGGGGTGCGAGTATGATTACTGCTGCAACATAAAACGCCCCCAATATTCCGGCGATCCAAACTACCGGGGAAACACTTTTTGTCTGTGCTATTGTGGAAAAATCAAATTTTAGCATATACAGGTAA
>JANQSA010000084.1 GCA_028284285.1 Croceivirga sp.
AGACATTCCCTCAGGGTGACTTGATATGTGCGTTAAAATTACCGTAGGCATCAGAAATAATGAGTAGACGATGTCTGCCACCGCCAGGTTTACAATTAAGCAATTGATGGGAGTCCTGTACAAATAAGAGATTTTCAGCCTCAGACCGGTTCAGTTTGAAGCGGTTGCGCCTTTTTCCCAATAGAGAGCTTTCCTAATCTTTTCTAGCTGTATCCGTTGGAACTCCTGGGAAATCCGTTTCCAGACTTTTACATTAGGATACTTTCAAAAAGCTCGCAAAAAAAGGTCGTGGACGCTACCCATTGCAACCATTTCAATCAAAGTGTTTTGGCAGTTATCAAGCTGGCCGATTTCAACTTAGGGACCGATCGTTAATTACGTCCCAGGGGGAGGGGGAGCAGTGGTTTTCAAAAAAGTGTAGTGTTTCAAAACTGAACCCCTCAAAAAAATTTTGAGGTAAAATTTATACCCCCCACCCCCTTCCCAATTCTTGTTTGAAAAACGTACCCCATCCCCCTCCTGAGGAGGCCATAATTCTCTCCGTCCTTCCTTAGACAGATTATTTATCTTTTTTTATCTAATATCTCGTTTATCTTTTCTCTCGTTTATTGTTTGTATTATTTTACATTGTTTAAAATATTAAAGCTCCCAGCCGCTACGGCCTTTCTCGTCTCCCGTTTTACATTCCAGGCTTTGCAGAGTGGCATTTTCGATCTTTTTTTTTCAAATACACCGATTGAAAGACCGCGAAAAGTTGGAGCACAAACTGGCGAGCAGGAGAACTATCTATTAAAGAGCCTTCTGGGTAATTTTCAAGATGGCGCATTGAGAGCTAGGTTCCAGGCTCTTGCGCGACCATGTCAAACAGCCCTTCCCTCGGGACCTGAAATCGCGTCAAATATTTAATTCTTTCCTTTTCCCCAACCACGGGATCGAGGATAGATCACTGACCTCAAATTCCCTAGACTGGTGTTGCTGTGTCATACAATTTGACCCCCCTCATGTTTCTTACCAGTGAAAAATTTACCCCCCAAAAAGGCGCTTGTTTTAAAATTGTACCGCCCCTCCAAAACCACCCTTCCCCCCCCTCTGACGTAATTAACGATCGGTGCCTTACCCCAAACAATCCCATAGGCGCTTGTG
>JANQSA010000008.1 GCA_028284285.1 Croceivirga sp.
TTACCGAACCAATATCACTAAAGAATGGCGTGTTCGGGCCGGGCAACTCTATCTCTTTGATGACCGGATGGATCTAACCTCCATGCAGAACAGTGCACGAATCGAATATCGGTTCAACCGAAATTTCAGTGTAGGACTGGGTTATATCCGATCCTCAGATCCTGCAGATCCGGACCAAGCGGCAAGAAATAGAATTGACCCGCGCGTACGCTATCGGTTTAAGGTGGGCGATCTTAGGGTGACCAATCTACTAAGGGCCGAATGGCACTTCCCATCGCGAAGTAAATTTGAATACCGACTTCGTTACTCTTTAGGGCTCAATGCCGGGAATCTTGGACTTCCTCTTGGTATCACACCTTTTATGACCAATGAAATCCATTATTATCTCAATGGTAGGCCGTTGAATTATCGTGACTCTGATGGCGAAATTATCGTAAGTCAATCGCCCAATGGGTTTCACGCACATCGTATCCGTGTTGGTTTTAGGTTTAGACCCTTTAAAAGGGCCAACGTAAGCCTAAGTTTCATGAGACAGACCGAGTTCAACATTGGAAATAGATTTCGTGAAATTAATGTAATCGACCCTAGGGACGGTGATGTACTGAGAGCATTCAACAACTTTTCCGTAATGAGCTTCAGTTTTTCCTATCGTTTTAAAATGTAAGTACAACACTCATTAAAATAAGTACAAATCTTAATATACTATCATGAAGACAATTAAAAAAGCAAATAGCTGTAAGTATGTAACCGAGTACACAATCAATCGGGAAATAATAAAAACCTACGTCCCAAAAGCAGGTGATGTAGCAATTTTTGAAGTAATAGAAATATGTTCGCTCAACGCAATTCAAAATTTTGAAGGTAGGAATTGCCGAATCTTCGAAGAGGATTACGTAATGTTGGCTTTCGGAAACCGTTATGCCAGTAACCAATTTGAAGCCTACGTACCCCAGGCATATCAAGATACGTATGATTTGGTTGGCAAGGGAGGTGTTGTCGGCAATGTCGCTTCCATGTACTACAAGCTGGAAGATATTGGGCCCACCAAATTAAAACTAGTGGGATATGCTACCGGGCTAAATGGTAGGGTTATCAATACCATTTACCACCATAGGCAGCCTACTCCATTTCAACCCTTTGAATCACGCCCTTTTAAAACGATTCTTTCCGTTGGTGCCAGTATGGATAGCGGAAAGACTACTACTGCCGCCTATCTATGCCGTGGACTCAAGAGTGCAGGTAACAAAGTGGCCTATATAAAGTTAACGGGTACCATCTTCAATAAGGATAAAATGTTTTGCTACGATTGTGGTGCAGATTACGTAAGCGATTTTTCAGAAATGGGCTACCCATCAACCTATCTATGCAGTCTTGACGAAATCCTTGATATATACGAAGGATTGCTCCAAGAAGTGTCGGCTATTAATCCGGATTACCTGGTAATTGAAATTGCTGACGGCCTATATCAGCGGGAAACCCAACGCTTACTTAATCATTTAGCATTTTCTGATTCCATAAACTATACTGTTCTTTCTTGTAGTGATAGCCTGGCTGTTCACACAGGTATACAATTATTAGCTCCAATATTTGGCGAAAGGGTACTTGCTGTGGGCGGTCGGTTTACTGGCAGTCCCTTGTTGGTTGAAGAAGTGGAACAACAGGGAACAATTCCGGTACTCACCCTTGAAAAGCTCGTAGATGGCAATTTGTTGAATGCTTTTTTGGCTAACAAAAAGGTAAAAATAGCAGTTTAAGAATCTCTTTAAATCATAGAACTATGAAATTATCAAAAACACGAGCAGCGGTTTTCAGTATTGCGATATCGGCTGTGGTACTCTCACCCATTGTTCAAAATTGGGTCGAGAAGCCTAAGGACAGTTTCCCTTTATCTTATTATCCTATGTTCGCCAAGAAACGGTCCGAGAACTACGGTCTTCATTACGTTGTGGGGCAGGACACTTTGGGGCGCCGTACCAGAATTCATTACAAATTGGCCGGAACCGGTGGCTTCAACCAAGTACGACGGCAAATCAACAAGGCGCGCAAGAAGCAGGGAGGAGTGCCCTTTTTAGAAAAAGTGGCCAACAATCTTTCCAAGAAAGAAAGTGATCTCTACGGAAGGTTGGTGAGCTTGGAACTGGTCAAAGGGTATTATCCATTGGAAGGTTATTTTTTAAATAACGATACTATTCCTGTCCTAGAACGTAAAATAGCAACATATAAAATAAAAAGTGATGAACAAATTGTGGAACTCAATTAGTAATGCCTGGTTTAAACCGGTGAATCCTAGACGACTTGCCGTAATACGAATAGCAACGGGGCTTTTTTGCCTTTGGTATATCCTATCCAGATTTGAAATGCTTCAACGTATGGTGAAAGATAGTACGGCATTTGAGCCCATCGGCATCCTGGCATGGATGGAACAGCCTTTGGATAGTTCCATTTTCTGGTGGCTTTCCGTTGTGTTGATAGTTTTAAATATATGTTACATAATTGGGTGGAAATTCAGATTCACAGGACCAGCTTTTGCCATTTTAGCGCTGCTTTTCTTTACTTATCGTAACTCGTGGTCCATGATTTACCATAACCACAATGCACTTATTCTGCACATTTTGATTTTGGGTCTCGTGTCTTCCGCCAATGCATACTCCATCGACGCTTGGCTAAATCACAAAAAAGGGAAAAGAGATACAACTGCCCATTGGCGATATGGCTGGCCAATCATGTTAATCTGTGCGTTAACCGTAGGGTCTTATTTCTTATCCGGAGTGGCCAAGATTGCCGGCGATCTGGCCTGGGACTGGTTTACCGGTAGTGCTATGCGATCACAGATTGCCGTAGATACCATTCGGAAATCGATACTTGGTGCAGAAACTGCTCCTTTGTTCAATACCATTTACAAGCACACTTGGCTGTTCCTGGGAATGGGGATTTTTACTTTTATCGTCGAATTGGGTGCACCTCTGGCTTTATACAAAAAAAGATGGGGAAAACTATGGGCACTGCTTGCTTTCGGTATGCATTGGGGTATATTTTTCACTATGGGAATTACCTTTCGGTACCAGATGACGGGATTGATTTTCCTTTCTTTTTTTGCCCCTGAAAAGTGGTTAACCAATGCCCGCGATAAAATTGCAAATAACGCTGATGATAATGCCTCGCCATCTACAGACCTGAATTCATCACCGACCCTTCTTTTCGATGGGGTCTGCAATCTCTGCAATGGCTGGGTAGGTTTTGTCATGCGAAAAGAAAGAAAACCCGAATTTCGGTTTGCTTCCCTTCAGTCTGATGTTGCCAAGGAAATGCTGAACTCTTTCGGCATAAAAAACAAAATGGATTCCATTGTGTTGATTGAAAATGGTGTCTTATACCAAAAAAGCGAGGCGGTGCTCCGGATTTTGGGAAAGCTCAAACATCCATGGCCACTGCTTTCAGTACTTATCATTGTTCCAGGAATCATCCGGGATGGCGTTTACAATCTCATTGCCCGTTATCGCTATTCATGGTTTGGCAAACAACAGTCCTGTGAATGGATAGGGCCTGCTGACAAGGTGCGGTTTATCGAATTATAGATGTTGTGATGATGTGGCCTTCCCAAAAAAAACAGCAGCTAAAAACCACAAAATGGGGTTTAATAGGAGACTTTATAAATTCCCATAGGATGTGGTTGGCTATTACCCTGCTGACTGGATTTGCCTATAACGTCTTTACTATTCTAATCCCTATTAGTATCGGTAAATTTTACGAATTTGCATTTGGTTTTTCTTCCCATAGGTTGAAAGCATTTGGATTTATTCCCTATATGGATGCCACAGATCATACTGGCTTCTTTATCCTCTTTTTCAGTTTAGTTGGTTTGCGATTTGTTCTTGAATACGCCAATCGATATGGGATTGCATGGGTAGGGGAACGATTTGCAAAATCCCTACGGGAACGACTTTTTGCGGAACAATTGCAGATAGTCCTACCTGTTTACGATACCAAAGGCATTGGAAAATATCTCTTGCGCTTTAGCGGCGATTTGAAGAGTATTCAGAATTACGTCAAAAACGGCGTATTGCGTTTCGTACAAGACTTCGCGCTCTTGGGAATCGTATTCTTGGTCATCGCCCAAATGGATATCACACTGGCCGGGCTTATGTTAGGCTTTGTCCTAATGTCAACCCTAATTTTATGGTTGCTCAACAAGGTATTGTACCGACAGTCTTTGGAAAGGCGCAATCGAAAATCGGGAATGCTCTCTTTTGTGAACACCCGATTGCGGGCAGTGGCGAGTCTCAAGGTCTTTAACAAATACACTCCCGAAAACAAAAGGTACCGCAAACGCTCCGAACGACTTTACAGAATTGGAAAAAAATATGCGGGATCCGTAGCTTTATTACAGGCCGGTATCCCAGCCATGACCTACGGTCTTTTGGGCACAATTATGGCCTATGTATTGAGCAGACCCACCTATGAGGGTGGTGTTGGAGGTGGGTCGCTGTTGGTCATTATCCTGCTTATTTTGGCCATACTTCCGGTGCTCCGCAGGACGTTGCGGGTGAGCATTGTATGGAAGCTGGGCAATATTTCGTTCGAAAAGCTGATACGCATATTCGAGATGCCCAAAGAAAATGACCTTCCCTTTGAAAAGTTATCTTTTAAAGATGCCGTCATAAGGTTCGAAAATGTACAATTCTACTATGACAGGATGGAAAAATCTGTCTTTGGCAAGCTGAATCTTGAAATCCAGCCCAACACATCTACCCTAATTCATGGTCCTTCGGGTTGTGGTAAATCAACGCTCATCAAGCTTTTGTTGAAGACCGTCTCTGCCCAAAAGGGCAAATTGAGTGTGAACGGCATCTCATACACTTCACTTTCCGAAAAAACCATTCGGAAAAACATCGCAGTGATTTCCAATGACTACCCGCTCTACGGAAAGGATGTGTATGAGGCCTTAGTATATAGCCGAAATACGGAACGAAAGAAAAAGGCTAAAGCGTTGTTGGAGTATTTGCAGCAACATGAAAAACCCAAAGACCAACTACAATTAAGCGACCGAATCGGCGATTTGGGATGCAACCTGAACCTGGGCCAGACCAAGCTGCTCCAATACTGCCGCGCTTTGCTGACCAATAAACCGATACTCATTCTGGAAGAGCCATTTGAATGCTTGAATCCCAAGACAGCACAATTAATTGCAGATAAGCTAAATACATTACAGAATGATAAGACCTTGGTCATTTTCTCCCAATCCAAGGAGCAAATTCTAAATTCAGATAAAACCTTCTGTTTGGGTTCTGAGCTTAGTGTTTCTAAATTTTCGTTTGTCTCTTAAAACGAACAAACGTTGAGACTTATCTAAATGGAAGTTTAAATCACCCCCCCAGGGGACTTAGTTGCTCTCACAGGTACATTTTAAAATAGCACCGGGTTAGATGGGTAGCACGAATTTCGGCCAGCGGTAAAGTACCCCAGATAGGTTGTACTTTTAGCCTGCTATTTACAAATGATCCGTTTTTATTGGGTAATTACCTTCCCCAAATCAAAAAAATAAAAGTCCTTTCCCTCATTCATGGCTACAAACAGGCCGTTTTTAAAAGTAGCATTCAGCGGGGTAGTAACTACCTCACAACCGTCCGTACCATAGGTACTTAGATTCACTGCTTTTACAAATGTGTTTTCCTTACGGGAGAAAATATTAAACTCACCCAGTTGTTGGTTGGAAACAATGATATGTCCGCTCCCATTAGGATAAGCAGCTATGGCAATCCCTTCAATATCCTCCAGGAAATACTCGCCCCCAAAACAGGAAACCTCTTCGTTCCCCATGGTGGGTTCGGCATAATACTTACGAATGCATACGCCTTCATCAGCGTAATAGACATAGCCATATTCATCATCAACGGCAATAGCTTCAATCTCTTTTTCACCACTGAATTGTCCAAACTTGCGTACTAAACGGGTAGTAACACCGGTAGAATCTGCCCGTAGTTCATATTGGTACAGGTAGTCCTGGGAAGGACCGGTTTTACGCCCCACTATGGCGTAAAAGACACTATCTTTTGGGGATTTGTAAAGCGCAATTCCCATAGGCAGGTTGTGTTCAAAACCAGTGGCATCTTCAAAAACCGGAAATCCACCTCCATCCAAAGGCAGCATGTCGGGAACAGAAAATAATCGTATTTGCTGGCGTTCTCTTTCTGTAAAGGCCAAAATATCCACTTTGGTAGAATCGTTCAGAGCAAAGCCGTACTCGATATCCACATTATTAGGTCGCAGTACATTTCTTATGCTTTTTTCCGGCAGGATCTTTCCTTGTAGATCAAAAGCATAAATTCCCCCGTTGGTCTCCTTGTCCGTACCAAAAACAATACTTTCAGCCGGGTTATTGTGATTGATCCAAATGGCAGGATCATCCGTGTCATTCGGGGTTTTCTCTGTGATGATATCAGGCGGTATCGGAGTGAGTTTACTCTGATTACAGGAAAACAATAGGGTACCCAAAAGCAACGCTGCAATTCTATAGATTCGCATAGGAAAACAATTTAAGTGAAGTCCCTATCCATTCTTCCAAATGGATAGGGAAGATTAGGTAATTTATTGTGGCCGGAATATATCGTACTTCAGACCAAAAGTAAGTCGAAGACCATAGTACTCCGCTTGTTGGGTACGCTCGCTTACCCCCTGAAAAAACCGTAGAGGTTGATTGGTGATATTATTCAGATCCGCATAGATCCTAAGCTTATTATTGATGGCATAGCTGGAATTGAGATCCAGGAAGAATTGCTGATCATAATAGCGATCTTCAAAAGCATTCCCCCCCAGTTCATCAATATAAGAGTCTGAAAAGTTGGCAGATAACCGGGCGCTGAATCTTTTTCCGGCATAGCCTAATGAAGCATTGAACATATTCGGTGCCGTGTTGGGCAGGTCCAGATCGTCTTCACGCTCATCCCCATCTTCATTACGTATGCCGTTGGCGTTTGAGGTCAAAAAGGTATAGTTAAGATAGATATTGAAATTCCGTAAAAATCCGGGTAAGAAATCCAGTTGACGTTGAAAAGCGAACTCTACTCCCAAAATAGAGGCATCATCTCCATTTAAGGGCTGAAATACGTCAAAACCAGCGGTTCCAGGCCCGAATGAATCATCCGGTGCTTCCGAGATAAACGTATATATAAAATCATTAATCCGCTTGTAGAATACCCCGCCTGAAATCAATCCGATACTCTGAAAATAGTGTTCTCCCATCAGATCAAAGTTCATGGAGGTGGTAGGATCAAGGGTGGCGTTCCCTAAATTGATCTCGTTGTCCGCGTTTACAATTTCCGCCCTTGGTATCAGGTCTTCATAATTGGGTCTTGCTAAGGTATTGCTCCAGGCAAACCGTAGAATAGTTCTATCCGTTAAGTCATATTTGAAATGCACCCCAGGTAAGATATTGGTATAGGAATTGTCCCCACGTACCTCTTCAGTAATGATCTGTTCTTCAATACCATTTTCTTCGTCTTCCTCAATGAAGGTCAAACTAAAACCATCAGATTCCAGTTGCGTATGTTCCAGCCGTACTCCGGCAAGTACACTTAATTTATCTGACAATTTCTGATTTGCCATAATGTATCCTGCCCATACATCTTCACTAATGTCAAAGTTTCCTGGTAAAAACTCTTCCAAAACTGCAGTACCGTTGTTCTCGTTCAGATCCAGGGTCCCTAACCAATCCTGGTCCGGGTATAACCCAGCAGCATATTGACCTCCCGCTAGAAAATCAGGATCGGTTAAGTTTACGGTTGGAATACCATCCAATGTTGGAAAGGTATCTTCCAACAATTCCTCATAGGAAAAGAAGTTATTGTCCCGGGTCTTGTTCTTAAACCTACCTCTTAGACCAAATTGAAAGGTACCATCACCATTACCAAAGAGGTCAGCAGGTAATTCTACGTTAAGGAAAAGATTGATATCCTCTTCATCGGTGTATTGGGTTTCATTGGTGATCTCGTCAAACTCAAAAATGGTCAGATCATTTGTATTCGCAGGATCTTCAGCAGTCATGATCGGAAATTCCGGATCACTGTTGTCGTTATTCACAATGTATTCCGCGGTGTACTGCGCGTAACGCTCATCCAGACGCTCCTCGGACGCTTTGGCGTAGGAGGCTAACCAATCAATTTTCACCTTTCCCCATAAATGATCTCCGCCCAGCGTATAATTCTGCATCCGTTGGTCTTCCAGGCGGGTATTTTGGTTTCTGTCATCATCGATACCGCCTTTTGTTTCACGAGCGACTTCTGCCGGGAAGCGTGTTGGAGTGCCATCGGTGATTGTGAAATCTCCAATGGGAATCTCGTCAGCATCCAAAACTTCCGTTGCCACCACAAAACGGTTCTCTCGATCATCCCTCCAGTTGTACATGGTCTTCAAATAAATGGAGTTATTCGCATCGAACTGATAATCCAGGTTGACGGAAAAACTGCGACGCACCCGTTGTATCAGGTAGGTACGCTGCTCAAAAACATTGGTGTACGGGTTTACCTCTATCTCTTCTTCTTCATCATCGGCATTGGTAAAACCAAATTCATTGTCCCATTCCGCTTCAATATTGTCCGAACCAAAGTCATTGTCCTGGATCACAGCGGCCAGCATCCATCCGAATTTGCCATTCTTTGTACGGTCCCCTAGCAGGAAAGAAGCGTTAAGATTCCTTCTATCGGTAATAAAGTTCAATCCCGAACCCAGGGTAGTGGATAGTCGAAAGCCCTGTGGGGCGGCACGGGTAACCAAATTCACAGAACCCCCTAAAGCGTCCGCATCCATATCAGGGGTAACCGCTTTGTTTACCTCAATGGTCTGAATCATATCCGAAGGGATAAGGTCCATCTGGATATTCCGGTTATCACCCTCTGCAGAAGGAATACGACTTCCGTTCAAGGTTACCGAGTTGAGTTGTGGGGAAAGTCCCCGCACAATAATATCACGCGCTTCCCCCTGATCTACCTGCATGGTGATCCCGGGAATACGCTTCACAGCGTCCCCAATGTTGGCGTCCGGAAATTTTCCGATCTGATCCGTGGATACCACATTGGTGATGTTCAAATTTGTGCGCTGGGTGTTTAACGCTTTGGCCTGGCCACTTAACCCTTGTGCAGCTACCTCCACCTCATCCAATTGATAATTGGTTGGGTTTAAGGTTACGTTCATACTGACGGTTTCCCCTTCAGTCACGGAAATCTCCTGATCTACATCGCCATAACCAATGTATGTGATCTGGATGTTATAGCTCCCTTCCGGGATACCTACCAGGGTAAACCGACCGTCAAAATTGGAGATGGTCCCCCTGTTCAAGCTCGAAATAAAAACATTGGCACCGGAAACGTAGATACCGTTTTCATCAGAAATCGCTCCTGTAATGTTTCCCGTTTGGGCGTGGCTTTGCATCACCCCAAACAGGGAGAAAAGCGTTACAAATACTGCTTTTGATAAGTGAATTAGTTTCATGATCTTTTGGAAAAGGTTTTACTCCAAAGCTATCACTATCAATTGATTACAATCCAAATTAAATAGCAACAAAGAGGAAACAAAAACAGAATACGGGGTAAACAACAAGGCAACAATCATAATTTATTTACATTATAATAACCATTGCCAAAACCGGCCATGTTTACAACTCTACCATAAAGTTTACCAGTTCTTCTTTCGGGTCTATGGGAAGTTTTTTCCGCAATCTATACCGGGCCACCCTAACACTATCTGGAGTAACCCGCAGGATGGAAGCAATTTCCTTTGATGAAAGATTGAGGCGTAACAACATGCCCAGTCGCATTTCTGCTGGAGAAAGGCTGCTTTCCGATAGTTTTGAAAGCTTTTTAATGAAGTCCGGATGTATTTCTTTGAAAAAATTCATGAATTCATCCCATTCATCTTCCTGTTGTAAATTGAAGTCTATCTCGCTTACAAGTTCCTTTATTCTGAAACTTAGATCCACATTCCTTCTGGCAGCTATATTCTTAAGGGTTCTGGATAAATCGAACAATATCTTGTTCTTCTGTGATAAATGAAGGCTATATCTGGATAAGGCTGCTGTTTTTAATTGAATTTGTTGTTGCAGGTTTTTTTCCTCAAAAGATTTCTTATCCAATTCTGCTTTTAGCACCCGTTGTTTATATTCCTGAAGCTTGAGTTTCCCCTTTCTTTTTCGCCCCATATAGGTATACCAAATGATCAGTATGGCAGCAAGTGCAAACAGGGCCACCCACAGCAGATTCTGATTGGCTTTGCTCACCTTATTCTGTTCTTGTAAGAGTTGTATTTGCGCTTCTTTTCTATTGGTATCATAGATGGTTTGAAGCACATTAAGCTGATTTGTGTTTTGATTTTCCAACCAGGCTTTGTTATACCTTTCCGCCTCCGACAGATAGTGGTGGGCCAGTTTAAAATCGCCCAAAAGTGCATACGCCTTGGAGAGGTCTTTATTAGCACTTTCCAATTGATGGTTATCGCCAATGTTTAGTGCGGCGTACAATGCTTTTTTTGTAAACGCTATGGCCTCTTCATACTCGCCGCTTTTCCGATATATATCTCCCAAATTGTTAAGTACATTAGCTTCCTGCCAGGTTCCTTTTCCTTTTAGATATTCATACGATTTGAGAAAATAACCATGCGCCAGATCGTATTGTTCCAGATCTTCATAAATACTTCCGATATTCTCATTAGCCAGTGAAACCCCTGCGGCATCTTTTAGATCCTCAAACAGCGAGAGACTTCCCTTTTGATGCTCCAAAGCATCCAGGTACTTGCCCTCTTTCTCATAGCAAGCTCCCAACAAGCCTTTTGAAACCGCTTGCCCCCTGGTGTAGCCCAGTCCATTGGATACCTTAACACTTTCTTTGAAATACTGTTCTGCAAGTTCAAACTTGTTTAAGGAAAGATGCACCTTTCCAATACAATTATTCAATAGCACGTTGAGTGTATCCCTGGAAGAAGGACCTATTAGTGCCAATGCTTCATTAAACTGTTCCATTGCTTCGGAATACACCCCTGTGGTCCGGTAAAATTCTCCCAGGGCATAATAGCTCTTCGCAATTTCTTGTAGGGAAGATCCTCGTTTTGCCTTTACCAGATTTGATTTGAGTCTAAAAAAAGTTGAATCCTCTTTTTTATGAAAATGAGACCCTGACCCCAACTCCAATTGACCATTGCAAACAGCAATAGAAGCAAGTAAGACAAAAAGATGAAAGAGACTCAAAGTAGTCGGCCTGGCCATTGAAGAGTTTTAAAGACCTAAGAATATCATTTACCATGACTATTGTATTACCTAAGAGTTATCAAAACTTTAAGATAAACCACTAGGGATCAAGGCGCCATTGGTTTTTGGACAATGAAGGAAATTCATTTTTTATACAAAAGCCTACTTTTTCGCGTTTAGCTTCAATTAGGTAGATATGGGAAGACTAAGAAAGATGCATTTTGTTCGTATGTGAAAGCCACATTTTTGTTAACAATATATAGCAAAAAGTAACGTTTTTTATGGGGTGTTCCAAAAAACTACTCTCCCAATTTTATCAGATGAGAGACATAGGTGATTTGAAAATCAGCCATTAAATAAAGTGGATAACACAAATCAAAGTCTTAACCCTGTCAGAGCATTAAGAATACTATTCTTCCTGTTTATTCTTGGCGTGGCGATGCCCGCCTTATCACAAGATACTGATACCGATACTGATGGGATAGCAGACATAGATGACGTGGATGACGATAATGACGGTATCCTCGATACCGTGGAGTGCGGTGCCCCAAGCAAGTGGGACACCAACGGCAATAGCAGTGGCACGGGCGGACAATCCGCCTTCCTGAGC
>JANQSA010000026.1 GCA_028284285.1 Croceivirga sp.
CTGGCATTGACGGGTAAAAAGGGATACGGCTTTGCCAATAGTGCAGGATATAGTTTTGGAAGAAGCGCAGAAGGAAATTTTATGTCTAACTATAAAGGAGGGGGAACCCATGGGCACTATCCCGACTTTCATGATATCGCCACCGGTTTTGTAGGCTATGGGAGGGGTTTGATGGAGCAAAAAACAATTGAAATAATGCTTCTTGAAGATGTGGCTAAAATTGTAAGTGAGTTATTGGAAATAGAGCTAAACCAGGGTGCCAGTTACTACCATAGTGCATTAAAAGAGAAGAAGTAGTGTTTTTTTACCACTACTATAGTATCACTTTACCTCCTGTTTGCGTTAGCAGCAGGTGTAGTTTTTTGATTAGCGGGAAGCGCAGTGTTTATGCTGCGCTTTTTTGTGTTAGTTAGGTATAATTGCCCCCAATGAGGCAACTATATACAAAGTGGGACAAACACCGATTGAGTTTTTTTGAATGATTGAAAATGGATACTTTTAGATTAGTGTCCAAAAGCCGTAAAATTTTATACAGAATGATTGCTTCCTTGCTCATTCTTTTGGGTGTTGCAATTGGTATTTTTCTTATTCCAATTTTGATACCCTTGATAAAAAGGACGCCTTATCAATTACTTGAACCTAATGCATTTATTAGGAATATGTTACAAGTTGATTGGTTTCTTCAGTTTCTTGGCTGGTTGTTGGTTTACGTAATTTTTAGGTCAGGTATTGGCTTTTATAAAGACAGCAAGAAACCCTCTTGAACCAGCGAAAGTCAATCATTTGGGCAACTATATACATTTTTAAACGACTACAAACATTTACAATCGAAATTAAATGCTTTTTAACCGGATCGGCAGGACAGCTGCTTTTAGGTTTGCAGTGTCGGATGAAGGACATCTGATAGTATTAACTGTTTAACCCGTAAAATTTAAAAAATGAATGCACTTAGAAACAAAGTACAGTTGATTGGAAATTTAGGACAAGACCCTGAAATTGTAAACCTGGACAATGGCAGAAAGCTGGCAAAGTTCCCTTTGGCCACTAATGAAACCTATCGCAACAAAAATGGGGAAAAGGTAACGGACACCCAATGGCACAATATTGTAGCCTGGGGGAAAACGGCGGAGATTGTGGAAAACTATTTGGCTAAAGGCAAAGAAGTGGCAATAGAAGGGAAGCTCACCTCCCGCTCCTACGAAACCAAATCCGGGGACAAACGATACATTACCGAAATCCAATGCAATGAATTGTTAATGTTGAGTAAGTAGGTTACTTCGTCAACTATCGGAAAAAAGGGGCATTTTGCCCCTTTTCTTTTTTAAAATGAAATTTTAACAATAACTTAAAGAAAAAAGAGCAACGATTGACAACGTTTCTCGTCTTATGTTACGTAATTAATACTGTGAGACCCTATTGTTTGCATATTATTCTTTTGATGCTTTGTGTACCGCTCTCCGGCTTCACACAGTCCTCGCTTAACCCTGCGGAGTTCACCTTTTATGTGGATTTAGCGGAAAAAGATGCGCAACATGAACAACAAGCATTGCTGCAATTGAGTCCGGAGGATGAGTCGGATTTCTGGGCAGATCAAGAGGACTTTGAAGCACAGTTACTCGCAACTTACCCTGCCGCTTATCGCGTTTATCTGGATGCCAAAGGACGAGCCTATCGTAAACACCAATTGCATAGTGGAGCCGTGTACCGCCAACATAGTGAACAGTTTTTACGGCATGCCACGTTTTATATGGTCAAGGGGCAAGGTAATGAAGACGTGGTCTATACAAATAAAGGCAAGCGGTATCCTCCCAAAGAATGAACCTCAGCTATGCTACTTTTTTAAGCAGGTCGTAGCAAGGACAACGTTTACAGCGCTTTTGCTCCCCTTTTTTGTACTTTTTACAACAGTTGGTTTTACACTTGTCCGGGTTGAGATCCCGTAAACGGGTTTTTTGTGTAGCAGTGAACGCTTTCTTTTTTTTGCCCATTCCTTCCGGATATACGGACAAAGCTAAGCTATTTTAAATCAATCTAAATAAAAAGTTTTCAACAGCTACTCCTCCATGGACTCAGAAGCAGCGCTTTCCACTGTTAATTGCTGAATATCCCGGTCAAATAGGTACAACCCTCCTTTGTCATTGCCAATAAGGTTTATTTTGTCCAGTACGGTACGGGCCAGGGCCTCTTCCTCCAATTGCTCCGCTACATACCATTGCAAAAAGTTGTGAGTAGCATAGTCCTTTTCCTCCAGGGTTACATGGACCAGTTCATTAATGCTCTGCGAGACAAAAATTTCATGATCGTACAACTTCTGGAACATTTGCTGCATTGTGCCAAACTCGGTTTCAGGGGCTTTTAACTCCGATATCAGGGCATGCCCGCCACGTTCGTTTACATATTTTACCAATTTAAGCATGTGCATGCGTTCTTCATCGGAGTGGCCATACATAAAACCGGCTACTCCTTCCAACCCTTTGACTTCGGCCCAGGAAGCCATGGAGAGATAGACCTGGGAGGATTCCGCTTCAATTCGTATTTGATCGTTTAATGCTTTTTCAAGTTTTTTAGATAACATAGCCTATCATTTAGAAGTGCAAAAGTACAAAAACAAGAGGGGTTCTCTTAATAATTCCAATCATTCAAAACCGCACGGCAATGCCTACTGTGTTTAGGCCAAAATTAAGACTCCAATCCACTGTTTTTTCTTGCTCGGAATTATATTTTTGGGTGTACTTACTATCCAAATATCTGTCGATAGACTCCACAATAAAAATGCTGACTACCGTACTAAATGCTACATCGGAAATCCAATGAAAGCCATCCCGTACCCGGGCCAGTCCGGGAATGGAACCAAGCGTATACAACCCTGCTTTTATCCAGGGGCTTTTAAACTGTTTGGCAATGGCATAGGCATTGCTAAAGGCCAAAATAGCATGTCCTGAGGGAAAGGAATCGTAATTAAAAACCCGATCCAGATGAAAGGGACGATAGGTACTTGAGGAATCCCCGCTCTTGGGTCTCGCTCGTCCGATAATGCGTTTGCTTACCTGTTGCAAAAACCCTCCTGCCGTGGCTGAAGCTATTAGCAACACACCGGTTCTCCGAAGTTTTTCATTTCTCAGGAAAAGCCCGGTTAAATAGACCCCTCCGGTAACTGCGTAGTTGTTTTGTGGGTTCCCATACCGAATACCAGCATCTACCAGGCCATCCGGAATATCATTTCTAAAACCGTCCGCCCAGTCATCAAACTCATCGTCTATTAAAAATAAAGCCGCCGTACCCCCGGCAGTAATGCCAAAGTGCGTCCATTGTCTTCCTTCCCAATGGAAAGGCCTGGAATAGGCATGCCCTATACCTCCCATAATGGTTCCCAGGTCATAGGTAAAGTCCTGCCACAAATTCTTATCTGTACGGACGGGGGGGTTAATTTCTGCTTGTGAAAGCAGTGGGCCACAACTTAGAAGGCAACACAACAATAGTAGGTTTCGCATAAGAAATTATACTTGGGTTAAAAGGATGCAAAGTTAAAAAAATAGCTCCTGCGCTACGCGAAAAGTATTGGCATGAGCCTCGACAATGATCTTGATATCCGGGGAGTAGCCTCCTCCCATGCTGCATTGCACCGGAATACCATTGTTTTTACAGGTTTCCAGCACAAAGCGGTCACGGATAGCGCAGCCTTCCAGGGTCATCCCTAAGGTACCCAGCTTGTCCGTAGCCACCACATCCACACCGGAAAGGTAAAAAATGAAGTCCGGTTGTACCTCGTCCAGGAGTCTCAACAGCGTCTCTTTTAATAGGTTGAGATAGGTGTCGTCATCCGTTCCTTTTTCCAGGGCAATGTCTAGGTCAGATTCCTCTTTCTTAAAGGGGTAATTGGCTTTGCCATGCATGGAAAATGTAAATACCCTGTCATCTTCCTGAAAAATCTCCGCTGTGCCGTTGCCTTGATGCACGTCCAGGTCAACCACCAGGATTTTTTTGGCCAGATCGTTGGTCTTCAGGTAATGTGCTCCGATGGCCTGGTCATTTAGCATACAAAATGCCTCGCCCCGGTTGGAGTAGGCATGATGGGTACCCCCGGCTATGTTCATGGCAATACCGTATTCCAGGGCATATTCACACCCTTTGATGGTGCCATTGGCTATAATGTGTTCTCGTTCTACCAGTGCTTCGGACAGGGGAAAACCTATTTTTCTTATCTCACTGGGTTTCAAATCCAGAGCGGTAAGGTTACGATAGTAGTTTTCCCTATGCACGTTAAGAATATGCCGTTCTTCCGGAAACACAGGTTCGAAAAAATTTTCTTGAGAACAAGTGCCTTCATGGAGTAACTGCTCCGGAAGCAGTTCGTATTTGATCATGGGAAACCGATGCCCTTCCGGCAAAGGATGCTTGTATATGGGATGGTAGGCAATTTTTAGCATTAATTAATACTCTCGCCTTTAGTGACTCCAGTCTCATCAGGATTAACAAACACTAATTTCCCTTTTTCATTTTCCGTCATTAAAATCATTCCCTGACTTTCTACTCCCCGGAGTTTTCTGGGGGCCAAATTGACTAAAACCGTAACTTGTTTACCAAGAATTTCTTCCGGGGTAAAGCTTTGCGCAATGCCGGAAACAATGGTGCGGGTATCCAATCCTGTATCCACCTGAAGCACCAAAAGCTTGTCTGCTTTGGGCATTTTCTCAGCGGCTACAATAGTTCCTACCCGTAAATCCATTTTGGTAAAATCCTCAAAGGTGATCGTCGTCTTTTGTGGCTCCAGGGAAGTCTTTGCTGCCTGGTTAGCCTGTTTTGTAGCATTCAATTTTTGTAATTGTTTTTCAATCTCGCTGTCTTCTATCTTCCTGAAGAGCAATTCACTTTTATTGATTTGGTGGTTTGCGGGAAGTAGGATATCTGAAGTTGAAATATCGCTCCAGCCCGGGGGCTTTTCGTCCGTCTCATTACCTTGTACAGGTTCGAGATGAAGTAGGGCCTTCAATTTTTTAGCGGTAAAAGGTAAGAACGGCTCACACAATACAGCCAAAGCCGTAGCAATTTGCAGCGCTACAAACATCACCGTTTTAGTACGTTGTTCATCCGTTTTGATCAGTTTCCACGGTTCTTCATCGGCCAGGTATTTATTACCGAGTCGGGCCAGCTGCATTAATTCCTGACTGGCCTCCCGGAAACGGTACCGTTCCAGGGAATCTGATATTCGTGCCGGGAACTGACGAAGTGTATCCAGGACCTCATGGTCTATTTCCCGAAATTCCGAAGGCCCGGGTATTATTCCATCATAGTATTTTTGGGTGAGTACCAGGGCACGGTTCACAAAATTCCCAAAAATGGCTACTAATTCATTGTTGTTGCGCGCCTGAAAATCTTTCCAGGTGAAATCGTTATCCTTGGTTTCAGGGGCATTGGCCGTTAGTGTGTACCGCAAAACATCCTGCATGTTGGGAAATTCTTCCAAATACTCGTGAAGCCAAACCGCCCAATTTTTAGAAGTGGAGAGTTTGTTCCCCTCGAGGTTTAAAAATTCATTGGCCGGCACATTTTCCGGAAGGACAAAATCGCCATGGGCCTTAAGCATGCTGGGAAAAATAATACAATGGAATACAATATTGTCTTTGCCTATAAAATGAAGCAGTTTAGTGTCTTTGTCTTTCCAATAGGGTTCCCAGTCTATGCCTTCCCTTTCCGCCCATTCTTTGGTGGAAGAAATGTAGCCGATAGGGGCGTCAAACCAGACATAAAGTACTTTACCTTCCGCTTCCGGCACAGGGACGGGAATGCCCCAATCCAGATCCCGGGTTACCGCCCGTGGTTTAAGCCCTTCTTCTATCCAGGATTTGCACTGGCCATAGACATTGGGTTTCCAGTCCGTTTTATGGCCTTCCAGGATCCATTTTTTGAGAAAACCCTGATAACGATCCAGGGGAAGGAACCAGTGTTTTGTCTTTTTTAAAGTGGGAATCGCCCCGGTAAGGGTAGATTTTGGGTTGATCAGATCGGTAGCGTTGAGCGAGGAACCGCAATTTTCGCATTGATCACCATAGGCTTCATGATATCCACAACGCGGACAGGTACCGGTCACAAAACGATCTGCGAGAAACTGTTGTGCTTCTTCATCATATAATTGGGCTGTGGTTTCTTCTATAAAATCGCCTTGCTCATACAACTTTTTAAAGAAATCCGATGCAGTTTCGTGATGGATTTTGGCGGAAGTCCTGGAGTAATTATCAAAAGAGATCCCAAAATCCTGAAATGATCTTTTGATGATACCATGGTACTTGTCAATAATCTCTTTTGGAGATACCCCTTCTTTTTTTGCCTTCATGGGAATAGCTACTCCATGTTCGTCGCTCCCACAGATAAAGGCTACATCTTTGCCCTGTAGCCTTTGATACCGCGCATAGATATCTGCCGGAACGTAAACACCAGCCAAATGGCCTATATGGATGGGACCATTGGTATAGGGTAAGGCTGCTGTGATAGTAATTCTTTCTGGGGCTTTTTTTGCCATGAAGGGGTATTTTAAGCTCCAAAAATAACGAATTTACCCTATGAAAGCAGGGTATATACAAAAGGAAACCCTCCGAGATGCACGTCCTAAATTGGGGTGGGGAGCTGTGCAGTCGAAGGGCTTATAAAAAAGTGCCGGGTAGGCTTACATGATCATTACGGATTTACTCATCTTCTGGTCAGCCACACTAATCTGATAGATATATTTTCCAGTAGAGAGACTACTTCTTACCCGGTCCCTGATATTGATCTCAGCTGAACCTTCCAGCATCATCTCATTGAATACAGTTCCCACACGTTGTCCCAGGATGTTGTACAACTGTATATCTACGTGTGCGCTAAACGGCATTTCCAGATAAATGTGGGGATTGTTATCCGAAGGATAATAGGGCCTGTGTACTACCTGAGTAGGCAGTTCATCGCTTATTTGTCCGTCTGTGTCTCTGGGTGGCGTATCCGGGAGTATAGGCGGGTCATTGTCATAGGCAATTTCATCAAAAGTTTCGCCGCTACAGTTAAATCCGAGATTAACCGCCTGATATTGATACCCCAGCAAATGTTGTTCTACTGCCGCTCTGGGAACGCATAGCCATTCCGCCAATACGGTGCCGTAAAGATCCCTGAAGTCCATGGTATATTCCAGGTTACCACGACCGTTAGGTTGATCCAGGGAAGGGTGATCTCCTACGAAAGCACTTCCGGTTAACCCGGAACCAAAGAAAAGAGTAGGGGCAGCTTTACCGTGGTCCGTACCGTTGGAACCGTTTTCAAAAATTCTTCGGCCAAATTCCGAGAAGGTCATGCTCAATACGTTGTTGTCCTGTTCTGTAAATCCTAGATCCTCGTAGAAATTATTAACGGCAATAGACAGGGTAGACATCAGCCGTTCGTGTGCCAACGGTTGATTCCCGTGTGTATCAAAACCTCCCATGGAGATCATATAGACTTTTGTGCCCAGATTACCTTTGATCAAACGGGCCAAAAGGGCCAATTGTCGGGCAAATCCATTATCCTGGTATTCTACCTGATTTTGCCCTCTTTCATAGGCCTCATGGATCTTACCGGCATACTCGTAGGTGGTATTGGCTACGCCTCTTAAAAACCGTAATTGATCGCCATACATACAGTCATCAAATGGGGCGGTTGCAATATCGTAGAACATCCCTGTTTGTGCAATTTCTTCCAATTGGTCGACATTGTTCGTAACAAACGCATAATTGGTTTCCTCACCCTGGAACACCAGATTGGCAATACTACCAATTTGGATCGCAGCCGGAGCTTCCGGAGGATTAATAAGGTAGTTCGGATACAGATTCTCAAAATGCCTTCCCATCCAACCGGTATTTAAGCCTTGAAAACCGGAGGTAGTTAAATCGGTATTGGCATAAATATCCGATCCGGTAAAGTGAGAAAGACTTTGATTTTCATATCCCACACCGTGGACAGCCTTGAACTGGCCTTCGCCCCAAAGGGGTTCCAAAGCACTCATATAAGAGGGAATCCCAAAATCATCCGTCAACTTTAAGACCTTACTTTCGGGAATGTAAATATTGGGTCGCTGGTTGGCATAGGTATCGTATTGCTGAATGGGAATTACGGTGCTTAGTCCGTCGTTACCGCCATTCAAACGGATCAATACCAGGATATTATCCGTTTCCGCTGCATTAATGGCCATAGTTAAGGGAGATGGCCCGGAAGCGGTTAAAATATTGGAGCCTAGCATCATAGAGCCAGAGCCTGCAATCCCCAGGGCTTGCAAAAAGGAACGCCTGCTCCAGGCTTTGTGTTCCAGATCATGGCCTTCGTGTTCCAGGCCTTTGTGAGGGGAATTATCGTGAATATGATGAGTGTCGCACATAACAGTAGGTTTTATTTTAGTTGGAATTCCGGTTCTCTGGAAAGGTGTCGCAAAAGCAGATAGACCTGTGTAGGGGTATCGTCTAACATCATATTCCAGCTTCCGGTTTCATAGATGTTATTGTCTTCGTAGGGCTCTCTAAAAACAGAAATCGCAATAGCATAATCTGCATCGGTCAAGAGGCCTTTTGGCGTGAACTTGTCAATAATTGCACGGGCCACTACATCCGGATCATTTATGGTTGCACCATTAGGACCTGCAGCGGCTATTCCCAATGCCCTGAATTGCTGTGTGTCTGCCTGGAAAAAGCGCTCCAGGAATACTTCAACAGATAACCAACGCCCGATGAAAAAGTGAGTACTGATCCATTGCCGGTCGCGTTGCCATCCCGCTACATCCACAGGATCCCATAGTTCCTGCCCGATCAACCTGGAGGCATCCACAACATTGGTTATGGTGCCGTCGTCATAGGCAAAACGGGTTTCTTTAAGCATACCCAGATACAGGTCGTAGGGACTTTTAATGATCACTCCTATGGCAGTTTCGTCAAAGAAGTGTTCACTTTGGAACAACTGCCGTAATACCGGAGCAAGCTCAAAATTATTGGCCACAAAAGTGTCCGCCAATTCATTTATAATAGGTTGTGCAGCATCTGCCAAAGCATCAGGATGCACAAAATACAAGTATAGCTTTTTACATATAAAGAAGGCGATTTGTTGGGGGCGTTCATTAAAAAGGATATCGATCACATCGTCATAACCCCAGTTTCCGGTTTGCCCCATAATGGTTTTGGGGTCCGTATCAAATTCTTCGGGGTCAAAGGTAATTTTGGTACAGCCTACATCACCGCGATTCACATATCCGGTAAGCGCACGGGAGGCTTCAATAATATCTTCTTCGGTATAGCCTACTCCCTCACCGAGGGTAAATAGCTCGTACAACTCCCTGGAGTAGTTTTCGTTAGGCCTGTTTTTGTTGTTGAAGGCCCCGTCAAGATACCGAAGCATGGCGCTGGTGAGTCCAATTTCACTGACAAAGGTCTTGAAATTGCCTAAAGCATTGCGCTGCAGGCAATTCACATACTCGTACAAGAAAGAGTTACAATCATACACATCGATCTCGGTAACGAAATGGTTGTGCCAAAAGAAACTCAAACGATCTCTGAGATTATTGTCTAACAAGCTGTTTCCGTAGGCAGTGGAAAATTCTTCCCGTTGCGCTCGTCGTAATTGCCGCGCAAGATCATCGTCTTCCGGATAATTGGCGTTAGTCCATTCTGCCCATTCCGGGGCAGGGATGGGTGGCGTAGCCAGGGCCTGATCTACAAGCGTATTTACCAGTGCCGTGGCGGATTGACCAACCGCTTGGTTGATGGTTTCCACCGAAGCACTAAATCCCAATCTCCTGTAGAGATGGGCTGCCCGTAAATCATCTAAAGGGGTTGTATACGGGTCTATTCTTCCCGTATTACAATTGATGAATACTTCCATAGCAAAGTTTGGTGTTTAAATGTGTCATAGTCTTTGGGTAAACTATGCGTTGTAGGTAGGTGTGGTTCTTTTGTGGGTTCAAATTACAATCTTAACGCAATAAGATCGGCTATGTGTTAAATTTTTCGATGAAATGCACGGTCTTTTTTATATTTTTCAAGATTTATGGGAAAACACAACGATTTTGGGCGGCTTGGCGAAGAATTGGCTGCGGATTTTTTGGCAAAAAAAGGCTACATCGTCCGAAATACGAATTACCGCTACCAAAAAGCGGAGGTAGATATCATTGCGCAAAAGGAAAATATTCTGGCTATTGTAGAAGTGAAGACCAGAAGTTCTGACCTGCTACAAGAGTTGGCCGAAACCGTAAATCAAAAGAAAATAAAATTACTGGTGTCTGCTGCAGACCACTATGTACAGCAAAACGATCTGGATGTTGAGGTCCGTTTCGATATTATTACCCTGCTTAAAAAAGGGAAGAACTTTCAAATTGAGCATCTGGAGGACGCCTTCTATCATTTCTAACCATTAGTTCTATTTGTAACAATAAGTTATTTTTGTTTCAAATCATCTTAATGAAGACCATCTCCGCAGTAGTTGAACATTACATAAGAAAAAAGCCCTTTTTGCAGACTGCCCTGGCACAAGGCATTATTAATCTGACTTCCCTTTCCCGCAGTATTAAACCGGAAATAGAAGAAGAATTGGGGAAAGAAGTACGAAACGGAGCGATTGTAATGGCACTGAAGCGGTTGTCAGATGATCTGGAATTCCGGGCCACACATCGTATTGTGAAGGTGCTCAAAAATATTGGTGAAATCACAGTGCGTTCCAATCTAACGGACTATACCTTTCTCTCTTCCGAAACTATTTTAGCACAACAAGCTAAGCTTTTGGAGAAAGTGAACGAGAATCAAGACATTTTTTATACTTCTTCCCGGGGGGTTAATGAAATCAATATTGTAGTAAGCAACAGTCTGGACAGAACGGTTGAAGCACTATTTAAGAATGAAAGGTGCACCCAAAAAGTGGAACACCTTTCTTCCGTTACTGTAAAACTGCCTGCCGAAAACGTCTCGGTCCCGGGTATCTATTATTTTATCTTTCAGCGATTGGCCTGGGAGGGTATTGTGCTGTACGAGGTAATCTCCACCACTAATGAATTTACCATCCTGGTAAACGATGATCAGGTAGACGTAGCTTTCAAAACTATCAAAGACCTAAAGATGTTATAGTGTCCTAAACTGTTGTAGCTTTTTGTTCATGACCCGGAACCACAAGGGTTGTAATACAGCCAAAAGCATCATCCCGGGATATCCCGTAGGCATTTGCGGGCTTTTTTCATGCGATTTCAGGACCTGATATTTTTTACTGCCATTATAGTGGTGGTCCGAATGCCGGGATAGATTAAAGAGCAACGTTCTGCCGATAGGATGATCGGAATTCCAGGAATGATGATGGCGGACCGCTTCGTACCGTCCATTTTCATTCTTTTTACGCAGTAGACCGTAATGCTCAATATAGTTTACCGTTTCCAAGAGGAGAATACCAAAGACAGCTGCACCTAAAAAGGCGATCAGTACCGAGGCGCCAAAAACAAAATACACTATACCTATTAGTAAGCTGTTGGCTATGGTGTATGCCACCATTCGATTTTGAAAAGAAAACCAGGATTTCCCCTCACCTTGCAACCGCTTGTTTTCCAATTGCCAGGCTTCCATATAACTGCCAAAGTGGGAACGGAACCAATACAGGAACAGGAGCTCATTTTTTCGGGCGGTAGCGGAATCTTCCGGAGTAGCTACATTGCGGTGGTGCCCGGCATTGTGATACGGCAGGAAATGGGTATCCAAAGACGTAAGCAGCAAGATCTCTCCCAGAAACTGTTCCCAACGGGCATGACGGTGCCCCAGTTCATGCCCTACGTTAATGCCAATTACACCACACATAAAGCCCATGGCGGTAATGCGCCCTACATATTCCAGAGAGCCATACGGGGTTTCGCCAATGATAAAAAAGAAGTAGATCAGAAATCCTAGCTGGATAGGAAGGGTTCCATACAAAATGTAGTCATAGATCTTCCGGTTGTTTTCATCGTCTGCCAGTTTCTTGTCCATGTTTTCCCGATCCGGGGGCACCAGTAATTCTACCAGCGGCACTAAACCAAAGAAAACCAGTAGCGGCAAAAAGGTCCAGATCCCTTCTGCGTTAAAAGCAATAAAAACCGTTATTGGGATGGTGTAGACAAAAAGATATTTCAACCGCCTCATTGTTCTTAAAAAGAAATCGCTGGTAGAATTTACATCATTTTTTAGTTGAGATCAAGTCGTCTCCTTCAGGAAGGTACGCTCCCATCAGGTTCCAATCCATACTATTACCCCATCCTGCACCGTGATCACTGCTATGTATTGCTTTGTGTTTTTCACTTATATGGTGATCACCATATTGTAACAGGTACAAAATAGCGCCAGGGCGTAAATGTTCGCTAGCCCAACTTAGCGGGGTATTTCCGTAGGCGTCTGTGGATTCTTTATTGGCGCCGTGATCCAAAAGGTAGCGTATTGTGGCTGCATCGGCATAGGCGGCTGCCCGGTGCAATGGGGTTTCCCCTTTTGTACGAACATCCCGCATGAAGGCTCCGCTTGCTATCCCGGGTTGCGTTTTGGCATTGACATCGGCACCATTTTCTACCAATATTCTTACGGTGTAGCGATAATAGGGGCGACCCGCTTTAGCCAAAGCGTTATGCAATGGTTTTTCATCTGTTTTATCTACAGAGGCATTGACATCCGCTCCTTGTGTAATCAAAAAATCACAGATCTTCCAATGTCCAAAAAAAGCAGCATTTCCCAGTTCAGTGTTTAGATTGAGACTGCTTAAGTCGGCACCTGCGTTTAATACAGCGCGCAAGGCGGTAAGGTCATTGTAGTACACCAACCATTGCAAGGGTTTTACTGTGCCTTGATGCAGTATCTTTTTCCAATCGGGGAGTTCGATCAACTTAAAAATAAAGTCAGTACGACCGTGACTGATATATTTTAGTATGGTTTCCTTTTCCATGACCCGTTTATAGTTATGGATCTAAAAAGGTACTGATTTTTAAGAAGCTATTGAACGCTTGCCATGGCTTTCCCGCCATCCAAAATGACTTTATTCTATTCTTTCAAATCCAAGTCCGGGTCGGTCGCAGGGCAGACCGCCTCCAAGCATATTTGTGGGAGTATGAAATACAAACCATTCTTCCAGAGATCGGGTGCAGTTTCCTATCAGATCGTTTTCCTCTGTATTATGCAGAATTAAAAAGTCATCATTGCTTATTTGTCCATATTCAAAGGTGCCGGAGACTGTGGTGCTTTCATTATCCTGGACACGGGTTCTCGCAAAAGTGCTATCGGTATTTAAACGAATGGATTCATGATACGGTAAGTTTTCCCCGGAAAATACCTCTCCCGAAAGTCCTGCATTGAAACTGACCAATACCCAGGTTTGGGGCAAGCCATCCTGAAGTTGAAGTGTTTCGGATTCTTCTGATTCCGAACAAGAAAGGATCAAAAAGGACAAGATCAGGATCGCAACTGGTTTCATACAACCGATTTTTATGAAGATACGAAAACATCTTTGGGGTTGCGATTACCTGATTTGATTTCAGTAGATTTTAAGATCTTTTTTGAAGATTAAAGTTCTCGGTTGCCATTCGTCAACCTAAGCTAGTAGTGGAATGCCGTCTAAATGCCGGGTCAAATCCAATTAAATTCCTTGGGGATGTTTTATCTTGATGGTAACATTGCTCAGGAATTTCAAAAAATACAATGTGATGAAACAACCAGAGTTAGGATTGAAAATAACAGCACTACGAAAGCAAAAAGGCTATACCCAGGAAGAGCTGGTGGAGCTTTGCAACATTAATGTGCGCACCCTGCAGCGTATTGAAAATGGAGAGGTGACCCCAAGGAGCTACACCATAAAGACCATTTTGTCTGCCCTGGAGTATGACTATGAGAGCTTGCAGGAAGAAGAAAACACAACGGCTTCCAAAATTGGGCTTTTACCCGCCAACGAGGTTAAATCTGTCCATAGTTTATTGACCATGGCCTGGATTGCCGGTATTTTCTTTTTGGTGGCTGCAGTGTTTGAGGGTATTGGGGATTATGTGCGTTTTGAAGATGATGAACTTATCTACGGGCGATGGGGACACGTAGCGGTAAAAGTATTGGCAGTGGTCTTTAATTCCCTGCTACTTTATGGCTTTTTGGTTTCAGGGCGGTTACTGAAAAACTATTTAATGAAAATTGCTTCGGTAGTAATGCTCTTTGCACTCCTTTTCTTTTATGTCTATGATATTGTTTCCGTCTTTTATGATCCGCTTCATTTTGAAGTTGTCCTTTTGGCGGAGTCCGTTACGTTGGGAGCACTTGGTATTCTGTTTGGGATTTCAATCATCAAATCGGAGAAAAAACTGGGACCTATCGCTTATGTGTCGGGAGGGATGGAACTATTGATTGCTTTTTGTCTATTGACCGTTTTTTTATCGCCAATAGCACTGTTTTTGTTTTTTCCGGTGATCGTCCTTGAGATCATTTTGCTGTATAGAGTGGCCTCAATGGTTCGCCGGCAAATGGATTGAATTGCTGATGCTTATCAAGGCGATTCCAATCGTTTTTCAAATTGGTTGTGAATCGCCAAAATGGTGAGTCCAAATACAACGGCAAATATGATAAGTACAGTATTCACCAAACCCTCTACTGAAAAGGAAATCCGTATTAAGATGGTAGAGATCACAAAACCGGAATTGCGAATTACCTTATGGTATTTATCGGTGTAGAAAAACGAAACCAATAATAATAACACATCCACGATGATCAAAACAGCGAAGAATTCGTCAAAGAAAACGTTATTCACATTTTTTAGCTTGCCAAAACCCCCATCGTACTGGGCAAACTCCAGATACCCCCATTTACCAAAGGTGTAGAGGGCCAGTCCCAAAAGTAGGGGCACCAAAACAATAGCAATTGCTTTTTTGAGATGTACAAATCTGTCTAGCGCGAGACTTAAGGATTGCTCTCCCTGATTTATGGCTTTTCGATGTTTATTTAGTCTGTAGAACCAAAACAACAGGTAAAACAGAATAACAGAGGCTAAAATATCATAGGTAAACTGCAAATCCCCTTTTATGCTGAACCAGTCTGTACTCAGTTTTAAGTTGGCCAGATCCTTAAACAAACGTCTGATGATAATGAGACTAATGATTTCGTATTGTTTACTGATGTAGGTGGTAATAGATCGTGGCAGATAAAACACCAATAGATACACCTCATAGACCAGAATAAAAGAGAAGGGGGTGTATACCGCTGCAATGGGACTGACCAACAATGGACTATCCGGATCTAAAAAGGGAAGGTATTCCGCTAAATAAATGAAGCCAAGATGTATTATAAAGCTTAGAATGGAAAGAATGAGTATGGTACGTTCTATGGCCCTCCTGGTAGTTTCGGACAACAGCAATTGGTGTAGCTCTGTTACCACGCTTTTCAAAGAATACATTGTTAAATTTAACCAATAATTGATAGACTATCTTTATCATCTGATTTTGGATTTCAGGTTTCACCAAAAAGTTGCACATGATCAAAACATTTACGTATGACGAACTTTTGGAATTGCCCAGCCGGTATCGCGGGCGATTGCTCAACAAAGCCTCCGGCTTAAAACCGGCCAACCTCATTGGAACCCAGTCCAAAGCAGGTACTGTTAACCTCGCTGTTTTTAATTCTGTGGTGCATATCGGGGCGAATCCCCCCTACCTGGGTTTTATATTGCGACCCACTACGGTGGAACGGCACACCTATGAAAACATTAAGGAAACCGGGGTGTATACCATCAATCAAATCACCACAGCTATCCACCAACAGGCACACCAAACGTCCGCTAAATATGACCGAAACATTTCCGAATTTGAGGCGGTTGGGTTAAAGGAGTACTATCATCATGATTTTGGGGCTCCTTTTGTAGCAGAAAGCCTTATTAAGATAGGACTGTGTTTTGAAGAGGAGCATTATATCAAATGTAATAACACCCGATTAGTTATTGGGAAAGTGGAACATCTGATCTTACCGGAAGCAGCTATCGCAGAGGATGGAGATGTAATGCTGGAGCAATTGGATCCTGTAGCCATTGGAGGGTTGGATAGTTATTATTCGGTGGAGTTGTTGGGAAGGTATGCGTATGCCAAGCCTTGAAAAGCTCTGTTTTATTAGCATTTTTTGTTGACGGAAATCGAGAACTAAATAGTTCTAAAGTATTCAGAATTGTCTAATGGATGAAATTCTATTTGTCATCGAGTCGATCAGTGTCCCCTTTTGACTTAGGAACAACAGAATTATCTCTTTTTGCAAATTTAACTCTCTCCTCAAAGCCATCTTCCACACTTAATTTTTCGTTCCTTGAAGGTTGAACTTTTTTGTCCGATATCCCCGTGTCGGCCTTATCTGGGTTAAGTAAGGAGCCACATTCGGTACATCGATATAATTTCTTTTCGAAATTTCTATATTCCATTTTTTGACAATAAACCGTTCTACAACTTCTTACCTTTTTAGTAAGGAAAGCCTCCAGACTCATAGATGAGCATGCAACTCGTGCGATTCGAATATCGGTGAATGCATACTCGGCATAGGTCCTACCATGGACCTCAATGGTGTTATTAACAATTGTAATTAGTCCTAAGGACTTAAGTTTTTCAAAAAAAGTCTCTAACTTCCTCTTTTCCTCGGTTTTTACAGTTTTTAAAACCTCTTCTATTATAAACGAGGCAGAGTTAATTTTTTTCAATCTCTGAATGTCCTTCAAACTCCCTTTAAGAAGCTCTAACGATTTTTCCTCACAAAAAATATCTATAGAATGATTTAAAACTACTCTTGATACATAGTTTAATTTTTTGTTGGCTTTATGTTGTTCTGATACTGCTCTTTTACAAATTCTAATTAAATCCCTTGGCGAATGTTCGGCAAATATGATACTTCTTCCCAAGTTTTTGCTTTTCTGATCTGACTGCTCAGCCAAAACTCCAACTGACCAAATATTGATCTTTGAGGTAGTTATAGGAAGAATTTCGCTTTCAAATAATTTGGAAGCATCATCAATATTCCCAGTACTAAACACCTTCAACCTCTTGTTGAGAAGCTCTTCCAATGAATTATGATCCCAAGTATACATAAAAGAATCTATCCTATCCGATCTCGCCACCTTTGAACAGTATGGCATTAACTCATCCCAAAGGAAAAACTTAAACGCAATTCCCTTTTCTTCCAAAAGGGTTAAATCCTTTAGAATGGGAGATATGAATCTGAACGAAGCCTTTTTATCATTACCTGTGAATTGCTGTTCATCAACCTTGTCAACAAGAATGTAAATCGTGTTGATCCCAACCTTTTTCAATAAACCCTTTAGATTAAGAAAGTTATTCTTGTGAGAAGATCTTAATTCTTTTTCAACTTTTATTTTTGACAAATCAAACTCAGCGCCAAAAATTTTTCCAATCATTTTTACCAATTCTCCTATCGGCCCTTTAAAGTTTTCCCAGAAATCTCCGAATTTATCACCTAGTGTTTTTAACGAATTAATTGCTTGATTTGGAAATGAAGAAGGAGTATTAAAAAGGTAAATCTTGCATAACTTAAAAATGTATTGTCTTTCTGAATTCTTGTAACTGTTCTGAAATAGATTATCAGGTGATTGATGGATTATGTTCAAAAGGGAGAGCAACAATAGTCTGTTTATATATTCCAGGTGATAGGAAAGCGAAATCTCTTTGATAGATCCAAAACTAGTTAGATCATGATCCGTGTAATTAATAGTAAGCAAACTTCCATTATTGATTTCGGTTGCTCTCTTTTCAATCATTAGTCTACAAGCCGACTTCCCTCCACCTCTGGGAGCATATAAAATAGACGATGTCGGTAAATCAGGGTCTCCCCATATATCTTCGAAATAGTCAGACTCTACGAAATACTTATCTAAATACTCTTCTTCTTTATCTGCATTGGTATATAGAAATGGATCTATTTCGAAACCAATATTTCTTATAAAACTCTTCAGAGACATAAAAACTAAAAACTGTTTATTCGTTAAAAGGTGAAGCTACTAACTAAAGATTCTTTTTTGAAAATATAGTATTTTGATCTAATAAATTTAGATCGACCACACTATTTTTCACTTAGACTTCCGCTTTTAAACAAAAGTCGGATTTTCCTTTGCTTAGCATCCTAATTAGATATTCCCTAGTTTACGATATGTGTTAAAAATTGAAGCCGTTTTGCTTAGGGTTGGACGTTACTTAGAACAATTGAATATAATTGCAGTTGGGAAACTGAATAGTTATTATTCGGCGGCGTTGCTAGGAAGGTATCCCTATGCAAAACCGAATTAAAATGGATGTTTTGTTTCTTCTTTACTCCAGAATCTCTACAAACAAATCGGGTCTCGCACTGGATCGTTTTAAGTTTTCTCGTTTGAACCATGAAGAAATACTCACCCGTTGTCCCAAAGGATTCTCATAGATAAAATGCGGATATCCTTTGAGCTGTTGCTCTACCACGGAATTGGACAGGATATCATAAAAAACCGCTTTTCTTTGATGCTGTGAGTTTTCATCAATAGGCCAATCAGGATCGTTGTCCGTTCCTAGTACAGTGGATCCGTCATTGGTTAAACCTATTGGCAAAAAGGGACGATCAAAACTCCCCAGTAAAGTAAAATCATTTGCATTCAGCAGATTACGATTAGTTGTGCTTAAAATGATATCCGCGTTAGGATTAAAAAACAGTGTTTTTTCAAAATTTTTCCAGGTTACCGTATTTGCACCCCCCGTATCACTAATGTCTCCATTGGAATCAATAGTAAAGGTGAATGAATCAGTACTGAACTCATGTCCGACCAATATGTTGTTGTTTTCCAACTTCAAGAGTTGAAAACGTCCGCTGTTTACGGTATTCGAGCTAAGCTGAATCGCAGAAATCTGCGTAAGCACATCATTAGAACGCGAAAAGGCATACAAGTTTTCATCATCGGTAATAACCCAAATATCATTTCCGACATGGTCAAAATCATTTATACTCAAGAAGTTTTGGGTGCGTAACGTGTACTTGTAATTCATAGTTAGCGCATCGTAGACTCGGATTTCACTTCCGACGGAAAGCATGAGTTCCTTTCCTGATGGTGAAATAATGACCTTCATAAATCCTTCTGAGGAGGTGTTGGGTGGGGTATCGGATAGAATGAACGAATTGGTGACGTAGTTGAATTTGGTAATGTTTTGCAAATTGCTTTCACTTAAATTACCGAAAAAGTAGAGCGCGGTTTCCTCAGGGTCCACAGCCAATAACCGAATGAATTCCATACTTATTAGTCCGGTCCGGTTAAAACTGATTTCCTGGGCGCCTGCACCTGCTAAAGCACTACCATTTCTATTTCCAAAAATGTTTACGGCCCTGATCGCGTAAACCGGATTGCTCACGAAGGGAGGGTCCGAATCGGTAAAGCTGGTGAGGTTAACATCTTCAATTTCTGTAATAACTTCCTCCTGAAAACCCGCACCTGAACCACCCAGATAATTCCGCACAACTATTTCATAGTGCGAAAAATAAAAACCCTGATATGCGGACCAGGTTAAGTCAATTTGATCAGCTGAAACCACTGGGGGTTGTAAATCTACCAGAGGCACTTCAATGTCATCGGTAAGTACAGAAACCAGTTCACTTTCGGATAGTTGCCCTTGATCGGTATACAACCTAAAGAAATAGCAGAGTTCTTCAATGGGTTCCGGATCTTCATCAATAAAGAAATCGGTCTCCTGAGTCGTAATGGTTTGGATCAACTGTGCATCGGATTTGTTGCAACTGTTGGAAGCCCTGTATATTTCGTAACGGTCAAACGTATTAAAGCCTTGATATGCCCGCCAACTCAAACGTATTTTATCCAGTTCCGAGGATACAAAGTCGCGGTTAAAGGTAAAGGAGTAGTTATCCACATCCGCCGGGGGACTGTAAGGCCTTGCCGTAAACGTAAAGAGCTCTAATGTGCCGTCTTCATCAAAATCTATCTCTGCACTAAACACAAATCTGTTACTGGTTAACTCAACAACGGTAAGCGTCTCACTTTGGCCAAAGGCGTTGTTTAGGGTCAGTATTCCATTCTCCAACGACCACTGCAGAACATTGATGTCCGGAACGCATTCAAAATTATCCGTTATCAGGTACTCAGTATAAGTGCCATTACCGTTGTAGATGAAGAAATCTCTACCACATTCGGGATTGTTTTCAGGGATGTCCACTACTTCGCCCTCGAGTTCCCCTTGAAAGATAGCCCATGTCCCAATCAATAATGCGGCATCTGCATTGGTATCCCGATTCTTTAAAGGCGGATCGTCATCGTCTGAACATCCCGTTAGTAATAGGAAAATAAAAAGGAAAACACAATGGTGAAAAAGACGATTTTGCATTAATGAAGTTGAGTAGGTTTACTTGTGGTATTTAAAGAAACGAATTTATCGGTTTTAAAAGGATAAATGTTAAAAAACCAGATGGTTTGCCTTTAAAAATGTGATTAGTGGCGTCCGTACAAGATCAGCATCGGACAGTACCCAGGAAATCCAATGAAACACATTCTTATTTCGAAGTCTACGGTAACCAAATACATTCATTACGAGGCTATTTTGCTATTTTGATGTAGTGGCTTCAACACTTTTAATGCTTTTTCAACATCGGTAATTCCCTCAAAAACCAATAGCAATCGCAACCCGTTCCGGGTTTGTTTTTCCTTCAATTGGCAATGTTTCGGATGTGCTTGTACATACTGCAGGATTTGGGTAAACGTATCCGTTTGGTAAAAGTCGGATTGCTGGTCGGCGATAAAATAGCCCAACAATTTACTTTTTTTTAGTACCACCCTTTCCAGGCCAATGTTTGTGGCTATCCATTTGATGCGTACAGAGTTCAATAGATCCACCGCAGGTTGCGGTAAAGGACCAAAACGGTCTACCAACTGGGCTTCAAATTTCCGGAGTCCCTCTTCCTCTTGTACTTCATTTAATTGGGTATATAAGTTGAGTCGTTCCGTGATATTGTTGATGTAATCATCCGGGAAGAGCAGTTCAAAATCGGTATCCAACTGGGTGTCTTTTACAAAAGCCTTTTCTTTTTCGCCTTCCACTTCCTCATACAATTCCTTGAACTCATTTTCCTTGAGTTCTTCTATAGCTTCGGAAAGTATTTTTTGGTAAGTTTCAAACCCAATTTCATTAATAAAGCCGCTCTGTTCACCGCCCAACAGGTCTCCAGCTCCCCGGATTTCCAAATCTTTCATGGCAATGTTAAAACCACTACCCAGTTCCGTAAATTGTTCCAGAGCCTGGATACGTTTTCGGGCATCGGGGGTCATTACTTCATAAGGTGGAGTGATGAAGAAGCAAAACGCCTTTTTATTGCTTCGGCCTACCCGGCCTCGCATTTGGTGGAGGTCGCTCAATCCAAAATTATGGGCGTTGTGGATAAAAATAGTATTGGCATTGGTTACGTCCAATCCGCTTTCAATAATAGTAGTAGATACCAATACATCAAATTCCCCATTCATAAAAGCCAGCATTAACTCCTCCAATTTTTTGCCTTCCAGTTGCCCGTGACCAATGCCAATTTTGGCATCGGGAACCAAACGTTGAAGCATACCGGCCACTTCCTTGATGTTCTCAATACGGTTATGGACAAAAAAGACCTGTCCGCCCCGCTGGATTTCATACGAAACGGCATCACGGATAATTTCTTCATTCAACCGGATTACACGGCTTTCGATGGGGTAACGGTTGGGCGGAGGGGTATTAATGATGGAGAGGTCCCGTGCCGCCATCAGGCTAAATTGGAGTGTTCTTGGAATAGGGGTAGCTGTAAGCGTAAGGACATCTACATTTTCTTTTATGGATTTTAGTTTATCTTTTACCCCCACTCCAAATTTTTGTTCTTCATCCACGATAAGCAATCCCAGGTCCTTGAATTGTACATTTTTATTGACCAGCTGATGAGTGCCAATAATAATATCGATCTTACCGGAGGCCAGTTGCTCCAGGATATCCCTTTTTTCCTTTGCAGTCCGGAAACGGTTAAGATAATCCACGCTTACCGGCAGGTCTTCCAGCCGCTTTTTAAAGGTGTTGTTATGCTGAAAAGCCAGTATGGTAGTGGGCACCAGAATGGCCACCTGTTTGCCATTGTCTACCGCTTTAAAAGCGGCCCGGATGGCCACTTCGGTTTTCCCAAAGCCTACGTCCCCACAGATGAGCCGATCCATGGGGCGTTCGCTTTCCATATCTTTTTTGATGTCGTTCGTAGCTTTGGCCTGGTCGGGAGTATCCTCATACAAAAATGAGGCTTCCAGTTCATGTTGCAGGTAACTGTCCGGGGTGTATTGGTGTCCCTTTTCCAGGCGACGTTTGGCATACACTTTGATCAGGTCAAAGGCAATTTTCTTGACCCGCGTTTTCGTTTTTTGCTTTAATTTTTTCCAGGCGGCAGAACCTAATTTATAGATCCTGGGCTCCTTGCCATCTTTACCATTGTATTTTGAGATTTTGTGTAGGGAATGGATGCTTACATAGAGAATATCCCGATCGCCGTACACCAGCTTTATTGCTTCCTGTTGCCTGCCTTCTACCTCTATTTTTTGCAACCCTCCGAATTTGCCAATGCCGTGATCTATATGCGTAACATAATCCCCGATCTCCAGTTTGGTCAATTCCTTTAAGGTAATGGCCTGCTTTTTGGCATAGCCATTTTTCAGATGAAATTTATGATACCGTTCAAAGATCTGATGGTCCGTGTAGCAAACCAATTTTAGATCATGAGCCACAAAACCCTGGAAGAGGGGAAAAACCATAGTGTGATACCCAATGGCATCGTTACTATCATCATCGTCACCCAAAATGACAGTTTGGATGATATCTTTCAGACGTTTGGCCTGTTGCTCCGTAGCACAACAAATCACATTTTGGTAGCCTACATCGTGTTTTTGATGGAGGTCTTCCACCAACAATTCAAATTTTTTGTTGAATGCCGGTTGTGGTGCAGTATTGAATGTTATTTCATGTGTTATGGGGAGGGCTTTCCCCCTTTCCAATGCTACCCTGGAAAACTCCGTTAACTGCTTTTTTAAGATGACGGAATTCACAAACAATTCTTCCGGTTGGGCATGCTTGATCTCTGAACTAAGGCTTTTAAAGCTTTCTTTCGCTTTTTCAAACAGGGCGTCAATACGATGAAAAGCCAAATCCAAATTCCGGGTGAAAATGATGGTTTTTGGAGAAATATATTTTGTAAAACTCTCCCGGGATTCCTGCAGAAATTTGTTTTCCACATTCGGGATTACAGTGATCTTTTTTACCTGGTCTGTAGACAATTGGGTCTCTACATCAAAAGTTCGGATACTGTCTACTTCGTCTCCAAAAAAATCGATGCGATACGGCTCATCATGAGAAAAGGAAAAGACATCAACAATTCCGCCTCGTACCGAAAACTCTCCGGGTTCGGTAACGAAATCCACACGTTGAAATTCATATTCAAAAAGTACCTCATTCAGAAAATCCAGGGATAAGGTATCTCCGGATTGTATTTTGAGTGTGTTTTTGTTCAGCTCTTTTCGGGTGACCACCTTTTCGAACAAAGCGTCGGGGTAGGTAACAATGATGGCCGGTTTTTTTCGGGAATTGATACGGTTGAGCACTTCGGCACGGAGCAATACATTGGCATTGTCCGTTTCTTCAATTTGATAGGGCCTGCGATAGCTGCCGGGATAGAACAGCACATCCTTGTCTCCTAAAAGCTGCTCTAGATCATTAAGAATATAGGCTGCCTCTTCCTTATCATCCAGCAAAAGCAAAAAAGGGCGGTCCGTGGATTTGAACACTTCGGAAAGTACAAAGGAAAGGGAGGATCCTACCAGTCCATTAAGTTGAAGATTGCCTTGTTCCTGAGCAATAGCCTCCTGCAGTTTCCGGACTTGCGGAGACTGTGCAAACAATTGCGTAATGGACGATTTGGTCAATCCAAAAAATTTGAGGCAAAAGTAAATGAATTTGTCATTCCAGAGAAAGCGTGAATCTGGTAAATCAAGGTTAAAATGTAGATTCCTGACTACCTAGGAAGGACCAACTTAAATTTTAACCACTTCATTCTCTACGATCACAAAGATCTCATCTTCCTTTTTGGGGGTTACAGTATGGTTTCCGGTAAATTCTCCAAATGCTGGTAAAATGAACTGGTTTTGGGTCTTAAAAAAACAAGGGAGCTTTAGACGTTGCCGACCAAAGCCTTGTAGTTTAACTGCAGGATGGATATGACCGCAAAAATTAAAAAAACCTTCCCGGGTATTCGGGTGATGCGTGAGCAGGAACTCCCCTAAAATCAATTCCTCGAAGAGGTCAATGCCCAAGGCGGAAAATTTTTCCGGGGCAATGATATCATGATTACCGGAAACCAAACTGATCTTTGCAGGAGTTTTAGCTACCCAGTTTTCAAACAAGCCCCATTCTTTGTTTAGACTGGAATGGAAGAGGTCCCCTAAAAAACAAAGTTGAAAGGGTTGAAAATGCCGAAGGATCCCATCCAATAAAATGTAGTTTCTATGCACCGCTTTCCGAGGTACGGCGGCTCCAAATTTTCGAAAATGCGACACCTTACCCAGGTGCACATCACTGATCAGTAAAAGGGATTTCCCCTCCCAGAAAACACCACCGGAAGGATGTAAAGTAAACGCCTCGTTAAGTATTCGAACCGTTAGCACAAATTATAATTGTAACCCAATTATTGGGTCAGGGATGTTTGAAATTGGGCATTCAGGGCCAAATGGGAAATCCTCCTGTAACTCTCTAATTAGACACAAATATCCCTGTAAAAGGAAGGTGTCTTCATTTTGAATTACAATACGATACCGATAGCTTCCTTGAGAAAGACCTTCCCCCTCGAAAAGATCACCACCGCCAAAACCATAGTTGTTAGTTTCAAATACCGACTGCCCATTTAACCTAAAAATTTCAACGCTATGATTGGGATAATTTTCGATGTTTCCAATGAAAAATCTATCGTTTACCCCATCGTTGTTGGGGGTGAAAAAGTTAAAAACTTCGATATCATCCAGTGCTGCCAAATCAGGATTGCCGGCAAGGTTGTTAACGTTTCCATCCAGTTCCTCGGTGCAACACAGGAACTCATTTTCGGAGGAATCATCGTCGCTGCAAGAAAGCAACAGGAAACCCGTGAAAAAAAACAGATGGCGTAACGGGAAATTGTTCATGGAGGGCTATTTGAAGGCCTAAAGATATCTTATTTCATAAGAATCTTTGTCATCCGCTTGATCCGGTCGGCCAGTTTTTCGTTGGATAGTTTTTCCCGCAAACGATCTGTAATTAGTGGAAAAGCGAAGGGGGTAGGCTTTTCACATTGCTTCCAAACAATTTGCTGTTTCCCGATGCGCTCCAGTGCCAGCCGTAGCCTACCTTCCTCCAATTGGTGTTCAAAGGTTTCGGTGAAGGCCTGTTGGAACAACAGATTATCCGGCTCATAGTCTCGGAACACATCAAACAACAACTGCGAGCTGCTTTGCAGATGCTTCATTTTTATGCCTTTCTCGGGATACCCTGTAAACACCATTCCACTGATCACAGCAATATCCCTAAATTTCCTTCTGGCCATTTCATTGGAGTTTAAACTCTTTTGAAGATCGGCAAGCATGTATGCCGTGGTAAACAAATTGTTATCCAGTACCGCTTGTATGTCAATAGGTTTGTCCGAAAGCATTTCAAAACCATAGTCATTGAAGGCCAGAGAACAGGTAATAGGCGATAGCAATCCTATCCGGTAGGAGAGCAAACTGCTCATGGCTTCGTGTACCCCCCGGCCCTCAAACGGGTAAAAAACATGATGGTAACCATCCCGGGTTTTAAAGGTTTCAATCAGGAACTCATCCGGTTTTGGGACAATGCTTTCCTCTTGTTGTTTGTTGAAAACAGGTTCCAGGGCGGATAATTCCGGGCTTATTCCGGTTTTGGTAGCCGCTTTGTACAGTTCCATACGTAAGAGTTCGGACATTTGGGAAGAAAAACTCAATCGGCCTCCTGCCCATGCCGGTACTTTGTTTGTACGCTTGTTGGAGTTACGCACCTGTACTTTCATACTGCGTATCCGAATAAACTCCAGATTTCTTCCTGCAAAAACGAAGACATCACCAGGATTGAGTTTGGAGACAAAATACTCTTCTATAGAACCGATATATCCCCCTTTCTGATAGTGAACGGATAAGCTGGCATCCCCAACGATCGTTCCTATTTGAAACCGATGCCGCATGGCAATACCTTTATGATTTACCTTAAATCTACCATCGGGCTCGACTTCTACTTTTTTGTATTCATCGTAGTTTTTTAAGCTTTGACTGCCCATTACCAGAAAGTTTAACAACCATTGCCAGTCCTCCCTGGTAATGCCCTGATAACAGAAGGTTTGTTTGATCTCTGTGAAAGTCTGTTCGGGATAAAAACCATCCGAAACAGCCAGTGTGGTAAGGTATTGTACCAGTACGTCAAAACTATTGAGAAAGGGGAGGCGGTCTTCCACCGCACTTTCTTTTACGGCCACTTGTAAAGCTGAGGCTTCAATAAGCTCAATAGCATGCGTAGGTAAAAAATAAATAACGCTTTTTTCTCCCGGACGGTGTCCGCTACGTCCTGCCCGTTGTAGAAAACGCGCTACTCCTTTAGGGCCACCAATTTGGATAACGGTTTCTACCGGAGCAAAATCTACCCCCAGGTCCAAACTTGAAGTACAGACTACTGCTTTTAAGCTTTCATTTCGGATGGCCTGTTCCACCCAAACACGGGTTTCTTTGTTTACGCTACCGTGGTGCATGGCCATCTCACCGGCAAATTCCGGGTAGTTTTCCAGTATTTTCTGAAACCAGATCTCGCACTGGCTCCTGGTATTGGTAAAAAGGAGGGTAGTTTTACTCTTTTTTATGATGGGGACTACGGCGTCCAACAGATGCAATCCCAAATGGCCTCTCCAGGGGAAGGTTTCCATCTTTTTGGGAATAATACTTTTTACCGTGATTTTTTTCTTGAGATTGGCCCTGACTAAGACAGAATTCTCAAAAGCAGTGGTACCCGGACCCAATAATACTTCCCGGGCCTGTTCCAAGTTCCCAATGGTAGCTGAGATGCCCCAAATCCGTAGATGATTACCTACTGTTTTTAGCCGGGAGAGGGCTAATTCCATTTGAACCCCACGTTTGGTGCCAAGTAATTCGTGCCACTCGTCTACTACTATAGCGCTACAATCTTTGAAAGTAGTGGCATATCCTTTTGACGCCAGGAGCAATTGCAAACTTTCGGGGGTGGTAATCAGGAGATCCGGCATGGTAGTACGTTGGCGGGAACGCTCTTTTGTGGAGGTGTCGCCGGTGCGTATGCCCACTGTCATGGGGAGTTCCAGGTCCTGCACAATTCGTTCTGCAGATTGTTTGATTTCCTGGGATAAGGCGCGTAAAGGAGTGATCCAAATGGCCTTTAACCCCTTTCTATGTCGGGTTTTATAATCAGGATGGTTTTTGATGTAAGTGAGGACAATGGGAAACCACAAAGCATAGGTTTTGCCACTACCGGTAGGGGCGTTTAACAAACCGTGTTTCCCTTGTAGAAATGCTCTCCAGGCCGCTTTCTGAAAGGGGAAAGGCTTCCACCCCTGTTGCTGGAACCAGGTGCTAGCGATTTCAAAAAGAGCTTTTCTGTTCAAGTTTCAACGCTTTATCAATACTATCATTTCGAACGTATGTGAGAAATCTAAATGACCTTCTTTAAGATTTCTCAATCGTCCCGATGGCTATCGGGACTCATTTCGAAATGACGAAATAATTCCTAATACTTCATTTTCATTTCGGGATCAATGCCTTAAGATCACTTAAATTATTTGCCTCCTCAATGGTTTTGTCCTTACGCCATCTCAATATTCTGGGAAATCGGGTGGCTACCCCACTTTTATGCCGTTTGGATAGCGCGATCCCTTCAAACGCAATTTCAAAAACATGGTAGGGGGTAACGCTGCGAACAGGACCGAAACGTTCCAGGGTATTTTTTTTGATCCAACTGTCCACTTCCCGAAACTCTGCGTCCGTGAGTCCGGAATACGCTTTGGCAAAAGTGACCAATTCCCGTGTACCATCTTCTTTTGTATTCCATAACCCAAAGGTATAATCTGTAAACAGATTACTACGTCGGCCATGGCCGCGCATGGCATAGGTAAGCACGGCATCAATGGTTAACGGATCTATTTTCCATTTCCACCAGTCCCCCTTTTTACGCCCTACCTGATAGGGGGATAGGTTCCGTTTGAGCATCAATCCTTCGCTGCGCTTTTCTCTGGATAACTGACGTTCCTGTGCCACTTCCTCCCAGATGGTATATGTATAACTTACCGATAGTTGTAGTGTCTTTTCAGGGGGGTCTGATATGGTATATGTCTTATACATTTCTTCCAAAGTCTTACGGCGATCCTTAAACGCCATCTCACGAATATCCCGACCGTTCCATTCCAGCATGTCGTAGGCTTTAAGAATTACGGGGGTTTTTTCCAGCAGGGATTTGGAAATGGTTTTTCGTCCTATCCGGGTTTGCAAATCGTTAAATGTGCCAATTTCTCCACTGGGGTACGGTAAGATTTCACCATCCAAAACGGTGCCGTTGGGAATACGGCCAACCAGTAGTTGAAATTCAGGATACTTGTCAGTTACCAATTCTTCCCCCCGGCTCCAAACAAACAGTTCGTCATTTCTGAAGATAAGTTGGGCCCTGATCCCATCCCATTTATGCTCGATAGACCAATCCTGGATATCGCCCAGTTGTTCCGGGAGGTCTTCTAGAGCATAGGCCAAATAAAAAGGGTAAGGCTTGGATAAAAAATCACTATCTTTTTCTTCCAACACCAGATCCTGAAAGGAAATAGTATTGGGATCCCAGTTCCCCATCAACTTATAGGCTAAAATATCTTCATCAATACCAGTGGCTTTGGAGAGTGCTTTGGTCATTAATTTTTGACTAACGCCGATCCGAAAACCTCCCGTAATGAGTTTGGTAAAGACAAAGCGACCATAATAATCCAAACGTTTCCAATTTTCAAATAAATACGCCTTTTTAGTCGCTTCCGATTCCGATTTCAACCAAAGCATTTCCTCCAAAAATTGGGTCAATGACTTGTCCGTACTATTTTCATTAGAGGGCACTACCAAAGCGATGGTTTCCGCCAAATCACCAACAATATGATAACTTTCTTCAAAAAGCCAGAGGGGAATATGGGCCAGTTCTGCAGCCCACTCCCGAAGCAACGTGGTGTTTACAGGACGTGGTGGGCGGCGATGGGAAAGGATAGCGATAGTCCAGACCTTATCCTTATCCTGGGCTTGCAAAAAATACTGTGCTAATCCCTGTACTTTTACATTGGTTTTGTTGGTGCTGTCCAGGGTTTTTATGAGTTGGGAAAATTGCTTCATTCTACTTCCACTTGATCCTGGGTAACGTTTACTTCGGAAGTCTCCCCTTCAAATTGCGTACTTTCCGTGCGAGCGTCATATCCTTGTTCACGGAGGTATTTTGAGAAGATCTCGGTGTAACCATGCGTGCAAATGACTTTTTCGGCTCCGGTAGCTTTTATAGCTGTCAGCAAGCCTGGCCAATCACAATGATCACTTAATACAAAACCTTTATCAATAGCCCGCCTGCGGCGTGCTCCGCGAAAGGCCATCCATCCGCTTGCGGTTGCGGTTACATAAGGGACCAATTTGCGGATCCAGGTACTCCCATGGGCAGAAGGCGGGGCAAGCACAATGTTTCCCTTTATTGCTTCTTTTTTGGTTTCCCGGGTGATCCGTTCTGTAGCAGGCAGGGTTACCGTTTGCCGAAGTACCTCGGTCATATTCTCAACAGCGCCATGGGTATATATTTTTCCAATGGAAGGATCCAAATGCTTTAACAACCGCTGTGCTTTCCCCAGGGTATAGCCAAAGAGCACTGAGGTTTGACCATTGGCCTTATTTGTGGTCCACCATTGGTTAATATCTTGGATCACTTCGCTTTGCGGACGCCATAAAAAAGCAGGTAAACCAAAGGTGCATTCGGTGATGAAGGTGTGACATTTAACCGGTTCATAAGGGGCAGCCAAGCCATCGTTTTCAATCTTATAATCCCCGGTAAAGACCCAGATTTCTCCTTTATGCTCTACCCGAATCTGGGAAGAACCCACAATATGCCCGGCCGGGTGCAAACTAAATTTCACACCATTGACTGTAAAGGTTTCAATCCAATCCTTGCCGCTTACATTTATATCACCCAATCGATGCTTTACAATGGGAACGTTCTTATGGTGGGTAATATACTGTTTGTGTCCCCATCGGCTGTGATCCGAATGTCCATGGGATATGATGGCTTTATCAACTGACTTCCAGGGATCCAGGTAAACATCCGCTGCCTCGCAGTATATCCCTTTATCTGTAAATCGTAAGAGCGGGTTTTTCATAGCCTGGTGAAATTACAAATTTCTTTTGGGGATAATTTCAATTGGCTTTACCCCATAAGAATTATATTTGCCGAATTAAATTGTATTCATGGCGATTATTGATTTATACGAACACAGCGACCAAAAGCATAATCTTGCCCATTTTGCCACTTTGGCCAGTCTGGCGGCGGTTGATGGAGAAATCAATCCTAAGGAGAAAGCGGTACTGGACAAATTTGCTTTTAAATTGAACATCACTGATGAAGAGTATAAAGAGGTAATGAAGAAGGAGAACAAATATCCTATTCAAACCCCCCAAAGCGGAGAAAGAAGGTTAAAGCGGTTGTTTGAGTTTTTCCAGATGGCCCTTGCCGACCAATCTTTTGATGATGATCAAAGAAATCTTATTGAGCGCTACGCGATTGGATTGGGTTATCCTCCAAAAACCGCAGCGAATATGGTAAACAAGTCGTTGGACATATTTCGTGGAAAAATTGATTTTGAAGACTACCAATATTTGATGGAGCGTTAGCTGGCTCAGTGGTATTTTTCCAAAAACTCCTGTAGTTTTAAAACCATATTTTTGCTACCACAAAAGAACGGGACCCGCTGGTGTAATTCGGTTGGGACAATATCTAAAATCCTGTTTTTCCCCCCGATCGCCAAACCGTTGGCCTGTTCTGCGAGAAAGGCCATTGGGTTACATTCATAAAGCAATCGCAACTTCCCGCTTTCCGTTACACTGCTTTTAGGATACATGTAAATTCCACCTTTTATCATGTTCCTGTGAAAATCGGAAACCAATGAACCGATATAGCGGGAGGTGTAAGGGCGGTCGCCCTCTTCCATTTGACAGTATTTGATATAATCTTTTACCCCTTGTAAAAAGTGGATATAGTTACCTTCATTTACCGAGTAAATTTTACCATTCTCAGGAAACGTCATATTGGGGTGGGAGAGGTAAAACGTACCGATTGCCGGGTTTAAGGTGAATCCGTTTACGCCATGGCCGGTAGTATATACCAGCATGGTGCTGGTGCCGTAAACGATATAGCCTGCAGCCACCTGATTTTTGCCAGGCTGCAAAAAATCCTCTAAAGTAACCGGGGAGCCAACAGGGGTGATCCTCCGGTAGACAGAAAAAATGGTTCCTACGGATACATTAACGTCAATATTGCTGGAGCCATCCAAGGGGTCAATCAATACTACGTATTTGTTCTGATGATTTTCATCCTGGCTATTGATAGAAATATAATCATCTTCTTCTTCAGAAGCTATACCACAGACAATTTCTCTGTTTTTAAGGGTCTGAATGAACTTTTCATTGGCCAGGACATCCAGTTTTTTCTGCTCTTCCCCCTGAATATTGGTGTCCCCGTAATCTCCTAAAATATCTACCAGGCCGGCTTTGTTTACCTCGTGGTTGACTACCTTAGCAGCCAGTCGGAGGGCGTTGATCAGTTTGGAAAGCTCCCCGGTGGAGTATTTAAAATCGGATTGGTTTTCGATAATGAATTCACCAAGGGTTTTGTTTCTGGTCTGCATACTGTAGGATGTTGAAATATATTGCAAATTTCGGTGATTTTGTGATACGACAACGATTTCGGAGCAGGTTTGTTTCTAAATATTATAACTAATTGTTTTATTTGTAACAGAATGGAAACTATTATTAGAGAAGCACTAATCACAGATATGTCTGCCGTGCATCAGCTTATTACGGAATTAGCGGTTTTTGAAAATGAACCGGAGGCTGTGAAGGTTACTGTTCAAGACCTGGAGAAGGATGGTTTTCAGGAACATCCGTTATTCCATTGTTTTGTAGCAGAACGGGATAATCGGGTGGTAGGGATTGCGCTGGTATATCCCAGATATTCCACTTGGAGTGGACCGGTGATTCACCTGGAGGACTTAATAGTCACCGAATCCATGAGAGGAAAGGGAATTGGTGCCGCGCTTTTGAAACGTGTAGTAGCCTATGGGCTTGAACAAGACGTTAGAAGAATTGCTTGGGAAGTATTGGACTGGAATGAACCCGCGATACGGTTTTATGAAAGCTGTGGGGCAAGAATACTGGAGGACTGGCGGGTGGTACAGATGGACGCACAAGCCATGAAAAATTATTTAAAAAGCATATGAGGATATTTAAGTTTGGAGGGGCATCCGTTAAAGATGCTGAGAGTGTGAGAAATGTGGTGAAGGTGCTCCAAAAAACAGGGCATGAAAACACCTTGTTGGTGGTTTCGGCTATGGGTAAGACTACCAATGCTATGGAAAAGGTAGTGAATGCTTATTTCTATTCCAGGGAGCAAATGGACGAGGCCGTACAGGAAGTAGTAGACTACCACAAATCCATTTTACATGAGCTTTTTGAACCTAAGAACCATGATATTCACCATGTAGTGAATCGTTTGATTGAGGAATTTAAGGGATTTCTAATTTGGAACAAAAGCCCAAAATATGCTTTTGTCTATGATCAGGTGGTGGGTTATGGCGAATTGCTTTCTACCGCCATCGTTAGTTCTTTTTTAAAGGAATCCGGTCTTCAAAACCAATGGATAGATGTTCGGGAAATGATAAAGACCAACAATAGTTATCGCGATGCGGAAGTGAATTGGACACAAACCCGAAAGTTGGTGAAGACAAAGGTAAATGTCCATACGTTGAATATCACACAAGGATTTTTAGGAAGTGATGAAAATAATTTTACTACCACCCTGGGCCGTGAAGGATCGGATTATACTGCGGCTATTTTGGCGTATTGTCTGGATGCGGATTCTGTGACGATCTGGAAAGATGTTCCCGGTGTGCTGAATGCGGATCCACGGCATTTTGAGGAAACCCGGAAGCTGGAACAAATCAGTTATCGGGAGGCGATAGAATTGGCTTTTTACGGGGCTTCCGTGATTCACCCTAAAACGCTACAACCTTTGCAACAAAAGGAAATACCGCTCTATGTAAAGTCCTTCTTACAACCAGAGGAAGTGGGCACTGTTGTAGGGAAAGGAGTTAAGATCGCCCCGGAGATGCCTTGTTTTATCGTTAAGAAACACGAGGTACTACTCAAGCTTTCCTCTTTGGATTTTTCCTTCATCGTAGAGGACAGTATCAGCGCTATCTTTAAATTGTTTCATGACTACAAACTAAAAGTGGATCTGATTCAAAATTCAGCGATCAGTTTTTCGGTTTGCCTGGACAATACATTTGGGGGATTGAAGCACCTGCTGCCTATACTTGAGGAGAAGTTTAAAGTAATATGCCATGAAGATGTTTCGCTTTATACGATCCGTCATTTTAACGAAGAGGCTGTGGAATCTATACTCAACGGATTTGATGTTTTGGTGGAACAACGTGGAAAAGTAACGGTACAACTCGTGGTGAAATAGTTAGTTTATCACCTTTACCAACTTCGATTTTTCTATATTTACTGATACTAAATCAATCAAATGGGGCTGGTTTCTGCGAAAGAGGTTGCCAAGGTCATTCACTTGGAGAAATACGGGTTTGTTGGAACTTTTGTGGGTTGGCTGGTAATGCAAGTCACCCGGATTTCCACGATGAATCGATTCTACGACAGGCATAAGGACCTGGATGGCCCCGGTTTTTGTGATGCCATTTTAGAACATTATGAAATTGATTTTGAATTAGTTGAGGAGGAGTTGCAGCGGTTGCCAAAAAATGGCCCCTTCATCACTATATCCAACCACCCGCTAGGTGGAATAGACGGGGTGCTGCTGCTAAAGTTAATGTTGGATAACCGGCCGGATTTCAAAATCATAGCCAACTTTTTGCTGCATCGGATAGCGCCCCTGAAACCCTATATTATGCCAGTGAACCCTTTTGAAAATCACAAGGATGCCAAAAGCAGTGTATTGGGGTTTAAAAACGCGTTGCTGCATCTGAAAAACGGGCACCCCCTCGGGATCTTTCCGGCCGGAGAGGTATCTACCTACAGGGATGGAAAGTTGGTGGTAGACAAACCCTGGGAGGAAGCGGCGATAAAGTTGATCAGAAAAGCAGAGGTTCCGGTCGTTCCCATTTACTTTCATGCGAGGAACAGTAGATTGTTCTACCGTCTTTCCAAAATAAATGATGTTTTCAGAACGGCCAAGTTACCTTCCGAGTTAACCACACAAAGCAGGAGGCCCATAAAGGTACGGATAGGTCAGCCCATATCGGTAACTGCTCAAAAAGAAGAGGATACCCTGGAGGGTTTTACAGAATTATTACGAAAAAAGACCTACCTCCTGGCAAACGTGTTTGAAAAAGAAAGCTTACTGGATAAAGTACCTACCTCTTTAAAGCTGCCCAAACCTCCTAAGAAAATAGCTTCTGCGGTAAGAACAGAAGTCCTTCTGGGAGAGATTGATAAACTGCGTGAGAAAGGATTACGACTGTTACAGAGCAAAAACTACGAAGTCTTTTTAGCCCAGGAGAAGGATATGCCGTTTTTGCTTAAAGAAATTGGCAGGCAACGGGAGATTACCTTCCGGGAGATTGGTGAAGGAACCAACAATGCCGTGGATCTGGACCAATTCGATTCCTACTACCATCATTTGTTCTTATGGGATAATGAGGAAAAAATAATTGTGGGCGCGTATCGTATGGGATTAGGGGCAGAGATTTTTAAGAAATATGGTATTGACGGGTTCTATCTGCAGGATTTGTTCGGATTTGAGCCGGAGCTCTATCCCATGATGGAGAAATCTATTGAAATGGGACGGGCGTATATTGTAAAAGAATACCAACAAAAGCCCATGCCGCTCTTTTTGTTGTGGAAAGGCATTGTACATACCACGCTCCGGTATCCGGACCATAAATACCTCATTGGAGGGGTGAGTATTAGCAACCAATTCTCCAACTTCTCGAAGTCGCTGATGATCGAATTCATGAAATCGCATTATTGGGATCCCTATGTGGCGCAGTATATTCGACCTAAAAAGGAGTTTAAGGTAAAGCTAAAAGATGCCGATAAAGAGTTTGTATTTGATGAGACCCAATCCGACTTGAATAAGTTTGATAAGTTAATTGAAGAAGTAGAACCGGGAAGTCTTCGCCTTCCTGTGCTTATTAAAAAGTACATTAAACAGAATGCTAAAGTGGTGGCTTTTAATGTGGATCCGCTTTTCAACAATTCTGTGGATGGGCTGATGTATATTAAAATTTCAGATCTACCGGAAAGTACAGTAAAACCGGTTATGGAAGAATTCCAGGCGGAGCTGGAACGGAAACATGCCGAAACGCAAGTATCTAATTAACTAATTCTTCTTTTACAAAAGTTTCGCAGAATTCTTTTATTTCATCTCTTATTTCCAAAAAAGCAGCATGTCTTTCCTCAGGGGAACCCTCTACCTTAGAAGGGTCGAGAAAATTATGGTGTAAGCGCTGTGCATTTTCAGCAGGGATAAAAGGGCAATGTTCTTTGGCATGATCGCATACTGTTATTATATAGTCCCAGTCTATGTTCTGATATTCATCCACATGATTAGAAGTATGATGGGAAATATCCACCCCATCTTCTTTCATAATCGCCACAGCATCCGGATTTAAGCCATGGGTTTCTATTCCCGCGCTATAAATTTGGGCCAAGCCATCCTGATAGTATTCCAGATACCCATGTACCATCTGGCTTCTGCAGGAGTTTCCGGTGCATAATACCAAAACATTTTTCATGATTTCATTTCTTTTAATACGCTTACTTAATGCGACTAATCTATCCCTACCTTAGTACTTCGGCGTTCAAAAAGTAGATTATCTTTCCATTTACCGAAAATCGTTTTACCCACTTTTTCTCGTTTACCAATATACCGAAATCCTACTTTTTTATGCAATTGGATACTGCCTTCATTTTCAGGAAAGATACCTGACTGGAGTGTCCAGTATCCGTTTTTTTCACTTTCTTTTATGAGTTGGAGCAGTAACGCCTTGCCTACACCTTTTCCCCATGCGCTTTTGCTAATATAGACACTAACTTCGGCAACTCCTCCGTAAACACATCTGCTGGAAACTGCGGAAAGCGCTGCCCATCCAATAGTTGTGCCGTTTGTCTCCGCTATGAGTCTGCAACTTTTGAGATGGGATTCGTCCCATTGCTCAAAACTAGGAACCTCGCTTTCAAAGGTAGCAATACCTGTGGCAATTCCTTCCTTGTAAATATCGGCCACATCATTCCAATCTTTGGGGAGCATAGCTCTAATTAATGGCTTCATCTCTAACAGCAACCGACCTCCGTAGCACAATTTTCTGAATAGGATTCCACCGTTTCGGGAATCCCGCAGCTCTCTCGGGCTTTGCAATTGGTTTTCTCAACCCCAAGTTTAAAAATAATTTGATTGCTATCCCATGAATACTGGTTAACAAAAAGTTGTGTGGTGTGGAAATCTGGGTTACCATATTCAAATTTTACCTCTGCATCCAGGGGTCAAGGGGCGCATCTTGTCTACTCTTTTAAGAATGCTCAATGCTTTGGAAGCCATCATAAAGGTCTTTTTATGCTTTTCCGATGGGCTTTCCCAAAGTTGGATGAGCGTTTCTTCCCAGGCGTCCGAACGGGCGCCGCAGTCCACAGCCTCAATGTGTATGTTTTTTACCTCAGTGATATGATAACTGGCCTTCACAAAATTTGAGGGCTGGTATTCAAAAAGGAGGCCTTTTTCCTTGTGGTTTTCCAATAGCGATAGGAATTCTTGTGTTTTCATTTAGCAACAGTTTTTGGTTATGGTTGAAAAAAAAGTGTTGATCCGTTGTTGTAGGGCAAACCACTTCTCCTGGTCAATACAGTAACAAAGGTTTTTCCCTTCAAATGTCCCTTTGAGCAAGCCAATTTTTTTGATCTCATTGAGATGTTGGGAAATGGTAGGTTGCGCCAGACCAATTTCATTAACGAGATCGGTACAGATACAACTGTCTTGTTTACTGATATACTCCAAAATGGCTATTCTGGCAGGATGGGCTAACACCTTTGCTGCTTGGGCCAATTCATTTTGTTGGAGGGAAAAGATATGTGATTTAGATACACCCATCTATTTATTTAATATTGCAATATTACGATTATATTATGAAATAAAAAAGGTCAGCGTAAAAAACTGACCTTTGGTTAGTCATAAACTTTTGAACCAATCTTGAAAATAACCCCCCAAAAGCGGTACTTCTTTTTCTTTACCTCCTATTGAATAAATTAAGCTCATCAACCATAAGATAAACACCCCAATAGAGGCTATCCAACCTATAACTGGTATGAAAGAGAGTAAGATTCCCAGAAGAGCTATTCCAAGAACTTGTCTAATGTAAAACGATGCCAATTCCTTTTTAGGGTTATTCATTACCAAAGCAATAATCCATCCAATAAGCGTTATGTGAGCAATTATAGCAATATTTTTTCCTGCGTCAGGATTGTCATTACTGAAAACTTCTTTTACATCTTCCTTAAATTCTTTTGCAGTTTCTTTTGCCTCTTCCGTAAACTCATTGGTGGCCTCCTTGACATCTTCAGCGGCATCTTTTGCCGCTTCCTTAGCTTTGTCAAATGCCTCTTCGGCCTTATCCCCTAGATCTTTGTTTTCTTCAGTCATGGTTTTTACGTGTTGGTTGAACTGCTACTAAATGTAACAATTATTTTAATACCTAGAGAAAGGCTTTATCAACAGGTTCCCACAACTCAATTTTATTGCCTTCAGGATCTAATATCCAACCAAATTTTCCGTAATCGTATTCCTCTACTTCCCCTACTATGGTAACTCCTTCCTCTTCTAGCGCTTTTAGAAGTTCCTTTAAATTTTCCACCCTAAAATTCATCATAAACTGCTTTTCGCTGGGCTTAAAATACGAAGTGTCCTCTTTAAAAGGACTCCATTGGGTCATGCAATCCTTTCCTTCCGCATCTTTCCACCAAAAACTCCATCCATATTGATCCGTTGGAATCCCAAGGTGCTTGTTATACCAATTTTTGATTTTATCGGGGTCTTTGGTTTTAAAAAAGAAACCTCCCAGACCTGTTACTCTTTTTTTCACACGTTTAAATCTTAGTAATTACTTGAAAATATGTTAATTATAAAACCCGCCTGCCGGACGGGCAGGTTGAGAACGCGTGCAAACGCTACGCTCTCACATTAAAAATTTTAAACATCCCCTTTTGTGAAAAAATGCTTAAAATTTATTAATGTTCGTTTCATCTTTTTGTGTTTTTTTCATAAAGGGTGATCCACTCCCTTACCGTCATTTTTTCGCATAATTGTGCAATAAGATCATAGGGAATGTCTTCTGTTTTTTTAAAGCGGATACAGCTTTTCCCCATATCCAGTTTAGTGGTGGCGTGTTTGGGATATTCGGAAACAAACCAATCCAAAAGTGTAGTATTGGCATACAAACCAGAATGATAAAGCGCTATATAATTCTTTTGAGAGGCAAGATTGATAAAAGGTAGTGGTAGTTTTGGATCGCAATGATATCCTTCCGGATATAGCGAATGCGGGACAACAAATCCGATCATTTTGTAGTGGATACATTCTTCAAATCCTGAAGGGAGATTACGCTTAATAGTGTCCCTCAATTTGGAAATAGGGATTTTGCGATCTTCAGGTACCTTTTCTATGTATTCGTCTACGGTGTTGGCATCAATTGTCATGTGGTGTGGTATTTATCGGCGTTGTAATATGAGTGAAGAGATCAATGATATGATTAGCCCAATAATAAATACTATAACAAACATAAAGACGGCTGCCTGGGCACTTGTAAACTCCTGAATTTCGGCAGTGGGATTTTCAGCTTTTATTTTTTCTGCATACTCCGTAAAAAAGTCCGGGTTTACGAAAGCCGTATAGATGTAATCGGCTATGGCAATTCCGATTGCCGTAACAACAGAAATCATCAAGCCCAGTATAATACCCTGTTTAAAGCTCACTTTACCATTGTTTTTGGTATCCCTGAAATGACGAATACCAAAAAAGACGAATACCAACGATGCCACAATGGTGGCATACCCAAAGATTTCGTTTGTGGTAATATCAAAAGTCAATCCCGCCAGAAATGCCGTGAAGCCTACTAACATTCCATAAACGCTAAATTTAATAACCGATGTTTTCATCTATTTAAAAATTTTGTAATACACTGAAATTAAAGCTATTCCAAAATTTATTACAGATGGAAC
>JANQSA010000043.1 GCA_028284285.1 Croceivirga sp.
ACTAGTGTCGTGTCACATCTACTTTGACGGTAAAAATAGTTTTTTTATTTTTGGTTAAAACCATGAAAAAATACAAGGTCACCTTAACGCAAGAAGAAAGAGAAGAACTCCAAACGCTAGTCAAGAAAGGCAAACGTAAAGCCCAGGTCATTAGAAATGCACTCATTTTACTGAATTGTGACCATGGACCCTTTGGAGACAAAATGAAAAATGAGGAAGTGGCAAAAGTTTTGCAAATAGGAGATAGAACCATCGATCGGTTAAAAAAACTATTTGTTGAAGAAGGGTTTGAAGTAGCCGTTTACGGAAAGACCGCAGTAAGTGATCGGTATTATCACCGGGTTATGGATGGGGAAAGAGAGGCTAAATTAGTCACCTTATGTTGTTCTGATCCCCCGGAGGGGTATGGGAAATGGTCACTTCGCTTGCTAGCCGATAAAATGGTGGAGCTAAAATACGTGGAGAGTGTTTCGTATGAAACCATAAGACGGACGCTAAAAAAAACGAACTTAAACCCTGGAAAGTTAAGGGGTGGGTAATTGGCAGGGCAAGGAACGGGCAGTTTGTTGCCGATATGGAAAACGTCCTGGCCACCTACCCACTGCCCTATAACCCCGCTATTCCCGTAGTGTGCATGGATGAATCTCCCAAGCAATTAATAAAAGAAACCCGGCAGAGCATCGCCATGAAGCCGGGGAAAGCAAAGAGGATAGACTATGAATATGAACGGGTGGGGACCTGTACGCTCTTCATGGCCAACGAACCGCTAGCAGGAAAAAGATATGTGCAGGTCACCGAAAGGAAGACCAAAAAAGAGTGGGCCTTTTTTATGAAGGAAATTGCGGATAACTACTATGCAAACGCTGAAAAGATACATGTAGTCATGGACAATTTAAATACCCACCAACCCGGATCGTTCTATGAAGTTTTTGAGCCCGAGGAGGCCCATCGTCTTTGCAACCGGTTTACCTTTATCTATACCCCGAAGCATGGAAGCTGGCTGAACATGGCCGAAATAGAACTCAACGTACTCACAGGGCAATGTTTGTCAAGGCGAATTGACTCTATAGAGACCATAAGAGGCGAAGTAAAAGCTTGGCAAAACCATAGAAACGACCAGGTCGCAACAATCAACTGGCAGTTCACAACTAAGAATGCTAGGATAAAATTAAAACGACTATACCCGTCATTTGAGGTGTGACTTGACACTAGTCTTCAACCCTCCCTATCTTCCGCATCCTTAGCCAATACGCCTGTAACCCCTTGCGAAACATTCAAGATATGATCTCCCACCCGCTCTACAAGATTGTACAGGTCATCATAGATCAACGCACTCAGCAGTTGGTATTGACCTTGTTCCAGGTTTTTAAGATGTCTTTTTCGCAAAGCGTCACGGAAATCGTTGATCTCCTTTTCTTTGGCCAATGCCTCGGATAAGTCCACCTGGGTGTATTCCTTATCCAAGTTTTTATTCATGATCTCGAAAGCCTCATCCACTAATTTTAACATGGACAGTAAGTCCTGCACCTGGTCTTTTTCAAACCAAGCCTCACTTTCATTTTTTTCTTCTATGGCCAATGACATTTGGAAGAAGAGGTCGCCCATTTTTTCAAGATCACTGGATACAGACAGCATGCCCCGGAGCCTTAGTGAACCTTCTGAGCCCAAGTTATCACCGGAAAGCTTAGACAAATAATCGGCGATCTCAAGCTCAACCCGGTCCGTGATCTCCTCGTACTTTTTGATCCTTTTTAGGAGCGCGGAGCGTTTTTTTAGCTTTTTCTTCTCTATCAGCACCTGGATAAATCCTGACATCCTGGATGTGATCTTCCCAAACTTGGCTACCTCTTTGGCGGCCTCCTGTAAGGAAACCTCCGGGGTTTTCATCAGCCGATCGCTAATGTACTCTAAACGAAATTCATTTTCTTCCCCCTTGATAGGTACCATTTTAGTGACCACCGAAGCAATGAATTTGACAAAACCTATCAGTGCGACCGTGTTGATGATATTGAAGGTAGTGTGAAAAATGGACAGACCTATAGGGATAGCCTCTGCGCTTTGATAGGGCGAATTATTATACGCATCCGTCATATAATTATCAATGGCTCCCAAAAACACGGGGAAAAGGATCATCATCCAAGTAACACCGAAAATATTAAAAATAAAATGGGCCAAAGCGGCCCGTTTTGCATACGTGTTAGCGACCAAGGCCGCTAGGTTAGCCGTAATGGTAGTGCCTATATTTTCACCCAGTACCATAGATGCAGCTATGTCAAAAGAGATCCAACCCTGATTGGCCATTAAGATGGTAATGGCCATGGTAGCGCTGGAAGACTGAACTACGATAGTAAGTACAGTGCCTATGCCCACGAATATTAAAGTGGAAATGATGCCCAAGTCTGTATAACTAGCCAAAAATTCCAACATTTGAGGGTTAGACTTAATATCAGGCACAGAAGATTTCAATGCCTCTAAGCCCATAAATAAAAGGGCGAAACCCACGATCACTTCTCCCCAGGAACGGATTTTATTCCTGGATGAAAAGAGCAACGGAAACCCGAAGGCAATTATTGGCAATGCCGCTGCCGCAATCTTGACCTTTAATCCAAGGATGGAAATGATCCAAGCCGTAATAGTAGTACCAATGTTCGCCCCCATGATCACGCCTATGGCTTGAACCAGTGAGAGCAAACCGGCATTGACAAAACTCACGACCATAACCGTAGTGGCCGAAGAAGATTGTACTAAGCTTGTAAGAAGAAAACCTGTTAGTGCCCCTGAGAATCGATTAGAGGTCATTATACTAAGGATCTGCCGCATTCTCGCACCAGCCACCTTCTGGATGCCCTCACTCATGATCTTCATGCCGTAGATAAAAAAACCTAAAGAGCCGACCAGGGTAAGAGCATCAAATATGCCAAAGTCCATTTAATACCAGGATGTTAAGCCTTTTTTTTAAGGGCGTAAAAGTAATTTAACTACCATTCAATCAATTCAAACAACATATTAACTTTATGTTAACTCAAATTAAAAACACAGGTTTATTACTGGCAATAAGTCATTATTTTTTGATTAAGAAAACTTAAAGATAGATTTTTGTTAACAATAGCTTTACATCAGTAATATTAAATTCATTTCTTTAAGCTCTAAATTCGCAGCTTCTCAAAGCAGACATATCATTGACGAAAACCAACAATAAGAATAAGGAAATATTCCAAGCTGCGCTGCTTGTGTTGTTTTTCATTTTTGTCTTCTTGTTTTCAGTGGATCTTATGGGAGAGGCTTTTAAGCATCTTGGAAGAAATGCAGCCCAATCCCTGATCTACGCTACTACTAATCCCTTTATTGGTCTTTTTATAGGCCTCTTGATCACCGCTATTATTCAAAGTAGTTCTACGAGTACTTCTATGGTAGTCGCCATGGTGGCATCAGGGTCAATCACCATGGCTGATGCCGTACCTATGATCATGGGAGCAAATATTGGCACTACCCTCACCAGTACGATTGTCTCATTAGGATTCATCACCAAAAAAAACGAATTCAGGAAAGCGATCGCGGGGGGTACGGTTCACGATTTTTTTAACATCCTGACGGTGCTACTGTTGTTTCCGCTGGAGTTTTACTATGGGCTCGTATCTTCGTCGGCACAGAAGATCACCGAGTTTTTGATCCCTTCACAAAGCCAAGATGGCGTAGAAGACTTTGGGTTTGCTCTTTTCGATGTCATCCCGTTAACTAATTTCTTGATCAAGCTGATCGATAACGGTTTGGTAAGTATCATTTTATCCTTCCTGTTACTCTTTGGAAGCATTAAAGTACTCTCCAGGATCATCACTAAAATACTGATCGGCGAATCCCAAGGCAAGCTGAGAGAATTCATCTTCAGTAATCCTTACAAATCGTTTACTTGGGGCGCAATACTCACAGCAGCGGTGCAATCCAGTTCCATCACTACTTCGCTAGTGGTCCCATTTGTGGCTAAAGGTAAGATCAGGTTGCAAAGCGCTACACCCTTTATTATGGGTGCGAACATTGGTACCACGATCACAGCATTTATCGCCGTATTAATTGAATCCAGCATGGCCATGGGTATTGCCGTTACCCATCTGCTTTTTAACCTGGTAGGGGTGATCGTTTTCCTGCCCTTCCGCCAGCTTCGAAACATCCCTATCAAGCTCGCTTATAACTTTGGGGCCTTAACCATGAACTACCGCCTGGTAGGGATCTCCTATATTTTATTTACTTTTTTCATTATACCTTTTGCCCTGATCTATTTTAACAAGAACGCGAGTGTGGCAAAAGAGCTAACGTACACGCTGAGTTCCAATACAGGAACTTCACAAAGGAAAGTACTAAATATTGTTACACCTGACAGGCGATATGGAGCGCCATGGAGCATAAATCCCCATTCTACCAGCGGCAGCGATGATATATTTAACATCTACAGGAGGAATGATGTACTTTTTATTAATAACAAGATATACCTGATCAAGCAAAAAGGATTTTGTTGGGATGACCAGGAGCCCCTAGGAAAGTATAGCATGTGTGTGGAGGAGATCCTCCCCCATTGGGGAAATGGATATTTTTCTTTTGATTCCGTTTATATTTTTAGAAAGTCCTATTACCAACCTATCGATCCGGACTCTTCATATTTCAGGTATTTCATCAGCATAGAAGATAAAATGCTGGTAAAAACCGAAAAGCTGAATTACCAGCATGACATTGAGTTCATCGAAGAGCTTACAGACATCCAAGCCCAATGAGATGGGGAAGATCTCCCAACCTGGGCTCGATCATAGTTTATCAGTTTGATGTTACCCAGGGCAGTTTTGGCTCGTATTCTTGGTGACCCTTGGTGCATTTGCATCTAGTGGCCGGGGAAGCTTCGCCACCAAGGCACCAAAGCTCAAAGAATCACAAAGGGATCTTCTTTACGATTTAACCTAGCCTTATTTTTAGATCGAACTCACGTTCCCATGTTTTTTCCTACCCACCCGGTTGGGTAGAATCATATTTCCTTGTTCATTTGCTATCTTTATTCAAATTTGTACTTTATGGCCGAAAGAAAAGGCTTCTTTAATTTTCTAAAGCTAGATAATATCATCGAGCATTTCACGGCGCTGATGGAATCCAGGATAACGATCGCAAAAATCGAATTTAAGGAAGAAATGGCCCATATCCTCTCCAGGGGGTTGGTTTCTTTTTTGATGGTTTTCATGGGCATACTCTGCTTCCTTTTTTTGAACGTTGCGTTGGCATTGATCCTAGGGGGTGTATTAGGAAATACATCTTATGGTTTTTTGTTGATCTCAGGTTTTTACCTGGTCATATTTGTTATACTTTTTCTCTTCAAAGACCAGCTGGGATTACACCAGTACTTTGAGAAAAAGTTGAGCCAATTGTTAAGACTGAAAAAGTAAGGGTAGCATGGATACAGGGCAGGAAATAGAAAAACTCAAAATAGTCTCTGACCAGCATAAGCGCGCCATAGAGACGGAACTCAAAGATCTAATAGAACAATCTAAAAAAATAGTAGTAAGGATATTACTCATTGGAGGAGGCTTAGCTTTGGCCTACCTATTGGTTAAGGCATTTGTCAAGGGTGAAGAACCGGGAACATCGATAAAACCCCGGGAGGAAAATACCCCCTCTACATTTTCGGAAATACGGAACTTTGTCTTAGCAGAGTTGGCAACCTTTCTGCTAACATTGGCGAAGGAGAAACTTACGGAATATTTAGAAGAGACTAAACCGGGGATACATGCAACAAATACTGAAGACGCTTAACGAAAGAAAAACGAGAGGCCAAAAATCATTGGCGGTGCTTATTGACCCCGACAAAGTGGATGATCTTTCATCACTTACACAACTCTTGCTTGTGGCCAAAGAGTGTTATGTTGATTTTTTCTTCGTCGGTGGCAGCTTGATCACCAATAATAACCTTTCGCAGGTAGTAAGAACGATCAAAGGCAATACAGAAATACCCGTGGTGTTGTTTCCTGGTAATACGATGCAGATCGATATCCAGGCCGATGCTATCTTATTCCTAAGCCTGATATCAGGCAGGAACCCGGACTTACTTATAGGGCAGCACGTGATATCAGCGCCTATTCTAAAAGGTAGTTCATTAGAGATCTTACCCACTGGCTATATGCTGGTGAACTCTGAGAGCACCTCTGCGGCCTCGTACATGAGCAATACTCGCCCCATACCTCCTGACAAGGATTCTGTAGCTGCTTGCACAGCTATGGCAGGAGAAATGCTAGGCCTACAATTGATCTACATGGACGCAGGAAGTGGATCCAAAAAGACAATACCTTCAAGAATGATCAGTAAAGTAAGAAAATCTGTTGACCTTCCCCTGGTCATAGGCGGTGGGATCAACTCGGCGGAAAAGGCAAAGTTTGCGTTAGAAGCAGGAGCTGACATGATCGTAGTAGGGAATGCTATAGAAAAAAACCCCAATCTGTTGATCGAGGTTTCTGAAAAGATTTATGATTTCAACCGTTCATTAAACGTTCATTAGCGTTTCACGTTTACGCATTTTACCTGCAGGTATTCCATACATCATCTTGAAGCGTCGACAGAAATAGGCTGTATCTTTATAGCCACAAGCCCTGCCGATATCACGGATACTCATTTTTGACGTACGCAATAGCTTTACAGCATGTTCCATTCGCTGGTATTCAATGTAATCCTGCGGGTTGATACCTGTAAGTGTTTTAAAATACTGACCTACATAGTCTTCGGAAACTTCTGCTACTTCGGAAAGTACCTTGTTCGTTAGCTCGCCACCGAGATTTTCTTTGATATACTTAAATACCGTGATCAACCTAGGATCTTTGAAGTAAGTGCTGTTGGTAGCCATTTGCTCCACGAACATCCTGTTATCAATGATATGACGGATGGATTCTATCACGAGTGACTCCGTCTTTATCTTGATCGACCGTTGATTTCCCTCTTTCTTTTCGATCTCCTCCATGATAACATCATAGATCAAGTTATTGATCCTCGTGTTTTCCATAGAGAACGCAGGAATATCCAGCGCCGTAAAGAAATTGACTGTATCAAACACCTTGGTGTCGAAAGAAACCATGCTAAAATCAGCTGCCAGGCTACCACTGATCTCATGCAAGTTGGTAGTCCTGAAGTATTCTGCTTGCTTAAACCCAAACTCATCTATACTAAGTTGAGTAGTTTTTTCGTTTACTTCTCCAAAGTGCAGGGGACAGCTGCGATTCGCAGGAACAAACAAGGCATGACCTTCTTTAAGCAGCTCTTTGTTCTTGCCAAAGTAGACAAACCCCTTTTTCAGGATGATAATGATATTTTCAGTGTCTTTAAAATCCTTTATGCTAAAGGGATTTGTTACCTTAACATTATTTGACTTGACATACTTAATTCCTAAGGATTCAATTATTTTGTTGTAATCTTCCATTAACCTAATGTATTAAACTAATAGGCAAATTTAAAAAGAAACAACAAACTTACATGCACTATTCTAAGAAAAGTATGATTTTTTCCAGAAACGGTTTATTTACTCTTTAAGTAGCTCCCTGGCGATAACAATCTTCTGAATTTCGGAGGTTCCTTCGTAGATCTGGGTGATCTTAGCATCTCGCATCAATCTTTCCACGTGATACTCTTTCACATATCCATACCCCCCATGGACCTGTACAGCCTCTACGGTTACATCCATAGCCACCTGGGAAGCAAACAGTTTTGCCATGGCGCTAGCGGTGGCGTAAGGCTTCTTTTGGTCTTTTAAGCTTGCCGCCTGCAGGCATAAAAGCCGTGCTGCATCAATCTGGGTGGCCATATCTGCCAGTTTAAACTGGATAGCCTGGTGATGGGAGATCTCCTTTCCAAAAGCTTTTCTTTCTTTAGAATACTTCAGCGCCAGCTCGTAGGCGCCGGAAGCAATCCCTAGGGCTTGGGCAGCTATGCCTATCCTGCCCCCATTAAGACTAGCCATGGCAAAATTAAACCCGAAACCATCTTCACCGATCCTGTTTTCTTTCGGCACTTTTACATCACTGAACATCAAAGAATGGGTATCCGAGCCCCTTATACCCAGTTTGTCTTCTTTCTTGCCTATGGTAAACCCATCCATATCTTTCTCTACGATCAGCGCATTGATCCCTTTATGTTTCTTAGACACATCGGTTTGGGCCATCACGATATAAGCACCTGCACTATTGCCATTGGTGATCCAGTTTTTAGTGCCGTTCAAAAGATAGTGATCCCCTTTGTCCTCGGCGATGGTCCGCTGGCTTGTAGCATCTGAACCTGCCTCCGGCTCAGAAAGAC
>JANQSA010000044.1 GCA_028284285.1 Croceivirga sp.
ATTACTGGTATCCGGTTAAAATCAAGTTTTCCAAAAAAAGGCGGTTTCACAAAGAATCAAGGCGAATTTTGGGCGTACTGAAAATGACCCCTCAATTTCAAATCAAAGATTTCGAGTTGTACTATTTCTAGGTTTCTTTCTTGGGGGCTAAGGCGTTTGCATTTTAGGGTACTGATTAGGCATTGATAGGCCCCTAGGTTGGCCGTTGATATCGAGACCAATGTGGTAAATAATTCACATTCACGGACCTGTTTGTGGACAACGGTGAAAATGAGTTGTGCAATTAAAGCGATCCAAACCTGGGTTTTGATCCCGTGCTTGCTGTCCGAGTAAAAAGTGGACAACTCGAAGTTTTGTTTTAGTTGCTTGAAGAATGTCTCCATGAGCCATCGGTTCTTATAAAGGGCAACAACGGTTTGGGCTTGATAGGTGAATTGGTTGGTCAAGAATCTTAGTACTTTGCCTGAAACGGGATCTTTATACGTAATCAGGCGGGCGGTCAAGAAACCGGGTTGTGTGCCTTTGTGAAGACTAATAACCTGGTCACAGATGACACCCCCTCCCAGGAATTCATGGAGTTGCGTATGAGTCGTCTTTAAAATTCTATACTGGGCGGTTTGCTTCAGCCGGGTGACAAAAAAGATACTCTTAGCAGCCCACTGCTTAAAAAGTTGGTAATTGAGATAGCCTTTGTCAAATACATAGGTAAAGCCTGGAAGGAATTCTAGCTGTCCGAGAAAATGGTTGTCATGGTAACTGGCAGGGGACATCCACACCAACTCGGGCACATAGCGATCCAGGGGCATAAGGGCATGTACCTTCAATCCCCCTTTCCTTTTGCCATGCAACCGGGATGGTCCAGCCCCGGTGAATATTTCCAAAAACAATTTGATCGTAGTGGAATCAAATATTTTTACCTGTTGAGGATCTACTTCTCCTTTGACAAACATCGAGAGATAACTATGGGTCAAATAGTTTTTGTAGTAGTTGACCAACAGGTGGTAAAGTGTACCAAATACTGCACTATCCCGGTTTTTGTTAGCATCCGATAACGTACTCACGGCCGGTAGTTCCCTGATCCCAAGATAGGTAAGCCTGTTTTTTAAAAATAGCAGGCTCTTACATAAGGAATTAAGGGAGTTGATCCGGCTTACAACACCATAAAATATGAAAGCCAATTGACGGTAAGTAGTCATGGTTTTATAATAACGGTCTGACTGATGTAAATCTACCGCCTGTTGTAAAAGGTGTTGGGGAATATAGGAAAGTAACTGGCAGATCACCGGCTGTCCAGAAATTTTGGTACTTTGCATCGCGATGTTGATTGTGTCGTAACTTCAAACATCGTAAAAGCATACGGGTATCAAAACATAGATACCCGTATTTGTACTTTCCAAAGACTTAGAAAATCTACCGGTTTTTTACCCGGACGCCAGTAAT
>JANQSA010000049.1 GCA_028284285.1 Croceivirga sp.
TACATTCCCCCAAGTGAGCGCATTGGAAGGAAAACCTTCAACATTTCTGTCCACAGACAATTCCGTTCCTTCAAAATCATCCCTTACAACACTGAATGCTTGGGTACCATCATCCAAGGTGCCTTCGAAAAATATATTTTTTAAGGCATCATCTCGTGTAACACTGTAAAGAATATTAACATCATAACACCCCCCTGCACTGTTGCAACATATAGCTTGAAATTCAGTTATGAGTTCATCATTTAAAACAACAACATTGGACGGTTCATCATCGTCATTACTGCAGCCCAACGCCGTGCCAAGCAGCAACAGCACAGTTAGGCCGTTTACAAAATACCTGTATGTACCATTTTTCATAATTTCTGGTTTAAATTAATATTAGGAATCATTTTTAGTCTTGTCATCATCAAAATATCACGAAACAACTACCATTTGAGGCATATGAAGTAGTCGTATTCATTCTTCTTTTTTAAAAGGGTAGGTTAAGTAGGGTCTTTTGAAAATTCAGTTGTATACTTATCTGTATAAGCGGGTTATACTAAGGCCTGAACTCCACAGTAAAAGTGCCACTCACAACGATGTTTCCGGACCCATTAGCGGTAGGGGTCAATGGCGTTTCCAGAGTGCCACTAAAAACACCGTCGCTTGTTGCGGTAACAGAGAGCCCTCCCTGGCCCTGTAGATTGCTGGAATGGCTAATTCCTCCGTTTTGCCCAAATAAAAACGATACGGTCAACGCGTCGTCACCATTATTTCCGTTACCCGTAAGGTTGAGTGCGGGATAGTTGCCCGGCGGGGGCGTCGATGCTCCGTCCACCCTAATAATAGCGGTTACCGTATACCCTTCGCCATCCGTCAGATAAATGGCCAACTGGTGGGTAGTGGGTGATAAAGGGGGCAACTCCTGAAACCTGTAGTACGCATTGGTCCCCTGCATGTTTCTGGAAAAGTCTCCGGAGACCGTAATATTGAAACCCACGGTATTCAGATCGGGCGTTTCCATATCACCATCGTCGGATTCGCAGGAAAACAGGAGCAGAAAAAGACACCAGATAGCACTGATGACAATAGGCCTTGCAATTGCCCAAGCTGATGTTGTGGTGAGTGACATGCGCTTTTACTTGTTTTTTGTTACTATTTCAAATTTGCAATCTTAGATGGCGCCACACAATCCCATATATATGTGATATTCAATATTATATACTTTATCTACTTTTGGTATAATGACTAATTCCGGTAGGTGTTGCTATGGATTTCTTTTTTAAGTTTTGGATTGCTACCGTCTTGGCAATGCAATTATGGATTCCCCTATTCGCGCAATTGCCCGAAGCCTCCGTTACAGCATTTGACGCTGAACAAGGGCTGCGAACACATAGTTTTAAAAAAGTGTTGGAAGACGGATCTGGATTTGTTTGGATCATGTACATGTATGGGATTCAACGTTTTGATGGCACCCATACCGATGATTACTTTAGGGGAGAAGAAATGGTTTCCATGGTGCTTGACGGTCATCGGAACGTTTGGGTATCGACCCAAAAAGGGGTTTACAAATACGATGAACAGCTACGAAAATTCCTTCGCATCCCCACAACCGACCCTAATGATGGACCAAAACTACTGTTTCGTATCAAGGGGCTGCCCATCCATTATTTGGGTGAGTCGGGCCTATTTGAATATGATGCGAATACCAATACGTTTGGACCGGCAAAAAACCTGAACGGAGTACCGGAGGAGGACCTAACCCTTCAGTACACGCGTTTTTCCAACTTTGGGCATATCCTTTATTATACCCATGAAAACAGGGTTTGGCGGCACAATCTGCTATCCGGAAAAAAGGATACACTGGCGGTGAAGCATGTAGGATGGGTACATGCCCTTTCCGAAGAGGAGATCATCACCACCAGTTGGGAAGCCAAAACATGGTACTACAACTTTTCCACTCACGAACGCATTCAATTAACGCTTCCGGGATCAGACGGATTTCTTTATGTGCACAGTCTTTTTTCAGGGGCCAATACATTGGTTTACCTGGCCTCTTCTAGGGGCTTGTTGACGTTTGACCGCAGCTCAAAAGCGTTGCGAAAAATGGTATTGACGTTTGGGGGACTTCCTTATCCGGAGACCATTTTTAGAGCGGTTTACCAGCAACGAAAAGGCCATTTATGGGTAGCGACCGAAAATAACTTACTGCATATAGACCGGTCCAAAGAGCACATTCGGTATGTACGCAACAACCCGTACGATTCCGTGCAGCAATTTGATAACCGGATACGGAATTTTGCTGCCGATGACGAAGGAAACCTGTGGTTGGCTACGGGCCATGGTCTGACACAATGGGATTTGAAGAAAAATAGCTTCCGGACCCTTAACGCTTCGGAGGGCAATACCAATGGTCTTGACCACGCGTCAATCCGGGGCCTGGTCCATGATGGCACCCATCTTATCATAGGCCAGACGAACAAGGGCATATGGCTATACGACCCCAAAAAGAAAATCTTTAAAAGACCCCTGTTTGCAGACAATAAAGCAGGCCGTTTGTTAAAAGAAAAGGTAGCGCAAGATTTTATAAATCAGATTAGAACCCTACGTAACGGAGACCATATCATCAGTGCAAGGGACGGAGCCTATTTAATGGACGGAACCACCTATGCCATCAGTGAAATCGATTTTCCCGGAAGCACCCACAATGTTGTATTTAGCTATGAAGATTCCAAGGGCGCTATTTTTATTGGCACCTTAGACGGTCTTTTTTGTCTTGATGCCAATTATACGCCTACCCATGAAATAAGGAAACAGATAAATAACAGTGCTGCCTTTTGTGTTTTGGAACACGGAGACGGTCATTATCTGGGAACGCGTCAGGGGTTATATTTCCTTAGTACTACCGGGGATACTGTTTCGGTAAAAAAGCGTGTTCCCCAACTGCGGGAAGCCGCAGTACAGGCATTGTTTAAGGACGAACTGGAATACCTTTGGTTGGTTAGTGAGAATCAACTACACCGGCTTGACCATGAGACGGGTAAATTGGTGAGCTTTGGTCTTACGGAAAATATTCTTGGCGATTATTTTTACCCAAACAGTTACTACCGTCATACGGAAGGGTTGGTCTTTATTGGCGGCATGAGCGGTATCAACTACTTCTATCCGGAAAAGGTAACTATTCGCCCTAAAAAATTACACCCCTATCTAAGGCACATCACGCTCCCGGGCAATGCTAAGGAAATCAAGGAGTTCAACCCATTGAAATTGGGGTATACAGAACGAAATATAACGCTCACCTTTGCAACGCCCTATTACGGAAATCCAAAGGACGTTCAATACCGCTATCGTCTTACTGAAGATGGGGATTGGTACCCTCTGGGCACAAACAGCAATGTGACCCTCTGGAGTTTGCCTTCCGGTGACTACAGGCTTCAAATGGCCGCTTCGGTTAAGGAAGGGGGTTGGCACAATTCCTCGGATATCATCCATTTTACTGTAGCAACACCATTCTGGAAACGCTGGTGGTTCACGGGGGCGGTGGTCGTACTCATACTATCCTTGCTGTTTTTGCTCTTTGCCTTCCAGCGAAGAAAGTTGGAAATAGAGAAACAACTAAAAGGCTTTGCGACTTCCCTTTATGGACAAAATACCGTGGACGGTATCCTGTGGGCAACAGCCCGGTATTGTGTACAAGAATTAAACTTTGTGGATTGCGTTATTTACTTACTGGACGAAAAACGTGAACTACTGCTTCAAAAGGCTGCTTTTGGGATCAAGAATCCTTACGGTAAGAAGATTGTCAACAAGATTGAAATTCCCGTAAACAAAGGTATTGTTGGTACCGTTGCCTATACGGGAACCGCGGAGATCGTAAAAAATACAAGGAAAGACCCAAGGTATATCATGGATATGGAAATGGGACTGTCCGAAATAACCGTTCCGTTATTTGTGGAAGATCAGGTTTTCGCCATCCTGGATTCTGAACACCCTAAACGCAATTTTTACAAGAAGCACCATTTGGAGCTATTAAAAAAAATTGCCGCCATCTGCTCTGAACGCATTACCAAATATTTGTCCGAAGAAAAATTAAGGGGTACCATCGCCAGGGACCTGCACGATGAGATGGGGTCTACGCTGACCAGCATCCATATTATCAGTAAAATAGCCGAACAAGACGCTGTTGAAAACAGCACGGTGAAGAAACAATTTGGCCAAATTAAAAAATATGCCTCCGGAATGATGGAGAAAATGGGCGATATGGTTTGGGTCGTTAATCCCGCAAACGATGGTCTGGATAAGTTGATCTTCAAAGTAAAGGAACATGCCATTGAAGTACTGGAACCGCTGGACATCATGTTGTATTTTAAAAGCATTAAAAACCCGGATCACATAAGATTAAATACTTCCCAGCGCAAGAACATTTACCTCATTGCCAAAGAAGCCATCAACAATATTGTAAAACATAGCCTGGCCCAAAAGGTCATTATGAGCTTTGTAACACAGGATGATTTTTTGTGCATGAATATTAATGACGATGGTAAAGGATTCGAAATCCCATCCGATACCAAAGGGAATGGTCTAAAAAACTTGCGCAAACGTGCCGAAGAGATCGATGCCTCTTTACAAATTACCTCTGCAAAGGATAAAGGAACATCAGTTGGTTTAAAGATCAAAAAGGAAAGCCTTATTGTCGAACGCCCCTTTAATACCTGACGACCATGAAAGTAAACGTCTTGATTTATGAAGACAATGAAAGTCTGAGAAATAGCCTTATCGTACTTCTCTCCCGTGAAAAGGGATTTCATATCGTTGGGGACTACCGGGAATGTACTGATTTGGAAAACCATCTGTTACATCTTAACCCGGATATCATTTTAATGGATATTGACTTACCCGATATAAATGGCATTGATGGTGTAAAGAAAATACGCACTATAAATACCACGATCCCTGTTTTGATGCTTACGGTTTTTGACGATACCTCTTCAGTATACGATGCCCTGTATGCCGGAGCCAACGGATATCTTCTAAAAAAATATATTTCTACACGATTGGTGACTTCAATAAATGATGTTTTGGAAGGGGGTTCACCGATGAGTCCTGCCATAGCCCGTATGATAGTGGATGGCATCAAACATAAAGGCCCTCAAAAGTCTGCATCGGACTATAATCTGACCTCCCGTGAGATTGATGTTTTGGTCTCACTTGCAAAAGGCAACAGTTATAAGATGGTTGCCGACGACCTTACCATTAGCTTGGATACAGTAAGAACCCATATCAAACACGTTTATGAGAAGCTACATGTACAGTCGCAAGGGGAAGCCATCAGCAAGGCCTTGCGGGAGGGGTTAATAGAATAACGGACTATACTGCTCTGGTTAAGTAAGGTGCTTTTTCCTATACGCTGAGGGGGTCATTCCCTCGGTTTTTTTGAAGGTTCGGTTAAAGGAGGTTTTGGAATTAAAACCACATTCAAATGCAATTCCCAACAGGGTAAGGTGTCCTTTTTCATTGGATTCCAGACATTTTTTGACTTCATGTATTCTATAGTAGTTTACAAAATCGAAGAAGTTTTTTTTCTCAATACTGTTAATAGCCTGCGAGAGATGGTTGGGCAATACGTGTAATTGTTCCGCCAGGGAATACAACGTCAGTTCCGGATTCAAATAGGACTTCTCATGGTCCATTAGTGCAACTGTTTTTCTGTGGATGGCGATTGCCTGCTTTTCCGTTAGACCCGATTTTTCATATTTTGACTTTGTATTTTCTTTTTCAAACGTATAAGCGGATACTTTTTTTGAATACTCAACAAATAGAGAAGGCTGCTTTACCCCAAAATACCCTATTACAAATAGAAATAGGGATGAGGCGATATTGGTCAACAGTCCTCCGTATTGGGGTATTTCTAAATGTATCACCCTATGCAAAAACAGACTGACCACAGCGATTGTCCATAGGCACAACACTCCTAAGGTCACTAAAAAGAGCCAGGTCAAATGTTTTTCCTCAGTGTTGGAGAATATGTCATCGACCTTCTTTTTATGGGCAAATAAAATTCTTAAAACAAGTATGACGTAAATGAGCAGGCTTATCATTTTGACAACCAGAAGCAGGTTTCTCAGATTGAAATTAGCTGTCTCGTCATAAAAAATTGGGACTGCAAGAAGGGAAAATGCAATCAAGAATGGAATTGCGTGAACCCCAATTCCGGGATTTAGTTCAAAGGAAAACTTTGTCAGAGACAAGGTGTAAAAATATAAGATCGGGCCGTGGATAAAAATCGAAGCCTCACTGAACTCGAGGAGCAATTGCTCCCAGACTACAAAATCGCCATTCTTCGTATTGAGCAAAAAAACGGAGACAAAATTGATCGTCAATACCAACAACCACAGAACCAGGAAATGGTCCGAAACGCTTCGGTTTTTCTTTCCAAGAATCAATGCAATTATAAAAACCGCTAGTCCAATGCTTGCAGCATGCAGGTACCCCATTATCATATCATCCTAAAGTTAGTCCTTTCTTTGGTGAAAATGATATCGGCGCTATATGGTGTTTCTCATATGGGTAGCATCTTACACGCTGGGACGACTTGGGACAACAATTGTGGTTTATTTGCTGTAATTCATAATCACATGAAAATGGCAAATGTTATCGAGACGGAAAATCTAAAGAAAGTTTTTGGTCGAAAAAATGAGGAGGTAGTGGTCATTGACCAACTGAACCTTGCCATACCCAAAGGCAAATGTACCATGATTATGGGAAGTTCAGGTTCAGGTAAATCCACCCTGTTGTATTTGTTAAGCGGTATGGACGACCCCACCGAAGGGATTGTGGCAATAGATGGTGTTGTTTTGCACAGTTCCAGCGAAAAAAAGATGTCCCTGTTTCGAAGAAACAAAATTGGCTTTGTTTTCCAGGACCATAACCTGATATCGAGTTTGACCCTCAAAGAGAACATATTGGTTGCAGGCTACTTATCAAAGGAAAGCCGTAAAACGGTTAAGGAAAAGGCGCATACGCTTATGGAGCAATTAGGAATAGCGTCATTGGAAAACCGATATCCCACTGAAGTCTCAGGAGGGCAAAAACAGCGGTGTTCCATAGCCAGGGCCATGATCAACCAACCTGATATTATTATGGCAGATGAACCCACTGGAAACCTCAACTCATCCACTTCCACGCAAGTTTTGGATTCCTTAATAAAAGCAAAACATAAAGATCAGTCCGTTGTAATGGTCACCCATGATCCGAAATCAGCCTGTTTTGGGGACCTTATTTTGTTTATGCGCGATGGACAAATCGTTGACTCCCTCATTTTTGAGGAACACGTAGGGAAGGAGGAGCGATATGATACGCTGTTAACCTTGTTGAAAAAATACTCATGGTAAAAAGGGGAGGAGCAATAAGAAGCATAGTATTGATCGGTAAGGAACGGTTTAAGTCCAATCTTCGGCAATACATCCAGATCATCGGGGCATTGCTGATGGCCACTTTTTGCATTTCATTGGCATTGCAACTATTTGTGGTTTTGGAGAAACCCTTTGATGTCACTTTTGAAAGACTGAAAGCCTCTCATCTTTTATTGTTGTTCGAAGACGATAAGGCGTTGGGCAATGAAATCTCCGAATGGTTTGGGCAACAAGATGAGATAGCGCATGTTGGGCCGTTACAACCCTATCATACACAATCTAAAAGCATGCTGTTTGAAGGACGCGAGTTGGATATGGACATCCAAATAACAGAAAGAATAGTTGACGGCACCCTTTATGACCGACTAAAGATTATTAAGGGAAAGCCGGGCAGTCATCCAAACATTGGGGAAATCTGGTTGCCTTATCACTTTGAGGCTATGCATGGTATTCAATTGGGAGATACATTGGGTATTCCTTCGCAAGGCAGTTTTTATGAGGTTGAGGTTAGCGGCTTTGTGGTGGATCCCCATTATCTCAGCAATGTGTTTAATCCCACCAGGGCGTGGGTGGCCCCGGGAGGATTATCCTTTTTTCTGCCGATTCAGGATTTGAAAAATACAACCCTGGGCATCCGATTTAAGAACCCTGAAGCGTTGGACGCGGTCTGGAAAAGGTTTGGTCAGGAATTCGATTATTCTGGGATTGACCTTCGACATACTGTTTTTAAAACGGCCTATTCCGGTTTCTCCAAAATCTTAAGTATGGTACTCCTGGTATTTGGAATTGTGCTGCTTGTTATATCCATGTTGATCATTAAAACTACGATTTCAAGCAGTATCCTTTCAGATTTCAAGCAAATAGGGGTACTAAAAAGCATAGGATATACCAGGAACAATATAATAGCGTCATATACTTTACAATCCCTGGTTTGGTTGCTCATTGCCATTCCGTTGGGACTCTTATTGTCTGATATAGCCATGGGGTCCATCATGAATGCTACCTTACAAAAAATCGGCATATCAGAGTTGGCCATAGGAACCACATCCCCCATTTTTATTACCGTCCTATTGATGACAGGTTTAGTATTGGTCGTTTGCTATTGGATTTCCCGCAAGGCCGGCAAAGCCAAACCCACCCAGGCGTTACGGAATGTAAAAAAACCCAATGCCACGTACCACCATGGATTTGGAATTTCTTTAGAGGGAGATTTTCCATTATCTCCCTGGTTTGCACTTCGATTTATCAGAAATACCCTCCCCAATTCCATTTCATTGATCTTGGGGTTTTTGGGAACCTTTACCCTCATCTTGTTCAGCATCAATCTCTACAACTCCTTTGGGTCCCTCGAAAAAAACAAAACCGCTTGGGGATTTGATGAAAGCGATTTGGTCTTAACAAGACAGTCGTCCATCGTATTGCCTTTGAACCATGGTGAACTTATGGATATTTTGAAAAATCAGAGGAAAGGATCCATAGAAAGGATCATACCTTTTGGTAGTCTTACGGCACAAATCATCAATCAGGACGGTCAAAAACAACAGGTTTTTGGCAAAGTGTATTCTGATGATCTTTCCAAAGCAGGTCTTATCAATAGCAAAGGTGAACACCCCACTAAGGAAAATGAGGTAGCCCTTTGTATGGGAACGGCAATGTATCATAATAAGCAGATAGGAGATTCCGTCCTTTTGGAAGTAGAAGGATTCAAGAAGACTTTTAGGGTGACAAGCATTTATCAGGATATCAGTGCGTTTGGACAAGGCTTTCGGCTTCATCAAAGTGCCATGTTGCCCCTAAACCCGCTTTATGAGCCTACATCTTACGGTCTGGTCCTTGAAGACCAGGTGAAAACCGATTCGATTAAGGAGTCTCTTTGGGCACATTTGGGAGAAACCGTGACGATTGAAGGAAGTATAGAAAGTCGAAAATCGATAGTCGGACTTTTACGGAACATGAAACTTGGGATACTTTCCATATCCATCCTGTTCACGCTCATTCTTTTGGTAATCATTGGAAACGACATCACCTTACAAATCAAACAGCATGATTTGATCTATGCGCAAATGAAGAGTATAGGTTTTCACTCGAACCAGCTAAGGGGGATCATTCTGATTCGGGTAATGCTATTGTTTGCTATAGGTCTGGTAATCGCCATCCCATTGGGTTTTATGCTAGGGAAACCCTTTGCCCAGGTACTGGCTTCGGGTTTGGGCATCCGGGACTTCCCTTTTTATATCGCTCCGTTAAGTATTGCCCTGGTGTATCTGTTGTTGTTCCTTTTTGTGCTTGTCCTCTGTTGGTTCACCTCCAAACTGATTGTTAAAATAAACCCCAGGAAACTGGTTGAAATTTAAAAATTAAACCGTGATGAACACTGTACTACGAATTTCACTCGCTGTATTGCTCTTAGGATGTTTTGAGGGTCAAGCACAGATTGAAAAGAGGATAGGGGGGTATCTTAAAAAAGTATACCGGAATCATACTATTCCGGGATTTGCTGCTGTGGTGGTGAAAGAGGGTAAAATTGTTTACAAATCCGGATTTGGCAAAAAGCAGCTCGGAAAAAATGCGGATTTCACGCACAAAACAGTTTCTGACATAGGTTCTCTTACAAAGTCAATTACTGCTGTAGCGATAATGCAATTAGTAGAGCAAAACAAAGTATCGCTGGATACTCCCGTGGTACATTATTTACCTGATTTTCGAACGGCCAACAAAGAAATGAGCGATAGGATTACAGTAAGAATGCTGTTGAACAATACAGCGGGCCTCAAGTCCAATCCGGTTCCTTCGTATCATCCGTCTACAAAAGCTTTGGAACATTTGCTCGAAAGTTTAAAGACTACCTTTCTATCCAGGGAACCCGGTACTTCTTACGAATATAGTAACACCGATTTTAGTATTGCCGGACTCCTGGTCCAGCGATTAACAGGAATGTCCTACGAAGCGTATGTAGAGGAAAACATATTCGCCCCTTTACAAATGAGAAGTTCCATTTCCAACTCTTTGGCTCTTGATACTTCCCTTCCATTGCAGGGTCATTACTATGGCCCAAAACCCCTTCCATCTCAAGATCGGGGCTTTGTAAAATCGGGGGAATACGTCCCTGCCGGCAGTGCTACCCAATCTACAGTGGAAGATTTGGGAAACTACTTGGTAGCCCTAGTCGATGGGGGCCGTTTTAAGGGAAAAGAAGTACTATCAGAAGAAAGTATCAAGGATTTATGGCAACCCAATATCTCATTTCAAGGATTGAGCAAGGCTGATGGGGGTAATGGAAAAAAATATCAGTATGGACTGGGTTGGATGATCTCTGAGATCGATGGCAGGACCGTAGTGCATCACGGAGGTAGTACCGGAACAATGTCTTCCTTCACCATGATCGATGTGGTAAACCATACCGCTACTGCATTGCTTTTCAATTTGGACCTTACATTTATTGACAAACATCAATTTATACCGCATTACACAATCGCCAATAATGTTTTGCATTTGGCCAATGAAGAGGATATCTCAGCATTTGGGATACCTATCACCGAGGATGAAACCAAAAACAATTTTGAATTGGATCTTAAGGAAAAGGACAAATACATAGGTGAATATCATTTTGAAAGTGGGGGTTTTGCCTGGATGAGTTTTGGTTTGACTTTGAATGTTGAAATCACCGATCAAAAAGAACTTAAAAGCAAGGTTTTACGAGATAATGAAACTGTTAGCGAATTCTACCTCGATTTCATTAATCCCTCAACATGCGTTACCCGTAACATTGCCAATCCGGAAACCATTCGGTTTACTTTCACTCCGAAAGGGGAGATCAAGGGATTACTTTGGAATGGACGGCTATATAAAAGGAAAAATGAAGCAGCTATGGAAAACCTGCATACGTATACACTGGCAAAACACAAACGTGCGGTTTTACCAAAGAATTGGACCTTTGATAAGACCGCTTCGGGTTTTATGGCATCCAATCAAGACAGTGGTTCCAAAATAACGGGATGGATAAATTCCCGCTCAACGGGCAAAGATACATCTGCTCTGGAAACGTATTTGGGTAATCTACAATTGACGAAGCCAGGGCTTACAACCCGACAAAATTTTTCAATCCATACATGGGAAATGCAAAGTTTTCAGACCGCAAAAGGGGTAGTGCTTACGATCTTCAGTCCGATTACATCCGAATCTCAAATACATTTGGTTCTGGAATCAAACGCGAGGAATCATACCAAAAACATTAATGATGTAATGATTCAGCTACTAACTTTTCTAAGGGTCAATTCAATGTAGTACAGAATAGGGTAAACTCAAAAAGCGTATCAGCCAATGGAACATTTTTGTTCATGACATTTGAGCATCAGAATATCTTACTTAAAGAACTTTGTGAAACTTCTATCTCCGCATGCACTCGACAAAAGGAAAATGGGTACAGTTCCAGAATAAGGTCAATATCGAAATCCAAGAAAGCCATTGAGTGTTAAAATTAACCTTTCCATGTTTTATTGAAGGAAAAACTTTGGTAGCGGTCAATCTTTCCATGGCCTATGCCAACATGAAAAAAAAGGTGCTATTGATAGGTGCTGATTTAAGAAACCCACAACTACATACGTATTTTGATATCAATAAAAATGTAAAAGGGCTATCGGACTATCTATATGACCCGGAAATGAATTGGTGGGATTGTATTTTTAATATGTTTGATAAAAACAGTGATCATCGGGTTTGTTTCAGTGGATTTATACCACCAAATGCTCCGGAGTTGCTGTCAGGCAACCGTTTTGAAAACTTGCTTAACGAAGTCAAGGAAGAATTTGACTACCTTATAGTAGATAGTGCCCCTACCATGTTGGTGACAGACACCCTTTTAATCTCCAGGTACACGGATGTAACGGTTTATTTGACCAGAGCTGATTTTACTGATAAGCGTTTGTTGGCATTTTCCAAAGATCTCAACAAAACTCGGAAAATTCGGAATATGGGCTATATAGTGAACAGTGTGGGAGTAGAAAGGGCATATGGCTATAACTACTATTATGGATATACTGTCAAAAGTGCCTCTGCCTCATGGTACCAATGGCTTTTTAGAAAACTGATCGGGACAGCTTAAAAAATAGATTAATTGTGCCATTTCTTAAATCTTGAGTTCAGTTAGGCTGTTTGTTTGACTTTAATCGGCATCGTCTAATTCTCTGGTCTTTTCCATGTCAAAAGAGTCTCTTTATTTATTATCATAATAGTACACTTTTAGTTGACGTAGTCACACTTTCAACAGTAGATATGGTGTTACGTCTATGACCAATAATTTCCTTTGTTTCATGAATAAATTGAACCTTTACAAGGTTAATCAAGTTTGAACCACTATTTCTTCTTCATTTCGTTTAGTATTTTTTTGGCGTTATCATTTTTTGGATTCAACTGAAGTGATTTTTTATATGCGTTCCTGCCACGTTCTTTGTCCCCTTTTTTAAGGAGGAACTCTCCATAACTATCATAAAGATTGGCATTATCTGGAAAAGCTTTAATTCCAATTTCAATTAGTTTTATTGCATTGTTTGTCTCACCTGAGTACAAATATTTATAGGCAATTGAGTTAATATAACTAGCTCCAAATAACTCCTTATTTGCATAATCTGGATCTATTTTGAAGGCCTGTTTGTATACTGATAAGGCGGCATCAACACCATTAACTTCTAAGGCATAACTAAAGTCTTCATAATTTGGCGGTAATTCTTGAGAGGCTATTCTGGATTTATATTCATAAGACTCTGAAGCATTAATTTTAATGGGATCATTATTCTTGCCTGAATAAAAACTAATGAACTCCTCAGTGTGTTCCATTGTGTTGATATAACCTGTGATCAAGTCATCGGCCGTAATTGAATCAATGCCCTTGTTCAAAAGATAATGGTATATCAGAAAATAGCTTGAAAAGGCAGTATGCCTCATTTCACTGTATTCCACTGTATGGGCATCTGCGTAAACGACATCTTCGTAGTAGTTTTTACGATCTATTGGTGTAGCATTTTGGGATCTCTTCTTACCTACAGCTAAAAAAATCGGTCTATAAACATAACTTCCATCAGAATACTCGGAATCCTTCAAAAGTTCAATTCCATTATAACTTAGTGTTCCGTCTAAACTTGTAATAGAACGAGTTACTTCCTTATTTCTTATTGAAAAGACTAGTGCAGCAATAGAGCCCCAACTTCTTCCAATTACACTTATATTATTGACATCCAAGTTTTTCATTTTTGAAGCGTATGCCATAATAAACTCCATGTCTCTCACTTGAGCTTCAACACCGGACCACATTGCATTTGTAGTAGGGGTTCGCACACCTCTCGACTTAGAAGACATAACAACATATCCTTTACTGGCTAAATATTCAAACAATAGAAAATTCTCATGAAAGGGAGCAGAAGACCCAGGAGCATAAATAATTAGAGGGAACTTTCCGGCTGATGCTTCGACATTTTCTACTGATCTAAAAGAGGTGTTCAAAAAGTTATCCGAACGAGAATTGTCTATATGGGCCGCATCTTTAAACTTTGTTATACAGTTCAATTCTCTTTTCGAATCCTTAACTAAAGACTCAGATCTAGAAGTCATTTTGATGTAATCAGCTAAAGAGATACTATTTCCACTCTGTTCGTTTGTTGGATACCAAATTCCTATTTGAAAAGGTCTTTTATTGTTTTGCGATACTTGATTCAGTTGATATATTCTGCTGTCATCGTATTTTTCAACTAATCTGAAACCCACTCTATAATCTCCATAATTAATATTTTCAATTAACGCATCAATAGTCTGACTATAAGCAATATTTAAATACAAAAACAAAATTGGAAGGAATGACCATTGAGAATAAATTTTTTTTGATAACATTATTGATTGAATAACAGTTTAGTGAATTGATAACTTTTTTCGGTTTTGTATATCAAGAGCAGTGGGTTTTATGCATTAGCTTTTGGGTTTGTACCGACCTTTCTTTTATGTTCTTGCCTCTTTTCGTTTTAAGCGATATTCTTTTATTCTGGATTGGTGGTAGTTTAGATTCATTACTTTTTATCTATATCTTTTATTAAAAGGAAACAGATTCTTTTGTCATTCCACCTATTATCATGCCCGCTATGGTCCATGCAATTACAATCTGTGAAAGTCCAACAGCGTACAAAACAATATCATGAAGTGGTGAAAAAACAAGCGGATAGGAAACCAAAGGAGCTCCAAAACCTATTATCGCCCTTATACTAGCTATAATTCCACCTCTTATTCCTGAGACGCCTCCTAAACGAATCATCATACCCAATCCCCATGATATAAATAGTGAAATAATTACTCCTCCTATGTACCATGCAGGATGATTGTTTGCGTAATCTTCTGAAGTATATCTGTGAGCTTCATTTTGAACATCGTTGAAAAGGACGCCATACCATAAAGCACCAAATAAACTAAGAAATAGTGCTGCAAGAACAATTGATAAGGAGCTAATGTGTAGGTTTTTTTTCATTTTGATATTGATTGATGAATATTAGGATTTTACATAATTGGTTACTTCTATGGAATTACCACCAACACTTAAGTATTTTTATGAAAAGACAAATTTTTAATATTACTAAATCGCTTTTTTCAAGTCACCCATTCGAAGTCTTTTCTTGATCCTTATATTCAGTAATCTCAATACTAGAATGATTAAAACTAAGGCTAAAACAACACCGGCTACAGTTCCTTTCATAATTGTTGGGAAGCCCATATTAACGTCAAAATTTATACTTGAGCTATACTTGCTAAAATCAATAGAACCGTTCGAATAATAGTTCTTTATTCCAACAATTATAGAATAGTTATATAACAGATCTGGAACATGGCCAGCATTTTCAAAGGTTACCATTCTAGCGTTTGAAAAATTGGGCAAAAGTCTTGAACCTACTAACTCATGAGGTGTTGAAAAGTCTAGCTCCCCTTGAAGAATCAACGTTTGAACATCAATTTGAGTCATGCAATCAGTAGTTTTTCTTTTTTGAGTTGTTGGCCAAACTTCTCCTACATCCATTAGCAAAGAAGAAAAAGGTGATCCAAGAATATAAGGTGACTCTTTAAACTCTTTCCAATATGCTCTTGATTTATCATAATCGATCAGACCTTTAGAAAAAAAGTCCCCCCAGTTCATCATTTTTGGGACAATGGTATTATAGGACAACGACATAAGAGCAATACCGCTATAGTCTCCCTTTTCAGCAGCTAAATAAGCATCTATAACTTTTAGGGCAGTGTTTTTGTTATATAGTAATCCAATTGTAACCAGTCTGACTTTGCCCTCATCAATAGGGATCATTAACCAATTTTTTGGCATTTTGTTTAAAACATTTTCAAATGTTTTAATTAGATTGTTGCTTTTGCCATTACAATAGTTGTCATTACGACAGAGTTTGTCATAAGAGATTAACTTATTATGAATGTCGATAGGCTCCCAAACAAAACCACCATTTGTAACCGCACTAACCATTACCGATTTATTCACGTTCTCAGGGAATAGACTAGAATATAGTTGAGCCACTCTTGTTCCGTAACTGGCACTGAGAAAATTAATTTTATTAAGCCCAAGCGAAACCCGCACCTTTTCAATATCATGGACAACTTCATTAATCGTATAGCCATCAAGATCAATTCCAAGATTCTTTAACCTCAGGGCGCATTTTTTTGCTGAGTTCTTAATGTTAGTGACCGATTCCTTTGATAGTAGGTCTTTACCACGTCCTTTGAGGGAGTTGCTTATTTCTGGGCAATGAAGACTTGGCTTGCTGTCAACACCTCTGTAGCCAACAAGAATGAAATCATGTTCTTCTAGAAGCTCCTCCGGAGGCGTATAATCCATATTCGTTTGTCCTGGGCCTCCTGATAACCAGAATACAGGATCAAGTTTTTTGCTATTTGGAGATTGAATAACTTTTACAGGAATATCTATTAGACCAGTTTTAGGATTGTTCCTGTTTTCAGGAAATTCAAAGTTTGATATAAAACTCTTTTCTTCATTGATCTTGATTTGGCTGTATATTGAACCATTAAGACTAGTGAATAATATAAGCGTTACGAACACCCAAAATTTCTTGCATTTCATAAACCCAATATATATATTAAGGGTTGATTACTGTATTAACCGTTGTTAATAAAACATCTATGTTAATGAAGAATCCTGAACTTAAGTCTCTAATTTCCGAAATATCACCCATCAAGAACCAGACGTGGAACGACTTAGCCCTAATAAGTGAATTGAATTCTATTCAAAAGATGGAGTTATTGGTTAAAAAAGATCAGAGTTTTACGTACGAAGTTTTCCTTATAGATGGATTGCTAAGGTGTTTTGATATAGATGAGAAAGGAAATGAACTTACCATTGGTTTTTATTCTGAACGTAGTTTTGTCGCACCTTATTTCATGAGAAACGTAAACACGAAAGCTACATACAATATTCAAGCAGTTCAGAACTGTAAAGTTGTTCTTTTTAATGAGCCGGATTTTACAAAATTGAGGAACAAATATCAAGACTTAAATGAGTTGGCTCATAAGGTAGTTCATTCTGAGGTTTGTCTAAGGTCCTATAAAGATGTTTTACTGTCAAAAAGAAATTTGGCTGACAAATATCTTTACTTTAAAGAGAAATTCAAGGTTATTGAGAAGGAAATAGCTCAGGTCCATATCGCATCCTATATCGGCTCTGATCCTGTTTCTCTATCTAGGATTAAACGAAAGTTATTAAAAGAACAAAGCTAGATTGTCCTGAACTAATTGAAAAACAAAAACTTCTTTAGTTAAGCATAATGAATTAACTAAAAAATTTTCAAACAGATAACTCAAAATAAGGCCTGGAGAGGATAGGCACAAAACTTATTTTAAGTGCTAATTTGAAAGAACTTTTATTGCCTAATCCATAAGACCAAACAGGTTCCAATTGGTTTGCTAGACAATATTCAATGAGTGCAATACATGTTTGTGTAGCAAGTTCTCTTTTCCTGTAATTTGGTAAAGTTTCAATGCCCAATTCAAGCTGATTCCCCTGCACAAAAGAAGAAAAAGCCGGACATGCAATTTTATTGTCCAGTATTGTACTGAATCCTACACCGTATTTCAGAAAATGGTTCTTATTGCAGGACTTCGCTATTCGTCGAATCCAATACTTAACACCTAATACAATACTTTTAGCTAAACAGCTTGTACAATTAATGGACATTGAGTGTAAACATTTTTTACAGCAAGATCAATCCATATTCAAAGTTTTATTTATAAATAGTTGATTTTAAAATGATTATAATCTTGGCATAATATAGGTGGGCTTGGAAACTATACGGGTTTTGTTTTTCAATTTCCAGAGTTGACCAAAACTATTTTGCTCATCTGTCAGTATAAATCACATACTATGTACAAAAACTACATCAAAACAGCTTGGAGGAATTTAAAGAAAAACGTCATGTTCTCCTTGATTAATATTCTTGGATTGGGGATGGGCATTGCCTGCTTCACCCTTTTTCTTCTTTTTGCATTGAACGAGTTCAATTATAATCGCTTTCATACTAACGCGGATAGTATTTATAGGGTGTATGAATGGACGGAAGGAATAAAAGGAAGGACTCCACAGGGTTTTGCTGCTGCCTATACGCCATTAGGGCCCTCAATGAAGTCGGATTTTACCGATATAGAGAATTTTGTTCGGATTTACAGGGATGAAGAAAAATTCTTCAAAACGGGTGGCAAAATAAGTCAAAGCGAAATTTCTTATGCAGACCCTGAACTCTTTAAAGTGTTTTCCTTCAAAATTCTTGAAGGCAATAGTGCAAATCCATTAGGCAACCCAAATAATATAGTTCTTACTGAAAATGAAGCCATCCGGTTGTTTGGCTCTAAAAACGCCATTGGACAAACGATTGAAATTAAAACTGAAGACAGTTTTGTTCCGTTCAAGGTATCGGCGGTGGCAGAGAACATTCCAAGTAACTCGTCTATCCAATTCAGTGTTTTGGGTAGTTATGAATATTTCTTATCCACGGGAATGGGCAAACAGACAATCAATAATTGGGATATGGGTATCAATAGCGAAACTTATGTTCAATTGAGTGAACAAAGTACTTTAATGGCTCAGCCAGAACGCCTTTCAAAATTCAGGAAAAAGTACTATCCCAATGAAGAAAATCAGGCCAAGGAAATGGGTATATGGGATGGAAAAGGAGCATTTCCGATAAGTTTTCAACTACAACCTTTGGCAGAGGTGCACACCAATCCAAAGATCGATGGGGTTGCCGATACCATTGAACCCAAACATATCTGGTTATTGATTGGTATCGCATCTGGAATATTGTTGATAGCCTGCATTAATTTTACAACGTTGTCAATTGGCCGTTCAGCTAAAAGGGTCAAGGAAATCGGACTAAGAAAGGTAATAGGTGGCAAAAGGAAACAGCTTCTCTACCAGTTTCTTTCCGAGTCTATACTCTTGAGTTTTCTTGCAGCGTTCTTGGGCCTTCTTATACTACTGTTGCTACTACCAATATTCAATACCCTGGCTGAAACGAGCCTACAATTGTCATTTACTCAATTTCCCGAGTTTGCACTATATGTTGCTGCACTGGTTTTGTTGACTGGAATACTCGCCGGTACCTATCCTGCATTTATCATGTCCGGACTCAAACCTGTTTTGGCCTTAAAGAATACTATAAAACTGAGCGGATCAAACCTCTTTACT
>JANQSA010000051.1 GCA_028284285.1 Croceivirga sp.
AGGAACTCTTTAGTTTACGGATAAATAAAAATACGGCAACACGGTAAAAGGCAATGAAATCTTGGTTTTGGGTCGTCTTTGCCATCATTCTGATTCACTTAAGTGGGTTTGGCCAACAGGACTACAAGGGCAAAGTAATTGATGCACAAACCGGAAAACCTATTCCCTTTGTAAACATTGGTATCCTGGAAAAAGGTATTGGGACTGTGAGCGATGAAGAAGGGAAGTTTCACTTGTACCTTGAACCCAACAGTGTAGCACAAAGTGTGGAACTGCTCTTTTCTTCTTTGGGATACAAAACATTGCAAATCCCCTTGTCATCTATACCACTGGTATATAACGAATATCCGAAGTTCAGTATGCAACCTGGAGTACTGGAGTTGGAAGAAGTAGTGGTTTCCAACAAGGGAGAACGGTTTATTAAGGATTTTATCGGGTATAAGAATTTTGGGGAACAGACTTTTGGCTATTGGAAAGATAATATTGCATTAGGCGCAGAAATAGCTACAAAAATAATGGCAAAGAGTGGTTTGAGAAGATTGGAGAGATTTCAGTTCGAAGTCTTCCATAATCCCTCGGATAGCCTACTTTTAAGGGTCAATATCTACGAAGATGATGGCATATTGGGTAGGCCGGGCGCTAATTTGAACAAATCCGGAAAGAATATTTTAGTAACGGTTAAAGCAACAGATAAAATTATATGGGTGAACTTACAACCATTTGATATTTACGTGAATGATGATTTTATTGTTTCGCTGGAGCTGCTTAAAGTATATGGGGATCAGGAGCTAGGGCTCATCTTAGGCGCTGCTTTGGACCGTTACGGTTCGTATCGTAAATATGCAAGTCAGGACAAATGGGAGCGAATAGCGGATCAGAATATGGCGTATTACTTGGAAACCTCGCTTATGGTGTCCGCCGAAAAGGCGGAGCGCCATGCAAAAAGAACAGCCCGACAAAGAAAAAGGACAAGGACTATATCGGGTTTCGCCATACTAAAGGGGAGAATGGTTCAAGGTGTTGAAGTGTTGAATAGCCGGACCAAGGAAATCGTAATAACAGATGCCAACGGGCGGTATACCATTCCCGCCAATAAAAACGACATTCTCCAATTCCGTAAACCGGGGTATAAGATCATGGCGTTGAAAGTAAGTGATAAACCAACGGCTAATGTGATCATGAAGCCGGAAGAACAGCAACCTTAAACTTGTAACACTCCCATATTAAATGATTTTAGGATAGGAGCATGGTTAGCTGCCGCAATTCCACCCGAGATCCACTTACGGGTTTCCAGGGGATCAATAATGGCATCAGTCCAGAGCCGGGCAGCCGCATAATAGGGGGATATTTGCTTGTCGTAGCGGGTTTTGATCTTTTCAAAAAGCGCTTTCTCTTTTGCTGTATCAAAGGTTTCCCCTTTACCCTCCAATGCTGCTTTCTCTATCTGTAATAATACTTTCGCCGCAGAATTCCCGCTCATTACCGCTAATTCAGCACTGGGCCAGGCCACAATAAAGCGTGGATCATATGCTTTGCCGCACATGGCGTAGTTGCCGGCACCATAGCTGTTCCCAATGACCACCGTAAATTTGGGCACTACCGAATTGCTTACGGCATTCACCATTTTTGCCCCGTCTTTAATAATTCCCCCATGTTCGCTTTTGCTGCCTACCATAAAGCCGGTAACATCTTGCAGAAATACCAATGGGATCTTTTTTTGATTGCAGTTGGCAATAAACCGGGTAGCCTTATCTGCGGAATCGGAATAAATAACACCACCAAATTGCATTTCGCCTTTCCCGTTTTTAACCACCTTCCTTTGATTGGCTACAATCCCTACGGCCCAACCGTCAATACGTGCATAACCGGTGAGCAGGGTTTTCCCATAGTCCTTTTTGTACTGCTCAAATTCGGAGTTATCCACCAGGCGATGGATAATCTCCAGCATATCGTACTGGTCGGCCCGGGATTTAGGTAGCAAACCATAGATTTCATCGGGATCTTTTCCTGGTAATTGCGCATCCCTTTTACTAAATCCGGCGCTATCAAAATCCCCAATTTTATCTACGATATTTTTAATGGTATCCAGAGCCTCTTTATCATCTTTGGTTTTGTAATCTATCACTCCGCTTATTTCGGAATGGGTAGTAGCGCCCCCCAGGGTTTCATTGTCTACGCTTTCTCCTATAGCTGCTTTTACCAGATAGCTTCCGGCCAAAAAAATACTTCCGGTTTTGTCCACAATTAAGGCTTCGTCACTCATTATGGGCAAATAAGCCCCTCCAGCCACACAACTTCCCATGACCGCGGCAATTTGAGTAATTCCCATGCTGCTCATCACAGCATTGTTTCTAAAGATCCTGCCAAAATGCTCTTTATCCGGGAAAATCTCATCCTGCATGGGCAGATATACCCCTGCGCTATCCACCAGGTAAATAATAGGCAAGCGGTTTTCCAGTGCAATTTCCTGTGCACGTAAGTTCTTCTTTCCGGTGATGGGAAACCAGGCACCGGCCTTTACCGTGGCATCATTAGCTACCACCACACATGGCCTGCCTTGAATGCGTCCAATTTTAACAATAACACCCCCTGAAGGACAACCCCCATGTTCCAAATACATATCTTCTCCTGCCAATGCCCCAATTTCCAAAGCTTCCGCATCAGAATCTAATAAATAGGCAATGCGTTCCCGGGCGGTCATCTTACCCTTAGCGTGATGCTTTTCAATGCGTTTTTTACCGCCACCCATTTTTACCTGGGCCAGCCTTCTTCGGAGTTCGGAAAGTAGTAGTTTATTATGGTCTTCATTTTTGTTAAAGTTGATATCCATTCCGGTAATTTTAACAGTACCGCTAAAGATACAATGTCAAAATGTTTTGCACAGGATAACTTTCGTCCATTTTTACGATATTTGGCTGAGTTCAAAAAACATTTTATGGGAATGAACAAGAATACCGTGTTGGCGTATGCCACAATAATTATGATTGTAGTGGGATTGGGTATGATAGCGCTGGGAGCGTTTAAATATGATGAAGTGGCAGGCTATGGCTTTGGTGCGGTAGGGATCGGCTTTTTTGCCATTGCCTGGGTATTCAATGCCTTAAAGGGTAGGGTATAGCACCGGTATAAAAATCAGTTTTCCAGTAAATTAATACACCAAAAAATGTCTGACGATAAAAAGGTCATCTTTTCTATGGCTGGGGTCACCAAGACCTACAAAAATGCCAATACTCCCGTACTCAAGAACATCTATCTCAGTTTTTTTTACGGTGCTAAAATAGGCATCTTAGGACTGAACGGATCCGGGAAATCCACGTTGTTGCGAATCATAGCAGGAGTAGACAAAAACTATCAGGGGGATGTGGTCTTTTCTCCGGGTTATTCTGTAGGTTATTTGGAACAGGAACCGCAATTGGACGAAACCAAGACAGTACTGGAGGTGGTAAAAGAAGGGGTAGCCGAAACGGTAGCCGTTCTGGATGAGTATAACAAGATCAATGATCAATTCGCTTTGCCGGAGGTGTATGAGGACGCCGAAAAAATGCAAAAACTAATGGACAGGCAGGCGGCTTTGCAGGATAAGATCGACGCGAGTAATGCCTGGGAGTTGGATACTAAATTGGAAATTGCCATGGATGCATTGCGCACTCCGGAGTCCGATAAGAAAATCGAAGTACTCTCCGGAGGGGAACGGAGGAGAGTAGCGTTGTGCCGATTGTTATTGAAAGAACCCGATGTGCTGTTATTGGATGAACCTACGAACCATCTGGATGCGGAATCGGTCCACTGGCTGGAACATCACCTGGCCCAATATAAGGGAACGGTGATAGCGGTGACGCATGACCGGTACTTTTTAGACAATGTAGCCGGTTGGATATTAGAACTGGATAGGGGAGAAGGTATCCCCTGGAAAGGGAACTATTCCGGATGGTTAGAGCAGAAGGCTAAACGGCTTGCGCAAGAAAGTAAGCAAGCGTCTAAACGGCAAAAGACGTTGGAACGGGAATTGGATTGGGTGAGACAAGGCGCTAAGGGCAGGCAGGCCAAACAGAAAGCACGATTGAAAAATTATGACAAGTTGGCCAGCCAGGATCAGAAACAGTTGGAAGAAAAATTAGAGATCTATATTCCTAACGGACCGCGGTTAGGTACAAAGGTTATAGAAGCCAACGGAATAAGCAAAGCCTATGGAGATAAGCTATTGTACGAAGATTTGAATTTTAATTTGCCTCAGGCCGGAATTGTGGGTATCATCGGCCCAAATGGTGCTGGAAAAACCACCATTTTTAGAATGATCATGGGGGAAGAGCAACCGGACAAAGGAACGTTTTTTGTCGGGGAGACGGCAAAACTGGCGTATGTGGACCAATCACATGCCAACATTGACCCTGGAAAAACCATCTGGGAAAACTTTAGCGGAGGTCAGGAATTAGTAATGATGGGTGGGAAACAGGTGAATTCCAGGGCGTACCTAAGCCGATTCAATTTTTCCGGGAGTGAACAAAACAAAAAAGTAAGTATGCTCTCCGGCGGGGAACGCAACCGTTTGCATCTGGCCATGACATTAAAAGAAGAAGGCAATGTTTTGTTATTGGATGAGCCTACCAATGATTTAGATGTAAATACCCTCCGTGCTTTGGAAGAAGGATTGGACAACTTTGCAGGATGTGCTGTGATCATCTCCCATGATCGCTGGTTTTTAGACAGGATATGCACCCATATTCTAGCGTTTGAAGGGGATTCCCAGGTGTATTTCTTTGAAGGCTCTTTTTCTGATTACGAGGAAAACAAGAAAAAACGTCTGGGTGCGGACCTGATGCCCAAACGGATCAAATATAAGAAGTTGGTGCGTTAAGATTTATACCAATTCAGCAGGTTTACTTCAATTTCGGGATTGGCATTTTGTACCAACCTTTTGAATTTCCGGACATCGGAATAGCCGTTGGCTCCTTTATAATGATACGGGTAGACTGCTTTGGGCGCAAATGCTAGGACAGCATCAGCGGCACTTTCTACTGTCATGGTATAGGGAAGATTCATACAGACAAAGGCTTTGGTAATGTTTTCCAGTGCTCGCATTTCTGGTATATCCTCCGTATCCCCAGAGATATAGACCCTTTCCTCAGCAAAATTTAAGAGGTAACCGTTACCTCTTCCTTTTACGTGAAATTGTAAGGCTTCCTTACGTAAGTTATACATGGGAAAGGCTTCAACAGTAATGCCGTAACGTTCCTTGGTATCTCCATTGTTCAGCACATCGATCTGCGGGGTAAATGCTTCGGGCATTGCATCGGCTACAACCTGTGGGACCATGATCTTGGCTTTCTTCGTATCCAGCGCTTTCAGGGTTTCCAGATCAAAATGATCCCCATGGATATCCGTTATAAGGATTAGATCCGGGGGGTTGTGATGGCCAAAGGCGGTTCTTCCTCCAACGGGATCAACATATATAGTGATGTTATTCCATTCCAATACCATAGTAGCGTGTTGGATAGGACTTATGGTAAGGGGAGAAGTAGTATCCATCCGTATGATCTCCTTTTCTGCGCTACCCTCATCCTTTTTCTTACCTCCCCAACACCCAAGGAAAAGAAATGAAAGGAACAAACCAAAGCTGAAATACAGGGGTTTCATGTGTTTTTTTGTTCCTTAAAGCTACATATTCATTGGGTTTTCAATGGGTTTTTAACATTTATACCTCCTCTAAAAAGTCTAAATCATGATATGAACCGTATATAAGCTTGAAACAAACAATTTTGTTACTCGTTTAGAAAAATTAAGATTATGACAGAAACTAAGAACAACAACAGTTTAAAGGTAATCGCCGGCCTTTTGGGCGTAGTTCTTTTGGGAACCATTATTTACACGGTAAGCCTTTACCAGGATAAGAAGAAGACCACTGCGGCCCTTACGCAGGAGAAAGAATTGGTTGTGGAAGATTTGAACAGCCTTAAATCCGAGTATGACAAAGCCATTTTGGAAAGCAACGCCACAAACGAAGAATTAGTGGCTGCTCGTGACAGGATCGCAAAGTATATTGACTCTGTCCAGGGTATGAAAGCCGATATCGCTTCATTATCTCGTTACAGAAGACAAGTGAGTCAACTAAAGGCAGAACGGGAAGAATTAATGAAGCAGGTAGATTCTTTGACGCAGTCCAACACCTTGTTAGCTATGCAAAGGGACAGCACCTTTGTAGAATTGGAAAAACAAACCGTTTTCAATGACTCCCTGATCGTACAGAATACCCAATTGGCAGATGCTGTTGAGCGCGGTTCTGCTTTGAACTTGTCTGAGTTTAAAATTGATGCTGTAAAAGAAAGAAGCAGTGGAAAATTAGTTTCCACTTCCAGAGCTAAGGCAACCGACAAATTCAAAGTTTGCTTCACCGTAGCCGATAACACTATTGCACAGGCTGGAGACCGTGAATTCTTCATTGAAGTTTTGGATCCTCAAGGTAATGTTTTGGGAGAAAGCTTTACCAAGTCCACTGAAGAAGGGGCAAGCATTACCTACAGTAAAGGAACCAGTTTTTATTATGAAAACAGCGCTTTGGATGTTTGCGATTACATTAACAAGCCTGCTGAAGATTTCCAAAAAGGGAATTACATGGTGAATGTTTATGATGATGGCCTAAAATTGTTAGGTACTTCCAAGTTTATCCTTAAATAAACACTATCCACTATACATCGGAAAAGGGCAACTACAGTAGTGGTTGCCCTTTTCTATTTTCGGGTTGAACAAAGTATTTACTTTAGACTGCCCACCATATCCTCGGGTTTTACCCATTGGTCATAGTCTTCAGGGCTAACATAGCCCAGATTAATAGCTTCTTCCCGTAAGGTAGTACCGTTTTGATGCGCTGTGGTCGCAATCTCAGCGGCCTTGTAATACCCTATTTTAGTATTAAGAGCCGTAACCAGCATTAATGAATTATTGAGAAGCTTTTTAATCGTTTCGTGATTGGGCGCTATTCCCTGAGCACAGTTTACATCAAAGCTTACACAAGCATCTCCTAAAAGTTGTGCGGATTGCAGGATGTTAGCAGCCATTATCGGCTTAAAAACATTGAGTTCGTAATGCCCCTGTGCGCCACCAACGGCAATGGCTACGTCATTCCCCATTACCTGGGCGCATACCATGGTCAATGCTTCGCATTGTGTAGGGTTCACTTTCCCTGGCATGATTGAGCTACCCGGTTCGTTAGCGGGAATTAGGATTTCGCCTATTCCTGATCGGGGACCGGAAGCCATCATTCGAATATCATTGGCTATTTTGTTTAGGGAGACGGCGAGTTGTTTTAAAGCACCGTGGCTTTCCACTATGGCATCGTGAGCCGCCAGGGCCTCAAATTTATTTTGTGCCGTTACAAAAGGATGCCCCGTAAACTCAGCGATGTATTTGGCCACCACAACATCGTATCCTTCCGGTGTATTCAGACCCGTACCTACAGCAGTTCCTCCCAAAGCTAATTCGGCAAGGTGAGGTAAGGTATTTTTCAGCGCAATTAGGCCATGATCCAATTGTGAAACATAGCCCGAAAATTCCTGGCCCAGGGTTAGGGGAGTGGCATCCATAAGATGCGTTCGCCCAATTTTTACTACCTCTTTAAATTCTTCGGACTTTGCTTTAAGCGTGTTTCTAAGTTGTTCAACACCAGTGATGGTAACCTCTACAATCTTTTTATACGCCGCAATATGCATCCCTGTAGGGAAGGTATCGTTGGAAGACTGGGATTTGTTAACGTCATCATTGGGTTGTAATGTTTTATCTCCTTCCCCAATTTTGTGTCCTGCCAGCTCATGTGCTCTGTTAGCAATTACCTCATTAACATTCATATTACTTTGGGTCCCGGAGCCGGTTTGCCAGATCACCAATGGGAATTGCTCGTCGTGTTTACCTTCCAGTATCTCATCACAAACGGTAGCAATCCAATCCCTTTTTTCCAATGCCAAAACCCCTAATTCGTGATTGGCATAGGCCGCTGCCTTTTTCAAATAGGCAAAACCATAAACGATTTCTAGGGGCATTGAAGCCGATGGCCCAATTTTAAAGTTGTTTCGGGAACGTTCTGTTTGCGCTCCCCAATATTTGTCGGCAGGTACTTTGACCTCACCCATAGTGTCTTTTTCAATTCGGTATTCCATAGTCCCAATGTTAATATCCCACAAATTTAAGGTATAGGGTATTCTTTTTTTCCTGACAATTGTTGGTTTTATATTTTTTGATTCCAATTTGCAGTTTTTGGGATTTTCAGGGTATCTTTGTCTCCAAATCAGATATGAGATGCACGAAAATTTAGTTGAATTTGATCAGTACCTTGGATTTTTAGCATTTTTGACCATCTTGACCATTGGTTTTTGGTTGATGATTTTTTTATTAACCTTCGTAATTCCGTATTGGCTGACAGGAAACCTGATGGAGATGTGGAAAGAACGTAAGGCTGCCCGGCAAGCCGAACTAGAAGAGTAATAATACAGGGAGCATCATGCTCCTTTTTTGTTAGCTTCCAAACTCTTCATCACCACCGTAATCCCGTTGTCTTTCCCCACTGCGTTTCTTTTTTTGGTTAAAACGGTAAGTAAACGCAAGGTTAAAACTTCGTACCCTCCACTGAAACTCACTATCACTTTCAAAAAAAGGCGTGACCGTTTCGCTAACCCTTCTTCTGCTATTAAATATATCGCTCACATTAAACGCCAGAGAAGCCTTTTCTTTAAAAAAGTCTTTGCTAAAGGCGAAATCCAGAGAAAAGATCCCTTGGTTTCGGGTTTGGGCATTTTCCGTAGGCCCCCGGTAAAAAATACGCGTTTGCCAATCCACGCTACCCGGTAAGGTAATTTTGTTGTTTAATCGGATAAACCAACTTAGGTTTTCCGCATCAAAGTTTTGGTTATTAAAATCGCCTCGGGTAATGAGGTTAAAGAGGTTGACATTCGTATTGAGGTTCCACTTGCGCGTGGGACGATAGTTGAAGGTTACATCAAAACCGTAGCGATCGTTTCTGGCCAGGTTTACCGGGGTACGGCGCAAAATACTTACGATCTCCCCATCAAAAAAGGTATCCTCGCCGGTATCTTCGGTAATGAAAGAAATGACATCAGTAGCCCGTTGAAAGTAGATGGAACCGTTAAAGGTTAGCTTTTCCCATCGTTTGAGATAACCAAGATCGACCTGATTGGAGAAACTGGGGGTAAGGTTGGGATTCCCTTGAAACAAATTAGTAGGACTGGACCGGGAAGGAAAAGGATTTAAAAAAAAGGAACGGGGTCTACGTATTCTGCGATTGTAGCCCAATTGAAAACTCTCTTTTTCATCCATTTCAAGGTTCAGGTTGAGTGTAGGGAAAAGACCATCAAAATTATTGCGGTTAAAATCGTTGGTTTCCAGTTGGTTAATAATGAGTCGGGTAGCCTCATAACGAAGGCCCGCCAGGAAAGAAAATCGTTTAAAGCTATTCCCATATTGCGTGTACACTGCATTGATGGTCTCTTTGTAATCCAGTACATTACTGGGATTGGTTACACCCAGCTCTTCCTCAGTAGGACTTATAAAGACCACATCATAATCTGTATTTAAAGTGTTAAAATCCCCGCGATAGCCTATCTCAAACTGCCCGGATTTTCCAAGGGGAAGTACGTAATCTGTTTGAAGGAAAACCCTCCTCTGATCTTCTGCTGTTCGCACGCTTTCACTGTCAAACCCGTTTTGAATGATCAAAGATTCTTCTACCTCATCACTGGTTTCATATTGAAAGGCAAAAGTCAGTTGGTGTTCGGAATCCCCATTGAATTGTTTATCAAAGTTAAACGCATATTGAAAGGTTTCGTCCGTCTCCGTTTCCGGGTCAAAACGAAATCCGGAACGGGTAGTTCCACTTACATTTGTCTGAAAAAAATCATTAGTGGTTTCACTACTATTGTCTGAGTCGCGGATAAAAATGGATTGAGTTATAGAAGCCGTTTCGTTCACATACCATTCTATCCCAAAATTGGCGTTCAACCCTTTTCTAATTCTGTCAAATTCCCTTTCCTCCCGGAGTGCATTGGTAAAATTTCCGGAAGCGTCAAAAAAATCGGTATCGTTCAAAGAGTTACCGGGACGTTCCCTGTAGTTGTACCCGGTATTCGTGAAAATATTAATATTACCTGTGCGGTAATTGATATTTCCATTGATACCTGCGGAATACGGATATCCTCCGTTTACCGTTAAGGCGCCATTTAACCCCTGTAACTTACTTCGCCGCAAAATAATGTTAATAATACCTCCTGAGCCTTCCGCGTCATAACGTGCCGATGGAGAGGTAATCACTTCCACTCTTTCAATGGATTCTGCAGGTAACTGTCGAAGCGCTTCAGTACTATTAAGTCCCGTAATAGCAGAAGGTTTACCATTTATTAAAATACGTACATCATCGTTTCCACGCAGTTGTACGTTTCCCTCTACATCCACGGACACAGAGGGTACATTGTCCAGAACGTCACTAACAGTGCCGCCCCTAACAGTTAAGTCTTTACCTACATTATAGATTTTTTTATCCAGTCGAAGCTCTACTGTAGTACGTTCGGCAACTACTTCTACTTCATCCAGTTTAGCCACATCCAGGGCTAAAGAAATTGTTCCTAAGTCCGTGCTGGAACGTATCAATTGCCGCTCTTTTTTATAGCTAAGGTAGGAGATGTACTCAACGGAGATGTTGAACATTCCGGGTGAGGTTTCCACTTCAAAGGCTCCGTTGAGGTCGGTTATTGCCCCGGTAACTTGTTCCGGATCTCTAACCCGTTTTAATACTACCGTTGCATATTCAAGGGGTTTTCCCGTGTCTTTGTCAACTACTGTTCCGGTTATTTTTATAGGCCTTGTATTTTGAGGTCTTTGGGCTAGAATGACAATGGGAAATAGAGCAATTACAAGCCGGAACAGTTGCTTCATTCAGCTTTTTCTTTTTTTCTTTTTTTCTTTTTTCGTTTGGCTTTGGATGGGTTTTCCTGCATATCCAGGTAGATCTGGTACTTTTCCTCGGGAAGGCCTGCTTTTAATTCTGCATCCTGTAATTTCCTGATCTTCTCATATTCTTCCTTCATTTTTTTTGGTTCTAACTGCAAAATCTGAAGCTCCATTCTTTTTTGTACATATTTTTCCAGAGTAGAACGTACAACAGCTTCCTCAAATGGATCCAACTCCATCAATTCTTTGATTCTTGGCATTTCCTTATCTACGTATTGTGCCGCAGTAAGTTTTTCCGGTTCCGGGGGTGGAGTTTGTACTTGTGGTATAGCATTGCGTTGCCGCCCAAATCTGTTGCCTACCTGGCCACTAACGATTTGACCTGTTAATAGAAAAAAAACGAAAAGAATGGAGAAATTAAACTTTTTCATGTCAAACGATTTCAAAAATATTTTACGAATTAGGCCTAAACGGTTAAATGTTTGTTAAATGAACAAGGAAGTTAAACAATTTAAGTTGGTCTTAACTTTTTACTCCTGTTTTTGCCCCATCATCATGAGATAGGCTTTTAAAAACGGGCTGATCTCTCCGTCCATCACGGCATCTACATTCCCGGTTTCCTCTCCTGTCCTTACATCCTTGACCAGTTTGTAGGGATGCATTACATAATTCCGAATTTGGGAACCCCATTCAATTTTCATTTTAGAGGCTTCAATCTCATCTCTGGCTTCCTGTTGCTTACGCAGTTCAATTTCGTATAACTGCGACTTTAACATCCGCATTGCGGTTGCCCGGTTATCGTGTTGAGAACGTGAATCAGAACAGGAAATCTGTATACCTGTAGGTTTGTGCACCAATTGCACTTTAGTTTCTACCTTATTCACGTTTTGCCCGCCTGCCCCGCTGGAACGTGCTGTTGTAATTTCAACATCTGCCGGATTGATCTCAATTTCAATAGAATCGTCCGCAAGAGGATATACGTATACCGAGGCAAATGAGGTATGACGCTTGGCATTGCTATCAAACGGGGAGATCCTTACCAATCTGTGCACGCCATTTTCCCCTTTTAACCATCCGAAAGCATGCTCCCCTTCAATCTCTAAGGTGACGGTTTTAATCCCGGCGACATCGCCTTCCTGATAATTTAATTCTTTAACCTTATACCCGTTTTTTTCAGACCACATGATGTACATACGCATTAACATCGCTGCCCAATCACAACTTTCCGTACCTCCGGCACCAGCAGTGATCTGCAGTACCGCAGGCAATTGGTCCCCTTCATCAGAAAGCATGTTTTTGAACTCTAACTGTTCTATAGCGTTTGTCGCTTCTAAAAGCTTTCCGTTAAGTTCAGCTTCATCTACTTCGCCCTCTTGATGAAACTCAAGCAGGACTTCCAAATCATTAACCAGGACTTGGGCCCCTTCGTAATCCGCAACCCATTTTTTTTTGGATTTAAGACTTTGCATCTGTTTTTGAGCTTTCTGGGGATTGTCCCAAAAGTCAGGTGTCATGGTCTGCTCTTCTTCATTCTCTATGGCTATTCGTTTGGCATCAATGTCAAAGATACCTCCTTAACGCGCCCAGGCGTTCAATAAGATCCTTATGCTGATCTGTAGTTACCATTCATTGTAAAGTTTGCCGCAAAAATACGCGATCCATATGGCTGCGCAATCAATTTTATATAAATTTAGAAATCAAATTTCACGCCAAAATGATGCTAAGACTAACCGTATTGCTGGGGCTACTATGCTTTTCTACCCATGTGTTCTCCCAGGAATTTGAAATAGCCAAAAACTTTCAAAAGTTTAATGGTTATTTTGATTTTTACTACGATGATGAAGCGGATAAAATCTATCTTCAGGTAGATGAGTTGGAAAAAGAATTTCTGTACGTATATGCGCTGAGCAGTGGTGTAGGTAGCAATGATATTGGCTTGGACCGTGGACAATTGGGTAATGAACAGCTGGTGTATTTCAAAAAAGCCGGTAAAAAGTTGCTGCTAATACAACCCAACTTAAAATATAGAGCCCTTACCGATAACGTTTTGGAGCGGAAATCTGTGGAACAGGCTTTTGCAAAGTCTATTCTTTTTGGGTTTCAAATTGCGGACGAATCCAGAGGGAGTTATCTCATAGATATCTCTAATTTTTTAATGAGAGATGCCCATGGGGTGGCTACCCGATTAAAAAACACCAAACAGGGTTCCTACAGTTTGGATACATCTAAAAGTGCTTTTGCTTTTGAAAGAACAAGGGCTTTCCCTAAAAATGTAGAGTTTGATGTTACCTTGACCTTTAAAGGAAACCCGGAGGGAGCATATATTCGGTCCGTTACTCCCAACGCCCATTTGGTAACCGTGGCACAGCATCATTCTCTTATAGCCTTACCGGATGACGGTTTTGAAAAAAGGGCGTTTGATCCCAGGTGTGGTTCCTATCCTTTTACCTATCATGATTACGCAACTCCGGTGCAGGAACCTATACTCAAAAGGTATATTCCCCGGCATCGCTTGAAAAAGAAAGATCCCAATGCCAGGGTAAGCGAAGCAGTAGCCCCTATTATTTACTATTTGGACAATGGCACCCCGGAACCCATACGATCCGCACTTTTGGAAGGAGGTCGTTGGTGGAACCAGGCTTTTGAAGCTATAGGCTACAAAGATGCCTTCCAGCTAAAAATTCTGCCGGACGATGCTGATCCATTGGATGTCCGGTACAATGTCATTCAATGGGTACACCGGTCAACCCGGGGATGGAGCTATGGGAACAGTGTTCAGGACCCCAGGACCGGGGAAATCATAAAAGGTCATGTAAGCCTTGGTAGTTTGCGAATACGACAGGATTTTATGATCGCCCAGGCGCTTATGAATAAACCTTTTGCGGAAAGCGATGATAACTACGAGCCGATGTTACGATTGGCACTGGCCCGCATCCGGCAATTGTCTGCACATGAAATTGGTCACACTTTGGGTTTTGCTCATAATTTTGCCGCCAGTACCAATAATCATGCATCGGTAATGGATTACCCTCATCCTTATTTTGGAATTGCCGGTAACCAGATGGATTTTTCAAAACCGTATGACACGGGTATTGGAGAGTGGGACAAGGTTACCATAGCGTATGCTTATTCGGATTTTCCCGCAGGTGTGGACGAGCAAAAGGCGTTAAATGCTATTTTGGAAAAGGCACAATCCGAAGGACTGCGATATATTTCAGATCGGGATGCTCGCCCTGCAGGAGGAGCACATGCTCTGGCACACCTTTGGGACAATGGGAAAAGTGCAACGCAAGAACTGGAACGCGTGCTTAAGATCAGAGAAAAAGCCATAGAAAACTTTTCCATAGATAATATCAGATCGGGAGAACCCTATTCGGTTTTGGAGGATGTTTTTGTACCGCTATACTTTTTTCATCGCTATCAAACCGAAGCCGTGGTAAAACTGGTAGGCGGATTAGATTACAATTATAAGATAAAGGGCGACGGTCAGTTTTCCGTAAAAACATTAAACAGAGCCACTCAGGAAAGTGCGTTAAAGGCTTTGCTACAAACTTTGGAAGCTGAAGTGTTGGCCATTCCTTCTGAAATAATTGCGCTTTTCCCGCCCAGGAGTATGGGATATCCAAGAACCAGGGAATCCTTTAAAGGAAAGATGGGGGTGGCTTTTGACCCCTTAGGCGCTGCTGAAACTGCTGCAGCCACTACCTTGGGTCTATTGTTGCGTCCGGAGCGTGCGAACCGTCTGGTCCTGCAAAAGTCCTTTGACAAGGATCAATTGGGATTTGATGAACTGGTTACCCTATTATTGGAACAAACCGTTAAAGCAAAAAAACAAAAAGGATACCTGGGTGAAATACAAAAGCTGGTAATTTGGCAGGTACTCCAAAAATTAATGCAGCTGGCTAGTGATACCCATAGCTACCCCCAGGTCACGGAAACAGTGCTATTTGAAATGATGCGTTTGAAAACGTATCTTGGCGAAGGAAGTAAAGCCACAGATCCTTCCGCTATTCTCATGAGAAAAGAAATTGAAGGCTTTGTAAGCAAACCCAGCAGCTACAAAAGCAAAACTGCCGCTCCCAAAATACCTGATGGCTCACCGATAGGGATGGACTGCATGCATTAGTATTTATGGAGATAAACCTGATCAGTGATACCGTAACCCGGCCTACTCCAGGCATGCTCAAAGCCATAATGGACGCTAAAGTAGGGGATGATGTGTTTAAAAATGACCCATCAGTAAATGCTCTGGAAGCCAAAGTAGCGGACTTGTTTGGCATGGAAGCTGCGCTCTTTTTTCCCAGTGGGACCATGACCAACCAAACTGCGATTAAACTCCATACCCAACCCGGAGAGCAATTGATATGTGATAAATACGCCCATGTCTATAACTACGAAGGCGGAGGGGTTAGTTTTAACAGCGGTGTTTCCTGTAAATTAGTGGATGGACATCGGGGTATGATGACCGCCCAACAGGTGGAAAATGCAATTAATCCCCCGGATTTTTATCACAGTCCCAAGACCAGCCTCGTGTGTGTGGAAAACACTACCAATAAAGGAGGAGGAGCCTGCTGGGATTTTGAGGAATTGAAGCGGATACGGGATATTTGCGACCGCCATAAGCTTTCTTACCATTTGGATGGTGCCCGTCTGTGGAATGCTATGGCTGAAAAAGAAGAATCTCCGCAACAGTACGGGGCGTTGTTTGACTCTATAAGCGTGTGTTTAAGCAAGGGATTGGGTTGTCCCGTGGGTTCTGTGCTCATCGGTAGCGGGCCATTGATCCATGATGCGATACGGGTGCGTAAGATTCTGGGTGGCGGAATGCGCCAAGCCGGGTTTTTAGCTGCCGCGGGAATATACGCGCTTGACAATCATCGTGACCGTTTGGTGGAAGATCACAAAAAAGCCAGGGCTTTGGGAGCAGCTCTTGAACAATTAGATATGGTTAAAAAAGTGGAACCCGTATCGACTAACATTGTCATTTTTGAATTGGAAACCACTTTGATTTCGGAAAAGGCATTCCTCAATCAGTTGGCGGATAATCATATCGCTATCATTGGAATGGGACAAGGTAAGCTTAGAATGGTAACGCATCTGGATTATACCGATGCCATGCATGCCAAAGTGCTGGAAGTGCTTAAGGAGATATAATTACTTAACCTGTTGTATATTTTGAATATAAAATGGCCATAGGTTGTCAGTTCGAGTGATTTTGAGTGGTTACTGAGCTTGTCGAAGTAGCACGAAAAATCGTATCGAGAACCAATAGGAAGGATGAAACTCTTTCCCGTTTGCCCTCCATTGGCGGGTAAACCGACAGATAGATTTTCGATACAAATTTTACTCATTTCAATCGTAAAATCCACTCAAAATGAAGAGCTTAAACCAAAATGAATAATAAGTAATATTTAGGAACGATCGGGATAGGAAAGTAGCTTTCGAATATTTTTAATACCGTTTTCCATACCTGCTTCCGAAGTATACGTTTTGCTTTCTCCTATGGTATCACCATCCCTGTTTTTCAGATAGATCACAAATTTACCTTCGTGATTGGTTTTACGCTCAAAGATGGGATAGGATGTTATATATTGTACGATTTCCTTAAGCTGCTCCTCCGTTTCAAACCATCTACTTTGCAGTATGGCAGCTCCGGATTCGGAGGTTACAAAAAAACGATACCCTTTATCATTTTCCTTCTGAATTTGTATCACAACACTTCACGCTTTTCCTAAAAATACAAAATTCGCAAGGAGGGGCAGGTACGTTAATCTATTTAAAAAGGGAATCCATGCCAGGAATATTAGGCATACCTTCCTTTGCTACAGCTGCCAATTCGGTCTCCTGAACTTTTGAAGCCTTTTGAACCCCCTTGTTTATGGTTAGTATCAGATAATCCTCAAGTTTTTCTTTATCGGCTAACAAGGAATCATCAATGACTAAAGATTTCACTTCTCGATTAGCAGTAAGGCTAATTTTTATAGCCCCGTCAGCACCGGATTCTTCCACAAGGACAGTATCCAAACGTTTTTTGGTTTCTGCTACTTTTTTCTGGGTCTCTTTTAGTTTCCCCATCATTCCCACTAAATCACCAAACATGATTCTATTTTTTACGTTATCTTTTCAGACCAAAAATACTGAATTAACAAAAACCGGATATTCATGAAAATCAACCGCTATTCACTAATAATCTGGCTACCGTGCCTTATTTTTGCACTTTCCTGTAAAAAACAAAACTCAGAAACTACCTTGGCAACACCTCCTGTAGCAAAGAAAATTCCGAAGCAATTAGAAATACACGATGACACTAGGACGGATAACTACTACTGGCTCAATCAACGCGAAAACCCTGAGGTCATAGCCTATCTGGAGGAAGAGAATGCCTACTATTCTGAAGTAACAAAGCATACCAAGGAGTATCAGGAAGTGTTGTTTCAGGAGATGAAATCCCGTATTAAGGAGGATGATTCCTCTGTCCCTTACAAGCTTAACGGATACTACTACATAACGCGGTATGAAACGGGTAAGGAATATCCTATTTATGCCAGAAAAAAGGAGCATTTGAGTGCTGATGAGGAAGTGCTGTTTGATTGTAACCTTATGGCCGGGGAGCATGAATTCTTTAATCTCCGTGGAATTGCAGTAAGCCCTGATAATGCTTTAGCCGCTTTTGGCGTGGATACCGTTTCCCGCAGACAATATACGTTGCAAATTAAAAACTTGAAAACGGGGGAGATCTATCCCGATAAAATTGAAAATACTACCGGAAGCTCAGTATGGGCCGCAGATAGCAAAACCCTTTTTTATACTAAAAAAGATCCGGTTACGCTTCGTTCGGAACGAATATACAAGCACAAATTGGGAACGCCTCAGGAAGAGGATGAAATGGTGTTCCATGAAGAGGATGATACCTTCAGCACCTTTGTGTACAAAACAAAGTCGAGAAAATATATTGTCATTGGCTCCACCAGTACGTTGACCTCAGAGTATCGGATTTTGAAAGCCGACAACCCTGATGGATCATTCACCGTTTTTTCCCCAAGGAAACGGGGTCTGGAATATGGGATTAATCATTTTGATGACCATTTCTATATGTTAACCAACAAGGATGAGGCCACCAACTTTAAGTTGATGAAAACCCCTGTGGATAAGACCCAGGCCGAGCATTGGGAAGAATTTATCCCCCATAGGTCCGATGTGCTGTTGGAAGATGTTGAGATATTCGAGGACTTTTACGTCCTTACCGAAAGGGATCAGGGATTGACCAAAATGAAAATTGTGCGTTGGGATGGTTCGGATGACTATTATCTTCCTTTTGAAAGTGAGACCTATATAGCGGGACCTACCACAAATCTTGATTTTACTACTACTAAACTCCGGTATTTCTATAACTCTATGTCCGCACCCTATGCTATTATTGAATTTGATATGCATACGAAGGAAAAAGAAATACTAAAAGAGCAGGAAGTACTCGGCGGAGAATTTGACAAAAACAATTACCGTTCAGAGCGTATTTGGGCGCCTTCCAGGGATGGGAAAAAAGTACCGATTTCCCTGGTCTATCACAAGGATACTGCCCTGGATGGAACCAGTCCGCTTTTACTCTATGGGTATGGCTCGTATGGGGCTACGATAGACCCCTATTTTTCCAGTGTTCGGCTAAGTCTGTTGGATAGAGGATTTATTTATGCCATTGCCCATGTAAGAGGTGGGGAATATTTGGGAAGGCCATGGTATGAAGATGGACGGTTAATGCACAAAAAGAACACCTTCAATGATTTTGTGGATTGCGCTCGCTTTTTGATTGAAAAGGAATACACTACTTCGGCGCATCTGTACGCTAGTGGTGGATCTGCGGGAGGTTTATTAATGGGGGCTGTGGTAAATCAGGCACCGGAACTTTTTAACGGGGTAATTGCAGCGGTACCCTTTGTAGATGTGATCACTACAATGCTGGACGAATCCATTCCATTGACTACCGGGGAGTATGACGAATGGGGAAACCCTAACGACAAAGCGTATTATGAGTATATCAAAGGATATTCCCCCTATGACAATGTGGAAGCCAAAGCCTACCCAAATATGTATGTTTCCACTGGTTTGCATGATTCTCAGGTACAATATTGGGAGCCGGCAAAATGGGTTGCAAAATTGCGGGTGATGAAAACCGATGACAATTTTCTTTTTTTAGACACCAATATGGATGCCGGTCACGGAGGAGCTTCGGGCAGGTTTGAAGCACTAAAGGAAATTGCCAAGGAATACGCCTTTTTATTGGATTTGGAGGGAAAAATCCGATAAAATAAAAAGTATTATTTTTGCCTGCGGATTGTAATATCTACCATACGCCTGACTTAACTATGAAAAAAGCCATCACCGCCTTCGACAGCATTTTGGACTTAGTTGGCAATACCCCTCTCTTGCGATTGCACAAGATTACGGAATCCCTTTCCGGAAATTTCTACGCCAAATTAGAGGCGTTTAATCCGGGGCATTCCGCGAAGGATCGTATTGCCGTTTATATTATTGAGGAAGCAGAGCGCAGGGGGATTTTGAAAAAGGGGAGCACCATCATAGAAACCACCTCTGGAAATACGGGTTTCAGTCTAGCTATGGTAAGTATGGTGAAAGGCTACGAATGTGTTCTTGCAGTAAGCTCAAAATCTTCTCCGGATAAAATAGACATGTTACGTGCCATGGGTGCCAAAGTATATGTTTGTCCTGCCCATGTTAGCGCAGACGATCCTCGCTCATACTATGAAGTAGCCAAAAGGCTGCATAAGGAAACTCCAGGGTCTATTTATATTAACCAGTACTTCAATGAATTGAATATTCAAGCCCATTACGCCACTACAGGTCCTGAAATCTGGCAACAAACCGGAGGGCAAATCACTCATTTAGTGGCGTGTAATGGTACCGGAGGAACTATTTCCGGAACAGCACGATATTTAAAAGAACAAAATCCTGATGTTAAGATTTTAGCAGTAGATGCCTATGGATCCGTGCTGAAAAAGTACCATGAAACCGGAGAATTTGATCATAACGAGGTGTATCCTTATAGAATTGAAGGCCTGGGAAAAAACTTGATTCCTAAAGCCACGGACTTTAACAGTATTGATCGCTATATCAAGGTAACAGATAAGGATAGTGCACATATGACAAGAGAGCTTTCGGTTAAAGAAGGCCTGTTTATGGGGTACACCAGTGGTGCCGCTATGCAGGCTGTTATGCAATATCATATGGAAGGAGAATTTGATGCCAACAGTAATGTGGTGGTGATCTTCCCGGATCACGGTTCTCGATATATGAGCAAGGTATTTAGCGACGAATGGATGGAAAACCAGGGTTTTTTTCAAGGAGACAAGACCCACCAACCCAAGGAAATCGAATATATCAAGTAAGGTAAAGCTAAATCAAACCTGTAACCGTAAAGCCGCAACATGCTATTTTCGAATTCGGTAATAGGGAGTAAGGTTTAATAAAATCTATATTTTTGAAACGTAATTTAGTTTAAGGTAGATGAGGGATATTTTTGATCGAATAATTGAAAATAAGGGGCCTTTAGGCAAATGGGCCTCCCAGGCGGAAGGATATTTCGTTTTTCCGAAATTAGAAGGACCTATTTCTAATAGGATGCGGTTTCGCGGGAAAGAGGTGATTACCTGGAGTATCAATGATTATCTTGGCCTTGCCAATCTACCCGAAATCAAAAAAGTGGATTCTGAAGCGGCCCTTGAACACGGCGCAGCTTACCCTATGGGTGCCCGAATGATGAGTGGGCACACCGATTACCATGAACAACTGGAGCAGGAACTAGCCGATTTTGTGGGTAAGGAATCCGCCTATTTGCTGAATTTCGGGTATCAGGGAATAATGTCTGCGATTGATGCCCTTGTAGCCAAGGATGACATTATTGTTTACGATGTGGACAGCCATGCCTGTATTATAGATGGTGTTCGCCTGCATATGGGCAAGCGTTTTACCTTCAAGCACAATGATATTGGAAGCCTGGAGAAGAACCTGGAGCGGGCTACTAAAATGGCACAGGAAACAGGAGGAGGCATTTTAGTGATCTCTGAGGGCGTGTTTGGTATGCGCGGAGAACAGGGAAAACTAAAAGAAATTGTAGCGCTCAAGAAAAAATACCGTTTTCGCCTTTTGGTAGACGATGCACATGGTTTCGGAACCCTCGGAAAAACAGGAGCAGGCGCTGGGGAGGAACAAGGAGTACAGGAAGATATTGATGTGTATTTTGCCACTTTTGCCAAATCCCTGGCTGGTATTGGTGCCTTTTTAGCGGCTGATAAGGAAATAATTGATTATCTGAAGTACAATATGCGTTCCCAGATGTTTGCAAAATCGCTGCCTATGATTTTTGTGAAAGGCGCTTTAAAAAGACTGGATATGTTACGTACCATGCCGGAGTTAAAGGAGAAGCTCTGGGAAAACGTAAACGCACTTCAAAACGGCTTAAAAGAACGTGGGTTTGACATTGGTACTACACAAAGCTGTGTTACCCCCGTCTATTTAAATGGTAGCATTCCCGAAGCTATGGCCCTGGTTAAAGATCTCAGGGAGAATCATGGTATATTTTGTTCCATAGTGGTTTATCCCGTAATTCCAAAGGGACTCATTTTGCTACGGATGATCCCCACAGCTACACATACCTTTGAGGATATCATAGAAACTTTGGATGCCTTTTCCGCTATCCGGGAACGACTTCAAAATGGAACTTACAAACGACTTTCCGCCGCAGTAGCTGCTGCGATGGGAGAGTAGTATGTAATCAAATTCAGCACCCATATTTTACGTATACGCTTTTGAGTATACTGCCACTACACAAAATAAGTGGTTAAGATCCGTTTTACCGGTTGCCAATACGAAGTTCCAAATAAGTTGAGATGGACTAACAAATAATAGAGTTGGTAGAGATCGGTCAGCGCTTTTTGGTTAGCGTGCGCTGCTATAATCTCATGATAGGCTGCATAAAACCTTGCTGAGAATCCGCCGAATAGTTTGGTCATGGCCAGGTCCATTTCGTTATGGCCGTAATACACCGCAGGATCTATGAGATAAGGAACTCCATCCGTCGAAATTAAATAATTCCCGCCCCAGAGATCACCATGCAGCAATGAGGGGTGTATTTCCCCGAAGAGAGCAGTACACACTTTTTCCATTTTGCTTGACGCGGGCACGGCTGTAACCGGAAATAAATGGGAATCTACTGCACTTTGTATCTGTGGTAGGATACGTTCCTGGATGTAAAAATCCGTCCAATTGCTGTGTTCTTTATTGCTTTGTGCCAGCCTCCCAATAAAATTATCCGAAGCCCAACCAAATGCCATAGCTGATTTAGAGGCGTGCAATCTCGCCAGGGCATGCCCCAGGCACTCCATATCGTTTTCACCCGGTGTTTTGGTCTCAACAAATTCCAGAATAAGATAGGCTGTGGAATCGTATTGGTGCACATGGAATACCTCGGGAATATTGATTTGTTTGCTGGCTGCCAGTAGCTCTAAACCTGCTGCTTCCGCTTCAAACATCTTCAGTGCATTGGAGAAGGCGGCGGTTTTTATAAAATAATTATTGTTGGATGGAGTGACTACCTTAAATGATGTGGCAATATCCCCGCCATAAACGGGAGTATGTGAATGGATGGGAGATCCAAGCAGTTCTTCTAAAAAGGTTAAATTCAATTGGTTTTCAAGGATTTTTTGTACGTTCTTCTGCGTTTATGCGTCACCGGATTAAAGTGTTTCCACATTTGCCGGATGGCCGTGTTTTCCTCCAATTCAGGGGTACGGATACAATTTACGATCCCCTTTTCCTTAAAAGTGTGATAATACTCATTAAAAATGACAGCAGTAATGCCTTTATTCTGGTACTCCGGACGTATACCAATAAGATAGAAAATAACATCCTTACTGTGCTTTTTGGCCTGTAGCAAATGAAAAATTCCCATGGGAAACAACTTTCCGTTAGCTTTTTGTAACGCTCTGGAGAAGGAAGGCATAACAATGGCAAAAGCCACTAACTGATTCTCACTGTCGGCCACAAATTTGATGTATTCCGGATTGATGAAGGAGATGTATTTCTTTTTAAAATACTCCTTTTGGACATCTGTAATCTTTACAAAAGAGGAAAGCGCGGCGTAAGAACTGTTGAACAAATCAAACATCTGATCCACCCAGGGCATAATGTCGCTGCTTTTGGTAAAATTAAGGGCTTTAAGCCCAAACCGCTTTTTTATTAAAACATTCGCTTTTGCAAATAATTTAGGGTCGGCTGCCGCCGCTTTAAACTTGTTTTCCAAATATTCCTTTTCTTTTACTAAGCCATAGGTTTCATAATGCTTTTGATAATAGGAATGGTTGTACCAGGTGATCATAGTGCCTATATGATCAAAACCTTCAATAAGCACCCCCACTTTGTCCAGGTTAGAAAAACCCACAGGCCCCTCCATATACTCCAGATCTTGTGCTATTCCAATGTCACTTACCTGGTCCAATAATGCTTTGGATACCTCCATATCATCAACAAAATCAAACCAGCCAAAACGCATCTTTTTAAGCTGTTGTTCATTAACTTCCAACCAGTTAATAATAGCGGCAACCCGCCCAACCAGGGTCTTTCCTTTATAGGCAAGGAAAAAACGGGCTTCTGCATTTTGGAAAACAGGATTTTTAGTGCGATCAAAGCTTTCCAGCTCGTCCTTGATAATGGGGGGGACCCAGTAGGGATTGTTGTTATAAAGGGAAAAAGGGAATTTTACAAAGGCCTTGAGATCTGCTTTGGAAATTACTTCTTTTACTTGTACCATGATGTAATTGTATTCTTAATCCTGTAGCGTATTTGAGGACAATTGAAAATTGCCGGATAGTATCATTCCTGACGGCTCAAATAGACGGGCTACATCTTTACAATGATACTAATAAACAAGGGGAGGTAAAAATGAGTAGGTCAAAACCTAGAAATCAAAATCATCCTTTTTCTTTCTTCGCTTCTTTTGCTTCTTCTTTTTTAACGTACCCTTTTTGATCTTTGGTTGATTGTTTTTCTGATCAATAGGGACTAACTCATCTTTGTGAAAATCCAAACGGTAGGATATACCTGTTCTGGCAAAAGCGCGGAAGGGGGTATTTTTAACACTGGCGCCAAGACTAAGATCGGCCTGGAAATTAGGACTGAACAGATGCGCAATCCCACCTCGGAGTAACAAATCCGAAAAGCGATCACTGTTAATCCCTTGATGTTCTACAAAGACACTCCATTTAGGATTTCGAAACGCGTGGGAAAAAGAAATGGCATAGTTCAATTCCGGGAAGTCCGAAGAAATGCGGTCATAGGCAAGGTTGGCGATCAGCACAGACTTTGGGGTTAACCGGCTTTGCGTTGCTACCATTACCCGATACGAAATGGTGGGGTCCTCCGCAAAAAACGGGTTATCTCCAAGGGTAAATGTAGCGCCTGCGTAGAGGGAAACTGCGGGAACGAGGTTTTTCAACTGGAATTTGTTGTTGGCACGCCAGCTGTAGAGGTTGGGTTTGTTCGCTTCGGGATTTTTAAAAGGATCAAAGATCAGATATTTTAACCCCAGGCGGTTTCTTGAAAAGTCGCTTCTGCGTTCTTCTAGATCGAAGTTTTCAAAGGTGATGTTTTCACTGATATAGGTGCCCTCGTATTTGATTTCTAATTGCTCGAAGAGCAAACCGTATCTAAGCGCCAATTCTCCGCCAAAGCCATTGGAGTTGGTATTCAATACACTATGATCCCGAAGCTCATACAAGAAACCGGTTTCGGCCTGAACTACATTTTTACCTACAGCGTACGCGCTTACCGCTATACCCGGTCTATTGGAATTAATTACATCGGTATATTGACAGACTACCAGAGATGGAATAAAAAAGAAAAAGAATACAACTCGAAAATGTTGGGCCATTAGCGGACTTTAATACTATTTTATGAAACGAACACTCAGTTTAATAGACTTGTTAAGTAACTTTGAATCAATAGTAAGTGACTATGGTTGTACTACAAACGATTTTAATCCTCATAATCGTATACTACCTGGCGAAAATCGTCTTAAAGTGGCTGGCACCAAAATTGTTGCATTTTGCCATGCAAAAAGCGGAGGAACGTTTTGAACAGCAGTTTGGGGAATTCCGTCAACAAGGACGTCCACCACAAAATGAAGGAGAAACTACTATTCACCGTACGCCAAATCCGAAGTCCAATCCGTCAAAAAAAGTGGGAGAGTATATAGATTTTGAAGAAATTGAGTAATCTTTGGGCAATCAAACCCATTTTATGAAGGTTTCTGCTAAAGTTGTTATAACCCACATAGTCGTCATTCTTTTCTTCATCGGGGCTGCCTTGGCCTATTTCTATCCGGTAATTCAGGGAAAAGCCATTTACCAATCGGATATTGCCCAATACAAGGGTATGGCCCAGGAACGAAATAACTACAAGGAAACCACAGGTATTGAATCCTACTGGACCAACAGTGCTTTTGGCGGGATGCCTACCTATCAATTGGGCGCTAACTATCCCCATGATTACGTGAAGAAATTGGATCGATTGATTCGGTTTTTACCGCGCCCCGCGGATTATTTGTTCTTGTATTTCCTGGGATTTTACGTTTTGATGTTCTGTATGAAAGTGGATTGGCGACTTGCCGTTTTGGGTAGTTTGGCCTTTGGTTTCTCCACCTATTTCATTATTATCTTAGGTGTGGGACACAACGCCAAGGCCCATGCTTTGGGGTATTTGCCTATGGTTCTGGGTGGTATTCTACTGGTATTTCGAAAAAAATATGTCCTTGGGTTTCTACTTACCGCTGTAGCAATGGCGCTGGAGATCAGTGCCAATCATTACCAAATGACGTATTACTTTTTGCTATTGGTATTGATCCTTGGATTGGTGTATTTGATGTATGCGATCAAAAAGAAAAGGCTAAAACACTTTTTCATTTCAATAGGGATTTTGATAGGAGCCGTTATGCTAAGTATTGCCACAAATATTACGGGAATAATGGCTACTAAAGAGTATGCAGATTGGAGCACACGGGGGAAATCAGAATTGACCATCACTCCGGATGGAAGTAAGAAAGTGGTGAATAACGGTCTGGATCGGGAATATATTACCGAATACAGTTTTGGAATTTCAGAGTCTTTGGTTTTAATTGTACCCAGGATCTTTGGGGGTTCAGGAGCCGAAAGCCTGGGAAAAGAGTCAAAGGTGTATCAGTACTTAACGGGACAAGGTCTCTCACCCTCAAGAGTTAAAGAGTTTACATCCGGATTACCCTTGTACTGGGGAGAACAACCAATCGTTGCAGGTCCGGCCTATATAGGTGCTGTGGTTTTCTTTTTATTCATTTTAAGCTTGTTTTTAGTAAAAGGAAAGAAAAAATGGTGGCTGGTTGGAGGAATACTCCTCTCCTTATTCCTTTCCTGGGGTAAAAACTTCCCTTTGCTTACTAATTTCATGATTGATTATTTCCCTTTGTACAACAAGTTTCGGGCCGTATCCTCCATTCAAATCATTCTGGAACTCTGTATCCCCGTTTTAGCGATTTTGGGACTTAAGGAATTCTTTTCTGCATCGGTGAAGAAAAAGGAAAAACTGCGCGCTTTACGATTATCGGGATTGATCTGTCTGGGACTTATAATAGGATTATTTCTGATGAAAGGCGTATTCAGCTTTGAGGGCGCTAATGATGCTACCTACCAGCAATATTTTGGGAACGAACTTATGAATATGATTCTACGGGATCGAGAAGCTGTCTATGTGAACGATACCTTAAGGACTTTAATTTATATGGCCCTTGCGGGAGCACTACTCTTTTTATTTGGCAGAGGAGTCGTTAAAAGGAATGTGGCATTGGTTGCTATAGGTGTTTTAGTAGTATTTGATCTGGTGGGCGTAAACCAACGCTACGTAAACGAAGCGGACTTTGTAAGCCAACGGATCATAAATCGCCCCTTCCAGGCCAGTGAAGCCGATAGACAGTTACAATCCTCCGATCCATCCATCTACCGGGTGTTTGACCCTGCAGAGGGACTTAATGGCGCGCGAAATTCCTATTTCCATAAATCCCTTGGGGGGTACCACGCTGCAAAACCTGCCAGGCTACAGGATTTGTTTGAATTTCATTTGTACAGTAACAATCTGGATGTGCTGAACATGCTAAATGTAAAATACATTTTTCAGCAGGATGAAGAAGGGAATCGGTTTCCTGCCATCAATCCTGATGCGAATGGCCCGGCCTGGTTTGTGGAGCATTTGATTGCCGTGGAAAGTGCTGATGAGGAAATTAAAGTACTCGACAGTCTTAATACAAAAGCAAGTGCCGTATTTGACAGGGAGAAGTTTCCACAGTTACGACAGCAAAACTTTGAAATTGATTCGCTTACGGAGATTACAGTGGTGGATCACCGTCCGGATTACATCAAATACAAAACGGAAAATGCAAATCCCGGATTTGCAGTATTTTCAGAAATGCACTATCCCATGGGCTGGATTGCTACCTTAGATGGTAAGGAGGTACCCCATTTTAGGGTAAACTATGCCCTGCGCGGTATGGAAGTTCCCGCAGGAACACATGAAATTGAGTTCCGTTTTGAACCGGAAGTAGTACAAACCGGTAGCACTGTGGCATTGATCAGCAATATGGTCTTGGGCATATTGCTGCTGGGGGGATTGGTTTGGAGTTTTTGGCGACCTCAGCGAAAAAACGAAGGGTAATGCAAAAGGTGCTTATTATCACCTATTATTGGCCACCTGCCGGGGGACCGGGAGTACAACGATGGCTTAAGTTTGTAGAGTACCTTCCTGATTTTGGTTGGATTCCCATAGTGTTTGTACCTGAAAACCCTACATATCCTATTTTGGACGAATCTTTAGTGCAGAAAGTTCCCCCAGGGATAAAAGTGATCCAGCACCCTATCATTGAGCCCTATCGTTGGGCTAAACTCTTTTCTCAAAAAAAAACAAAGCGAATCAGTAAAGGAATAATTGCTTCCCACCAAAAACAGTCGCTTTTAGAACGCCTTTTACTTTGGGTGCGTGGGAATCTGTTTATTCCTGATGCGCGAAAATTTTGGGTGAACCCTGCTGCTGATCGGTTAATGCAACTAATTAAAAAGGAAGAGATTACAACAGTGATCACTACGGGACCGCCGCATAGTGTTCACTTAATCGGCCTTGAATTGAAGAGAACGCTTAAGGTGCAATGGCTGGCAGACTTCCGGGATCCATGGACGAGTATTGGATACCACAAAAAGCTAAAGTTAACCAGGGCCTCACAACACAAACATAAACGTCTGGAAAAAGAAGTGGTGAATGGGGCGGACCGGATTCTGGTAACGAGTACCACTACTAAAAAAGAATTTCAGGAATTGACGGCAAAACCGATTGAGGTGATCACCAATGGTTATGATACCGAACCACTGAAAGTGCCTTTGGATTCAAAATTTACAATTTCCCATCTAGGGTCTTTGTTAACGGACCGAAATCCTGTTGCTCTTTGGGAAGTGCTCTCAGAACTGGTGGATGAAGCACCGACATTCGGCGAGTACTTAAAAATACAGCTTATTGGCGTTGTGGGAGAAGGTGTGTTGGAAACCATAGCAAAGGCTGGTCTTAGGCCCTATGTGGATATTCCGGGTTATGTTTCCTATGACCAGGTGTTGGAATTTCAATCCCGATCCCAGGTATTGCTATTATTGGAAATTGATGCCCCTGAAACCCGCGGAATTATTCCCGGTAAACTTTTTGAATATTTTATCGCTTCACGACCCATACTTGCAATAGGTCCTGAGGGCTGGGAGGCAGGGGAGATGGTGGAGAAGCATCAAGCCGGCTGTTATGTACACCAAACGGAAAAGGAAACATTAAAAAAACTACTTTTGGAATGGTTTCATAAGTTTCAGCAAGGAGGACTTTCAATATATCCCAACCAGATAGCGCAGTACCATCGCAGGGAACTAACAAAACAACTGGCCAATAGTCTTACATGGGAATCGTCTTAAAACAATCGCTTCAAAACATGGTTATTACCTATTTGGGTTTTGCCATTGGGGCGATGAACACCTTATTCCTGTACACCTATATTTTAGAACCCCGGTACTATGGACTGGTAACTTTTATTTTGGCCACAGGAGCCATTTTGATGCCGTTAATGGCTTTTGGCGTTCATAATACCCTGATTCGGTTCTACAGCGCGCAATCGGAACAGGAAAAAGATGGATTTCTAACCTTAATGCTGGTAAGCCCGCTTTTGACCATAATTCCTCTGGCAGGAGTTACCTGGATTTTTTACGATGGGATAGGCAATTTTATTTCCAAAGAAAACCCCATCGTAAAAAATTATCTCTGGTACATCTTTTTGGTGGGGCTGGCACTTGCCTATTTTGAGGTGTATTATTCCTGGAGTAAAGCGCAGTTGAAATCCGTTTTTGGTAATTTCATGAAGGAAGTATTTGCGCGGATGGGTGTAAGCCTGTTACTGGGATTACTGTATTTCCAAAGTATTACACTGGATGTCTTCTTCAAAGCGTTGGTGGGCTTGTATTTGTTTCGAACGGTTTTGATGCAGTTGTATGCGTATAGTGTTCACAAAAGGAAATTAGACTTTAAATTTCCTAAAGACACCAAGAACATACTTACCTATAGTTTTCTGATCATACTGGGAGGATCCGCTGCCGTGCTTTTGCTGGAGATCGATAAATTTATGATCAATCAGTTAACCGCTTTGGAAAATGTTGCCTTTTACGGGGTAGGAGTGTATATAGCAACAGTTATCATCGTCCCTTCCCGAGCCATGCACCAGATCACCTATCCGTTGACTGCAGAGCTATTGAATAGTAGTAATTTTTTTGAGCTTGAACTACTTTATAAAAGAAGCTCGCTTACCCTTTTCATCGCTGCAGGTTTATTATTCTTGTTGATCATTCTGAACCTGGAAGAACTGTATAAGTTGTTACCCGAAGCGTATTGGGGTGGCTTTGCTGTGGTCTTTTTGATTGGCCTGGCCAAAGTGTTTGATTCCCTTTTGGGAAACATTAATTCCATACTTTACAACTCCAAATATTACAAAACCATATTGCTGTTAGGGTTGCTTTTGGCTTTGACCACCATTTTGCTCAATCTTTGGTTGATCCCTATTTTAGGTATTGAGGGCGCTGCTTTAGCCACTTGTATTGCCATATTCCTTTTCAACATAATTAAAATGGTCTTTGTTAAGCTGAAGTTTGGATTTTTACCGTTCGGGAAGGGGACATTTAAGATTTTTGCCACTTTGGTCGTATTGGGATTTCTCTTTTGGCCACTTAGCTTCCCTTTTCATCCGGTCTTCAATATTACTTTAAAATCGGTGATGCTATTTCTGATGTATGTTGGTATATTATACCGGTTTGATATTTCGGAAGATGTGTCGGGGTTAATCTCAAGGCTATTACAAAGAAAAACCCCGCGGTAAGCAGGACGCGTACCACGGGGTCAAACAACTAACCAACCTAAAAACTATTTTTATAACCTTCTTGCACTTCTTGTGCTTCTGCTATTTCTATTTGTTCCGGAAGTACTTCTTTTGGTGGTAGTACTTCGCGTTACGGTTCTTTTTTGAGGGGTACTGCGCTTAACACTGGTACTCCTGCTCCTGTTTTGTGCTACGCTACGCTTCGGTTTTGCCTGGGTAGTACTTCGCCTGGTAACCGTCCGCTTTTGCGGTGTACGGGTTTCCGTGCGTTTGGCTACCGAGGCCCGGTTATTGGACCTACTTACTTCACTATTTCGTTGCACTTCACCTTGTCTATTTCTATTACTGCGTTGTGTTACTGTGTTCGTATTATTTCTCCGTACTGTAGTACTCCGTTGAACGTCATTTTGTCTACTCCGGTTACTACGTTGCGTAACGGCTCTATTGTTATTCCGGCGAACCGTGGTATTCCTTTGAACATCATTTGACCTACTTCGGTTACTTCGCTGTGTAACGGCCCTGTTGTTATTTCTTCGTACTTCCCTGTTGGAACGGGCCACACTTCTTTGTGCTGTACCGTTGTTCCTTCCGGAATACTGTCTGTTACTTCTACCGCTGTTCTCCCGTACCGCAACACGCCTGTCATTTCGGTAGATGTTAGCTCTTCGGGTACGATTAAATCGATACTCCCTACCAATTTGAGCATACGTTCTCCTTATGTTGTTTCGGTAAGGCCTGTGCCAGGTATATCGGATAGGACGATAAAACCTTCGGTATGGCGTAGTCCACACATTACAGAATCCAATGGCAGGCCGTACAAACCATCTGTGCCATGGTCGGAAGATATACCCACGATTGTAGATGTTAATGAATCCTGTGGTATGACTGAAGACACCACCATTCCAAAACACATTCAATCCTCCAACACGTCTTACAAATCCATTTCTGTACCAGATGTCTACTCCACCAATCTGGGAAACCCTACCAAAATAGTCATAGAAAATAGGAACATTCTCTACCTGGATTACTGCCCCATAATCATCGTATTGTACGAATGGATTGTAATCCCAACCGGAGTTAAAGGTGATCCCCACATTCCCGATTTGTGCACCAACCCCAACATTAACACGATTATCTATAAAGAAATCAAACTCACCATCGGGATACACAGAAAACGTGATACCGCTTTCATTAAAAATAAATGAGTTGCCATAGCGAAACGTAGTCATAACAGTCTCGCTGTTCAGCGTTGCAGCTTGTATACTCGTAGCTCCGAATATCAATGCTGCCAATAAGAGTACAAACTTTTTCATAACTGTTGAATTTTAAGTTCCGGGAGCAACTATTTACATCCCACCCAAATAGTATCAAACGGCGTGCCAAAAAATATATATTGAATTTAATTATTTGAAAAACAATTAGTTAAAATAGTAATATTGCCTTTTTGCTCAGGAAAGGATCCAAGTTATCTGCTGTAATAGATTCCGTTGCAGGCACAGAATGACGAATAGATTTCTCGTCGTCCCAATTACCATTGGGACTCACTCGAAATGACTATTGGAGTCCTAATGTCATTTCGAACCGACCGGGAGGGAGCGTGAGAAATCTATTTTTTTTTAAAAGAGTCTACGTTGTATTTGTACGACTTAGGTATAAATTTATGACTGCAAAGTGCCGAAAAAGGATTTGTTAAAGATATTTGACTTGTCATTCCAGCTCAGGCATGAATCCATTTTTTGTATTGTAAACGATTCCGCATCATCCCGATAGCTGTTGGGACGGGATTCCTTGTTTCGAAATCTAAGTGCAGTTTACTATTGTTAGGTGTAAGAAGTGGAAATTCCAAACCCCTCCGTCATTTCGCTTGCGAAATTACACCTCCCCTTGCCTAAGGGGAGGAGCTATTTGTTTTTATGTCATTTCGAAATGAGTCCTTTGTAAAAGGACGATTGAGAAATCTATTGTAATCCGTTAAAATGTTGCGGTAACCACAAGGCTACAAACTATCAAACTCCACAAAGTCAAATTGAGGAGAAGCCTCAAACAAATGGCGCAAAAGCGAAGCGTGACCATTACCCATGATAACCAGGATACGATCTTCAGGTCCTTCGGATAAGGCAACAAGCCTGGAAAAAATCCGTAGGTTTCTGTTATACCACCATATGGATAAGTTATCCGCAGCCTGATTTTCTACCGTGCCCATGTTCCCGGTGAGGTACAACCCATAATTAGCCAAATGATTTTCCCTTGAATTCATATACTTAAAATACTCCAGCAAATGAACCTTGGGAATTAGTTTGTCGTCATAATCCAACCATTTCTTGGCCATATCCCAATACGGATCGGGGGCATCCCAATCTATTTGGTCTATCAGAGCGTTTAACACCACTGAATCCTTTTTCTTTAAATCGTAGAACAGGGATCCGGTATCTATGGCGTAGAGGGTGTCCAGTGCCATATCTTTTGCCATACGCATTCCGAGCGTAAAACGTTCGTCTCTTTTATCGGAATACGCTCCGTTTTTATACGCATTGAATTTTTCCATAGTATTCCAGGAAGGCCTGGCTTCAATAGCAATTTTATTGGGTTGGAATTTCTTGATATAGGCGATTAGGTCTTCCAGTTCCGACTTTTTAGGTTCTTTAAGCACATCTATTTGATCTTCTTCGGCAGTTTTGTGTGTGTCCAATCCCGGATATTGAAAGTGAAATGTGCCCACCACCAAAACTTTTGCCCGTTCCTTTGGATAAAAGTCTTTAGGCGATTTTATGGTATCCCATACGGAGGGTTGGAAGTCCCTGGTTGAATTTGTTTCTGACCTGGGCTGGCATCCGCTTGCCATTAGAAATATAGCAGCTACTACTGCCAGGGGAGAATGTGGTGTGTTCATCGGTTGGAAATTTAGTATAAAGATGGACGAAATCAGGTTGTGTTACAGCGGTTTCTGCTTTCTTGTCCGTGCCTGTCTAACCGAGGCTGGCGGCAGGCGGGAGGGGGAAAACGACCAAGCAGGTTCCTGTCATTCCGGGCTTAACAAGAAATCTATCCCTCCAGATACTTTTTTAAGTTTTGTAGGATGAAGTATTCCCAACCCGCAATACAACTCTCCTTTTTAAATTCAGGAATATTATCCGGGAAATCTTCTAAAACCGTCACCGTGACGGTAAGCCGGGTTAATTCTTTAATTGCTTCGAGGGTATAGGATACGGTACAACGTCCGGCATACCCCTCATACCGCCATTCCTGAACCATCTTCCGTAGGTGAGCTACTTCCAAAACCTTCCAAACGTGTGGGAAGATCCGTCCATCGTTTTCCACCGTGAATTGAGTTTCAAAACCAACTTTTGCCTCATATTCCGGAATATTGGGGAAAAACCATTGGCGCATTTCCTCCGGGAGGGTCAATGCATTCCATACCCTGTAAACAGGTACATCAAAAACATGTTGAACAACAATTGGAGGTTCGGAAGTTTTCACAGCGCCATTCGGATTTTCTTAAAGTTAATCAATTTTGGGGATTTCTCCCAGATGGGAGGGCAGGTTTGTCTACTGGCAGTAGGCCCATGTGGTGAGGGTTCTTCTTTCTGAAATGAGTATTAGGTACTGTGTTGTCATTTCGAACCGATCCCGATACCTATCGGGAGAGCGTGAGAAATCTATTTTTAAAGACCCTAAGTTATACCTGTGTACTTATGGCGTAAACCGTAAGGAGCCAGATAGTCCGGGACTTTTCCAGATTCGTCAATTAAATCTTCTCTTTTAAATATCGCGCCGTAAACGATTCCTTATTTTGCACTACTTCTTCCGGTGTACCTTCTGCCAGCAATTGGCCGCCCTTTACCCCACCTTCCGGACCCAGGTCAAGAATGTAGTCTGCGCATTTGATGAGTTCAATATTGTGTTCTATTACCACTATAGAATGCCCTTTGGCAATCAATTCATCAAAGGACTTCAATAACTTCTTGATGTCATGAAAATGGAGGCCGGTGGTAGGTTCATCAAAAATGAACAGGGCTTTTTCCTTGGTATTTCCCTTCACCAGAAAAGAAGCCAGTTTTATCCGCTGGGCTTCACCACCGGATAGGGTAGAGGAGCTCTGTCCCAGGGTGACATAGCCCAGACCTACATCCTGTAAGGGTTTTAGTTTTTGTACGATCTTGGGTTGATTGTGCTGCTCAAAATGGTCTATGGCATCGTCAATGGTAAGGTTAAGGATATCATTGATGTTTTTCCCTTCAAACTGCACTTCCAGGATCTCTTTTTTAAAGCGTTTGCCATTACAGACGTCACATACCAAATGCACATCCGCCATAAATTGCATTTCTACGGTGATTACCCCTTCGCCCTTACACTTCTCACAACGTCCGCCATCCACATTAAAGGAAAAATGCTTGGCCTGATACCCCCGTAATTTGCTTAGTTTTTGGGCCGCAAACAGCGCACGGATATCGTCATACGCTTTGATATAGGTTACCGGATTGGAGCGAGAAGAACGGCCGATGGGATTCTGGTCCACAAATTCCACATGCTTCAATTGAGCATACTTCCCTTCCAACTTTGTAAACTGCCCTGCTTTTTCCCCATACCCACCTATTTCTTTTAAAATTGCAGGGTAGAGTATCTTTTTTACCAACGTACTTTTACCGCTTCCTGAAACCCCCGTAACCACGGTAAGCATATTCAACGGAAAGGTGACATCAATATTTTTTAGATTGTTTTCCCGGGCCCCTTTGATTTGAATATAGTTTTTGGAATTCCGTCGCGCTGCCGGTACTTCAATTTCCATTGTACCCTTAAGATAGTTGGCCGTCAATGTATTGGCATTCAGGATGGCTTCAAAAGCTCCTGTAGCCACAACTTTTCCGCCCAGGGTACCCGCCTCAGGGCCAATATCAATGATCTCATCCGCAGCCCGCATAATGTCCTCGTCATGTTCCACTACGATAACCGTATTACCCAGATCGCGTAAGGACTGCAGCACTGCAATAAGATTTTCGGTGTCCTTGGGGTGTAATCCAATACTCGGTTCATCCAGAATATACATGGAACCCACCAGGCTACTACCCAGGCTGGTAGCCAGGTTAATACGTTGACTCTCCCCACCGGAGAGCGTATTGGATTTACGATTAAGCGTTAAATAATTGAGTCCCACCTTATCCAGGAAATCCAATCGGGTAGTAATTTCTTTTAGCAACCGTTGGGCTATTTTGGTATCGTGCTCTGAGAGTTGTAGGTTGGCAAAAAAGGCTATCAAGTTTTTAATGGGTTGTTCAACAAGATCGGTTATAGACTTTCCATGAATCTTTACATAGTTGGCTTCTTTCCGCAATCGTTTACCGTTACAAACGGGGCATTTGGTCTTACCGCGATACCGGGAAAGCATCACCCGGTTTTGAATTTTATAACTTTTCTCCTCCAATTGGGCAAAGAACTGATGGATGCCCGTAAAATGGGCATTACCGTCCCAAACCAACTGTTTTTGTGTCTCGGAGAGTTCAAACCAGGGTTTATGAATGGGGAAGTCAAAGGTATAGGCGTTGTTTACCAATTGGTCACGGTACCAGGACATGCTTTCTCCCCGCCAGGGAAAAACAGCGTTTTCGTAAATGGATAAGGCTGTATTGGGAATTACAAGGTCAGGATCAATCCCAATTACATCGCCATAACCTTCGCATTTCGGGCAGGCACCGTAGGGATTATTGAAACTAAAGAGATGCACATTAGGTTCCAGGAACTTTATCCCATCCAACTCAAACAAATTGCTAAATTCTGTTTGCTCCCCGGAGTCCAGGGATTCAATGCTACAGCGGCCCTTACCTTCAAAAAAAGCATTGTCCACAGCATTCCCCAATCGGTTTAAAAAGTCTTCATCGTCTTTTTTCATTACGATCCGGTCCACCACCAGATCAAACTGTTTTCCGATATCTTTAGGAGCCTGATCAATTCGAATGACCTTGTTTTGGTATTTGATTCGCGCATACCCTTGTTTGGAAAATAGCTCCAGGGATTTTATGGAGTCTCTGTCCTCGCGGAGGGTTACCGGTGCCAAAAGTAAGAGCTTCGCGCCTTCCGGGAACGACTTCACATACTCTATCACATCCGTTACGGTATGCTTCTTTACTTCTTTCCCGGAAACAGGAGACAATGTTTTACCGATACGGGCATACAACAGCTTTAAATAATCATAGATCTCTGTTGTAGTACCCACAGTGGATCTGGGATTGGTAGAATTTACCTTTTGTTCAATGGCAATAGCGGGGGCTATACCCTTAATATAATCTACCTTAGGTTTGTCCAATTTTCCCAGGAACTGCCTTGCATAGGACGAAAGGCTTTCTACATAGCGGCGTTGTCCTTCGGCATAGAGCGTATCAAAGGCCAGGGAAGACTTTCCTGATCCGGATAAGCCCGTGATTACCACTAACTTGTTTCTGGGGATAATAACATCTACATTTTTAAGATTATGAAGTTTGGCACCTTTTATGATGATGTTATTCTTGGGATCTACATCTTGAAGTGATGTCATTCGTCGAAAAAATTTGGCTAAAGATACGATTCACTGGTCTTAATGTCTATATTGCGCCGGTTTACATCTAAATTCTTGTAGATCACAACATAAGTTTTTTTGCAGGGAGTCATATTTTCTATCTTTGATTTGTAATTAAAAACTGATAGGCCTATACAGCGATAATTACTTTTTTACTATTAAACTAATAACTCCGTACCATTCCCCTTTGGGTTAGGGTACTGTTTAAACCAAAAAAGTAATTTGTATGGAACTGCAAATCGAAGATTCTATTCTGGTCAAGAATTACGTTGGCGGCGATGAAAAAGCTCTGGAAGTTTTGATCAATCGCCACAATCAAAAAATTTCAAGTTTTATTTATTCCAAAGTACTAGACAGAGATATCACAGAAGATATCTTTCAAGATACTTTTATAAAGGTGATCAAAACGCTAAAACGCGGTTCGTATAGCGAAGAAGGTAAGTTCTTACCCTGGGTAATGCGAATTGCACACAATCTGATCATTGATCATTTTAGGAAAAACAAGCGCATGCCGAAATTTGAAGGGAGTGAGGACTTTAATATCTTTTCCGTAATAAGGGATGAAAAGCTGAATGTAGAGAAGCAAATGATCAAAGACCAGATCGATAGCGATTTGACGTATTTGATCGAGGAATTGCCGGACGACCAGAAAGAAGTACTGGTCATGCGTATTTATAAGGACATGAGTTTTAAGGAAATTGCAGAAAATACAGACGTTAGTATCAATACTGCCTTGGGACGTATGCGGTATGCATTGATCAACCTCAGGAAGATTGTCCAACGCAATAATATCGTTTTAACGAATTAATCTGCACCTGATCGAACGGTGCAATATTTTCATAATACTGGCGTTTAAATACTGAAATTAAACGCTAGAATATGGAAGAAATTTACTCTGAAGCCCCTAAAATCTGTAAGATTACGAAGGCGAAGCCCGAAACCATCTCTTTTTTGTTGGCATTCTCCAAATCGTATCAGGTGGCAAAATACAAGAATCTGAAATTTGAACGCACTTTGAATTAGCAGCGTTAGGAGACCTTTAAGAAACCGCTTTTTTAGCGGTTTTTTTGTTTTTATGATAGTCGCGTAACACCGTTTTGCGTCCAATAGTCCTGGTAATAATATCTTTTTCCAAATTCCACCCACGAGCCGGTGAATATTCCCGGCCATACCAAATAATCTGAAGGTGAAGATTGTTCCACAGGGATTTTGGGAATAAACGTTTGGCATCTTTTTCGGTTTGCACCACGTTTTTTCCTGAAGAAAATCCCCAGCGGTATAGTAATCGATGGATATGAGTATCTACAGGAAAGGCAGGAATACCAAAGGCCTGGGAAACTACCACACTCGCCGTTTTATGTCCTACCGAAGGCAACTCTTCCAGCAATGCCAGGTCTTTGGGAACTGTTCCTTCATACTTTTGGATCAATATTTGGGAAAGTCCATGTATTCCTTTGGACTTCATAGGAGAAAGTCCGACAGGTTTGATGATTTCCCGGATCTCATCTACCGAAAGCTTCACCATATCATAAGGATTATCCGCCTTTTCAAAAAGCAGAGGGGTGATCTGATTAACGCGTACATCCGTACTTTGGGCGGATAGCAGCACCGCAATTAACAAGGTGTAAGGATCTTTATGTTCCAGGGGAACAGGAATTTCCGGATACAGTGTATTTAATTGTTGAATTACAAAATTTACCTTCTCCTGTTTGGTCATATTTGTTTAATTTTGAATAAAATTAATTAAACAAAAAAATATCACAATGAATACTTTGAAAGCAGGGGATAAAGTACCTGAATTTTCAGCAAAAGACCAAGATGGAAACACAATTTCCTTATCGGATTATAAAGGGAAAAAGTTGATCGTTTTCTTTTATCCCAGGGCCAATACCCCCGGATGCACTGCAGAAGCCTGCAATTTACGGGACAACTATTCGGAATTACAGCATCAGGGGTATGAATTATTAGGTGTAAGTGAGGATTCCCAGAAAAAACAAGCCAATTTCAAAAACAAATACGAATTCCCTTTCCCTTTACTTGCGGATGAGGACCACACGGTAATAGAAACCTTTGGGGTTTGGGGTCTCAAAAAGTTTATGGGAAAGGAATATGACGGGTTACACCGGATGACCTTCCTGATCAATGAAGAAGGGGATGTGGATAGAGTAATTGAAAAAGTAAAAACAAAAGATCACGCCGCACAAATTTTAGAGGCGTAAGCAGCTGATTCTTGTCAGGCTAAAGAAGCGTTGCTTGTGATGAGGTCTGCCTTGTTCCGGGCAACGCTTTCAATTGAATACCCTTAATCTTCTTCCACTTCCTCTTTCTGAGGAACTTCTTTTCTGGCAAACAGGTCTTTTTCTTTGATCATCTCAGCAATACCCTCAGGCAACATTTCTTCCCAGCCCTCTTCATTATTAGTGATTTTCCGCATGACATCCCTGGAAAAAATATGCATAATGTCCGGGTCATAGTCTATAATGTCCATTACCTTGCCATTGTATTTAAAGAACTTGTAAAGTTCCTTCATCCTGGGATGGACCTTTAGGTTGTTGCTGGTCATAATTCGCCCGGTTTCCGTGTCCTTCATGGGATATAAGTACACCTTAAGGTCCTTAAAGAACAGTTTTCCAAAGGCCTCAAGAATTCCACCGCTGAGATGGCGATAGTATTTTTCATCAAAAATGTCGATAAGGTTATTGACCCCCATGGTCAATCCGATCTTGGCCTTGGTGTAGTTGTTAAAGTATTCCACCAACTTATAGTATTCCTGGAATTTGGAGATCATCACAATATGTCCCAGGGAACTCAGCATCTCTGCCCGGTCCATAAAGTCCTGCTCATCAATTTTTCCGGAAGCCCTTAAATTGGCCAGGGTAATCTCAAAAACGATGATGGTATTGTCATAATCCACCGTTTGCTCCCTTATGAAAATGTCATAGGACTTTTTAAACATGTCCATATTGACCTTGGTTACCGGTCGGAAACTTCCTCGGAGCGCCAATATATTCTTCTTGTAGAGTACGGCAGCAGGTAAAAGGTTATGCCCATCCGGACCAAACATTACCGCATCCGTCATATCATTTCTGATCAACTGAAGGCTCATAAGGCGGTTGTCTACACCTTTAAATCCCGGTCCATGAAAATTGACCATATCTATTTCCAAGGTATCCTTATCGATATGATCATACAGGTATTTGAGCAGCTTTTTGGGTTTATCATGCTTAAAAAAGGCGCCGTAAATAAGGTTTACTCCCATGATACCCAGGGTCTCCTGTTGTAACCTGGCTTCGTTCTGTTTAAAACGAACATGGAGGATGATTTCGTTGTGCTCCTTTTGATTGGGTTCCAACTGAAAGCGTAAACCTACCCACCCGTGGCCTTTGTAGCGCTTGGAGAAATCAATAGTAGCTACGGTATTGGCATAAGCAAAAAAACGGTAATTAGGGTTTTGTTTCCGGTCAATACGTTCTTCCACTAAACGCATTTCATGTGCCAGCATTTTGCGTAATCGGGATTGCGTGACATAACGTCCGTCTTCTTCGGAGCCGTATATGGCGTCACTAAAAGCTTTGTCGTAGGCACTCATCGCTTTTGCAATGGTACCCGACGCTCCACCTGCCCTAAAAAAGTGCCTTGCGGTTTCCTGTCCTGCTCCTATTTCGGCGAAAGCGCCATAGATGTCTTTGTTTAAGTTTATCCTGAGGGTTTTGGCTTTGATGGAAGGAACGTTCTCAAAACCGTTCTCCAAACTTCTGTCTATAGACATGCTATCTGTTTTACAGTTGACAAAGTTAAGAAGATGGCCAAATCTTTTAAACAATAATGTTATAATTTTGAATTTAATGGGACACGGGCTATCGGTTACTTTTTTGGGTACGGGAACTTCACAGGGTATCCCCATAATAGGAAGTAATCATCCGGTTTGCCTGAGTTCCGACCCAAAGGATAAACGACTTCGGGTATCCGTACTGGTTTCCTGGAATGATTACAACTATGTTATTGATTGTGGCCCGGATTTTAGGCAGCAGATGCTGGCCAATCCCATAGAACGGTTGGACGGTATCTTGTTTACCCATGAACACGCAGATCATACTGCCGGTATAGATGATATCCGACCTTTTTTTTTCCGGCAGGGGGATATTCCAATCTATGCTCATGAAAGGGTAGTGCAATCCTTAAAACGGCGTTTTGACTATATCTTTGCCGATGAAGATCGTTATCCCGGCGCTCCGGCGGTTCAGGTACAGTTGATTGATAAAGATTCCCCATTTAGGCTAAACGATTTGGAAGTGATCCCCATAGAAGTGTATCACAATAGGTTGCCCATATTTGGTTTTCGTCTACAAGGGTTTGTATATCTTACCGACGTGAAACGGATAGAAGAATCCGAAATGCTGAAATTAAAAGATGTCAAAGTATTGGTGGTGAATGCGCTACGGATAGAACCGCATTACTCCCATTTTAATTTGGAAGAAGCCCTGGAATTTGCGGCCAAGGTGAATGCCGAGCGTACCTATTTCACACATATCAGCCATCTTTTGGGTTTCCATGAAGTGGTAGAGGAACAATTACCTCCAAACGTTTACCTTGCCTACGATAACCTTAAAATCACGGTTGAATGAAACGAACATCAACAAATTTTAAGCATTTTTTACAAAAGGGGATGTTTAAAATTTTTGATGTGAGAGCGTAGCGGTTGCACGCGTTCTCAATTTTATAATTAATATGTTTTCAAGTAATTACTAAAATTTAAACGTGTGAAAAAAAACATCTTTTTATATCTCTTTGTTTTCGCTGCTTTAATTGCCTTGTTTTTATTGATGAAGGGAAACAAAACGGTGACTACCAGTGCAGAAAAAATAGAAAAACTGGAAGGTAATATCTCCCGATTACAAGACTCTTTGGAAAAACTAAATCTACGGCTGCTGGATGTGCAATATTTCTCGCTGGAAAATAATGACGACGCCCTGGCTTATTATGATCATCTAAAATTGCAAAACCCTACCCGCTATATTGAGGATAAATTGCTGGAAACCAACGAACGTAAAGGAGACAATCCTTTGATCCCCTATGAAGGTATGGAGAGTGACTTTAAGATCAATAAGATCAAAGTATTGAATCATAAATGGATTTTGGCCGACTTTTCCGATGGGAAGTATTGGGGGGATCTGGTTATTAAATACGAGCTAAAGGATAATTTAGGTGTAGATTTTACCCTGGTGGATCATTTGCTGTATACCAGAAGTAACTAACTATTATCCTCCAACCATTTTCTAAAGGCGTAGAAATTCTGGGGTGACACCCCATGGCCTACAGGATATTCCTCAAAGGTATGTTGAATTCCAAATTGCTTTAGTATTTCAGGAGCCCTTTGTGCCCATTCCAGGGGTATCACCTGATCTACCTGCCCATGGGAGCAGTAGCAACGGAGATGGGAATGGTGCTTTGCTTCATATCCATCTATCAAAATGGCTTCGTTGATGTAACCACTTAATGCTATCAATCGTTTCACTTTTTCGGGATAGGAAAGCGCAACCGCATAACTCAAAACGGTACCCTGACTAAAACCTAATAAGGAAACATTTTCGGTATCCAATCCGTAGGCTTTACTAGCTTCATCTATAAAATCAACTATCTTTTCCCTGGAAGTAATGGCCTGTTCATCATTACTCCACTTTCCCTGAGGGGCGTCAAAATTAATAGCATACCAGGCATAACCAAAAGGATCCAGAGGATAAGGTGCTCGCACGGAGATAATAAATAATTCCGGAGGAAGCTCCGAGGCAAAGGAGAAAAGATCTTCTTCGTTACTTCCATAACCATGTAACATAAACAGGGATGGGATTTTATCCGAAGTGGCACTTGTATTGGGGCGTATGATATGTTCCAAAGAAAGAGGGGTGGGGGTCATTTTTGGAGTTTAGTTGTTAGTATTAGGTATTTGTAAATAGGACCATCCTTGATCTTAAAAACTTTTTAGGTCTTACTTAATAAAAGTAAACCATTTTTGGAAGTGATTGCCCAAAACCGGCAAAGGATTGGTTTTTCCGTTAATGGCGTTTAAGAACCCGAATCCCCAAAGTAGCAAGTAGAGGAGGTAGAGCAACAAGGATACATAGGTAATTTGCAAATAGGTAAGTGCTATGGCCAATGCATGAAAGAAGAGATGTATACCGAAGGCTTGCCGAATATGGAATCGGGCAAAAGGGTTTTTAGGTTCCAGATTCATGGTAATGGCAATTAGGCAACCTACTATGGTTAAATAGGCGACTATGGCTGTTGTCCTGCCCTGTTTTGCTGCCTTCTCCACTAGTGTTCCAAATTAAACTTACCGTTATTGAAGGTTCCGTACACTTTACCTTTTAATTTTTGCCCTAGGAACGCTGAATTTTTTGAGGTGGATTGGATGTGATGCTCCTCAAAGACAAACGTATCTTCCGGATTGAACAGGGCGAGATTTGCCAATGCACCTTCTTTAATAACGGGGATATCCAGCCCAAATCGCTTACGACCACGGGTTAAGAGTGCAACGCTGCTTTCCGTACCAAATAAAGAATTTAATGTGCCAAAGGCAGTTTCCAGACCAATGGTACCGTAGGCAGCGTTATCAAATTCCAGGCGTTTCTCTTCTATGTCAATTGGAGTATGATCCGTGGTCACAAAATCGATAGTCCCGTTCAGCACCGCTTTTTGTAAAGCACTTTGATCTTTTTTTGTGCGCAAGGGGGGCATTACCTTACCATTGGTATTAAAGTCTTCTAACAGCGAATCGGTCAGCAACAAATTATGTATTGCCGTGCTACAGCTTACATCCATGCCTTTCTTTTTGGCACTGGCAATTAGCTTTACTGCTCCTGCAGTTGAAACAGTGGGAATATGAAGTCTACCTCCGGTGTATTCTAAAATATATAAATCCCGGGCTATTTGCAGTTCCTCAGCCAAAGCCGGAATACCCTTCAATCCCAATTTAGTGGCAACCTTACCTTCATGGGCTACCCCGGTTCCTTGAATAGCAATTTCCAAAGGGAAGGAAAAAACCAATCCATCAAAACCCTGGGCATATAACAACGCTATTTTTAAAAGGTTCGCGTTGGAAACCGGGGATTTGAAATCATAAAATCCTACCGCTCCGGCATTGTACATGTCATAGAGTTCTGCCAACGAATTTCCATTGCCACCCATAGTCAAATTCCCCAAAGGATAGAGATTTGTAGTGCCTCCCTCACTTCGTTCTTTTAAGAAAACAATGTCCGAACTGGTGTCCGGGGAAGGATGGGTATTTGGGTTTAGGATAATATCTGTGAAGCCGCTTTTAGAGGCAACCTCCAATCCATTGCTAAGGGTTTCCCTCTCCTCATATCCCGGCTCGCCAAAAGCTACACCGCTGTCAAACCAGCCTGACGAAATGTGAAGGTTAGGCAACTCTATGATTTTACAGTTCGTAGGAACCGCTATGGTTTCCTGTATCGCTTCAATTTTTCCGTTTTTAATATGGAGGTCCCTTGTTTGAAGGTGTATATCCGGGTTGCTGGAATCAACAATAACGGCAGACTTTAAAAGTACATTCATGGAAGCAATTTTTGTATCAGCAATTCCAACAGGGCAAAGATAAGCGCTAAAATAACAAACCATTTCCAATACTGTAGTATGGAACTATCTGACTTAAGTTCCTGGAACAGTGCAACAATATCGTTGTTCATGGTTTTAGGATTTAAATTTTCCGGTTGCCCGTAAATAAGCTTGCTTTCCTTTCTGGGGAAGTTAAAACTCAAGTGCCGTAAGGTATCCCTGTTATCCAAAATGCTGTAGATTCCTGCGGAATGTGGAGCTTCTTCAAAATTAAGACTGATTTTATTGGAAAAGGATTGTTGTAAGGGAATAAACTCGTAATCTGATTTTGTAAGTTTTAGTATGTTATCATTCCGGAGCCGGTTGGGTACATCTACATTTTCTCCATTGCCAATGGTTAAATAAAGATCAGGATTTTTAAGGCTGTAGTCTCCGATATTATATAACGTGGGTACCACTAAAGGAGAATTTACAAAATTGGAATTCTCCTTGTCCAGAGAAGCAGTAAAGACAAATACTTTATCCTGTCCAACTAAAAAAGCTTCACCACTGGCAAAGGACAAAGCCTGTGCCGTTGTGGACTGTACTTTGATGAAATTACTGACCTGGGGATAATCAAAATTGCGTACTTCTTTCTGAAATACGTTACGATACAAAGGGTGTTGAAAGGCAATAGTTGTGATCTTTTGTGCAACAGGAACCATTTCCAAAAACCGCAGAGGGAGCATCCCATCAAAAAGAGCGTTATAGGAATCCAAATCAAAACGCTGAGAGGGTGGTATTACCACAAGAGAACCTCCTGCCTGTTGAAATGACTTCAATACTGTGGACAGGCCTGTGGGTATTGCAGGTAGTCCATTCAGAAGGATGGTATTCTGAGTTTCTACCAAACTGTAATTCAAATCTTTCAATGCCACATTAAGAAACGTAAAATCCGAATCGGTGAAGATCCTTTCCAAAAAATTAAAACCGGTTTCCGAAATGGCTAAAATCCTGGGTTTGGCGCGTTCGTCTATATTGAAGAAAAAATGATTGTCAAAGTCCAAAACCGCATCTTCAATTTCAAGATAACCCTGAATAGGTTGATTTCTTTGCAGCGAAAGTACACTCTCACTTTGCGCCAGCCCTTTGCCCTTAACAGCAGTTTTGGCGATTAGCTTCTCCCCATCAAACAATGAGATGGGTACCGTCTGGTCTTTTTCCAAACCGGAAATTACTACGTGCAAAGGTGTTTGATCTTCCGTGCTGGAAGATAGATATACCGAGTCTATGGCAATGTTATTCTGTTCAGTAGGTAGCTGCCGGACAAGATGCAAGTTATCAAAAGGCAAGGTATTCCCGGAGAAAAGGCGTTGTTGAAAATCCGAAATAAGAATCAAATTCTTCTGACTGTCTTCATCATCAGAGAATATTGAATTTGCTTTTAGGGCAATTTGTTCAAGGGTCAATTGTTCTAATACCGGAGATAAGGTTAATAATTCGTTTTGAATTTCAGAAAGTGTTACGTTCCGGAAAGTACGCGTATTGGTGAATAGACTAAACTCCGAAGTTCTGGGTAGAGATTGCAATAGGTCTTGAACTGATTTTTCAAGTAGTGTAAACCCATTCCGATACGCCTGCATACTAAAGGAATTGTCCAGATATATCACAGTTTCTTTTTTTCCTAAAGCGTCGCTTTTTGCATGAAAAGGCTGGGCAAATGCCAGGACCAAAGCGGCCAGTAAACCCAGTCGGCTTAGCAATAACAACCATTTTTTTAACCTGTTGCTCTTTCTTGATTCAGCCACCACCCTTTGCAGCATGGCAACATTAGTGAAAGGTGTCTTTTTAAAACGCCGTAATTGAAACAAATGAATAATTATGGGAATGAGCAGAAGAAGAAGGGCCCAGAGTACTTCAGGATGTTTAAACTGCATTCCAGAGGTTTAATCTTCAAAGATACGGTTTTGTACCTGTGCGGATAGTAGAGGTATTGTTAAGGGTTTTGTAATAATCCGGACATTAGCAGAAGAAAAAATAATCCCGCATTGAAATCTGGTCATTTCTTTTCAAAAAAATACGGATTTCTTCCTGCGATTCGCTGTTGGCGACGGTAATTATGCTCTGAGGAAGGTCTAACTCCTCCATTTTGGAGAAATGGAACATTGTTTTTCCATAAATTCTTTTATCAATTTTATTAGGGTTATCGCATAGCCAGATAAAATCTATCCTTTTTTGTATCAGACGTTTTGCAATGGCCTTTCCCTTAAAACCTGCTCCCCAGATTACAAGAGGGCGGGCGGGGTCAAAATCCAATTTTAGGAAATAGTGTAGCTTGATGTCTAGAAAGTAATTTTGGGCGTAATGTTCATGGTTTCGGGAGGTCCGTTCAGGGTAATCTCTCCATAGATGTAATACCCTTTGGCAGGGAATAATTGATAGCTTTTTTTCATAAAAGCGAAAGGCCAGGTCATAGTCTTCGGGATAGCGATTAGGACGGAAAGCACCGCATTTTTCCAAATCTTCTTTGGCGACCATCCAACAGGGAGAAGGGATGACACACTCTTTATATATTTCGGCGTAATTGTCTCCCAGCGCCGTCAAATGATTGAGCCATTGTTGGTATTTCCAATACCCATCACTAATACCTTCTTTGGAAAAATACTGTACCTGCCCAACTGCCAAATGCCCCTTCCCGTAATCTTGTAATGAACCATACATCACTTCCAGTCGGTTGGGTTTCATAATGTCATCAGAGTCCATTCGCGTAATAAAATCTCCGGAGGCATGGTGGTAGGCAGTGCGTAAGGCAGGAATAATGCCATTGCCTTGATTCCGGAACAGCTTGATCCTTCTATCCTTTTGTGAATAGGAAGAAATTATATGCCCACTATTATCTTCAGAATGATCATCTACGGCCAGTATTTCCCAATCCTGATAGGTTTGGTGTAGTACAGATTCCAAACACTCCTGTAGAAAAAGAGCGGTATTCTTAAATGGGATTAGGATACTTACCAAGGCAGTTTAGCTCAAAAGTGAATATGAAATTGATAATTGGCCTTCTTCCTTTGCTCGGATCCATCCATTACATTCTGAATCCAATGATTTTACTCTTATCCCTTTTTTCCGGCGGAAGCATGTTTCTTAAAAGAAAACAACCGATAAGTGGGTTGAAAAAGTTTTTTCATTCAGATTTACCTTCCAAAGCTTCTATAATAGCATGGGTTACCAGTCTCTCCATGACGGAATATCCTGCTGGGGTTACATGGACCTCATCCGTGGTATAGGCGGGCTGCAATCCGTTACGATCGTCGGCCATTGCAGAAAAATAATCCAAATAGGGTACATTTTGTTTCGAAGCCATGGCTTCCAACATTTGGTTTAGTTTGGGAATTTTTACGTTTGGCGATTTGCCGGGGCTCCAGGGATAATCATAGGCAGGAAGTACTGAGCAGACTATGGGGATAATACCATTGGCTTTAGCTAATTCTACCATCGATAAAATATTGTCTCGTATTTGCTCCAGGGTTATAGGACCGGTGTTGCCGGCGATGTCGTTTGTGCCTGCCAGGATAACTACCACTCCAGGACGCAGGTGGATAACATCCTGCCTAAACCGCAAAAGCATTTGTGGTGTAGTTTGTCCACTAATACCGCGATTTATGTACCCATTGTGCTTAAAAAAATCGGGTTGAGCTGTTGGCCAACTTTCGGTAATGGAGTTTCCCATAAAAACCACCCGTCTTTCTGCTGGTTCGGTGAGGGATACCGCTGCATTGGCTTTTTGGTACTTTGAAAGATTGGACCAGTCGTCCTGGGCGTCAACGTTTTTAGTGGAAAACAACAGGGATAGCATTATAAACAGGCAATTAATTCTTCGCACCAGTTTCAGTTTTTGGGGGGGTTATCATAATATGGGCACGGTGCGTACCGGGATCCATCAACCAGGCATGCCCCGGGGGAGTAGGGGTTGTAGGGAGCCCTGTAGATTCTCCGGTAGCATACGGAATGTAAAAAACATAACGAACGTACGGGTCTTCTATTTCTCCGGTTTCGGTATTCACAGTTCCGGTAAAAACGCATAAAGTGGATTTATCCGGCATCTCCAACTTCCCGGATTTTACCTCGTTTTCCCGGATATCAAAAATTTCTTTAAACTCCTTTCCTTGTGCTTTTAATTCCCGTCCTCGTGCCATAAACAGATCCAGATCCTTATGGTAAGCAGCGGTTGAAAACTTTTCGTTTTTGGGGTCATCCGCAAGAGCAATGTAATCATTTGATCCTTCCCTGAGTGTTGTGAAATTTCCATCCAGGTCGTAGCCATACACTTTAGCTCCTTCCCGGTAGTCTTGTGGCACGGCCATTAGTGCCGTCTTGATTTGCCAGGAGGCCGACGGAATTTCTTGCGAAATTCCCGTGCTCAGAAAAAGAAGCGTTGCAATTGCAAAGAGAATTGTTTTCATAGTTTTAGTATTTAGCAGGTTCTCCTTTGGTCATGGTCCGAAGGATAAAGTTTCGTAAATCATCGTTGGCCTTTTTAAGATCTTCCCTGCGGAGGTACATCATATGACCGGAGCGGTAGCCCTTAAATTCAAACCGGTCTTTCATCCTTCCGCTGGGATCAATTTGCCACATTGTGTATTTAGCATTGAAATACGTAGTGGCGCCATCATAGTATCCGGATTGGACCAGCACATTTAAATAGGGATTCTGGGCCATAGCCTGTCGCAGGTCATCCCGGGTAGTATCGTCTTCATTGTTCCAGGGTCGTACAGGCCCAAACATGTTGTACTTAATGTCTGTTTTAAAGCCTAGCTCTTCCTGTAAGTAATAGTTGATTGCAGGAGTGAAGCTGTGCAACCAGGAAGTGATTTCGGAGTTGTAGTCCGGGCGTTCACCAGATAACTGTTTATCTATGCCTCTATACCGGCTGTCCAATCTACCCACGGTGAATCCTCCCCTTTCTTTCATCAGGTTTTTCCAAAAAAAAGCAGTGGGAACGTCCAGATTATGCTCCAGAATATCTTTTTCAGCTAAGCCGGAATAGTACGCCATTTTTTGAGCGATGGCGTTGCGTTCCGCAGCATCAATAAAGCCGCCTTTGGCGATGGCGGGTATCAATTGGTTAACCGTAAATTCCTCGGACTCGGGAAGTATTTCCATTAAATCCTTGCTTTGAAGTGCAGGAGGTAACGCCTTGTGATACCAGGCGGAAGCCGTATAGTAAGGCAGGTTAAGGGCGCTGGAAACAGGGCCGCCTACCCGAATCACTTTATAATCCGCAGGAGAAACCATAATCACTCCGTTCAAATACATCCATTGCTGGTTTTGAAGCGCCAGGGAAAGGCCCATCACCCGGGTACCCCCATAACTCTCACCAATGATATATTTAGGCGAACGCCAGCGATTGTTTCGTGTTATAAAGGTATTCATCCACTCTGCCAGATACTTTACATCCGCATTGATCCCAAAAAACATATCCCGGTCTACTTCCTTACCGGTTTCAGGAATGGTCCTGGAATAGCCTGTATTCGCAGGGTTTATAAAAACAATATCGGTTACATCCAACACGGAAAACGGGTTTTCTTTTACTCCATAAGGTTGTACCGGATAACCTTCGTCATCAATCTTTAAAATTCGGGGGCCGGTATAGGCCAAATGCATCCATACCGAACCGGAACCGGGTCCACCATTAAACGAGAACAGGATGGGGCGCTCATCTCGGTTTTTGATAGAATTACGCCTGTAGTAGGTGTAATGCAAGGCAGCAATGGGCTTTCCCATTTTGTCCCAGACCGGTTGTGTACCGGTGGTAGCCGTGTAAGCAAAATTGGTACCATTTACTGTAACACTATGTTGGGTGGTGACTGTTGTGTCTACAGGAAGTTTACGTTCCTGAGCGGATAAAACGCCCATAGTGGTCAAAGCAAAAAGGAGTAGTGGAGTTATTTTCATTTTTCAGGTAAAATTAGCCCTCTTTAAAAATAGGGATTTTGGTTAAGAAACCTTAAAGTTGGGTAGAAGCAGCTTCCATTTGTGTATTTTAGGGAAAACGAAGCGCGTCATGAAAGCAATATCCAGAAGAAGTTTTGCCAAACAACTGTCCAAAGGAGCTGGGGCAGCGGCTTTAGCTTCTCATTTGCCGCTGGCCTGTGCAATGGGCCATAGTACAGAAAAGAAAAAACTAGGAGTGGCACTTGTAGGGCTGGGTAGTTATAGTACCTATCAACTGGCCCCGGCATTGCAGGATACGGAGCATTGCTATTTGGCAGGAATAGTAACAGGAACCCCGGAAAAGGAAAAAGTCTGGGCCAGGAAATACAACATTCCCGAAAAAAATATTTTTAACTATTCCAATTTTGACAGGATCAAGGAGAACAATGACATTGACATTGTTTATGTAGTGTTGCCCAATTCCATGCACGCCGAGTTCTCTATCAGGGCGGCCAGGGCTGGAAAACATGTTATCTGTGAAAAGCCTATGGCCATAAGCGTTACGGAATGTGACGAAATCATAGATGCGTGCAAGCAGGCCGGTGTAAAATTAGGGATGGGGTATCGGTTGCATTCTGAGCCCTACACCAAAGCGGTGAAGCGTTTTGTCAGGGAAAAGACCTTTGGTGACGTCTTATATGTTTCCGCAGATGCTGCCTATCGGTCTACGTCTAACCCTCAACAATGGCGATTGAACCGAAAACTATCCGGAGGGGGAGCCCTTGTAAATATGGGGGTATATGCTATACAAAGTGCTATCTATGCCACCGGGCAAAACCCGATTTCAGTTTCAGCTCAGGAGTTCAGCACCCGACCGGAATACTTTAAGGATACGGACGAAACCATCACCGCCCAATTTGAATTTCCAGGGGGAGCGGTGGCTAATATCATGACCTCTCACAATGTGCGAGCGAATCGCTTGTATGCGACTTGCACTAACGGATGGTTCGAACTGGATCCTGCCAGTACCTACATCCCATTGTCCGGAAGGACTTCCAACGGACCACTGGATTTTGAACAGGAAAGTCAACAAAAATTGCAAATGGACGACTTTGCAAAGCACATTTTACATGATGCACCCAATTTTGCTCCTGGGGAAATGGGAAAACGGGATATGGTCATTGTAGAAGCTATCTATGCTTCTATTGCCCAAGGGGGAGCAAAACAGCAACTGAAATTCGAAGCTGGCTACGGCATGGGAGAACTCTGATCTCCAGTTTTTCAAAGCCTCACTTTTACCTTTTTTGCCATTTCTTAACCATCCGGTTTCCGGGTTCTCAATACGACTATCGCTTAATTTCTTATAAGATCTCTTTCTTGCTTTTAACAATATTATGAAATCGTTATGAAAATATTTTCTATGATAGATATAAGAAAAATCTTATATAAATTTAAGGAAAGTGCACGGGTGATCTAAATAATCACTTAAAAGTCTGTAACCTATTAAACAAACCACCATGAAACATCCTATCCTCTTTTTCGTGCTATTCCTAACTTTCAATTTAGTAATCGCACAGATTCAACCTAATCGGACTTATCGATTAGTCAATGTTAGCAATGGTACAGCGATACCGATTACGGATAATATGAACTGGGGCTTAGACGACGGTAATCTCCTTAATGTCAGCGTGACAGGTTCCCTTGGTGATGATATCACCTTCAACCTGAGTAACGGACACACCAGATCTACTACCTATCAGGATCCCATTGCTTACATTTCGGGGTGGACCCCACAAGTAGGAAGTGTGACCTTTACCGTGTCACATTATACAGATGCAGCATGGGATGGAACTGATACTTTTACCTTAATTTTTGTCCAGACTCTTGTAGATACCCAAGCTCCAACAGCGCCTACCTTATCACTTACCACCAAAAGTGATGCCGCTGTGGATTTGGCCTGGAGCGGCGCTACCGATAATGTTGCTATTACTGCTTATGAAGTTTATCGCGACAATACTCTTATTACTACCTTAGGCAACGTAGCTTCCTATCAGGTCATGGGACTTACGGCCTCTACGACCTATGAATTTAAGGTGAAGGCGTTAGATGCTGCGGGAAACGTAAGTGCGTTCAGTAATGCCATAACAGTAACCACAGATTCTTCCTATGGAGGAGGGTACTGGGCGCAGAATGGTGCCGATATCTATCATATTAATGGGGATGTGGGTATAGGCACAACCAATCCCAACGGATGGAAACTCGCCGTTAAGGGGAAGATCCGTGCCGAGGAAATCAAAGTGGAAACCGGTTGGGCCGATTATGTCTTTGATACGGACTATGATCTTCCCACCTTAAAAGAGGTAGAAGCGCATATTGCGGAAAAAGGCCATTTGATCAATATTCCTTCTGCTGAGGAAGTGGAGGCGAACGGAATTGAACTTGGAGAAATGAACAAGCTCTTGCTGGAGAAGATTGAGGAGTTGACATTGTATCTTTTGCAACAGCAAAAGGAGATAAATGCTTTGAAACAAAAAATGATGGACTTGTCTTCGGGGAAATAGTCAATAGCGTGTTTCTTTTTTGATCATTATCTATAATATGGTTTAGTTTTCCTAAAATGCTGTCACACAACTAATGAATTAAGAATTTCGGAGGACCATTTTATGAAATGGTGTAAGAACAAAAAGAATCCTTTCCAGGAAGAGTAGGGAACAAAAACATTTCAAAATATAATAACCTAAGCCAGTCCGTTTTTGCGCACTGGCTTCTTTGTTTCTTCTTGCCACTCTGCGAAGTGGCACAGCTCGTAACAAAGAAGCAAAAAGTATTGCTGCCAATTTGATAAGGCAAAGGGCGTTAAGTTGTTGAATGCTTAAAAAGTACAGCTCCAATTATAAAAAACTGACTATTTGCCAATTATAACGCATTTTTGGTAAGGAATCTCTAATTGCTTCTGTGTAAAAAGCCAAACAAAGATGCACGTTATTGAAACTTGTTCTAAATAATAACATTCTCTTAACCATTTAACATTAAAATGAAGTTTCCTTTATTTTAACACCACATTCAATTAACAGGGTAGGGAGGTCGCGTTGGGTATTTTTGTTGGGAATCCTTTTAACATTTCTTTCTAAACCTAAAATTTCAAAATGAGAACACTTAAAACCCTACTGTTACTTGGAGGATTGGTAGTTGCCACTTCTTGTAACCAAATTGACGATTTCATCGGCGACGGCGGAGGCGATGACGAAGAGCCAGCTGGAACCATCTTCGAAAACAAGTCTAACCTGGAGCCTCTGGTGTCCATAATGCCACAATTTAATTTTGTAGAAGTTTATTCTTTGATCAGTACTTCGGACGTCTTGCCCGGGAACTTCCAAATTGCAGGAGCGGCTGATGGCGCTGGTCTTCTGGAAGACCCTAATGGTGACGGCTACATCTTTATGTTGAACTGTGAGGATGATTATTCCGTTGTTCGCGTGCATTTGGATGAGTATCTTACTCCTGTGAGCGGAGAATACGTTTTAAATTCCGGTGTTGCCGATTTTGCTCGTCAATGTTCCGGTACTATGTGGGAGCGCGATATTCATGGAGGGCCATCAGATTTGTATCTTTCTGCTTCGGAGAATTTTAATTATGATGTGAAAGGTATTGATCCTTACGCGCCGGCTACCCCAACCGCAGACTTTGGGATGGACGCTTTAGGCGAGTTCCACTGGGAGAATGCCGTACCCCTACCTCGTGATGCCTATAACGGTAGGACAGTTATCATAGGCGGAGACGATGACAACAGTCTGTCAGAAGGTCAGGTTACTTTGTACTATTCTGAAAATGGGGACGCAGACCTGAATGGCGGTAAGATTTATGTACTTCGCGCTAAAGAAGTACATTCCGGCGAATTTGCTCCAGATGAAGATGATAACCTTACTATCCCAATTAATATGGACGCAGAACCAGGAGTGACCTACAATGAAGGGGATTTGTATCTTGGCGCGACGTATGATGTTGAGTTCGTGGAAATTGAAAATGGAGCAGACATGACCCGGGAAGAGATGGAAAATGCTTGTATCGCCGTAAATGCCTTTCAATTCATGCGGGTAGAAGATGTGGACTATCAAAAAGGATCTGATGCCAATAACAGAAATGTATACTTTGCCGTGACCGGACGAGGCCCTGGAAGAGGCACTTACAACGATTGGGGAACGATATATAAACTGGAATTGGATGAAGATTCCCCAATGACAGGTAAAATGACCCAGATCATTTCCGGAAATACCGATACCAATAATATGGACGGAAACTTGGCCAGCTTGCAAAGCCCCGACAATATTTGTGTTACGGAAAACTTCGTCTACATTCAGGAAGATCCTAACTCCTTCAGCAGAGGGCATACGGCGTACATTTATCAAAGTGACTTAGATGGAAGTACTACCAAAGTAGTAATGGAGTTTGTGGTACGTCAGGATTTAGCCAAAGACGGAAGTGCTGGAATTGGAACTGATAACGGGGAGTTTGAAAGGGATTCCGGTGAGTACGGTGCTCTAATTGATATCTCAGATAAGGTAGGGGTGCCGGATACTTTCCTTTTGGCGCTTCAGCCGCACTATTGGGAAAGTGATGATTTCCTGAACCTGGATGGCCATGATTTGCGTACCAGACCTGATGATATTGAGGCCGCTCGGGTAAGGGAAAATTTTTCACCCCGTGAGGATGATCAAGGGTCTCAGGTGGTAATTTTAAGAGGATTACCCAGATAAATGAATTGAAAATTAAAAGTAAAAGACTCCTATACCCTAGGGGTCTTTTCTTTGTTTAAGAAATTACGTGCTATGAAAAAGATGGTATTGGTACTTGTTGTAATTGTGGTGATCCACGTTGGTTGTAAACAGAATACTCAACCCGTAACGGAAGTAGTAAAACAAGAAGCGGAGACCGTCAATTGGGAACCCCTTCAAAACTATTACCTTGAGCACCTGACTACTGCTTCGGCTTATGTAGATAGTTTAGAGCAGTTGCCCATGACCGGGGAAACCACCGAAACAGTGTTTGCAAAACTCCGGGAAGCCTTTAAAATAGCTGAACCCTTTGGCGCCTATCTTAACCCGGCCATCGGACATCGGGCGAATGGCCCCGCTTTGCCAATGGTAACAGATGACTCCCAGCGGGTTCTATTGCCCATTGGCCTTCAGAAAATAGAAGAAAGTATCTATGAAGGAGAAGAAAGCGAGGTCAGGTATCGGGAAGAACTTTCTATTATGAAAGGATTATTAGGCAATCTTAAACGGAAAATCACCGATCGGGAAGTAACGCCACAACGCTTCTTTATTTTCACCCATCAGCAGTTGATGCGGATCATCAGTTTGGGTATTGCGGGTTTTGACGCCCCGGTAAGCTTTCTGGGTTTACAGGAGACCGTAGTTTCTTTGGAAAGTTTAAAAGAAGTCTATCAGTTGAGCATTCAACCCCTGGTGCTGGAAAAAAAAGCAGACCTGGATGCCCGGTTTCTTAAAAATATTAGTGCCGCGCAGGATTTTATAAAGGGTAACCCGGATTTTGAATCTTTTGACCGCTACACTTTTATCCGCGAATACATGAATCCCATTACCCGGAATTGGGTGGACATCCGTAAAACCGCTGACATCTGGGAGCCGGTAAACAACAAACCTTTCAATTTTGACGCCTCTACTTTTTTTGAAGCCGATGCCTTTAACCTGGAGTTTTTTACACCGCCTATTAATCGAAATCCAACAGAGAAACGCATAGCCCTTGGAAAAAAGCTCTTTTTTGATCCCAAGCTTTCCGAAAATGGGAAAATGGCCTGTGTGAGTTGCCATGCTCCTCAGAAAGCCTGGGCAGATGGAATGGTCGTCAACCTGGACAAAGACGGGAATCCGTTACAACGGAATACGCCTACATTGATCAATGCGGCTTTCCAAAAGGCCTTTTTCTGGGATGGGCGTTCTCCCAACCTATTGGATCAGATCACTAATGTTTTTAACAATGAGAACGAATTTGATAGCTCTGTACATCAGTTTTCCACTCAGATATTAAAAGACACTACCTATATCTCCTTGTTTAAAGAGGCCTATGGAAGAATTCCCAAAAGGAATACGGAGATTATACGCGCCATTTCTTCTTATGTATCGACACTTAATGCATTTAATTCCAAGTTTGATCGGAATATACGTGGCGAAGAAGATACGTTCACAGAAGAGGAGAAGCTAGGGTTTAATCTCTATATGGGAAAGGCCTTATGTGCCACTTGTCATTTTATTCCGTTGACCAACGGAACGGTTCCCCCTTTCTTTTCGGAACATGAAAAAGAGGTCATAGGCGTTCCTGAAACCGCTGCAAACAAGACCCTGGATGATGATCTTGGCAGGTATTTGCTGCCCAATTCAGACCTGGAAGTGTATTACGGCATGTTTAAGACACCTACCGTACGCAATGCGGAACTTACGGCACCCTACATGCATAACGGTGTGTACCAGACCCTGGAGCAAGTCATGGACTTTTACAACAAAGGCGGAGGTGGCGGAATGGGATTTGACCTTCCTTATCAAACCTTACCGTTTGACAATTTAAACCTATCAGATGAGGAGTTGGAAGCACTGGTGGCTTTCACCAAAACATTAACGGATGCGGAAGTAGGGGAAGAGGTGTATTAGAATTTTTCAAATACGCCTAATCCAAAAAGCGCAAAATCGTACCTGACCGGATCAGTGGCATCCATTTTACGAAGGCTGTTATCCAGTTCTGCCACAGCTTTTGCATCATTTTGTTTGCGTTGAAGTAGTCGCAGTTTCCGGGCCACGTTCCCGGAATGTACATCCAGGGGGCACGAAAGTTGTGCCGGGGAAATTGTTTTCCATAGATTAAAATCTACCCCTTTTTCTGAAGAACGCACCATCCATCGTAAAAACATATTAATACGTTTGGCTGCGGAACCCGTTTGGGGATCAGAAATGTGCTTTTTTGTCCTTTGCAAATGTTCCAATTCGAAGAAAATACCTTTTAACTGGTGTATGGCTGGTTGTAAACCGGAAGTAGTTTGATGTTCATGGAAAATGCGTTCCAATCCTCCATGCCGGGTATAAATATTTTTAAGGGCCTGGATAAAATAAGCGAGGTCGCCCGCATTGAACGTTCGGTGTACAAACCGTTGAAAAACATCCAGATCCTGGTTTTGATGATGCATAACAAAGTCATAAGGAGTGTTGTCCATTAGTTCCATCATCAGTAGCGCATTATTGATGATACTCTTCCGATTTCCCCAGGCGATAGTCGCTGTCAAAAAAGCACTTATTTCAATATCTTCCTTTTGGGTAAACCTATGCGGCACCTGCAACGGATCCTGTTCCAGAAACTGTGGATGCTCGTACTGTTCGGCTTTGGCATCCAGGAATTCCTTGAGCTCGCTTTTTGTCAATGCTGTAGTGGTTTAAATAATTGCAACAAAAGAAAAGGGGCTACGAGAATACCATTGAAGGCCGCATGCAATACGATAGAATGTATCAGGCCCATCCTTACCCGGATAAACCCTAAAAATACCCCGCTGATCAGTTGGGGTAACACCAAAAACGGCGCCAACCAGAGATAATCCTTATAGCCTTCAAAATTAAAAATATGAACTAACCCAAAGGCGAACACAGATAGATAAAAGGCTAACGGGAAATACCGGGATGTTCTAAATAAGCCCAAAGGCGCCCGAAATATGAGTTCTTCTACCACCGGAGCAAAGATGACTGCCAGGAAAAAAATCATCGGCAGGGAGTATTCTGCCAGCATCTTGTCTATGGCGTGTTGCCCGAGATCCGCATCAACAATTTGATGAACCATTGTCATTAGCAAAGCAGCCATGAAACCCAAAAGTAGTTTTAGCCCCAGTATATTGAAAAATAACTTCCGTCTTAGATTTTTGGGATATCGGTATTCCCGGTATTTAGGACGAAGAAAAAAGGCGTAGACTTTTTTTAACAATTTCATTGCAAGATCACTCCGTCGACCATGGTTAATTTTCTGTCCGCCATATTTGCCAATTCCTGGTTGTGGGTTACGATAATGAAGGTTTGGCCAAATTCTTTACGCAACTCAAAAAAGAGCCGGTGTAAGTTGTTTGCACTTTCAGAATCAAGATTTCCACTGGGCTCATCGGCCAGTACTACGGAGGGATGATTGATGAGCGATCGTGCTACGGCTACCCGTTGTTGTTCTCCTCCGGATAAGGCATTGGGCTTATGGTGTAAACGCTCTTGCAGACCAAGAAATCCCAATAACTCGGTAGCTCTCCGCTCCGCATCGCTTCTCCTGGTCTTTTTGATAAAGGCCGGGATGCAAACATTTTCCAAAGCAGTAAACTCCGGCAATAGTTGATGGAATTGGAATATGAAACCAATATGTTCATTACGAAATTTTGCCAGTTGTTTTTCATTTAAACGGTGCACATCTATATCATCAATCTGTATAGCACAACCTTCTCTATTGGTAGGGCTATCCAATGTGCCCAGAATTTGCAATAAAGTAGTTTTCCCTGCGCCGGAAGCCCCTACAATGGATACAATTTCTCCGGCTTGAATGTTAAGATGAACGCCTTTTAAAACTTCCAGGGTACCGAAGGATTTGCGAATATTTTTTGCGTTGATCATTAAAATTTACCTTGCGGGGTGAAAGTACACAATACTCTTTACAGCACAAAAATCGGTAGGGACTAGTTTGTGATCTTTAATTAAAAGTTAAAACTATTACTTTCATTGCATATCTAAACTAATCGTTCAACTTTTACATAGAATTACTAAACAAAATAATTTGCAATTGGAAACTGCTATCTTCGCAAACGGCTGCTTTTGGTGTACAGAGGCCGTTTTTCAAAGGTTAAAAGGGGTAATCACGGTGAAATCGGGATATACTGGAGGAAAGATCAAGAATCCGGCCTACAGGGAGGTGTGTTCCGGAAGGACCGGACATGCCGAGGCGGTTAAGATCGTTTTTGACCCCAAACAAGTTGCTTTCCCGGAGCTTTTAGAGGTTTTTTTTGCCACACACGACCCAACAACACTAAATAGACAAGGTAATGATGTGGGAACACAGTATCGCAGTGAGATCTTTTACACCACGGAAGAACAAAAGGAATTGGCAATGCAGTATATTGCATTTCTGGAAGAGAAAAAGGTGTTTTCAGATCCTGTCGTTACGGCAATTACTCCGGAACACCCTTTTTATGAAGCGGAAGAGGAACATCATAATTATTACAATGAACATGGCCTCCAACCGTATTGTCAATACATTATTGATCCAAAGATCAAAAAATTGCATAAAGATTTTGCAAACAAATTAAATACCACCAGCAACTAATATGGCACCGTATCAAAATCTGGAAGAATACAATATTACCATTACTAACGAAGTCAAAGAGCGTTACCTGAAAATTATTGATGAAATTGGTGAGGATGTGGATCGTGAAGGACTGCAAAAAACGCCGGAGCGTGCGGCTAAGGCCATGCTTTTTCTCACTCAGGGGTATAAACAGGATGCTGTGGAAATCTTAAAAAGCGCCATGTTCAAGGAGGAGTATGACGATATGGTCATTATCAAGGATATTGAATTGTATTCACTTTGTGAACACCATATGCTGCCCTTTTTTGGTAAAGCCCATATTGCCTATATCCCGAACGGATATATCGTAGGGCTGAGTAAAATTCCACGGGTGGTGGATGTGTTCGCAAGACGATTACAAGTACAGGAACGCCTGACGCATGACATCCTGGAATGTATTAACGATACGCTGAAACCGCAAGGAGTGGCCGTAGTGATTGAAGCCTCCCATATGTGCATGATGATGCGAGGGGTACAAAAACAGAATTCGGTCACTACAACTTCCGGGTTTCGCGGACAATTTGAGAAAATAGAGACCAGAAATGAGTTCTTAAAACTCATTAGCTCCACCTTATCCTAGTCCTAAAAACAAGGAACACGATTCATTAGTTTTCCGTAATTTTCGGTCATGTCTGGCAAAAGCGATAAACGGCTTAGAAATCTTATCCTCGGCCTCATTTTTGATGGTATCGGAATGTCCTCCCTGTTGATCCCGGGATTAGGTGATTTTCTGGATGTGTTCTGGGCACCGCTGGCTGCGTGGTTGATGACCAGGATGTATAAAGGGAAAGCAGGTCAGGCTGCAGGGATAGTTACCTTTATAGAAGAACTGGTCCCTGGGCTGGATATCATTCCAACTTTTACTATCATGTGGATCTATACCTATCTACTGGTTGGAAAGAGAGCAAAAAAGATTTCCGTATAAGATTGATCTTGTATAGATGATCAAAGAATTGTCCATTGCGACTTGTAGAAAAGTAAATTCACAATCAGGAAACTACTTTCTTTAAGTTTTCGAAACATTCTGTGCTTCATTGGGTATTACCTTCGCAGGAATTAAATAAATATCGCTTGTGTTTACAGACATTTTTATAAAAAAGAAGTTATTTCTTTTATTGCTTACAGGGGTAATACATCTCCATTGCCTTGAGTCGCTATGTCAACTTCAATCGGGTCCAATGGTAGGGTATTCTACTATGCGTGAGGTGCTCCTTTGGGTGCAAACCACGAATGCGGCCGAAGTTCATTTTGAGTACTTCGAAAAAGGAAAGCCCGATGAGCGGTTCCAAACTAAAAAATACCTTACCGGATCTGAGCAGGGTTTTGTTGCCAAACTGGTCGCTAACCAGATCCTTCCCGGAAAAACCTATCAATATGAATTATTCATTGATGGAACTAAAATTGACCGGAACTATCCCATGGAATTCCAATCGCAAACGCTTTGGCAATGGCGTACAGATCCTCCGGACGTAAAATTTGCGATCGGTAGTTGCAGTTATGTGAATGAAGAGCGTTTTGACCGTCCTGGTAAACCCTATGGTAGTGATTTCGAGATCTTTGAGGCGATTCACCAAAAACGACCGGATTTCATGCTCTGGTTAGGGGATAATACCTACCTCCGCGAGGCCGATTGGAACTCCAGAACGGGTTTTTTACATCGATATACACATACCCGTTCGCTACCCCAATTACAACCCTTGCTGGCGTCCGCTCATCATTATGCTATTTGGGATGACCACGACTACGGGCCCAATAACTCCGATGGTAGCTTTTGGGGTAAGGAGACCGCTTCGGAAATATTTAAGCTATTTTGGGGAAATCCCAACTACGATGTAATAGGTAAAGGAGGAATAACCGGTTCTTTCCAGTGGGCGGATCTCCACTTCTTTTTATTGGATAATCGCTATTTCAGAACTTCCAATACTAATTTTGCCACCGAACGCGAAATGTTGGGAAAAACACAAATTGATTGGTTAATTAATGCTTTGGCTTCCAGCAATGCACCTTTTAAGTTTGTCGCGGTGGGAGGTCAGGTGTTAAGTACGGAGGCCATGCACGAGAATTATGCTACTTTTCCCAAAGAGCGGCGGTATCTGCTTGACAAGATTCGGGAAGCTAAGATAGAAGGGGTTGTTTTTTTGGATGGTGATAGGCACCATACGGGACTCAGTAGAATGAAGGAAAGCGAGAATGTTTACCCTTTATATGACCTAACCTGTTCTTCTCTTACAGCCGGAGCGCATCCGGACAATGAAGAATTGAACCAATACCGGTTGGAAGAAACCTTGTTTGGAGAACATAATTTCGGAATACTAACGGTTACCGGGCCCCGTACCGCACGTGTACTCAACATGTGCATATATGATAAAGATGGAAAGGAAGTATGGAGCAGGGACATCCATGCAAAAGAACTGACGTATACATCGGGCGGGTAAAGCATTATCATTATCTGACCAATTCGGTATGCTGCTTGGGTAATGCTATTCCTTGAAACCGCCCTTGAGCAGTCCGTAGAATTCGTTTCGAAGTTGATCCTCTTTGAAACGTCCCCCATACTCCACAGTAGTGGTAAAACTGTCTTTATCTTTTATCCCCCTTGAGGAAACACAAAGATGTTTGGCATGAACCATAACAATTACATCTTCTGTTTCCAAAGTTTCTTGCAGATCATTCAAAACTTGAAGGCAAAGACGTTCCTGTACCTGCGGGCGATGGGCGTAATAATCAACCAATCGATTAATTTTGGACAGTCCAACAACTTTATGCTTTGGAATATAACCTACATGCGCATGTCCTGTAATGGGCAAAAAGTGGTGCTCGCAGGAGGAGTCAATGGTGATATCCTGCTCCACCAACATTTTTTGATAGCCGTACTTGTTGGCAAAAGTGGATATTTTGGGCCGATTGTCCGGATTTAACCCGTAAAATAACTCTTTTACGTACATCTTGGCAAAGCGGTAGGGGGTGCCGGAAAGGCTGTCGTCGTTAAGGTCCAGCCCCAGAGTTTCCATTATTTTCTGAAAATGATGTTGGATGAGATCAATCTTTTCATTATCTGAAAGGGCAAATGCATTCTCCGTCATTGGGGTTTCCAGGGAGGTAGCAATATGTTGGTCGCCTAAGGCCTCAATTTTTTCTATATCCAGCATGAGTAATAAATCTTAAATATTGGAGTGTTCTTCAACGCAATAACCGTCTTTTTCAAATTGGCAATACCTGTGGTTGTATAAATGGAAGAAAATTAGCCCCACTGCAGGCACATAAATGGCCTGTTCGACAAGTGGCACTATAGCAAGTTTTTCATTTAGTACTACAAGCAATAATAGTGCCCAGCTCACCCATAATGCCACCCGCATCCATCTTTTAGATGTTGTCTTGCCGGACCACCAAATAGCAAGCAGGGAGATGAACAAAAAGACGAAATCCAGAATTCCCCACCACTGCAGATGGGCCTCCCCATCACTTATCAAACCCGCCTGTGCTACAAACAGAAATGGAGTGGCCAGGCAATGTACCAGGCATAACCCACTGGCCCATGCACCAATTATATCTGATTTTGATGTAAACAGTACGGATTTCATACGATTCCCTTGGTCGTTTAAATTAAAATGGATACAAAAATAGCCCAAATTTTTAAATGCAACTTAGTTGCATTTACATTTCCTTTATTTTTGTATAAATAATTCTAATGATAAAAACAGCAGGACTAAATTTTGCATATTCCGGAGAACAAAGCTTTGATTTTCCGGATATTGATTTAGTTCCGGGGGAACATTTGCTCATTTTGGGACCCTCCGGGGTTGGAAAAACCACCTTACTACATTTGCTCTCCGGGATACTACCGGCATCAAGCGGAAAAATTTTTATTGATGATGTTGAAATCACCGCTTTGGACCGAAAAGCTTTGGATAGATTTCGCGGCGCCCAGGTGGGATTAATTTTCCAACAATACCATTTTATAAAGTCGTTGAATGTAGATGAAAACCTTCAATTACGACAGCGCTTTCCAAAAAAAATGAAGGATAATGAGCGACGCTATCGTCTTGCCGAACGATTGGGACTTTCAAAACAGCTTAAGAAAAAGGTAACACAACTCAGCCAGGGGCAACAACAACGGCTTGCCATAGCACAGGGGGTAATACACCAACCTAAAGTAGTGTTTGCCGATGAACCTACTTCTAATTTGGATAACAGTAACTGCGACAAAGTAGTACAGCTTTTAAAAGACGAAGCAGAAATAAGTAAAAGCAGCCTGGTTATTATTACACATGATCAGCGGGTAAGTCAACATTTTTCAAACCGGATCACATTATGAACCTTGTATATCTGGCCTATCGCAATATGATCTCAAAACCGTTAAATCTGGTTTTGAGCCTTTTACTTTTGGTGTTAAGTGTTTCGCTTGTCACTTTTATACTTCAGCTTAGCCAACAATTAAATGGGCAAATAGACAAGAATATTGGTCCTGTGGATATGGTAGTGGGCGCTAAAGGAAGTCCGCTGCAACTGGTGTTGTCCTCTGTCTTACATATTGATGTCCCCACAGGAAACATTAAACTGGAGGAGGCGAATAGTATTAAAAAACATCCTTTTGTTGGGTCAGCCATACCGGTTTCCTATGGGGACAACTATAAAGGGTATCGTATTTTGGGAACAGAACGGGCCTACCTTGATAGTTATAATGCTGTACTGGGAGAAGGTCGTTATTATGAAAAATCTTTTGAAGCTGTTGTGGGCAGTAATGCGGCTAAAAAACTGGGGCTCGAATTGGGTGATACCTTTATAAGTTCTCACGGTCTGGTAGCCGCAAATGCAGAAGCGCATGAAGACCATCCCTATACCGTGGTGGGCCTCTTAGAACCGACAGGAACTATAATTGACCAGTTGCTAGTCTGCAATTTAGAAAGTATTTGGGATGCCCATGCGCACGGGGAGGAAGAAGACGATCAGGAAGAAGATGACCGTGAAGCGCAAGACAATGAGGAACACCACCATGAAGCCCATGATCACGAAGCGCATGACGAAGAGGAACATCAACATGAGGAAGATGGCCATGACGCTGAACTGGAAATTACCTCCCTTTTAGTGACGTTCAAAAGTCCTTTAGGCTTGGTACAGTTGCCCCGTTTTATCAATGAGAATACGAATATGCAAGCCGCCCTTCCCGGTTTTGAACTGCAGCGCCTAATGGGATTGTTAGGTTCGGGCCTGAAGACCATAAACGGAATTGCGATGGCCATTTTGCTGGTTTCCGGATTTAGTATTTTCATCAGCTTGTTAAAAACCATCCGGGAACGACGACAGGAACTCGCATTGCTGCGTACCTATGGGTTAGGTACCGGAAAACTCCTACGTTTGGTATTGTTTGAAGGGCTGTTCCTGGCTTTTTTCGGCTTTTTATTCGGGTGGTTACTGGGAAGACTGGCTTTGGTAGTCGCATCAAGATATATTGAAACAGGATATGGATACGTTCTTCAAATAAAGGGCCCCGATCTTATGGAATTTGTATTTCTTGGAGTAACTTTGGTTATTGCTATTGTCGCGGTATTGTTAGCCTCTACATCCATTTTTAAATTGAACATTTCCAAAACCTTAGCTGATGAATAAATGGTTGCTATTGCTGCTTTCGCTCTTTGTAATTCAAGGGGTAAGTGCTCAGCTCGAATTGACCTGGGAGGATTTTGCAGATGTCAATTTTGAGCCGGAATACAATGAAAAATACGATGTTCATTTTCTGATGCCCAGGTTTGGGGAAAAGATTAAAACCTACAACGGAAAACAGATTACAATTACCGGGTATTTTTTGGATATTTCAGGAAGCGGAGAGGTGTTTTTGATCTCTCAAAATCCCATGGCCTCTTGCTTTTTCTGTGGAGCTGCCGGACCGGAGACGATAATTGAAGTTAGCTTTAAAGAAAAACCACCCTTTAGAACCGATCAAATTGTTTCAGTTACCGGAATGCTGGAGCTTAATGCCAATGATGTTGACCATTGTAATTATATTTTAAACAGGGCATCAGGGAAACTGATGAAATAATATGAAACCTGTAGTGCAATTGCTTATTTTTCTTGTGTTTTGCTTTGGTATAAAAGCGCAAACAGCATTGGACTGGTCAGATTTGGAACGGGGCATCTCCTGGAAAAAAAGTACCTCTAAGTTAACCTACCCCGGTTTTTTGGAAGCTAATTTTTCTGACAAGCTAACTGATTTGGAAGGAAAAGAAGTTTCGCTGATAGGATTTCTATTGGTATTGGATGGAAAGCAATCCATCTATATGCTTTCCAAAAATCCTATGGCAAGCTGTTTTTTTTGTGGTAATGGCGGGCCTGAGACCATATCAGAAATTGCGTTTGTCAAAAAACCCTCTTTTGTTATGGACGATCTAATTACGGTAACCGGAGTCCTCCGGTTAAACCGGGACGACCCCTTGCGTTGTTATTACCTGATCGAGGAAGCAGAAGGATTTGGACTTTAAAAAGAGATAGCTATCATGGAGTACGCAATGATCGATGGCCTCTTGCAAAAACAGGGGTTAAAAAGGACAAAATTGCGGGTTGCACTTTTACACTACCTATTCAGCGCTAAACACGCACAGTCCTATTCCGATATTAAGCAGGCACTTGGAGCAAATGTTGATAGATCCACACTATATCGCAATCTTACCACTTTTGAGCAAGTTGGGATCCTTCACCGTATTGAGCATGATGGTGTGACAAAATATGCCTTTGGCAAAGCCCATGAACACGGCCTCAATCATGCCCATTTTATTTGTGAGGAGTGTGAAACGGTATATTGCATGGAGGAGTTTACACCACTTCAATTTAGTGTTCCAAAAGGATTCAAAACCCAGAAAGTGCAAACCATTATAAGAGGCATCTGTGCGGATTGCTAAGACTACCTAACTAAAATTTACTATGAAAAACCTCATTCTTTTATTATCCTTATCCTTAGCGGTAAACCTCATCTTAGCCCAACAGACAGATATCCCGAAAAGTTATAGTAATATTCATAAAGATGAAACCGGCCTTTACCTTAAAGAAAAAGACCAACGCTACTATGCTGTTAAAAGCAAGCCCAACTATACCCTTAAGCAGTTGTTTGGGAATCCAAAAGGCACCTCCGAAGGGGTAACCCTGGATTTCGGTGATTTTAAAGGTACTATAACTTACGGGTTAATTCCTTATGGGAAAGCACCTCATCCACTACCTGTTTTTAGATTTGTAAAAACCCTGGAATCAGGTAAGGCCAACATCAACATTAAAAGTGATTTTAGGTACCCCTATGATTTTGTGGATTGGCAAAAGAACCAGATGCTATCCATTGGATACCGCTTAACGGATGAAACAGGAATGGTGGTTTATGATGGTGAAGTGTCGCTTAAGGGGAGAGGTCCGTTCACCGTGGCACCGGCAATCTATGAAGGCCCTTTTGTAAACATGCTCAAGGATACCAGTGCAACGGTATGGTTTAACACTACCTTGCCGGTAGCTGTGGATTTGCAAATCAATGGAGAAACCATCAGTAGTCCCACAGGAACACACCATGAAATACCGGTTGCTAAGTTACTACCTGAAACACAATACAACTACTCGGTAAGTTATGATGGTTTTAACCAGCAATATCATTTAAAAACCGCTCCTAAACCTGGAAGCAGGATACCATTTGTTTTTGCGTATACCAGCGATAGCAGGCACGCCACCGGAGGTGGAGAACGAAAAATTTATGGTGCCAATGCCTACATTATGAAAAAAATTGCTGCGCTGGCGTATGCAAACAATGCGGTATTTATGCAGTTTAGCGGTGATCTTATCAATGGTTACCTGGGAACAGATGCCGAGACCCAATTGCAATATACCAATTGGAAAAAAGCGGTGGAACCCTTTTGGCATTACATTCCTTTTCAGGTGGGGATGGGAAATCATGAGGCATTGGGGCATATCTTTCAGGACAGTTTGGGAAGAACCCGTGGTTTCGTAGACAAGTTCCCTTTTGAAACAGAATCAGCTGAAATGGCCTTTGCCAAGGCCTTTGTAAACCCTATTTCAACCTTGCAGAGTGAGGATGGCAGTGCGTATGACCCATCTGCTACAACCGTTGATTTTCCTTCGTATGCTGAAAATGTATTTCATTATCAATATGATAACGTAGCCGTGGTGGTATTGAACAGTGATTATTGGTACGCACCGAGCTTGTCCTTCAATCCCATAACTTCCGGGGGGCTACATGGTTATGTTATGGACAATCAACTCAAATGGCTGGAAAATACAATAACCGCTCTGGAAGAGGATGCGACTATAGACCATGTTTTTGTAACCCAGCACACCCCGGTTTTTCCAAATGGTGGACATAGTCGTGATGATATGTGGTACAGTGGGAACAATGAAAAACGGCCGTTGGTAGCGGGCAAAGCGGTCCAAAAAGGAATTTTAGAACGGAGAGACGAGTATTTGGACATTCTTATAAATAAAAGTCAAAAGGTTTTGGCCGTATTGACCGGGGATGAACACAATTACAACCGCTTAAGGCTGACAGACGAAGTCACCATCTATCCTGAGAACTACCCGCATGAAAAATTAAAGGTGTCTCGACCTATTTATCAAATCAATAACGGTGCTGCCGGTGCCCCGTATTATGCGCAAGAGGTTTTACCCTGGAGTGAACATACAAAAGCCTTTAGCGTGGAAAATGCGGTTTGCCTCTTTTATATAGAGGGTCCAACGGTAAAAATGAAGGTGGTCAATCCGGATACCTTGAACGTTATTGATGAAATACAACTAAGATGATTTTTGATGCAAAAAAAGTCTTCTTTTGACCTTTTTCAATATTTTGTACCGCAAGCTTATCATTTAGGAGGTATTACCAAAACTTGTTGTCCAACATCGAAATCAGGGACATCCCGGCTGCAGCTCCCGAGATAAAAACATTCCATTCACGGTGTTTTACTCCAATAACGTTAAGGAAGAGAAAAGCTATTCCGACAATAAAAAACACCACTAAAAGTTGGCCCAATTCAATCCCCAGATTAAAGCCTAATAACGGTACAACAATAGAAGAAGTACCCATTATCAACGCTTTAAAGTAATTGGAAAAGTCCATACCGTGTATGAACCCGAAGAACAAAGCCATGGCATAGTTTTGACGCATCCGCAAAAAGTTTTCGGTAGCATTCGGACCAATTACATTGTGTAGGGCAGTAATGAATATGGTTGCAGGAATAAGGAATTTAATAATGTTGGAAGGTAGGGTAACCAGGTCAAAAGATACCAAAGCCAGGGTGACACTATGGCCGATGGTAAAAGCGGTAACTAAAATGAGAATGTTGCGCCACTGTTCTATACGGTAGACCGCGCAGAGTACGATCAGGAAAAGAATATGATCGTATCCCGCCAGGTTGGAAATATGTTCGAAACCTAATTTTAGGTAAAATTCAAACGGATGCATATCAGAATTTTAGCTCGTGAACAGCTGTTTTTTTATTAAGCATTAGGCTTTTGGATTTTCCGTCAACATGAATATAGACAATGTTGTTTTGATCAAAGAACAGGTCGGTGAAAACCGCATTTTTGATTTCCATCGATTGCAATGGTGGCGTATGCTTGTACTCGAAATACACCCATAGTGCAGTGTTCTCTCCTTCACCACTCAGTTTCTTGCTTTTTATTTTCAGGTCCACCCTTTTACTGTTTGCTTTAACATAGAAAAATTGATTGAGATAGTCCAGCAACATCTCATTGGCTTTGGGGGATTCATTCGGCTGGCAGAAAGCGAGTTCTTTACTATAAGGATCAAAGACTATGGCTTCGTTCACATCCGTCAAGAATAGCTTCAGATGGATGGTAAGCAGTTGCTTGTTTGAGGTATACTCAATTTCACATAAAGATAAGCGCAAGGGATGCGCTATCGATTGCACGGACACCCCCAAAGTAAATAAAGCAACTAGAATTCTAAGCACGGCCAAAAACGATCACTTAGGATGATGCATTGGTTTGTAGTTGCTCTGCAACGGCCTGAACGTCTTTGAAAACACGGATCAAATTGCCGCCCCAGATTTTTCGGATCTGCTCTTCCGTATACCCACGCTTTACCAGTTCAATGGTAATATTCATTACTTCGCTGGCATCAAAAACCCCTTCAATTCCTCCGCCTCCATCAAAATCGCATCCAATCCCAACGTGATCTATTCCAGCCACTTTCACAATATGGTCTACGTGATCTGCCACATGCTCAACGGTAGCCGGCGGGTTGGGGTATTTTTCGTTGAGTTTCTGAAAGGATTGACGAAGTGCTGCCCGTTCTTCTTTGGTCATTTCCCCGATAGGTTTCATAGTGGCACGTAGCTCGGCTATGGCGGAGTCGCGCTGAACGTTAGGGGGGGCTTCCCGCAGATAATCGGCCAACATGGTAAGTTGAACTACACCGCCGTTTTCTGCCATTAGCTTTAACATCTCATCGGTCATGTTACGTTCATGACGGGTAACCGCTCGCGCATTGGAATGGCTTGCGATAATGGGAGCTTTCGACATTTTTATGGCATCGTAAAACACACTGTCGTTACCGTGCGAAACATCAACCATAACTCCCAGGCGATTCATTTCATCTACAACTTTAGCCCCAAAGTCGCTGATGCCGCCGTGTTCAGAGCCATCGGGATCAGTAGCGGAATCGGCCAAATCATTATTTGTTGAATGGACCAGGGTGATATAGCGTACTCCTTTTTTAAAATACATAGCAACATTCGACAGATCTTTTCCAATGGGATAACCATTTTCAATGCCAATATAAATGGCCCTTTTCCCTTCCTTTTCCAAGGTATAGGCGTCATCGGGATTCAATGCCAGACCAACAATATCTGCATTCTTTTCGGTGGAGGCTATGATGGAATCTATCATTTGGAGGCACAACGCCTTGGCCCTAGTGTTCCCCTCGTCGTCACGGATATCCTGCGCAACAAAAGCGGCAAAGAAGATAGCGTCCAGATCTCCCTCAATCATTCTTGGGTAGTCCACTTTGGAACCGGTTTCTTTTGGATCGTGCCGTTCGGCCATGTCAAAACCAGGTTCAATCATGCGCAAAGGGGTATCTGCATGGGTATCAAGAGTGAGCACCCGTTTGTGGATTTCAAGGGCTCGTTGCACCAACTCTTCTTCGGTTTCAGGTGTTGAATCCGCACCGGTTGTTTTTTGTTTACAGGCGATTAGTAACCATACGAACAAGAAAAAAAGGAGATAAGTAGGGGAAAGCTTCAACATGTATTCTGGCTTAATGGATTGTAATGCGCTAAATATACGACAATAGCCGTATGGTGAGTTAGGCAAAGTCATCCCGCGACAACTCCTGAACCAACTTTTTCAACATTTCCACTCCCTTCTCCAATTGTTCCTTAGTAATGAATTCATTAGCCCTGTGGGCCTGTGCTATGGATCCTGGCCCGCAAATAGCCGAATGAAAGCCTTCATTAGCAAATTGCCCGGCTTCTGCAGCATAGGAAACCGTATCTAATTTTGAGTTCCCGGATATTCTTTTGATCAATCCAACTACATCATCATCGGCTTTTGTATCCAAATAGGGGACGGGTGGGTGGTTTTCAACGGTTTTAATGGAAAAATCGGGAAAGATCCTTCGCAATTCTTCTTCACGGTGTTGACAATAGGTTTCAAATTCGGAGACGATCTCTTTTATATCATCCATAGGTATGGTACGTAAATCCCAGTAAAAATGAGCCTTGTCCGCTATTACATTCGGAGCAATACCCCCGTGAACCATTCCGACATGAATGGAAGAATGCGGCGGATGAAAACGATCATCCAAACGTCCGGCGGCAATCAGTTGGTTCATTTTGTTTTCCAACCAGAGTATCAGTCGCATGGCCTCATGAATGGCGCTGACTTCTTGTTTTATACGACTGCTGTGTCCTGCAGAACCGTTCACATAGGTCTCCAAAATATAAATACCCTTCTGTCCGACAATGGGTTCCATTAAAGAGGGTTCCCCAATAATGGCATATTTTGGTGTTTCGGTATAGTGGGTCTTAATGGCCTGCGCCAATTCAGGTCCGGCCAAACAGCCGACTTCCTCGTCGTAGGAAAATGCAAAATAAAGTGGCTTTTTCAGGTCTGCGCCTATCATTTGAGGCAGTGCAGCCAAACAACAGGCAATAAAGCCCTTCATATCACAAGAACCTCTACCATACAATTTACCGTCGCCTTTATCGGTCAGCACAAAAGGATCCGTGGTCCAATCCTGACCTGCTACCGGTACTACATCGGTATGGCCGGAAAGAATAACCCCGCCATCGGTATCCGGCCCTATCCTACAGTGTAATGAAGCTTTATTTCCTTCGGCGTTAGGCAATAAGTTTACTTCAACCCCGTAGGATTCAAGGTAGTCTTTTATCCAATGGATGATACTTAAATTACTATCACCTCCGAACACCGGAAAGGAAACGAGTTTTGCAAGAAGGTGTTCTACAGTCATATTAACTATAATTTATGGTCACAGCTACTATTAAGGCCAAAAAGGCAATACCGAGTAGACTTATCAAGACAGGAAAGATAAAACGAATCCATCTGTCAATCGGTACACGGCACATACTGAGCATAGCGATAAGCCCTCCAAGGGTTGGATTCACAAGGTTAGAAAGGCCATCACCGATTTGAAACGCCAGAATAGTAATTTGCCGGGTTAGTCCCAGGGATTCTCCAAGCGGAAGCATAACGGGCAAGGTGGCTAAGGCCTGTCCGCTTCCGGAGGGAATAAAAAAATTGATTACCGTTTGGGAGATAGTCATGCAAATGGCTGAGGCATATAAAGGTAAACCTTGTAATACAGTGGAGAGTTGATGCGAAATAGTATCTCCGATGTTTCCCATTTCCATAAGCACTTTTATAGAGGTCGCAAAACCTACCATAAAGGCTCCGGGCGCAGCGATACTCACTGCTTTTAATACGGTCTCGCTCATAGCTGTAGCGCTCATTCGCGATACCAAACCTGATAAAAAAGCAATGATCAGGAATACCGCCGAAAGCTCATTAATGTACCAATTCAAGTTAAATACGCCATATAAAACCGCCAAAAGACCCGCTATAAAAATGGCAAGGACCATCCGGTTATTTCCGGTCAATTGATATTCCTGAATGGGTCTCGATAAGGTCAATTCTGTTGTATTGAGACCATGGCCAAGACTCTTTTGCGGCTGTAACATGATCCTTTTGAAGTACCTCACATTATAATAGGCCATTATACTCAAGGCTGTGAGACAAAGTATGCTTCGCAGTACCGCTCCGGAAAACATGGGCAGTTCAGCGATCTTATGTCCGGTGCCAACGGTATAAGGATTGATTGGCGATAATCCGAATCCAATGGTCATGGCTCCTACCGAAATACCGGCGGCCAAAATCAGATCCCCACCCAGTGCAAGACTGAGTACTGCGGCTATGGGTACCATGGCAATATTGTTTTCGTACCCCACTGCAACACCAAGTAGCCCGTAGATAAAAGTCATGATGACAATTATGAGGTGTTTGTTTTTTAGGCCCAGCTTTTTAACGAGTGTACCGACGGCATTTTCTACGGCTTTCGATTTTTCCATAAAGCCAAACATGATACCTCCTGCCAGGACAATAAATATAATCTCTACTGCCGCTTTGAATCCTAACGGTATGGCTTTGAACATATCCAGAAATCCAACGGGTGTGGCGGAAATTGTTTTGTACGAATTGGGAACCACGGTATTTCGGCCGTCCACTACAACCCGTTCATACGTTCCGGCGGGGAGGAGGTAGGTTAACAGGGTCACCAGGACAATTATGGAAAACAACATGCTTATGGCATGCGGTATACGGCTAAAAAAAGATTTGGTTTTAGACTTTGATGTAGTCATTTAAGGATAATGGAAATCTATGATCTTTCCGTTTTAGGAATCAATTCTTAAAAAACAAGCGGTCCCGGTGTTAGAGACCTTGCGAATTTAAGAAAACCGATGTAAGTGTTTCCAAAAAAAGGAATTTGGAATGATTCCCTTTTTTGAACATTAGTTTAACGAATACCTTTTCCTAAGGTACCCTCAATAGCAATGAAACAGGAGTTTTGCACTGCTACCAATTCCTTCGGATGATCATCTTAGCTATAAACTCTTGACATCTATTACTTCAAAATGTCTGGCATCAAAGTAGTCGTCCAATCCATAATCCGTATTGATAATGATCCCTCCCAACAAGGTAACGGTATCAACCGGAAATTCAGCTTTACATGACTTTAAATGCTTGCGAACCTTTTTATCAATGATTTCGTAGGTCGCTTCTGTAATCGCTTTTTCTCTATTTTCACTTTCCAATATTTTTGCTCTGTAAGGAAGCAAGCTTTCCTCGAGTTTCATTTGTTGATAATCATCATCATTCAATACGGGTGTATAAGTATCATCCTGGAACCGTTTCAACGCCAGCATAAGGGCACCACAGGAGTTACCGGTATGCTCCTGGCGCGGTCGGTACATCTTGCCCAAATCGCCATGAATCGTAATCCCTATATGTGGGCCATAAAAGATAAATGCGCTCCCTTCATCGGGAATATGGTGGGCAAAAGCAGTCATACCGGTTTGCCCGGCGAAAGGTAATCCACCCAATCCCCCCATGATGAACGGACCGAACAGGACATTGAAGAAGGTTGTGGAAGGTACATTGATATCATCTGAACATACGGATGTTGCCATCAATACTTTGGAGATATCAATATTATGCTCTAGTTGCATTTTTCCGAGGTAATGAATGGAAGTATCCTTGGCATCCATGGCCTCCGGAAAGTAGGTTTTTACTATTTCTGCAAATTTTCTTTGTAGCATTGGTACAGTTTTAAGTGGTTATTTTAATTTACTATTTGTTTAGCTTCTTCCTGGTAATTACCATCCATAATACCCTTTTGGGATCACTCCTTTCAGACGCAAGTATACGACACATTGCCCCCGGTGGTGAATGATATGGTTTTCCAGAGCATAAAACAACCGCCACATCGGAATTGTTTCCCCTGCAAAATCACAATCCGAGAGGAGGACATCATCCGAAAGCTCTTTTATGGATTGTCGAACAAAAGCGTACATATTTTCCAGTTCCTTGATAACATGGTCCCTGGACATCTGTACCGGAAGTTTTATCCCTTCATAGGGATTTTTTATTCCTGCCCGGCCAGCCAACTGTCCACACGTAAAGATAACACAGTGGCGCCATTGCTCGGAAAACGTCATGGCTTCATCAGTGTATTTAAAGATAAAATATTCAGGGGGCATCTGTTTCACATTGGTCATGGTCATGATTTCAGAACGATGCCAGGCCGCTATAAGTTCTTTCCTCAGTTTATCTGTAGTTTCTTTACCCGTGATTAAACCGGCTTTCGCCGATTCGGCAGGGGGCGCTGTTTTGCTATTATCCATTCGACAGCCCAGGGTTGAAAGCAAACCAAAGCCCAAAATATTTCTTAGAAATTGTATGCGATTCATCTTAAATGTAACGGGAGGTTGCTTACACTATGGGATAAGCCCGCTCAACAGGCCATTCATCATCATACCCTTGTAGCCATTTTTGAGATTCAAGTTCTTTAATTGTGGTTAAACAAGCGTCTAGGTCAGCTCGCATCCGTTCTTCGTCCATACCTTGGCCAATGAATACAATCTCGTTTTTTCTATCGCCAAAGGTTTTGTCCCATTCTTCTTCAATTTCCTCTTGATTTTCCAAAAACGCCAAATATTGTGCACGCTTTTGAAAAGGCATGCTGCTCCACCAAACCCCTGCACTGTCAGCTCTCAACGAACCTCCAGCCTGGCCCCATATCAAAGCCTGTTCAGGACGTGAAGCTATCCAAAACAATCCTTTGCTACGAATGACGGTATTTGGAAATCGATACTGCACATACTGCCAAAAACGCTCCGGATCAAAAGGTTTTTTACTACGATATACAAAAGAACTTATCCCGTACTCTTCGGTCTCAGGAGTATGTTCATCCTTATTCAATTCTTCTATCCAACCGGCGCTTTGTTCCGCTTCTTCAAAATCAAAGAGACCAGTGTTGAGTACGGCCTTGGGACTTATTTTGCCAAAGCTGGATGTAATGATCCGGGCGGACGGATTAAGCTTGGTAAGCGTTGCACCCAAAATGCCCAACTGCGCTTCAGAAACCAGGTCTGTTTTGTTAAGAACAATAACATTGGCAAACTCGATCTGGTCGGTCAATAAGTTAACAATAGTCCGGTAATCCCCCTCGATATCGGTAAGATCCCTGTCCATCAAAGTTTCGGGGCTACCAAAATCTTTGAAAAAGTTAAAAGCGTCCACTACGGTTACCATAGTATCCACATAGCTAAAGCGGGAAAGGTCAATATTGTTTTCCTCGTCTACAAAAGAGAAGGTTTGCGCAACCGGTATGGGCTCACTAATGCCCGTACTTTCAATAAGCAGATAGTCAAACCGGTTTTCCTTAGCCAGGCGTTCTACTTCCACCATCAAATCTTCCCTTAGGGTGCAGCAGATGCATCCGTTGCTCATTTCCACCAGTTTTTCCTCCGTACGAGAAAGGGTGTTTTCGCTTTTTACCAATTCCGCATCCACGTTAACCTCGCTCATATCGTTAACAATCACCGCTACTTTTAAGCCTTCTTTGTTGTGCAAAACATGGTTAAGCAATGTGGTCTTTCCGGCTCCCAGAAACCCACTAAGAACCGTTACAGGTAATTTGTTGTTGTTTTTCATCTGTTTAAAATTTTTAACTATTTGATAATAGGATACTTAAAAATTTAAGAACCGATGCGACCACTCGTTGCACTCGTTCTCTCATGAATTTATTTTAATCATCCCACCGAGTGAATTTTTGATTAAAAAAATTCATGTTCGTTTCATTTCCCTTTTTCAATGGTTACGACTATTCACTTATAGAACATTGGTAAAAAAACGCTAAAACCGCTAAACGGTAAAAGTATAGGAAAACGAAGATAAATGCAACCGAGTTGCATTTATGTTTTAAATGATGACTAATCTCATACATACTCTTTTGAATAAACAGCTGTTACCTTTAAAATCAATTTAGAAGTAACTCTAAGAAAGAATCTATGGCAAACAAAAGAAAAAGGTACCTATCACCTATACAAAGTCTTGATTTTTACCTCGATAACTTCCATTCACTGTGCAGAAAGTTAAAACTTGAAAATGACCTGTTGGAGTTAAAGGGTGTTTTGAATCGGGATTTAGAACTCTCGGTTGTCAAAACATTGCAATCGGTTTCTTATCAGGCTTTAGTGGTTACCGATTTGGAAAGGAACATCATTTGGGTGAACAACGGATTTCATGAAATGACAGGTTATTCCAAACATTTTGCCATTGGAAAGCGACCTACATTCCTACAGGGTAAGAAAACCTCCCAAAAAGCAAAAAAGGAAATACGTAATTTGCTGGTGCAGCAAAAAAGGTTCTCCAAAGCGCTTATGAACTATCGAAAGAACGGTGAAGAGTATATTTGCCAAATTGAGGTGTTGCCATTATTCAATGATAACAAAGAGGTTACCCATTTTCTCGCGATGGAAAGGGAACAAGCTGCCGCCTAATAAACCACTTTTAGGAATTATACTTTCCGGAGGGTCTTTTTTGGATCGCATACGTCTTATTTTCTTAATACCCCGCTGCCTGCCCGTCTTTCCGACTTTCTGATGCGCCGTGATATACCTTGTTTTTATCATCCCATAATATGGCCTGGTAGCCTCCATAGATGCCACGGGCAGTACCCATTCTGTGCCCTTTATCCATAAGCCCCCGGATAGTAGTGTACGGGATGCCGGATTCCGTTCGTATCAAGCCAGTATTTCCGGTTGTCCTTCCCATAGGGGTAGCCCCACCGGTATGGTCCCAACGGGGAGCATCCCCGGCTTCTTGCAAATTCATTCCAAAATCCACAAGGTTCATTACAATTTGCGTATGTCCCATCGGTTGAAAATCACCTCCCATGACCCCAAAACTGACATAAGGCTTGCCGTCTTTTGTTATGAAAGCCGGGATAATGGTATGAAAAGGGCGTTTCCCGGGTTCGTAAGTATTGGCCTGCCCTCTCTTTAGGCTAAACAATTCACCACGGTCTTGCAGCATAAAACCTAATTTTGGCGGTGCCATTCCGGAACCCATACCACGGTAATTGCTTTGGATCAGGGATATCATTGTACCCTCGTTATCCGCAGCCGTCATGTAAATGGTCTCTCCAACTGAAATTTCTCCGGCGGCATACTTTCCTGCGCGCTCACCAATTTGCTCCCTCCTTGTTTCCGCATAGTCATCTGAAAGCAATTGCTCGACAGGAACATCAAAGAAATCCATATCCGCATAATATTTGGCACGATCCTCAAAGGCCAATTTCTTGGCTTCGGTAAAAAAGTGCAGGTGTTGGGTACTTCCAAATTCAATATTGGAAAAGTCGTAGCCTTCCAGTATTTGCAACATTTGAAGTGCGGCAATGCCCTGACCATTGGGAGGCAATTCCCAAACATCATATCCTCTGTAATTAATAGCTACCGGTTCCACCCATTCGGATCGATGTGCAGCAAGATCTTTGGCCGAGAGAAAACCTCCTTGTTCCCTGATAAATTTTCCAATGGTCTTAGCAATATCGCCCTTGTAGAAAACGTCCCGTCCCCCTTCAGCAATTTTTCGATAGGTATTGGCCAGATAGGGATTTTTATAAATCTCCCCTTCATCAGGCAGTTTTCCGCCATTCTGTGATTTATAGGTATCCTGGATATTCGGAAACCCTTTGGACTCAAAAAAGGGAACAGAGCGTTGCATGTACCAGGCGATCAACTCCGTTAGGGGAAAGCCTTTTTCAGCGTAGTCAATGGCCGGAGCCAGAATTTCCGTCATGGGTTTTGACCCGAATTTTTTATGGAGTTCAAACCATCCGTCTACTGCCCCCGGAACACTGACAGGTAGCGGTCCATGCGATGGAATTTTCTCCATACCTTCTTTTTCAAAATATTCCAGCGTAAGGTTGCCGGGCGAACGTCCACTGGCATTTAAGCCGTACAGCTTTTTGGTCTTTCCGTCCCAAACAATAGCAAAGAGATCACCTCCAATACCACATCCTGTGGGTTCCATAAGGCCCAATGCTGCATTTGCCCCAATGGCAGCGTCAATCGCATTCCCTCCACTTTTAAGGATGTCCAACCCAATTTGGGTCGCCAGCGGGTGGCTGGTGGCCACCATTCCGTTTTGACCCAACACTTCCGAACGGGTGGCAAAGGGCTCTCCGGTAATTCGGTCCTGGGCAATGGCATATTGTATAAAGAATAAGAAGTAAAAAAAGTAAGGATAAAAATGTCTCATAGTAAGCTGTTATGGGTTTCTAAAATAATAAAAATGATGATGGCAAATAGGGGATGGGGTTGACAAACAACAATGCCGGCACTCCCGGGATTAACACAATGATAATATTTAGTATAAGTAAATAAAATTTACAAATAATAAATTTAACCTTGAGAATTCATCGCTAAAATCTATTGATCCATGAAAAAGAATCTAGTAGCATTCCTTGTTTTAGGCGTTATGTTTCTCAAGTTAAACGCACAGGAATTCAAGGTGAAACCCTATCTGCAGTATGCTACTAAAACGAGTATGCGTATTTTATTTGAAACCGAACAGCCCACTAAGGCCGTTGTGCGGTACGGTAATGCATTGCCCGATGCAAAAGCCCCCAATTTGTCATTACGTGTTTCCGATGATGATTTAAGGACCATGCACGAAATAGAACTTGTGGGTTTGGAGGTTGAAACCAACTATTTCTGGACGGTTGACATTATTGCTGAAAATGGAAATATGTTCCAGAGCAAGGTGTCTACTTTTAAAACAAACGTAAAAGACCGAACTGCCTTTTCCTTTGCTTTGGTGGGCGATTCCCAAAGAAACAGGAAAGATACCATTGTATGGAGCCGAATTTCGGAACGGGTATGGAACAGCAGGCCGAATTTCGTGGTCCATGTTGGGGACTTGGTAGATGACGGGTTGCGGGTCACCGATTGGACCGAACAGTTCTTGCCTGAAGGGTATACGTTAATGAGCCGCATTCCAATGTATTCGGCCCTGGGAAACCATGAAAACGATTCAGAATACTATTACCAGTATATGGCGAACCCGAACCCGGAGTATTATTATTCCTTCACTTACGGTAATGCCGAGTTTTTCGTAATAGACACCAATCGCGATGTGACTGAAAATTCAGAACAGTATAATTGGCTGGAACAAGCTTTGGCAAAATCGACTGCTACCTGGAAGATAACGATGCACCATCACCCTCCTTATAGTTCGGAAGAGAATGACAATGGAGATACCTATAAAGGCTTGTCCACCTATGGTGTGATGGCTATCCGGGACCTGGTTCCCTTATACGAGCGCTATGGGTTGGATTTTTGCCTGTACGGTCATGTTCATATGTATGAACGTACCTGGCCCATAAAGAACAATATGGTCGACCAGGAAAATGGTGTGGTCTATATAAATTCGGGTGGAGCCGGAGGATCTATTGAAGGGTTCGCACCAACGCGAAACTGGTTTAGTCTGGAGCAGCGCCCCGTTCACCACTATTGTACGTTTGCCGTTTTTGACAAGACGATAGTTTTTAAGGCGATTGATATCGAAGGGCGTTTGTTTGATACGTTTCAAATGACAAAAGAAGACCATATACTTGTTGTTCAACCACCAGCTCCGATCTTAAAAGTAGCAGATGACAGCTTCTTTGGGCAAACCTCATTTTCACTGGAAGGCGGCTTTGATAATTTGGATATACACTACACTCTTGATGGAAGTCGTCCGACAAAAAAATCCAAAAAATACACTGAGCTTGTAGCGATTAAAAAAACAACTACGGTAAACGCCATCGCAGTTGATCAAAATGGAAATACTAGTAGGGTGTTGACCCGAAAAATAGTTCATGTTCCCATATCAAAAGCATTGAAAGTTGGGAAGTTAAAACAAGGGGTTCGATATGAATACTACGAAGGGGAGTGGGAGAAGTTACCTAATTTTAAGACGCTTCGTTCCTTATCAAAAGGAGTGGTGAAAAATTTCAAGATCCAGGGACTTAATAAAAGGGAAGATTCATGGGGCCTGGTCTTTGATTGCTATTATTACGCTGCGCATAGCAAGGTCTATAATTTCTTTACCCGTTCAGATGATGGTTCCCAATTGTTGATCAATGATATTATGGTTGTGGACAACGATGGTGATCACTCTGTGCGACAGATGGACGGGAGCATCTATCTGGAGAAGGGATATCACAAGATGGAAGTTCGTTATTTTGATAATCACCATGGTCACCAACTGGATACCGGTGGGTTGGAAAACGGTAAAAAGTATTCATTTTCAACAAAAAGTTTATTTTACGACTAACCGGAAGGGTGGTTTTAGGCTTTCCCCAGGGATACCCTCCGAGCTAGTGCATTGGAGGGAGTCAAGCACTTTTTTGTTTTACCAGGTACCGTTTTATTCTTCGGTAGTTGATAGTATTGCTATTTTGTTTTCAGATACCTGTTCATTGATTTCTGAAATGTAGTCGCCCATCAATTGATTTAGGTCGCTAATCTCTTTATCTAACTCCTGGGTAACTTCTGCAAAAAACTCCTCCGCTTGATCCGTGGGGGGATAATCACCGCGTTGGGAGTCTGTCATCAAAAATGCCAGGCGGTTATTAATTCGAATACCGTGATTCAAGGGATCTTGTCGACTTTGATTCTTGGTCATATGGATAGTATTTTCAATACCATCTAATTTCGATTCAAAGTCCGAGATCATGTCTCTTAAACTCTTTTTCAACTCCGGCTTTCCCTTGATATAGTCCAGGTCCTTTTTAACGGTTCTAATCTCAATAATTGCGGTATTCGCCCTGCTCACCTGATCCCTTACTTTGATCAGAAAATCAAATTGTTTTTGATAATCACGCGCTGAATTGGGCATTCTGGGATCCTTAACAATGGTTAGGATCTGTTCCGAAGTTTGTCCGTTGTAATTCAATCGTACTTTATAGTCCCCCGGAACCGCTTTGGGCCCAATATTCGGTGAGGAATAAAACACCATGCCTTTAAAGGTTTTATATCCCGGGTAGCGCATGTTCCAAATCAATCGGTTCCCACCCGATTTGACTTTTAGAGGTTTATCCGCTTCGGGATTCAATTTGTCCTCCTTGGCCACATTTGAAAAACGCTGGATCAATGTGCCGTCTAATTCCAAAATCTCTATGGAAACCCTATCCCTTTTTTGACTGTCTTTTATGTAAAAATTGATGATCGCGCCATTCGGATGATTCTCACCGACCAATTGGGTATTCGGTTTTCGCCATCCTCCGGATTGTTGCATTCGATAGGCCTGGTCAGGTTTATACAAATAACATTGACTTCCGGCAATGTCCTCGGACAGTTGATGGAGTGGCGTAAGGTCATCGATCATCCAAAAACTACGGCCATGCGTAGCTGCGATCAAGTCGTTGTCCCTTACATGAAGATCGCGAATAGAGGTTATCGGTAGGTTGAGTTGAAAAGGGGACCAACTATTGCCATCATCAAAAGAAACATACATACCCCATTCTGTTCCGGCGTACAACAGTCCTTCCCGAACTTTATCCGAACGGATGGCCCTTGTATAGTGATTGCTTTTGATCCCTTTGGTAATTACCTTCCAGGTTTTACCATAGTCCGAAGTCTTGTACAGGTAGGGCGTATAATCCCCGAACTTATACGAAGTAGCGGCCACGTAGGCCGTACCGTTTTGAAACGGACTGGGATCAATACAGTTGATCATATTAAGTTTGGGACTAATACTGGAAGGAGGAGTAATATTCTCCCAGTTTTCACCATTGTCCCTTGTAATATGCAGTAGCCCATCGTCGCTTCCTACCCAAATAACACCCGGCTCCAAAGGAGATTCATTGATCGCAAAGAGATTGGAATAGAATTCTGCTCCGGTATTGTCCTGGGTAATCGGACCACCGGAAGACTGTATGGTTTCGGCTAACCCCCGGGTAAGATCCGGTGAAATAGTTTGCCAGGTTTGGCCTTCATTGGTAGTTATATGTAAAAAATTTGATCCCGCATACAACTTGTTGGTATCATGTATGCTGAATTTGACGGGAAAGTTCCAGTTAAAACGATATTTCATGACCTTGGCACCTGAACCGGCAGGGTTGTCCGGCCAGATATTGATGGAACGGGTTTGATCAACGGAATGGTCCCGGCGCATCATATAGCCTTTATACGTTCCTCCGTAGACCACATCATTGTTCTTTGGGTCCGGAGCAAGGTGCGCACTTTCGCCACCAGCCGTTGCTTCCCAGTCCCTTTCCGTGATACTCGATCCCGGGGTGCGATGGTAGATGCGAACAGTACTGTTGTCTTGTTGTGCCCCGTATATTCTATAGGGAAAAGTATGGTCCGTGGTAACCCTGTAAAACTGTGCTGTAGGTTGATTATAATAGGTGGACCAATTCTCCCCACCATCATTGGAAACCTGGGCACCGCCATCATCGGCAATCACCATCCGCTTATTGTTACTGGGGTCGATCCAAAGATCGTGATGGTCTCCATGTGGCGCATTCTTTAAGGTAAATGTCCTGCCACCGTCAGTGGACACTCCATAGCTAACATTCATCACGTAGACCTTGTCCTTATTCTGCGTATCTGCATAAATCCGGCTGTAATACCAGGCCCTTTGTCGCAAAGCCCTGTTCTCGTTTATTTTTTTCCAGTTTTTACCTGCATCATCCGATCGGAAAACACCGCCATTTTCCGCTTCGATAATCGCCCAAACTCTGTTAGAATCAACAGGGGAAATCGCTATACCCACAATACCCCAGACCCCTTTGGGCAAGCCGTTGTATTTGGAAATATCGGTCCAGGTATCGCCACCATCGGTACTTTTGTATAGTTTACTATCAGGTCCTCCACTGTCCATTCGGTACCCGTTTCGCTTCATCTCCCAGGTGGCCGCATAGATAATTCTCGGATTGTTGGGGTCCAGTATCAAATCCCCGGCCCCCGCCTTATCACTTTCATAAAGTATTTTTTCCCAGCTTTCACCTCCGTCCTTGGAGCGATAGACCCCGCGGGTTTTGTTGGGCTTCCAAAGATTACCGATGGCAGCCACATAAACAAGGTCAGGATTGGTAGGGTGTATTCGAATTCTTGAAATATGTTCAGACCCTTCTAGCCCTATGAATTTCCAGGTTTCTCCTGCATCAAGACTTTTCCAGATACCATTCCCTGAGGACACATTTCCCCTGAGGGTCTGCTCTCCTTCACCAACATAGATAACATTGGGGTCCGATTCTGAAACTGCCAAAGCACCGATTGACCCTCCAAAATAGCCATCAGAAATACAGCCCCATGTACTGCCCGCATCGGTAGTTTTCCAGACCCCTCCACCTGCTGTTCCCATGTAGTAAAGGTTCGGATTGTGCAGTACTCCCGAGACCGTTCCTGCACGGCCTCCCCTAAATGGGCCTAGCAGACGCCATTGAATGGAGTTGTATAAAGACTCGGGATAGTTTTCAGTGGGGATCTTGCTGCTTTTTTTGCGTTGAGCGGTCAAATTTCCCAAAGGGAAAACTATGAAAATCAGCAAGGGGTAAAGGAAAAACTGTTTCATAAATTGTAGCTGTTAAGGTATCCTAAAAATAGCAATATTAATTTCTTGGAGTTGTTAAACGACATGTGTAATAGATCTGTGTCATTGAGATAACCAGGATTTTTGTTACGAAGAGCCTTCTTTGAGCTATGCCAAGCTGGCAAGCTTTCCCGGTTTTCCTGCTTCCTATGAAATAGACCGGAACGCGCCTTTTCATTGGCCAATCCGATTGTTAGTTGGTACTTGGAAGTGCCACCTTGCAAAAGCTTTCGGATTTTGAAGCGTATGGCGAGCCCGTATCCTTGTGGGCATCAGTGCTATGTTGATGGAAAGTGAGGAGAATCTCTCTTAATGTAAAAAGTAAAGTAGCTGAATGTTACCTTTGATTCACCAAAAGCATAGCAACATGCGACCTATTTTAATTGTAATAGTTTCCGGCTGTTTTGGATTCTTTGCTTGCAAAAGTTCGGATAAGGAAGAATTGACCATTCAAATGGATACCTATACTTACGATCGTTTGGAGTATCCCGACAGGGATGTTCTGGTTCCCGATTCACTGCAAAACGAATTCATTGATACCTTTTTTACTCCCTGGAAAATGAATCCGGAGGATTTGCCCACCACTCTGGAATCATTTCCGGGAAAAGACCTGTCTTACTTAGAAAAGTACCTAAATGAAGATGAATGGTATGGGGAGAATAAACAACAACACAAGAAGTGGCAAAAAGAGGAAATTGTTACTAATGCAAACCCTAAAGATTTTCCTAATTTTCTAAAAAGGGGAATAGTAACCTCCCACACCAATCTTAGAAGGGTTCCAACACATAAACCGGGCTTTGACAGGTATTCAAAAGCCGGTGAAGGCTATCCCTTTGATTATTTTCAAGAAACAATAGCATGGGCAAATACCCCGGTCTTCATTGCACACATCACAAGGGATAGGCAATGGTGTTATGTGATTAGTTCTTTTTACAAGGGTTGGGTATCCATGCATGATCTTGCTATTGCGGATCAAGATTTTATTAAACAGTGGTTAACGGGAAATTACTGCCTACCTATTTCGGATGAGCTCAATTTGCAAAATGAGATATCCAATTACGCCGTAAATGCCAAGATGGGGATGCTGTTACCTTATGAGGAAAGTCCGAATAATACGGATAAAATTACGGTCTATTATGTTAGTGCGAATGAAAACCAGAATGCGAAGGTCCTGAAAGCTGAGGTAGCTAAAAGTGAAGTGGCCCTGAATGATCTTAAAATTAATGAGCATAGCCTTAAAAAGCTGGTGGCTAACCTGATCGGCAGGCCATATGGTTGGGGGGGATATTTGGAGAATCGGGATTGCTCCTCAATGATTCGCGATTTGTTTAGTACCTATAAGATTGGGTTGCCCAGGGATTCCAAAGATCAAATCAGGGTAGGGTATACATATGATCTAAGCGGCTCTGCGGATGAAAAAATTAGGCTGATTAAGGAAAAGGGAGTCCCATTTTTCACCATTTTGAGAAAAAAGGGGCACAATATGTTATACGTGGGCGAAGCGCCCAATGGAGAACCTTTAATTCTTCATGCGATTTGGGGGTTAAAAACCTCTTATGCAGATGCGGTGCTGGCTGAAATGTTAAAAAAATATCCCATTGAAGGGATCCACCAGGAGGCCAATGGAAAGTTGAAGGGTAGACATATTATTGGGGAGGCGGTAATAACTTCGGTAAATCTTGGAAGTGGTGACAGCCAGATGACCACTCCCTTAATTGACGAAATCTATGCTATGACCAATATACTAGAACATTGAGCACCGAATTAATGGTTGGTAATGAAAGACTCCACTTTTAGATTGAATTTTTCAGGAGCTTCCCAGAAAGCAGCATGACTGGGTATGGACACTACCTCAGCATTTGGGACATGCTCTTTTAGCCACTTATCCGATGATCTGTACCAGGATTCACGTACCATAAAAAGCATCGGGATCTTTTCATTTAGACTTTTTACTACTGCATTGTAATCGCTTATCATCCCATCGATATATAGACTTAATGCGGCATCATTTGGGGTCATTAGCATTTGATTCACCATCCAATGGGCTTCTTCACTGTCCAGATCTTGTTGTGTCATCCAGTTGGCCGTACCCAAAGCATAGTCCTTTCGATTATCAACTAAACTCTTTAAGCTACCCCGGTAACCATCAAATGTGCCGTATACCCATTCTTCATTAGTATTTCCTATCCATTTTGGGGGCTCATCGATAAACACCAGATGACTCAGGTTTTCTATTCCATATGCTTTTATATATTCATAAATAGTGGCACAACCACTTGACCATCCCACCAAAACCACATTTTTCAAGTCCTTCTTTCGGATGATATCGTGCAACTCAACAGCATGATTTTTGTAGGTGTTATAGTTGGTTGTCTTATCTGATTTCCCATGACTTCTGGGGTCGTAGGAGATATATCGATACTTCTTGCTGAAATATTCCTTTTGTTTTAGAAAAAATTGTGAGGTCATGGTCCAACCCGGAATAAAAAGTAGGGGTTGACCCTTACCTTGATCTTCCATGTAGATGGCAATACTGTCCTTTCCTGCGGTAATAAACTCTCCTTGGGTATGGGCAAACACACTCCAAAACAAGAAAAAGCAAAGGATTACGGGTTTAAACGAACTCATCGAAAACATATTTTGGCAGGGATTCTTTGTAATTAATTTGTAGGTAGTTGTGACCATCAATTAGGTGGCTAAATCCTTCAGGGGTGATTTCCGGAGCATCCGGTCCTATCAAGGTAGCGATATCTCCGACGGCCACCTGCCGCTCTTCTCCAATAACCACATTACAGTGACTGGCATTTACATTCACTACTGTGAACAATTTGCTACCTATGAGTACTTTAGCGCCATTTTCAGCGGAACTGGCATAACCATCAGCCCAGCCTATAGGCAGGGTAGCTATCCATTCCTCCTGTTTTACTTCATAAAACCTGGAAAAGCCGATCGTATCTCCTTTTTTAAGTCGTTCCAGGCGAATAATACGGGCCCTTAATCTGAAAGTCGGTTGTAACGGGTATGCTTTGGCTTGCGACATAACGGCTTGGGGGAAAGATCCGTGTAACAAAATTCCCGGTCTTACCATGGACAAGTGGGACTCCTGTAGCTGCAATAATGATAACGACGGGGCAATGTGAGTGTTTTTTACAGAAACGCCCATAGCGGCTAATTGCTCCTTGAACAACTGAAAACGTTTGAGCTGTTCTTTGGCAAAATCTATGGGTGATGTTAGTGTTGAGAACAGCCCGGTAATTGTTATTTGTGGGTTCCTGGTCAAGGTCTGTATCCAGTCAAGTGGTTGGTCATAGGGCATACCCATACGCCCCAGGCCAGTATCCACATAAAGCTGCACTTTTACCTTTCGCGTCTCATCAATAGGCAAAGCCGCTATTTTTTTACAGGATTCTTTGGAAAAGGCACTTAAGGTAATTTCTTCTTTTAAGAGCTTTTGGCCAAGGGAATCGGAGAAATCCCCCATGAGTACAATAGGTTTTTTTATACCGGCTTCTCTAAGCGCTATACAACGGGTATCCTTCACAAGGGCGAATCCATGTATATATGGGCTGTTGTCCAAAATTTTGGCTACTTGAACATCTCCCAGGCCATACGCGTTGTTTTTGAGGACTGCCAGAATGGGTTTCCCTTGTGCCATTTTTGCGATTAGCGCGGCATTATTAAGGTACGCTTTGGCTGAAAGCTCTATCCAGGGGTTGATCATTGTATCACTATCCCAGTTGAATGATAGCGACTGTGGTTTTACCATTATAGGTAAAATACCCAATCCAGTTGTTGCCAGGGCGGTCTTTTTAAAGAAGGATCTTCTGGAGGACTTCATAGTTTTGGTTTTCTATATTATAATGCTTTACCACCGTGGTGTTTTTGATAAACACCCTGAATTCCATAGCAGTAAAGGTGGTATTGCATAAATCGTAAAAGTTAACTTCAGCTTATCTCTTACTTGTTCAGAATAAGCAAATATCGTGTTATTATAGCCATTCTATTGGGGTTGCTTCCCTTTCCACCGACCACTTTGATTTTCTTGGACCATAGTGCTATAAAAGATTTTATACTTCTGGTTTGCTTTATTAAAACTGCTTTAAAAATGTAATCTTACTTATGAATTGCATACTTCGCTGCACCGGGTCAAAGATCTCGGTTTGGGTATCGTTAAACACCAGGTAAACAAAGGACAAGGGCATATACTCCCAACTGAACCGGATGTTCCAACGCCCTTGTTCGTCAAAGCTGTTATATTGGTAAAATGTAGAAAGCTGCACCCTGGGATTCAGGGCAAGGCGTATACTAGCAGTATATAAATCGGTTTCAAGGTCTTCCTGTAGTATCCCAACGCTATTGATATTGTTATGCTCATAATCGGCTGTAAGGGAAACATGGGGTAACGGTGCGTAACGCAGTCCGGCAATTACCGTATTTCTAGTACCGTTATAAAAATTACCAAAGTCAAACTGAATGGAACCCGATAGCTTTTTGGATTGATCGGAATTATATCGAACCAGGTATCGGGTATAGCTATACCTTCCTTGTTCAATTTCAAGACCTAAAGGCGCAAAATCAAAATTGATATTTTGCCATGTAGGCCTTAAAGAAGCCTCTAAAAAACTGTTATCCTTGAACCAGGTGTAGATCGGAAAGATGTAGAGATTGGATTGCTGGAAATTCCCAAAATCTTCAAAATCATGGAAATAATTAAAAAAAACACCTGGGTCCCAACGGCGTACAAAGGGCAACCATTTTGGCCGTAAGATGGCATAGCCCCCCGGACTATGAAAGACAACGTCTTTTTGACGAACAAAGCCCATATCCGGGGCATAGTCTTCGCTAACAAAAGTATTGAGGTATCCTAAATAATAATCGTTGGTACGAGATCCTGCGAACAGTCGTCCTGCATAACCAGTATCTCCTGTTTCACTATCGAATGAGGAGGACAACAGATAGGAAAGGGTAATTTCGGCTTTTGGACGGATAAGCCCATCGATGGAAATGGTTGTATTATTTTGACTTTCCAGGTTCAAGCTATTCAGTACATCATCCCTTCGATACGTTACCATGGCCCCAATATTGTTTTCCTCACCGTAATTCTGAGTGTAGCGCGCCACGCCAAAAGTGCTTCCCGGGCTGTCGTCGGTTTCGCGCTGTCTGACCGCTAAGGCGGCAATAGTTCGGTTTTCATTGCGATCCGTATAGCGAGCGCCCGCGTCCAAAGGAGCAGGAGCTGCATTAAACGCATTCGAAAGGCCTATGGTACGGCTGAAAAAGGGACGTACCCAGGAATTACCACCCCCAGCCCAAATCCCCGAGTTCTCCAAGAAGAATTGACGCCGCTCCGGAAAAAAGATATTGAAACGTTCCAGGTTGTTCACGGCCCGGTCCACATCGGCCTGGGCAAAATCGGTATTAATGGTCAAATCCAATACGGCATTGGGGCTGATGGCCCATTTTACGTCGCCTCCCACCTTGGGATCATTCAACCTATCCGTTAAAACGTCCCCTTCTTTGTTTTCGTCGTATTGATACAACGCGTAAGGCTCCACCCTAATATTCGCAGAGGGCGGCGGAACTTCCAATCCGGTTAGTTTGGCGGCATATACCATACGGTTTTCGGAAAAGGACTGCGGGATGGCAGGAAAAACCGTTTTCTCAAAATCCTTTCGCGCCAGGCGATAAAAGGTGATTCCCCACTCCACGGGAATACCTTCAATTGGTGGGTCATAACGGACAGATTTGAAGGGAATAGCGAATTCGGCATAATATCCCTCGTCAGTACGTTGGGTACGAACACTCCAAAGCGCATTCCAGTCTGTATCCGTATTGTTGTCATTAAAACTTTGTAGATCCAGTTGATTGCCATGTGGCGTAGTTTGGAAAGAAACCGCATACTGTTTGGTATTCTGCGCGTCAATTTGGATACCAAACACATCGTTTTCTCCCCGGTTAAAATCGCGACGGAGATCCTGCATCCGCACCCCTTTTTTCCCCAGGGAATCCGACGCAAAAACGCCAACGTACAGGTTTTTATCATCATAGAGGATTCGGACCACAGTAGGATTTTGTATTGCACCTCCCTGTACCGGCTCCACCCGAAAAAAATCGGTGACAGGTTGGGCCCGCTCCCAATCCGCTTCCTCTAAACGGCCATCAATAGTAAGCTTTCCCATAGCTTTTGCTGCTGAAATGGTGATCGGTATCTCCGGTGGAGGGAAGTTATCTGTTGCTCTACCCTCCTGCGCACGGATACCATTAAGACCGGTACAAAGGATAAGCAGCAGGACGGGTTTTAGGCAGTTTTGAAATACAAAACATCTCATTTCTCAACCATTACTATTCACGAAGACGCTTATATTTTACCTCGAGAACCGTCACAAATCCATTACCATCACCATAGTCCTGTTTCTCCACAAGTTCAAAGGCGTCAGGAGAAATAATCTGAAAATACGTGTGCTTTTCCACAATCCCACTGGGATGGACATCCTTACCTTTGAAAACCAGGGTGTTTTCATCCACCCACTTGCCGTTGGGATAACGTACTACCATACCATCGCTGTCAAAGTACCAGGTCTCATAGCGTTGGGTATCAGGATTATAGGAATGGTACCCTTTGCCGAGATAGGTTTCACCATTGTGAAACGCAAGTATATCGTCTGTTATAAAAGTATTGTTCAAGGTCCAGTAAGCACTATAGGTCCCTTTTTCTGGCTTATCCGGCCGCTTTCCGTCCCCATAGAACCACGTCTCGGTTTTCCATTCGCCCACTAGAAAATCCAGCTTTTGGGTTCCTTCTCTTTTCTGTTCCAGTTTGGATCTTGTAGCGGTAGGCGTATCCTCTTTTGTTTGCGAATAGCTTAAAACAACGGTCAGGGCAGATAGACAAAGTACATATGTAATTTTTTTTTGATGCATCCTAGGTTGCCAGTAGGTTGTTTTTTGTCTGCCGTTTATACATGAGAATTCCAATCAGATACACCAATACGGAAAGCCCGAGTATCAGCAATACCCTGTTTTGAACAGATGTCTTGGTATTGGTATAAACAAATTTGGGCAGATTGGGATAATCCTGCTGGGAAAAACTCTGATTGTTATACAAAAAGGGCATAAAATGCTCCCGCCATGAAGCTGCAAAGCCTATTACCTGCTTCCTGAAACTTTCATAATCCTGAGTAGAGGTTCCCGCCATTTGATTCAGGGATTCCTGAGCAATGATCGCCGGGGAGATCCATTTGAAACGGCCTACCCAATCCTGCTGTTTTTGCAATTGTTCTTCGTAGGCATCCACCACAGGAGATAGCTCTTTTTTGATCAAACTTTGGGAAGCCATATAGCGGTGCCAGAAACTTCTTGTTTGTGTGGTGTCGTTAAGGGCGTATTCCGGATGGTCCCTCAGGTAATTGTCCAGTATCTCATCTTGCCTTGCGGTAACCTCTGCTTTCAGACTTCGCATCTCGTTGATCATCAAGGTGCGGGAAGGCATGGGATAAAGGGTATTACCCATTTGGTTTAGCACGGATGGTACCAACAGCACAAATACTACCCACAGCCCTAATAGGGCCACCGCATTCTTCGCTGAACTTCCCACCCAAAGATTGATCAAAAAAGCCAGGGCAAACCAAAAGAGCATATACGTCAGGACTATCCCCAACAAACCGAAATAAACGGCTGCTTGCGCGAAGGGATTGATCCCATGCACCAAAAAAACAACAGTTAACGCAATCAGGACCAGAACGGCGAGCCAGAAGAAGCGTAAACCCAGTTTTTGTAATACCCAGTTTTGAATACCAATAGGCTGTGCCGCCAGTAATCGTAGGGAGCCGCTCTCTTTTTCGGAAGAAAGTACATTATATGAAAAGGCAATGATGAGCAGGGGCAACAGATAAACGATAACAAAAGCGAGATCAAAACTACCAAAGAGTAATTGTACCGGACTGGTCATTTCTGTAAAATTGAGTGCAAAATCATCTCCGCTTACTGTAGGCTTTACATAATGGGTAAAGAGGTCCGCTTGTCCTGTTGCCATAAAAGCCATGGATTGCGGTTCCATGGCGGCTACCCTGGGGTGATAATTACCTACCGCCATGGGGCTGGTGGGAATGGTCCATGGCGAGGCACTGACTTCCAGGCCACGTTCTACCGAGTCCAATAGTTTTAACATCATTGCATCGTTTTCCTTAACTTCTTCCTGTGCGGTAGTGATGTCCTTCTTACGTTTCTCAACTTTTTGTATTCCGTTAAAAGTGGAAAAGCCAAATAACAAGAGCAAAACAATGCTAAGTAATTGGATCCAACGGCTTCGTAATAACTGTTTCAGTTCATATTTGAAATTGTACGAAAACATGATCAGAAGTTTTTAGTAGTAAATAAGAGCAATCCAAAAGATCCTAAAAGCCATCCTCCCATTACCATTAAATTAGACGCATTGCTTTCCAGCGTAGTCTTTAGTTCAGGGGGGTCATACTCAAAAACAGGAAGCCCCTTCCAGAAGTCGGCATCGGCCTGATAGGACCAATTGCCATATTCGGAATTCACCGCAAAATTATCGTTCAGGAATTTTTGAGTGGCCACCCGATACTCTTCTGCGGCATCGGCAAAGTCCCAATGCGTGGCATAATCGGTATTGGCAATGGCCATACTCAGAAAGCGTGTGGGCAGATAAGGAGAAATGGCTGCTAAACCTCTATACACCTTGGCCTGCTGGGCATACTGGTCTTTGAGGTAATTATAATGCTTCACGTATACTTCAGCTTCGTGTTCCTCTGACTTTTGCATACGATACCCGTCAAAATTAAAGGGCAATTGGTGTAGGCTATCCACACCGTATTCCCGAAGCACTTCTTCCTCCAATAGTTTCGTCTCCTTACTCCAGGGATTATGGCCATCCAGTCCCTGCTTTTTATCCTTTAATACATTAGCGGCAAATTCTTGCCGGGTAGGGTAGGGGTGTTTGTTTTCGGCAATGTTACTGGCTGCCTTTGGTGCCGCCAGACAAGCAATGATCCATATACAAAGCGATACGACCAAGGAAATCCCTGATTTTTTCATTTTTGAGGAAATCAGCAAAACAATATTGATAAAAATGATGTAATACCCCAAGTACACCAAATACATCATCAATAAGGAACTCCAACTGAACACCCCAAAATCACTGAGATTTCCCAGAAGTAAACCCGCTACGAGAAACAAAACTGTTGTGATTACGAGCACGGGTAAGAAAAGGGCCATCCATTTTCCCAGTAGCCATTTCCAGTTAGAAATTCCCTGACTTTTCAAAAGCGTAAGGGTTCCCATTTCCCGTTCTTTGGTAAAACTGTTATACCCTAAAAGAATGATCAGCAGGGGAATGATGAATAGCAGGATGAAATCCGGAGTCAGATCCCCAAAACGTGCCAGAGCGGTCTGATCCGCTGCAGCACTAAACTGTGCTTCATTGCGATTATGGGCTTCTAAAAAGATGGAAGTCCCCGCAAATTTGTCTACCCCTTGATCTACAAGGGATAAAGGATATTTGGGTTTGAAAGCATAGGTCCCGTAATGAGCAGCTGAATGGGGGTTCTTTTCGCCTTGATTATCCCATACCGCCCGCTCCGTTGTTTTGGCTACTTCATATTGTTCGTTGACATTCTGGTAATGCCTGGCACTGATCCAGACAGCTACCCCGGTTAGCAATAAGACGATAACCACTGCAATTCGTACCCGGCCTTCACGAAGCAGTTCCTTGGTTTCTTTTACAAATGTTTTTGAGATCATGATACCAGTTCTTTATAATCCATGGTGCTGAGATAGGCTTTTTCCAGTTCGGGAAGCGTAATGTCATGCCCCGCGAATTGTTGTTTCAATTGACCATCTTTCATGATACCAATCTGGGTAGCTACTTCTTTAGCACGAAACAAGTCGTGGGTTGCCATCAATGTGGCCACTCCTTTTTCACGGAGTTTTTGCAGCACTACTCCAAATTCATTACTTGCCTTGGGATCCAATCCCGAAGTGGGTTCATCCAGCAGTAATACTTTGGCCTCCTTGGCCAGGGCAATAGCGATGCCCACTTTTTGCCGCATCCCTTTTGAGAAGGTGGATATTCGATTTTCAAAAGCCTCCGATTGCAGACCGGCTTCTTCAAGAACTATTTTTAAATCTGACCTGGACAAGGTTTTCCCTGCAATTCCTGAAAAATAGTCCAGGTTCTCCACCGCAGTTAAGTTGGGATACAACATCAGGTTTTCAGGGATATAGGCCAAAAAACGTTTCGTAGCTTTGGGGTTTTCCTGCACATCCAATTGGTTGATGAATGCACTTCCCGAAGTGGGTGTAATAAACCCTAATAACAAGTTGATGGTGGTCGTTTTTCCGGCACCGTTGGCCCCCAAAAGACAATAGATTTCGCCTTCTTTAACATTGAGATTTAGGTGATCCAATGCGATTTGTTCACCATATTTTTTTGTAAGGTTGTTTGTGATAATCATGACAAAGATGATTTTAGTGAAATAAACAATTCGTCGCGATGTAACGGGTAATGACGTTACACGGATAATGGCGTTAGCTTTCAAAGGCTTTGACCTTTAAAGGAGAGGGAAGGAGTTAAGACAGGGGATAGGGTGGCCCCCTCAGAGTATGTATGTTGTCTTTTTCAAAGACATAAACATAGGTTCTGCTGGCAATAATAAGGTTACCTATTAGTATTCCCAAAGGGATGAATACCATAGGCCATAAAAAAAAGGTTTTCCCCAATAACTTGGCATACAGCTCGCAGGTAGGGCAGGTATCATCAATTGGGGAGTTATGGCTCGTTGCTTCAAAATGGGTATGAGAACAATGGGAAGAGAAAACATGAATGGTAGGATACGACAGCTGCAAAAGGAGCAGAGTTGCCAGTGCTGTTCCCAACCACTTATTTGCCGTATTGCCTCTCATTTGAAAAAAGGGAGCAGAAACAATCTACTCCCCGTATACTACTGTAATATACTATTATTATTACATAACACTACCATCTACCACGCAGATTAACAAAATAAAGAGTGGTAAATAGTATGTGGCTAATACATACTATTACTGAATATTCAGGACAAACTCCAAGTCAAAATCAGTATCGCCATCTTCAGAAGTAGAGGTGGCCGTTTTAACGAGTGGTTGGTGCTGTAAGTTTACTCTAAAACTAGCTCCATTTTGGGCAGCACCCGTAGTCCATCGTGTTACTAAACCAACGGGGTTACCTGACCCATCTTGCTCATCAGAATCCTCGTCCAGATAATTAATAGGATCGGCAGCATTATCTTCACCTATATTACCATCGCCGGTAGGGCTGGTAAACGCGCCATCAGTAAATTCAAAAAAGAATTGGTGCTCGTCATCTTCACCCTCTATTTCCTCACCAATATCTTCTACATCATCAGGGTCTAAAGCATTCAGAATTGTATAGGTTAATATATACGTAGTGTTTGCCGCCAATGTAATATCGTCTAACACTTCCAGATCTGCCGCTCCGGCATCATCCGGATCTTCAGCTTCAGCGGTAATTGCTGTGCCACCGCCTTCCGGAGTAAAAATAAGCGTCACATTTGTGAAAACTTCGGGAAGGTTTTCTTCATCCGGGGCATCGTCATCGTCGCTACAACTTACTATAGCCATAGCCGCAAATAAAAGGGTTAGTAAACGTAAATTTTTAAATAGTTCAATCGTCTTCATTTTTCTTTTTTAATGGTTTATAATTGTTCTTAGCTTAAAAAATAAATGTAAAGGTACTTTTGAATTTTGTATTTAAAGCTGTTTTTGCAACTGAGTTGCATTTAGAGTTGGAATTTTTATTTATTTCATAGTTTTTTTGGATTAAAATTGGTAATTCAATGTGAAAAGTAAATTTATCCCGGGTTCATCTGCAAAATATCTGAACTCATTCAAATAATTGCGATAACTGGTATTTAATAGATTTTGAGCAGCAATACTTCCTCCAAATCTGTCCCATTTAAAATCCCAGGATGCGTCAAGTAAAAAGTAGCCATTGGGTGCATCCAAAAAATCGAAAATTTCGGAGTCTGGTGTAATTACTGTTGATCCGTCCACTAAATCTTCGAGCGGTACCGTTCGTGGTGCTTGAAATTGTTCAAACGTATAGCTTGGGCGTAGCGTCCATTTTGAGGAATCAAAAATCCACATCTCGCCTTGATCCCATTCTAACTCAAGATTGGTGGAAATAGGTGCTATATTAATTAGAGGTTCATCTTGGCCTGTATTTCTAGACCATAGATAACTCAAGCCGTAAGTGGCAGATAAATCATTAGTGAGCTCTTTTTTCCACGTATAATCCAAACCTAAAAACAACGCATCAGCCTGGTCATAATAAAAGGTGGGATTAACCCCTGTAAACCCCCGGCTAACCCCTACGGGCCTGTAAAATATAAAGTTGTCTATATAATTCACATAGGTAGTGATGACGTGTGTGTTGTTGTTATTATACGTGCGGAATTCATTGGTCAGTTTATACCCCCTTTCTAATTCCACACTACTTTCATCTAAAAGGGTAACTTGAGAAGTGTTAAGTGTACCATCATCATTAAATCCGGATCGTAACAAACCAAATATCGATCTTGAACCATGTCTCCCGAAACTAAAAAGCTCTGCTACATTGGGTGTACGAAAGGCCGAACCTATGTTGGTTTTAAAACTACTGTTCCCGGAAAGCTGCCATTGATAGCCTAATGAGGTTGTGAAATTGGTAAACGTATAGCGATCTCTAAAAATAGCTTGCGTATTATCACGCCCACGTACATCATTGGTTTCGGTATCTAATCGAAGCCCCACCTCAAAAGTATCTTCGCCAAATTGTATTTTTTCAATTATAAAAGCGCTAAACCTACTTGCATTATAATTAGGAATAAAAGGTACATTGAAAGTACCTGGATTGTTGTCATTGTTTTGTTCAAAATATTGCACTCCTATGGACCCATCTATGCCTTTCCAAGTGGGGTGTTCCCATTCCAGTTGATAATCATAGGTTAGCAAATCCAAATCTATAATAGGAAACTCTTCGTTCCTGCGCACATCAAATTCGCGTCTTTTATTTAATTGTACACCGGCACGAAAATTAAGTTTACCTTCTTCAGAATATTTCCAATCTACTTCTGCTTTGGCAAGGTGGTGCTGTGTAATATGATTCGGTTCTCTAACCGTATAGGTAAATGGATCCGTAAAGTCCGGCACATCTGCATTATAGGCTCTAATTAATGCCTCGGAACTCTCAACAAAGGATGCACGCAATAAACCCAGATCCTGATCTATAAAACTGTAGTATATTTTAAAATCCCAATCGTTGAGATAATGTCGGACACCTAAACCAAATGCGCTTTCTTCCTTCCCCGTATTACTAAGATTGTAATCGGGTGCTTTACGATCACCTATCCTTGTATAACTCCCATTTGCAAAATAGCTCCATTTTTCCGTGCCTTGACCAATTTCTACATTTGCATTATACCCACGGCCGTTGGTTTGATACCCTATTCCTGCAGTACCGTACAATGGGTTATCTAATACTAAAGGGTTGGGTTCAACAAGTACAACACCACTTAAAGCTTCGGGACCAAACCGTACTCCTGCAGCACCTTTGATTACTGTAATGTTATTTGCAGCATTAATGTCTATTTCCGGGGCATGTTCTGTTCCCCAATTTTGAAAGCCATGCTTTAACCCATTGTTTAAAATTAAAATCCGGTTCCCCGACAACCCATGAATCACAGGCAACTGCACATTGGTGCCGGTTGAGGCAAAGGTCACTCCTTCAACTTTTGATAAAGATGCGGCCAAGGATTGTGTGGGATTACTACTAATTTCTGCTTTATTCAGGGTAATTTGGGCAACAGTTTCGGTACCTATTACTTTGTTTTTTTCAGCTTGGACAGTCACTTCGTCCAATCCGGTAATCTTTTCTGTTAAGTAAAATGAGGCTAACGAGCCTTGTTCATTCCGATGTACCTGCCTGGATTGTGAATACCCAAGGGAAGCGATGATCAAAGTATTGGTTTCGGAACATAAACCGGTGATCAAAAACGCGCCATCTTCGTTAGTAGTTGCATATTTTTCTATACCTTCAACTCGAACCGTAGCATAGGGTATGGGCGCTTTCGTTACTGCGTCCAGGACCATCCCTTTAACGGTATAGGCACAAGATTCGTTTTGGCCTAGCACAAAGGAGGACCAAAACAAGGCAAATAACAAAATGGGAAGCAGTGGCTTCATACAGATCCACTTTTAAAGGATAAATAAAAAGAGACTATCAGGGGTAAAAGAACCCGGATTCTTAATTCCTTTATCAATCGTAACCTTGAAGATTATGCAGATAAAAGTCTAAGCTAATAAAGGCGGGGGCCTGCCAAAAAGAGTTTTGTTGAAGACGGGTGCTACACAAACACTCTTGTAAGAATCTTTTTGTTGGTGAAAATGTGGTGCGTTATCAACTCTAATTGATGGAAAATCAGCAGGAGCAAAAAACTCTACATTTTGATGGTAAAGAGCATGTTCACAAAGTTCGCAATTGTCTTCGTGCTCGTCGTCATGGCTGTGATGCAAATGGTTGTGAATGGCAACGGAAGAGACCTTAAAGGCAATCAAAGCCAGCAATAATAAGATGTATAAATCCTTTTTCACTGCCATAAGCAGCAAAGCTAAGTCTTTAGACCCAAAGCATTATGTTAAGAAATTCATAATTTTTATTCAGTCTATTTAAATAGAAAGGCCAATCCCATGCGTTTGAGCATCTTTTTTTCAAAACCCCAAAAGAAAGTAAATTGACCAAAAAGCCAACCAAACAATACCAATAGTATTTGGTAAATGGGTAAAATGATCAGTATGCGTATGGGCCAATAGATCCAGCCGCTGGAAGTGGCCCTGTCAATTCCGATAAAATGGGTCAGGGGCTCCGCCAATTTTGCAGAAATACTGCCTGTTATGGCGAACACTATGAAGATGGCAATCATTTCCCATTTATACTCCACCACCCATTTGTTCTCCAGTTTTTTAAAGCACCATAAGAAAAAGCGTAACATAACAAAGTACAACAGCACAGTTACCCCAAGGGTAAAAGGCCATTCAAATCCCGTATTGTTCCATGAAAAAAGGTGTAATAGCCGTCTGGAGAACATATACGAGGTTCCAACCAGTGAAAGAAAACCTAAAATGGGGAAGAGCAATTGCCAGTTTTTGGAAATTTCCCATCGAAGCTTAAGGCGATTCATTGTCCAAAAATAAGGCAATACCCGATGTATTTCCCAAACCAAGCAGTAAAAAAGCCATTTGCATATCGCAAATGGCTTTTTCCTTTGTATTTGTATGAAATATTATTTTCCAAATAAGCCGCCTAACAGGCCTCCAAGGCCTCCTTTTTTCTGACCGCCACTGTTTAATACCATACCGGCCAGGTCATCCAATACGCTGCCGTCGCCATCGGAATCTAAAAACGACTCGATAAGGGATTGTTGCCGATCAGCTGTATTTCCACCCCCCATTAATCCTCCAAGAAGTCCGGAAAGCGCATCCGGGTTGTTTACGTTTTGTTGTCGGGTTTGTTTTCCTAAAAACCCCAGTAATATAGGAGCAGCTACCCTTAGAATTTGTGAGATGGAACCCGCGTCTAAGCCCGATTTTTGACTTAAAGCATTTTCCACCTGGGGTTGTTTGCTTCCAAGTACATGACCCAAAATTCCGGCACCATCATCTATTACTTGTTGATCCACTCCGCCGCTGAATAATCCTCCCAGATTATCTAAAATACCTCCATCATGTTTGGAAGAAAGGGCATTATACAAGCCCTGGGCGCCCCCCGGGGTTGAAGCATTTCTTTTCATTGCGCCCATAAGTACGGGTAGGGCCATACCCAAAACATCCGCGGTTTTACCTTCGGATTGACCTGTTTGTCCGGCCACGCCACTGACAATTTGTTTGCCTATTGGGCTATTGATTAAATCTAATAATCCTGACATTGTATTAGTGTTTAGAATGAGCAAACAATGTACAAAAAGTGGGGATTAAAAATCAGTGGAGATGCAAATTATTCCAAAGAATTAATGATTTTTTTAGCGAGTTCAATTCCAATTCTCTCCTGAGCTTCTACGGTAGAACCTCCCACATGTGGGGAAAGGGATATTTTGGGATGCATTAACACTCTTATCTCAGGAGTGGGCTCGGATTCAAATACATCTAAGCCCGCAAAACCTACTTTACCGCTATCCAAAGCTTTGACTAAAGCCACTTCATCCAGGACGCCGCCCCTTGAGGCATTGATAATACCCACTCCGCTTTTCATTTTGTCAATTTCAGAAGCTCCAATGACATAGTCTTTCTGGGATGGAAGGTGGAGCGTGATGAAATCGGATTCCTGTAATACCTGATCCAAAGGACTTCCGGTAAGCGAAAAATGTAGGGTTTGCCCATCAAAAAAAGAAAGCGCTACCGACTTTTCATCAGGATGATGATCATGAAAAACTACTTTCATCCCAATGCCAATGGCCAACCGGGCTACCTCCTGGCCAATATTTCCAAAACCTATAATACCAAGGGTTTTTCCCCGAAGCTCTGTAGCGCCGGCATAGGACTTTTTTAATTGGCCAAATCTTGTGTCGCCATCCAAGGGCATATTCCGGTTGGCATCCTGCAAAAATCGAACCCCGGTGAGTAAATGCGCAAAAACCAATTCCGCAACAGCGGTAGCAGAAGCTTCCGGGGTGTTAATCACCTGTACACCCTTGTCTTTAGCATAGCAAACATCAATATTATCCATGCCCACTCCGGCTCTACCTATAAGCCTTAGTTGTGGGCAGGCATCCAATAACTCCTTCTGCACGCTTGTAGCGCCACGAACCAGCAGCACCTCAATGGCATTCCGGTTGATGTAATTGGCAAGTTGTTCCTGCGCCACCCTTGTAGTGAACACTTCAAATCCCTTCTGTTCAAGAAGTTCTTTCCCGGCATCGGATATCCCATCGTTGGCCAGAATTTTCGTTTTCCCCATTCCTTGGTTTAAGGTGTTATATTTTAAGTAAGTCCTTCAATTAGCCTTTTCGTTCCAATTCACTCATTATGTCTACCAAAACGCCAACACTTTCCATGGGAAGTGCATTATACATAGACGCCCGGTAACCCCCTACGGAACGGTGGCCGTTTATGCCGTTTATACCCGCCTCCTTGCACATTTCATCAAAGGTTTCTTTTAGAGTGTCATCGGTGATATTAAATGTGGCATTCATCAGGGAACGGTCCTCCTTTTTGGCATAGCCTGAGAATACCGGGTTGAGATCAATCTCAGAATAAATCAATTTGGCTTTTTTGTCATTCTGCTCCTCAATTGCGGGAATACCTCCCAAATCCTTTAGCCATTGCAGTGTGAGCATGGAGACATATACCGCAAACACGGATGGGGTGTTGAACATGCTATCTTTGGCTATGTGTGTCTTGTAATCTAACATAGATGGAATTTTTCTGGAGACTTTTCCCAAGATATCCTCTTTTACTACGATCAAAGTAGTGCCGGCAGGGCCCATGTTCTTTTGGGCTCCCGCATAGATAATGTCGAATTTTGAAAAGTCCAATTGTCTTGAGAAGATATCGGAACTCATATCACAGACCAGTGGCACAGCTATCTCCGGAAACTTTTTAATTTGTGTGCCAAATATGGTGTTGTTGGAAGTGAGGTGAAGGTAATCCAGGTCTTCCGGTATGACATAGTTTTTAGGAATATGATTGAAATTTTCCTCTTGTGAGGAAGCTACTTCCAATACTTCTCCAAACAATCTTGCCTCCTTAATAGCCTTTAAACTCCAGGTACCGGTATTTACGTACCCCGCCCGTTTTTCCAACAGATTATAGGCAACCGTTAAAAATTGAGTACTTGCTCCGCCTTGTAGAAATAGCGCCGAATACCCTTTATTTTCCAACCCTAACAGTTCCAGCGCCAAATGGCGGGCGCTTTCCATAATGGACACAAACTCCTTGCTGCGATGCGAAATTTCAATAAGGGAAAGCCCCATTCCGTCCAGTTCAATTACTGCCTCAGCTGCTTTTTTCATTACCGGTTCCGGCAATATGCAAGGGCCCGCGCTAAAATTATGTTTTTTCATGTATATCGCTTTTGTCTCTGCCTGGTATCACTTAAAAAATAATGGGCAAAGGTCTTAAAATTTTATGGATTGGAGGTAGTATAATTTACCCCAGATCGATTAAAAACTCCAGGGTGTCTATTCCGTCGGCATAATCGTTAAGTTCAGGGGACTGTGCTGTACCGGGCGGCACTTCATTGGGTAAAAAATTATAAGACACTACGCATTGAATGGCATGGGAAGATGGGAGCAACTGTTGTTTTAATGCGTCGGAGTCCCGGTAATACTCAAAGAAGAGGGTGCCCACTGGGGAGGCAATGCCTTTATCCTCTTTTAAAATTACAAATCCGTTGTCCAGAATTTTACAATCGGACATTAGGTATACCGCCTTATTGTAATCGTAATTATTGGCGTACTTATGATTTTGAAGAATGGAATTCCAGGGTAAAATAGCCGAAAAGAAAAGATCAAAATCATACCCTTCCGGGACATAAAGTTTGGATACGCTTCTACAACCCAATCCAAAATACCTAAAAACATCTTCTCCAAGCAGTGACAAGGTCTCCTGGGATTCTTTTCCTGTCAACACCGCTATGGAATTCCTATTTTTCCGGATAATATGAGGAAACGCGCTAAAATAGTACTCAAAATAGCGTCCTGTATTATTGCTCCCCGTTGCAATTACCCCATCAAAATCCTGTAGTTTTCCTTCGGTAAAAGCAATCCATTCTTTAATACCGTCATCCACAGCCATGAGGTATTCCACCAAAAAGGGTAATAAAACCTTGTCGTTGGAAGAAAGCTTGACCAATACTGTATTTCCCGAAAATAACACACATAAAAAATCGTGGAAGCCCACAAGGGGAATATTGCCCGCCATGATTATCGCGATCCTTTTCGGTTTTTTCTGTTCAGGTAAAGTATAGGACGAGAGCCATTGTACAACTTTTTCCCGGGAGAGCACCTTGCTCCAATACTTGAGGACATGATGGATGTTCTCAATGCTGAACCAGGGATTTTCTAAATGAGCTTGTTCAACAGCTTTTTCAAGTTTCCCGCTCCATACATCCGTAGCGGTATTTCCACTTTCACAAAAATTGTTAAGGAATTCACCTAGTTTCACAAAAATGTTCAAATGCCGGGGGTAAAGTGCCATTATATTTGTAGAGTATGTCGCCAGGATTTATTTTTGTGTAAAAGTAAGCATTGAAAAAGGAAAGATCATGGCTATCATTATAACCGATGAATGCATAAATTGTGGGGCGTGCGAACCCGAATGCCCCAATACTGCGATTTATGAAGGTGCGGAGGAGTGGCGCTACAGTGACGGAACTTCTCTAAAGGGGAATGTAGTATTGCCCAATGGCAAAGAGGTTAATGCAGATGAGGTGCAGGAACCTGTTAGTGATGAAGTATATTACATCTCTCCGGACAAATGTACGGAGTGTATGGGCTTTCATGAGGAGCCACAATGTGCTGCGGTATGCCCGGTAGATTGTTGCGTCCCTGACGAAGACCATGTAGAAACCGAAGAAGAACTCCTGGGGAAGCAACGTTTTATGCATCCGGACGGATAATTAATACAAAAGGAATTATTTCACCCGAATCCCTGTGATTCGGGTTTTTTATGGAAAAGGAGAAAGCGTATACCGGCATCTGGATGAAGATCGGATGTTTTTTGTCTGCTCTGGCCATTCTGGGGGTAGCTACCGTGATTATTATCTTTATATTCAACCTGTGGAGCGGTTTTTAATAGTAGTACCCATTAAAACCTCAACCAATATCCTATATTTGCTGCCTTAAAATTTGATTTGAGATTTCATGGAATGGGTTGACTATAACAAATGGTTCTACTCCTAAATAGCAAGGGATCTCGCTAATCTTTGATCTAACAGCAATAGTCTCCTAAACTTATGAAAGCTGGAATTGTAGGACTACCCAACGTAGGAAAGTCAACATTGTTTAACTGTCTTTCCAATGCCAAAGCACAAAGTGCGAACTTTCCTTTTTGCACTATTGAACCCAATATTGGGGTGGTCAATGTTCCTGACCATCGCCTGGAAAAGCTTGAAGCCTTGGTGAAGCCCCAACAAGTGGTGCCGGCTACTGTGGAAATTGTAGATATTGCAGGCCTGGTCAAAGGGGCCAGTAAAGGTGAAGGATTGGGCAATCAATTTCTGGGGAATATTCGTGAAACCGATGCTATTTTACATGTACTTCGCTGTTTTGACAATGACAATGTGGTTCATGTGGATGGATCAGTGGATCCCATTCGGGATAAGGAAACCATTGATATGGAATTGCAACTCAGGGACCTGGAAAGTGTGGAAAAGCGATTGGATAAAGTGAACAGGGCAGCTAAAACCGGGAATAAAGACGCGCAAAAAGAAGTAGCTGTACTTAATGCGGTGAAAGAGGGGCTGGAATCCGGAAAATCGGCACGGGCCATCGCAATAGCATTGGAGGATCGGGCGGAGTATATACAACCCCTGCAATTAATTACGGATAAGCCGGTAATGTATGTTTGCAATGTAGACGAGAAAGCGGCGGTGGAGGGCAATACTTATGTACAACAAGTTCGGGAAGCGGTAAAAGATGAAAATGCCGAGGTGATTTATCTGGCGGTAGGTACCGAAGCCGATATCGCCGAGCTGGAATCGTATGAAGAACAACAATTGTTCTTAGAGGATCTGGGTCTTTCGGAACCAGGTTCGGCCAAATTGATACGAGGGGCGTACAAGCTTCTCAAACTGGAAACGTATTTTACCGCCGGAGAAAAAGAAGTAAGGGCCTGGACGATACAAAAAGGTTTCACCGCTCCTCAAGCAGCCGGAGTGATCCACACAGACTTTGAAAAGGGCTTTATACGTGCCGAGGTGATCGCATTTGAAGAGTATATTCACCACGGTAGCGAAGCCAAAGTGAAAGAGGCGGGTAAAATGCGTGTGGAAGGCAAGGACTATGTGGTAAAAGATGGAGACGTGATGCATTTTCGGTTTAATGTGTGAGAGAACTATCAACAATCCATTGGTTTTCTTTGTTGATTACTTTCCTGCTGTCCCATTTTGATTTTTGCCCCATAATTTTATATTAGACGGGATAATCCCACTATTACATGGCACAAACCCAATATACCGAAGAGAATATTCGTTCCCTGGACTGGAAGGAGCACATCCGTATGCGTCCTGGAATGTACATAGGAAAGTTGGGGGATGGCTCCTCCGCAGATGACGGTATTTACATTCTGTTAAAAGAGGTGATAGATAACTGTATCGATGAGTTTGTCATGGGCGCTGGCAAGACCATTGATATTGCTATCAAGGACAACATTGTGAAAGTACGGGATTATGGTCGGGGCATTCCTTTGGGAAAAGTGGTGGATGTGGTTTCCAAAATGAACACCGGAGGGAAATATGACACCCGGGCCTTTAAAAAATCAGTAGGATTAAATGGAGTGGGGACGAAGGCCGTAAACGCCTTGTCTACTTTTTTTAAAGTGGAATCTACCCGGGATGGCCAATCCAAATCCGCAGAGTTCCAAACCGGTAACCTGGTGGAAGAAAATTTGGAAGAGAGCTCTAAGCGTCGAGGTACCCAGGTGAGTTTTGCACCGGATCAAAGCATTTTCAAAAACTATAAATACCGAAATGAATACGTAGAGCGAATGCTCAAGAACTACGTGTATCTCAATCCGGGATTGACCATTGTTTTTAATGGAGAGAAATACCACTCGGAAAATGGGCTTAAGGATCTGTTGGAAGACACCAACAGCCAGGAAGACTTCCTGTATCCGGTAATCCATTTAAAAGGTGAGGATATTGAGGTGGCATTGACCCATAGCAAAACCCAGTATAGCGAGGAATATCATTCTTTCGTAAACGGACAACATACTACCCAGGGTGGGACACATCAGGCAGCGTTCCGTGAGGCCATAGTAAAGACAGTCCGCGATTATTTCGGGAAGAATTATGACGCCTCAGACATCAGAAAATCAATTATTTCAGCTATCTCAATTAAAGTAATGGAGCCGGTTTTTGAGAGCCAGACCAAAACCAAGCTAGGTTCCACGGATATGGGAGGTGGTTTGCCTACCGTACGTACTTACATCAATGATTTTGTGGGAAGGTATCTGGACAATTACCTGCATAAAAATCAGGAAACCGCAGATTTATTGCGAAGAAAGATCATTCAGGCCGAAAAAGAGCGCAAGGAGTTGTCCGGTATCCGGAAATTGGCCAGGGAAAGGGCGAAAAAAGCGAGTTTGCACAACAAAAAACTTCGGGATTGCCGTTTTCATTTGGGTGATATGAAAAACGAACGTCGCCTGGAAACCACTTTGTTCATTACTGAGGGGGATTCTGCATCGGGTTCTATCACCAAATCCCGGGATGTTAACACCCAGGCGGTCTTTAGCTTGCGAGGGAAGCCTTTGAATTCCTATGGAATGACAAAAAAGATTGTATATGAGAATGAAGAATTCAACCTCTTACAGGCTGCCCTGAATATAGAAGAATCGCTGGAGAGCTTGCGCTATAACAACATTGTTATTGCTACAGATGCCGATGTTGACGGTATGCACATTCGTTTGCTACTCATCACCTTCTTTCTGCAGTTTTTTCCGGAACTCATCAAGGAAAATCATTTGTACATCCTGCAAACTCCGTTATTTAGAGTACGCAATAAAAAGGAGACCGTGTATTGTTATTCTGAAGAAGAAAAGAAAGCTGCCATCGCAAAATTGTCCGGGAAACCTGAGATCACGCGTTTTAAAGGATTAGGGGAAATATCACCGGATGAATTCAAACATTTTATTGGGGAAGATATCCGATTGGAGCCGGTTATGTTGGACAAGGCGATGTCCATAGACAGGTTGTTACGGTTCTACATGGGAAAAAATACTCCTGACAGACAAGAATTCATAATTAATAACCTTAAAGTTGAACTGGATCTGGTAGAAGAAAACCAATTGTAAAATAACAAGCCACTTTTGCTCGTATCATGGAAGAGAACGGAGAATTGCAGGAGAATTTTTTAAATGAGGAACATTCCACAGGGGAATCGCTTACCCGGGTAACGGGAATGTACAAGGATTGGTTTTTGGACTACGCCTCTTATGTGATCCTCGAGCGGGCCGTACCGGCTATTGAAGATGGTTTTAAACCGGTACAACGGCGAATTATGCACGCCTTGAAAGAGTTGGACGACGGGAGGTACAACAAGGTGGCCAATGTGGTGGGGCACACTATGCAATACCACCCTCATGGTGATGCCAGCATAGGGGATGCCATGGTGCAAATAGGGCAAAAAGAGCTGTTGATCGACACCCAGGGTAACTGGGGGAATATCCTGACCGGCGATAGCGCAGCCGCTTCCCGATATATAGAAGCCCGACTTTCCAAATTTGCCCTGGAGGTAGTGTTTAGTCCAAAAATTACGGAATGGCAACTATCCTATGACGGAAGAAAAAAAGAGCCCGTAAACCTTCCTGTAAAGTTTCCTTTGCTTTTAGCTCAGGGGGCGGAAGGAATTGCTGTTGGGCTTTCCACAAAAATACTCCCTCATAATTTTAACGAACTGATAGATGCCTCTATTAAACATCTGAAAGGACAGCGCTTTACACTATTTCCGGACTTTCCCACTGCCGGGATCATAGATGTCACCAACTATAATGATGGCTTAAGGGGCGGTAAGGTACGGATCCGGGCGCGTATCGAAAGTTTGGATAAGAATACATTGGTTATTAAGGAGATACCTTATGGCACTAATACTTCTTCTTTAATAGACTCTATCTTAAAAGCCAATGACAAGGGGAAAATAAAAATTAAAAAAATTGAGGATAATACGGCTGCAGAGGTAGAGATCCTTGTTCACATTCCCAGTGGTATTTCTCCGGACAAAACGATAGATGCCCTATATGCTTTTACGGCCTGTGAATCCTCCATTTCCCCCCTGGGATGTGTGATTGAAGACAATAGCCCCGTATTTCTGGGAATAAGCGAAGTCCTGAAGCGATCTACAGAGAACACGGTACAATTGCTAAAGGAAGAGCTTGAAATCAGATTGAATGAGTTAGAAGAGCAATGGCATTTTGCTTCTCTGGAACGCATTTTTATTGAAAACCGGATTTATCGGGATATTGAAGAGGAAGAGACCTGGGAAGGTGTGATCGCAGCCATAGCTAAAGGTTTACAACCCCATACCCAACATCTGAGGAGAGCGGTTACCGAAGAGGACATTGTAAAGCTCACGGAAATTCGGATTAAACGAATTTCAAAATTCGACCTGGACAAGGCAAAGCAGCATATTGAAAGCCTTGAGGAAGGTATCGGGGAAACCAAACATCATCTGGCGCATCTTACGGATTTTGCCATCAATTATTTCAAAACCCTTAAGAAAAAGTACGGGAAGGAGCGAAATCGTAAATCCGAGATCCGGATTTTTGACGATATTGAAGCGACCAAGGTAGTCATTCGCAATACCAAGCTGTATGTAAACCGCGAGGAGGGGTTTGTAGGAACCTCCCTGCGAAAGGATGAATACGTAACGGATTGTAGTGATATTGACGATATCATTGTCTTTACAAAAAAAGGGGGGATGATGATCACCAAGGTAGATTCCAAAACCTTTGTGGATAAGAACATCATCCATGTTGCCGTGTTTAAAAGGAAAGATAAGCGCACCACCTACAATATGATCTATAAGGACGGTAAAGGAGGGGCATGCTACATCAAACGATTTAATGTCACGGGCATTACCCGTGACAAAATGTACAACTTAACCAGCGGCAAACCCTATACCGATGTATTGTATTTCAGTGCAAATCCTAATGGAGAAGCCGAATTGGTTACGGTGCATTTAAGGCATTCCGGGAGTATTAAGAAGCTAAAATGGGATGTGGATTTTGCGGATGTCCTCATAAAAGGCAGAGCTTCCAAAGGAAATATTGTCACCAAATACGCGGTAAAGCGTATTGAGTTGAAGGAAAAAGGATTGTCTACCCTGAAGCCCCGTAAAATCTGGTTTGATGATGTGGTACAACGTTTAAATGTTGACGAAAGAGGGGAACTTCTGGGCGAGTTTAGGGCAGAAGACATGCTCTTGGTCGCCAACCAAAGGGGATACGTAAAGACCATACCTCCCGATCTAAATACGCGCTTTGATGATGATACCATTGTTTTGGAAAAATGGAAACCCAATAAGCCTATTTCCGTTATCTACTACGAAGGAGAAAAAGAACGGTATTACGTTAAGCGTTTTTTAATTGAAAACCCCAATAAGGAGGAACAGGTCATCTCAGAACATCCTAAATCACAGTTAGAGCTCATTTCTACCGATTGGCGACCTGTTGTGGAAATAGAGTTTGCGAAACCCAGAGGTAAAGAGGCCAAACCCAATGAACGGGTTACCGTTGAGGATTTCATAGCCGTAAAAGGAATAAAAGCGCTTGGCAATCAACTCACTTCCCTTAAGGTCAAACAAATAAACCGTTTAGAGCCTCAGCCTTTTGATGAGCCAAAAGAACAAGCTGCAACGGATATTGAAGTGGTGGATGAAGAAGCTATTTCCGGTTCAGAAAAAGAAATTGATGTTAAAAACAGTGAATCTGATCAACCGACCTTGTTTTGACGAATTATTCCAGTATCTTCCGGCATTATAGTTTCCCTAATTCCTTTAATCATTAAAGCCTATGGATTTCACGAACCCACTGGTATACGGGGTACCGGTCTTTATTGCTTTTATCTTAGTAGAACTGACGTATAGTAAAGCTCACGGAGATGACCATATATACCATTGGAAGGATTTATTTGCAAGCGGTTTCATGGGGATTGGTTCAGCCGTTTTGGGCCCCCTCTTTAAGGTGCTTTTTGCCATAGCGCTTTTTGAAGGCGTTTATGAATGGTGTAATCCTTATGTTGATGGTGTCCGGCAGAATGTATTGGGGTATGCCTCCTTTGGATATGCCTGGTACATTTGGCTTTTTTGTCAATTGGCAGATGATTTTACCTATTATTGGTTCCACAGAGCGAACCATGAAATCCGTTTTTTATGGGCGGCACATATTGTCCACCATTCTTCCGATAATTTTAATTTGGGTACTGCGGTGCGAAATGGTTGGTTTACCATATTGTACAAACCACTGTTTTATATGTGGATGCCGGCAATAGGATTTCCTCCTGAAATGGTTTTGGTGTGTTTGGGTATTGAAGCCTTATGGCAATTTCAATTGCACTCCCAGTATATTCCGAAATTAGGATGGTTGGAAAAGATTTTTAATACCCATACCATGCATCAGGTCCATCATGCTCAAAATGTGGAATACCTGGACAAAAATCACGGAGGGTTCTTAAATATTTTTGACAAGCTTTTTGGCACCTGGAAAGAGTTTGATGAGGAAATAGATGTCAAGTATGGGGTCATCCATTCCCCTAATTCGTACAACCCCGCTGTTATCCTTACGCATGAATACAAGGACATATGGAAGGATGTAAAAAAAGCGGATAAATGGTCCCATAAGCTCATGTACATTTTTGGGCCACCAGGATGGAGCCATGACGGGAGTACATTAACCGTTAAACAACAACAGGCACTTCACAAAAAGCAACAGCAATTGGAACCGGGAATGGTGTATCAACGGCCAAACTGATCATTCTTCCAGTAGGTCCTCTGTTACTTCCCTTTGTTTTCTGTTTCGCATCATTCGCATATCCAGGAATTCTACCATGAGCGAGAAGGTAATGGCAAAATACAAGTAGCCTTTGGGAATGGAGCCTACCTCATTGTCAAATACTACCAAATGGGATAAATGGGCGGCCTCTGCAATAAGCATAAATCCAATCAGGATCAGGAAAGAAAGGCCCAGGACCTGAATAGAAGGATGCCGATTCACAAATTCTCCCACGGGATTGGCAAACAGCAACATGATGATCACGGAAGCCACTACGGCAACTATCATTAGGATGAGTGCATCGTTGGGGTTAGGGGAGATACCGTTGGTCATTCCAATAGCGGTAAGAATTGAATCAAAGGAGAATACGATATTAATCACGGTGATTTGAACAATAGCATTGGTTAACGAGGTGGATCGCGCCTTTTTGACTTCCCGTTCATCATGACCCCGATCCTCAATTTTTTCATGGATCTCTTTTGTGCTCTTGTACAGCAAAAAAAGTCCTCCTAAGAATAAAATAAGAGCCTGCCAACTAATCCCGCCATGGATCCAGGACTCACTCAAGACCAAAAATGGTTTTTTCAGGGAGGTGAGCCAGGTAATTCCGAAAAGTAAAATAATCCGCATGGCCATGGCCAAAACCAACCCAATATTGGTCGCTTTTTTCCTGTCTTTTTTTTCCAGTTTACCGGCAGCAATGGTAATAAAAATAATATTGTCTATGCCCAGAATGATTTCCAAAAACGTCAAGGTAAAGAGCGCCATCCAGGCGTCCGGGCTGGTGAAGATTTCAAACATGGTTAGTGTTTTTTATAAGCGGTTGCTCGTAATTTTTTAGCCGAACCTACGGCGTTGAACTCAAATGTATAAGAACTATCGGTAGTGGTCAAAATTTTTATATGGATGGATTTTTCCTCAGCTCGATTCTTTGGATTGCGATTTTTCAAAATGTATTCACAATCATTGATCCAACGGACGGTTGAGGTATCGGTGCTGCCTTGAAAATACTCAACTTCCAGGGAGTCATTTCTGATAAAGGTGGTAATAAGACTATCCCCTTCCAACAGGGTGTAGGAAAAGAAGGTTCCGGTTTTGTGCTGTGCACAATCCCGGTCGGGTAGGGTAAAGCAGGCCGTTACCAGGAGTACGGGTAGGAGTGCCGGTACCCCTTTGGGTATAAATCGATTCATACCGTAAAAATACTCCTATTTTTTGGGGTCATAGGAACGAAATGTACCATCGCCGTAAAACAGCACCACCCTGACCAGTTCTTTCTCCGGATCATCTTTGCGTTCACCGTCTGGTACAATGGCCCGTGTGCTGGTAGAATCCCCAGCTTCTTCATACAGTACGGGTGGGTCAGTAGCAGCAGTGGCCGTTGCGATAAGATCTGAACGGAATTCCCCCTTTCCAATCAGCAGCCAATACAGATTTACTTCGGGATATTCCTGGATAAGCTTCAAAACAAAATCCAAACTGGGCTTATTCCTACCCGAGAGTAGGTGGGAAATACTGGAACGCGGTATCCCCAAACTATCCGCAAAGGCAGAAGGGGTCAATTGGTAATACTCCATTAGGGTTTTAAGCCGGTCAAGCATTAAGTTTACAAATGTAAATTATTAAAGATAAAGGTAACAAAATCTGGCTAAACGAGATCGGATTCGCCCTGTAGATATTTCATTCGACAGCTTAAGTAAAAGATATTAAAATACTGATTACTAATTAAGTATTATACAGTGAAACTTGATTAACAATCTATTGATATTTTCAGTTCAAGGATGTAAACAACGAGTACTACACTGAGCAAGTACAGTTTACAATTATAAATTTACATTTGTAAACAAACAGGCGTAGAAGTGCTATGATTTTGGGTGACAGGGAGTACTTTCTTGAATTATTTTTAAAAAATAAGTCAATTAATTACAATATATTTCTTAATTCATTAATTTTACTGCAAACTTTATTGTTATGAGCAAAGTGAAACTGGATGAAATAGACCATCAGATTCTTGACATGCTAATTGACAACACCCGTACGCCGTTCACGGATATCGCAAAAAAACTGTTGATTTCGGCGGGCACGGTGCACGTACGTGTTAAAAAAATGGAAGAAGCCGGTATCATCAAAGGGTCTTCTTTGACCTTGGACTATGTTAAGCTAGGGTATTCTTTCATTGCCTATGTGGGTATTTTTTTAGAAAAAACACATCAAACAAAATTTGTGTTGGAACGCCTTACGCAAATTCCTTATGTCACTGTTGCACATATCACTACCGGAAAATTCAATATCTTCTGTAAGATTCGTGCCAAGGACACTACCCATGCCAAAAACATCATCTTTAAAATAGACGATATAGACGGTATTAACCGGACGGAAACCATGATCTCCCTGGAAGAAAGCATCAATGATAAGAAGCGGTTGATGCACACTATTTTCAACGAGCTATAAGTTACCTGATGAAGGTATCGCAATTGGAGTCCTGGGAATATGATCCCTACTATGCCCCGTATATCAAAACTTTGGGCAATGTTACCGTATTGGATACCTTGGAAAAGGGATACGATAGCATGGTGGAATATATTAAAGGCATACCGGAGCATAAAATGACTTATGCCTATGCCAGGGAAAAGTGGACGGTTGCCGAAGTCCTATTGCACCTAATAGATGCTGAGCGGGTTTTTCAATACCGGGCTTTGCGTTTCTCCCGGAACGATAAGACGGCCCTCCCGGGATTTGATCAGGATAGTTATGTGGAAGAGTCTGGGGCAGGGCAAAAAACAAAAGAACAGTTGCTTGAAGAATTTAGTGCGGTACGAAAAGCCAGTATTGCTTTGTTTGCATCCTGTACGGATGCGCTGCTATTACGATGGGGGATAGCGAGTGGCAGTAAAGTAAGCGTCAGGGCCTTAGGGTGTATTATTGGAGGACATCAGCGGCATCACCTTAAGATATTAAAGGAAAGGTATGGTCTTTAGGAAAAGTCTTCGGTCTCCGAATCCAATTCAGCCGTTACATCAAGATCTGCATTCAGCACCTCATCTTTAGCAGTGTTCTCCGCAGAGGTATGCTCCAACTCCTTTTCGATATTGGCATCAAAATTGGAAATAAAGTTAGACAGGCTTTTGCTGATTTTCACCAGATAAATCGTATCCACGGTCCGTACTTCAACGGCTTCAATAAGCTCACCGTTGGGCTTTTTTAGCACAATAATATCATCATCGCCATATCCGTGAGGGTACAATTCAATTAATAAGGCCGCCGCATGGTGGTCAAGTTTCTTGTAGTCTATAATAATGCGTTTCATGGCTGGTATATCCGATTTGTTATTCCGAAACTATAAAAAAATGCAAGCTTCCCGGGTAAAGAGTTGTCAATGAATAGTTTTAGTATATGAAGCTACTATTCCTTGTAGTAAGCAAAAGCCGCCTTAAAAAGATGCGGTGCTATCTGTACATCAATGACAGCAGTACCAATTTCCTGGAGTAAAACAAAATTGATATTTCCATGAGAATTTTTTTTATCGTGCTTCAACAGGTCCACAATAATGGCCTGGTCCCGGGAAGAAATGGCCTTACGATCAAAATGACCTAAAAAAACACGCTTTATCTCATCCAATTCCACCCTGGAAAGACCGGTAAGCTTGTGGGACAAATAGCCTTCAAGGATCATACCGATGGCAATGGCTTCCCCATGCAATAACGCCCCGTGCCTTGGGGCTTCCAGAAAGTAGGACTCAATAGCATGCCCGAAGGTGTGCCCGAAATTCAGTTTTTTGCGGATGTTCTTTTCCAGGGGATCCTGGGTAACGATCTGGCCCTTGATATGTATTGAGGTCTGAATATGAGCTGAAGTAGTAAACGATGTTGCTGAAGCTAAAGCCTGCCAGTATCCGCTATCCCAGATCAAGCCGTGTTTGTACATTTCGGCCGCACCACTTTTTAGCTGACGTTGGTCCAGGGTTTTTAGGAATTCGGGAAAAACCAAAACCATTTGTGGTTGCACGATCACCCCTACCTGATTTTTAAGGGTCCCCAGATCTACCCCTGTTTTGCCCCCAAGGGAAGCATCTACCATAGCCAATAAGGAGGTGGGGATATTGATAAAGTCTATTCCCCGCTTAAACGTACAGGCTACAAACCCGCCAAGATCGGTAACCACACCTCCTCCGAGATTGATAAGCAAACTGTTGCGATCACACCCCAGTTCGGACAACCCCTCCCATACCGGGATACAGCTTTGTACACTTTTGAAGGCCTCGCCGGGCTTAATAGTGAGCACCCCATCCGGAGTGAAGGGAACTAAATCTTGAAATACGGGCAAACAAAGTGCCCTGGTATTTTCATCTACCAGGATTACCACTTTAGAGTACTTTTTCTGTTCCAGAGTTTGGAGCAATGCAGCAATGGCTACTTCATTAAAATGCACTTCATGTGCCGGTGTTACTACGGATTCCATCGGTTCAATTCTCAATCAAAGAAAACCATAATTTGATAAAAAGAATATTCCGGCAGGACTTATCTTTGTTTTCTTGTGAATTTGATAAGAATGGATCGAATTTTTGAAGATACTGCAACAGCGTTTCAAATGAAAAGCGATTCCGAATTGGAACGCGCTTACTTTCTTTTCCGGCTAATTGCCAATGAACCCCTGGTCCGGATCGGTACTGCGGTGACCAATTTTGCGATCAACGCCCATTTGCCGGTAGAAGGACTCATACGGGCTACCGTGTTTGACCACTTTTGCGGAGGTGTGAATGAAGCGGATTGTTTACCGATCATAGATAAGATGCATGAAAAAGGAGTGTGTTCTATCCTGGACTATTCCGTGGAAGGTAAGGAAGAAGAAGCACAATTTGATTTTGCGGTGGAAAAGGTATTGCATGTACTGAATTTTGTAAAGGAGAAAGCGGCTATTCCCTTTGCCGTATTCAAACCCACCGGTTTTGGAAGAAGGGCCCTTTACAAAATGGTAGGGGAAGGGGCAGCGTTGTCCACGGAAGAAAAAACGGAATGGGAAAAGGTAATCGCCCGCTATCACCAGGTTTGCCAAAAAGCGCATGAACTGGACGTGGCCTTATTGATTGATGCCGAGGAAAGCTGGATGCAAGATGCTGCAGATGAGTTGGCATGGCAAATGATGAAGGCGTATAATACGGAACGTGCTATTGTATTTAATACGGCACAACTCTATCGTTGGGATCGACTCGCCTATTTGGAAGAATTGTATAAAAAGGCGATAGCAGCCGGGGTAAAGGTGGGTATAAAAGTGGTACGAGGCGCTTATATGGAGAAGGAAAATGAACGGGCAAAGGAATATGGTTATCCCAGTCCCATCTGTGCTTCCAAGCAGGACACGGATAACAATTTTGATAAGGCAGTGGCCTTTATGATAAAACATCTGGAGGTATTTGAAATTTTTGCAGGTACGCACAATGAAGAAAGTGTACATAAACTCCTGGAACTTATGAAAACGGATGATATCCCGGCAAAGGATCCAAGAATTTGGATGGGGCAATTATACGGGATGAGTGATCATATTAGTTTTAATCTTGCGGCCCATGGGTACAATGCGGCTAAATATGTGCCCTATGGTCCGGTACGGGATGTAATGCCCTATTTAATTCGAAGGGCAGAAGAAAACACCTCGGTAACCGGGCAAACCTCAAGGGAACTGGAACTCTTAAAGAAAGAAAAAGCACGAAGGAAGCTCTGATCCCATCTTAGTGTTAACGGGCCCTAGTCCAACGATTTCACCTTAACGTCGGAGGCACAGCTTTCCACTATGATAACCCTATCCGCATCGTTTTTTATCCGGTAGATCTTACAGGGTTCGGCTTTCGTATCGCTCTTCCGAAAATCTACATTTCCTTCGGTAAAAAAAGAATGCCACAGCACCGAATCCCGGGAAAAACGAGCTTCCAACCCTGGGGAATACGTAATCGGTTTGGCCCTGAGGTCCTTTAATACCCTGCAGTTGGGGAAGTAACAGAATTCTACGCCTTTTTCCCCGGCCTTTTTTTGCACAAAGAAGACCAGAAAAACCAGTCCAAGGGACAGTCCTACCAGATACCAGCCCAATCGTCGTAAAAAACCGCCTCCCATTAAAAGATCAAGAAATTAATATCACTGTAGGACAACCCAAACCAGTCGCCCACAGATTTATTGGTCAGGATGCCGTGGTACATATACAGGCCGTTCCGTAACCCTTTATCAAATCGCAATGCGTTTTCCAGTCCGCCATCCTCACCGATTTTAAGCAAATAGGGGGTAAAGATATTACTGATGGAAATAGAAGAGGTACGTGGATAGCGGGAGGGGATGTTGGGCACCCCGTAATGGATCACCCCATATTTTTCTACCGTAGGTTTCTCGTGATCTGTCACCTCGGAACTTTCAAAACACCCGCCCATATCAATGCTCACATCAATGATGACAGCGCCTTTTTTCATGTTTTCCACCATACTGGTAGAGACCACCACCGGAGAACGGTCCTTGCCCCGGGTAGCGCCAATGGCCACGTCACAGCGCTTCAACGCTTTTAAAAGATTCTTAGGCTGTATGGTTGAGGTGTATACCGTCTGATTCAAATTGGTCTGGATGTTCCGCAGTTTGGTAATGGAATTATCAAATACCTTGATGTTAGCGCCCAGGCCCAAGGCGGATCGGGCGGCAAACTCCCCCACCGTACCGGCGCCTATGATCACCACTTCTACGGGCGGTACGCCACTGATGTTGCCAAACATCAATCCGTTGCCCTGGTTGGCGGCAGCCATCAATTCTGCTGCCACCAGAATGGAAGAGATCCCGGCAATCTCACTTAGGGAACGCACAGCGGGATATTTCCCATCTTCATCCCGGATATACTCAAAAGCTATGGCGGTGATCCGTTTTCTGGCCAGTTGTTCAAAATATTTTTTGGATTGTGTTTTGATCTGCAGGGCAGAGATCACAATGGCCTGGGGATTCATCAATTCGATCTCCGAAAGGGTAGGGGGCTCCACCTTAAGCAGTAGCGGGCAGGAAAACACTTTTTTGGTGTCTTTGGAAATCTCGGCTCCGGCATTGGTGTAGTCCAGGTCAGAATAATTGGCAGATTCTCCGGCGCCGGATTCAATGAGTACGCGATGTCCGTGGGCCGTAATCGCGTTGACCGCATCCGGGGTAAGGCAGATACGTTTTTCCTGGTATTGGTTTTCTTTGGGCAGGCCGATAAACAATTCCCCTTTTTGTTGGATCACTTCCAGGGTTTCCTCCTGGGGCAATAATTGTTGCCGGCTAAAGGGCGAGGCAGGTTGCTCCATACAAGTAAAGCTGACTATTTGTCAAATTTACAGATTTTTTGCAAGGGTTTCCTTACGTTGCTCCAGCTTCTCCCGTTCTTTACGCAGTTCTTCTTTTTCCTTTAATACCTGGAGTTCGGCATCCATGGCCTCCAGGTCAATGCCGTGTACATGTTTGTCATACAGTTTAACACGAATAAAGTACACAAAAGGAATGACCACCACACAAATGGGTAGTAACCACATGATGTTTTCACTATCAATAGTTTCATCTTGATAAAAATATACCTCGAAAATTTGGAACACGTACATTAAGAGCGGAATTAAAATAATATGATACCACCAGTGTTTACAGGTAAAAAACCAGATTAACAAAAGATATAGAGGCACTAATTTTCCTAGAACGAACCAGCCATGTCCTTCAATTGATGGGAATCCATTTTTACCAATTTCCATCCACAAAAACCTAACTGTTTCTATAGACTCATCATCAGGAAGATATTCATGACTTTTAAAAACAAAAGGAGATAGAACGATTAGAAATGCCAAAAAGGATTCTATCAATATTCGCTTTTTTGCTAGCTTATTGAATTTCGTTTTAGCTGGCATTAAAAAATTGTTTATAATCTAAACAACGAAAAAAGGGCAACCATATTTTGTTGCCCCTGAATTTTGTAAAAGAAAGCCTTAAATACTACTTCTTTTTTTGCATGGTGTGCTTTCTTTTAACTCCTGTGTCTTGACCATCAATAATATAAGAAGATGCCGAGGCAGCAACTAACATAACAATAGCCAAGAGACCAAAAATGAGTTTTCTAGTGTTCATCGTACTACATTTTTTGGTTAATAAAATGAATTCATTCGATTCCAAATGTAGGAAAATTTATTATAGAAAATGCATTTTGTCGATATTTTTTGCATTTTAACCGAAAAATTGACCCTTTTGTCGAAGGAATGAATTGTTGTTTGAAGATACTAAAACCTCATGAGGAGGGGGTTTACCTTCCGGAATACTCGATACTTCGGGTAGTTTCGTCGACAAACTGCAAGCGGAGGGCCATGTGGTCTTCGGGCAAGAGATTGGGGATCTTTTCCGGCCATTCGATAAAAACATAGGCGCCGCTGGAAAAATAGTCTTCCAATCCCAGGTCCAGGGCCTCTTTTTCAGATTGAATTCTATAAAAATCAAAATGGTAGGCGAGTAGCTCTCCCCGGGCATCTACATATTCATTAACAATGGTAAAGCTGGGGCTGTGCCCGGTATCTTTCCCTCCCAAAACCCGGATCATGGCTTTGATCAAGGTGGTTTTGCCGGTGCCCATAGGTCCATAAAAACAAAAGACTTTTTGCAGGGATGCCTTCAATAGGGTTATAGTAAGCCAGGGAAGGTCACTTTCTTTGTAGACTATCTTCGAAACCACTACATTTAAAATTACAGAATATTGTATTACTGTTTTTACAAAACTTCTCCATTAATGAATACTACCAAAATTCTTTTATCAAAAAAAGACCATTTTTTTCAGAATCTGGTTTTTGTGATTTTGATTTTGGCCAATTCGTTGATATTGCAATTCCATTTACTTGGCGAGGAAACTTCATCTAATTTAAGGTTTAACGGGAAAACACTATCGCATGTTTACGACAGTGATCAAATGTTCTATTGGATACTGTTAAGTTATTTTCAGCTACTCGCATTTCATGTTATTTTCTTTTTTACAGTTAAAACAGGGATTAGATATTTTGCACTGTTTGGAATATTCTGGCATACCTGGGGTTTAACAAATGAGCTTTTATTGTTATTCGATTTGAACTATTACAGGGATACAATAAAACTGTTATTGATGTGTACGGTCCTCTTTTTGGGAATTCTGGAGTTTGTGCGAAGTGTACTACGCAAAAAGAAGCCCATAGATTCTGATCAGACAGGCAAATCACTCGGATATTATCTGCTAATTACCGTTTTCATGTTCGGGCCCATGCTGATGGAAAAAATCTCTTATGAACTATCTTCCGGTAAAGATACTTACGTTATTCTTGGCGTACCCATAGGTAGTCGCGGTTTTCCGGATTTTTCACTACTGGTTTGGTTTACAAGTTTAAAATTGCAATTGGTTTTTCCTTTGATCGTTTTATTCCTGCATCTGAAAGCATGGTGGCGCTATGCGTTACTTTTTCCCATATTGCTAACCGTTTATCAATTGAGAAGTGGCTTGAACCCCAATCTAAAGGACATCGATGCATATGAGATTTTTGAAGCCGCACCCTTATTACTTATAGTGTTGGCGCTGTTATTGTTTCTCTCCCGGTCCGCCTACTATCAATCCAAAACCGCCCGGCTCTTCAAACGGGCTGCAAAAAATGTAGAAGCTTTGGTCCAGGTCCGATTTAAAAAACAGGAGCATTTTCTAAAAAATGCTAAAGCACGATTCACCCAGTTGAAATCGGACAAAGATCCGAATGAACAAGAACTACGCGACCTAAAACAGCATTTGGAAAAAGAACTCCAGGAATACGAACGTTGATGCCTTACAGCCTGTGCCGACGTATTTCACCCTTTTATAGAAAATAGTCGTAGTAAAACAAAAAAATCGGTATCTTTTGGCGCCTATCTAACCTCAAAGAATGATAGCTAAAAACCAAAAAAACACCTTCGGTAAAGAAGTGTGGCTAGCCTTAATCATTATAGGCAATTGCTTGATTGGGCTGTTACATCTACCGGTAGATCCACAGTTTTCCACCCTTCACGTATTGGGCTATGAATACCATCATGATTTTGTCAACAATCGGGCATTCGTATGGTTTACAATTTGTCATTTACAAATACTGGTGTATACTATGCTGTGTTTTTACTTCAGCAAAAGACGGGTTAAATGGGCTTTATCCTTTTTAATGTATTGGATGGTGTATACGCTGGTTTGGGATATATTTCAATGGGCAAATGGGAACACCGTACTAATGACGCAGAGCCTGAGTATTTTGTTGACGATTATTTTGATTGGGGTATTGGTAAGTAGAAAAATTAAGCGGGAAGGAAGTAAGGATCATATCTTTAAATTCAAAAAGTACAAATCTGATGTGTTCATAGCAATACTAATCATTTTTCTACCTTATTTAGAAAAAAGTATTTTTCATCTACCATTTGATCTGCGGGAACTACATATACTGGGGTTAACCATTTCCAGTAGTGGATTTCCCAATATCAGTTCATTTTTGGGTTACCTGTTATTAAAAGTGTATTTGTTACTTCCTACGCTGCTATGCTTTTTTGAAGTAAAAAAGTGGTGGCGTTATGCCTTATTAATTCCGATTTTACTGGCCATCTTTCAGATTAGGACCGCGCTTAACCCCGATACGGAAGATTTGGACACCTATGAAGTTATCCAGGCCTTACCTTTGTTGCTTTCGGTATTGTTCTTACTGCTTTTTCTCTCCAGAACTGCCTATTATCAATCAAGAATGATGCGATTGTACCAAACCACCTATCATAATCTGGAGGTGTTGGTGCACAAAAGACTTCAAAATCGGGAAGCCTTTTTAAAAACCACAAAGGAAAAATGGCAGCAATTAAAAACTACCTCGTCAGATGAGCAGGAATTATTGGACTTAAAACAACATTTGGAACGAGAGCTTAAAAAACAGGGGCGTTGATGCTATCCGGATTTTCCTATTCATGGAACTCTAGTAGAAAATACTCAAAATATAAAGAAAAATCCTGTATCTTCCTTTGCCCATTTAACTTGGGGTAATGGTAGCTAAAAATCGAAAAAGTCCATTTGTCAAAGAAGTGTTATTGGCACTTCTGATTTTGGGTAATTGTCTGTTGCCACAACTGCATTTGTGGGTTAGCGATGAACTTACCAGAATTACCGTATTCGGTTATGACTATAGTCATGGTTACTCCAGTAATCAAGAATTTATTTGGAGGCTATTATGTTATGTTCAAATACTGATTTACATCCTTATTTCTTTCTATTGTACTGCAAGAAGGTACAAGTACGCCTTACTTGCACTGATATATTGGGTAGTCTATAATACATTAGTTTGTCTAACACCTATTGCTATCTTAGAAGAGATACGATCCGTTTTACTGTGGTCCGCAGTATTCATCACATTGTTTTTGGTGAATGTAAAACTAGTAATGGCTGGAGAGAAAAGCTTTACGTTCAAACTACCCAAAGACAAATTGGATGTAAGTATTGTCGTTGTTCTTTTGCTACTTCCTCTTTTACATAGATTATCGTATAACTTGCCTCAGGGTATTCGGGAAATAACAATATTGGGGCATACTGTTTCAAGTTTTGGTTTTCAAGATTTAGACGCCTTTTTTACCTACTTATTCCTTAAAATTTACATTCTGGTCCCATTATTATTTTTCTTTTTGGCTACAAAAAGATGGTGGAAATATGCATTGCTTGTCCCTATCCTTTTAGTGGTATTTCAACTAAAGACAGCCTTTAATCCCCATTCTGAATATTTAGATACCTATGAAGTGGTTCACGCCTTACCTTTATTGATTTCGGTATTAATATTGTTACTTTTCCTCTCCAAAGCTGCCTACTACCAGTCAAAAATGGTGCGATTGTACCAAACCACGTATGATACTCTGGAGGTGTTGGTGCACAAAAGATTCCAAAATAGAGAAGAATTTCTAAAGACAATAAAAGAAAAGTGGCAGCAATTAAAAACTACCCCGTCAGATGAGCAGGAATTATTGGACCTAAAACAACATCTGGAACAAGAGCTTCGAAAAAAGTAATACTAGTCTTTTTCCCCTTTTAATTTTTCAATCTCCGCCGTCACTTCATCCAGCAGGGCACGCAATTCCCTTTCCTGTCGCTCCCGGATCTTGGCCTCAATAATACGTTCCAATTCCATTTTCTCGCTGCTGGGTAGCTCTCCGGTCTTTAGAATAGCCTTGTCCGGATTCAACATTTCGCCTTCGCCGGTCATTAACCAGATAAGATTGAGCTGCGGATAGGTACGGATAATAGTCTCAATGACATCACTCCCGACAGAAGCGTGATTTTTCTTCATCCGGAGGGTATAGCCATTGCTGGCGCCAATGGAAAGATCAAATTGGCGGGCGCTCATACCGGAGTACTCGATAAACTGTAAAAGCCTATCAATAGTTTTTATCATGATGTTTCAGTTCGAGTTAGCGAAACAAAAATACTATTTTCTATGGTTCCACCCCTATTGGACCGGGGTTTTTCCCTGTTAATAACTTCTTTTATCGATTAATTTCTTTTTAAATAGAAAATATTCTACATTTGATTTGTTATGAAAGTCATTTTCCCCAAGGAGATCATCGAGAATACTGTTCAGGTCTACCTGCCCAAAAACAACAGTACCGGTACAACCATTTATGGGATAGTACTCGGAGGGTTGGTTTTGGGATTGCTATCGCTACCCTTTATAAAGGTACAACTGTATTCCACTGTTCAAGGATGGATAAAACCCAGCAAAGAACGTACCGCCTTAACGAGTATGCACCCGGGAAAAGTACTCTTTTCCGGTTTGTATCCGAATACCGAAGTAGGGCTGGGGGATACCTTACTGATTTTGCACAGTGCTCAACTGGAAGAACAACTGGCACAACAGCACTACACTTTCACACGGCTGGAGGAACAGCTTTCGGATCTACGGCATTTGGTCCAGGGAAAAGTGCATTTATTGAAGCATTTGGTGTCTAATCCTTATAAGAAAGCCTATCTGGAGTATCAGGAACAACTTCGGGAGCACTATACCCGTATTAAAAAACTAAAGCGGGATCATGAGCGTAATCAAAAATTACTGGCAGGTGGTGTTATTGCCCCGGTAGCCTTTGAAGATCAAAAATTGGAATACGATCTTGCCCGAAATGCCCTTCAACAATACAAAAAAAAACAACTAAGCCACTGGCAGACCACCCTGATTGAACTGGAAGATCAACAGAAAGGGGCGGTACATCAGATCAACGCCCTGCGAGAAACCAAAAAAGAGTATGTGATCACCGCCCCGGTATGCGGGACCCTGCTTAATCTTAGGCAAGGCATAGCAAAGGGCAGTATGATTGCCGCTGGAGCGCTATTGGCTGAGATCTCCCCCGATGCCGAGGTGCTGGCGGAATGCTATATCAGCCCCATGGAGATTGGCCTCATTGATCCTGCAAAGCCTGTTAAATTTCAAATAGATGCCTACAACTACAACCAGTGGGGCATGGCTACGGGTAACATCCTGGAGATGGGAAAGGATGTTGAATTCATCGATAACACTACGGTCTATAAAGTGCGGTGCGCCATTGATCAGAAGTATCTACAGCTTAACAACGGAGCAAAAGGACAATTAATCAAAGGGATGAGTTTTACCGCCCGATTTGAATTGGCGGAACGCACACTTTTTCAATTGCTATATGACACCATAGACGATTGGATTCATCCCGGAACACTCTAATTCGATTAAACCCTCAGTATTATGAAGATGGTCACAAAAATGGAGAACATGCTACAACTGCATGACCGTATTAAAACAAAAAATACAGGTGCTCCGGATGTCATTGCCAAAGCTTTGAATATCAGTGAAACAGAAGTGTACTACCTGATTCAACAGCTTTTGGAATTGAATCCTTCGCTGCAGTATCATCATGAAAAATCCACTTACTATTACGCAGACGGTTTTCCCAACCATGTCGCGGTCTCTGTAGCCATTATTGCGGGTAACAATCCGATCCAGAAACTATTGAACGTCTCTTCGGACGAACCGGTTACGCATAATTTTCTGTTTGCCTAAATACTTAAGCCATGGCAAAGATCACCATTAAACAACATGACATCACAGACTGCGGTGCTGCCTGCCTTGCTTCTGTAGCCGCCCACCATGGTTTTCAGTTACCCATTTCACGTATACGGCAATATGCCGGCACCGATAAAAAAGGTACCAATGTTTTTGGGCTGATCAAAGCGGCGGAGAAAATGGGGTTTGAGGCCAAAGGAGTACGCGGTGATTTTGAAAGCCTTTTTAAAATACCAAAACCTGCCATTGCTCATGTCATCGTTAAAGAGCGGTTGCAGCACTATGTGGTGATTTACCGGATTACCAAAAAACATGTGTTCATCATGGACCCCGGTACCGGGAAATTGGAGAAGCGTTCCCCCGAACGTTTCAAAAAGGAATGGACCGGGGTTTTGGTTTTGCTTTTGCCTAACCAGGATTTTATAAAAGGGAATGCTAAAGTATCGCTGCTCCGAAGGTTTTGGTATTTATTACGACCGCACCGGACTGTACTGCTACAGGCTTTTGTCGGTGCTTTGGTCTACACATTGCTGGGCTTTTCCATGGCTATTTACCTGCAAAAGATCACCGATCATGTCCTGGTGAATGGTAATATCAAGCTGTTGAATCTAATGAGTTTGGTAATGCTATTGTTGTTGTTGACCCAGTTGGTCATTGGAGCATTAAAGGATATCTTTTTGATCAAAACCGGCCAACAAATTGATGCCCGGCTGATACTGGGGTACTACAAACACTTACTCAAGTTACCACAGCATTTCTTTGATACCATGCGGGTAGGGGAGATCATTTCCCGGATTGGCGATGCGGTTAAGATCCGGAATTTCATAAATGGGGTGGCCCTAACCCTTACCGTAAATGTGCTGATCGTCTTCTTTTCTTTTGTACTGATGTTCACCTATTATTGGAAGCTGGCCCTGATTATGGCCCTGATCATCCCCATCTATCTTTTGCTATATGCCATAGTAAACCGACTAAATAAACGGGTGGAGCGGAAGGTGATGGAGGATGCTGCAGATCTGGAAAGTCAGTTGGTAGAATCCTTAACTGCCGTGGGCACTTTAAAGCGCTTTGGCCTGGAGGAGTTTGCCAATGTAAAGACCGAGACAAAATTCATAAAACTCCTAAAAACAGGGTATACCTCTGCCTTAAATACCGTATTTTCCAAGATCAGTGCTCAAAATATTACACAACTCTTTACGGTGGTGCTGCTTTGGTTGGGCTCCGGTTTTGTCATTGCCCAGGAGATCACTCCCGGGGAGCTGCTATCGTTTTATGCCATAATCGGGTACTTCACCAGTCCGTTAACCGGGTTAATAGGGGCCAACAAGGAAATTCAGAATGCACTGATAGCCGCGGACCGACTGTTTGAGATCTTTGATCTGCAACGCGAGGAGTCAGCACAAAAAGTTCCCCTGAGTCCGGATAAAATAGGGGATATCCGATTTGAAAAAGTGGGTTTTAGTTATGGTACACGGGTGGAAGTGTTTAAAGAATTCAGTTTAACACTGAAAAAAGGGGAGATCACTGCATTTGTCGGGGAAAGTGGTTCCGGCAAATCTACCCTGGTGTCTTTATTACAAAATATTTACCCGATACATAGCGGCAATATCTTTATCGGAGGGATCAATCTGAAGTATATTGAAAATGAGAGTCTTCGGCAGCTGGTGGCGGTGGTGCCCCAACAAATTGACCTCTTTTCAGGAAATGTGGCAGAAAATATAGCTGTTGGGGAACTGGAACCCGATGTAGAACGCATCTTACAGATTTGCAGGGATATCGGCATCCTGAAGTTTATAGAGGGTCTACCCAACGGTTTTAATACCTACCTGGGGGAAAATGGAGCTACCCTTTCAGGAGGACAAAAGCAACGGATTGCCATTGCCAGGGCGTTGTATAAACAACCGGAAATCCTGGTGCTGGACGAAGCCACCTCTTCTTTAGACAGCAGCTCTGAGAATTATGTACAACGGGCGATAGATAACCTCCGGGTTCAGCATAAAACCATTGTGATCATCGCGCACCGACTGAGCACTGTAGTCCATGCTGATACCATTGTGGTCCTGGATCAGGGCAAGGTACTGGAGCAAGGTTCCCACGAAGTCCTATATGCACAAAAAGGAAGGTATTACCAACTTTGGCGACAGCAGTTGCCAAGGTTTACGGTAAAATTAAAATCTGCCAGTTAAAGCATAATAAATTCCCAAAAACAAAAACTATGAAACAAACATTAATAAATTTTAGGCATTTTTTCACAAAAGGGGATGTTTAAAATTCCTCCCTGCCGGTTTACATGCCTTTGGCATGCAGGCAGGTTTAATGTGAGAACGTAGTGGTTGCGCAGGTTCTCAACCTGCCCGTCCGGCAGGCAGGTTTTATAATTAACATATTTTCAAGTAATTGCTAAAATTTAAACGTGTGAAACAGTTGACCAAACAAATCGCCCTTTTAGAACGCGTAGACCGATTGATCCGATTAAAAGCTACCGGTCGCCCCAAACAGTTAGCCAAACGGCTCGACATCTCCGAGGCAACGGTCTTTAGAATGATAGAGACCATGAAGGAATTGAATGCCCCTGTGTATTACGATCTCGCCCGGCAAAGCTATGCCTACGCTGAACCTACCAAATTCAAATGTGGGTTTTATCTGGAAGAATTGGATCGTAACACAGAAAAAGACCTTTCCGGAGGTTTTGCCTTTAACAATTTAAAGTATCTGACCAGATTTTAACAGAATTCGCTTTTAACTCGCACAATTTGAGAGTGGTACGAAGGATATTTGAGGAGTAATCAAAACAGCGCGCAACAGAAATTTCTGGTTTTGGTTTAAAAATCAATGTTTAATCTAAAATTTAAAAATGGAAAATTTACGTTTAATTGGAATTAAAGAACTCGACCATTCAGAAGTTGTTGATGTAAACGGTGGATTCATTCACTGGGGCGCATATCAAGGGGATATTGTTCAGTTTGGGATAGGTTTTTTTAGTGCTGTCGGTGCGGCATTTAACGAAGGATATAATGATGTAAGTAACCCTAGATAACAAATAAAATTAGAAGTTATGAAACTAACAGAATTGAGCATAGAAGAATCTAAGTATATTGAAGGTGGAGGTCCAAGAGACTGGGGTGAAGATGTAGGACACGCTGTGGGCTATGGAGCAGGTGCAGTTTTTGGATTGTTCATGAACACAGTAAAGCTGGCAACTAAATTATTAGCATAGCAATGTTGAAAAACATTTTCGACTTTTTAAGAGATCCAAAAGAGATGTTACCCGTTAAAAAGGAACTAACCTTTTATTCATCTTTCTGGAAGCATTTGAAATTTATTCTTTTGATTACATTCTCTTTTGGATCTCTGATATTTCTAATTAGCCTTTTTGATCCCTCGATATACACCGTGATAGCAAAAAGAGATGAAAAGACACGTATATTAATTCTTTTGAGCACCTTATTCTATCCGTTTTTTGAGGAGGTTGGTTTCAGGTTACATTTAAAAGTCACTCGTTTGAACCTGGCAATTTCATTTTCTATTCAAACTATTTATTTGTTTTTTTTGTTTGACTTTTTTGACATGACTAACTTGATTATAGCCCTGCTATCGATTTTTCCATTTGCTTTACTATTTTACTTTGTAATAAACCCAAGAATAATTACTTACCTAAAAAAAGAATTTCGATTCTTCTTTTATTACAATCTGCTTTTCTTCACTCTTTTGCACTTGGTAAATTATCGTTTAATCGAGCCCATTCACTATTTATATGTTCTTATCGTTTTGTCATTACCCTTTCTCATGGGAACATATCTCAGTTATATCAGATTAAAAATTGGATTTCTATTTTGCGTACTGATTCATATTTGCTTTAACCTGTTTCTCAATATCCCCTATATCATAGAATATTATCCAAATTAGGGGTGAGTAATATTTTCGCAAACGACTAATGAAGGAATACCTATCACTTCCCCTCCAGCACTATAAAAGGCACAATCATTTCTTCCAAAGAGATCCCGCCATGCTGGTAGGTATTCCGATAATAGCTTACATAATGATTGTAGTTATTGGGGTAGGCAAAAAAGAGGTCGTTTTTCGCAAAAATATAGGAACTGCTTACGTTAATGCGGGGTAGTCGGATGTTTTCGGGTTCCTTCGCCGACAATACTTCTTTTTCACTATAGGTCAAACTTCTTCCGGTCTTATAGCGCAAATTAAGGCTGGTCTCCCGGTCACCAATTACCTTGGACGGCTGTTTTACATTAATAGTGCCGTGGTCGGTGGTGATCAGCAATTTCATTCCCAGGCCCTGGGCCTGTTGGATGATTTGCAGCAAAGGGGAGTTTTTAAACCAGCTTAAGGTCAAAGAGCGATAGGCCTTATCGTTCCCCGCCAGTTCCTTGATCACTTCCATTTCGGTTTTGGCGTGGGAAAGCATGTCCACAAAATTGTAGACCACTACCGTGAGATCGTTGTCCTTTTGCGTCTTAAAGTTTTGGGCCAATTGTTTCCCCTGCTTTAAGCTACTGATCTTATGGTATTCCCATTTGAGGTCGGCCCTTAAGCGCTGCAACTGTGCGCCCAAAAACTCAGCTTCATAGAGGTTTTTACCGCCTTCATCCGTATCGTTTTTCCACCATTCCGGATGCCGTTTTTCCATATCCAGCGGCGTGAGGCCGGAAAACAAGGCATTTCTTGCATATTGGGTGGCGGTGGGTAAAATACTGTAATACGGGATCTCTTTTTGTTTTCTGTAAAAGTTTGTTACCACGTCCTCAATGGCTAACCACTGGTCATACCGGAGGTTGTCTATCACTACCAAAAGGGTAGGGGTAGTTCCCAATTCCGGAAGCACGGCTTTTTTGAACAGGGTATGAGAAAGCACGGGCGCTTCCTCATCCGTAAACCAATCCCGGTAATTCTTTTCAATAAACTTGCTAAACTGGGTATTGGCCTCTAATTTTTGGGACTCCAGGATCTCAAACATGCTATTGTCTTCAATAGCCTCCAGTTGCAGCTCCCAGTAGATCAGCCTTTTGTACAATTCAGCCCAGGCCTCATGAGTGTTGACCATGGAGAGGTCCATAGCGATCTTTCGAAATTCCTGCTGGTAATTCGCTGTAGTACGTTCGGATACCAGGCGGGAGTTCTCCAGGTTCTTTTTTAGGGAAAGGAGGATTTGATTAGGATTTACCGGTTTTATCAGGTAGTCTGCGATCTTACTCCCGATAGCTTCATCCATGAGATACTCTTCCTCACTTTTGGTGATCATCACAACAGGAAGAAGGGGGGCTTTTTGTTTGAGTTCCCCCAAGGTATCCAAACCCGACAGGCCGGGCATGTTCTCATCTAAAAAAACAACATCAAAGCTTTGCTGTTCTACTTCCTCCAGGGCTTCCTGCCCGCTTTGTGCGGTAGTCAATTGATATCCTTTACCCTCCAGGAACAGAATGTGGGGCTTAAGCAGTTCTATTTCATCATCCACCCATAGAATGGAAATCTTTTTCATACAGTGTTTATATTTACAGCTTTAAAAATAAGGTATTGGCGAAGACCAACAAGCTTAAAATATTTAACGATCCGATTTATGGTTTTATTGGCACCCCCAATGAATTCATTTTTAATTTAATCGCCCATCCCTATTTCCAGAGGCTTCGTCGCATATCGCAAATGGGGCTCTCATATCTTGTCTATCCCGGGGCGCATCACACTCGATTTCACCACGCCCTGGGGTGTATGCACCTGATGCAGAAAGCAATTGATATCTTACGGTACAAAGGGGTTGCTATCACTTCCGATGAAGCGAACGGCCTGTTGTGCGCTATTTTGCTTCATGATATAGGGCATGGCCCTTTCTCTCATGCCCTTGAGCATACACTGGTACCCCACTATGATCATGAACAACTTTCCCTGCTTTTTATGGAACATCTGGATCAGGAGTTCGGTGGAAAACTGGATCTGGCCTTGGCCATATTTAAAAAACAACATCCCAAACCCTTTTTAAATCAACTGGTTTCCGGACAGTTGGATATGGATAGAATGGATTATTTAAAACGGGATAGTTTTTACACGGGGGTTACGGAGGGAAATATCAGTTCCGATCGATTGATCACCATGTTGAATGTCCATAACGGTGAACTGGTAGTAGAGGAAAAGGGCTTGTATTCGGTAGAAAAGTTTTTGATGGCGCGTCGTTTTATGTACTGGCAGGTCTATTTACATAAGACCAGCCTGGTAGCGGAGCAGCTATTGATAAAACTGGTGAAGCGCGCCAGGGATTTGATGAAGCAGGGAAAAGAAGTACAGGCTTCGCCTACCTTTTTATACTTTTTAAATGAAGATCACGGGGCGCCCTTTGATAAAGAACGATTAGAGCGGTTTTCCCTTTTGGACGATGTGGATGTACTGGCTGCGATAAAACTATGGCAAAACCATCCGGATTTCATCCTGTCTACCCTGTCCAAAATGCTGTTGAACCGAAACCTTTTAAAAATCAAGATCAAAAACAAGCCTTTTGATCCTGTAAAGCTAGCGTCCAAAAAAGAATGGACGAAGAAGAAGTATAATGTTGCCGATGACGATTTGGATTATTTTGTCTTTACGGGTCAAATTAGCAACCAGGCCTATAATGCCGAACAGCAAAATATCAACATCCTGAGTAAAACGAAGGAAGTGGCGGATGTTGCGGAAGCATCGGACCATTTAAATCTGATGGCGCTTTCCCATGCAGTGATCAAATATTATGCGTGCTATCCTAAGAAAAGCGTTTGACAAATTTTCTTACTTTTGCCGAAATGAAATTTACAGCCACCCAAATCGCAGGAATTTTAGGGGGAGAGATTGAGGGAAATCCTCAAATTTCGGTACATAAGCTTTCTAAAATTGAGGAGGGCGAAAAAGGTTCGCTTACGTTTTTGGCAAATCCGAAGTATACGTCCTATATATATACCACAAAGGCCTCCATCACTATCGTGAACAGGGATTTTATCCCAGAGCAGGAGATCGCTACCACTTTGATAAAAGTAGACGATGCCTATAAGTCGTTTTCAAGATTGTTGGAGTATTACAACCAGGTTAAAAACAACAAAATTGGCATAGAAAACCCTTCTTTTGTATCGTCCTCCGCGGAGTATGGCGAAGGTTTTTATTTGGGCGCCTTTTCGTATTTGGGGGAAAATGTAAAAATTGGAGATAATGTCAAGATCTACCCTAATGTGTATATAGGCGATAATGTGGTGATCGGGAACGATTGTCTTATCTTCGCCGGCGCAAAAATCTATTCCGAAAGTGTTATAGGCAGGTATTGCGTAATTCATAGTGGGGCCATCATAGGCGCCGACGGGTTCGGATTTACCCCCGATAAAAACGGGGAATACAGCAAAGTACCACAAACCGGGAACGTGATCATTGAAGATAATGTAGATGTAGGCGCAGGAACCACCATAGACCGCGCCACTTTGGGGTCTACTATATTGCGAAAAGGAGTGAAGCTGGACAATCAAATACAGATTGCACATAATGTGGAGATCGGGGAGCACACTGCTATAGCCGCACAAACAGGGATTGCAGGTTCCACCAAAATTGGCAAGAATTGCCTCATTGGCGGACAAGTGGGTATTGTGGGTCATATCACCATAGGAGATCGGGTTAAGATCCAGGCGCAATCCGGAATAGGCAGGAATGTGAAAGACGATGAGATATTGCAGGGGTCTCCGGCATTGAATTACGGGGACTATAACAAATCCTACGTGCATTTTAAGAACCTACCCAAAATCATGAATCAAATTTCAGAACTGGAAAAGAAACTGGACCATGAAACCCAAAAGCATTAAGCAAAATACTATTGCTAGACCAGTCACCTTAACAGGGGTAGGGCTTCATACCGGCGAAAACGTAACCATGACCTTTGTACCAGCAAAGGAAAATCATGGGTTTGCCTTTAAGCGAGTAGATTTGGAAGGTGAACCCGTCATAGAGGCGGACGCCAATTACGTGGTGAACACGCAACGTGGCACTAACCTGGAAAAGAATGGGGTGAAAATCCAAACTTCGGAGCACGTTCTGGCAGCTTTGGTAGGGATGAATTTGGATAATGTCTTGATTGAACTGGATGCCCCGGAACCTCCAATTATGGATGGTTCCTCCAAGTTCTTTGTAGGGGCAATTGAACAGGCAGGCATTGAAGAACAAGAAGCAGATAGGGACGAATATATTGTTAAGGACGTAATTTCCTATAAAGACGAGAACTCTGGCAGTGAAATAACAATAATTCCCGCGGATGAGTATAAGGTCACCACTATGGTGGATTTTGGTACCAAGGTTTTGGGTACTCAGAATGCCACCCTGGAACATCTGAAGGACTTTAAAAATGAAATTTCCAATGCGAGGACTTTTAGTTTTCTCCATGAACTGGAAATGCTTTTGGAGCATGGATTGATCAAAGGGGGCGACCTAAACAATGCCATCGTGTATGTGGACAATGAGATCTCCACGTCCACAATGAAAAAACTGGAAAAAGCATTTAAAAAGGAAAAGTTATCCGTAAAACCGAACGGAATTTTGGATAATCTAACCTTGCATCATCCCAATGAAGCGGCCAGGCATAAGTTATTGGATGTTGTTGGCGATCTTGCCCTGGCGGGAACCCGTATCCGGGGAAAGGTGATTGCCAATAAACCGGGACACTACGTCAACACTCAATTTGCCAAAAAGCTACAAAAGATAATTAAGCTGGAAAGAAGGCATAATGTTCCGGATATTGACCTTCATGCCAAGCCGGTTAAGGACGTCAATCAAATCATGGAAATGCTGCCCCATAGGCCCCCATTTTTGTTGGTAGACAAAATTATGGAGCTGACCGAAGAGCGTGTTATCGGCGTTAAGAATGTGACCATGAATGAGCCATTCTTTGTCGGGCATTTCCCCGGAGCACCGGTAATGCCGGGCGTACTGCAAATTGAGGCCATGGCGCAGACTGGCGGTATTTTGGTCTTGAGTACCGTTCCCGATCCTGAAAACTATTTGACCTATCTTTTAAAAATAGACAATGTCAGGTACAAACATCAGGTAGTACCGGGCGACACGCTCATTTTTAAACTGGACTTACTCACCCCGATACGACGTGGTATTTGCCAAATGCAGGCACGCGCGTATGCTAATGGTCGCCTGGTTTCTGAAGCAGAAATTATGGCTCAAATCACAAAAGTAAAAGGAATCTAAAATGAACCAACCCCTTGCCTATGTGCACCCCGGCGCTAAAATTGCGAAAAACGTAGTAATTGAGCCGTTTACCACAATTCATAACAATGTTACCATTGGCGAAGGTACCTGGATTGGCTCCAACGTAACGATCATGGAGGGAGCCAGAATAGGTAAAAATTGTAATATTTACCCGGGTTCCGTCATTTCCGCTATTCCGCAAGACCTTAAATACAAAGGAGAGGAAACTACCGTACATATAGGTAACAACACCACCATTAGGGAATGCGCCACCATAAACAAAGGGACGCTGGATAGAATGAAGACGGTGATTGGCAATCATTGCCTGATCATGGCCTATAGTCATATTGCCCATGATTGTTTCGTAGGTGATGGATGCATTTTCAGTAATAATTCTACTTTGGCAGGGCATGTTACAGTGGGTCAAAATGTGGTGCTGGCGGGTATGGTAGCCGTACATCAGTTTGTATCTGTAGGCCGGCACGCTTTTGTTACCGGAGGCTCCCTGGTTCGTAAGGACGTGCCCCCATTTGTAAAAGCCGCCCGGGAACCCCTTTCGTATGTAGGGATAAACTCCGTGGGCCTGAGAAGAAGAGGGTTCGAATCGGAAAAAATAAAAGAAATACAGAACATTTACAGAATTCTGTATCAGAACAATTACAATAACTCCCAGGCTGCTGAAATTATTGAAGCCGAGATGGAGGCGACCCCCGAGCGTGATGAGATTCTCCAGTTTATCAGGGATTCGCAAAGAGGAATAATGAAAGGATATTTTAGTAACAACTAACCTTATGGCAAATACGTCAGATATACGAAAAGGATTGTGCATTAAGTACAACAATGACATTTATAAAATAGTGGAGTTCCTCCATGTAAAACCCGGTAAAGGCCCCGCTTTTGTTAGAACCAAGCTTAAAAGTGTGACCACGGGCAAAGTGGTGGACAATACCTTCTCCGCCGGTCATAAAATTGAAGACGTTCGAGTGGAGACGCGGTCCTATCAGTTCCTGTATGCCGAAGGGGACACCTTTCACTTCATGAACACCGATGATTACAATCAAATTGCGTTGCAGAAATCGGCATTGGATGCTCCCGATCTACTCAAAGAAGGGGTAGTGGTTACCATCATCTTTAATACGGAAGACAACATGCCCTTATCCGTAGACATGCCTGCAAGTGTTATCCTGGAAGTAACACATACGGAGCCTGGGGTGCGAGGTAATACGGCCACTAATGCCACCAAACCTGCCACGGTTGAAACTGGAGCGAGAATTAATGTGCCTTTGTTCATAAACGAAGGGGACAAAATAAAAATAGATACCGATAAAGGTGCCTACCTGGAAAGGGCAAAGGAGTAAATGAAGTTCCCAAGAACCTACAGCTTACAGGAAATTGCGGCATTGCTCAATGTTGAGTTCATTGGTGATCCCGACTTCCCCGTACTTGGTATGAATGAAATTCATGTGGTGGAGCCCGGAGATATCGTTTTTGTGGACCATCCCAAATACTACCAGAAAGCGTTGGATTCAGCCGCAACCATCGTGCTGATCAACAAAAAGGTAGATCCTCCGGAAAATAAAGCGCTGTTAATTTCAGATGATCCCTTCCGGGATTTCAATGCCTTAACCCGGCATTTTAAACCTTTTAAGCAGGCGGACACCTCTATTGCTACCACGGCCAGCATAGGCCAAAACACCATTCTGCAACCGAATGTTTTCATTGGGAATAATGTCACCATTGGAGCGCATTGTACGATCCATCCCAATGTAACGATCTACGATGATTGTATCATCGGGAACCATGTAACGATACATGCCGGGACGGTATTAGGGGCAGACGCTTTTTATTACAAAAGCAGGCCGGAAGGTTTTGATAAACTAATATCAGGAGGACGAGTCGTTATTGAGGACAACGTGGATATTGGGGCCGGCTGTACTATTGACCGGGGGGTAACCGGAGACACACGGATCAAAGAAGGGAGTAAATTGGATAACCAGATCCAGGTGGGACATGACACCGTTATTGGCAAAAAATGCCTTATCGCTTCACAGTGCGGGATAGCCGGATGTGTAGTGGTAGAGGACGAAGTAACACTATGGGGGCAAGTGGGCGTCACCAGTGGTATAACCATAGGCAAAAAAGCGGTGGTCTTAGCACAAACCGGAATATCCAAATCCATAGAAGGCGGAAAAACCTATTTCGGAAGTCCTGTAGAAGAAGCCCGTGAAAAATTGAAACAACTAGCTCATGTGAAACGCATTCCTGATATGCTTCAAAAACTAAAAAACATTTAGAAACCGTCTTTATTATTCATGAACGAAGTCCTATTTTTGTCCAACTTTTAAAAAAACCGAGATGAGCGTACTGGTCAATAAAGACTCTAAAATAATTGTGCAGGGATTTACTGGAAGTGAGGGAACCTTTCATGCAGAGCAAATGATTGCCTACGGGACGAATGTCGTAGGTGGCGTAACCCCTGGTAAAGGAGGGCAGGAACATTTGGAAAAACCCGTTTTCAATACGGTTGAGGAAGCGGTAGAGAAGGTGGGAGCAGACACTTCTATTATTTTCGTTCCCCCAGCTTTTGCAGCAGATGCCATCATGGAAGCGGCCAGTGCAGGAATAAAAGTAATAATCACCATTACGGAAGGCATCCCCGTAGCCGATATGGTTAAGACCTATGACTACATCAAAAACTTAGGGTGCACTCTGATAGGGCCTAATTGTCCCGGTGTAATCACTCCGGGTGAAGCCAAAGTTGGAATTATGCCGGGATTTGTATTTGAAAAAGGGAATGTAGGAATAGTTTCCAAATCCGGGACCTTAACGTATGAGGCTGCAGATCAGGTGGTACGTCAGGGCTTGGGCATTACCACGGCTATTGGAATAGGGGGAGACCCCATCATTGGTACTACAACCAAAGAAGCCCTTGAGCTATTGATCAACGATCCGGAAACCGAATGCGTAGTAATGATCGGGGAAATCGGAGGGCAATTGGAAGCCGAAGCAGCTAGATGGTATAAGGCCAGTGGTAGTGAAAAACCGGTCGTTGGGTTTATAGCAGGAGAAACGGCACCTGCAGGACGTACCATGGGACATGCCGGAGCCATAGTAGGCGGAAGCGATGACACGGCCCAGGCTAAAAAACAAATAATGGAGGATTGTGGTATCCATGTGGTGAATTCGCCTGCGAAGATAGGCGCTACGGTCAAGCAGGTAATGTCCTGAAGATTCCGTTAAAACCATGCTAAATCCCGAGCTAATCGGGATTTGTCGTATCTGTCAATGCGGTACAAATCCTATCTTTGATATTTACCAACTAAACCATTTGACACATGAAATTATTGCAGGACAAGAATGTTATTATTACCGGCGCCAGTAGGGGAATTGGTAAAGGTATTGCTCAAGTATTTGCCCAACATGGTGCCAATGTGGCCTTTACCTACAGTTCAAGCGAAGGTCCGGCCCTAACATTGGAAAAAGAGCTTTCGGCCCTTGGGGTAAAGGCCAAGGCCTATAAGAGTAATGCGGCAAGCTTTGAAGAAGCTGAGCAGTTGGTAAAGGAAGTTCTGGAGGATTTTGGTGGGGTAGACGTTTTGATAAACAATGCAGGCATTACCAAAGACAATTTGTTAATGCGAATGGGAGAGGAAGATTTTGACAAGGTCATCGAAATAAACCTGAAATCGGTTTTCAACATGACAAAGGCCATTCAACGTACGTTGCTGAAACAAAGAAAAGGCGCTATCATCAATATGAGTAGTGTAGTTGGGGTAAAGGGCAATGCCGGGCAAACCAACTATGCCGCTTCGAAAGCAGGTATGATAGGGTTCACAAAATCTGTGGCCCTGGAGTTGGGATCGCGAAATATTCGCTGCAATGCAATTGCTCCGGGATTTATAGAAACTGAAATGACTGAAAAATTGGATGAGAAGACTGTCCAGGGTTGGAGAGACGCTATTCCCTTGAAACGAGGGGGTACACCGACGGATGTTGCCAACGCCTGCTTGTTTCTTGCATCCGATCTTTCCGGTTATATCACCGGCCAGGTGCTACACGTGGATGGTGGTATGCTTACTTAACGTATTTCCAACATGCAACCCCTGACCGTACTACTGTTACTATTGGCTATTCTCGTTGCCCTGGGTGTTGTAGGTTTCCAGTATTTTTATAAAAGTAAGAAGACGTCCCAATCGGTATTCCTGGCTTCCTTGCGATTTATAGCCATATTCGCGGCGCTACTATTGCTAATAAATCCGAAGTTTCCCAAAACCGAGTATACGGTAGAGAATGCCAATCTTATTCTTCTGGCCGATAATTCTTCCTCCATTACGAAATTGAATGGGGACCGACAGCTCAATAGTATTACCGATAGTGTTATCACTAATCAACAACTAGGAGAAAAATTCGACGTCAAACATTTCGCTTTTGGGGAAGCTTTAAAAGAACCGGACTCCCTGGGTTTTACAGCGAAGCGAACCAATATCTCAAGGAGCCTGAAAACCCTGAATGAGAGTTTTACCAACACGGAGAACCTTATTGTGTTACTTACAGATGGTAATCAAACGGTAGGAGAAGACTTTGAGTTCCTGCGTTTTGGGAACAATACTGCAATCTTTCCTATCGTAATAGGGGATACCACAAAATATCGGGATATCAGCATTGGCCAGATAAATGTAAATCGATATGCGTTTTTGGGAAACACATTTCCCGTTGAAGCAGAGGTAGTCTACTTTGGGAATGCCCCGGCGACCTTGGATTTTCAACTGCTTTTGGAGGGAAGGACCGTATATCGCGAGGCCCTGAAATTCTCAGAAAACGAAGGGGCCAAAACGGTACGTACCGCATTAGAAGCCACATCAACCGGAATAAAATCCCTTGAATTTCGGGTGACTCCTTTGGAAAATGAAAGAAATACGGAGAACAATCAAAAAAACCGTTTCATAGAGGTCATCGATGAAAAGACTACCGTTGCTATAGTTTCCGCAATGCGGCACCCGGATATCGGTACATTAAAAGAAGCCATAGAAACCAACGAACAACGGAATGTAGTACTCCTGGATACAGGTTCCCTAACGGAGCGTTTAGAGGAGATTGACATTTTTATCCTTTATCAACCGGACCGGTCATTTTCACCGGTGTATGATTTTATCGCGCAGCGGGGAGGAGGGGTATTTACCATAACCGGCCCTGAAACGGATTGGAACTTTTTGGAGACTGAGGTGCCATCCATACAAAAAGAAGCTATAGCTCAGGAAGAAGTTATTTTCCCGGTAAAGAATGAAGCCTTCAATCTCTTTGAAAGCGCTGATTTTACCATGTTGGATTATCCACCCTTATCCGGAGAATTAGGAGAAGTGGAAATACTGGGACAGCCCAAAGTCATCGCTTACAAAAACATTAAAGGCGTTACCCTGAATGAACCTTTATTTTTTGTCCTGGAAGAAGATAACAAGCAAGCCTTCTTGCTAGGAGCTGATATTTGGAAATGGCGCTTACAATCGTACCGGAACTCCGGGAGTTTTGAAACGTTTGATACCCTGATAGGAAAGTTATTCTTGTTTTTGTCAGATTCCGGGAAGAAAGAACGATTGCGACTCGACTATGAAAATCGTTATGACAATGCAAGTAGAGCACGTATTACCGCAAGTTTTTTTGATAAAACCTATGTTTTTGACCCCAATGCATCGCTATCGCTGCAAATTGTTGGGGTAAATACTGATTTTGAGAGAGAAGAACCCATGCTGTTGCAGGAAAATCAATTTGAATCGGACCTGGGGGACCTGGAGCCCGGGCAGTATGAATTTACGGTTCGTGAAACAACTTCTGGCATTACAAGGTCCGGTAGCTTTTCTATTTTGGATTTTGACCTTGAAGGACAAGCTTCTGCGGCAAATTATGGAAAACTTGACCGACTCGCACAGACCAACAGAGGCCAGTTGTATTATCCGGATCAAACGGGTCAAATGATTTTGAATTTACTGGAGGATGCCCGCTTTGTCCCGGTGCAGAAAAGCAACAAAAATGTGGTATCTTTAATAGATTTCCGATGGCTTTTAGCGGTGATGGCCTTAGCTTTGGCCCTCGAATGGATCATAAGAAAATATAACGGATTATTATAAAAGTAGAACTATCATGGATAAATTACCTAGGATTGCGTTACCCACGGTTTTTGCGATCATTCTTGTTATCATTTTAATTTCCAAATCTGCGGTCAACATCAATGCCGGGGAAGCGGGTGTGTTATGGAAACGCTTCGCAGGCGGAGTGGTTACTGATAAGCCACCGCTTGGGGAAGGGTTCCACCTGGTAGCGCCCTGGAATAAAGTATACGTGTATGAAGTACGACGCCAGGAGGTATTTGAAAAAATGAAAGTACTTTCTTCCAATGGTTTGGATATTCAATTGGATGCCTCAGCATGGTATATGCCCAAATATGATGAATTGGGTGACCTCCACCAACAAATAGGGGAAGGTTACCTTGATAGGATTTTGTTGCCCACCATACGTTCTGCGGCACGAAGTGTAGTAGGCCGTTACACCCCGGAACAACTGTATTCCAGCAAAAGGGATGCTATTCAGCAGGAAATCTTTGAAGAGACCCAGAAGATTGTAGGAGAACAATATATTGTCCTGGACGAAGTATTGGTTCGGGATGTTACTTTACCCCCAACGATCAAGGAAGCAATTGAGCGTAAACTAAAGCAGGAGCAGGAATCTTTGGAGTATGAATTCCGACTGGAAAAAGCAGAGAAGGAAGCCCAACGGCAACGGATTGAAGCCCAGGGAAAAGCGGATGCCAACCGAATTCTAAGCGCTTCATTGACAGACAAGATCCTTCAGGACAAAGGCATAGAGGCCACGTTGATGCTTTCGCAATCGCCTAATGCTAAAGTAGTTGTAGTAGGATCCGGGGACAAAGGCCTTCCCCTGATTTTGGGAAATAACTAAAATTTGCTTTTTTGTATTAAAATTTAGTTTTACCTTCGGACTCAGAATGAAAGCAACAATTACACATCATCATATCGGTATCATCGCTCAAGCGAGGTAACGATATTTTGTCTGTGTCAAAATAACCTAACCCGTTTGAGCAATCAAACGGGTTTATTTTTTTATGAACTCATTTAGACTTTTTGGATTGAAGCGAAAATCAGGTGTTTTTTGTCTGAGCGAAGGCTTTTTTGAGTTGCATAGCAGGGCTACGGAAGGAAAAAAAGACAAAAAGTGGGCGAAAAAGAGCGATTTTTTAGCCAATTGAAAAAGTCTAAATGAGTTCTATAGATAGTTTTCTGGCGATATCGTATCGCTGGTTCAAAAAGGGTAGAAATAAAGAATAGCAACAGAACCTAAGGCAATGACCAAAATCAGGATTGCAATCCAAAAGAGCGGGAGATTAAACGAGGACTCCCTAAAAATTTTGAAGGACTGCGGTATTTCCATTGACAATGGCAAGGACCAACTAAAAGCCAATGCCAGGAACTTCCCCATGGAGGTATTTTACCTGCGTAATGGGGATATTCCGCAATATTTAAAAGACGGCGTGGTAGACCTTGCCATTATTGGCGAGAACATTCTTGTAGAAAAAGGAGAGGGAATAGCCATTGCGGAAAAGCTCAATTTTTCCAAATGCAAAGTGGCTATGGCGATTCCAAAGTCCAAAGAATACGCTTCTTTCAAGGATTTTGAAGGAAAGCGTATTGCCACATCCTATCCTAATACCGTACAAAAGTTTTTGGATGCAAAAGGAATTAAAGCAGATCTGCATATTATTAACGGCTCTGTAGAGATCGCTCCAAATATTGGATTGGCGGATGCCATTTGTGATATCGTCTCCAGTGGCAGCACACTGTTTAAAAACAACCTTAAAGAAGTAGAAGTCCTCTTGCACAGTGAAGCGGTCCTGGCAATTTCTCCGAAAATAAATGAAGAACGGAAAGCGATTTTGGAACGACTACAATTTCGGATTCAATCGGTATTACAAGCCCGGAAAAATAGATATGTACTTATGAATGTTCCTGATGACAAACTGGAAGAGATCATAGCCATTTTACCTGGAATGCGCAGTCCAACCGTTGTACCACTTGCGGAAAAGGGTTGGAATTCCGTCCATACGGTGATCAATAAAGATAAGTTCTGGGAAGTGATCGATGAATTGAAAAGCACTGGAGCTGAAGGAATCTTGGTATGCCCAATCGAAAAAATGGTGCTGTAATGAAGAAATATGTTAATCCGAAATCCTCCGAATGGGCTAAAATTCTTTCCAGGCCTACACAATCGTTTGAGGCTATTGAACCTGTGGTACGCGAAATATTTGAAAAAGTCAAAAGCGAGGGAGATAATGCTCTAAAAACGTATACGCAAAGATTTGACGGGGTGAACCTTACCGATTTCCGGGTATCGGAAAAAGAAATATCGGAAGCAACCGGAAAGGTTTCGGAAGAACTGAAAAGTGCTATTGAAACGGCTCGTGGCAATATTACCAAATTCCATGCAGCTCAAAGAACGGACAAAGTAAGCACGGAAACGATGCCTGGGGTCCAATGCTGGCAGGAGAAACGGCCCATACAAAAGGTGGGGCTATATATCCCCGGGGGATCTGCGCCTTTGTTTTCTACAATATTGATGTTGGCTATTCCTGCAAAACTAGCGGGCTGTGAGGAAATTGTAGTATGCAGTCCTCCGGATAAAGGCGGGAAGCTCAACCCCGTGATTTTGTACACAGCCCAATTGTGCGGGGTTACAAAGATCTTTAAGGTAGGGGGAATTCAGGCTATCGCCGGGATGACATTGGGAACGGAGACCATCCCAAAGGTGTTCAAAATATTTGGGCCTGGCAATCAATACGTTACTGTTGCTAAACAATGGGCAACAAAAATGGGTGTGGCTATTGATATGCCGGCAGGACCCAGTGAATTGCTGGTGGTGGCGGATACTACCGCAAACCCTGCTTTCGTAGCATCCGACCTATTGAGCCAGGCAGAGCACGGGATAGATAGTCAGGTGATATTGATTTCAACATCGGCAGAATTGCTGGATAAGGTTGAAAAGGAGTTAGAAAATCAGCTTGCGGCGTTACCAAGACAAGAAATCGCAAGACAAGCAATTGCCCATAGCCGAATGATATTAGTTAAGGACGATAACACGGCTTTGGCAGTTATTAATGAGTACGGTCCGGAACATTATATTGTTTGTGTTGAAAATGAAGACTTTTATATTCAAAACACGGTTAACGCGGGTTCAGTGTTCATTGGAAATTATACCCCGGAGAGTGTTGGGGACTACGCATCAGGTACCAATCATACCTTACCTACTAACGGCTACGCCAAACAATACAGCGGAGTTAATCTCGATAGCTTTATGAAAAGTATGACCTTCCAAAAATTAAGCAAGGAAGGGATTCAAAACATTGGTAAGAGTGTGGAACTTATGGCTGAGGCCGAAGGCTTACAAGCCCACAAAAATGCAGTGACTTTGCGATTGAAGGAGTTGGATTTTTAAAGCAGTTGAAAATACTACAATGCAACAATTTGAACTAAATAATGTAGTAAGAGAAAATGTAAAAAGCCTTACGCCCTATTCCTCCGCTCGTGATGAATTCAAAGATTTTGATTCCGATATGGTGTTTTTGGATGCCAATGAAAGCCCCTATGACAACGGAACAAATCGTTATCCTGATCCCCATCAAAATACCGTGAAAAAGAAGATTACCCAACAGAAAGGGATTAAACAGGCACAAATCCTTTTGGGAAATGGTAGTGATGAAGTTTTAGACCTCATTTTCCGGGTATTTTGCGAACCCAATCAGGACAACATCATCACACTGCCACCCACCTATGGCATGTACAAGGTGCTGGCTTCGGTAAATGCCGTTGAAAACAGGGAGGTGTGGCTGACATCAGATTTTCAACCTGATGTTTCGGCTATTTTAGAACAGGTGGATGCTGCTACCAAACTCCTTTTTATATGTTCGCCCAATAATCCCACAGGGAATACCATGAGTGAAGGCATCATTACATCATTATTACGCCAATTCCCCGGGATAGTGGTGATCGATGAAGCTTATGTGGATTTCACGGCAACCTCCTCCTGGATAAACACACTGGATCAATTTCCCAACCTAGTTGTGACCCAAACGCTTTCCAAAGCCTATGGTATGGCCGGTATTCGCCTGGGCATGTGTTTTGCCGCCAAAGCGATTATTGACCTCCTGAAAAAGGTAAAACCACCCTATAATGTAAATCAGCTGACCCAGGACCAGGCGCTTCATGGTTTTGGAAATCAGGAAGCGGTTGTGGCACATGTACAAGAAATTCTTTTGGAAAGGGAGCAACTTTTTCAGGCGTTGGATGCGTTGCATTTTGTACAAGAGTGTTTTCCTTCCGATGCTAACTTTATCCTGGTTAGAGTAGATGATGCCAACTTACGTTACAAACAACTATTGACGAAGGGAATTGTGGTACGTAATCGTAGTAATCAACCTTTATGTGAAAACACTTTGCGCTTTACGGTCGGTACCCCTGCGGAAAACGAAAAATTAATTCAAGTACTAAAAACACTGGAGTAATGGCAGAGCGACTTCTTTTTATAGATCGGGATGGGACCTTAATCAAGGAAACTCAGGATGAGCAGATTGATGCTTATGAAAAAGTGGTATTCTATCCTGGTGTCTTTTCATACCTGGGCCGGATTGCCCGGGAACTGGACTTCAAATTGATCATGGTGACGAATCAGGATGGGTTGGGGACCGATATCTTCCCTGAGCATACGTTTTGGCCTGTTCATGATTTTATTGTGAGATCGTTCGAAAATGAAGGGATCGTTTTTGACGCCGTGCACATTGATACCACCTTTCCCGACGAAAATGCGCCGACACGAAAACCGGGAACGGGTATGCTTACCGACTACTTTTCGGAAGAGTACGACCTTGAAAATTCCTTTGTGATCGGAGACCGTCTTACCGATATGGAATTGGCCAAAAACCTTGGAGCCAAAGGAATTTTTATTAACGATGAAACCCGTCTGGGTACTAGTGAAATTTCAGTCTCCGAAAAGGATCTTCAGCAGCATATTGCTTTGGAAACCAACGATTGGCAAAAGATATATGCGTTTCTTACCCTGGAAGAACGTGTTGCGTCCATAACGCGGAAAACCAAAGAAACGGATATTCAAATTCAGTTAAATCTTGACGGAACCGGGAAGGCAGATATTCACACCGGGCTTAAATTCTTTGATCATATGTTAGATCAACTGGCTCGACACGGGCAGTTGGATTTAACGATAACGGTTAATGGGGATCTTGAAGTAGATGAGCACCATACCATAGAAGATACGGCTATCGCTTTGGGCAAGGTCTTCCACCAGGCTCTGGGCAGCAAATTAGGGATAGAACGCTATGGATTTAGCCTCCCTATGGATGATTGCCTGGCACAAGTAGCGCTGGACTTCGGAGGAAGAAGCTGGCTGGTCTGGGAAGCCGATTTCAAAAGGGAAAAAGTAGGGGATATGCCTACGGAGATGTTCCTGCATTTTTTCAAATCCTTTTCGGATGGTGCAAGGGCCAACCTCAATATTAAAGCCGAGGGAACCAACGAGCATCACAAAATAGAAGCCATTTTCAAGGCTTTTGCCAAGGCGATAAAAATGGCGGTAAAACGGGATGTTCAAAAGATGGTATTACCCAGCACTAAAGGAATGTTATGAAAGTAATTATTATTGATTATGGAGCAGGGAACATTCAAAGCATCAAATTCGCATTTCAGCGACTGGGGGTTGAAGCGGTGCTTACTAACCATCCTGAAACCATTCAAAAAGCAGATAGGGTAATTTTTCCCGGTGTAGGTGAAGCCAGTAGTGCGATGAACAAGCTTTGGGAGAGTGGCGTACACGATTTGATCCCGGTATTGCATCAGCCCGTTTTGGGGATTTGTCTGGGTATGCAGTTGATGTGCAATTCCTCGGAAGAAGGAAACACCACAGGACTGGGGATTTTTGATACTGCAGTGGTAAAGTTCAATTCCGGAGTGAAAGTTCCCCAGATCGGTTGGAACAAAATCGAACATCTAAGATCACCGCTGTTTAGGGGATTGAATGAAGATTTTATCTATCTGGTGCACAGTTTTTACGCCCCTAAAGCAGCAGAAACTATCGCCACCTGTTCTTACGGATTGGACTACAGTGCTGCTTTACACAAAGACAACTTTTACGGGGTGCAGTTTCATCCCGAAAAATCAGGGGAATACGGGGCTAAAATTTTAGAGAACTTTATCAACTTATGAGTTCTGGAGAGATATATATTACTACGGATAGGGCAAAAATTGATATTGTCTTTGTGCATCAGTATCTGTCCGAAGAAGCCTACTGGTCAAAAGGAAGAAGCCTGGAAGATGTGAAAAAGTCTATTGAAAATTCGCTTTGCTTTGGGATTTATGAAGGTAGTTCCAAGAGCCAAATAGGCTTTGCTCGGGTGGCAACAGACTATGTTGTATTTGCGTGGATAATGGACCTTTTTATTGACAAAAGATACCGTGGATTAGGGTATTCGAAAAAGCTTGTATCGGCAATTATCAACCACAATAAGCTAAAAAATGTAAATGGGTTCGGATTGCGGACCGAAGATGCGCAGGGCCTGTATAGTCGATTTGGATTTGGTCAAATTCCTAATCCTGACACATGGATGTTTAAAAAGAACACCGCATGAGAATTATTCCGGCCATAGATATTATCGAGGGCAAATGCGTTCGCCTTACCAAAGGGGATTACGACACAAAAAAGGTATATAATGAAGATCCCTTGGAAGTCGCCAAACAATTCGAGGACCATGGGATACAGTACCTACATTTGGTGGATCTGGACGGCGCGAAATCCAAACATATCGTAAACTATAAAGTGTTGGAGCAGATTGCCTCCAAAACAGATCTGAAAATAGACTTTGGCGGTGGGTTGAAAACAGATGAGGACTTACACATAGCCTTTGAAAGTGGCGCCCATCAAATAACAGGGGGAAGTATCGCGGTAAAAGACGCACCCACCTTTTTAAGCTGGTTAACAACCTATGGCCCAGAGAAGATCATTTTAGGCGCCGACGTTAAAGATGAGAAAATAGCGGTTTCCGGATGGCAGGAGGAATCGGAAGTTGCCTTGATCCCTTTTGTAAAACAATTTCAAAAAAAAGGAGGCCGTTATGTGATCTGTACCGATATTGCTAAAGATGGCATGCTGGAAGGTCCTTCGTTTGAATTGTATCAGAAGGTAGTAAAAGAAACTAAAGTGCATCGCACAGAGATCGGGCCAAGTGGCGTAGAAGATTTTGAAGAAATAGGTATTCGATTAATAGCTAGCGGCGGAATTTCTGCCTATGAAGAATTGCCCAGGCTCAAGAAAATCGGCTGCGAAGGGGTCATCATTGGAAAAGCAATCTATGAAAATCGGATTTCCTTAAAACAATTGGAACACCATATTCTGGAAAATGGAGGATAGTAAAAAATTTCAGGACGAGTTTATCCAAAATGCCAGTTTTCGAATGGATGAAAGTCTACGTATGATTTCTATTGCCCTGGACGGTATTTCAGAAGAGCAGCTTTGGCAAAAACCCAATTCTTCGTTGAACAGTATGGGCAATTTAATCCTACATCTTTGCGGGAATATGACCCAATACGGTATCGCTTCCTTACGGGAAACGGAAGATACCCGGGATAGGGATTTGGAGTTTTCCGTGGAAGGGGGACTAACCAAAACGGAATTGCTAGCGCAACTCAAGGCTACCGTTAAGGCTGTAAAATCAACGTTTCAGGATATTTCGACGCATCGTTTACTCAAGAAAAAGAAAGTTCAGGGATTTGAGTTTTCGGGAATAGGCAATATAGTACATGTGGTGGAGCATTTCTCCTATCATACCGGGCAAATTGCCTTTTGGGTAAAGCTGCTGAAGGATAAACAGCTGGGATTTTATGAGGGCCATGATTTGAATCAATTGAATGATGAATGACATCACCCTGAACTTGTTTCAGGGTCGCATCAACAATGCAGTTTAGTTTTGTGTACATAATGACCAATAAATATAGAACCACTTTTTATATAGGGGTAACCAACGACCTTTCTAGAAGAAGTAGGGAACATGCGTCGGGCGAAGGTTCAAAATTTGCCAAGAAATACAATTTGACTGATTTGGTTTATTTTGAAAAATTCTCCGACATTAATCAAGCAATAGCGAGAGAAAAGCAACTAAAGAATTGGCACCACGAATGGAAAGTCAATCTGATAAGAAAAATGAATCCAAAATTAGAAACACTGGATTATTAATTAGAATGTTTTGTCAGCCTGATCCTATTTCAGGGGGCATTAAAATTAAAAATCACTCAAATGAGACTCCGAAACAAGTTCGGAGTGACAAAAATATGTTAACCAAAAGAATCATCCCCTGCCTGGACATCAAAGACGGTAGAACCGTAAAAGGGGTCAATTTTGTGGATTTACGGGATGCGGGAGATCCTGTGGAATTGGCGCAACGCTATGCCGAGGAAGGAGCCGATGAGTTAGTATTTCTGGATATTTCGGCAACGGAGCAAAAGCGAAAAACCCTGGCCGATCTGGTATACCATGTCGCTGAAAAGTTAAATATCCCTTTTACCGTAGGAGGGGGAATACGTTCTGTTGAGGATGTTGATATTTTGTTGCAAAACGGAGCGGACAAGGTATCCATTAATTCCTCTGCGGTAAAGCGCCCCCAATTGATTAACGAACTCGTAGCGAAATTTGGTTCCCAATGTATTGTTGTCGCCATTGATGCGAAGCAAATTGAGGGACAATGGAAAGTGCATTTGGTAGGAGGGAAGGTGCCAACGGATATCGATTTGTTCGAATGGGCCACAGAAGTGGAAAAACGGGGAGCAGGCGAAATTTTATTCACCAGTATGAACCATGATGGTACCAAAAACGGATTTGCGAATGCAGCACTGGCTCAACTTTCGGACTTGGTCAATATCCCGATAATCGCCTCCGGAGGGGCAGGGGAGATCCGGCATTTTTCGGATACCTTTACGCGAGGGAAAGCGGATGCCGCACTGGCGGCCAGCGTGTTTCATTTCAATGAAATACCGATCAAAGATTTGAAAAAGGAATTACAGGCGGAAGGAATTCCGGTTAGAATATGATGATGTAAATCGTTGTGGGTTGATAGTTGTTTGTGAATTTGCGGAACGAACAATGAACAACGGACAACAAACCACTAAAAGATGAAAGTAAACTTCAACAAAAACCCGGACGGTCTCGTCCCTGCCATCATCCAGGATGCCATTACCAAAAATGTGCTGATGCTCGGCTATATGAATGAGGAAGCGCTGCAAAAGACCCGGGAGACTCAAAAAGTCACTTTCTATAGCCGAAGCAAACAACGCCTCTGGACAAAAGGGGAGGAGAGTGGTAACTTTTTGAAATTGGTAGACCTAAAGGTGGATTGCGACCATGATACGCTTTTGATTTCGGTACATCCGTTAGGCCCCACCTGCCATACCGGAACGGATACCTGTTGGGGTGAAAACAATGACCAGACGTTCGGATTCTTATCAAAACTAGAGGAAATTATCACCTCCAGACAGGAAAACAAAGAAGACGAAAAGAGCTACGTAGCCTCCTTATTCCGAAAAGGGATCAACAAAATTGCCCAAAAAGTAGGGGAAGAAGCTGTAGAAACGGTGATAGAGGCTAAAGATGACAACGATGAGTTATTTTTAAACGAAAGCGCCGACCTTTTGTTTCATTTATTGATCTTATTAAAAGCCAAAGGTTTTGGATTACGCGATGTGGTGAGTGTTTTAGAAAAAAGGCACTAGAAATGGATGTTTTGTAAACAAATAGTGTCACTTCGAGTGGTTTTTGAGCACTCGCAGCGGTATCAAAAATTGTATCGAGAAGCTTGTATGCTATTGAATGTTCTCGATACGTCCTCCCTCGTCGGACACTCGAACTGACAGTTAAGGTATTTATAATGAAAATTCTATATTAACCCTTTTAAATGGTAATGTCACTTCGAGTGTTTTTATTAGAACGAAGTGAAAATAAAAATGTATCGAGAAGCTTTGTAGCATAGCATGTTCTCGATACCTGCCCTTACCTGGCCAGCAGGCATCCTCCTTCATCGGAGACTCGATCTGACAGGATCTTGATTTAATTGGCATGAAAATCTTTTATGTATATATCCTTGAATGCTCAGATGGAACGTACTACACTGGGATAACTTCGGATTTAACAAGTCGGGTAGCTTCGCATCAAGCGGGAAGATATCGGGAGAGTTATACGTATTCCAGAAGGCCTGTTCAACTTGTGTTCTTTTGCGATTTTACCGAAGCAGCAAAAGCCATAGCGGTGGAAAAACAAATTAAAAAATGGTCCAGGGCCAAGAAAGAAGCCCTGATCTTAGGTGAATTTGACCGACTGCCCAATCTGGCCAAGAAAAAGTTCAAAACTGACAGATAACCCAATCCATAAGTCACTTCGAGTGTTTTTATTAGAACGGAGTGAAAATAAAAATGTATCGAGAAGTTTTGAGAGTTTGGAAGGTTCTCGATACCTACCCAGCCGGTCACCGGCGGCCAAAGCCTTTGGCGACGGCACGCAGGCGGGCGTCCTCCTTCGTAGGATACTCGAACTAATACTAATCTCGCCTGCGAATCTCAGACCCTCCGGACAAATTTTGCCGTAGTATCTCAGGGTTGCCCCGGTAATTAAGGCTGCTGGAACCAGAGGCATCAATTTCAATAGATTGGTTTACCGATAGAAAAGCGTCGCTTGATCCTGATAAGTCAATATCCAATCGTTGCACCTGCAAATCAAAATCTTTCAAATCACTACTCCCGGACAAATTCGCCCTAAGTTCCTCTACCGTACCGAAAATATCGACATCTGATGCGCCACTGGTTCGTATTTCCAATTGGTCAGCTGCGACTTCTCCTGTAAAATCGGAAGCTCCGGACGTGTCTATACTTCCATTATCGATTATCCATTGATCTTCCAGGGTTAATGTTGAAGCCCCTGATATTTCAAAGTCGGAAAGGGTATTGGTAGTGATAAAAGCCCTTAGGGTAGCATTGCCTTTAATTTGCAAATTATCTTCCGGTTGTATCCGCAATGTGGTTCCCGATACGCGTACGACAAGTCTATCGTGTAAATTATCATTTGCTTCAATACGCACAGATTCCTCCGTCTCAGAAAATTGCACAAAGACGTCAAAAGCCCCGCCAACTTTGACAGTATTGTAGCCGGAAAATCTGAATTCTCTGGAAGTAACTTCACCCGATGCATGTATGCGATCCGTTTCGCATGAGGTAAATACCAGTACTGTGGCCAAAAGGCCAAAGATGATTTTTGATTCCATTTTTGATTATTATTGGATTATTTAAGTATCGATCTTTCTTTCCGTACCTGCCTGCATACCAACAATATGCAAACCAACAGGCGGTTGAGTTCAGGGAGATGTCTGTTCCGGAATAACAACAGGGATCCACCGTAGGGGAACGTGTAAGCGTTCGTATTTTCCCTTTTTCATGTAGACCTGATTGTTTTCGGTAAATACCCTAAATACAGTGATCGATTGTTTTTTGATTGATGATTCCATGATTGTGATTTTTGATTGATGGTATATTAATTTAATTGTTTCTTGTATCGATTTCGCCCCATATTAAAGATCCCCAGCTTAATCCCAATCTCACTACTAAAGCCATTGATACGATCGATAGGGCTGTCTACGAGCTCAATCTCACTGGAGAAACGATATTTTACCCCGGCTTCTATCTGTACAAATCTTGAAATATTGAAAAGGGCGCTTACTCCGGGCTCCAACACAAAAACGGCGTCCAGATCGTCATCTTCAAAATCAAAATCCTCTTCATTGTCTATAATATCCCGGTCCACATAGCCTACAGCTCCTCCGCCAATAAATACCGGAAAGGACAGGCTCACCAGGGATTTCCCAAAAAAGATCGGTTCCAGGTGAAATCCCGCATAGCCGGCAAACAGATCATCGTTATCCCCGGACCTTGGATTAAAAATGTTCTGTCGAGAGTACAGGCCCCTGGCCAGAAAGCCCACTTCAAATTGTTGGTTGGCCACATAGGCTATTTTAAAGCTGCCGATATAGGTATCTTCCCCCTCAATTTCCCCATAGCCAAGCCCAAACCCTACATAGACCCCGTGAACTACATTGCGACGGTCATTAAAGGTGATATAATCGCCATCCTCATCCTGGGCTTGAATGACAAGAGCAAAGAGCAAAAACGATAAGAAGAAAAGTGTTTTTTGATTGTTCATTGTGGTGGGTTTTTTCTAAAGACAATTGATTTTTTTAAAGGTTGCACTATGTAAAAAATTATTCGCGGAGCGTAACAATACCCTTGATCCCATTAATCCGGATAGCTCCCTTCCGGTCCTTCCCATAGGTAGCCTGAATTTTTCTGAGCTTTCTCCCTTTATCCAACATCTCCGAATCCACATTTTCAAAGGACTTGGGCAGGCGTACTACCCCCTGTTCCAAAGTGGCCTCAAACGTATGGGCAAAGTCGGATACCCGTATGTTAATGTCCGAGGATTCCTGTTCAATGGCAATTTCGGTTTCCGGAGCGACAATCTGTTCCACCCTAAAATCCGCAATCTTCATGGTCAGATCTACATCCCGGGTCAGACGTTCCAAATTAAGCGTACCAAACTTTAAGTTGCCGTAAATTGTCCCTACCTCGTTTAACCGGATATCATCCTTATTGGAATAGAGTTCCAGGGAATTTACCGTTCCCATAGTCATCTCCGTGCCACTACTGTTAATCCTCAGGCTTTTGGCATTCTCCATATCCAACTCCCCGTTTTTTAGGTTGAGGCTGGTATAGTTCAGGTTCCGAGCCCGTACTTTACCAAATTTCAGGATAATATCGGCCTTGTTCAGATCTTCTCCCAGCCACAGATTGCCGTGCTCTATTAAGGTATTTAGCGAACCGCTCCAATCTTCGATAAACACATCCCCAAAGCGATTGGTGATCTTCAATTCCGCTTTTTTGGGCAGGAACACTTCATAATCGATCTGCACATGGCTACGGTCAAAATCTATGGGATTGGTGCGATTAAAGAGATCAGCAAACCAGCCCGTATTTTTATTGGCAATTTCCGAAACAATGGAAACGTATTCGCTGCCGGAGTTGATCCGGGGCCGTATTCGACCCAGCAAATTCTCGGCGTTATCGCGTTTCCGGTGATTGACCTGAACGTCGATCCGCACGGCGACCTCATTTTGCTCCCAGCCGGTCACGGTAATTGTACCGTACTTGTTTTCCAGTTGCAGTTCTCCCGCATTGGTGAGAGGAAAACGTTCCTCTATGACTTTCGATACGCTTTTCTGGGCGGTACTCACCTGTACCGAAAATAGCAGGAGTGCTATCCCCAGGAGGGTTTTATAAGGTGTAGCCATAATCTTCATCAGGTTGTTTAGCATCGTTAATCTGTTGTAATAAATTCTCAATGAGCTCAATACGCTTTTTGTAGTTGGCCACAATGGCCTCTAACACCCGCTCATTGTCTAAATTCTTGTGCATTTCTTTGCGAAGGACTTCATATTCGGCATCCAGTTCATCCATAAAGGACAAAAACTCGGCTTTGTCATTTGCCGTGAGGTTGGGATTGTTTTGTACCAGCTGCACCTGGTAGGCCACCAGCCCCTGGTAGTGCCGGTCAATATCCAACAACTCCCTGGAGACATACTGGGGCTCTGAGGTCCCCACACCCATAACAGACAAACCGATAAAACCTGCGATCCCTAGCAACAGCACCACACTGGCGGCAATGCGTAGCATGGGTCGTTTCCAAAGGGGGATCACCTTGGGTTCCGGTTGTTCCAGTGCTGCGGAGATGTTGGCCCATAGTTTGGCGCGATCCGCCTTGTGCGTATCAAACCGGGTAGCGTTTTTCCGAATATGTTTTTCAAAATTGTCCATTACAATCCTTCTATGATGTTCAATAATTTTTTCTTTGCCCGGTGGTATTGGGATTTTGAGGTGCTGGTCGAAACGCCCAGGATCTCTCCAATCTCCACATGGTCATAGCCTTCAATCAAATACAGCTGTATGATCTGTCGGTACCCATCCGGCAGTTGTGAAATACCCAACTGTACTTTTTTTAGGTCCACCGCCTCGGCTTCCACAGGTTCCTCTTCCGCCAAATGAAACTCATGGACCTCTATAGGCACTACGGCCACCCGTTTTGCTTTGAGGTGGTTGATGCTTTTATTGATGACAATTCGTTTCAGCCAGGCCCCAAAGCTGCTTTTATAGGTAAAACTGTTCAGGTTTTTAAAAGCGTCCACAAAACTGTCCTGCACAATGTCCTCGGCATCTTCGGTATTCCCCAAAAGCCGAAGCCCTACGTTGAACATCGCATCGACGTACAGGCTGTACAACTCGTACTGTGAGTTGGAATTGCCGGTCTTGCATTGTTCCACCAGGGTTTGATGTGTAAATCGGATGTCGGTTTCCAAGTGGTCTAGGTTGATGTGCCGTATTTGTAGTTAAAGACAAGAACAAAAGTAAAAGGTTGCACGAAAAGGAAATACGAAGTAGGAAGTACGAACTACGAAGTTGGAATTACGAAGTTAGAAGTAGGAAGTTGAAAGTACAAAGTGCGAAGTGCGAAGGAAGAATTTCTGATTTCTCATTTCCGATTTCTCCCTTTGAATTTTGGAATTTGTTATTTGAGATTTGGAAGTAGGAAGTACGAATTTGGAATTGCGAACAACCAACAACCAACAACAAATTACTAAGTTAGAAGTACGAAATACGAAATGGGAAGTAAGAAGTACGTGCTACGAATTACGAAGTTGGTATTTGAATTTTGGAATTTGTTATTTGAGATTTGGAAGTAGGAAGTACGAATTACGAAATGCGAAGTGTAAATGACGAATGTGGAATTACGAAGTTATAAACTTCAATTAAAGTATTTGTCATTCCGAACGAAGTATGAGGAGGAATCTAGCGAATTTTAGATTTCTCGTCGCTAATGAATTAGCTCTGTCGAAATGACATGGGGCGCCAAAAACAGTTTCCAGTTCGAGCACCCGCCTGAACGTCGGGAAGGCAGTCGAGAAGTCAAGAAGTTAGAAGTACGAAGTAGAGAGTGCGAAGCGGGAAGTACGAATTACAAATTACAAGTTTCGAACAGCGAACCATGAACCATGAACAATGAACTACTAGGGATAGCGTCAACGTTTCACATGCTGTTGATCACAGACATCATAGCAGTTTCTTTTTTGAAAGCAAAACACCATCTTCATCGGAATATACATACTCTCCCTGAACTATCTCAGTTCCCGCAATACGCAATGTTTCTCCCTTGGATCCCTCATTCCGCTTCCTGCTTTTTACGGGACAGGTGCCAATGGCTTTTATCCCTACGTCCATGTCTTGTATTACTTTGGCATCTCGAATACAACCGTAGATAATGATCCCTTCCCATCCATTGTCATTCGCTAATTTGGCGATATTATCGCCTACCAGGGCGCATCTTTTGGAACCGCCTCCGTCCACGATCAGTACCTTTCCCGTTCCATTTTCTTCCAGGGTTTTTCGTACATATGAATTATCCTCATAGACCTTAAGGGTGACGATCTCTCCGCAAAAAGCGGTTTTCCTGCCGTAATGGGTTAATTCCAAATCCAATACTTTGAGCGCTGTAGTATGTTCATCCCATAGATCTGCTGTAACGATTTCCATAAGTAGCGTTTTAAATGGTGCCTAACCTTCCCATAAAGGTAATCAATGCAATTTGTGTTTTGGGATTTGGAAATACGAAGTACGAATGACGAAGTTGGAATTACGAAGTGCGAAATACGAAGTGGGAAGTACGAAGTGGGAAGTACGAATTTGGAATTATGAGTTTCGAACAATGAATAATGAATAACGAAGTTGGAAACTTCGATTAAAGTATTTGTCATTCCGAACACTACTTGAAATGAAAATATATTTTGATTGAAAGTATATAGCGTAGCTAATAAGGAGGAATCTCATGAATTTTAGATTTCTCGTCGCTAATGAATTAGCTCTGTCGAAATGACATGAGGCGCCAAAAACAGTTTTCAGTTCGAGCGCCCACCTGATCGTCGGGCAGGCAGTCGAGAAATCAAGAAGTTAGAAGTACGAAGTACAACGTAAGAACTTCCTATTTCTGATTTCCCATTTCAGATTTCTCATTTGAATTTTGGAATTTGAAATTGTATAACAAAAAAGTCTCTAATGCAACCCTTCCCGTTTTGACTTGTCTCTTGGTGGTGAAAATGATTGACAACCATCAAAAATCAAGAAATGAACAAAAAACGAGCGCTACGCCCGGCCATTAAAACCACGGTGTGGTGGCTGGGGCTGTATTTTATGGGCTGTGCCCTGGCCATAGGCCAGACTTCCCATACCATTAGTGGGACCATTACCGATAAAAGCAATGGGGAAACCCTTTTTGGGGCTTCCGTATTCCTAACAGGGACCTCCATCGGTGGGATCACCAACGAATATGGGTTTTATTCCATCACCGCCCCGGAAGGGGAGTATGTCCTAAACATTTCCTATATGGGGTATACGGATGTGAATATTAGGATTAATTTAAACCAGGACATCAAACAGGACGTGGAGATCTCGGAATTCTCCACCGAACTGGACGAAGTGGTGGTCACCGCAGAAGAACCAGAACGGGCCATTTTGCGCAAACCGGAGATGAGCGTGGTCAAAATGAGTGTGGGGACCATCAAACAAACCCCGGTGGTGTTAGGGGAGGTAGATGTGCTCAAATCCCTCCAACTCTTGCCCGGAGTAACCAACAATGGCGAAGGGACCGGAGGATTCCACGTTCGGGGTGGGGCACAGGACCAGAATCTGGTGCTATTGGATGAGGCCATCATCTATAACACCTCCCATATGTTCGGCTTCTTTTCGGTCTTTAATGCGGATGCTATCAAGGACGTAAAACTGTATAAAGGGGGCATCCCCGCGCGTTTTGGGGGTCGGGTCTCCTCGGTACTGGACATTCGCCAAAAGGACGGGAACAGCAAGAACTTTGCGTTAACCGGGGGTATTGGGGTGATCTCCAGCCGACTCACCGCCGAAGGGCCGGTCTTTGGGGAGAAAGGTTCTTTTTTAGTCGCAGGGAGGCGCTCTTATGTGGATCTGTTACTGGCTGCGGTAGGAGAGGATAACCGCGTTTCTTTTTACGATCTCAACCTAAAGACCAACTATACGATCAATCGCAATAACCGCTTGTTTTTGTCGGGCTACTTTGGTCGCGATGCTTTTAATTTTGCCGGGCTTTTTGAGAACAGTTACGGCAACGGCTCCGGGAACCTACGTTGGAACCATATTTTTAACGACCGTTTGTTTTCCAACCTTTCGGCCATTGTAAGTCGCTATGATTATGACCTCAACTTTGACCAGGACGATTTTGAATGGGTATCATCCATCACCAATTACAACCTGAAGTACGATCTGAAGTACTATCTCAGCGATGGCTTTTCCCTGGATTTTGGCGCCAACGGCATCTACTACGACTTTGATCCCGGACAGGTGCAGCCCACCTCAGACAGCTCCCCGGTAAATCCCTTGCAACTGGATCAAAAACGGGCCCTGGAGAGTGGGGTGTACATCAACGCGGAACATAAATTAACGGACAAACTCTCTGCACAGTACGGACTGCGCTACAGCGCCTTTTCCCGACTGGGTGGCCAACCGATCACTGAATATGCCAACGGGCAACCTGTGGTGTACAATTCCAGGCTGGGGATCTACGAACGGGGGGAAGCTATTGGAGAGACTGATTTTGCCCGTAGCGATGCCATCCAAACCTTTGGCAACTTTGAGCCCCGCATCTCCCTGGCCTATCTTCTGAATGAAGATGCCTCGATAAAAGCGGGCTTTTCCCGGGCGGCACAGTACATTCATTTGTTAAGTAACACGAATTCGGTTACCCCTTTAGATGTATGGACGCCCAGCGGACCTTTTATTGAACCCCAATTGTCCAATCAGTATGCCCTGGGGTATTTCCGGAATTTTTTAAATAAGACCTATTCCCTGGAGGTAGAAGCCTATTACAAAACCGTGGACAATCGCATCGATTATATCGACGGCTCGGAGTTGATTGGTCAAAACACCATTGAAACCGAGATCCTGAATGGCGAAATGCGGGCTTATGGTTTGGAACTCCTGTTGCGCAAAAATGAAGGGGATCTGACCGGATGGATCGCGTATACCCTTTCCAAATCCGAACAACGCACTCCAGGAGGTAGTGCCGGCGGGCCGGGTATCAATGACGGAGACTGGTACAACACCTTTTTTGATCGCACCCACGACCTTTCGGTATCCGGGTCCTATCGTTGGAACGACCAGTGGAGTTTTGGCGCCAATCTGATCTTCCAGACGGGCCGCCCCGTAACCTATCCCAACGGGCAATACGAATACGAGGGGCTGTCCATTGCGAGCTATGCGCCCAGAAATTCAGATCGTTTACCGGCCTACCACAGAGTGGATGCCTCGGTAACCTTCAAGCCTCGAAAATATCAGAACAAACGCTTTAAGGGTGAATGGGTGCTCAGTGTGTATAATCTGTACCATAGAAAGAACGCTGCCGCCATTTCCTTTGGTCAGAACCTGGAAACCGGCGCCAATGAAGCCACCCGAACCGCCATTTTTGGCATTGTCCCTTCATTAACCTACAACTTTAGATTTTAAGTCATGAAAGCATTCAGAACATATATCTCGGAACCTTTTAGCCTTTTTACTGTTGAAAAACTAGAAAACCGTCAGTTCGAGTTTTTTCTAAAAGAAAAAGTATCGAGAACCCATCCGAACGGAACCGGGCGGACAAGGTTTTCCACACAAAAATTCTTTTCTCGATACAATCCCGAATTCTCTGGATCACTCGAAATGACGAATTTTTGTTTCAGATGGATGCCTGTGATTTTTTTGCTTGCATTGCTATCCTCCTGTACCGATGTGGTGGACGTGGAAGTACAGAACGGCCCTGAGCGATTGGTGATAGAAGCCTCTCTGGATTGGGAAAAAGGGACTTCCGGCAATGAACAGACCATTCGCCTGCGCAAATCCACCCCATTTTTTGATACAAATACGGTTACGGATGTTACAGGGGCTTCGGTAGTTGTGACGAACGACAACAGCGGGGCAAATGTTGTCTTTACGGATCAGAACAACGGGGAATATCGCACCAGCAGTTTTCAACCCGTTTTAGGCCAGTCATACACGCTGCGCGTTGAATACAACGGCGAAGTGTATACCGCACAGGAAACGATGACCCCGGTAACCGATATTACCAATGTTTTTCAGGACCGGGAAGACGGTTTTGATGATGAGGTCCTGGAAGTGCATGTGGTATTTACGGATCCCCCGGAAGAAGGCGATAATTATCTTTTCCGCTTTCAGCGCGAAGGGGACCTGTTGCCCGATCTGGAGGTCGCAGAAGATGAATTCGTCAACGGCAACGAAATTGACTGGTGGTACGAGATTGATGATGATAGTGACCTGGAACCTTTTGCCCCGGGTGATGTGATCAATATTGAAATGTACGGCATTTCCCGTCCCTATTACGATTACATCAATATCCTGATCGAACAATTGGGTGGGGTAGGACTGTTTGAGGCGATCCCTGTTGCCGTTAGAGGCAATTGTATCAATACCACAACACCGGAGAACTATGCTTTTGGCTATTTCCGCTTAACCCAGGTGGTCAGGACCAGCTACACCTTTGTAGAAGATGAACAAAGTACCAACTAGGAAATGGGAAGTACGAAGTTAGAAGTACGAAGTTGGAATTTCCCATTTCCGATTTCTCATTTGAATTTTGGAATTTGAGATTCGGGATTTGGAAGTGGGAAGTAGGAGGTACAAATAACGAATTTGGGATGACGAAGTCAGAAACTTTAATTGAGGAGGAATCTCATAAATTTTAGATTTCTCATTTGAATTTTGGAATTTGAGATTTGGAAGTATGAAGTAGGAAGTGGGCATGTTGGATTTCAAAAAAACACTAATGACGTCACTTCGAGTGATCCCGAGAATTCGGGATTGTATCGAGAAGTGCAACACCAATACCCTGGCCGTCTCTCTGAGGGACAGGTTCTCGATACACCTTTCGTTGAAAGGCACTCGAACTGACGGTAGGATTTAGGTTGGTTTGATGTGTGAAAGTGTCGGGTTGCTAGCACCCGGCACTTTTTTGTGGAACAAACGGTAAGGAAAATGACCCTCCGGAGCACAGGGATCACTTATTAAAAGTAACTACCAATCCAAAATAAAGCAATCGCAATTGATAGGGGTCAAAGCTACGTTGGGAATAATCAATATTGTATTGATCTATCCGTGGGTTAGCCCTGTTCAGGAGGTTGTTAATGGTAGCATAGAGCACCAACTCCCGGTTGTTCCAACTAAAATACTTACTGGCACTTGCATCCAGCCGGGCGTAGGTGCCATAGCGACTATTGAGGAACTCCGAACTAAAGTTAGGAGCGTAAAACCCTGTGTTTTCGTCAAATGTTCCGCTGACAATAGGGGTGAAGCGTCGCCCGGGTCTCCCCAACCAATTCAATGAAAAGGTAGGCCACTTCTTTGGAGAGCATTCCAGAGAAGATTTCAAAAAATAGTCATAATCCCGTAGTCCGGGAAAGGTGGTATCCCCAACATTGGTTTCCTGCTGAATAAAAGAATACGCAACTGAAAGTTTCAACCAATCATTGAATTGTTGTTGCACGAATACTTCTGCGCCATAAGTGGTTAAATTATCGGACACTAAAAATTGATTCACCGTTTGTCTTCCTTTTTCCTCCTTAAAATACACCGCTGCCGATAAGCTGGTGCGTTCAGCAGTAAAGGTATAGTCCAATGCCAACTGATCACTGTTTAAGAGGTTGTATTCCTGGATAAAGAAGGATGGAGTGGTATAATTATGGTACTTGCCACCACTGAGCAGGAGCATATTTTCACTATTCAATTTATAGCGCAAGCCGAGTTGGTAACTCAAATAACTTACTTGATCTCTGGTAGGCAGGTTAGTGCGAAACCCTCCTGAAATTAACAGTTTTTGCGATGCGTTCCAACTGGAAAACGACCCCAGTTCTGCAATACTGTTCGCTTCATTAAAAACTGATAGAGACACCGGGGCATCCGGGGCACTAGCATAAAAAAACTCGGGAAAGGTGTCGTTAAAATCACTGGAGTACCGATCCCAGGAAACCGTAGTTTGGTGCACAATTTCCCTACCAATTTTAGTCTTATGATTTAAAGAAAGGAATACCTGATCGGTTTGCTGAACAGAATTCGTATTGCCGAACGCAAAGTTTTGCGATTCCGTATTAAAGCCGAAATTCAAATTGAAAAACCCTGCTTTGGAGGCATAGTTCAGATTATTAATGGTAAAACCACGGGTTTTTGCAGATTCGAAATCCCCGGTAAACGTAAATTGCTCCCGTACCCCTAAAAAGTCTTCATCTATAAAATACGAAAAACTGTTGAGGGAAAGCTTTTTAGTAAACTGCCAACGGTAGTTTACACCAATGTCAAAGGTTTGGAATTCCTTGAGCTCAGGAAGCTTTTCCTCCTGGATACCCAGAAAGGCATCCGAAAATTGATAATTACCGTAGAGCTGCAGAAAGCTTTCCTTCTCTTTTAAGCGTTTTGAAACGAAAAAGCCCGTACTGGCGAGAGAGGTCGAGAGTTTTAGTTGATCGGTATTCAAGGATCGAATCGTCTGAATTTCTACCAGGCCGGCGCTGGTATTGCCGAAAGTAAGTGGCGGGTTGCTGGCGTACACATATTGATTGTCAATTAATTCCGTATTGAAAAGGCTAAAGAATCCCTGATTGTTCAACTGACTTGCCCGCACCGGGTTATACACCGGAACATTGTTAAATACTACCCTGGAACGATCCGGATCGCTGCCCCGTAATGAGGGATTAACGGTCTCATCGTCAATCGTTGATGCCGGTAAAATGGTGATGGCCTTAAGGGGATCGCCCTGGGCAACCGGATTCAGATAAATATCCAGTTTTTCCAGTTTTTTCACCGCGAATTTATCAGAGATAGGATCGGGACCCAAAAGAATCACTTCATCCAGGGATTGTGCAGTAGGTTTCAGCGTAATAGAAATAGGCCCATCTTGCTTTAAATCGGATAAGAAAATTTCTTTGGTTTTATAGCCTAAATAGGAAACCACCAGAGTGTCTTCTTCGGTCAGTACTTCCAACACGAACAGACCATCAAAATCCGTGACGGTTCCCAGTTCCGGGTTGGAAATAAAAAACACATTCGCCGCGAAAATCGGTCCTTTGTTGTCCTTTACGATGCCTTCAATACGTCTTTGCGCTTGTAGTTGAAAAGATACAAGGAGTAGTAAAGTGAATGTGATTTTCATACCCCTCAATCCAAAAGGGTTATGGCCAGTTTACCCAAACCATAACTGTTTGGAAATACTTCCAGGCCTTCTTTGCAATAGGTTTTGGCCTTATCTTTCTGATCGGATTTCAAATAATATTTCACCAACAGTTCATAGGATTCTTCCTTACCCCATGAAGGCAAATAAGGGTTTTTCTGTTGTTGTGCAGGGAGGGAGAGCGCTTTTAACAAAAAGTCCTCCGCTTGTTCTCCACCGCCATATTTTTCAGGCGTATAAAAATCATTGCTCGCCAAAACATAGTAGGCTCTACAATTCTTAGGGTCCAGCGACATGGCCCGCTTCCCATTCTTCTTAATGGAACTGGAGATAAACATGGCCTTAAACCCTTTAAACTGAATACTAAAGCTTTCCACCAGAGCGAGCAATGCATAATCTTCAGAGTTTTTATCATCCAGATCATCCATTAAATCGACAGCGATATCAATTTCCTCCTCGGCCTTTTCTTTATTTTCCCGGGCGAGATAAAATATGGCCGCATAATACTGAAGATAGGACTGCCAGTAGGTGAGCAAACGGTTCGGACTATTTTTGGCCAGTCGTTTGAGTTGTTCCTGAATGACTTGTAAGGGTGCTGCGTCTTTTTGTATGTTGGATTGCACAAAAGCATTGAATATTTTTCCCTGGATCCCGTTCAGCACCTCCTTTTCCTGGGCATTAAGCGGCATTATAGTCTTATGTTGAGGGACTGTATTGGAACAGTTAAGGGTAAGAATGGCAAAACTCAGATAGAGTAAAAAGACATTTTTCATATGAGTATAAATTAGTTTATGTTATAAACTGAATTGATAAAAAAATTATTCAATGTATTCTTTTAATATCTTGACGTAGTGCTCAAAAGCGGTAAGTCCTATTGGGGTTATGGACACTTTGGTATGTTGGTAATTGTTTAAAAAACCCTTTTCAATGGTAACATATTTACATTTTTCAAGCTTCTTCAATTGCACACTTATGTTACCACTGCTGGCCCCGGTAATATCTTTTATTTCATTAAAACTTGAGGGCCCATTGCTAATTAAATAGGAGATAATCGCCAGACGAAGCTGTGAGTGTAGGATGGGATTGAGTAATTTAAATTTATTGTTTTTCATCTGGACATTACTTATGCACTTCGCAATGGGCTTTTCGCAAGCTTATTTTTTGATTTCATAAATAGATATAGTCCCGGAAGCATTACCGCAAAAAACGATGAAGCAGATAGGACCAAAGGTTGGTACAACCAATCTACCCTAAAGCATGCAATTCCCGCCAGGTTAATAGCAACACTTGAAAGAATAAGTACGTTACTTTTCAGTGCTATTCCGGAAACCAGAATGCCAATGGCCAATAGAATTAGGATAACGGGACTTAGATTTTCGCCTAGCAATGGAGCGAAGAAAAAACCTAATAGCATTTTATTGAGCGCTAAAACCACCCAGGTTTTTGAAAGTATGGAACTGATTTGATTGGCCGGACGATTTTGCCGCTTCCGTCTGTAGTAAAGAAATGTGAACAATAGGCCAAACGGAATGGCCAGATAGGGATACCAGTTAATTGCGTAGAATTCGTTGTAAAGTAAAACGAACTGTGTCAAAGCGATCACCGCGACAAAAAGCCCCCAAAAGACATAAATAAAGCCATTCTCTTCAAAGCGGGTTTTTGCTTCTTCAATGACCGCTCCAATCAGTTGAATACTCTCTTGCGGACTCATCTTGCCTGTACTCATTGTAATGAATTCTTTTCTGTAAATATAAACTAGTTTATAGTATAAACCAAATTTATCTTTTTCAGCTACAGGGAAACTATCTTTAGGTTGGTTTGATGTGTAAAAGTGTAGGATTGCAAGCGCCCGGCACTTTTGGTTTTAGGCATCTGTTAAAGTATTCTCAAATATTTCCGGAAAAAGCTTCTCCATGCAACCCTGGAAAACACCAACTGTCTTTGAGGTAGAACATAAAATCAGTTAGATGAAAAGACTAGTCATGACGGTAATGGTAGGTGTAGCCATCGTATTCGCGGGAAATGCGCAGGAGTACAAAATAATCACCAGTGTAGAGTCCATAGTGCCCAGTGGTTTGGGACGTTCCCGAATTATTAACGCCCAGGAGGACAAGGACTACCAGGAATATACCAGTGTACAAACCGAAGAAGATAATACAAGAAACAAATCCGACCGAAGTGCCATTCGGGTAAAGAATTTTGAAGAAACCAAATTGCTGAACTTCTTTAACCTGGGAGGCATCCGATTTCAAAACATCGCCGCCAACGATGCCCTCTTGACGTCCAAGATCAATGCTATGATCGCTGAGGGGTGGGAATTGGCTTTTGTGACCAGCGCCGTGGAGAGTGCGGCGGGCAAAGGCGATGCTAATGGTATTTTTATTACACGCTATATTTTTAAGCGATAGATTGATTGATAGTTGATTGAAAAGCCTTCCACAAACGGGAGGCTTTTTTAGTACTATGACGTAAAAACGGGGTTTTCACTGATTTCCGATACCGCTTTTGATCAAACAAAGCAGATTGACCTAAAACATTTTGCGTTTCGCAACATTTGTTTCAGTTAGTTACAGACATTTCCTACGTTCGTACGACCAATCCTTTGAAGAAAAGGGGGTAATGTCCTTACGAATGCGTTGTATAAAATATCTTTTTGTCCCCTTCTTTACTATGGCTATGGGATTTTCACAAACTGGCCCGGGAGGTGTTGGGACTACGGATGGGGTATCGGCATTAAGGATATGGTACTCGTCTTCCTCCGGGGTGGTGGCTACCGGAACCACCATTGATTCCCTTAGAAACTTAGCGGGTGTTTCTGCCTTTGATGTAGGAGAAGTGAGTGGTCAACGCCCGACACTTGTCCCCGGCGCTGTTAACGGATATGCCGAGATCAGTTTTTCAGGCTCCAATAGATTGAGGACCGGATTGACGCTAACCCCGGCCAATTTTATTGTCAACCAGGCCTCTTCTTTTTTGGTAACACGTGCAGACAACCTCTCGCAACGTTCCTGCGTTTACACTACGGACCCGCTGGTAGGATCTACCCGGTTCACAAATCATATTCCATGGAGTGGTACCGTTTACTTCGATATCGGTACCTGCTGTGGATCCAACGCAAGGATACAGGTAGGGGGATTAAGTGGTTTATTGAACTATTCCTACTGGTCCTATGATGCCCATCCGTCAACAGGAAAACAGCTGTACCGCAATGGATCTTTGCTGCAGAGCAGGGCGAATACGACCACCTACACCAGTTATGCCTCCCAACGTTTCAATGTAGGAGGAAATACTTCGGGAACACAGGGTTTTAGAGGAGATGTCACTGAACTTATTGTTTTTAATCAAAGAGTAAACTCCGCCCAACGGATCATTGTTGAGAACTATCTTGCGGCCAAATACGGACTGTCCAGCGCTTCCAATGATGTATACGATGAGGACAATGCTGTAAACGGTGACTTTGACCACGATGTTGCCGGAATTGGACGTATCGATGCCTCCAATATCCATAACGATGCCCTGGGTACGGGGATCATCAGAATGTCGGGCGCAACGGACCTTGACAACAACGAATTTCTACTATGGGGACATGACAACGGTACACTTACCATGGATAATACTACCAATATTCCATCCGGCGCTTCCCGTGTGCGATTGGACCGGATCTGGCGGGTTAGCGAATCGGATCTTTCAGGAGGGGGTGTTGATGTGGGAGCGGTAACGCTGAATGTAGATATGTCGGGAATTACAGGATTTAACACTGCTGACCGTTTACAGCTTTTGGTGGATACGGATAACGATGGGAGCTTCGCGGATGAGAGTCCAATTTCAAATGCCGTGGCTCTCGGAAGTAATGTATTTCAGTTTAATGGGGTAACGGCCCTTTCGGATAATACCCGGTTTACTTTTGCCGTTGGCGGGGTAGGCACCATAATTACCAACAGAAGAATTACCTATCGGCTTACTCCGAATTAATGGCTACTCTACCGGTCCCATTACCACCAGACCACAAAAACTTTTTCAATAGTCCCATCAGGTTTTTTAACCCAAAGCATGGGTGCGTTTTCTTTGACCATCCGTAGGTTGACTTCCATCAGGGTTTCAAAATGACTTTTCCAGGGTACATCCTGGTGAGGGGCAATTACCCACTCCAATTTCCTGGGGATATAGAATTGACAGGGGTTAAATTCGGGGGAATTTAATACGTCAAAGCGGATCCAGGTTCCTGCAATGCACTTGGTATTCAAAGGTCTGATCGAAGTGGTTTTGCCATAAGGGGCAAAAAGTTGGGCTTTAAAACAGCATTGTTGTGCTATGGTGATCGGATCAATGTTCGCGGTTTCCCAGTACGGTGCGAGGCTTTTGTGAAAGAGCAAAGGGAATTGCTTATCCTTTAATTTATCGAGTTTGGTATAGAACATGTCCCTTTTATTAGGGCCCATTAAACGATAGATGGGCTCTGATATTTCCGGATGGATAATATAGAACTTGTAGGCCAGTTCCACATGCACTAGTTGCTCCGTGCGTTCCTCCCGAAGTATGAAGTCCAGTTCTCCCAGGCGGATTTTCCCTTCATCGATCAAAAGATTGGAAAAAACAATGGTATAGGCCTTAGAACTGCTGATCAGGTTTTTGAAAACAACCTCCATTTGATGCCCTAGGCGAAGATGTTCAGGAAGTGCCATAGTGTCGGAAGCGGAGAGATCAATCTCCGGAAACTGAAATTGTTGCAATCCAAATTGTTGTTTTTTCCAAAGGGGAGGGGTGTTGACGAAGCCTTCGAATACTGCTTTCATTTGGTAAATGTATTTCATTTTACTTCATAGGGTCCGTACCAAGCGATCGGAGCCAAAATCCCGGGATAAAAAACAGCGGATAGGGTTTAGCTACAATCCTTAGATCATGAATGTTCGGTAACGAAATCGACCTTTGTTCGTCACCAGTGAAAACCAGTCAAAATGATACCACCCAAAAAAGTACTACTACCATTTTTCTTGAAGGTACTGATAGTTACCGCACAACAGCAGGTTGACCTGCCCTCCAGGACCGAGCTGGAAAAACGCCTTGTTGAAAACAATGTTCCTGCCCTTGGTGTAGGCACGATAGAAAATGGCGAAATAACCAACGCCTTTGTGATCGGGAAACTCAAGGAAAATACGATCGCCCCCAATGATGCCATTTTCGATACGGCTTCTATAACGAAATCCGTAACGACCTTGCTCACGCTTAGATTGGCAGATAGTGGCGTATTTAACCTGGACGAGCCGCTGCACCAATATTGGGTTGATCCTGATGTCGCGGATGACCCTTTCCATAAAAGATTGACGGCTCGCCATATTCTGGGGCATAGATCAGGATTCAAAAACTGGCGGTATATGAACGAGGAGAATACCTTAGCTTTTGATTTTGAGCCGGGTACTAAGGTCCAATATTCAGGGGAAGGCTTTGAATATCTTAAGGAAGCGCTTACGAGAAAATTTGACAGATCGTTTAGTGATTTGGTTCATCAGGAGGTATTTCATCCGTATCAAATGGATAACTCTCATGTGGTCTGGAACAGCGCTATTGATTTGACAAAACTCGCCATTGCGCATAATTCGGAACTGGAACCGTATGATTTTGATATCACGGAAAGAAAAACAGCAAGTGCTGCGGATAACTTTATGACCACGGTGAATGACCTTTGCCTTTTTGGCAAAGCAATATTGGAAAAGAAAGGGCTATCGGATGCGGTATACCGCGAAATGGTAACAGCGAAATCCCCGGTAAAAGATGGTGTGGCCTTCGGATTGGGCTGGATAGTATTTGAAAATCTCGGGGATGGTGACTATGCGCTTTTAAATGCAGGAAGTGATACCGGAGTTAATGCGATACTCCTTTTACTTCCCAAGTCACAAACCGGTTTGGTCTTGCTAACCAATGGGGATAACGGCAGAAAACTGGTCATGCAGTTAATAGGTGATACTTTAACCGTTGGGCCAGAGATCTTAAGTCGATTCTAAGTGAGATCTGTAAAGGTTTCAAAAGTGTGGCAAGTCTTTATCCATAAAGCGTTCAGAAGTATTTACAATCCCAAAACGAATACATTGCGTTAACTTTTCTTAAAAGATTTTTTCGCTTCCAAGAATAGCGTAATTTTAACAAATGGCTATGGAACTGAGAAAAGGATTTCGTTTTACTACCTACGAAGCCCCGGACCAATCTCCCTTTGAGAAGTTATTTGAGATTTTCCAGGAATTGATTACGCATACTTCCGGGGATTTTGATGAAGCGATTGATTGGTTGCGGGAGTTAGACAAGGAATATGAGCTCACGGACGATGAGTATACCATTGATGACTTCATTGAGGACCTAAAACGCAAGGGCTATATCCGGGAAGAGTTTGAAGAGGGAGCAGGGCGACCCGGAGAAGAAGGGGAAGATGGCGAAGACGGTGAAGGTCCGAGGGGAAAAATAAGCATTACGGCCAAATTGGAACGTATGCTCCGGCAACGCGCCCTGGATCAAATCTTTGGAAAGATTAAACGCAGTGGTTCGGGAAATCACAGGACCGGAAAATTAGGGCAAGGAGATGAACACTCCGGAGAGTTCAGAGAATATCGCTATGGAGATTCCCTGGAACGCATCTCTATGACGGAAAGCCTGAAAAATGCGCAGATCAATCACGGCATTGGAAATTTCGCATTGGACGAAGGGGATTTGGTGGTAGAAGACACCGAGTTTAAGGCGCAAATGAGTACGGTTTTGATGATAGACATCAGCCACAGTATGATCCTGTATGGCGAGGACCGCATTACACCCGCCAAGAAAGTGGCTATGGCCCTGGCGGAGTTGATCACCACCCGCTATCCGAAGGACACCCTGGATATTTTGGTATTTGGCAACGATGCCTGGCCTATACCCATCAAGGAATTGCCCTATTTAAAGGTGGGGCCCTATCATACCAATACCGTCGCCGGTCTGCAGTTGGCCATGGACATGCTCAGGAGGAAACGGAACACCAACAAACAGATCTTTATGATCACCGATGGGAAGCCCAGCTGTATCCGTTTACCCAATGGAGATTACTATAAAAACAGCGTGGGATTGGATGATTATATTGTTGAAAAATGCTACAATATGGCGGCTCAGGCCCGGAAATTACATATTCCCATCACCACATTCATGATCGCTCAGGATCCTTATCTCATGCAATTTGTGCGCGAGTTCACGGCAACCAATCGGGGAAAGGCGTTTTATACAGGACTGAAAGGGCTGGGCGAAATGATCTTTGAGGACTACGAAAACAATAGAAAGAAAAGAATAAAGTAAATAAGAACAAAGGGCCTGGATAAAGGATGTCTTGATTCTTGTTTCTGACCTCTTGATTAAAAAAATATGAAAATAGAAAGCATTACCACTTTTGGGGCGCTAAAAAAAGCAGGATACCAACCCCAAAGTATCAAAGAGGAATTACGAAAAAATCTCGTCTCGAAGATCCGGGAAGGAGAAAACGTATTTAAAGGGATCTGGGGGTATGAAGACTCTGTGATCCCGGAATTAGAACGTGCGATTTTATCGCGTCACAACATTAATTTGTTGGGGTTGCGGGGCCAGGCAAAAACACGATTGGCGCGTCTTATGGTCAATTTGTTAGATGAGTATATTCCTTTTGTGGAAGGTTCTGAGATCCATGATGATCCGTTCCATCCCATTTCCCGTTATGCCAAGAACCTGTTGGAAGAAAAAAAGGACGCTACCCCTATTTCCTGGTTAGCCCGGGAAGAACGGTTTTATGAAAAATTAGCTACTCCGGACGTTACAGTGGCGGATTTGATCGGGGATGTAGATCCCATAAAAGCAGCGAATCTAAAGCTAAGCTATGCGGACGACCGGGTCATCCATTTCGGGATGATCCCCCGGGCCAATCGCTGCATCTTTGTGATCAACGAATTACCGGACTTACAAGCCCGTATACAAGTGGCGCTCTTCAATATCTTACAGGAAGGGGATGTGCAGATCCGGGGATTTAAACTTCGTTTGCCCCTTGACGTTCAATTTGTGTTTACTGCTAATCCCGAGGATTATACCAATCGCGGGAGTATCGTAACGCCCTTAAAGGACCGTATCGGTTCACAGATTTTGACCCATTATCCCGAAGACCTGGAAACCGCTAAGAAGATAACACACCAGGAGGCGCAACTGGATGCACGGCAGGTTGAACAGATATATGTACCCGATTTGGCTAAGGAACTTTTAGAGCAGATTAGCTTTGAAGCGCGGGATAGCGAGTATGTAGATGCTAAAAGTGGGGTTAGCGCCCGTATGAGTATAACTGCTTTTGAAAACCTGTTAAGCACCGCGGAGCGAAGAATACTAAAAACGGGTGAAAAAAGCACTACAGTACGTTTGGGCGACTTTTTAGGAGTGATTCCTTCGATTACCGGGAAAATTGAATTGGTGTATGAAGGTGAACAGGAAGGAGCCGGATACGTTGCTGAGAATTTGCTTGAAGCGGCGGTCAAAACCCTGTTTCCGTCTTTATTTCCGGGAATCAGTAAGTTGGAGCGTAAAGATGCTATCACGCCTTATGACGACCTGATCGCCTGGTTTTTTGAACAAGATGGTTTTGAACTACTGGATGAAGAGGGTGACGGGGAGTATCAAAACAAATTGGATGCCGTAAAACCGCTTAACGACTTAATAGCAGAACATGCCCGGGATATTCCTAAATCGGATCATTATTTTCTAAAAGAACTGCTGTTATGGGGTTTGGTAGCCCATAAAAAGCTGAGCAAGCATCGTTTTAAAGCGGGACTTCAATTCAAAGATCTATACGGAAGCTACATCAGCGGGCTTTGATCTTTTTCTGAACGGAAACAACCTGAAGAACGTAAGGCAGCGCCAGACCCATTCAAGCGGACCGTAGTGAAAGTGCTTTAGCCATATTTTGCTGAACCACATTTGAGTGACAACCACGGCAATGGCAAACACAAAGACAACACTGTTGGGTATTTTAGCTAAATAGCCCAGTCCCCATCCAAAAAAGATAAAGGTGCCAATAACCGTTTGAAAAACATAATTGGTTAACGCCATTCTTCCGTAGGGCCTGAATTTTTGAAGGAAGCTCCCGGCATTTTTCTTTTTGTAGAGGATCACAAAAAGCGCTACAATTACCGAAGTCATCCCCAGATTCATCAGATCATAAAAGGTGAGCCCAAACATAGGAGGCCAGGTAGTGAACTCAACCTCCGGGCCTAAGGTGGCAAAAATGGCTCCCATGGCCACAATGGAGATGAGCATCAAGAGTAATCCCCGTACCCATAATCGTTTTACAAACCGTTTTTCGGAAAGGTAATTCTTGAAGAATTCCATACGCCCAAATACAAATCCTAACAGGAAAAAGGCAAAAGTAAGATACCCTCTGTTAAAAACGCCCAGCTGAAATTCTGCCTTCCACAGGTTTCCCTGTAATCCATTGGAATAGGCTACTTCTGAAAAAGTTCCGTTTTTCAGGGTATTGATGTATTCCAGCACCAGTGGACTTTCCGGACTCATTTCATCAGCGGTGAAAAGACCATTCCCTTGTGTAAAATAAAAGACCAGAAATCGCCCGACCCCTAAAAAGATCAAAGCTGCAAAAGCTACTATCCATTTGGTGTTCATTTTGTAAAAGGGAATTAAAAAAACACCCAGCACGGCATATACTGTGAGAATATCCCCCCGGTAGAACATACTGTGTACAAACCCGATAGCAAAAAGGATGACCAATCTCCAAAGGAAACGCCAACCAAAATAGCCACCGCGCTTATGTCCGTTGTCCATTTGAATGAAAAAGCTCAACCCGAAAAGAAAAGAAAACAGGGCAAAGAACTTACCACGAAATAAAAAATCAGTAAATCCCGAAGCGATCTTATCGATAAGATTGGGATTCATGGCCTCATACAACTCGGGTGGTGTTGGAGCGGCAATAAAGTTTTCCAACATATGGGTAAACACAATGCCAGCCAGGGCAAATCCCCGTAATGCATCAATAATACCAATACGCTCTGCGGGCTTGGGTTGAAGCGTTGCTGAATTCAAAATAGGGGTATTAGGTTGTTATGCATAAGACCCGCCGGGAAAATAAATGTTACAGTTTTCGCCGGTTTTTTACAGATTATTTTTTCGGTTGGCCCCTACACTCACAGCTGGCCAGGGATACGAACTACGGACAAGCGTATCTTTTTTGTATTTTAACGTAAATAATGGATAAGACATTTGTGCCCGAAAATCTTGTTTCCCTAGCCCTAAAGGGCAAAGATTTTCTTGAAATTTGATGGTTTCTTGGAATTTTTACTCCCCTGTCTGCCGACAGGCAGGCTTTCAGGGCCGGGAAAAGAAAAATTCAATCTAAAAGCTTATCCATTATTCATCTTATTTTAATAAAAACTTCTGGCCGTGCCGTATTGGTTATCCGTCTTATTGATTGTCATTGGAGTTTACCTGGTAGTAAGCCTTACACTGTATTTTCTACAGGACTATATGTTGTTTAAACCCGAAAAACTTCCCAAAGATTTTCTATTCGTCTACGAGAATCAGGTCATTGAGGAATACAATATAACTACCCGGGACGGTGCGGTAATCAATAGCTTGCATTTTAAGGCAACGAAACCAAAAGGAATCGTCTTCTATTTAAAGGGAAATTCCAAGAGCATAAAAGGCTGGGGCAAATTTGCAGTCGACTTTACCAGACATGGGTATGATGTGATCATGGTGGACTATCGTGGTTTTGGAAAAAGTACCGGAAGGCGAACACAGAAGAATATTAAACGCGATATGCAGGTCATCTATGATAGAATTCGGGAAAAGGTCTCCGAAAACTATATCATTCTCTATGGAAGATCATTAGGTTCCGGTTTTGCAACAAAATTGGCCTCTATGAATAACCCCAGAATGTTGATTTTGGACGCTCCCTACTATAGTCTAAGCAAAGTGGCCAAAAAATTCATTCCGTTTATGCCGCTGTCCCTGTTGATCAAATTTCCAATGCCTACTTATAAATGGTTAAAATATGTAAATTGCCCTATCCACATCATTCACGGCACGGACGATAAGTTGATTCCCTATAAGAGTAGTGTTCGGCTATCTAAAATACAACCCGGGAATACCACGTTATATACAGTGATTGGTGGAGGACATAAAGATTTGAATACCTTTGCATCGTATCATAAGATGTTAGGTGATATTATCAACTCACAACCTGAGCCAGTAGACCTTGAAGGATCCAGTATCCATGTAAGACATGCAGCGAAAACGAAGAATACAACAAAACCTTAAGCGGATTGGGATCATTTCCATGTCCGGTTTTTTACTGATTATGGGAGTACTCTATACTTTTCAGGAGCGGTTGATCTTTTTGCCCACGAAATTAAATAAGGACCACAACTATTCTTTTCAAGAACCTTTTAAAGAATTAACGCTATCTACCAAAGACGGCGCTTTGTTGAATGCGGTACATTTTACCCGCGAAAACCCTAAAGGAATTATCGTCTATTTCCATGGGAATGCCGGTAATTTGGAACGATGGGGGGGAGTAGTGCAGTTTTTTGTACAGAAAAACTGGGAGGTTTTGGTGATGGATTACCGCGGATATGGTAAAAGCACCGGAAAGCGAAGTGAAAATGCACTGTTTTCTGATGCCCAGATGTTTTATGATTATGCCCTCGAGCATTTTAATGAAACCAATGTGGTGGTTTACGGACGTTCCCTGGGTACTGCAATAGCCACTAAGATCGCTTCTCAAAATACGCCGGGCCAACTGATCCTGGAAACACCGTTTTACAGTTTATACGATATCGCCAAACAACGATTTCCTTTGTTACCCTTAAAACCATTACTTAAATATCAATTCGATTCATATGAGTACGCCAGGGAAGTATGCAGCCCGGTGACCATCATACACGGTACGAACGATACGGTGGTTCCCTTGTTTTCAGGGCGGAAGTTATTTGACAGTATTCCAGGGTCCCACAAAAAAATGATCGTGGTTCAGGGGGGAATGCATAACAATTTGATAGAATTTCAGAAATACCGTGAGGAAATTGATATGCTATTGAGTCTCAAAAATATCTGATGATAGATAGCGATCCCCGCGATCACAAACAATGGAAACAATAAGGCCTTCGGTTATTTGATTGGCCAGTCGCAAAGCAACGGTGGCAGCACCCCCACTGCTCATCCCGGAGAAAATACCTTCCTCCTCGGCAAGACGTTTTGTCATTGCAATCGATTCACTTTCGGATACGTAAAGAATGTCGTCCACTTTTTCCGGATTGTAAATGCTGGGGACGTAATCCGGAGACCACTTGCGTATTCCCGGAATTCGGGACCCTTCCTCCGGTTGCACCCCAATGATCTTTACGCCGGGATTCTGTTCTTTTAGGTAGGTAGAGGTGCCGGTAATGGTGCCCGTAGTGCCCATGCTGGATACAAAATGCGTCACTTTACCCTTGGTATCCCTCCAAATCTCCGGGCCGGTGGTTTTATAGTGCGCTTTCCAGTTATCGGGATTCCCAAATTGATCTAACATCACATAGCCTTCACTTTTGACTTTCTGTTCCACATAGTCTCTTGCGCCTTCTATACCGATATCCGAAGCGGTCAGGGTTACTTTTGCCCCAAAGGCACGCATGGTTTGAACACGCTCCTTTGTTGAGTTTTCCGGCATTACCAGTTCTATATTCAAACCATAACACCCGGCAATCATGGCCAATGCAATGCCGGTATTGCCACTGGTAGCTTCTATCAGCTTCGTGTCAGGAGAAATAGTGCCCCGTTCCAGAGCACTTTTGATCATATTGTAGGCAGGTCGGTCTTTTACACTTCCCCCGGGATTCTGTCCTTCCAATTTAAAAAGCAGTTGTACCTTAGGATTGGTGTTCAAAACTTGGGAGGCCACTAAGGGGGTGTTCCCAATAAGTTCCAGAATATTACGCATTGGAAACCGTTTTTATCTTGATCTCCGGGGTATGAAACACCGTAGAGTTTGCTGGTACCGAAGCGGTTACCCAGGCATTACCCCCAATTACAGAGTTTTCTCCAATAACGGTTTCTCCACCCAGAATAGTGGCATTGGCATAGATCGTCACGTTGGAGGCTATGGTAGGGTGGCGTTTCACCTGTTGTAAGGACTTATCTACGTACAAAGCGCCCAGGGTTACCCCTTGATATACCTTTACATGATCCTCAATCACCGCAGTTTCACCAATAACTACTCCCGTAGCATGGTCTATAAAAAAAGATTTGCCAATCCGCGCACCGGGATTGATGTCCACTCCTGTTTGTCTATGGGCGTACTCTGTCATTAGTCTTGGGAGCAAAGGAAATCCCTCCTTATAGAATTCATGGGCCAATCGGTAAATAGCAATAGCATAAAATCCCGGATAGGCCATATATACTTCTTCAATGGAAAGGGAAGCCGGATCACATTTCAAAATAGCTTCTGCATCCAAATTCAGTTTCTCAAGAATATAAGGAAGTTGGGTAAGATACCTTTCCCAAATTTTTGAACAGGGTTTTACGGTACTCCAACAAGCCAGATCCACAAGTTCTGAAAAAAGGGTTTCCAGTTTCTCCAGATTTTCTTCCACAGGAGTATTGGTATCGAATAAGGTGTAGAACAGGATATCCGTAAATTCCTCACTTTTGGATTTTAACCTATAGTCTAAATAGGGTTGTTTCTTGTGCTGCTTCAACTGATTGATAATCTCTTGCTTGTTCATACAAATAGGGCGTTAATGGGTACAAAAAATAAAGTTAGAAATTATAGTACCGATACCGTGGATGAAATGGTTAACTTTAGCTTAAAACTTTGGAATACTAATCGGATGTCTCAGCAAGTCATTACAAAAGAAGTCTTTGAATTTTTAAAAGACCTGAAAAAAAACAATAACAAGGAATGGTTTTCCCAAAACAAATCCCGATTCAAAGCAATTGAAACCGAGGTGAAGCAGTTGTATCAATCCATAAAGGAATTGATGGAAAAGCATGATACCATAGAACGGTTAAAAATGTTTAGGATATATCGTGATATCCGGTTCTCCAAGGACAAAACCCCTTACAAAACACATTTTGCAGGATCATTCTCCCGTGCGGGAGCAGAATTGAGAGGAGGATACTACCTCCATATAACACCTGGCGAAACCTTTGTAGCCGCAGGGTTTTGGGAACCTAACAAGGAAGACTTATTCCGAATTCGGAAGGAACTGGAAGTAGATGCTTCTGACTTCAAAGTGGTCATAGGGGAAAAATCCTTTAAAGCCATATGGGGTAATCTAATAGGAGAGGGGGTGAAAACCGCCCCAAAAGGCTTTGATAAAGAGCATCCGGATATTGAATTGATCCGAAAGAAACAATTCATTTTTGTACGTAACTTTACGGACAAAGAAGTACTATCCAAAGCATTTGCCGCAGAGGTGGACGCATCTTTCAAAGCCATTAGACCCTATTTTGATCTCATGAGCGATATCCTGATCACGAATTTAAACGGAGAGCGGATAGTTTAAACCAGGACATTTCTGTCCAAAAGCTGAATCTGATCCTTAAGCCGATGGATCACCATATTCATCATGCGTTTATTAAGGGCGGAAGAATTCCTGATGTAGGTACGATATTCGTTTACCGTAAAATGCCCTATGATCATGCCTTTCAAGGAGTTCCTGAGCTTGATATCTTTCTGAATAGCCTTTTCTATGTATGACATTTGTCCTTCCAGCGACAATTCGTAAAAGGTGTCTTTGTGCTTTCGGATGTAATTTTTGAAAACCTCAATAAACAAGGGGTTCTGCAATTTGATGATGGGTCGCAATGTAACATTCTGAAAGGATTCGTCGCTTGAAGTTTCGGGATTTACTTTAGCCGAAGCAATTTCTGGACGAATTTCAACCAGGTGGGATGACCTTTGGTCCATAAATAAAGTTTTAATAAAGGTACAGCCTTGTCGCTTTACTGGCAGCCCTGGTTGAGCTAGTTTTCAACGATAATATGAACAAAAAAAGCCGCACAGCAAAGGCGGCTTTTCTTTTTTACAATGGAGGGGCGCTATTTGCTCCCTAAAAATTCATCAAAAGACTTAAATTCCATCTCCTGCTTTTTGATGTATTTCTCTTTGATCTTCTTAAAGTCATTTTTAGCAGTCTCAAATCGGCTGGATATTACTTTAAGATTATTCAGTTCGGCTTTTGTGGGCTTGTCATAACTAGAGGCCACTTTGCTATACAGGTTGGCCATATGTTCTCTGAGCTGAGGCTCAGCAGCACCTACATAGTTGTCGCCTGTAGTGATCACCAACGTTTCTTTTAAGGCGTTTAATTTAGCCACCGTTTTTTTATCTCCTTTGGATTCTGCATGGCCCAAAATCTCATCCAATTCATAAACCAAATACGCCAATTCCTGTGTCATATCGTACAACTGCATGGTAGTGGCGTTTTTCATTTCACGATCTGCTCCGGACAGGGGTGAGTTTTTGTCATAAATAAGGTTAAAGGAATGCTCATAGGTTTCTTTTCCTTTGGTCATTACCACCTTATAGGTTCCTTCCGGCACTTGCGGGGAAGTGAATCCTCCAAAACTAAAGGTCTTTCCTTTTGCTATTTTGGGCTGCTTCCGGGTGTAGTTCCAGGTGACAATGTTGATTCCCTTAGACTTTCCGGGACTAAGTTCGGCCACCTGGTTGCCCTCCATATCCTGCACCTCCATTGCCATTTTTCCGAAAGTATGCCGCTTTTTCAGGTAATACTTAACTTGAACGTTTTTCGTTTTATTGGGACCTACAAATTGGGTTTCAGCACCAAAACTTCCTGAAAAAGAACTGGTTTCATCAATCACCGTATCCGGGGTATCAAAGAAATGTACGTTTTTGGCCAATATTTCATCATTAATGCTACGCAATGGAGAAATATCATCAATGATAATAACCCCACGGCCATGTGTACCCATCACGAGGTCGCTGGTTTGTTTTTGCAGATCAATAAAGTGCACGGCCACTGCAGGCATATTGTTGGTAAACTTCTTCCAGTTCTTACCGCCGTCCATGGTGATGTAAAGTCCAAACTCGGTGCCCAGGAATAACAAATCCGGATTCACATAATCCTCCTGAATGTTCCGGGTAAAGCCTACAACGTCATCCGTAATGATGTTTTCCCAGCTTTGTCCGAAATCCGTGGTTTTGTAAGCGTAAGGTTTCATATCGTTCATAGTGTGCCCGTCAAATACAGCATAGGCTGTTCCTTTGTCAAAAACACTGGCTTCAATATGATAACACCATATATTTTTGGGCAGACCCGTGATATTCATTGAGGTATTGGTCCACGTTTTACCACCATCCTGGGTTACCTGCACATTACCGTCATCTGTACCTACCCAAATAACGTTTTCATCCAATGACGACTCGGCAATGGTAAAAATAGTGGTGTGGTTTTCCGCACCGGAATTATCCATGGAAAGGCCACCGGAGTCCTCTTGATTTTGCTTGGCGGGGTCATTAGTGGTCAAATCCGGAGAAATGATTTCCCAGGTATCCCCCATGTCTTCGGATTTGTGCAAATACTGACTTCCCATATAGAACCTATCTGGTTGGTGGGTACTAATGGCCATTGGTGCATTCCAGTTCCAACGTAGTTTCTGATCTTCGCTGACAGGTAAGGGTTGTATGGTTTTGGATAGCATCCGGTCCACATCATAGCGCCATACATTCTCCGCGCCCTGCATCTCTGAATAGATTATATTTTTAGTAGGGTGTTTTAGTACCCGAAAACCGTCGCCATACCCTACAGCGTTCCAGTCCCGGGCTTGTACACCCCCCGGAGAAGAAGAAGGACCCCACCAGGAACCGTTGTCCTGAAGCCCTCCATATACATTGTAGGGCTCGGCATCGTCCACACTAATATGATAGAATTGGGACAAAGGAAGGTTTTCCACAATTTCCATCGTGGTTCCGCCATCCCAGCTTCGGTAAACACCACCGTCGGTCCCTACAAACATAATGTCCGAATCCTTAATATGAAAAGCGATATCATGGATGTCCGAGTGCATATTACCCAGATTTTTAAAGGTTTTTCCGCCATCACGGGAAATAGAGCCACTTAACCCACCTTTTACCACAACATCTTCATTTTTGGGATCTACTACGATCCGTGAAAAGTAAAAGGGACGTACCGTAATGCCAAAATCATTGTTCAACTGTTTCCAGGAGGCTCCTGCGTCATCGCTTCTATACAAGCCTTTGCGTTCATCTTTTTCAGCTTCTATAACCGTGTAAAGCACATTGGGTTTGGAGGGAGCCACGGCAATGGCTAACCGTCCCAATTTTCCTTCGGGAAAACCATTATGGATTTTATTCCACGATTTTCCGCCATCTGTACTTTTGTACAACGCACTGTTGGGCCCACCGGATTCAAAGGACCACCCGGTCCTGCGAAATTCCCACATGGAAGCATACAATACGTTGGGATTGGTGGGGTCCATCGCCAAATCGGCACATCCGGTTTTAGGATTAACATACAACAGTTTTTCCCAGGTAGCACCGCCATCCTGAGATTTGTAAACGCCCCGTTCTTCGCTGTCACCCCATAGTGCACCAAGCACTCCTACATACACTTCTTGCGAATTTTCAGGGTTTACAATAATGTTGGCAATACGTTCGGAATTCTCCAATCCTATCTTGGTCCAATTCGCTCCGCCATCAGTAGATTTGTAAAGACCGTCCCCAATGGAAACACTGTTTCTTGTCCAGGTTTCCCCGGTACCTACATAAATAGTTTTATCCGGATCATTTGGGTCCAGGGTTACCGCACCGATGGATTGGCAATAATCATCAAAAATGGGGTTGAACTTAGCTCCCCCATCATTGGATTTCCATACACCACCACCGGCCGTACCGGCGTAAATTATCCTACTGTTGGTAGGATGTACCTCCATGTCATTAATACGGCCACTCATAAGTGCAGGGCCAATATGTCGCGCCTTCAGATCTCCGAATAACGCTTTACCATCAATATTTTCCAGCGTTTGGGAAATCCCAAACGGCATGCCGGCAAACAAGAAAACCAGCAAAAAACCAAGTTTTTTCATCGTTAGCAGTTTAAAAAAAGGCCCGGAAAGGGCCTTATCATTCATTATTTTTCTTCTGTAATCTCTTCCGGAAACGCAAACGCGCCCTCTTCCACAGCAGGATTCAGTTCAACATTATCCATGTTCATGGTCCATAGCGGATTACCATTAATGTATTGCGTAGTGGAAAAAGCAAAGTAAAGCCCGTTGGCTTCCTGGTAATCACTCATGGTAGTTTTTGACGTTTGTCCTTTTCCCTGACCGGACATTATCTCTGATTCAACGGCGAGAGGTACAAAATTCTCGGTGTCAAAGTAGTAGAAGGAAATATCATCTTTTTCTACACCGTCAACTGTAACCGGTTCTTTAATCAACTTTATCTTGAAGGTCTCCGTACCATCAATGGTTTCCTTACCGATCAACTCCACCGTGTAGCCTTTGTCTTTGTAATTTAAAAAGGCATCCGGGAAATCATTGGCATTCAATTTAAAATTAGCGGTCTGCTCCGCATCGGCCTTCTCCGCTTTCATGGTCATAAAATTGGTGTTCCATAAAGTCTCGCCGTCATAAACCCCTTGCTTAATCTCTTTCCCCTGAAAAACAAAAGAAGACATTTGTCTTCCATCTTTTAACTGTAAAATATTAATTGGGAATTCCATACCCTGTTGACTGACCTTTCCGCTGATCTTTAATCCCTCCAGGTTTTGCCAATTTTCCATTCCCCCGGTGTTTTCAAAATAGTTGGCTAAGATTTCATCTGCCGTTTGGGCTTGAATTGGGACTGCCATGACAAAAAGCAGAAGAGCAATACAGGTTTTTAGTGTTTTCATGTTGTATAATTTTTATTTGAATTAACCGTAAGTATTAAAAGTAGGTAAAATGTTACAACCCAATTGGATATTTGTCATTTTTTTTGGCTTCATCCGGTTCTATAGAAATACATCTTCAATTGCTTATCTTTAACCCATAATCTTGGTAAGGCTATGAAATTTGGTAAGGTAGACAATCCTGCTCTGATAGACTTTTCTCTCCCTGAGGATCACCCGGAAACGACCACAGTATTGTCCGGAGTAGCGCAATCGGAGCTTTTGAATGTTTTTGTAGGTTGTGCAAAATGGAACAGGCAGGATTTAAAGAACTTTTATCCCAGGGGAACCAAAGATGAATTGGGGTATTATGCTACCCAGTTCAATGCCATAGAGCTCAATGCCACATTTTACAGATTGTTTCCCCCGGAGCAGTTTTCAAAATGGTATGATAAAACCCCTGCCGGATTTAAGTTTTTTCCAAAGCTTTCTCAGGACATAAGTCATCTCAGGAGATTGAATGAAAAAGTGTATCCTTTTGTGGATGCCTACCTTGATGCCGCAAGTAATTTGAAGGAAAAATTGGGAACCCTCTTTTTACAGATGCATAACAATTTTGGCCCTAAAAACTGGGATAGGGTAGTGCGATTTATAGAATATTGGCCCAAGGAGTTCAGATTAGCTGTTGAATTCCGACACACCGACTGGTTTAACGATGAAAAAGTGGCTAACGAACTGTCTCATCTTCTGGAAGAAAATGACATCGCCAACGTCCTGGTAGATACTGCCGGACGAAGGGATTTACTTCATATGCGTTTGACAAACAATGAAGCTTTTATACGGTACGTAGGGGCTAATCACGCTTCCGATTATCCTCGCCTGGACGAATGGGTAGCACGGATACATCAATGGGTGGGTTCAGGACTTTCTCATGTTCATTTTTTTGTGCATCAAAACCTGGAGGTTGAATCTCCTTTGCTTTCCGCATATTTCATTAAAAAATTGAATGCCGCATTGAACACACAATTACCGATACCCAAAACACTGGAGCGTATCCAAAAAGACCTTTTTCAATAACTCATTCCCACTTCAACAAAAGTATTTTTTATGTGAAATCTGGGGGGGATAGGTGCTGCCATACAGCAGGTAGATCCCAGATAAAACAACCCTAGTTGGTGCAACTTTTCAATTTTGCTGCCTACCCTAACTTTAGGATGTAATTCAATGGTACCCACCGCTGGTCCCCCAACAATAGATAAATACCATGTTTTACCCTGTTTGTCTGTGATATCTATATTATATCTCTCGTTCCTAAAGGCAGGCAAGGAAGGATTTTGTTTGTAAATCCAGGGCCGCAAGACCACTAAATCTCCCGGGATATGCTGTATTCTGGTAATTGTCCCGTCAATAGGAGCATGGATCCTGTGATAATTTTTGTTGTGCAAAAAAACGTTGGTAAACGAATAATCAGAAGGGATTTCATCCTCTTCTAATCCAAATACCGTGTGTATCGACCGGCGGTCACTTTTGATCCGGGCGGCAACAAGTTCAGATATCTTGCCTTCCTCACAAAGCAGCCCCTCACAGGGCCAAACCCATGGACTTGAATTCTCGGGACGTTCCTTAAATTCCCGAATAAAAAAATCCTGAAAGCTTTCAAAACCATACTTACCGGCCGGAGGATTAAATTTGGTTAAATAGTACCGGTCTGAATAATTCAAAAACAAATACGGTTTTATAAGATGCTTCGAAAATCTGGTGTTGTAAAAGGAGGAATACCAGGCTGAAATTCTTTTCTGCCATGGGCTCGGAATGTTGCCCCAAACTCTAACCGACAAAAATCGATAACAATAGGCCCTCCATCTCGGAACTCTGAATACCCTGAAGGCAGGATCAAAGTTAAAAGTTGCTGACGTGTCCATTTTTGATGATGTTTGATGAATTGTTCCCTTCAAGTTATTTTATTGCTAACAGCTTCACCAATTAATTAAGAAAACTTTATTCCAGGGTTAACAAATTTTAGAGAATGTGAATTTTCCATTGCGTTGCGACCTAAAGGGACAAGGCTTTAATTATTATCTCTAATTTTGAATTGTAATACGGTTGTATGAAATATCAAACTCGAAAATGGGTAAAACCGGAAGATCTCAATGCCAACGGAACCTTATTTGCCGGCAGGGTTTTAGCATGGTTGGATGAGCAAGCGGTTATTTATGGCATAATTCAGTTGGAGAACAAACGGGTGGTGACAAAATACATGTCGGAGGTTAACTTTATGAGTACTGCCGTTCAAGGTGATATTATAGAAATCGGCATAGCCGTTGCCAAATTTGGAAAAAGTTCGCTGACCCTGAATTGCGAAGTCCGTAATAAAATGACCCACGAGACTATCCTGACTGTGGACAATATTATACTGGTAAACTTAGACGAAAAGGGAAAACCTGCCCCTCATGGCAAGACCAAAGTAGAGTATGTAAAAGACCGACTGGAAAAACAGACGAGTCAACTCCCCTGAATTTATTTTGCAACCACCTGAACGGCATCTAAAAATCCCTAAGAGACGGCCTCCCCATGATCAAGTGAAACAGGACGATACTCCTACAATTCTTTGAAGTTTTTTTTCAGAAGTAGTACAGGTCAGGAAAAGGGAAGAAAGTAAAAAAGACAACTTTTTACAATATGTTGTTATGGCATACCTACAAATAAAGCATTTTGACAACAAAAAACCGCTTTTAGAGAACATTTAGTTGTAAACCCCTATTGAAATAAGGAGTTTAAGGGTATCGTAACCAGATTGCAAGTTCTCTTTTGCAATCTTCTGATAACACACGAATTGGATACTCGAGAATTACTACAACACCTGGAAAAGTTAGAAAGCGGACTGGATGACTTCTCCTTTACGGAATTGAAAACCGCAGAAGCCTCCCAACTTAAAAAATCCTTCGAATCTTTTAAAAACGGACTGGAAGAAAAGGTATTTGGGATACCTAATACGATCCCTACGGAATACCGGGGAACTTTTAAGAAAACCTCATCTTCTTCTCCGGAAAGTCAACTCATTGCTAATGCTAGTCATGAGATACAGACCCCTTTGAATGGTATTACAGGCTTGTTGGACCTGCTAAAAGAAACCTCGTTAAATCAGGAACAGTTGGAATTGGTAAAAGCTATGGACGCCGCCTCCAACAATCTTATAGAACGTATTCATGAGATTCTTGAATTTTCAAGACTGGCTTCCGGTCAGGAAAAGTTTGAAAAAGTAGCATTCCATCCTTCCAATTTGGTAGAGGAGATAGCATTTTTGTGCAAAACCCTAATCCATCAAAAAGCAGTAAAACTTTTTGTGGACTATGATGAAAACATCCCAAAATCACTGATAGGAGATCCTGCCAGGCTTTCCCAGGTCTTACTAAATCTTATCGGAAATGCCATAAAATTTGTGGATAAGGGAGAAATCCGATTGGAGGTAAACCTAAAAGAAGAGAAAAGCAAGCGTGTCTTTTTGGAGTTTGTTATATCCGATACCGGAAGGGGTATCACTAATGATCAACTGAAACATATTTTTGAGGGGTATAGGCGGCCCACACCTACAACAAAACCGGAGTATGAAGGGTTTGACCTCGGCCTCAGTATTGTAAAGGAAATTGTAGAGAAACAGCAGGGGTGTATCGCCGTTTCCAGCACCCTGGGTGCAGGAACCACCTTTAAGGTGGTGCTTCCTTTTGATAAATCAACTTTTTCACAGGCCAATCAAAAACCTAAACACGACATCACCGTTACAAATGGAATTGCAGGGGCCAAAATTCTTGTTCTGGAAGATGATCCCATAACAAAGCGACTCATAAAGTCTCAATTGGCCATGTGGGGTTGTACCAGCTACATAACGGATAATGCGTTATCCGGGTTTCAATATCTTGAAAATCAAAATGTTGATTTGGTGCTACTGGATATGCGATTACCGGGATGGGATGGGATACAAATCGCGAAAAGAATTCGGGAAAATCCTGCTACCTCAGATTTACCCGTTATTGCGCTTTCCGCGGACATTAGGCTTTTTGAAACGAAAAACCCTCATTCGACGGGGATAGACGATTTTATTTTAAAGCCTTACCGTTCAGAGGAGCTTGCAAAAAAAATAGACAAGAACCTAAACAATCAAAACAAAAACGTCATTCACCCAGGGTCTCAAAAACAAACGCCTGCTGCATTAGTCAATCTGAGACCTTTGTTTAAGGAATGCCTGGAACAAACGCCGCTTTTAGAGGAATTTTTACGTTTGTTTGAGCAAAGCATCCTGGAGTTTATCGGAAAAACAAAAATGCATCTCCAAAATGGAAACCGGGAGGGGGTAGGTTTTACTACCTACAAAATTACTTCTTCATTAAAAATGCTCCGGGCACATACGCTCTTAAACATCTGTGATCAATTGAACACCGGGAGCAGGGAAAACTCAGAAGTTACGGCGCTTAATGTACTTTATGAGGCTTTCGTGCAGGAATATGTTCGGGTTGAAAGTGCGATACAATGTGAAATGCATCGAATTAAAAACGAATAGACTTATGTACCCTTCTAAATGGTTAGCTAGCTTCTACAGAGAAATTAAAAGGTATTTCCGTATTGATCCCGAAACCATTTTAGCTGCCAAGCATACCGCAGCAGGAAATGATTCCCAGGCAAATAAGACGGTTATAGTTCCTGGTTTTAAGGGCAATACACTAGGGAAAACGACGTATTGGGAAGACAGGTACTATAGCATGTCTCAAAATGAAAAGGAACAACTGCTCAATACCTTTAAATGTCAAAAGAACGCCCTTAGCGCTGAGGAAAGCGAATTAATGGAGTGTATTGCGGAAAAGGAGAAAGACTCGGAATTACGATACCGCGCTTTTACGATATTACAGGCACAAACACAATTCAAAAAAGAAGAAACTTCGCCTACGGTTGAAGAGCATACCGGAACCACGGAACTTCCTCTTTTTACGCATAGTGTTTTTTATCCCCTATACGAGTACGCCTCTGATCTTGATTCAAGATTGATCCTGCTAACGGAAGCTGCGGAAATAGGGGACCACAAAGAACTCCCTTTCTTAGAAAAGATGGTAACCGAGAAAAACCGGCTAATCAGGGAAAAAGCGATATGGGCCAAAAAGATCGTTGAAGAACGATTACAAGAACCTAATGTTTCGAAAGATTTTTATGATACCTCCCCGGAACGCTCTGATACAGCAGCAACCGGTAAAAATGATGATCCCAGATTGCCTCTGGAATTGCTATTTCTCTACGAGGAAACCGGAATTTTACCGGCAAAAGAAGACCATCAGGATATAGCCCTGTTTGATTTTGATCTGTCGGAGGCATTTGCCCCAAAACCCAAACTTCCCCGCTAAAAAGAATGGGCTGCGGTTTTTTCGCAATCCTACTATTCCATACCATGTAAAGCCAGCAGGAACTCCCTTTTGATCCCGGCAACTTTTTTCGCGCTATACTAGCTGGAATAAGAGATCAGCCCGGGTTTTAAAAAATTGCATAACGGTTTTTACAACATTTTTTTAACGGTTCACCACAAAATATTGTGTTACCATAATCTTTGGAATATGTTAGCGTTGTTCAATAAAGCACCCGAATTAAAACCTAATCTACCACTATGTTATACGATACTTACGGAGAGGAATATCTTGCTTTTTTGCAGGAACTAAATGAAATCTTGAGTATGAACGAATTGGCAGAATTAGATTACTTATAATCTGCCCTAACCTTTGAGCTATGGAAAACAAAAACCAGGAAAGCAGCGCCTACGCAAATTTCATTAATGACCTCAATGAAATTTTAACGAATTACAACATTAGTCAGTTGAATTGTTCTTAAGTTTAAGTGTTTATTAAAAAAGGGCTTCAAATTGAAGCCCTTTTTTATTATAGTTATCCCAGATAGGTTTTGAGTATTTTACACTTAGAGCTGTGCCGTAGCTTTCTGATCGCTTTTTCCCGTATTTGACGAACGCGTTCCCTGGTAAGATCAAAAGTACTCCCAATCTCTTCCAGGGTCATGGAAGGTTGCTGGCCTATACCATAATACAACCGCACTACATCCGCCTCCCTTGGGGATAGCGTGTCCAGGGCACGATTGATCTCGGTGTTTAAAGATTCATGCAATAATTCTTTATCGGGTCGGGGAGATTCTCCAGCCTTCATTACATCGTATAAATTAGAGTCTTCCCCCTCCTTTAACGGAGCATCCATAGAAACATGCCTGCCGGTGTTTTTCATAGATTGCTTCACTTCGGTAACGGTCATATCCAATTCCCTGGCAATTTCTTCTGCAGATGGCGGTCGTTCGTGTGCTTGTTCCAAATAGGAAAATGTCTTTTTGATTTTATTAATGGAACCGATTTTATTTAAAGGAAGCCGAACCACACGGGATTGCTCGGCAAGTGCTTGCAGTATGGATTGGCGTATCCACCAAACAGCATATGAGATAAATTTAAAGCCTCTGGTTTCATCAAATCGTTTGGCAGCTTTTACCAGCCCAACATTACCTTCATTGATAAGGTCGGGTAGCGTTAACCCCTGGTTTTGGTACTGCTTTGCTACAGAAACCACAAAACGTAGGTTGGAGTTGGTTAATTTTTCCAGGGCGGCCTGGTCTCCTCGTTTTATGCGTTGGGCGAGCTCCACTTCCTCCTCGGCGGTTATGAGTTCAATCTTACTGATGTCCTGTAGGTATTTGTCTAGGGATTTGGATTCACGGTTGGTTACTTGTTTAATAATTTTAAGTTGCCTCATTCGTGTTCTGGGTTTAGATGGATATAAGTTCTCATTATACATTTTTAACACCGTATTTCCAAATGCGATTCGGTAATCTTTTCAAAAAATTATAAGCAGTCCTTTTGATCGTTACTTCTTCGGTAATGTTAATAGTATTTTAATATAAAGGCTTCTTAAAGCCCTTTCTCCAACTTAAAAATCTCCTAATTTTGTAAGGTTTTCGAATAAATTACCCTAACCTACGACATTTTGGAGGTACAAAAAGAAATTGCCAGAAAAACACTTTACGATTATCAGCAGGAAGACCTTGAAAAAATCTTCGCCCTACTACAAGAGTTACCGGAGGGGAGTAATTTGCTATATCAGCTTCCGACCGGAGGTGGAAAAACGGTCGTTTTTTCAGAAATAACCCGCAGGTATATTCAAAACACCCAAAAGAAAGTGGTGGTGTTGACCCATAGGATCGAATTGAGTCTTCAAACGTCCAAAATGCTACACGGTTTTGGAGTAAGCAATAAGATTATTAATAGTCAGGTAAAGGAGTTATCGGATCAAGAGGATTACACCTGCTTCGTGGCCATGGTGGAGACGTTAAACAACCGACTACAGGAAGACAAGGTGAAAATAAACAACATCGGCCTGGTCATTATTGACGAGGCTCACTATAACTCCTTCCGCAAACTGTTCAAGTACTTTGATGATGCCACTATTTTAGGAGTAACGGCCACTCCACTGAGCTCAAACATCAAATTACCCATGAAAGATCACTACAAAAAACTGATCGTGGGGAAATCTATAAAATCCCTTATTGAAAAAGGGTTTTTGGCTAAGGCAAATCTGTACAACTATGATGTGAGCCTTAAAAGTCTGAAGTTGGGTATTCATGGCGATTACACCGTCAAATCCTCGGATGAGCTTTATGGGAATCAAAACATGTTGGGAAAGCTATTGAATGCGTATAAACAGGTGGCCAATGGCACTAAGACTTTGATCTTTAACAATGGGATTAGCACCTCGTACTATGTCTACGAAACATTTAAGAAAGCGGGATATGACATAAAGCATCTGGACAATCGCAATACGGCTTCCGAGCGAAAGGAGATTTTGGAATGGTTCTCCAAAACCCCCAATGCCATACTGACCTCGGTGAGTATTCTGACTACCGGTTTTGACGAGCCTACGGTGGAATCCGTAATCCTGAATCGTGCGACACGATCACTTACCCTATACTTTCAGATGATAGGACGGGGGTCCAGGGTACTGCCCGGCAAAGACCAGTTCAACGTAATAGACCTGGGCAATAATATCGCCCGGTTTGGACCCTGGGATGAAACTGTGGATTGGCAGGATATTTTTCATTTCCCGGATTTCTATCTGGAAAATATTAAAAATGATGAGGAAATAGAACGCGATTTCGTGTATGAAATGCCCGAAGAATTGAAAGCCAAATTCAGTAAGTCCAAAAACATTCATTTTGATGTTAAAGAAGAATACAAAAGGGTTTTCGCAGAGGGCAAAAAGTCTAAAGTGGTATTGGAAAAAAGCATAGAACAACACGCTCAGATCTGCGTGGAAAATAGTGAGGATGTTTTTGATGCACGTTTGTTAGCCAAAGCCTTAAAGGAGGAAATAGCCTACCGGGTACGGCAATATTCGTATTGTATCATGAACAATACCAAGAATTACAAAGAATGGCTTGAAGAGGACTACGAACGTAAGTTGCGTTCCAGTATTTCCAAAAAATTTGCACAGCGAATGTAGATGAAAAAGCTCCTGGTTATTGGTCATGTCTGGCCTGAGCCCTCAACAACGGCTGCAGGCAACCGAATGCTCCAATTGCTGGACGTTTTTTTGGAAAAACACTATCAAATCACCTTTGCATGCACAGCTGCAAAGACACCCTATTCAATTACTCTTGAGGATTTAGGCGTGCGTGAGGCTACGATCACCTTGAATCATGACAGTTTTGACCACTTTGCAAAAAACCTGGATCCTGAGATTGTTCTTTTTGATCGTTTTATGGTGGAGGAACAATTTGGGTGGCGGGTAGCAATGGCCTGTCCTGATGCTGTTCAAATTTTAAATACGGAAGATCTCCATTCCTTAAGGGAGTTCCGGGAAACTTGTGTAAAAACGGGAAAGGGATTTACAGAGGAAGAATGGCGGAAACAAGATAAGACCAAAAGGGAAATGGCAAGTATATATCGTGTAGACCTTGCGCTATTGATATCCCCTTTTGAAACCCACCTTCTGGAGAAAAGCCTGCAAGTTCCTCCCCGGCTTTTGCTTTACCTTCCCTTCATGTATACACCTGTTAAGCAAGAAACCGTAGGGGAGTGGCCCACTTTCCATGAGCGCAATGATTTTGTAGCTTTTGGAAATGGAAAACACCCTCCCAATACAGATGCTTTTTCGCAATTAAAAACGGTTATTTGGCCGCTTATCCGGAAAGCATTACCTGAGGCAAAGCTCCACATTTATGGGGCGTATCTACCGCAACGTATTTTGGAAATGCATGCTCCGGGTGAAGGTTTTTGGATACATGGATGGGTAGAAGATTTGGCCGGAGTAGTTCAAAAAACGAGGCTTCTCCTTGCTCCACTTCGGTTTGGGGCAGGGCTCAAAGGAAAATTAGCTTTTGCCATGCAACAAGGGACACCCAATGTGACCACACCAACGGGAGCGGAAGGCATGCCTAAAGATCTGCCCTGGGCCGGGGAAATAGCAGCCACCCCGGAAACATTTGCCCAAAAGGCGGTAACGCTGTACCACGATGCGGAAAAATGGCAGGAAAAGCAGCAAAACGGGGTGGTATTACTCAATAAAGCATTCCATAAAGAACAGCATACAGCTCATTTTTTTACTGTTCTCGAATCAATTCAACAGGAGCTGTCCGCTCATAGAAACAGGAATTTTATCGGTGCACTTTTACGGCATCAGTCCATGGCAGCTTCAAAGTATATGGGCAAATGGATCCAAGAGAAGAATAAAAATAAAAGCGAGGGATCATAACGGCTCAAAAAGACTTACCAAACTGCCTTTGCTTTTCGTAACTCGGAGATATCCTTTACCCCTAATTGTACCATGTTGTTTTTTAAATCATCAATCAGAATATTCCCTACATGGTCGGCTCCATAACGCCCTAATGCGGCAACCCCCCAAATAAAAGGCCTTCCTGAAAAGACAAAATCCGCTCCCAGGTAAAGGGCACGCATAACATCTAATCCACTTCGGATACCGCTATCAAAAAGGAGGGGTACCTCACCCTTTACCGCATCAACAATTCCGGGTAATGCTTCAAGGGCGGTTAGCGCTCCATTGAACTGCCGTGCCCCATGGTTGGACACATAGATGCCATCCAGCCCTACTTCCACAGCTTTCTCGGCATCTTCAGGATGAAGAATTCCTTTTAGTACGATCGGTCCGGTCCAGATTTCTTTTACTTGCTTACAGTACTCCCAATCCAACGTACCACCAAGGCGGTTGCCTACAAAACCACTCATAAACTTCATATCCGTATTGTTGGTATAATGTTCCACCGTCCGTAACCTCGGGAGCCCGCGAAGTAGGGTGTAATAGGACCAAACCGGATGAGTAAGGCCCTGCCATAACATTTTAGGAGTAATTTTTGGTGGAATGGATAATCCGGCTTTCTTGCTGCGTTCCCGCCTGCTGGCCATGGGAACATCTGCGGTGATCACCAGGGTATGAAAACCCGAATCCATAGCCCTTTGCAATAGCGAATCCCTTAAGTCCTTATCTTTTGGCGGATACAATTGAAACCACCCCATTCCTCCAATACGTTCCCCCACAGTTTCCGGGGTCTCCGTAGCCACTGTACTGAGGCAATAGGGAATTTGAAGGCGTTGTGCAGTCTCCGCAAAGTAATGTTCCACCTTGGGCCACATTAAGCCTGTTAAGCCTACAGGAGCTATGCCTATGGGCGCAGCATAGGTTTTTCCGAATAAGGTAGTAGTTACGTCAGCTTCCAGTGCTCCTTTACAAAACTGCGGAAGAAAACGGATATTTTGAAATGACTGTACATTACGACTAAGAAGATCTTCATCACCGGTACCCGATTCCAGGTATTCCCAGGCTACTGGTGGGATTCTGCGCTTTGCTTTTTCCCGCAAATCCTTTAGTGTGGGAAATACATTGGAATAGTGCTCCAATTTCTTTTCATACATAGGCGATGGTACTACATGTTCCGGGAAATCTTTTCACTAAGACCTCCTTACCATAGTTAAGCCGGTAAACTTAACAAATCCATATTTGGAATAGTATTCCAACAACTCATGATTGGCGTTTAAGAATAGCTCTTCAATGCTTTCTGCAAGTTGTAATAACTCATGCATTATAATTGTACCGCAGCCCTTGCCTCTATACCCGGAATCCACGATGATATCATCCAAAAGCCCCCGGTAACAACCATCTGTTATGATCCTTCCATATCCAATTAACTTGTTGGCATCGCGAAGACAAACCGTTAAATCATCACTGCTCAACATTTTTGAAACACTGGCATGATTGCGTTTTTTTGCCCAGCTGGTTTGCGAAAAAAGCTCCATCAATTCGTTCACTCCGGGTTTCGTATTGATCTCTATTACCATATTGATTTCATATTTACACTACTCGATAGACGTTACTTGGAGTAGGGGTAAAGCATGGACTTTTGACCAACTCCTTAGGACAACTATCCATGCCATTGAAAATAGGTAGTTTTTCAAAAATCATACTGCAGATCCCGGAAAAAATTTTTGACAAGAGGCATTCTCGTTATCTTTATGAAAAACTGAATATGACGCAACCCAACTGGCAAACTGCCCTGGAATTTGAAGATATTACGTACAAAAAGTCGGATGGCGTAGCCCGTATCGCTTTTAATCGGCCTGAGGTGCGAAACGCCTTCCGCCCAAAAACCACCAGTGAATTGTATGCTGCATTTTATGATGCACAAGAAGATACATCTATTGGTGTGGTGTTGCTTTCCGGGGAAGGTCCTTCGCCAAAAGACGGGAAATGGGCCTTTTGCAGCGGTGGTGATCAAAAAGCGAGAGGACATCAGGGCTATGTAGGTGAAGACGGCTACCATCGCTTAAATATTCTGGAAGTTCAACGCTTAATACGTTTTATGCCTAAAGTGGTTATCGCTGTGGTTCCCGGTTGGGCTGTTGGAGGAGGACATAGCCTCCATGTGGTCTGCGATATGACCCTGGCCAGTGAGGAACATGCTATTTTTAAACAAACTGACGCGGATGTGACCAGCTTTGACGGGGGGTATGGATCCGCTTACCTGGCCAAAATGGTAGGACAAAAGAAAGCGCGAGAGATTTTCTTTTTGGGCCGAAATTATTCTGCCCGGGAAGCCTATGAAATGGGTATGGTAAATGCGGTTATCCCGCATCAGGAACTGGAAGCTACTGCCTATCAATGGGCTCAGGAGATTCTGGAAAAATCACCCACTTCTATTAAGATGTTAAAATTTGCGATGAACTTAACCGATGACGGGATGGTAGGGCAACAGGTCTTTGCCGGGGAAGCTACACGCCTGGCCTATATGACCGACGAGGCTAAAGAAGGTCGTAATGCTTTTCTGGAAAAGCGCAAGCCCAATTTCGGAAAGGACAAATGGATCCCTTAAATAAAAAAGAGCCTTGTCTATTGATCAAGGCCCTTTTCACGAGAACACTATATGAAAATGAAAAAATTTACTTGCTTAATTATTACGATGTAAATGTACCATGATCGTGTCCTCGTGTGAAATTATTGTTGTGAACCCCTAGGGTTTTGTGGTGTGACCAGTAAAAACTGTCATCAGGTGGTAGGAGGGGTACCGTTAATCAATTGCCGCCACCAAACCGGATAACAATCCGTTAATATCAAAGTCCGGATACTCGGCGAGACCGGTTCGAACGACCACCAGATCTTTAGATGGGATGATAAACACATATTGCCCCTGATACCCATTCATGGAATAGAGATCCCTGGGCACATCCGGATATTTCCCACCGGAATTCAACCAAAAGTGAGCGCCGTACACCCCATCTGAATGGACCGTAGGTTGGGTAATATAATCTACCCATTCCGAAGAAAATAGCTGCTCTCCATTCCATGCACCACGGTTTAGATATAATTGCCCCAGGCGTCCCCAATCGCGTGTACTTGCCCATCCATAAGAAGAACCCACATAATTCCCCTTTAGATCGGCCTCAATTAGCATGCTATGCGCTCCTATTTTATCAATTAATGCAGCATAGGGAAAATCCAGGTAGTCCTGATGAGAACCCAACTGTTGTCGCAAGATCCCGGAAAGGAGGTTGGTGGTCCCCGAGGAATAGTTCCAAATCTCTGTAGGTGGGGCAACCGCTTTCTTTGCTTTCTGTACTGCAGTCATATCGCTTTCCAGAAAAAGCATTTTGGTCACATCCGAAATACGGTCATAGCGTTCACTCCATTTCAGGCCGCTTTGCATCCGTAGCAGGTGATTAAGGGTGATCTCCTTTCTGGAGTCTTCTGCCCATTCGGCAATAGGCGCAGGCGCATCCAGATCTATCTTCCCCTGATGTTGCAATACGCCAAAACAAGTGGCTAAAACACTCTTGGTCATGGACCACCCTAATACCGGGGTATCCTGGTCATATCCATCGACATAGTTTTCAAACAACAAATGCCCTTTATACATGACCAGAAGTGTCCTGGTTTTTTGGACTTCCGGAGTATCAAAGGCCCTATTAGCCGCTTTTTGGAGTGCAGCATAATCGATTTCCGGTAAAAGTGTATCCTTTGGAGGCAAATGTCCCATCGGATAGGGGAGAGAATCAAATCTTACTACTCGCTGTGGTTGAAGAAATTGTTCCCCCTCTTCATAGTCATCATTCACTAAAACAACACCCAGGCCTTCACGGTCAACAGCTCTTCGTTCTAAAAGCCCATAGACGTTGGCAGTAGCCAATCTTTTTTCATCATTGAAGGTGGTGTTTGCCAGATTTACCAGGGGAATATCCAAATCATTTTTAGTAATATCCGCGGGTTGCTGTTTTCCCACCAACACACTGGAGGCCATGTATTTGGAAGCATAACCGGATATGATGTTGAGTTTGGGATAGTTTTCAAAAGCTGTGATTACAATGATTATGAGTAGCAGCAGTAAAATTCTCTTTAACCATTTCATAGGCGGAAAATATAAGTATTGTTGTACCTTTCTTTGGTTAAATATAACTATTTGATACATGTCCAACACAGGATTGATCATTGAAGAGCGAAGCAGGGATATTGGGGACTTCCTGGTGGGCCGTTTGATACCCTTTCGGAAAAAAAGAATGATAGGCCCTTTTATCTTCATAGACCATATGGGACCTACAGTACTAGGTCCGCAGAAGTATATGGATGTAGACCAGCATCCACATATTGGACTTTCCACCCTTACTTACATGCTGGAAGGTGAAATTATGCATGAAGACAGCATAGGCACCCGGCAATTGATACAACCCGGCGCTGTAAACTGGATGACCGCAGGGCGGGGCGTATCCCATACGGAACGAACCCCAAAACTGCTGCGAAACGGTAAACCATTTACAGCTCACGGCTATCAGATCTGGGTGGCATTACCCAAAGCAATGGAGGATATGGCCCCTAGCTTTGATCACATCCCGGCGGAGCAACTTCCCAGATGGACGGAAGGAAGTGCGGAGTTTACCCTAATTGCGGGAGAAGGATATGATCGTGTCTCCCCGCTACCGGTGTACTCCAAATTGTTTATGGTGGAAGTAAAAAGCAAGGAGGAGTTTGTATTGAACATCCGGGGAAAGTTAAAAGGTGAGATTGGGGTATGCATTGTAGAAGGGGAGATCAATGCTTGTGGCGAGACCATAGGTAAAGGAAATATCCTGGTTTCCAAAGTAGAGGACAGCTGCGACATACAGCTGCATCCCAACACCCATCTGCTATTATTTGGTGGGGAGCCCTTTCCAGAAGAACGCCATATTTACTGGAATTTTGTCTCCTCCTCCAAGGAAAAAATTGAAGCGGCTAAGGAAGCATGGGCAAAAAAAGACTTTCCAATGATCAGCCACGATCCCACCTATGTTCCGCTTCCTTAAAAGTAGTAGGGCATTTGTCTTTAGAGAATAAAGAGTATGAAAAAAATAACAGGCCTTTTATTCGCCATACTTGCACTTTCCGGTTGTAGCGGAACAAAAACGATTATGGATCGTGCTATTGTTTTTAATGCGGAAAGAGAGGCTCTTACCAAAACCTATATAGAGGAGCGGTACGGGATCACTCAGGAAGGTATTGAAATAGTGCCCAGAATGATCGTCCTGCATCATACTGTGATCCCAACCTTCGAAAAAACCTTTAAAGCATTTGACTCCCCGACACTACCCAACTGGCGCCCTGAAATTGAAAGTGTAAGTGGCCTTAACGTCTCTTCCCACTTTGTAGTAGACTGGGATGGTACTATATACCGTTTAATGCCGGAAACCATTATGGCACGCCATGTGATTGGGTTAAACCATTGTGCCATAGGAGTGGAAAATGTAGGAGGCACAGCGGATTTACCGCTTACCAGGGCACAACTACGGTCCAATATCTGGCTGGCGAATTACCTGGCTGAGAAATATCCTATTGAATATCTTATCGGGCATCATGAATACATGCAATTTGAGGGGCATCCGCTTTGGCTGGAAGTGGATGAGAACTATCGCACTACAAAGAACGATCCCGGGGAAGAATTCATGAAGAAAGTGAGAAAAGCCACCAGGAAGCTTAATTTTAAGCCGTTACCAACCTCCCAATAAGCATGAAAACAAATTGTATTCCAATTCTGGCCTTACTGTGCTTACTAGTGGTTACTCCAGGTTTTACCCAGGATTTTACCGACCAGCTATTCCGTACCTATGAACAATACAAAGAACCGGCATTACAAAAGCGAAGAATTAAGTACGCCGATCTGCAACCACTTATCGGCCGCTTTACCTCAAATTCCAATTTTCATGTCCAAAAGGTCGGGGAGTCCATTGAAGGCAGGGGCCTAACGTTAATAAGTCTGGGCAATGGCAAGGTAGATATTTTTCTTTGGTCGCAGATGCATGGGGATGAACCCACAGCTACGCAAGCCATATTTGATATTCTCAATTTTTTTGATGCGCCAGGCTTTCAGGCGGAAAAACAGCAAATACTTTCCAGGTTAAAGCTTCATTTTATCCCTATGCTTAATCCGGACGGGGCAGAAGTATACGAACGAAGAAACGCCTTGGGTATAGATGTTAACCGGGATGCTTTACGGTTACAATCCCCGGAAGGAAGAACCCTAAAAAGGATCCGGGATAGTTTGGAAGCCGATTTTGGGTTTAATCTACACGATCAAAGTAGATATTACAACGCGGAACGTACGCCCAAGCCCGCCACCATTTCCTATTTGGCCACAGCCTATAACTATGAGAAGGATATCAACGAAGTTCGGGCCAATGCGATGAAGGTTATTGTTTTTATGAACAACATCATTCAGAAATACGCACCCGGGCAGGTGGGGCGTTACAGCGATGACTTTGAGCCCAGGGCTTTTGGAGATAATATCGCCAAATGGGGAACCAGTTTGATCCTGATCGAATCCGGAGGATTTGCCAATGACAGGGAAAAGCAGGAGATACGAAAATTGAATTACGTTTCCATCCTTTCCGCCTTATCCACTATTGCTACAGAGAGCTACAAGGAGATTGCCATAGAAGACTATGAAAAAATACCCAGGAATGACCGGAAGCTCTTTGATATAAAGATCACTAATCTTACCTACGAACTTTTGGGGAACAACTATCTTTTGGATTTGGGTATCCAACGACAAGAAATTGACTTAGCCGGACACTCGGATTTTTACTTCAAAAGTATAATTGTAGATCAAGGCGATCTATCCACCTATTTTGGGTACGAAACCTTTGACGCCTCTGGATATACAGTTGTCCCTCCAAAATGGGTTGCCTCGGATAAAAAGAGCATTTCAAAGGCGCAGGCCCTCGAATATTTAAAAGAAGGGGTAGCTTTTGTAGCGACTTCCTTACCGGATTCCGGTTTCTTCACTCCTTTACCGGTTCACCTAATGCGCAAAGCGAAGGAGCCATCGGATTTTCGGTTAAACGTTGGGCAAAATCCTACTTTTTTCCTGGAAAAGGAAGGAAAACTTACCCATGCGCTCATCAATGGTTTCCTTATTGATCTGGCGCAACCGCTGGAAGACCAGCATTTTGGCAATGCATTGATCTTTAGATAGTATCAATAGCCAAACTGGATCGATATTTCGGAACCGTAACGTAGTAAAATCATCAACATGGTGGCCAGGGTGGCTACTATTGCAGAGAACAACAGCAACACCAGACTTTTGCTCCAAACAGGGAGTAATCCCAGGGGACCATTTTGCATTATTTCTTTAATAACATCCATAATCGTAATTTTTAGTTCAAGTGTATTTCCAGGATGTTGATAGCTGTTGTTCATACTAAAAACAACGACCATGCCAAAAACCCTACTTCCTGTCAATTGACATCCATAGGCCCCTTGCTACCTACGGGCACTGGCTACAGGCTATCAGGGAAGGAGGTACAGTGTTCCAGGACCCCGTATTTGGATTCAGAGCTTCGGTGCCGACCTTATTATGTAATGACAGCTATTTCCGGAATAGGTTCATTCAGTGGGATCCGGTGAATATGAAACTGGTGTAGTACCCGTAGTGTATTTTGAAAATTAGCTGATGTAAAAACCGTCAGTTCAAGCTTTTTTCTTCGCAAAAAGTCCGCCTGTAACGTTCGGGCAGGCCCGCCTGCTAAACGGGCAGGTTCTCGATACTCCTTTCTTCGAAAGGAACTCGAACTGACAGTGCTATCTTTCATTGTCTCATCGGCATTTTGAGCGTGTCATCCTGAGCTGGTCGAAGGGCAGTCGGGAAGTCAAAAAGTTGGAAGAGCGAAGTGCGAAGTGGAAAGTACGAGTTATGAATAACGAAGTTGGAGGTTATGAGATTTGCTATTTGGATTTTGAAATGTTACTCCAAGGTCACTTCGAGTGATCCCGAGCATTCGGGATTGTATCGAGAAGCTTTTGCGGTATAATGGTTCTCGATACCTGCCCGCCCGGCAGGTGGGGTGACGAATTCGCATCAAAAAGCACAACAGCTGGCCTGATACTACCTTTTGATCGGTATCACCTCAAATTTGCGGAATTCAACAGGGCCGTGATCCCCCTGGATCATAAATGGACCGGGTTCTCCTTCTTTGCTATCTAATGCCCCACCGGTAATCCCCGGGATGGTTTGGTCATTTATTACCGTTTTTCCATTGGCAACAATCGTGACCCGATTTCCGATTAAAGTAATGTCATAGGTTTGCCATTCCCCGGCCTTCCTGGCGGCATTTTCATTGGGTTCTAAAAAACCATAAATGCCACTGAAATAAATATCCATAGGGTCCAGTCCGTAATTATCGGCGATTTGCACCTCATATCTGCCCCGTAAATAGATACCGCTATTGCTGCCTTCAGGATAGCGAAATTCAATATGAGCTTTAAAGTCCGTGAATTTTTGATCGCTGATCAGATTCGCTCCGGATTTAGGGTTTTTGAGGATCCCATTGTCCACCACCCATTGATTTTCTTCCCTATCCGCCTGCCATCCGTTCAAATCCTTTCCATTGAAGAGCGCAATAGGACTATCCCAGTTAGGATTAGATTTATAGGCCAATTTTGGCGCTCTTTCCCCTTGCCATTGCATCACGGTGCCATCCGTATAGATCATAGTTCCTTTTAACCTGCCTTCTACTAACTCACCGTGAAAAGCCATATCGTTTCCCTCCGGTTCCCATTGCCGAGGGATAGTAAAACTGAATTTATTTCCGAAAGCTTGTATTTCTGCTACGGGCCGCGCACTACCAAAAGCGAAGACAAACCGACCTGTCAACGTTTTATGCCCCGAATGCCGTACCTCCAACCAGGAAGGCGCTGTCTTACCCATGAATTCCATTTCCAGATCCCATCTTCCTTCCAGGGGATGGCCTTCTTGGCCTATCACATGGGTAAACGTCAGGCCAAAACAGATAAAGAGTAAACCAAAAGTACGGGCGTTCATATGCTTCCAATTTAGGATTGGAAGATACTGAATAATCTAAAGAAGTATGGAATTACTCGCAGCCTCCTGTGAAACCATCAGTATCAAATTCGGTCTGTACCGCACCCTGGCGGATACCATCAATAAGCCGGATGACCAAATTGTTTTCTCCACTGCCATCCCGCTTTGGAGTACAGTATTCAAAAAGGTAGAAACTATTGGCTTGTTCAGATACTCTGGCTGAAATTTGATTAAAGGTAGCCTCCAATTCGGCAGCATTAGCAGCCACAACACTGGACGTTTTTCCAATGTCTTCCAGGATCTGTTGATCAATTTCGGATCCCAGACCTATCGTAAAAAAGGAAATATTACGATCTGCATTGTTCACGGCATTTAAAGCACTCTCCTCGCTAAAGCGGGAGGCTTGATCCGTACCATCCGTGAATATGACCACGGAAGCGGCTACTATAGGGGCACCTTCACCGACACTACCTTCATCGATTAGTTCTTCTGCTCTGTCCGTCGACTTTATCACAGCGCCATACAAATCAGTGGAAGGGTCATTACTTATATTTTCATCAATCCCGGCGATTGCGGTAGTTAATGCTGTTGTGGAAGAGGTGAGATCTTGCAAGAGATGTAACTCGTCTTCCCCGTCAAACCAATAAATCCCAATTTTAAAAGCTTCTGTTTCCGGAGAGGGCATTACATTGTTCACAAAACTGGTAGCAGCCGTTTTAAGTTCTTCCAAACTACTTTGTAGTACCGAATTACTTAAATCCAGTACCAAAAGGGTGTTGTTGCTAAACACCTGGGTGTTGGGAGAAATACGCGCCAATGATTCAGAGGAAGAAATCGGATTAAAACAATCATCATTCCTGCCCTGTTCATAAATAGTAAATTGATCGGCAGTAAGATCAGAGATCGGATTCCCCTGGGTATCAGATACCCTGAAAAGAATGGATACCTTAGACGGAAGCGAAGTAAACTGATCTTGAATGGAAAGCAGTAATTCGTTTTCCTCAAATTCCAAACAATCATCAGGTTCCTGTCCTAATCCCAGTTCTCCCTGATTTAAATCAAAATTCACATCGTCATCTGCGTTTCCACAAGAAACCAGCACAAATACACTAATGAAGAAAAGGAAATAATTGGTGCAGCTTTTCATTTTCAATAATTTTTGGTTCTTTTTGAACAACGCAACAATCGTGCAGAAATTATCATACCCAGGAAGATTAACCATAAATAAAAGTTAAAACCCAATACGGTTAGGTTAAAAAAATGACAGTGACTTCAATTTTTGGTAATTTGAACAGGACAACGGAAATTTCAAAAAACTATGCCAACGTATCAACTTAAGGTCAATGGGACAACAAGTTCTGTTGATGTTTCTGCTGACACCCCTTTGTTATGGGTACTACGCGATCATTTGGATTTAGTAGGCACCAAATATTCCTGTGGAATAGGGATATGTGGAGCATGCAACGTCCATGTGGATGGAATAGCTATGAGGAGCTGTGTGCTCACCCTGGAACAAGTACAGGGCAAATCAATTACCACAATTGAAGGACTTTCGGAAAATGGGGATCATCCTGTACAAAAGGCATGGAAAGAAGTAGATGTACCGCAATGCGGCTATTGCCAGGCGGGTCAGATCATGACCGCATCTGCATTTCTGGAAGAAAATCCTAATCCTACGGAAGAAGACATCAAAAATGCGATGCATGGGAATATTTGCCGGTGTGCAGCATACAACAGGATCTATCGTGCAGTGGAGAAAGCTGCGGAAAATATGGGCTAACCTAAAAACGCGAAAACAATGTCTAAAAATCCTAATATTACTTTTAGCAGAAGAGCTTTTATGCGTACCACGGGATTAGCCGGTGGAGGCATGTTAATAGGGTTTAATCTATTCCAGGCGTGTAAACCACAGGTCAAACCTCCGATAGACCTTTCCCAGTTGGATTACAATGATTTCAATGCATTTATTAAAATAGCAGACAACGGGGCAGTCACCATCTTTTCTCCCAATCCTGAGATCGGACAAGGGGTAAAGACCGCGATGCCCATGATCATAGCGGAAGAACTGGATGTGGCCTGGAAAGATGTATATGTTGCCCAGGGCATTCTGGATACCGAAAACTACACCCGTCAGGTAGCAGGGGGGAGCCAGTCCATTCGATTTGGTTGGGATGCCCTGCGTCAAACAGGAGCTACCGCCAGGCAAATGCTAATCAATGCTGCCGCTGCACGATGGGGCGTAGAAGCTACTGATTGTACCGTAAGCGAAGGTGTCATTACCAATACCAATACCAATGAAACCCTGGGCTATGGAGAGGTGGTAAATGAAGCCGCTCAATTAGAGATTCCCGAGGAGGTTACTTTGAAATCCCCTAAGCAGTATAAAATAATCGGTACGGAACAGCGCAATGTGGATATTGACGGGATCATCACCGGAAAACCCTTGTATGGATTAGATTACAAGGAAGATGGTATGGTTTACGCAGCTGTAGCTAGACCCCCGGCATTCGGGCAAAAACTGGTTTCGTATGATGATACGGAAGCAAAGGCCATGCCTGGCGTAATTGATGTGGTTCGGTTTGGCGAAAAGGTGCATGAAATGGCAGCGGAAAACCCGCGCCTTTCCGGAATGATGGGAGAAAGCGAGAAAGTGGCGGTTATTGCCGAGACTACCTGGCAGGCCTTAAAAGCAAAAGAAACCTTACGATTGGAATGGGAGGACGGAACCCTGGAAAGCACAGAAGATCATGATACCATTTTAACCGACCTTTTGGACGGAAAGGAATTCAGAACCATGCGATCCGACGGGGATGTCGACAAAGCGTTTGCCAAAGCAGATAAAGTATTGGAGCGCACTTATGAATCACCTTTTCTTCCACACAATTGTATGGAGCCCATGAACTTTTTCGCCAATGTCACGGCTGAAAAGATCCATATGGTAGGCCCTATTCAAACTCCCGCTGGGACCGCCAATATGGCTGCGGGAATTCTGGGAAGGACCCCGGAAGAGGTACATTTGGAAATGACGCGAATGGGGGGTGGTTTTGGAAGACGATTGTACGGTGACTTTGCACTGGAAGCCGTGGAAATCTCGGATAAAATCAAAAAACCGGTTAAAGTGGTCTTCTCCCGGGATGATGATATGAATGACGGTATATACAGAATGGCCATAAAATATCGGATAAAAGCAGGCATCAAGGATGGAAAAGTGATCGCCTATCACTTAAAAGAAGCCGCAGTAAATTCCAACATGTATGGCTTAATTCCGCACTTTTTCCCTGCGGGAGCGATTGAAAATTACAAAGTTGATGTGGCCAGTTACAATAGTAATATCACCACCGGTGCCTGGAGGGCGCCTTATACCAACTTCCTGGCGTATGCCGAGCAAAGCTTCTTTGATGAGTTGGCAGAGCTTATGGAAGTGGATCGGGTACAACTACGTCTGGATTTATTAAAGAAAGTAGATGCCGAAGCCGACGAAAATATCCAATATTCCCCTGAGCGAATGATCGCCGTGATCCATAAAGCCGTGGAGTTGTCGGATTGGGGGAACCAACCCGGTAATGTATATCAGGGCTTTGTAAATTACTATTGCCATAACACGCATGTTGCCGAAGTGGCGAATGTGGAAATAGAAGATGGTGAAGCCGTTGTGAAAAAAGTCACCTGTGTGGTGGATTGCGGAATTGTCATTAATCCGCTTGGGGCGTTAAACCAGATTGAAGGTGGCGTTGTAGATGGAGTAGGGCACTCCATGTATGGAGAATTGAACTTTGAAAACGGCAAACCTACGGCGACCAATTTTGACAGATATCGATTGATACGAATGAAAGAAGCCCCTAAAGTAGAGGTATATCTGATGAAAAATGAGTACTCGCCTACCGGTCTTGGGGAACCTACGCTTCCTCCGGCGGGAGGGGCTATTGCCAATGCCCTCAAAGCGGCTACCGGAAATAGGTTGTACAAGCAACCTTTCATCAAATCCCCTGAATTATTAAAACCGAAACAGCAAGAAATAATAGGCTAAAAACTATGACCGTATTATTGTTTGGGGTTGCCAAGGATATCGTTGGCAGCCCTTCGCTTTCCATACCTACCAATGCCAATGGCAAAAGAATTCCAAATACAGTTGGGGAATTGAGAACCTTTTTAGGAAAAAGTTACCCGGAACTTGAGCGCCTTTCGTCCTTGGCTATTGCGGTTAATAATTCCTATGCCAACGACGATGAAACCATCAATTCCTATGACGAAATAGCGCTAATACCCCCTGTTAGCGGAGGGTAGTAGCATTGAGATAATTTGTGAATACCCTTAAGTGGAACGTAGAACATGTTAATAGATAATCATAATAGAAAGATCAACTATCTGCGGCTTGCGGTTACCGACCGCTGTAACCTAAGATGCAACTATTGTATGCCGGCAGAAGGGATTAATTTTTCAAAAAATGATAAGCTGCTTACCATCCCCGAATTAAAAGAGGTTGCTGAAATTCTGGTAGAGCAGGGCATCGATAAAATCAGAATTACCGGAGGAGAGCCCTTTGTACGCAAAGACCTAATGAAATTACTTGACCACCTTTCCCAACTTAGCGGCCTTAAGGACATCTCAGTAACGACCAATGCTACCCTGATCGGGCCACATATTGATCAGCTTAAGGAACTTGGCATACAAAATATCAACGTAAGCCTGGACGCCATAAACCGGGATACTTTTGAGCGGATTACAAGAAGAGATCAATACGACACCGTTCATGAAAATTTGATTCGCCTTATCACCGAAGGTTTTAATGTCCGTATCAATTTTATTGTGCTGGACGGGCAGAATGAACAGGATATGCTTCCTATCCTCGAAGTGATGAAACATTATCCGGTAGCGGTACGCTTTTTGGAAGAAATGCCGTTTAACGGAGGTTCGCGAAGTTTCCAAAAGATCAAGTGGGATTATAAAACTATTTTGGCACATATTACCCAACATTATCCCAATTACAGGAAGCTGCAATCCCCCGAAACCTCTACTTCTATTAATTACCAGATTGAAGGGCATAAAAGTACTTTTGGATTAATCCCTTCTTTTAGCCGTACCTTTTGTGGCTCCTGTAACCGACTTCGCATTACTGCCACGGGAGACGTGGTAACCTGTCTTTATGGAAAACCGAAAGCCAACTTGCGGGATATTGTCAGGGGAGCGGATTCCAGGAAGGAGGTTAAAGCTGCCATAATTAAGGCTGTTGGCAGCAGGGCCAAGACCGGTTTTGACGCTCAACGGGAACATACTTCCGTGTTTAAAAGTAGTATGACTTCCATTGGAGGATAAACGAATTGAACGGAATTCATGAATTATAAAACTATTTATGAGTAGTGCTACAGCGCCATTATACGGTCTCGTACTTTCAGGAGGTAGAAGTACCCGCATGGGCACGGATAAAGGGCTGTTGGAATATCACGGTGTACCGCAACGGGAGTATTTTTACAATATTTTGAAAAAATGCTGTGATAGGGTCTTTTTAAGCATTCGCGATGATCAGGAAAAAGAAGTGGATCAAAAGTTCAATTATATCAAAGATCAAAATGAATATCGCGGCCCGTTCAACGGCATATTGAGTGCGCACAAACGGTTCCCCAATGCGGCCTGGTTAGTGCTGGCCTGTGATCTTCCTCTGTTGGAACTAAGCACGATCACCCAACTGGTTACCGAAAGAGATCCAAATTATATTGCCACAGCCTTTGCCACCTCAAAAACAAGGCTTCCGGAGCCGTTGATCGCCATATGGGAACCTAAAAGCCTTGTAAAAGCACTGGATTACTTAAGATCTGCCGAGAGTTCCGGCCCCAGGAAATACCTTATGAATTCCAGTGTTAAAATCATCCACCCCGTGAAGGATCAGGTACTATGCAATGCGAATTCCCTGGAAGAATATCATTTCGCAAAATCAAAATTAAAACCGTAAACACTTGGAACGATATATCAGACAGACCGGTCTTAGAAGCTTTGGCGAAGAGGGTCAGGTAAAACTAGCCTCCGGTCGTGTGCTTATAGTTGGATTGGGAGGATTGGGTATCCCAGTAGCCCAGTATTTAAACGCTATGGGGGTAGGCACACTGGGACTGGTGGATAATGATAGGATAGCGCTTCACAATCTTCAACGCCAGGTGCTGTATTCGGAAGAAGATGTGGGCCAATCAAAAACGGAAGTAGCCGCCAGGAAACTAAAGGCGCAGAACGGGAATACCCAACTGGAAATCTTTGCTACCTATCTGGATCAAAATAACGCGCTGGAAATTATAGCGCCTTTTGATCTGATAATAGATGCTACCGATAATTTTGGCACCCGCTATCTCATCAATGACGCTTGCGTTATTTTAGGAAAGCCTTTTGTTTATGGAGCAATTCAGGGATTTGAGGGGCAGGTGGCCGTATTCAATTATCAAGGAGGTCCCACCTATCGTTGTGTTTTTCCCCATCTTCCGGGAAACCATGAGATACCCAACTGCAATGAAAATGGGATATTGGGGGTCCTACCGGGAATTATAGGAACATTACAGGCACTTGAGGCAGTAAAAGTACTTACAGGAACAGGGCAGGTCCTTTCTGGAGAATTACTCATTTATGAAGGGGAGACGCAAACCACACGAAAAATAAAGCTGGTGCATCGTCCTGAAAACCAACAAATACAACATCTTCAGGGGAATTATGCAATTCCCGTATGCGATACCATTCCCACAATTGACGCTCCGGACTTTTTAAAGCATTCGGAAACAGCGGCACTACAAATAATTGATGTTCGGAATCCGGAAGAATTTGCCGACTTCCACTTAAAGCAAGCGAAAAACCTGCCGCTCTCCGGCTTAAGGGATAGGCTGGCACAGATCCGCTGGGATGAACCCGCATATTTTATCTGTCAGAGCGGCGTACGCAGTCGACTTGCAGTGCAACAGATACAAGAGATACATCCAGAAGCCGATATCTACCATGTAGCAGGCGGGATGCATGCAATACAACCTCTAACTGAAATTTCCTGATGATCCCTTTTGAAACGGCTTTTACGATTGTCCTTGAAAATACTCATGATTTTGGTACAGTATCCTTGAAATTGGAAGATAGCCCCGGAAGGATCCTGGCAGAGGATATTTTTGCAGACCGTGATTTTCCCCCATTTGACCGGGCCACCAGGGATGGAATCGCTATTAACGCAGCGGGACTGGAACAAGGAAATACTTCCTTCGCCATACAAGGCATTGTTGCTGCGGGTAGTACTCCCGTCCCTTTGGAAAATGAAACCTCCTGTGTGGAAATCATGACCGGTGCAATGGTCCCGGAGAATGCTGATACTGTTGTGATGTATGAACATCTCGAGATAAAGGATAAAAAGGCTGTTCTTCAAAAACCGGTACAGCCGGGTCAGAATATCCATAAAATTGGAAGTGATCAAGGCAAGGGAGACAAGGTATTGGGCAAGGGGACCAAAATTCATGCAGCAGAGATCGGGGTACTGGCCTCTGTGGGAAAGACCGGGGTATTGGTTCGGGAACTGCCTAAAACTGCCATCATCGCTACAGGAAACGAACTGGTAGCGCCCAGCGAGACCCCAAAACCCCACCAGGTAAGGACATCCAACAGTTATACCTTATCCGCGGCCTTAAAAAAAGAAGGAATAGCGTCCGTATTACTTCATTTTCCGGACGATTGGGAACATATTCAGGAACAATTGGGGCAAGCGCTTCAACACTATGACGTACTCTTGTTAAGCGGAGGGGTTTCCAAAGGGAAATATGATTTCCTGCCTGAAGTGTTGGAAAAACTTGGGGTGACCAAATTGTTCCACAAGGTACAGCAACGTCCCGGTAAACCCTTTTGGTTCGGGAAACACCATGAGGCCAATACCACCGTTTTCGCTTTCCCCGGTAATCCGGGATCTACTTTTGCGAGTTATCATGTGTATTTTTTGCCCTGGTTATCAAAATCACTCGGGATAACCATCCAACCCCCTAAGGTATATTTGGAAGAAGCCTTTTCCAATGAGATAGCGCTGACGCGTTTTATCCGGGCTTTTGCCTATCTGAAAGAGGGTCAATTGTACGCTAACATTATACACGGAAACGGTTCCGGGGATCTGACCAGTTTAACTCAGGCTAACGGTTTTCTGGTTATAGGACCTGAAAAAGAACATACCATAGGCGATTTGGTGCCTTTTATTCCAACACAAAACATTGTTTGATATGACGCATGAACTAAAAAAGATTTTTACCGCTTATCAGGAGGCCAGGGGACAAGGCATCCGCTGTGTTTTGGCTACGGTAGTGGCGTTGGAAGGGTCTTCGTACAGAAGGCCAGGGGTACGGATGCTCATTTTGGAAAACGGCAAAATGATAGGAGCGGTTAGCGGAGGATGTGTGGAAAAAGAGGTATATCGGCAAGCCGAAACGGTGTTTAAAGATGACATACCCAAGGTAATGACCTATGACGGCCGCTATCGCCTGGGCTGTGAGGGTATCCTTTATATTTTACTGGAACCCTTTTGCCCTGAAAAAGTTGTTGTAGACCACTTTTGGAATACGATTGCCGATAGAAAAGCTTTTGACCTGCAAAGTCATTACAAAAAGGAGCACAGTGTGGATCGGAACTATGGGTCTTTTTTAGAAATGGACGGTCACTTGCATTCTTTTCGGGACGGTTTTTCTGCCAAACTCCCCAAAATGGAAATCTACCGGCAAAACATGCCACCTTGTTTCCGTATAGTACTGATCGGTGCGGAACATGATGCCGTGCAATTGGCTTCTTTTGCTGCCATGACCGGCTGGGAGGTAACGGTTATTGCTCACCCCAGAGAGGAAAAGCAAAAAAAGGATTTTCCCGGGGTTTCGGACTTCATTTTAAGCGATGGCGAAACTTTGGATCTCGTTATCGATAAGGAAACGGCCATTATGCTTATGACACACAGTTATGCGAAGGATCTGAAGTATCTCCTGGCATTGCAGGATCAGTACCCTGCGTATTTTGGGCTTCTGGGACCGACTCGAAGAAGGGAAAAGTTGTTCAGTTCGCTTTTGGAACATCATCCGGATGTGCCGGAAGAGTTTATTTCGCAAATTCACGGTCCTGCCGGTCTGGATATCGGAGCAGAAACTCCACAGGAAATTGCTTTGGCCATACTTGCGGAGATTTTGGCGGTAACCCGTCAAAAAGCGGTAATCTCATTACGGGAAAAGGAAGGGACTATTCATGCCTGACAGGGAAAAGAATACCATCGCTGTATTAATTCTGGCAGCGGGCGGCTCCACACGTATGGGAAAACCCAAGCAACTGCTTCCCTGGAAGCATACCACCTTATTGGGCCATGCCGTGGAACAAATTCAACGCGTACTGAAAGACATTTTTGTGGTACTGGGGGCAAATGAGGAGGAAATACGTACGGGTTTAGGTAATGCAGTTGTTCCTATATACAATCCCGATTGGAAAAAGGGGATAGGCACTAGTATTGCTACAGGGATACAACGTATTACCGCTGATGATTACGATGCAGTGCTCATCCTTTTGGCAGATCAGCCCCTTATGGAAACCAGGTACTATTCCCAAATGATAGACCACTTTGGAAAGGGCTCATTTACCATTATTGCTACCCATTACGGCAGCAAATGTGGCGTACCTGCTCTCTTTGATCGCACACATTTTGCAGCGCTACAAGACCTTCATGCAGACTTCGGAGCACAAAAGATCATAAAAAAATACCCGGAGGAATTGTATTGTATTGATCCTCAGGGAAAAGAAGCGGATGTAGATACCGTTGAATTGTATGAACGCCTTTTTAAGATCAAGGGCAATCCGGATAACGATCCTTCCTGAGTCCTATTTTCCAATTCGCCAGGTGTCTAAAAACTGCAGGGATCAAAAACGTACTTCGTATTGTTTAATGATCTGACTTTTGACATATTCCAATATGGACATCCAATTCATTTTTAGAATAAGGGTTGCGGTAGGGACATTATCATCCTCAATCGCCTGTACAACCGCTTCATTTTGGTTGTCCGTTTGTTCATAAAAAGAGGCTTCAGTAATCAAAACCTGTTCGTAGAACAGTATCCTGGATTCCAAATCCTCTAACAACTGTAGGAGGATTTTGTTGGAACATTTTTGGACTAAGATCCGGTGGAAGGCCACTCTATGATGCAATCGCATGGCGTCCGTATGCGCCTGTTGCAGCCGTAACAGTTCCCTGCGGAGCAGAGCGGTTGTTCGTGTATCAAAAGTGGAGTGCTCTACAGCCATTACTTCCAGTTCGGCAGTGGTATGATACAGGTCTGTAGCTTCCTGCAGGGAAAGTTCTGGTACTATAAAACCGCGGTTAGGAATGGCTTTTAGAATGCGACATTGCTCCAATTGGCTAAGGGCTTCCCGTACCGGGGTCACACTAATCTGCAAATCCCGGGATACTTTGGCCAGATTGATGGTTTTACCAATGTGCAAATGCCCTTTGTGGATTTCTTCTAAAAGATGCGCTTTTACTGTATTGCGGAGAATCATCTTAAATCGTATACGATTACAACCCCCAATCTATACATTTATTGCCTTATATTTAGCTTCCGATCCAACTTTAAAATCATGGTGTTGAGAAACTTTCTTCTGCTAACCCTACTATTCATTGCCATTGGTTGTAAAACGGAACAACCCGTAAAGGCCAAAACCCTTTATGAAACCCAATTGTTTAAAGATGTGCAACTGGCAGCGATTTATGAAGACTCCAAGACCTTTGTAGACCTTGTTCCCAAAGCACATTTCGCTGTCCTTGAAAGAAAGTACTTAAAGGAACGGCAACAGGAAGGGTTTGACCTGGCAACCTTTGTGCATACCAATTTCATGGATAAATCCATGACCTCCCTTAGCTTTTCCACCGATACGACCAAAACCATGTACGAACATATTGAACTCATGTGGGATAAGCTCACCCGGGGACCTGATGCAAGTATTCCTTACTCTTCCCGTATACCGCTTCCCCATAAATACGTTGTGCCGGGAGGGAGGTTTCAGGAGATCTATTACTGGGACAGCTATTTTACCATGGAAGGGCTTTTAGCTGCGGAACGAAGGGATTTGGCCAAAAACATGGTAGACAACTTTGCTTTTCTTTTGGATTCCATCGGGTTTATTCCCAACGGCACGCGCGACTACTATCGCACTCGTTCCCAACCTCCTTTTTTCGGAGTAATGGTAAGCGCCCTGGCACGGGAAGATGAGGACGTGGTACTACATTATGTACCGGAGTTGACCAAAGAATATGAATTTTTCATGAAGCATGACAGCATTGACCGTCCGTATGGTGCGAGTGAACATGTGGTACAAATGATGGGCGGCGGGTTTTTGAACCGGTATTGGGATGCTGCAGACACCCCCAGACCGGAAGCGTATAAAGAAGACCTGCACTTGGCAGCAGAGGTAGCAGACTCGGTCCTAAGGAAACAACTTTTTAGGGATTTACGTTCTGCAGCAGAATCCGGCTGGGACTTTAGTTCACGTTGGTACGGCACTCCCGGGGAGTTTTCCAGTACAAATACCACATCCCTTATCCCGGTAGACCTGAACTGTCTGCTTTACCATCTGGAAAAGCTACTGGCAAAAGCTGCAGAGGAACAAGGAGATGAGGAAATGGCAGATCGTTTCCGGCAATCCTATGTAAACCGCCAGGCGCTGATCAATGAATATCTCTGGAATGAAGAAACCAAATTCTATATGGACTTTGATTTTACAAAGGCCGCATCCACCGAAGAAATGACATTGGCAGGGGCTTTTCCGCTATTCTTTGGGGTGGCCTCAAAAGAGCAAGCCGAAAATGTCAAAAACGTTTTAATGGAAAAGTTTCTCAAAGAAGGAGGATTGGTCACTACTTTGGTGCATTCCGGACAACAATGGGATGCTCCCAATGGTTGGGCGCCCTTGCAGTGGATAGCGGTGCATGGACTACTTGACTATGGATATGAGGAAGAAGCCAAAGAGATCATGGAACGGTGGCTGGCCTTAAATGAAAAGGTCTTTAAGGATACCGGCAAAATGATGGAGAAATATAATGTAGAGGATTTGACGCTGCTGTCCGGGGGAGGGGAATACGAAACTCAAGATGGATTTGGTTGGACCAATGGAGTGGCCCTTGGGTTTAAGCAACTTTTGGACGAGATGAAAGACCAATAATTGTCCAAAACCGATTTTGATCTTGAAATCCGAAAGCGATGCCTCTATAATGGTACGTGGAAAATATATCGTCAAAAATAACACGCCAATCAAACTATAATGACTGATTCATCGGGATACTCCGGAACGCCACTGGCAAAAAAGCTGGGGATCCAACCTGGTTTTTCCATCCTGGTAAAAAATCCACCTGTTCCTTACACTTCGCTTTTTTCGGAATTCCCGGAGAACGTGAGCATAGCAGCACATCCACAACCGGAAACCCTGGATTTTATCCACTTGTTTTGTACTACCTATGCAGAATTGCAACAGAACGCCTCAGCCTGCAAGGCTTTGTTGAAAAAGACCGGAATGCTTTGGGTGAGCTGGCCTAAGGGCAGTTCTGCCATCTCTACAGATCTTAAACGAGAACCTATACGAGAGTATCTCCTGGAACTGGGACTGGTAGACATCAAAGTGGCCGCGGTAAACGAAGATTGGAGCGGATTAAAATTTGTGTATCGCACCAAAGATCGTTAAGATTTTCTACCACTCATCGATTAGTCTGTTGTAATGGTAATAAAGACCTTTCCTTTCCGTTATGCCTGCATAACCTCAAAAAATTACTGGAATGAGAAAAATGAAACTAGCAGTTTACCTAATGGCAGGGATAGTGGTTCTCGCTTCGTGTAGCGATGATGCCGAAGATAACGGCAACATAGAACAAGAACTGACCCAGACAGAAGTTCAAAGCATCTTAGAAACCGATGACGTTACCAGTGTGGTGGATGAGATCCTGGCCGACTTATATATAGCCAATGACGGTAGTACGAGTAGATCCGCTACCGAAAACGACGACTGCTATTCCGCTGAATACGGAGAAAATGGTTTTACTGCGGTATTCAACAACTGTGCGCTTAATGGCACGGATAACATTAACGGTACGCTAACTGTGACGTATGGGTTGGATGATTCTTCCGCCACCTATACGGCTGCTTATGAGGATTTCTTTGTAGGCACTATAAAGATAAACGGTACCCGGACGTATGTCCTTTCAGGATCTGAAGAAGAAAGTAGCCTATCCTTTACCATCACCAGCAACATTACCGTAGAATTTGAAGACGGTGAGACCATTTCCGAAAACGGTGTCAAAACCTTTGCAGTGGTCTTCCAGGAAATGGAAGATACCCTTTGGAATCTTTCCGGGAACTGGACCGTACAGGTAGATGGTACTACCTATTCTATTTCTGGGGATGTTTCCAGAAATTTCGTTTGTGAATACTGGACCATGGGTAGCATGACCGTAAACAAAAACGGATTAGAAGTGGATATTGACTTCGGAGAAGGGAGCTGTGATGATGACGCTACACTCACCTATCCCGATGGTACTACACAGGATATCAAATTATGATGATCCTTCGGCAATAACAATTTAAAAAGCTCCTGATTCAGGGGCTTTTTTTATGGATCAAATTGGCAAAATTAGTTATCTTACAAGATGAGAATTACTAAAATCAATTTGATGAAAATCTACTGTAAACCAACATCTTATGTTATTGCATTTCTGTTTCTGGGACTATTGCTTACCGCCCAGGAAAAAGATACCAAAAAAGATAACCCGTATCAGGGCCTTGAATTTAGAAATATTGGGCCTGCACTTACTTCGGGTAGAATTGCGGATATTGCCATCCACCCCGAAAACGAAAGTACCTGGTATATCGCTGTGGGTTCCGGTGGTGTTTGGAAAACCACTAACGCAGGGACCACATTCAGCCCCATTTTTGACAAAGAGAAAAGTTACTCCATTGGCTGTGTGACCCTGGACCCTAGCAACCCAAGTACGGTATGGGTGGGGAGTGGTGAAAATGTTGGCGGAAGACATGTGGGCTTTGGAGATGGGGTTTACGTTAGCCATGATGCCGGTAAAAGCTGGAAAAATATGGGGCTCAAGACCTCGGACCATATTTCAAAGATTATAGTTCACCCGGACAATTCCCAAAAAATATATGTAGCCTCACAGGGACCCCTTTGGAGCAAAGGTGGGGAACGCGGTTTCTACCTTTCGGAAGATGGCGGAAGCAGCTGGACCCGCACTCTGGGGAATGATGAATGGACAGGAGTAACCGATATGGTAATGGACCCTTCTAACCCTGATGTGATCTATGCGGCCACATGGGACCGTCACCGTACAGTAGCTGCGTATATGGGCGGAGGACCCGGTTCCGGCTTGCACAAATCTACGGATGGCGGTAAGACCTGGAAGAAACTGGAATCCGGGATTCCCAAATCCAATCTTGGGAAAATAGGCCTGGCCATTTCTCCTTTCAATCCCGAGACCCTTTATGCCGCTATTGAATTGGATCGAAAAAAAGGAGGGGTGTTCATTTCCACAAATGGCGGCGCCTCATGGAAAAAGCAATCGGATGCCGTTTCCGGGGGTACCGGCCCGCACTATTACCAGGAATTATACGCCTCCCCACATCAGGAAGGCCGGCTTTATCTGATGAATAATGTTGTCCAGATCTCAGACGACCATGGAAAAACGTTTAGGAGCATGAATGAAAAGAACAAGCATGTAGACAGCCATGCCATGGCCTTTAAAAAAGACGATCCGAATTACGTGCTGTTTGGAACAGACGGGGGATTATACGAATCATATGATCTTACCAAAACCTGGCGGTATTTTCCTAATCTGCCCGTTATCCAATATTATAAAGTAGCCGTTGATGATGCGGAGCCCTTCTATCATATTTATGGCGGAACCCAGGACAACGGATCACATGGCGGGCCATCCCGTACTACACGGGCGGACGGTATCCTCAATCAGGACTGGTGGATCACCTTGGGAGCAGACGGTCATCAATCTGCCACAGAGCCTGGAAATCCTGATATCACTTACGGAGAATTCCAACAAGGTTGGTTGTGGCGTATAGATCAAACCACTAGTGAGACGGTGTTTATTCAACCCCAACCTGCCGCGGGCGATCCTCATGAACGTTTCAATTGGGATGCTCCCATCCTGGTAAGTCCTCATAAGCCCACACGACTGTATTTTGCTTCCTATCGCGTTTGGAAATCCGAAAACAGGGGAGATGACTGGACCGCAATTTCCGGCGACCTTACCCGAAATGAAGAGCGGATCACCCTGCCCATCATGGGCCGGCAACAAAGTTGGGATAATCCCTGGGATGTAGGTGCAATGAGCGTTTACAATACCATAACCTCCCTGGCGGAATCCCCGGTGCAGGAAGGGCTTTTGTATGCCGGAACAGATGATGGCATCTTACAGGTTTCCGAAGATGGAGGCGCTAACTGGAGGAAGATCTCGTTAGGCAGTATCAAGGGAGTTCCGGACAGAGCATTCGTTAATGATGTTCGGGCCGACTTATTTGATGCGAATACCGTGTATTTGGTGTTGGATAATCATAAAGAAGGGGATTATACCCCCTATATCCTGAAAAGCTCGGATCGCGGACGCAGTTGGAACTTTATCAACGGTGATCTGCCCAAGAAGTTGTTAACCTGGCGTATTGTACAGGATCACGAAGACGCCTCCCTTCTTTTCGCTGCGACGGAATTCGGGATCTATTTCACCAAAAACGGCGGAAAAACCTGGATCCAGTTAAAAGGGGGAGTTCCTACCATTTCCTTCCGGGACATTACCATTCAACGCAGGGAGAATGATTTGGTAGCGGCCTCTTTTGGAAGAGGATTTTATGTTTTAGATGATATTCGTCCGTTACGTCTGTACGATGCTTCAAAATCCGGTGAAGTCCAGTTTTTTACACCAAGAGATGCCTATTGGTATGTCCCCAAGGATCCTATTTACGCACAAGGGGATAATACCTATAAGGCTAAAAACCCAGGTTTTGGGGCCTTATTGACGTATTATATGCCGGAGAAGTTAAGCACTATAAAGGAAAACAGGACCAAGAAAGAAAAAGAGCTGAACAAGCAAAATACGTCCGTCCCTTTCCCGGGATGGGAAGCTTTGGCTGACGAGAAGAATCAGGAAAAACCCGGAGTAGTGATTGTAATAAAGGACAAGAGTGGAAACACCGTGAATTTTGTTAAGGGAACTGCTAAAAAGGGCCTAAACCGGGTAAATTGGGACCTGACCTATGCCTCGCGGAGTGGTGTATCTCTAAAAAAACCAAAGCCACGTGAAGGAGGGGAGGAGTTCTTTGGCTCTCCGTATATGGCTACCCCGGGCACCTACCAGGCAGAATTGTACCGGCAGGAAAACGGTACGTTTACCCAATTGGCAGGGCCGGTTTCTTTTGAGGTAAAAAGACTACGCAAGGGTGCCCTCCCACCCAAACCTACAGAAGAGATCGTTGCCTTTAGGGAATCGTTTCAAAGTTTTCAACAGGACCTGAGAGCTACCAACGCTACACTTAAAAAGAGTAAGCAAATGGTTGGCGCCATGAAAAGAGCATATGCCCAGGCAAAAACACCTACTGCGGCATTATATACCCAGATCCATGCTGCCCAAACCTCCCTGCAATCCCTGGATGAAAAAATGAACGGTAATCCTGCTAAAAATGAGATTGGAGAACGTAATCCGCCATCACCGGGAGATGGTGCTTTTCTGGGCTATGTAGCTCTGGGTAACACCTATGGTCCCACCGGAAATCATCTAAATGCCTTCAACAGAGCCAAACAGCAGCTTCAAGAGGTAAAAAAGGAACTGAGAACGGTGGCAGAAACCACGATTCCTAATCTGGAAGCCGCGCTAAAAGCAGCGGGAGCCCCCTGGATAGAGGGTCAGGGATTGTTAAACGACTAGTTTTTCAGGGAAGTAGGCAATTCAAATACTTCCAGATCAAAATACGGCACAGCTGCGAGTATATGGTCAAAAATATCGGCCATAATATACTCGTAGTTCTGCCATCGTTTGTCACTGCTAAAAGCGTAGATCTCCAGTGCGATCCCCTGTGAGGTGGGAGCCAGTTGACGGGTCATCATAGTCATGGTATCATTAATGGCAGAGTGGTTCTCCAGATACGATTCGATATACTTTCTGAAAACACCCAAATTCGTAAGATTTCGCCCGTTGATCATCAGGGTTTTATCCACACCTTTCTCAGTATTAGAAGCCTTTATTTTAGCATGACGGTCGTTCAGGTAGTTGGTGATCAATTCGATCCCGCTCAATTTCTGAACATCTTCGTCGGTTAGAAACTTTATGCTTTGCTGTTTAATGATCACCGCACGTTTAATACGCCTTCCTCCTGAGGATTGCATCCCCCGCCAATTTTTAAAACTATCCGAAATAAGGGCATAGGTAGGTATAGTGGTTATGGTCTTATCAAAGTTTTGTACTTTGACCGTCGCGAGATTGATCTCAATAACATCGCCGTCCGCCCCGTATTTATCAAAGGTGATCCAATCCCCGATACGAACCATATCATTGATGCTCACCTGAATACTGGCCACGAAACCCAATATGGTATCCCTGAAAATAAGCAACAATATTGCCGAAGCGGCGCCCAATCCCGTAAGAAACTTCCAGATATCCGTATCGGTGAGTATGGCCACGATGGTCATCACCCCACCGGCCCAGGCAAAGATCATAAAGACCTGGATATAGCTGTCAATGGGTTTATCCTTAAATCGTGCTAAGGTTTTTAAATAATCACTTACTGTACGCAAAAGGCTTTGGAATATGCGCAATACCAGGAGTACGGCCAGGATCTGTAAACCTTTCATGGCTACATTCTCCGCATACTGAAAATCGATAAAAACATAAGGAATGACTTCAAAGGCAAGCAAAAGCGGAAGGATATGTGCCAGATATCGCGGTAAGCGGTTGGTGACCGCAAAGTTGTCGAAATTAGTTTTGGTACGTTTTGCCAATTGTGTAGAAAACCGGCGTAGTATCTTCCAGATGAGGTAGTCTACAATAAGCACCAGGAGGGATACCACTACAAACAACAGCAGGGCATTCCAAAAGGCGGCCTGACTTTCGGTAGCTCCCTTTTGCAGTAAAAAATCATGAAATATGCGCCACCACTGAAACTCCATGTTAACCCTTATTTAAAGGGGCAAAAATACATAATTAGGTCCTTTGCATCCGGAAAACATATCAAGTATGGCGTCGTGTCCCCGGATTTTGTACCTTAAGGTATGCTTAATCCAACACGTGTACGACAAAATAGTATCACCCTGCTCAAGATGCTACTGGGTTTCTCCCTGAGTTTTGGACAGGAGCCCGATTACGCATCGCTACGCCAGCAAATGGTTTCGGAACAGCTGGAAGGGAGGGATATTTACAGCAGGAGCACCCTGGAAGCCATGAAGGCTGTTCCGCGACATTTATTTGTTCCAAAGGCGCAACGCCCCTTTGCTTATGTAGACGGCCCCTTACCCATTGGACACAAGCAGACCATTTCTCAACCGTATATCGTAGCATTTATGACCCAGGCGCTTCGGCTTAAAAAAACGGATAAAGTCCTGGAAGTAGGTACAGGAAGCGGGTATCAGGCGGCGGTATTGGCAAAAATTGTCGATTCGGTATTTACCATCGAAATTGTAGAACCATTGGGATTACAGGCCAAAAAACGCCTGGCGCAGCTAGGGTACAATACAGTTACGGTAAGGGTAGGGGATGGCTACCACGGATGGCCCGAAAAAGCGCCTTTTGATGCCATAATGGTCACCGCAGGCGCAGAGAGCCTACCGCAGCCTTTGGTTGATCAATTAGCGGAAGGAGCCCGAATGGTGATCCCTATTGGCCCGCACGGTGGGATACGACAGTTGGTCCTGGTGCAGAAGAAGAAGGGAAAAATCAAGACCACCGAGCTTATGTCGGTTCGTTTTGTTCCCTTTACCCGAAAAAATTAACTCTTGCTTTTCCAAGGCTGACCTCCAGGTGGGATAACCCTTTATCCGGGTGAAGCGATGATCATAGGATTGCACAGATATGCTAAAGATCTATTCCACATCCGGATGGAGGAAATACTTTGAATTCAATTTTCTTTAAAGGTTCAAAAAGTTGGTTTATTCGCCGTAATATTGAATGGTCGGAAAATCATCATTTTAATGGACAACCAAAGGAACACTACCCTGATCATTTTAGCATTTTTCGCCATTTACGTGATCTGGGGTTCTACCTATTTGATGAATAAAATAGCGGTTACGGAATTGCCGCCCTTTATGCTTGCCGGCGTTCGTTTTGTCACTGCGGGATTGCTGATCTTTGGTATTGCCAGGATAACGGGAAAGTCTATAAAGATTACCCCACGACAATTTATAAACACGGTTATCGCCGGTTTTTTGTTCCTGAGTTTTGGCAACGGGGTGGTAGTATGGGCGCTGCGTTATGTGGATACTGGCTTTGCGGCATTGGAAATCGCTGCGCAACCTTTGGTGATCCTGCTCATGATGCGGGTGTTCCAGGGTAAGAAAATACAATCCATGTCCATTATTGGTGTCATTTTGGGGTTTATTGGGATTTACCTTCTGGTGGGGCAAAAAGAGATCATTGCCCGGGAGAACGCTGTGTTAGGCATGATCATGATCTTTGCCTGTATGTGCAGTTGGGGATATGGCAGCCTTTTTGTAGGAAAGGCTGATCTTCCCAGGAATTATTTTGTAAACACCGGCTACCAAATGTTTACCGGAGGTATTCTCTTAGGGATAATGAGCCTGGCCTTCGGAGAAAGCTGGTCGGTCCCCTGGGCCTGGAGCGAAAAAGTACAGTGGGTAATGGTATTGCTGGTCGTATTTGGAAGCATTGTAGCATTTACTTCCTTTAACTATCTATTGAAAACGGTCTCCCCTGAAAAGGTAGCCACTTCCACCTATGTAAATCCCATTGTGGCCCTGTTGCTGGGGTGGTATTTTCTGGATGAAAAAATTACAATGCAATCCCTGTTGGCTGCAGTGGTCTTGTTAACCGGGGTCTATTTTATCAACACCACCAAAAAGTGGGTAGTCTTTGCCCGATTTAGAAAACGAACCCATTAAAATTGACATTATGAATCGTTATGTAACGCAAATATCCTATTACTGCTTTGGGCTATGCCTGGGAGCTTTCTTTTTTCTGATGGGCTGTAAGGTGGAATCAGGAAAGAGTTTATTCAATGAAGAAGATCTGGCCGGATGGGATCTTGATGTTCCCCTGTTGGACAGCGTTCCCAACGCCCAGGCCCCTTTTGTAATCAAAGAAGGGATGTTGGTTTCCCTGGGAGAACCCAGAGGGCATCTGATGACCCGGGAAACCTACCGGAATTATCGATTGGAAGTAGAATATCGATTTCCAAAAGCGCCAGGAAATTGTGGTGTACTGGTGCATGCTTCGGAAACGAGGGCGCTGTACGATATGTTTCCCAAGTCAATTGAAGTACAATTACAACACGGCAATGCCGGGGATTTCTGGTGCATTGTAGAAAATATTGAGGTGGATAATATGGTAGCAAGAAGAGGGCCAAAGGAATTATGGGGCATTACCGAAGGAAAAAAACGGAGAATAGAAAATGTAACGGATACTTCGGAACATCCGTTAGGGGAATGGAATACAATGACCATTGAGTGCCTGGAAGATGTCATAAAGGTTTGGGTAAATGGAGATCTGGTGAATCACGGTTGGAATGCCACGGTGAATAAAGGTAAAATCGCGATTCAGGCAGAAGGAGCAGTTATGGAATTCCGAAAAATGGTACTCACTCCCATTAGCGAGCTATCCCAATAAACGGCCTCCGGTTACCCTTGTACAGTTCACTACATTAAGTGTCCAATTCATTACATTGCTTTTTTGGGAATTGAAGCGTTGTTTCATTTTTGTACCATCATTAATCAAGAAACAAACAATCAACCACAATCTGTCCACTCTGGAACCTCCAGGGTGGACAGGTTTTTAAAAATCAAAAAATGAATCAGTTTACAAAACTCCTTGCCGCTTTTATCATCAAATTGCTTTTGGTAGGCTTCCTTTTGGCCCCGGATACCACAGCAGCCCAGCGGAGAAGTACTTCAGTAAATATTAAACGCGACGGCAAAACCACTATTTCTATCAAAAACGGCTTTGGAAACAATTTTTCCATTGAATATAAGGGTGACATTACCCTCTCTGATGATGACACGGATATCGTAGCCATCTCACCAGGAGGGTATATGGAGATCAGGAAATCGGCTTTTGGCAATCGAAGGCGAATTTTCATAGAACCCGAGAATTCCGGAAAACTTGTAAAAAAATACTATGTAGGCGGTTCGCAACGCAGCTTTGACGCTGAAGGAAAAAAGTGGTTGGCCGAGATCCTGTTAGAAGTCGTTAGGACGACTACTTTAGGCGCAGAAAAAAGGGTGAACCGCTTGTATAAAAAAGGGGGCTACTACCAGGTTTTAAAAGAGGTAGACAAAATTTACAGTGATTATGTGCAGGCAAAGTATATCAAGCTGCTTTTAGATAAGAATCTGGATGAAAAAGGGTTGATCGCTACTTTGGAGCGGGTAGGGGATATTGACTCGGATCACCATAAAGCAGATATTCTAAAACACAATACAAACGCTTTTCTTTCTACAAAGGGGACCACAGCGTCTTTTATCCATGCTGCCGGAAAAATAGATTCCGACCATCATACCGCGAGCGTACTGAAGCGTGCGCTAGACAGCAAGTCTATCCCAGCTACTCGAATGAATTCGCTCTTCGAAATAGCAAGAGATATCGATTCTGACCATCATAAAGCCAGCGTGTTGCTGGAAACACTGGATACGCAAACCTTGACGGCAGAAAATATCAAATTACTGCTGAAGACCTCTGTTACGATTGATTCTGACCATCACAAAGCTACTGTATTGAAGAAAGCGCTTGCCGCCTCAGACCTACCATCAGATAGTCAACACACCCTGCTATCTGCAATTGGCGATATGGACTCGGATCATCATATGGCCAGCGTCCTTAGCCAGGTGCTACAACAACGATTAGACCAGGCATCGCTTGCGCATCTGCTAGGCCAGGTAAGAAGCAACCTATCTTCGGACATGCATCGCGCTGCGATACTTAGAAAAGCAGTCAGGCAAGAGGAGATGAACGCTGCCCTGGATGATTTCCTAAGTGCATTAACCGATATGGACTCCGATCACCATAAGGATGAGGTGTTCCGACAGCTTTCCAAAAAGGACTTTAGCGATAAAGAATTAATACAGATCCTGGAAGCCACAAAAAGTATTAATTCCGACCATCATCAAGCAGCTGTCCTGATCAGTTTTGCATCGGCAGTTGAGGGGAAAAGCCAGGGTGTACGGAATGCCTATATGGACGCATCTACAGAGATCTCTTCGGATGCCCATCTCGGCCGTGTATTGAAGGCTATCCGTTAATTGTTGTAGCCCGGTAGTCTCATTTGGCCCTCCATGCGATTGTTGGGGAAGCTTAGAATTCCCTAATTTGGGATCATGGAACAGGCCCTAACCAAACTGTTATACCAACCCGCCGTGAGAAAACACCTAAGTCTGCTTATTGTTGGCTTTACTTTAGGAGTGCTTGTTTTTGGATTTATCAAGTTTGATCAAATTCAGGATCAGACCCAGAGTCTCCTGAGCGGGCTTTTGGGTGTTGTAATAACTTATTTGGCCTTTTACTCCAACACCCTCTTAAATGCGCTGCTTCCCTGGAAACAATGGACCGGAATTCGCCTCCTGGCAGGCATACTTTGGAACAGTGGTAGCGGTTACCTGCTGGTTTTGCTAGGGGTGGGGTTATATCCCCTTGTCCTGGGAAAGGGCAAGTTCTCCGGCGCCATGGCAATGGATACCCAACTGAAGTTGGGCATTTTACTGTTCTGTGCCGCCCTTATTTACAATGTGGCCTATTTCGCTTTTTACTCGTACAATTACTACACCACCCAACAACTCGCAGAACTTCGGACACAACGGGAACAGGCAGAACTACAATTGGCTGCGCTAAAATCCCAGCTTAGTCCTCATTTTTTATTTAACTGCATGAATTCGCTCTCGGCACTTTTCCAATCCGATATCAGTAGGGCAGAGACTTTTATTCGCGCAATGGCAAAATCCTATCAGTATACCCTGGAAAACTATCGCTCCTCCCTGATTAAAGTGAAGGAGGAACTGGAATTTGTAAATTCCTATGGCTTCCTTCTGAAAACCCGGTATGGCGAAGGTTTTCAACTGAAGGTGAACCTGGAGGCGGCCCAGTTGGAGGGAAAGATCCCCCCATTAACCCTTCAGATCCTTGTAGAGAACGCCTTAAAACATAATGCCGTTGGGGCATCCCATCCCATTTTGGTCTCCATCACTGGCCATTCCAACACCCTACAGGTGAGCAACAATAAGATACCCGTAAAAGTCAAAAAGTCTTCAACCGGGATAGGACTAAAGAATATTGCATCGCGATACAGCTTGTTGTCCGGATCACGAATCAAGATTGAAGATGCTACTCATTTTACTGTAACCCTTCCCTTACTGTCATGACCACCCGATTGTTTGTACACCATCCACTGTTTCGACTGTTCAGTCCGCTTTTTGGGGGTACGCTGGTGTATTTGCTCATCCTATTGATCAACAATTCCATTTCTGCGGTACAAGAAACCTTTCTGGGCCAGGAATTGTACGTCTGCATCGGATTAACCTATGTAACCCAGGAGTCTTCCCGTTTTTCCCTCTTGCTGTTTCAGCGGTTGCATCGGCCCAAATCGTTTTTCCTGAGAGTATTTCTTCAGGTAATAAGCTCCATAGCGCTGACGGTTTTGCTGGTTTCATTAGCTATGTATCTTTACTTTAAATATGTATTGCTATATACCCCTAATTTCAGGGAGTTATATATTTTTAATAGTATTTTTTCTTTTATTACCGTGCTATACGTGGTGGTATATCTCGGGCACTATTTCCTCTACCGGCGCAATACCCAAAAAATAGAAAAAGAAGCAGCGGCTAAACGCGCTATTGAAACCGATTTTAACCTTTTTAAAAAAGGGATAAATCCTGCATTGTTGTTCGAAAGCCTTGAGGCGATGTTGGTGGTCATGAAAAAGGATCCTATGAAAGCAGAAGAACTTTCGGATAGCTTTTCAAGCATCTACCGCTATATCCTGTCTAAAAAAATGCGGGAAGTGGTCCCTATCTCCGAAGAGATGGATGTGCTGCATGAACTTATCAGGCTATTCAATCATCTGCCTTTCCGAAACGTGCAATTGGGCAAAGTGGCTTACACTACCGCCTGGATAGTGCCTACCAGCCTTTTGACCCTGGTGGAAGCCATTGTAAGAACCACTATAGCTTCGGAAAGCCAGGCCATCACCATCACTATCATTGAGGAAAACGGTAGGGTTACCGTACAATACAGCCCGGAAGAAAGGCTGCAACAAAAATTGGATTTGAACAGTATTGCCCATCTTGTGGATAGCTATCGTTTTTACGCCTCCGAGTCCATCACCCTCCATGAAGATGGCCCTGAAAAGATCATACAATTGCCAAAACTACACTATCATGAAAGTAGTCATAGTTGAAGACGAGCCTTTAGCCGCAGAGAAATTGGAACGTTACCTGCACAAGTACGATATTTCCATAGAAGTTCTAAACGTTTTAGCCTCATTGGAAACGGCTATTCCCTGGATACGGGAAAACAACGCCCAGGTGGACCTCTATTTTATGGATGTACAATTAACCGATGGGTTAAGCTTTGAAATATTTTCTTCTACCACTGTAAACAAACCTGTAATCTTCACTACTGCATTTGATGAATTTGCTATTGATGCCTTTAAGGTGAATAGTATTGATTATCTCTTAAAGCCCATTACTTTCACTGAGCTGTCCAAGGCGTTAAAGAAACTGAAAGCCTTGCAGCGGCAGTTTTCCAATACGGCGACACTGACTCCGGTGATACAAAAACTGGCGACGAAATCCTTCAAAGATCGTTTCCTGGTCCGTATTGGCCATTATATTCGCGCCGTCTCAATACAAAACATCCTGTTGTTCTATGCGGAGGGGAGGGATGTCTCTTTGCTGAATACAGATGGAAAATCGTATCCCATTGATCACACTATTGAAGGACTGATGGGTTTGCTTGACCCAAAGACCTTTTTCCGGGTGAATCGTAGTTGCATTGTGGCCCTGGATGCGATCAAAGACGTGGTGGTCTATTCCAACAGGCGATTAAAGCTAAGCCTGAAGCACCCTTTTGACAAAGAAATAGTGGTAAGTCGTGAAAAAGTGTCCGATTTTAAACAGTGGTTTGCGGGTAACTAAAGGTCATTTTATCGTTGAAAATTAATACCTTAGGTAAAAATGAAACGCAATGACCTCCCTTCCTTTAAGAAGAAAACATCTTGCGGTACTGGGCACCTTTTTTTTGTTAGTAGTAGCGGCTTGCAGCAGTAAAAGGATGGTTTTCTCAGAAGCAGAAAAAACAGCATTAGAAGAAATGGTGAATAACCGATCCTTTCGGTTAACAGCGCAATGGGCCAATCCTCTGGCTACACAGGGTATAAACGCCCTGGTCTCCTCAGGGTTATTGCAACCGGGAAGTAGCCCGAACCGGATTGATATCATTGGAACAACAGCATATTTGAACGTAAAGGGGGATAGTGTAACCGCCCAACTGCCATATTACGGGGAGCGGCAATTCAGTAACACCTACAATCCTACAAACGTGGGGATCCAATTTGACGGAATAGCACGGGATGTAGAACTCGTTTACGATGAGAAAAAGGAAGTGTACGACTTTTCTTTTTATATTCTTAACGATCTTGGGGAAGGATTTAACGTTAACGGCACATTGTTTCCCAATTTAAAAACTACCTTTTACATCAATAGTACCCAACGGTTTACCATAGGGTACACCGGCCTGGTAGGAAATGAAGAACTATAAAAATTGCATCCTTTGAAAATACTCAATTACAGTAGCTGCTTTCTGGGCCTTTGCGTAGTACTGATTATGGGAAAAATCCAGGCGCAAAGTGCATTTACCGGAACCTTTATGACCCCTAATGCGGCAGTGAGCCTGCAGTTAAAACCGGTAAACAACGAACTGCATGGCCTACTGGTATCTACCGAAGGGATGTATGCGGTACAGGCCAAAAACACCCCAACCACTATTAGCGGAACCGTATTTACGGAGGCAGGGAATTACCCTTTTACCGGGCAGACCATACAAGGGGGGCTCAGCATTGTGTCCGAGGGCGTCACCTATACCTTTTACCAAACCTCTACGGAACATCTACTGGCGGGGATGGACCTCAGTCCCTATTTTGGAAATACCACAGCGCAAACCCAAACCCAAACGCAAACGAATACCAATACTTCTTCCACAACTACCTCAAATCCGAACTATTCGGCATCGGAGCAGGAAATCTACAACTATATTGCCGGGGGGCAATTGGTCTATTAT
>JANQSA010000065.1 GCA_028284285.1 Croceivirga sp.
GTTTGGTGTTTGGTGTTTGGTGTTTGGTGTTTGGTGTTTGGTGTTTGGTGTTTGGTGTTTGGTGTTTGGTGTTTGGTGTTTGGTGTTTGGTGTTAAATAATATTGTTTTACGTTGAAATGAAAAATGGAACTGCCTTATTTTTGTTTTTATCCTATTGGTGTAATGCACAAGAGGCTATGATAGAAAAAATTGAACCGTTTTTTGTGGTCGGTATTGCTAAAACCACCACCAACGAAAATGGAAAATCCGCCTCGGATCTGGGGGAACTATGGGGTAGGTTCTATTCAGAAAATGTTACGCTCACTATTCCAAACAAAACATCAGATGCGATTTATGTCCTGTACACGGAATACGAATCAGACTATAAAGGAGAGTTTCTGGCTATGATTGGTAACCGGGTAGAATCCCTGGAGGATCTTCCGGAAGGGCTTACAGGGATTGAGGTTTCCGGAGGGAGCTATCAAAAGCACATAGCCAAAGGCGAGATGCCACAGGCCATAGTTGCTTCATGGAAAGTGATTTGGGAAAAAGATGCTGTGCTTAACAGAGCATACGATACCGATTTTGAGGTGTACGGGGAAAAATCAAATCAAGGGGAGAATTCCGAAGCGGTTATTTATTTGTCAGTCAAGTAACTTCTTTAGAAATAAGAAGTGAGAAGTGAAATTTGGAAGTAGGAAGTAGGAAGTACGATTTACGAATGACGAATTTGAGAATTGGAATTTGAGATTTGGAATTTGGAATTTATTTAAAAATAGAAGTAGGGTTTTTTAACGCTTAGGTGTTATATCACGGTAAAGCATTCTGTCATGCAGGAAAATTACTTAGCAAAATGGTTGAACAATGAACTCACTCCGGCGGAATTGGAAGAGTTCAAGAAATCCGAGGAGTATGCCTCCTATCAACGGATTGCGGAGGTTGCTCACCGGTTACAGGCACCGGAATTTGATGCGGAAATTGCATGGGGCAATGTCAAGAACAGGGTGCAACCTCAGACCAAGGTAATCCCTTTGAGACCCTTCCGTCAATTTTTACGGGTAGCTGCTGTAATAGCGGTGCTACTGGCAGGATCTTATTTCTTCCTGAATTCACAAAACGAAAGTTTTTCTACCCAATTTGCAGAACGCGCCCAGGTTGTTCTACCGGATGACTCCGAAATAACACTGAATGCCGATTCCAAAGTTTCTTTCAGCGAAAAAAACTGGGCCGAAAAACGCCAGGTGACCCTGGAAGGGGAAGCTTTTTTTAAAGTAGCCAAAGGCAAAAAATTTACTGTGGTCACCGACAAAGGAGAAGTGGCAGTACTGGGCACGCAGTTTAATGTGGAAAACCGGGACGGTTTTTTTGAAGTCACTTGTTACGAAGGCCTGGTAAGCGTTAGTTTTCAGGGAAAAGCAACACAACTTCCAGCCGGTTCTTCATTTGTTGCCATCAACGGATTCGTTCAAAAAAATGCCACAAGGGTTACCCAACCCGGATGGATAGACAATGAAAGTACTTTTAAGAGTATTCCCCTAAAATATGTCCTTGCGGAGTTGGAACGACAGTTTAATATCACTGTATCCACACAAAATGTAAATACCGAACAACTTTTTACGGGCACCTTTAACAACACAGATATTCATTTAGCGTTAGAAAGTATTAGTATACCTTCCCAAATTCGTTATAAATTGGTAGGGGATAAGGTACTTTTCTATGCAGGGGACACACCGTAAAATTTATGTAATTGCGATATTACTTGCTTCGCTATTGCCTGTATATCTTGAGGCTCAGGATACTCCTACCATTGAGCTAAAGGCGTATATCTCCCAGTTAGAAAACCGGTTTAACATTAAGTTTTCCTATGTGGATTCCGATCTGGAGGGGACACAGATCACTATGCCTGAGGCGGAAGCACTTCCCGCAATATTACAGGCTATTACCAATCAAACCGGATTGGAAATAAAGCCTTTAAATGAACGCTATTATTCCCTGGTTAAAAACAAACTGATAAGCATTTGTGGCAGGGTTTTAGACAACTATGCCAAAAATAACGTGCCGGGTGCCACGATTGAGGTCTTGGGTACCACTAAGGCTTTAACCACCGATATGGACGGATATTTTAGCCTGGATGAAGTGCCTCGTGAAGCTTCAATACAAATCCGATACCTGGGGTACCTCACCAAAATTGTACCTGTATCAGATTTAACAGGGAAAACAGATTGTCCCCAAATTCTTCTGGCAGAAAGAAGGGAACAATTAACCGAAGTTGTGGTGTACGAATTCCTGACCTCCGGGATCGCAAAGGAAACTGACGGAAGCATTACATTAAACCCCGGAGAATTGGGCCTCTTACCCGGTCTTATAGAACCGGATGTGCTGTTTGGTTTACAGGCCTTACCTGGCATAAAAAGTATTGATGAAACCGTGTCAGATATCAACATACGGGGTGGCACTAACGATCAAAATCTTATGCTTTGGAATGGCATTAAGATGTACCAGTCCGGGCATTTTTTTGGATTGATTTCTGCCTTTAATCCTTACCTCACCGAAACCGTTTCCGTTTACAAAAACGGTACCCCTGCGCAGTACGGGGACGGTGTAAGCAGTGTGATAAACATGGATACCCGGAATACCATTGATAATTTCTTTTACGGAGGCGCTGGCGTCAACTTTATCAGTGGAGATGTTTTTGGACGGATCCCTATTAAAGAGAACCTGGCCTTTCAGTTCTCAGCACGCAGGTCAACAACAGATTTTATGGATACTCCGGCCTATGGAAGGTTTACGGACAGGGCTTTCCAGGATACTGAGATCAGAAATGAAGAAAATCAAGAGATTGATGAAGATTTGGAAAGGGACGAAACCTTCTTTTTTTATGATGTCTCTGGAAAGCTCCTTTATGATCTCAATGACTCGCATAAATTTCGACTCAGCTTTATCGCAATAGATAACGACCTGGATTTTTCAGAAACCGATCTTGAGACCGACGAAACCTCACGCAGTTTTTTGGATCAAACCAATATTTCAGCGGGGTTACAATGGTTCGGAGATTGGTCGGACCGCTTTTCGACCCATTTGAACGTCTATTTTTCCAAATACAATCTGGATGCCCAAAGTTTCTTTCCTAACCAACTACAACGTTTAGATCAAAAGAATATCGTAGAGGAACGTGCCGCCAAATTGAACACCTTGCTAAGGCTATCCGATCATTTTAGCTGGTCCAACGGCTATCAGTACATTGAGACCGGGATCACCAACAGATCATTTCTTACCCAGCCCCCTTTTGACATTAATAGAAAAGGAGTGATTAGAATACATGCTCCCTACTCAGAAATTCACTTCAATACACCCAACGATAACTTTATTGCCAATGCGGGGGTACGGGTGAATTATATAGAAAATTTAGACACCTTTTCGGAATGGTTGGTAGAACCCCGGTTGAGCTTAAATCTAAGATTGGCAAGAAACCTAAGGGCTCAGTTGCTGGGAGAGTTTAAAAGCCAAAGCACTAATCAGGTGATTGACCTGGAGCAGAATTTTCTGGGGATTGAAAAGCGAAGATGGACACTATCTAACGAAGAAGACTTACCCATAACCACAAGTAGGCAGGGATCACTGGGAATCAACTATGAAAGAAACCGATTTTACATAGGCGTAGAAGGCTTTTATAAGCAAGTAGATGGAGTAAGCACCCGCACCCAGGGTTTTCAAAACCAAAACCAGTTTTCCGGGGAAATCGGAAGTTACGAAGTGAAGGGGGTAGAGTTCCTGATCAACAAAAAAGGAAAAAACTACAGTACCTGGTTGAGCTATACCTATAACAAAAATGACTACACTTATGACAGTATAGTACCGCAGACATTCCCTAACAACATGGATATACGGCATACCGTAACTTTTGCTTCTACTTATGAAATGAACAACCTAAAATTAGGTTTTGGCATCAATTATCGGACAGGACGACCTTTTACCCGACCGGATAGTGATACTCCTCTGGATACTACGGTGTTTCCTGTTCAGATCAACTATCAAGCCCCAAACAGTAGCCGGTTACCTGATTATTTCCGGGTAGACGCTTCCGCCACCTATAGCTTTAGTTTAGGTAGAAAGATTAAAGCTATAGCAGGGGTTTCCCTTCTCAATATTACGGACAGAAAAAACATCCTTAACCGCTTTTTTCAAGTATCCGATGAAGATGAATTGGAATCCGTAGAAAATGTTTCCCTGGGCCTAACCCCGAATGCTAGTTTTCGGGTGCATTTCTAAGGGCCTCTACTTTAGACATTACCAAAACATGGGGAAAGGTAATCGCCGCCAACAGATAAAGCAGCACAGTGATAAAATAATCTACCTGATCCCGTAGCAGAAAGTAAAGTCCCCCCAAACCCAACAGCGAGGCGGACCAATACCACCAGGAAGACTTCAGGTAGCGAAGAAAAGTAGCTTTGGTCACCTTGCCGTATAAAAACTCCAACTGATCCCGCATAGAGGGGAGACTATGCCAAAAAATAAAGTAAATCGCAAAGGCCCAAATCAGAGAAGCTATGTAAAAAACAATGCCTAAAACCAAAAACATAAAGAGTTCCTGAACGTAATTAACAACCAATTGTTTTTTTACACTTAGGTAGGTAAGGACTGTTAGGAAAGAAAAAGTGGAAAAAAACAGCCCGTAGCCATACCACTCGTTACCTATTCTCCGTTGGGTGACCTCATTAACCACAGGAACAACTTCGTTTATCTTTATATAAAATATCATAAACAAAATAGTTAGTCCGTACATAAGGAACAAGACAAATCTCAAACCTGGAGCACCTTGTACATGAGAACCAAAATGTTGTTCTCCGAAATGGTAACCACTGATTAAAACAAACAATAACAATGTCAAGCTTGTGGAAAGTAAAAAAACAACTGAAACCAATCCAATAATAGCCAGATAACGGAGTAATGATGACATAAATCCTTGATTATCTTTTCGTAAACTTCCAATCAAAGCCAGGTCGTTGGCGCCATGCAAAATCCCAAAAGTAAGGATAAACCCATAGGCTATGTAGTCCTGTACAGCGGGACTCAATTGGGTGGAGAGCCACAAACAAAAGAAGGTACTAACAACAGTCCAATTTTTCACATTTTCGGATTTTACACATTTTGTTTAAAGATATGATAAAAAAATTATACAAAATTTATCATTTTATGTTTAACTTTTGTTTATATTAGCTAAACAAAATAAATTAACTCTTATTATATGAAATACTTCTTATCCAGTTTGCCTTTGTTTGCAGACGTTTCGAAAATTGCTAACGATGATTACGTTGGCTTTACCTTTTTTGTAGGTTGTATGGCCATGATGGCCGCTTCCGCCTTCTTCTTCCTGTCCATGAATAATTTTGACAGGAAATGGAAAACTTCTATCCTGGTATCCGGATTGATTACCTTTATTGCTGCTGTACATTACTGGTATATGCGCGATTACTGGGCTGGCGTTGGAGAATCCCCCACCTTCTTCCGTTATGTGGATTGGGTGCTTACCGTACCCTTGATGTGTGTTGAATTCTATTTGATCCTTCGTGTAGCGGGGGCAAAGAAATCCCTGATGTGGAAGCTTATTGTGTACTCTGTAATTATGCTGGTTACAGGATATCTCGGAGAAGCCGTATACAGGGATGCCGCCTGGCTATGGGGTCTTATTTCCGGTATTGCCTACTTTGCCATTGTCTATGAAATATGGTTTGGTGGGGCCAAAAAATTGGCGGAAGCTGCCGGAGGTTCTATCTTAAAAGCACACAAGACGTTATGTTGGTTTGTGTTGGTGGGATGGGCTATTTACCCCATTGGTTATATGGCAGGAACTCCCGGATGGTACGAAGGTATCTTTGGAGGTTTAGCCATGGATGTGGTGTATAACATTGGTGATGCTATCAACAAAATCGGCTTCGGGCTTGTAGTCTACGGGGCAGCCGTTGCCGCTACTTCTACTGCTACTGCAGACTCGTAGAGACATATTATATTTAGTTGGTTTGGAAAAGCCCTTGTTCTTACAGGGGCTTTTCTACATTCTTTCGGGAACAGCAATTCCCAATACCGCAAAACCATCCCGGATCACCTCTCCTACTTTTTTGGAGAGCGCTATTCTAAAACTTCTTTTTCCCGGGTTAGTTTCCCCCAAAATAGATACCTGCTGATAGAAGGAATTGAATTCCCTGACCAAATCGTAAACATAATTTGCAACCAGAGCCGGACTGTAATTTGCAGCAGCCTCCTGTACCTTTTCCGGGAAAATTTCAACAAGCTTAAGCAATTCCTTTTCCTTTTCATGAAGCTCCATGGCCATATGAACCGAAGTAGTCAATTGGTCTACATCCGCTTTGCGTAAAATAGATTGTATCCGGGCATAGGTATATTGTATGAAAGGTCCTGTATTGCCTTGAAAATCTACAGACTCCTCCGGATTGAATACAATCCGTTTTTTGGGATCTACTTTAAGGATAAAGTATTTCAATGCCCCCAAACCTATAGTTCTGTATAGTGCTTTCTTTTCGGTTTCCGTATAGCCCTCCAACTTGCCCAATTCCCGGGAAATACTTTCAGCAGTCTCTTCCATATTTTGAATAAGATCATCGGCGTCTACTACGGTACCCTCCCGACTTTTCATTTTCCCGGTAGGCAAGTCCACCATACCATAACTTAAATGGTGTAGTTTTTCCGCCCAGGTATAGCCTAGCCTCCTTAAGATGAGAAACAACACCTTAAAATGATAGTCCTGTTCGTTGCCTACCGTATACACCATCCCCTGGATATCCGGGAAATCGGTTACCCGCTGAATAGCTGTTCCTATATCCTGTGTCATATACACGGCTGTTCCATCAGCGCGCAAAACTATTTTTTCATCAAGGCCCTCTTCCGTCAGGTCAATCCAGACACTGCCATCCTCCTTTTTGTAAAACACGCCTTTTTCCAGCCCTTCTTTGACTACATCCCGACCCAGCAAATAGGTAGTACTCTCATAATATAATTTATCAAAGTCTACCCCCAGGTTCTTATAGGTAATATCAAAACCGTCATAGACCCAGGCATTCATCATTTCCCACAAGTTCACCACTTCTTCTTCCCCAGCCTCCCATCGGCGTAACATTTGCTGAGCGGCCAGTAGAATGGGAGCTTCCTTCTCTGCAATTGATCTTTCTTTTCCCCCGGCTACCAAATCCGAAATCTCTGTCTTATACACCTTATTAAACTCCACATAATACTTTCCCACCAGATGATCCCCCTTAAGCCCAGAGGATTCGGGGGTTTCTCCATTGCCAAACCGCTGCCAGGCCAGCATGCTTTTGCAAATGTGAATGCCCCGGTCATTAATTATTTGGGTTTTATACACCTTATGTCCGGCAGCTTTTAAAAGTTCCGCTACAGAATAACCCAGTAAATTGTTCCTTATATGGCCCAAATGCAAGGGTTTATTGGTATTCGGAGAGGAGTATTCTACCATAAATGCTTCTCTGGAATCGGGCCGGGTATACCCAAAATTTTCCTGTGAAAGAATCGTATTGAAAGCATTAAGATAGTAGGCATCTGAAATGACAAGATTCAAAAAACCTTTCACAACATTGAATTTGGATACCTCGGTCACCTCCCTTTGCAAATACTCTCCAATCTGGGTGCCAATTGCCACCGGATTCCCTTTAAGGAATTTTAGCATAGGGAAAACCACAACCGTAATATCTCCCTCAAAATCCTTACGGGTAGGTTGAAATTCTATGTTAGGGAGATTAACTGAAAACAAGGATTGCACCGCTGCTGTTATCTGTTGTTCCAAGATCTGCTGTAACTCCATTATGGCATCAATTTCGGCTGCAAAACTACATTTTTTACTGTGTTTTAGCGAAGTTTTAAGAGGTAACCGCCGTCATTTCATTAATTTTAGTCAATGCTTTTGAATGTTTCCTATTCAGACAAGAATATCACCAAAAAAATTGATGCTGAAGTGGGTAAACCTTTTACCCTGAAAGAACGCCTGCGACTGGGTGGAATTGGTTCGCCCAAATTAGAAATTACAGCAGCCAGTGTAGAGATTCGGAATTTGCTGATTTTAGACAACAATGCGGACTGCTGCAATATTGAAATGCGGCCTAAAGGCATCATTGTGGGATTCCGTTCCTTACTGGAGTCCTACGCTTTGATCATACCGTATTATAAACTCACGCTCTACAAGGGAGATTTTGCGATATATTCTATTTACCGGGACCATTATTTTATTAAGGTTAAGGCGGATACAAAAGCCATACAAAAGTTCTTTAAAAAGCTACTGGACTATAAGACAGACAATGCTCCAACTTCTATAGAGGATCTATAGATGATAGGCATGAGATACAAAGACGTTAGAAGTGAAATGAGAGTGATATGAAATTCGTGAAATTCCCAGCAAATAGGGCAACCCCTTTATAGTCCCTTCATAAGGCGGCTCAATGACCTTTACTTTTTATCAAATATGTGCACCTCTCCAAATCATTTCATTCCGTCTATCAGCGAAGCGATCTTTTTTCTAACTCTAACATCTTTTTAGAATGAAAATCCTGCTTACCGGAGCTAATGGCTATATTGGGATGCGATTATTGTCTCAATTGCTGGAAATGGACCATGAAGTGGTCTGTGCTGTTCGGGATGAAAACCGACTCTCCATTGACAAAGCTACCCGAAAAAAGGTGAAGGTAATAGAAGTTGATTTTCTGGATGAGGTACCATCCCATCCTATTCCTGAAGATATTGATGCTGCCTACTACCTTATTCACTCCATGACTTCTTCTATTACTGATTTTGATGAAAAAGAGGCGCATGCGGCCCGGAATTTTAATCAGTATGTAGCGGCAACACAATGCCAACAGGTGATTTACCTCAGCGGTATTGTGAATGAAGAAAAACTATCCCGGCACCTTTCCTCCAGAAAAAATGTAGAAGATATCTTGTATCAGGGCAATTTTCACCTTACGGTGCTTAGGGCTGGAATTATTGTAGGTTCCGGTAGTTCTTCCTTTGAAATCATCCGCGACCTCTCGGAAAAACTACCGGTAATGATCACCCCAAAATGGGTGCTAACCAAAAGTCAGCCCATTGCGATACGGGATGTGATCCAATTTCTTACCGGAGTACTGGGCAATGAACACACCTACAACCAATCCTTTGATATCGGAGGGCCGGATGTGCTGACCTATAAAGAAATGCTCCAACAATATGCCAAGGTCCGGGGATTCAAAAACTGGATTTTTACCGTGCCCGTAATGACGCCAAAGTTATCTTCCTATTGGCTCTACTTTGTCACCTCTACCTCTTATAAGTTGGCGGTAAACCTGGTGGACAGTATGAAAATGGAAGTGGTAGCACGGGACAACCGCTTACAACAAATTCTGGGAATCCAAACACATTCCTATCAAGAAGCCATTGATATGGCGTTCAAAAAAATTGAACAAAACCTAGTCATCAGCAGTTGGAAGGACAGCATTGCCAGCGGACAGGTCCAGGAGGACCTGGAAAAGTATATCCAGGTACCTAAATATGGTGTTCTGAAAGATGTGCAGCAAATGCAAGTGGTAGATGAAGAAAAAGCCCTGGAAAATATTTGGAAAATTGGCGGGGAAACCGGTTGGTATTACGGTAGCTGGTTATGGAAGGTCCGTGGTTTTTTAGACAAACTGAACGGGGGACCGGGACTGCGACGCGGACGTACCCATCCGGATAAAATTTTCCCGGGGGATGCTTTGGATTTTTGGCGCGTGCTGCTGGCCGATAAAAAGGCAAAACGCTTGCTACTGTTTGCAGAAATGCGGCTTCCCGGAGAAGCCTGGTTGGAATTCAAGATTGACCAAAACAAAATACTACATCAGGTAGCTACATTCCGACCCAAGGGTCTCAAGGGACGATTGTATTGGTACTGCGTTCTCCCGTTTCACTATTTTATTTTTGGCGGGATGATCCGAAATATCGCCAAAGCTTAACCGCAACCGTTCACCGAAACAAAATGTGAAGTATTTCGTCCTAAAAAAGAACTGTTATGCTAATAACTATCGAAGTAATTACGAAGGACACCATGACCACGGCTTCTGGCTTATTACAGGAACTTTGGGAAGATATGGATGCGGTTGAAGCGGAAGAAGACTGTTACCGGGCCTTACAAGGGCAAGACACAGCTATTTTCTTAGCAAAAGCAAATGACAAGCACGTTGGATTCATTTTCCTAAGCCTGCGGAAGGACTATGTGGAAGGGGCCAGAGATTCGCCGGTAGCCTATATTGAAGGGATCTACGTGAAAGAAGAATATCAACGGCAGGGCATCGGTGAAAGGCTGGTGCAACAAGGAGAGGCCTGGGGAAGTGCTAAAGGCGTAACTGCTTATGGTTCAGACGCGGAATTAGATAACTTAAAAAGCATAGCCTTTCATAAAAAAGCAGGCTTTTCCGTAGCTAACCGGGTAGTTTGTTTTATTAAACCTATTAGCCTGAAAAAACAACCAAAACAGGCCAGATAGACGTAAATGTAATCAAGAAACGAATAAAAATGATACTACACCGAAACCTTTTCCTCATCATGTTTTTAGCGGTCCTTCATCCCGGTATTAAGGCCCAGGTCTACAGTTCTAAACTGGTGGATGCCAAAAGCGGTAAAGGTATCCCCTATGCCACCGTAGAATATGGGGAAAATCGGGGTGTGATTAGCAATGAAGAAGGCCGTTTCTCTTTTCTACTGAAAGAAGGGGAACAACTTCCGGATTCCATTTATGTTTCCAGTATGGGTTATGCCAAAACAGGAATAAGCCCGGAACAATTGCAAGATTCTGTGGTACGTATTACACCCAAAGCAATAGCGTTAAGTGGGGTATACCTCTTTGACAAAGAACTCAGTGTGGAGGAGATCATTGCAAAGATGAAGGAGCGCCTTCCTCAAAATATCAACAACCAACCGGTAAAGCAGCGTTACTTCTTGCGTCAATCTGTCTTTGGTAACGTGCAGAAAATAGATATGGGATTTGAAAAATCATCGATTGAAGAACTGGACAAAGCATTGGTAGATAGTATTGCTGACGCGATTCCCAAAAACTCTTATCACTACACGGAAACCCTGGGGGATTTTCTAAAAACCAACAAGGAATACAAAGTAAATGTCCTGAAAGCGGCGGAACTCTATGATAAGTCCGATGTGAATTCCATAGAGGATCTGGGACAGCGTATGGAAGCCATCTTTAGGGCTAATGTGAAACCGGATTCTTATTTGAAGATCAAATCAGGGCTCTTTAGTCAAAAAGTACAACTGGATTCCTTACTACAAGAGGTAGATGACGAGGCGGCGGAAACCTTGGAAAAAGAAATCCAAGGCGACACCATAACCGGTTTGGTAGACGGCCAAAAATCTATTTTTGATGAGATCCTAAGCGAGATCTACTACCAGGAAGACAGCAAACTGGACCTTATCCCTAAAACCCGGAAGTACGAGTTCCAATTGGCGGGGTATACGGATATTGATAGTGTTGGCGTTTACGTGGTGGATTTTTTACCCAAAAGAGGAGCCGACTTCAAGGGAAGACTCTACATCAATATTGAGGACTTTGCGGTAATGCGTATTGACTTTGAGAACCTAAAAAACCTGAGAAACTTTAGGCTATTGGGAATTTACTATCGAGAAACACTGTATAAAGGGACGATGCAGTTTACCAAATTGCAAAACGACCGCTATGAACTCAAGTTTATGGAATTCAATTTTGGCCGTTGGTTTCGAATGGACCGCCCGCTGGATGTGATAGAAAAAAACAAAAATGTAAAAGGGCGGCGTAAGCAAAATGAATTACGCCTAAATATCGATTTTCAACTGGCCAACCGGAACAAATGGGAATTGGTAGTCTTTGACAATGAGTTGATCACCACTTCCCAATTTGATGACTTTACCGAAGACAAAAGCCTGGATGCTACCTACCTGCCCAAGTATGATCCTGAATTTTGGAACGGATATAACATCATGGAACCCAACCAGGCCATACGGGAGTTTAGTGTAGGGGAAGAAACAAAATAGGCTATACTTATACTTTGGATAAAAACTCTTTTGATAATCATACAGGTTCCTAGGCCTGCTCCTCGCTATTGTCTCCGACGACCCCGAGTACTCGGGGGAGAGGAAGATATAAAAGGGAGGTGGTCTCGCCCGTGCCGAAAGCGGAGGGATTAATGAAAGGGATTCAGCCATGCTGAATTACCCCTGTTAGGCTTAAAAGGGGAACCAGCCTTGATCACGAAAAACTGTACATAAACATTTTAAAGCTTACGTCTTTACTGAAGTACTTTAGAACAACACTTATGATATTTTAAGTAATCGTTTTACAATTATTATGAATAGTCCTGTTAAAAGTAAATTCAAAGCAAGTGAGAGCATCGAAACTGATACAATCGTTCTGCTTATCCCATATGACATTGAAATAATAAGAACACCTGCACCGACCTCACCTCTTGGAAACATGGCAATTGCAACAGCAAGCCGTTCACGCCATGACGCTTCATCACGGTAGAAAAAGGCTGGCATTATTTTTCCAATATTGCTTAACAGTGTTACTATTAGAACATGGAGGAGCAATATCCCCCAATTCATTTTGTCGGCAGTTGTTTCCATCGAGAAGTCTTCACTTCCGCCACTTAAATAAGCACCCGTTATTTCAGCATCTACTTTTTCAACAATCGACTTTTCAAAAGCTATTCCTTCGATCATTGGCATAGATAGACCTACAAGTACCATAAAAACAGCAGAAAGTACATATGATACTTTTCTTTCACTTTTCAGTTCAAGAATGTCTTCTTCCTTGTTGTTGATGTTGATTTTATTGTGCCTTTTTGAAATCATTGTACCCAATACAAAAGCCGGGAGCAAGACTTCAAGATGTACGGATACCGTTTGATCAATAATCTTACTTGTGAAATAGACCACTTCAGCAACGGCTGCAATCAATAGAGAGTACATTAAAACATTTTTCCACCTGATCGATATATTAATTCTATCCATATACTTCCACGCCAACCAAACAAGAATAAACATTACTACAAGAATGAATAACAATTGAACCTTAAAGCCAATTATTATCATTTGCAATGGTATCATCAATATCACAGTATCAAGATCATCAAAAATGGCGAGGATTCTGGTCTTTTTAAACATCCATGTTGTAGCTAAACCTGCAGCAGTAAGCATTGAAAACAAAACACCTGCCGATGTTGGTGCCGCAAATCTGGCAGCAAGCAATGATTGTATCCAGGCTTCACCGGTTGGTGTGCTTTCCGGCATTAAGACGACCACAAAATAAATAGCTACGAATAGCCATGGGAATGTTGCTGCTGTGCAAGCAATTAAATAGTCTTTACCATATTGCCTTACTTTATTCTTTTCAATTTCGAATTCATAACCTACATGTATCATAATAAAAGCCAGGCATATCATGGTGCCCAACTTGATTATATGACTTACGTTTTCGTAAAAGCCAAAAAAAACGGGGAGTATTTGCGATCCCGCCAATCCGATCAATAACAATGCGGATAAAATATATACTTTCTTCATGTCATGATCAATTTAAAACCTTTTGAGCTTTTTTCAAGGTCCGATTCAATTTTCTTATCCCATAAACGGCTGAGTACTTCATTAAATTCATTTTCATAATACTCTGCTTGTTCTTTCCTACCAATTGTCGAGCTTAATTTACTCAAACGACCTAAAACAGGTTAATGTAAATTGTTTATAAGCATGTTTTAATTGTTCGCCGGTTTCTTTAGAATTGCCAGCTTTTTCGAGTTTAACTGTCCTATCCAAGTGTTTTTCTATCGTTGAAATAGCTGACTTGATTTTTAGTTCAAGTAGATTTTCAGCTTTCATTACAACCATCGAAACAGGAGTCTTACGTATGAACTGCACCTACCGACCCGAAAGTTTGTACGTAGTTTTGAAGCCATTCCGGTAAAAGGTCGAGTTTTTTGATCATAAGGGATGGACAACCCACTGGCGAAGATCTCAATACTGAGAAATCCTGTGAATCGTCACTAGAATTAGTCCCGAAACCTCTGGATGACCGAGGGGAGCGTCTTCTGGCTAATTCTTAGGTAAAAACACTTCGGCCATCATACAACGGGCGGAGCCACCGCCATCCAAGACTCCTCCCTTTAAGTAAAGGGAGGTGGTCTCGGCAGGGCCGAGAGCGGAGGGATTGAACGCTAGATGATTAATGAAAGGGTTCAATCTCCCCGATTCAGCCATGCTGAATCACCCCCTCTTAGGCTTAAGAGGGGAGCCAGCCTTGATTGCGAAAGACTGTACACAAACACTTTAAAGCTTACGTCTCCCCTGCAGTACATTAAAAGCAATACTTTTGCTTTTTTGTTTTGTATTTTACTAAAGATGAAAAAAAGGATTCACAACCGAAAAGAACTTGAAGCTATTCGCAAAAAACTTCGAAAGAATTTAACCCCAGCCGAAGCGTTCTTATGGAAACATTTAAAAGCAAAACAATTAATGGGAAGGCGCTTTCAAAAACAACATAGTATTGGGCCATACATTGTTGATTTTTATTGTGCTTTTGAAAAGCTAATTGTTGAACTAGATGGGGAAGTACACTTAAACCCAACTGCGGAAGAAAAAGACAACCGAAGAACTGGATATTTACAACAATTGGGATACACCGTAATCCGATTTGAAAACAAAATAGTTTTTGACAATTTGTTTTCAGTGCTGGAAGAAATTAAGAGCCATTTTAATGGGGAAATAGATATATAGCTATATTTTCAATCTCCCCGATTCAGCATAGCTGAATCACCCCTCTTTACGCAAAGAGGGGAACCTTTTAGTATAATCCTGGGCTATCCAAAGTCAATGAGCAGTTCCTCCCTTTACTTAAAGGGAGGTGGTCTCGGCCTTGCCGAGAGCGGAGGGATTGAACACTAAAATAATGAAAGGACGCAATCTCCCCGATTCAGCATAGCTGAATCACCCCTCTTAGGCTTAAGAGGGTAACGTCCTCTGGCTAATTCCTAGGTAGAAAGACTTCGGCCATCATACAACGGGCGGAGCCTCCACCACAGGTTTCAATGGTATCCAGGGGGCTGTGAATAATGTCACAGTGTTTCTGTATCGCCCGGATCTGATCTTCCTTCAAACTATTATGCGCCTGTGTACTCATAACCATGAACCGTTGGCCATCGGTCCCAATTACCTGCAACATGTTGCCGGCAAAGTGGTGCATTTGTTCTTCCGTAATGGGAATTATTTCCCTGCCGTCCGTTGTAAGGTGGTGTACCACATTTTTACGCTCCTTTTTATCGTCTATACTGTCCAGGCAAATGACCACAAAAGTTTCTGCCATAGCCATCATTACATTGGTGTGGTAAATGGGTTTGCGTTCCCCGTTTACGGTTTGATTGGCTGTAAAAATGACGGGGAAGCAATTGAAATCCTCACAAAATTCCAGGAACAATCCCTCATGGGCCCTTTCGGATAAAGCGCAGTACGCTTTTTGGTTCACCCGGTCTTTTAGGATGCTGCCTGTGCCTTCCAAAAAGATACCGTCCTGCTCCGCGGAAGTATAATCCATAATATTATCTATCCGAAAACCCTGGGCCTCTAAAAAATCAAAAATATCTTCCCTACGCTCTTTTCTACGGTTTTCAGCAAACATAGGATACACCGTTACAGTTCCGTTGGCATGAAAGGAGACCCAATTGTTCGGAAAAATAGCATCCGGAGTATCCGTTTCTTTTTTATCATCCACTACAAGTACATTCACTCCGTGGCTGCGCAACACCGTTACAAACTGATCGAATTCTTGTTGTGCCTTGGTATTAATGGCCTGGGTTTGAAGCGCCAAGTCCTCCTGGAAATAGTTGTTTACAGCAGTTTGTTCATTCATCCGAAACGCCACCGGACGGATCATCAATATGGTATTTGTAATTTGCATTAGGTAAAGAAATCAACGCACAAAAGTAGCAAATACCCCCCTCATTTTGTAACAAAAAAAGGCGATAGGTATCTTTAGGAATAAACCGGAAGGCATGTGGCCAAAATACCTGGGAAAATACAATGACGGACTCTTATGCCTGATACTGATCCCGGTAATTAACACCATAAATTACCACCTTACCTATTCCCGTATCCGCTGGGATTGGTACACCTATACCACTTATGCCATTGACACGGTTTCCGGTTTTATCTGTTGGTGGCTCATCCGAAAAATCACGGACTATTTTGATCTGCGAATGCCCTACAAAGCTTCCTTGAAAAAACGGTTAATCCATCAAATTGTATGGACCACACTAATTGTTCAAGGGTTTATCATAGGCTCCACCGAACTTATCAATGCACTTTTTGGCGAGGGGCCTTTACCTACAAAGTTTTACTCCTATAATCTTTTTATTTTCTTTATTTGGATACTAGTCATCAACGGGGTATACATCGGTATCTATTTTTATGATGAATGGAAAAAGACACAAGAACTACGGGTCAAAGACAAGCAACTTCGCGACACCGGTTTTGAGATTTTAGTGGGAAATCACTTAAAAAGGATCACGTTTAACAGGATCGCTCACTTTCAGATAGATCAGGGCGCTACTTATTTATATACCCTTGACGGCTACCGTTACGTGCTGGATGATTCCCTGAATAAAATTATGCCACGACTTCCGGAGGAACATTTTTTTCGTTTGAATCGAAAGTATATTGTCCATCGGAGCTGTATTAACGGGTATAAAAAAGAGACGAATGGGAAACTGGCAGTACAAATTGTAATTGATGGAAAATCTGAGGAACAAATTGTGAGTAGGATTACGGCGCCTCATTTTAAACAATGGTTTCGCCCTAGGGTTCACCAAAGCTGAATTGTCGCTGCTACACTTCAACCCCTTAAACACTACACTTCGCACAATTCTGAAGCAAATTATCCTTCATTGGGGGGTGTTCTGGACGATATTTGGAAAAATTTTCAATCATGAAACGGATGCTAATTCTCTTGCTATTGTTCCCCATACTTACGATAACCGCTCAGAAAAGCCAATTCCCGATCGAAAAACAAGAAGCCGTTAAAACGGTACTCAAAAAATACACTGCCATGGGTATTCCAGGTCTGGCACTTACCGTGTATCATAAAGATGTTGGTTTTTGGTCGGTTGCCGAAGGCTGGTCCAATGTGGAAGAAAAAATACCTTTGACCCCGGAGCATTTGTTTTATCTGCAAAGTGTAAGTAAGACGTATATGGCCGTTGCCATACTGCAACTGTACGAAAAAGGGAAACTGAAATTAGAAGATCCCATTACCCAATATTTGGATTATCCCTGGCTCAAGGATAAAGCAGGTGTGGAAAAAATTACCATTAAAATGCTGCTTAACCACACTTCCGGGCTTCCGGAGTACAATACGGATCCGATCCTGGTTTCCAAAATTATCCAGAACCCACAAGAGGTACTTTCGGTAGAATACCTGTTATCTCACATTGCCGGCAAACCTCTGGAGTTTGATCCCGGAAACAGGTACGTGTATCGGAATACAAATTATGAGCTCCTCTCTCTAATTGCAGATGTCATTACCGGGAATCATATCACCTACATGGAAAAGCACATTTTAAAAAAATTGGGACTTGATACTACGGTGTATCTTTCCAAATCAAATTACCAAAAGCCTTTGAATATCACTGACGCCTATTGGGACGTATTACTGGTAGGCATTCCTGCCAACGTTTCCAAACTTCAACGGGCCAATGTGGCTTCTATGAAAGGGGATGATGGCATAGTGGCCTCTACCAAAGACGCTGTAATCTTCATGAAAAGTTTGGTTTCCGGGAAATTACTAAAACCTAAAACGCTGGAATTGATGCAAGACTTTGTTATGGACGAAGAAGGAAACAAGCAATATGCCCTGGGCATTCAATATTATGATCTTGACACCACGTACGCCCTGGGGCATTCCGGTGGCGGGATTGGTGCCGGATGTGTATTGCTATATCTGCCTGAGTTGGATTCTATTGTTTTTTTGGCTACCAACTTCAATACTATGATGGACTCCCCTATCCGAAGAGAAGCAGAGCATCTGCAGATGGACCTGCTAATGGCCTTGTTCCTATAACAAGGTCATTCCCGTATCAGGGGCATAGTACTGCAGCGTAAAAGTCCTCCTTGTTTGGAAATCTCACTATAAGGGATTTCTTCAACTGTAAAACCGTGGTTCCTTAACCAGTTGTTGAGACGGGTAAAACCACGTTCGGAAACCACAACCTCAGGGGCGATAGAAAACACATTGCTGAACATCCGGTACATTTCATCCGCTGAAATCTCAAAAATGTTCTCTTTTCCAAAATAATCTACCAACCATTGATACTCTTCTTCGATCAAAAAACCGTTTTTATGTATAATGGCCTTGTCTTTTCCTACGGGTTGAAAACAACAATCCAGGTGCAAGGCATTTTCCTTGGGATGTTCAATCGACTTTCGCAACTCAAAAGACTTTACCTTTTTGTTTGGAAACATTTTTCGAATATACTCCACTCCCTCTCCGTTTGTTCTGGCGGTAATATAATCCGGATAATCATGACCGGTATAGGTGCCAATAAAGATATGGTCATGCCATGGCATCACATCTCCTCCTTCAATATGTACTTCTTCAGGGGGATATAAAATAGTATTGGGATGTATATATTCCAATACATGAAGGATAGCCTCAAACTCTTCCTCTCTGTGTGGCACTATGTTGGCCTTGATCAACTTATCGTCAATTACAAAAGCAATATCCCTGGAGAATATCTGGTTGCAGTCTTTTAGTACTTCAGGTCGGAACACCTCTACTCCATACTTTTCAAAAACCTGTGCGAAGGCGTCCATCTCTTTGATCATGTCCTCCTCTTTGGGATAAGTTCCTGCCAGGATATGTTGTAATGATTTGGGGTCATAGGCATCTTCCGGTCTGGGTACAGGGCCAGAGCTTTCTGCGGTGCCCAGCACTACGGCCTTTAAAGGGGCGGTTTCGTCTACAATATTGAGGTGCAACATTGATTTCTTAGGTTTGGATATAAAAATGTCCATTTTCATTGGTACTGAAAATGGACTTTATCTGGTACAACACAATTTTCTTATCGCTTTTCTAAAGAAGGGAAATCCCTATGGTTTTCGCCAATATAAATCTGTCTTGGCCGTCCGATGGGTTCTTTTCGCAAACGCATTTCCCTCCATTGGGCGATCCAACCCGGCAATCTTCCCAAAGCAAACATCACGGTAAACATATCTACCGGAATTCCTAAAGCACGATAAATGATCCCGGAGTAGAAGTCCACGTTAGGATATAATTTACGATCCACAAAATATTGGTCTTCCAGGGCTTCTTTTTCCAATCCTTTGGCAATCTCCAGGATAGGATCTTCAATACCCAGAGCACCAAGTACCTGATCCGCAGACTTTTTAATGATTCGTGCCCGGGGATCAAAGTTTTTATACACCCGGTGACCAAATCCCATTAAACGGAAAGGATCTTCCTTATCCTTGGCTTTGGCCATATATTTTTTGGTGTCTCCTCCGTCATCCTGAATTGCCTGAAGCATTTCCAGGACCGCCTGGTTAGCCCCGCCATGCAAGGGTCCCCAAAGTGCTGAAATCCCGGCAGATAAGGAAGCAAATAATCCGGCGTGAGAAGAACCTACAATACGCACGGTAGAGGTGGAGCAATTTTGCTCATGATCCGCATGCAAGATCAAAAGTTTGTCCAAAGCGTCAATAGCAATAGTGTCCTTGGCGTATTCTTTATTGGGTCGCTTGAACATCATTTTATGGATATTCTCTACATACCCCAGGGAATCGTCCCCATAATCCAGAGGGAGTCCCATTTTCTTTCGCATGGTCCAGGCCACCAATACAGGGAATTTAGCCAATATGCGAACAATAGAATTGTACATGGCTTCTTCCGAGGAAACATCAACAGAAGAAGGATTAAAGGCGACCAGTGCACTTGTTAAGGAGGAAAGTACCCCCATGGGGTGGGCAGATTTTGGAAACCCATCCAGAATCTTCTTCATCTCCTCGTCCACATGGGATTCTGCCTTAATATCAGTGTGAAATTTGGACAACTGTTCCGAATTGGGCAATTCCCCGAAAATAAGCAGATAGGCGACCTCCAAAAAATCAGCCTTTTCCGCCAAATCTTCTATGGCATACCCCCTATACCGCAAAATACCCTTCTCCCCATCCAAAAATGTAATGGCGCTTTCGCAGGAACCCGTGTTTTTGTACCCGGGGTCGATGGTCACCATCCCCGTAGTGCCTCTTAGGGTTTTTATATCAATCGCCAATTCATCTTCGCTTCCTTGAATGACCGGAAAGTCATATTTTTTCCCTTCAAATTCTATTGTTGCAGTGTTGGACATGGAGTTTAATTATTTATTTGGAATAGTCCATAAATTTACGAAAAAGCCAAGCCTTTAACAATTCCAACCGCTAGATTTGAATTATTCTTAACAAGAATGAAGTGCCTTGTATTCCTTACAGATGGTAAAGGAGTTCGTAGTATTTATTCACTGATTTTTTCCAGGTAAAACGCTTGCGCTTAGCGGAGGCTTGTATTTTTTTCCAGGTGGGCTTGTCATTCTGAAAAATATCGAGAGCCTCATCAAAGGACTTCAGCATGTTAGTAATCTTTTCGTCATAGGTTTTCCCGTCAAACGCAAAACCGGTTTTCATATGTTCCACGGTATCTATGAGTCCGCCGGTATGATGCACTAAACAGGGATTTCCGTTGCGCATCGCCAACATCTGACTGATGCCACAAGGTTCAAAAAGACTGGGCATAAAATAGAGGTCAGATTCCAGATACATGGAATCGATCAGGCTTTCGGATTGACCATTGGTAAAAATGAAGTTCTTGTTTTCATAGCTTATTTTGCGGAATAACTCTTCATACTCCGGTGCACCTGTACCTAAAAGCATAAAAATACCCTCTACTTTCTCCAGTTTTTTCAAAATTTCTATAAAAGCCTCCGGAGAACGCTTAAAGAAATAAAACTTTTGTTCTGTCAATCGGGCCACACTGGAAACGATGAATTTGGGACGTTTCCCTACATGTTGCATGATTTTCTCTCCGGTATGGGCCAAAAAATCCGCTTTGTATTTTTTGGTTTCGTCCTGCAACCACCTAAAGAGGGCTTTTACCGTGTTCCTGTAGATCTGCCCTTTTTCTTCTACATTGATGTTTTTGTAGTTACAACCGTTTAGAATACCAAATAACCTGCCTTCCACATTGGCTTGTTTCAAATCTTCCTCCAATCCTTCTCCACCAATAAACTCCGGTGGAGAGCTAGGTCGCATAACATCTTCCTTATAGGAAGGGGAAACCGTATGAACAGCATCTGCCAGGCGGATGCCCACGGCCATTAGGTTAATACAGTCCTGATATCGATAGTCCATTAACCGTTCGTAATCCAGGGGGACCTCAGGGTACCAATTCTGCATAGAGGCATAGTTATTGTGAAAAGGCCGGATGCCCTGGATGGCCAAATTGTGAATGGTGTATACAAAACGGATGTCTTTAAGATGGGTGTAGCCCGAATGGTATTCACGGAGAAACAACAACAAACTGGCATGCCAATCATGAAGATGTATTACATCCAATTTCCCGAAAGCGTTTTGCTTTACAGCTTCCGCCACCGCAGTACAGAAGATAACATATTTTATAAAGTCCGTGTAAAAGGGTTCTTCCGGATCATCGTGGTAAATATGAGCAATACTACCTGCTTCTATCTCGGGATGGTGGATCACATAATGTCGGAGATGGTCAGATTTTTTCTTTCCGGGAACCTCGTACAATTCTGCGGTATATGGAATTCCCCTAAGTCCGAAATTAAGATAGGTCAGGAACGTACCGTTTTGGTGTAATCTTCCATAGGAAGGCACCACGATATGGACGCTGTCGTCCCGTTCGGAGATTTGCCTGGGAACATCTCGTACTACGTCTCCCATCCCCCCTGCCTTACAGTGAGGAATAGCATCGTTTTCTGCAGCGGCAAAAAGGAAATTATTCATGATAACAACCGAGCTTAGTTTTAATTTGGTATGGATTAAGTTACGCCATAAACTGCGCAAAAAAAAGCCTTTCCGAAACAAGAAAGGCTTTTTGATATGCTAAATAATTGTTATCGTTTTACCTTAAACGCTTTTTCTTGTGGATAGTACGCGACATCTCCCAGTTCCTCTTCTATTCGGAGCAATTGGTTGTACTTTGCCATACGGTCACTACGGGATGCGGAGCCTGTTTTTATCTGTCCCGTGTTTAGGGCAACCGCCAGATCTGCTATGGTATTATCTTCTGTTTCCCCTGATCTATGAGACATTACCGAAGTATAACCCGCGTTTTTAGCCATGTTCACCGCCGCAATAGTTTCACTCAAGGTTCCGATTTGATTTACTTTTATTAAAATGGAGTTCGCTATGCCATTTTCAATCCCTTTTGAAAGGCGTTCCACATTCGTCACATACAGATCATCACCGACCAATTGGACTTTATCTCCAACTTTTTCGGTTAACAGTTTCCAACCGTCCCAATCATTTTCATCCATGCCATCTTCAATGGAAATAATTGGGAATTTTTCGCATAGTTCTGCCAAATACGCTGCCTGTTCTTCGGAGGTCCTGACAGCTCCTTTTTCCCCTTCAAACTTGGTATAATCGTATTTCCCGTCAATATAAAACTCAGCTGAGGCACAATCCAATGCGATCATTACTTCGTCACCAAATGCATACCCGGCATTTTCAACTGCCTTAGCAATGGTTTCAATGGCATCTTCTGTACCGTCCAACGCTGGTGCGAAACCTCCCTCATCCCCAACAGCCGTACTCAAGTCCCTGGCGTGAAGCACTTTTTTCAAGTTGTGGAAAATTTCAGTACCCATTTGCATGGCATGGCTAAAATCATTGGCCTTAACCGGCATGATCATAAATTCCTGAAAAGCTATAGGAGCATCGGAGTGAGACCCCCCGTTTATAATGTTCATCATGGGAACGGGCAAGGTGTTGGCACTAACCCCACCTACATAACGATACAACGGCATAGCCAATTCCTCTGCTGCAGCTTTTGCTACGGCCAAAGAAACCCCTAAAATGGCATTTGCACCCAATTTTGACTTATTTGGGGTGCCATCCAGAGCAATCATGGTAGCATCAATATAGTTTTGTTCAAAAACCGAAGTTCCTCTCAACTCGTCCGCGATAATTGTGTTTACGTTGTTTACGGCCTTACCTACGCCTTTACCCATAAAGCTGTCTCCTCCATCCCGCAGTTCCACTGCCTCGTGCTCTCCCGTAGATGCTCCTGAAGGCACTGCTGCTCTTCCCAAAACACCGTTTTCTGTTATCACATCTACTTCTACCGTAGGATTACCCCGGGAATCCAGTATTTGCCTGGCGTGGATATTGATGATACTACTCATATTCTTTGTTTTAGTGGTTGAAATTAAAGCAACGAAAATACAAAAGCGTATGCTGAAAGCAGTATGATATTGGTCATAATCTGGGCGATATTAACCAAAACATAAATTACTATTTTTTAGTTTCTGCTGGCTTTAATGGCTTCGAAAAACTGGTCAAAAAGATATTCCGCGTCATGCGGTCCCGGGCTTGCCTCCGGATGATATTGGACTGAGAATACGTTTTTGTACTTCATTCGTATTCCGGCAACAGTTCCATCGTTTAAATGTGTATGGGTGATATCCAAATCAGGATGTGCCTCGGCTTCTTCCCTCTTTATCGCAAATCCATGGTTTTGAGAGGTAATCTCCCCTTTACCCGTGAGCAAATTCAATATGGGATGATTAATTCCCCTATGACCATGATGCATTTTATAGGTAGATACTCCATTGGCCAGGGCCAACACCTGATGCCCCAAACAAATACCAAACAAAGGTTTGTTTGTTTTTAGGATCTGTTTGGTAGTTTCAATAGCTTCGGTGAGTGGCTCCGGGTCACCGGGACCATTGGATATAAAATACCCGTCAGGATTCCATTCCCCCATTTGCTCTACGGTAGCGTTGTAAGGAAACACTTTAATGTAAGCTCCTCGTTTGGACAGGTTCCGCAAAATGTTCTTCTTAATACCAATGTCCAGGGCGGAGATTTTGAAGGTGGCATTTTCATCGCCAAAAAAGTAAGGTTCCGCAGTGGACACTTTGGAAGCCAATTCCAGTCCTTTCATGCTAGGCACCTTTTCCAATTCTTTCTTTAAGGTCTCTATTTCATCAACCCGTGTAGATATCACCGCGTTCATTGCCCCGTTATCCCTAATATAGCTTACTAAAGCCCGGGTATCCACGTCGGAAATAGCAAAGAGGTCATTTTCCTCCAGGAATTCAAGCAGGCTCTTATCCGCACCGGGCCTGGAATATTCATAGCTAAAATTTTTACAAATCAGTCCGGCAATCTTAATACTATCGGATTCTATCTCTTCCACACGGGTGCCGTAGTTGCCAATATGTGCATTGGTGGTTACCATGAGTTGCCCGAAGTAAGAGGGATCTGTAAAGATCTCCTGATATCCGGTCATCCCTGTATTGAAACAGACTTCCCCAAAAGCCGTACCTTCTTTATTCCCCACAGCTTTGCCATAAAAAATAGTACCATCTTCCAGCAGGAGTAAGGCCTTATTCTTTTTTTGATATTTCATAATACGTTCTAAATTTCACAAAAAAACATAAAAAAAGGATACATCTTCATGTATCCTTTTCCTTATTGTAAACGAGTAATCAACATCTTATTCTTCCGAATCATCAATTGCTGTTGTGGTTTCGGCAACGTCTGCAACAGGGGCAGCTTCTGCTTTGCCTTTTCTCCTCCTACTTCTTCGTGTCGTTTTCTTTTTGGATTTACCCGCGTTATAGGTCTCATTAAAGTCAACTAGCTCTATCAATGCCATATCCGCGTTATCTCCCAAACGGTTACCCAATTTGATAATTCGGGTATACCCTCCGGGTCTGTCGCCTACCTTTTCCGCTACACTGCCAAAAAGCTCGGTAATGGCATATTTATTCCTTAGGTTGCTAAAGACCACCCTCCGGTTATGCATTCCCTTTTCCGCCGTTTGGTTATTCTCCAACTTGGCCTTGGTAATTAACGGCTCCACAAATTGCTTTAGCGCTTTGGCTTTAGCAACGGTGGTGTTTATCCTTTTATGTTCAATAAGGGAACAGGCCATATTAGCCAGCATTGCTTTTCTATGCGCAGCAGTTCTCCCTAAGTGATTGAATTTTTTTCCGTGTCTCATCTGCTATCTTCGTTTTTGGACAATTTAGTCCTTGTCCAATTTGTATTTGGTCAAATCCATTCCAAATTGGAGTCCTTTGTTTATTACCAATTCTTCCAATTCCGTTAAAGATTTTTTACCAAAATTTCTAAACTTCATCAAGTCGTTTTTATTGAACGCCACTAAGTCCCCCAAAGTATCCACTTCGGCTGCTTTTAGACAGTTCAACGCCCTCACAGACAAGTCCATGTCTACCAACTTGGTTTTTAATAATTGTCGCATATGAAGCGATTCCTCATCATAGGTTTCTGTTTGTGCAATCTCATCTGCTTCAAGCGTAATGCGCTCATCGGAGAACAGCATGAAATGATGTATCAACACCTTAGCTGCCTCGGTTAAGGCATCTTTGGGATGTATGGAACCATCGGTTACAATTTCAAAAACCAATTTCTCATAGTCCGTTTTTTGTTCTACCCTAAAGTTTTCAATGCTGTATTTCACATTTTTTACCGGGGTAAAAACGGAGTCTACCGCAATGGTACCCAAAGGAGCGTTGGACTTTTTGTTCTCCTCTGCAGGAACATAGCCCCTTCCCTTTTCGATGATGATTTCCAAATTAATAGAAATCTTAGGGTCCGTATTGCAGATCACCAAATCAGGATTAAGCACCTGGTATCCTGAAATAAACTTCTGAAAGTCTCCAGCTGTAAGCTGTTCTTTACCACTTACCGAAACCGATACGGTTTCACTCTCTACATCATCTATCTGCCTTTTAAAACGTACCTGCTTAAGATTCAATATAATTTCGGTAACATCTTCCACTATCCCGGGGATGACCGAAAACTCATGTTCAACGCCGTCAATTCGTACAGATGTTATTGCGAAACCTTCCAAAGAAGAAAGCAATACCCGGCGCAATGCGTTCCCAACAGTTAATCCATAACCAGGTTCCAAAGGGCGAAATTCAAATTTCCCTTCGAAATCTGTTGAGTCTATCATTATAACTTTATCGGGCTTCTGAAAATTAAGTAATGCCATAATTGGATTAATCTGATTTTTATTTTGAGTATAACTCGACGATTAGTTGTTCCTTGATATTCTCCGGGATCTGAATGCGTTCCGGAATTGAAACAAACGTACCTTCTTTTTTATCACCGTTCCATGTGATCCATTCGTAAACACTACTGTTGTTAGTCAGTGCATCCGTGATGGATTGAAGCGACTTGGATTTTTCACGTACTCCAACTACATCTCCTGGTTTCAGGCTGTACGAAGGAATATTAACCACTTCATTGTTAACGGTAATATGCCTGTGTGATACCAACTGTCGGGCACCCCTTCTGGAGGGTGAAATTCCCATACGGTAGACCACATTATCTAATCTGGATTCACAAAGCTGTAACAGCACTTCGCCGGTTACCCCTTCGCGACGTTTAGCCTCCGTAAACAAGTTTCGGAACTGCCGCTCCAAAATACCATAGGTATATTTGGCCTTTTGCTTTTCCTGAAGCTGAATGGCATATTCCGATTTTTTGCCTCTACGGCGGTTATTTCCGTGTTGTCCCGGAGGATAGTTCTTTTTCTCGAACGATTTATCATCGCCGAAAATAGCCTCGCCAAATTTGCGAGCAATCTTTGTTTTAGGTCCTGTATATCTTGCCATTTTCTAGTTTTAAGAAAACGCGATTATGAATTAAGGCGACTCCTTCGATAATCCTGATGCGCTTTCGGTGAAAATCCGTTTAAGGATGGTAGTAATTAAACTCTTCTTCTTTTAGGGGGCCTGCAACCATTGTGGGGAAGCGGCGTTACATCTACAATTTCCATAACTTCAATGCCGGAATTATGAATTGTGCGTATAGCGGATTCCCTTCCGTTTCCAGGTCCTTTTACAAACACTTTTACTTTTCGCAATCCGGCTTCCAGGGCCACCTTGGAACACTCCTCAGCTGCTACCTGTGCAGCATAGGGTGTATTCTTTTTAGATCCTCTAAATCCCATCTTCCCTGCAGATGACCAGGAGATCACATCTCCTTTCCTATTGGTCAGGGAAATAATAATGTTGTTAAAGGAAGCAACAATGTGGGCTTCGCCCGTAGCATCCACAACAACTTTTCGCTTTTTTGCAGTTTTAGAACTTGCTTTGGCCATAATGACTTAGCTATTATTTGGTCGCCTTTTTCTTGTTGGCAACTGTTTTACGTTTTCCTTTTCTGGTTCTGGAGTTGTTTTTAGTCCGTTGTCCTCTCAACGGTAGACCAGACCTATGGCGTATTCCACGATAACACCCAATATCCATCAGGCGCTTTATGTTCAATTGCGTTTCGGAACGCAGCTCTCCTTCAATAGTATATTCGGAAACCGCTTCCCGAATCTTACCGATTTGGTCGTCATTCCAATCGGAAACTTTGATATCCTCTTCCACACCTGCTCTTTCCAATATTTCCTGTGCACGGCTTTTGCCTATACCGTAAATATAGGTAAGCGCAATTGCACCTCTTTTGTGTTTTGGTATGTCTACCCCAGCAATTCTTGCCATAATTATCCTTGTCTTTGTTTAAATCTAGGATTCTTTTTATTGATCACGTACAATCTGCCTTTTCTACGTACGATCTTGCAGTCTGCACTTCTTTTCTTTATTGACGCCCTTACCTTCATATCAGTCTTTTTCTTAGTATCTATATGTGATTCTTGCTTTGGTCAAATCATAGGGGCTCATCTCCAACTTTACCTTATCCCCAGGTAATAATTTTATATAGTGCATACGCATTTTTCCAGAAATGTGCGCTGTTACAATATGACCATTTTCCAATTCTACACGGAACATGGCATTGGACAATGCCTCAATGATAGTTCCGTCTTGTTCTATTGCCGGTTGCTTTGCCATACTACGCTACTTTTCTGTTTTTTCCGCTTTTCATCAAACCATCGTAATGTCTGTTCAACAAATACGAATTTACCTGTTGCACAGTATCAATAGCTACACCTACCATAATCAATAGCGAGGTACCCCCGTAGAACAGGGCCCATCCTGCCTGAACATCCATTAACTTCACCACAACTGCAGGAAGTACCGCCAGCGCCGCCAGGAAAACCGAACCGGGAAACGTGATCAAAGACATTATTTTGTCTAAAAAATCAGCGGTTTCCTTACCTGGTCGTATACCTGGAATGAAACCTCCACTACGTTTCAGATCATCCGCCATTTTATTGGTGGGTACCGTAATCGCAGTATAGAAATAGGTAAAAATGATAATCAATACTGCAAAGAGAATGTTGTAGGCCAATCCGAAAATATCTGCAAATTGCACTTCCATCCATTGTCCGGCGGCAGTACTATTGAAGGTTCTTCCGATTAAGCTAGGCGCAAACATAATGGCCTGAGCAAAAATTATGGGCATCACCCCCGAAGCATTCAGTTTAAGGGGAATGTATTGACGGGACCCCATGATATTCTTTTCATACCCCCCGGACGCACTTCTTCTGGCATATTGCACCGGAATCTGCCGGATAGCCATCACTAAAAGCACACTGGCCAGGATAACCAGGAACCAAATAATGATCTCTATCAGCATAAACATCAGTCCACCCGTGTTATTGGTAGTCCTTGAAATAAATTCCTGGACAAAGGACTGCGGCATGGTGGCTATAATTCCAATCATAATTAGGAGAGAGATCCCATTTCCTATTCCCTTATCAGTGATCTTTTCTCCTAACCACATGGCAAATACACAGCCTGTAACCAGAATTATAACGGCTGGAATAATGAAATCCAATCCTTTTCCAAGTATAAATGCGCTATCCGGAACTCCCAGTGCCCCGAGGCCGTACAAATACGCAGGGGCCTGAACAATACAAATCGCAATGGTCAACCAACGGGTAATCTGGTTTTTGGTTTTTCTTCCGCTTTCCCCTTCTTTATCCAATTTTTGCAAATACGGAATGGCTATGCTCATTAGCTGTACTACAATAGAAGCCGAGATATAGGGCATGATTCCCAAAGCGAAAACCGAGGCGTTGGCAAATGCTCCCCCCGTAAATGCGTTCAATAAGCCCAATATACCATCCCCAGCAGATGCACTAAGTTCTGCCAATTGAGTCGTATCAATACCCGGAAGAACCACCTGCGCCCCAAAACGGTATACCACCAAGAGGCCCAGGGTAACCAAGATACGTTGTCTCAGTTCCTCTATTTTCCAAATATTTGATAATGTCTCAACAAATTTCTTCATAATACAGTGCTTATAAATTTATTGCTTCTCCTCCTGCAGCCTCGATGGCCGCCTTGGCAGATGCACTAAATTTATGTGCGGATACTTTAAGCTTTGCTTTCAATTCCCCATTGCCCAGTATCTTCACCAAATCGTTTTTCCCAACCAACCTGTTTTCCACCAAGGTCTCAAAAGTAACCTCGTTTTTAACTACCTTATTATCAACAAGGATTTGCAATTTTTCCAAATTCACAGGCTGGTATTCCTTTCGGTTGATATTTTTAAACCCAAACTTGGGAACCCGCCGCTGCAAAGGCATTTGCCCGCCTTCAAATCCTATTTTCTTAGCATATCCGGATCGGGATTTTGCTCCTTTGTGACCACGAGTAGCCGTTCCACCCTTTCCGGAACCTTCCCCACGACCCAGCTTTTTTCCTTGCCTGTGTGTTGATCCTTCTGCCGGTTTTAGATTGCCTAAGTCCATATTTCAACTATCTTTTTAAGCCTCCTCTGTGGAAACCAAATGTTTTACCTTACTGATCATGCCAAGGATATTGGGCGTAGTATCATGCTCAACAACCTGACCTATTTTCCTAAGTCCCAATGCAGCCAACGTTCTCTTCTGATCTTGCGGCCTTTTAATTGCACTTCTTACCTGCGTCACCTTGATCTTCGCCATGTTCTTATCCTTTAAAAACTTTTTCCATACTAATTCCCCTTTGTTGCGCTACGGTCCGGGCATCTCTTAGTTGCAACAAGGCATCAAAAGTGGCTTTTACCACGTTATGCGGATTTGAGGAACCCTGAGATTTGGACAGTACATCATGTACGCCTACAGCTTCCAGTACAGCTCTCACGGCACCTCCGGCAATAACCCCGGTACCCTGTGATGCGGGCTTAATAAAGACTTTTGCGCCTCCGTACTTCCCTTTTTGCTCATGGGGTAGCGTACCTTTGCTCAAGGGGATCCTCACTAAGTTTTTCTTTGCATCTTCAACTGCTTTGGCAATTGCTGTGGCTACCTCTTTGGATTTGCCCAAACCGTGTCCCACAACACCATTTTCGTCCCCAACCACCACGATGGCAGAAAAACCAAATGCCCGTCCTCCTTTGGTTACTTTGGTAACCCGTTGCACACCAACAAGGCGGTCCTTTAATTCTAACCCTCCAGGTTTTACGATTTCTACGTTTTTATACTTTTGATACATATTCCTTTAGAATTTAAGTCCACCTTCTCTGGCACCTTCAGCCAGCGCTTTTACCCTTCCATGATACAGGTTGCCCCCACGGTCAAAGGAAACGGTTTCTATACCCGCTTTTTTTGCTTTTTCAGCAATAGCTATACCCACCGCGCTTGCAATCTCCGTTTTTGTACCTTTCGTTTCCAAGCTCTTATCCCTGGACGAAGCGGAAGCCAAAGTTTTCCCTGTGGTATCGTCAATCAATTGCGCATAGATCTCTTTATTGCTTCGGAAAACAGACAATCGAGGACGTGATTCGGTGCCGGTTAAGACCTTTCTGATCCTTCTTCTTACCCTTAATTTTCTATCATACTTTGATAATCCCATGTTTTCTGGCTATTATGCTGATTTACCTGCTTTTCTTCTAATCTGCTCCCCTACAAACTTGATACCCTTGCCTTTGTAAGGTTCAGGTTTTCTAAAAGAGCGGATTTTTGCGGCTACTGCTCCCACTAACTGCTTGTCATGTGAAGTCAGTTTTACTATTGGGTTTTTCCCTTTCTCAGAAACCGTCTCTATTTTAACTTCTGGGGCTATATCCATTACAATATTATGAGAGAATCCCAGCGCCAAATCCAATTTTTGCCCTTGATTACTCGCCCGGTATCCAACACCTACCAATTCCAGTTCTTTGGTCCATCCTTTGGACACGCCTTCCACCATATTGTTGATCAAAGCCCTGTACAGCCCATGCTTGGTTTTGTGCGCTTTGGAATCCGAAGGCCTTGTCAACGTCAACGTCCCCTCTTCTACTTTGATCTCAACATCAGAAAATTCCTGGGACAACTCCCCTAATTTTCCTTTCACCGTAACGGTGTTTTGCTGTACTTCTACAGTTACCCCTTCAGGAATTGAAATTGGACTGTTACCTATTCGTGACATTTCTTACCCTTTTAACTTTTTAATATACGTAGCAAAGTACTTCTCCCCCAACGTTCTCCAGCTTGGCCTGCTTACTGGTCATTACCCCGTGAGAGGTGGAAACAATGGCTATTCCCAAACCATTCAATACCCTTGGCAGTTCTTCCGTACTTACATATCTTCTTAGTCCAGGCTTACTTATCCGTTGTAATTTTTTGATAACCGGTTCTTTTGTAAGCCTGTCATATTTCAAAGCAATTTTGATATTACCCTGAACTGAATCCTCCTCAAACTTATAGCTTAGAATATAGCCTTGATCAAAAAGGATCTTGGTCATCTCTTTCTTCAAGTTGGAAGCCGGAATATTTACAACCCTGTGTCCTGCCCTATTGGCATTTCGAATTCGGGTTAAAAAATCTGAGATTGGATCTGTTAACATTTTTAAATTTTGAATTACGAATTACGAATTACGAATTTCATCTGTTTGCATTCAACATTCTGAATTCTGCATTCTTCATTCAATTATTATTACCAACTTGCTTTCTTTACTCCGGGAATAAGACCTTTATTGGCCATTTCCCTAAAGGTTACCCTGGAAATACCAAAGTCCCTCATATATCCTCTTGGCCTTCCGGTTAGCTTACAACGGTTGCGCATTCGAACCGGTGATGCGTTTTTAGGAAGCTTTTGTAGTGCTTCGTAATCCCCGGCCTCTTTAAGCGCCTTACGCTTCTCTGCATATTTGGCTACCATTTTTGCTCGCTTTCTCTCGCGGGCTTTCATTGATTCTTTGGCCATATTAATTCTTTTTAAAGGGTAATCCCAATTCGCTCAACAATGATTTCGCTTCTTTATCTGTCTCGGCACTCGTCACAAACGTGATGTCCATACCGTTAATTCTATTGATCTTATCGATATTGATTTCCGGGAAGATAATTTGCTCGGTCACCCCTAAGTTGTAGTTCCCTCTTCCATCAAAACCGGTAGCTTTTACGCCCTGAAAGTCACGTACCCTGGGAAGGGCGGTGGTTATAAGCCTGTCCAGGAACTCGTACATACGCTCTCCGCGTAACGTAACTTTTGCCCCTATGGGCATCCCTTTTCTCAGTTTAAAGGAGGCCACATCCTTTTTAGATATCGTAGATATTGCTTTTTGACCGGTGATCAACGTCAATTCATCCACAGCGTGGTCAATTAATTTTTTATCCGCTACCGCAGCACCCACACCGCGGCTCACTACAATTTTCTGCAATTTAGGTACCTGCATCACATTTTTGTACCCAAACTCCTCGGAAAGGGCTTTAATCACCCGTTCTTTGTATTCTTTCTTTAGTCTTGGTATATAGCTCATGACTAGATTATTTCTCCTGTTTTCCTGGAAACCCTAACTTTTTTACCATCCCTGTACTCAAACCCTACGCGAACAGGTTCTCCATTTTCTATCAATGCCAGATTAGAAATATGGATAGGTGCTTCTTTTTCAACAATTCCTCCCTGAGGGCTTTTTGCACTTGGTTTTTCGTGCTTCTTCACCATATTTACCCCCTCAATAATGGCCTTATTTTTTTCGCGGTCTACAACGAGTACTTTTCCCTCGTTACCCTTGTATTCCCCAGAAATAACTACCACTGTATCGCCCGATTTTATCTTTAATTTCATCACTCCTATCTTTATTAAAGTACCTCTGGAGCCAGAGAAACGATTTTCATATACTGTTTTTCACGAAGTTCCCTCGCAACAGGTCCAAAAACCCGGGTTCCCCTCATTTCTCCTGCAGGATTTAACAATACACAGGCGTTATCATCAAATCGTATGTAGGAACCGTCAGGTCTTCTCACTTCTTTTTTGGTTCGCACTACAACTGCTGTTGAAACGGCACCCTTCTTTACAGCACCATTGGGAGCGGCTTCCTTAACGGTAACCACAATTTTATCGCCCAAAGAGGCATAACGTCTTTTTGTTCCTCCTAACACACGGATAGTAAGTACCTCTTTGGCACCCGTATTGTCCGCTACCTTTAATCTTGATTCCTGTTGTACCATGATTATTTAGCTCTTTCTATAATTTCTACTAATCTCCAGCACTTTGTTTTACTCAAAGGCCGAGTTTCCATAATACGTACCGTATCTCCTTCATTACAATCATTCCGCTCATCATGGGCAACATACTTCTTGGTCTTTAGGACGAATTTACCGTACATGGGGTGCTTAACACGTTTTACCTCAGAAACTACAATGGACTTTTCCATCTTGTTACTGGTAACGACCCCTATTCTTTCTTTTCTTAAATTTCTTGTGTTTTCTTCCATAAGGCCCAATCCGTTATTCATGTTCCCTTTTAGTTAATTCCGTTGCCAATCTTGCGACCGTTCTTCTGGTTTTTCGTATCTGCATTGGATTTTCCAGTGGCGTAACTGCATGCGCCATTTTCAAATCCGCATATTCTTTCTTTAATTCAGCCAACTTCTGCTGAAGTTCTTCAACCGATAATTCTTTAATTTCCTTTTGTTTCATCTCCTATCAGTTCAGTTTATCCAGCGTAATCCCTGGCCACAATAAATTTTGTTCTAACCGGTAGTTTTTGCGCCGCTAAACGTAGTGCTTCCTTAGCAATATCATGTGGCACACCGCCAACTTCAAACATAATACGCCCGGGCTTAACTACAGCTACCCAATATTCGGGAGCTCCTTTCCCTTTACCCATACGTACCTCAAGGGGTTTTTTAGTAATAGGTTTGTCCGGAAAGATCTTGATCCATAGTTGTCCCTGCCGTTTCATGTAACGCGTCGCCGCAATACGGGCTGCTTCTATTTGTCGGGAAGTAATAAAATGGGAATCCAAAGACTTTATACCAAACATTCCGTTAGAAAGCTGGTGACCTCTTTGGGAAACTCCTTTCATTCTCCCTTTCTGAGCTTTACGATATTTTGTTCTTTTTGGCTGTAACATCTTCGCTGCGCTTTATCTCAATTATTTTCTACGACGTTGCCGTTTCAGACCTTCTTGTTTTCCTCCTTTAGAACCTCCTTTTGATAGTCCAACCAGAGGGGAAAGTTCGCGTTTACCATATACCTCACCTTTCATGATCCACACCTTGATTCCCAATCTGCCATAAGTGGTATGCGCTTCATCCAAAGCATAATCCACATCCGCCCGGAATGTAGACAAAGGGATTCTTCCTTCCTTGTACGTTTCGGTGCGCGCCATTTCAGCACCGTTTAACCTTCCGGCAATTTGCACCTTAATGCCTTCGGCATTCATACGAATAGCGGCCGCAATAGCCATTTTGATCGCACGTCTATAGGAAATCCTGCTTTCAATTTGTCTTGCAATACTTGCTGCTACCAGATTGGCATCCAGTTCGGGTCGTTTTATTTCGTGGATATTGATCTGTACCTCTTTATTGGTAATTTTTTTAAGCTCTTCCTTCAGCTTATCTACCTCCTGGCCTCCTTTACCTATAATAATACCCGGTCTTGCCGTGGTAATGGTAATGGTGATCAATTTCAGCGTACGTTCTATAATTACCCTGGAAACGCTGGCTTTTGCCAAACGAGCATGAATATACTTTCGTATTTTATCATCTTCCGCCAACTTATCGCCATAATCGTTCCCACCGTACCAGTTGGATTCCCATCCCCTGATAATTCCTAAACGATTTCCTATTGGATTGGTTTTTTGTCCCATACTACTTACGCCGTTGTTTCTGTTGTTATCGTGTTGTGAGCGCCCAGAACCAATGTAACATGATTAGAACGCTTTCGTATTCTGTGCGCACGCCCCTGTGGTGCGGGTCGAAGCCGCTTTAGCATGGAACCGCTATCTACTTTTATCTCTTTGATGTATAGATCCGCATCTTCCATATTGATATCCTCGTTTTTGGACTCCCAATTCGCAATAGCGGAAAGCAAAAGCTTTTCCAATCGTCTGGATGCCTCTTTTTGATTAAATCGGAGGATGGCCAGTGCCATTTCTATTTTTTTGCCACGGATTAAATCTGCAACCAATCGCATCTTTCGGGGAGAAGTAGGACAGTTGTTTAACTTGGCGAATGCCATGTCCTTTTTTTCCGTTTTGATACGCTCTGCCATTTGTCTTTTTCGAACTCCCATAGCTTACTTTTTACCTTTGTTTTTGGCACCAGCATGCCCCCGGAAGGAGCGTGTAGGAGAAAACTCCCCTAATTTATGACCCACCATGTTTTCCGTAACATAGACCGGAACAAACTGTTTACCGTTATGAACCGCTATGGTCTGACCCACAAAATCAGGGGTTATCATAGAAGCCCTTGACCACGTTTTAATCACGGTTTTTTTTCCTGATTCTACATTGGCCTGAACTTTTTTCTCCAGACTATGATGGACGAATGGTCCCTTTTTTAATGAACGTGCCATGTCCTATTATTTCTTTCTTCGTTCTACAATATATCTGTTGCTGTCCTTGGTCAAGGAACGCGTTCTGTATCCTTTGGCGGGTAAGCCCTTTTTAGAGCGAGGATGACCTCCGGAAGCTCTTCCTTCACCTCCACCCATTGGGTGATCTACCGGGTTCATGGCCACAGGCCGTGTTCTGGGCCTTCTGCCTAACCACCTACTCCTACCGGCTTTACCGGAAACGATGAGTTGGTGATCTGAGTTGGAAACCGCTCCTATGGTAGCCATACAAGTGGCCAATATCATTCTGGTTTCACCGGAAGGTAGTTTCACCGTCACAAACTTTTTATCTTTCGCCATCAATTGCGCAAAAGTACCTGCACTTCTTGCTATACTGGCTCCCTGTCCTGGTCGCAATTCAATGCAAGAAATGATAGTTCCCAGAGGGATTGCATTAAGCCGCATGGCATTTCCAATTTCGGGAGCTGCCTTATCGCCGGAAATCACTTTCTGCCCTACCTGCAGACCGTTTTGAGCTATTACATACCGCTTTTCACCATCCTTGTACTCTAACAGCGCTATAAACGCTGAACGATTAGGATCGTATTGAATTGATTTTACCTCTGCGGTAACACCGTGCTTATCTCTCTTAAAATCAATAACGCGATATCTTCTTTTATGACCTCCACCTCTGTAGCGCATGGTCATTTTTCCTTGACTGTTCCTACCTCCTGTCTTTTTTAACGGAGCAAGCAAGCTTTTCTCCGGCTTATCAGTAGTAATCGCGTCAAATCCGTTTACTACTCTAAAACGCTGTCCAGGAGTGATGGGTTTTAATTTTCTTACTGCCATTACCCTTTATTATAGATTGCTGTAAAAATCAATAATATCACCTTCCGCCACATCTACTATGGCTTTTTTCATGACATTGGTCTTGCCATGTTGAATTCCGGTTTTTGTATAGCGCGTTCTTCGCTCGGGGCCGTAATTCATAGTCCTCACCTTTTCAACAGAAACACCATAGGTGGTCTCTACGGCTTCTTTGATCTGCAATTTATTGGCCTTAGGATCTACGTAAAATCCATATCGATTGAACAACTCGCTATCTGCGGTCATTTTTTCTGTAATAATCGGCCTTATCAACACACTCATTGTTCCTTATTTACTCAAGTTTGATTGAATCCCTTCTAAAGCACCTTCCAAAAGCACCAGGCTTTTCGCATTTAAGATCTTGTAGGTACTTAGTTCCGAATTTGTTACAACTTCGGAGCGCTTCAAATTCCGGGAGGATAAAAACACATTGTCGTTAGCACCGCCCAGGACGATTAACGACTTCTTTTCGGCTATTCCCAGAGATTCCAAAAATTGGATAAAATCTTTGGTCTTTGGGGCATCAAACTGGAAATCCTCAACTACCAAAAGGGCCTTTTCTTTGGACTTTAAGCTCAAGGCAGATTTACGTGCCAGTCGCTTTACGTTTTTGTTCAACTTTTGAGCATACGTACGTGGTCTTGGGCCAAATATGCGCCCCCCGCCTCTGAAAACCGGAGATTTAATACTTCCCGCACGTGCGGTACCCGTACCTTTTTGCTTTTTCAACTTTCTGGTACTTCCCTTGATCTCTGCGCGCTCTTTGGATTTATGTGTCCCCTGGCGTTGGTGTGCCAGATATTGCTTCACATCCAAGTAAATGGCGTGCTCATTGGGTTCTATACCAAAAACATCATCGGAAAGTTCAACTTTCCGACCTGTATCTTTTCCCTTTACATCCAATACTGCTACTTTCATCCCCTTATTTTTCTACGGTTATGTAAGCGTTTTTATGACCGGGCACTGCTCCTTTAACTACCAGAATGTTCTTCTCCGGAATAACTTTTAGCACCCGAAGGTTTTGCACTGTAACGCGTTCACCACCCATACGGCCCGCCATTCGCATACCTTTAAACACCCTGGATGGTGTAGATGCTGCTCCAATGGAACCCGGGGCACGAAGCCTGTTATGCTGCCCGTGAGTGGATTGCCCCACTCCTGCAAATCCGTGTCTTTTAACAACACCCTGAAAGCCTTTCCCTTTCGATGTTCCTATCACATCCACAAACTCTCCTTCTACAAAAAGGTCCACCCCTACGGTGTCACCTAATTTATATTCTCCTTCAAAATCCCGGAACTCGACGACTTTCTTCTTGGGCGAAGCACCTGCCTTTTTAAAATGGCCCTGTTCGGCTTTAGAGGTGCGTTTTTCTGCCTTGTCATCGAAACCAAGCTGAAGGGCACTGTACCCGTCTACCTCCTCGGTTCTGACTTGGGTAACCACGCATGGACCCGCCTCTATGACCGTGCAGGGAATGTTCTTCCCATTCTCGTCAAAAATGCTGGTCATGCCGATTTTCCTACCTATTAACCCAGACATACTTTTGTTAGATTTCAGATGTCAGACCCCGGCTTGCACCGCCGGTCTTTCACCTAAGTATTACACATTTTAATTTTAGTTCTATCTGCCGGTTTCCCGGCAAAAAAATTGGGTCAAAGAAATAACTCTGTGACCCAGATTTTGTTTCTTTTCTCCCGTTTTTCCTTCGCTCGCAGCTCAGGACATGTCTACACCTTTTCCGAAAGGCGTGCAAATTTACACTTTTATTTCGACTTCCACACCACTTGGCAACTCTAATTTCATTAAAGCGTCAATTGTTTTGGAAGAAGAGCTATAAATATCCAGCAATCGCTTGTACGAACTAAGCTGAAATTGCTCTCTGGATTTCTTGTTCACGTGAGGTGAACGCAAAACTGTAAATATTTTCTTGTGCGTGGGTAACGGAATTGGACCCGTTACTACAGCACCTGTAGTTTTCACCGTCTTTACAATCTTTTCAGCAGACTTGTCCACCAAATTATGGTCGTAAGACTTTAATTTTATTCTGATTTTTTGACTCATCTCCTAAAAATTAAACGGTTACCCCTTTTGCTGTTTTAATCACCTCTTCCGCAATGTTAGAGGGTGTTTCCGCATAGTGCGAAAATTCCATTGTGGAGGTGGCACGACCTGAACTAAGTGTTCTCAACGCAGTAACATAACCGAACATTTCGGAAAGCGGTACATCAGCTTTAATCACCTTGGAGCCGGCCCTGTCATCCATATTGTTCACTTGCCCCCTTCTACGGTTTAAGTCGCCTACAATATCCCCCATATTTTCTTCCGGGGTTAACACTTCCAATTTCATAATAGGCTCCATCAACACAGCTCGTGCAGCCCTAGCAGCCTCCTTATAGCCCAGCTTGGCCGCCAATTCAAACGAAAGGGAATCAGAATCTACAGGGTGGAAGGAACCATCCTTAAGCGTAATTTTCATGCTATCCATCTCAAATCCGGCCAGAGGCCCATTCTGCATAGCTTGCTTGAATCCTTTCTCCACAGATGGGATGTATTCCTTTGGAATATTCCCTCCTTTGATCACATTTACAAACTCCAATCCGGCCTTTCCTTCTTCCGCAGGTTCCATGGTGAACACAATATCTGCAAACTTACCACGACCACCGGTTTGTTTCTTGTATACCTCACGGTGATCTGCCTGGGCAGTAATCGCTTCTTTATATTCTACCTGTGGCTGTCCCTGGTTCACTTCTACTTTGAACTCACGTCGCAGACGGTCTACGATGATGTCCAAATGAAGTTCTCCCATTCCGGAAATTATGGTTTGCCCTGAGGCTTCATCCGTCTTCACCTGGAAGGTAGGATCTTCCTCGGCCAATTTTGCCAGGGCCATACCCAACTTATCCACATCTGCTTTGGTCTTAGGCTCTACAGCTATACCAATAACAGGATCGGGAAACACCATACTTTCCAATATGATCGGATTTTTTTCGTCCGAAAGGGTATCCCCGGTCTTAATATCCTTAAACCCAACAGCAGCCCCAATGTCTCCTGCTGATATGCTTTCTATAGCGTTCTGCTTATTGGAGTGCATTTGATAGATCCTGGAAATTCTTTCTTTGTTTCCGGATCGATTGTTTAGGACATAAGAGCCTGCATCCAATTTTCCGGAATAGGCACGAAAGAATGCCAGACGCCCTACAAAAGGATCTGTGGCAATCTTAAATGCTAAAGCCGAGAAGGGTTCTTTGGGATCCGGTTTTCTTGAAATTTCGTTCCCGCTTCTTGGATCTTCTCCTACAATGGCATCCTTATCCAAAGGTGATGGCAGGTATCTACACACCGCGTCCAACAAGAATTGTACTCCTTTATTTTTAAAAGCAGACCCACATACCATGGGGATAATACTCATATCCATAACCGCGGCACGAAGCGCAGCGTGAACCTCATCCTCCGTAATGGAATCTTCATCTTCAAAGAACTTTTCCATTAGGTTCTCATCATATTCCGCCACAGCTTCAATCAAAGCAGCACGGTATTCCTTCACCTCCTCTTCCATTTCAGCAGGAATCTCCACTACGTCAAAAGTGGAACCAAAGTGTTCATCGTGCCAAACAATGGCCCTGTTCTTTACCAGGTCTACAATTCCCTTGAAATCCGCCTCATCTCCAATAGGCAACACTATAGGCACCGCATTGGACTTCAGCATATCCTTTACCTGCTGGCATACTCCTAAAAAGTTAGAACCCTGGCGGTCCATTTTGTTCACAAAGCCCATTCGAGGTACTTTGTAATTATCGGCCAAACGCCAGTTGGTTTCCGATTGGGGCTCTACCCCATCTACCGCACTGAACAGAAATACCAAACCATCTAAAACTCGAAGGGACCGGTTTACCTCAACGGTAAAATCCACGTGTCCGGGAGTATCAATAATATTAAAATGGTAGGGTTTAGCATCTGCTGTGGGCTGACCATTCTCCGTAGGGAAATTCCAGGTACAGGTAGTTGCAGCAGAGGTAATGGTAATCCCACGCTCCTGCTCCTGCTCCATCCAGTCCATAGTAGCGGCTCCATCGTGTACTTCACCAATTTTATGGCTCACTCCGGTGTAGAAAAGAATACGTTCTGTAGTAGTGGTCTTACCGGCATCAATGTGCGCCGCAATACCAATATTCCTTGTATATTTTAAATCTCTTGCCATGAGTCAGTTAAAATCTAAAATGGGAAAATGCTTTGTTGGCCTCGGCCATCTTGTGGGTATCTACTCGTTTTTTTACCGCCGCACCTTCTTCTTTTGCGGCTGATAAGATTTCTGCAGCCAACTTCTGCGCCATAGATTTCTCATTACGTCTACGCGCAAAACTGATCAACCATTTCATAGCTGTTGAAATCTTACGGTCGGGGCGGATCTGCATAGGAATCTGAAAAGTAGCACCTCCAACCCTTCTACTTCTTACCTCTACATGGGGCATTACATTAGAAAGTGCATCTTTCCATATCTCCAAAGCCGATTTTTCCTCATCGGTCTTCTTCTGATCCACGATGTCTATGGCATCGTAAAATATTTTATAGGCGACGGATTTTTTCCCGTCCCACATCATCATGTTAACAAAACGTGTTACCAATTGGTCATTAAACCTGGGATCTGGCAACAATGGTCGCTTTTTAGCCTGTCTTTTTCTCATTGCTTCCTGCTATCAAATTACTTCTTAGGGCGTTTTGCACCGTATTTAGATCTACGTTGTGTTCTTCCGGCAACTCCGGCGGTATCTAAAGCACCTCGTACAATGTGATAACGAACACCGGGCAAATCTTTCACCCTTCCACCTCTTACCAATACTATCGAGTGCTCCTGAAGATTATGGCCCTCACCAGGGATGTAAGCGTTTACTTCTTTCCCATTGGTTAACCGTACCCGGGCTACTTTACGCATAGCCGAGTTTGGTTTCTTGGGTGTAGTAGTGTACACACGCGTACAAACTCCACGTCGTTGGGGGCAAGAATCCAAAGCGGCCGATTTACTCTTCTTGGTAATTGTGACCCTTCCTTTTCTTACTAATTGTGAAATTGTTGGCATTAACTTTATGTGTTAAAATCAAAAAACCCTCATTTTGAGGGCTGCAAATGTAGTGATATTTCAGAATAATTCAAATGGCCTTTACATTAATTTTTTCAACGGCTTCCAGTAGTTTCTGTAACGCCTTTTTAAAAGAGAAAATCAAAGCGGAAAATTGAGCTATTTGCTCTTTGCAACAACTTGCGACTTTTCAACCTAATTGACCTACTATTTTACTCGTTAAAGACCCATCCGATTTTGCTACACAAAACCTTTTGCGGTTACCTTGCGCATTTCATCCAGGCTATTAAAAAAACTCCTTTTTAAGGTTTTAACCCACCTTCCTTCTTCAAACCATTTACATCGCTATATATAATAAGGTATATCTTTTCCTCGTAAGGATGCAGTCCAATACCCTCTTACAACCTCCCCTTTTGCATGGGTATACTTCAAATGACTGCACTCCCCCATTTATTTCATCATCAAAAGTGTTATACCATAAGGTGAAATTCCTTTAAGGGGTATACCTATATAAATTTATTCTGTTCTGAGTGCTCAATTAAAGATGTGCGGAGTTCTGCATAGCTCTAAATTGCCTTATCGGCATGTATTTTGTAAGGTATTGCTTCACGAATACACACCTTTTTCTTATACCTTTAAAATGGCTGTCTTAAAAATGAACCACCAAAACCCCTTCTTCCACTATCACAATTTTTTGTAAAACTTTTTTTAATCCAGATGTGAATTCCTTAACAACAATTTCACAAAGTACGCTTGCCAGATTAACCTCAAAAGCGCTGCCAAATTGTGTTGATAGCAATATATCTCACCATAATTGGGATATGGTTAATATTCTTTGGAACGAATAAATTTTAGCAGATTTATTTTGGATTATTAACATGAAATTATGATTTTAGCGGTTAGCTAATTCAAATAATTTTAAAATGAGAACAAATCTAAAGGGATTCTTAACGCTATTATTGGCGTTTGTTGTGCATATTTCGCTTGCACAAGACAAGACGATTTCAGGTACGGTTACCGATTCAGACGGATTACCGCTTCCTGGAGTCAACATTGTCGTAGAGGGTACTTCCACGGGTACGCAAACTGATTTTGATGGGAATTACTCTATTACCGCCAGTGAAGGCCAAACCTTGCTGTTCACTTATGTCGGCCAAAAAAATGAGAGGCGCACTATTGGAGCGGGCAATATCATCAACCTGCAAATGCAGGAAGATGCTCAAGCCCTTGAGGAAGTAGTTGTTACCGGTACGGGTGTAGCCACTTCCAGGCGTAAAACAGCTATTGCGGTAGAGACCGTTAAGGCAGAAGAATTAAAACCTCCTCCTGCCGGAGACATATCTCAGGCACTTGTAGGTAAGGTACCAGGTGCACTCATTCAATCCACAACGGGACAGCCAGGCCAGCAACAAAGTATACTCTTACGAGGTATAAATTCCCTGGGCGGAACACAGCCCATGATCTTGGTGGATGGTATTCAAATCAATGTAGATAACCTGGATAATGGTAGTGGTAATAACTTATCCAGTCGTCTGGCAGATTTGGATTTAGGGGACGTAGAAAGAGTAGAGGTGATCCAGGGTGCTGCTGCAGGTACCATATATGGTGCGCAAGGTGCAAATGGTGTAATTCAAATTTTCACAAAAAAGGGGGAAGCCGGAAAATTGCAGGTTAACTTTAGAACTACTATTGGTTTTAGTACTGCGCTTGAAGGCAATTTTGGAATTGCAGACAGACATTATTTTGATACCACGCCAGATGGATTTTTGGCGAATGCCGCAGGCGGTAGATTACTCCCGGATCCCGTGACTGGTGTTTGGGGAACTCCTGTGGGTTCTATCGATGCTAACACCCTGGTTAATAAACCCTTTCGGGAAGAAACGTTTGATAATTTAGATGCTCTTTTAAGAGATGGTGTTGTAACATCGAATACAGGGGTTTCAGTATCCGGAGGTAGTGAAAGAATACGTTTTGCTACATCTTTGTCCTATCTAGACCAGGAGTCCGTAATTCAAGGCTCTCTCAGGAGAATAAATTTTAGGAACTCCATTACTGCAGATATTACGGATAAGTTAACCGCTACCTTGTCTGCTACCATAATTAGTTCGGATAATACTACCGGTGGTATTACAAGTCTTGACAATGTTGAGAGTGGTTTCTCTAACTCTATTTTAGTGCCACAGTATGTAAATAACAGAGCCCTGGATGCCGCAGGGAATTTTGTCGCTTTGCCCACTGGTGATAACAGTGTTAATCCGTTTTTTACGCAACAAAACCGATTTTTTAACTCCGATCTGATCAGAGCAATAGGGAATTTAAATATAAACTATAGACCTTTTGATTTCCTTGAGTTAGATTATAAATACGGTGCAGATATTTATGAAAATAGATTTAGGCAATTAACCCTGAATCAAAGTGAATTATTAACCCAGGGCTTGCCACCATTCACCGGAGAATTAATAGAAAGACCGGATAAAGGAACAACACAAAATTCATTGTTGTCGGCTTTTCTTCGTTTCAATTTTGAAGATGACTTTGGATTCTCGAACTTTCCAATGAGTTCAACCACTCATCTTGCTTATGACTGGAGACGCGAGGATACTCAAAGTCTCACCGTTACAGGAACAGAATTACCTACTTTTTCAAGAGATTTTAATATGAATCAATCCGGAAATCAAAGTGCGTTTGGTGAGGATTTTACTTTTAGAACTTATGGGTTTTTGATAAATCAAAAATTTGAATATGGTGATTATCTTGGTTTTTCTGCCGGGGTAAGAGTAGATTGGTCCTCTGCTTTTGGCGTAGGTTCCGAGGCCTTTGTTTTTCCGCGTGGAGACGTATATCTAAGATTAGATTCCTTCATGGAGAGCAATTGGGTAAATCAATTTAAGCTTAGAGCAGCGTATGGAGAAGCAGGGATTCAACCCGGGCCATTTCAAAGAATTCCGATTTTAAATGCTGGTCAGATAGATGGTACTCCTTTTCTCTCTTTACCCACTACCTTACAAAATCAACTTCTGGAGGTGCAACAATCACGTGAATTGGAATTTGGTGCAGACTTTACATTTACCCCATCTTCCGGCAATTGGTTTAGCCGTATAGATCTGAATGCTACCTACTATACCAGAGAATCCGATGATGCGATAAGGGCTATTGATCTTTCACCTTCTACTGGAGCTGCCGCACTATTGACAAATGCCCTTACCATTGACACCGAAGGATTTCAGGCAGGTTTAAATATGAATGTGGCAGATTATGAAAACTTCAGTTGGAACTCCACTGTAAATTTTGGTACGTTTGAAAGTACTGTTGCCGACATTGCAAACGATGCGGATATTGCACTTGGTAATAATCACGTAATAAGAGAAGGAGCTACTATTGGAGCGTTTTTTGGATTGGAAGTGTTGACCAGTTTAACACAAACCCGATCTGACGGGACCCGATATATTGAAGATGCCGATCTAGGGAATTTTGAAATTGCGAATGGGTATGTGGTAGAGACAGCAACCAGACGTGCGGTAATTGGCGATGAGCAAGTTGAAATAGGAGACCCTCTTCCGGATTTCAATATGTCTTTTATCAATAGTTTTACTATTCATAAAAACTTTAATATAGCCTTCCAGCTGGATTGGGTTCAAGGTGGAGATATCTACAACCAAACAAGACAGTGGTTGTATAGGGATCTAATACATGAAGATGTTACGCAACCTATAACCATTGGTGGAGAAACCGGGGCTTTTGCCGCGTATTATACCAATCTATACAACACCAATAATCCAAACTCAGAATTTGTTGAAGATGGAACTTTTTTACGACTAAGAAATCTTAATTTGTCTTATGATTTTGGAGCTCATATAGACGGACTGTCCAGTTTAAGAATAACCTTAGCCGGTGAAAATTTGTTTACCATTACGGATTACTCTGGTATAGATCCTGAAGCAGTATCTGCTCAAAACGTCTCTGCAACGCGGGGTCTGGATCAGTATGCTTTCCCGAACTTTAGAACCTACTCACTAGGTTTAAATGTAACTTTTTAAAAAAAATGAAAATGAAAATTAAAAAATTAGTTAAATTACTTTCTTTACTAGCATTTGTGCTATTGTACTCTTGCACTGAAGAAGAATTGGATGTTTCTAATCCAAATGACCCGACCTTTGATGCCATAGAAACGGAGGCAGGACTTACCCAATTAGCAACAGGAGTGTATAACCACGCCACTTTCGGCGTGGCCTGGGGATATCACTGGGTTGTACAAGCTTATCATGAAGCCATGGGAGATGCCATGTATATCCCATGGGGGAATTTTGGTTTCCGTTGGGCTAATCAACCCACATCCATTACCTTAGATGATGGTACGGTTGTTCTACCGCCTCAGGAAGGCCCTCAAGGAGAAGCTTTGGAAGTTAGAAATGTTAGGACCCAAACCTCAGGTAATGCATTTGCCTGGGAGTGGGAATCTATGTATAGGGTAAACAATACTACAAATTTATTGTTAAGTCTTTTGGAGGGAACTGAGTTATCTGGAGACGCTGATCTTAAAATAGCTGTATTTAGAGCGTGGGCCTATTATTGGAAAGGTTATGCGTATTCTCGAATTGGCTCTATGTATACCGCAGGATTAATCATTTCTGAACCCGGGGTTACCAATGGAGATTTTGTATCTAATACGGAAGTCCTGGCAGAAGCGCGACGCAACTTGGATTTAGCTAAGGCGGAATTAGGTCAGATATCGTCTGACATTACCACCGTTATCTCCAGCATCATTCCATCTAATTTAGTACCGTCTCCCTTTAGAGGAAGTGCACCTTCTGCAACGTTAACCAGAGATGCCTGGATTCGTAATATCAATACGCTTATGGCGAGAAATATTTTAGCGAACACCAAAGTGACGGATATGACGGCTGCCGATTGGACCGAAATTACCAACCTCACCAATGAGGGAATACAAGCCACGGATTACTTTTTTGTGATGAAACAAGACGGTAATAACTGGGAAGTAAACACTACGTTGAATTCAAGATTCATACTTGGATGGCATTTTTTAAGTGAGCGTTTGGTACAAGACTTTAAAGATGGTGACCAACGTTTTACAGATAATGTAACGGTTCTCGGTAGCCCGGAAGTTAATAGATCCGGTAGGGGCATACAATACGGAACAAGATTTGGTCTTGTTGCACAAGCTGACTATTCCACAACGGAAAATGATAAAGCAAATGTCTATTATGCTGGAAGTTATGATGAAAATGAGTTAATGAAAGCTGAAGCATTGATATATTCCGGACAAATTGATGCCGGTCTTGCATTGATTGATGCGGTTAGGGATCATCAACAAGCAGGTCTTGCCCCCGTTTCCGGTACAGGCCTAAACCTGGAGGAAGCACTTGAAGAGTTAAGGGTAGAACGTAGAATAGGTCTGTTCTTAAGAGGTGTGTCTTTTTATGATGCGAGACGTTGGGACGTTACTAAAACACCAAGGACAGGTCTTTCTGTTTTAGATGGTTCTGGTAATGTAAATACCAATGCCACCTTTAACTATAATTATTTAGACTATTGGAGTGTCCCTGACCAAGAGTTAGAGTTCAATCAGCCTAATGAAGGATCCGTACCGGTGGTATCTCCAAATTAATATGAGATAGAGTTTGTATAAAAAGCGGAGGCATGCCTCCGCTTTTTTCGTTTACTTTCAAGTATTTAGCATGTTATAAAGAAAAATTGTTACATCAGTTTTTTGAAAGAATTACCACGATTTGGCATTGCAACAATTTAAAGGTTAACTTCAAGGCCATCCTGATTTATAAAATACTAAAAGAGAAAAGCAACATCTCTTTCAGGGTGTCGGAAATTACCGGATAACGGGTTGGGGCACCTGTGAAAATTCCATGGTTCCTCTTATGCAAAGAGGATTTCCCACAAGGGTCATCATTACTTCAGAAATGGCATGACGCCTTCTGCTTTCGCCTTGTACTGCCATTACAAATGTTGTTTTGACGCACAAAACGGTCAAATACCTTAAAAAAATTGTCAAAATCTTCTCCTTTCCTATTTAGAATCAATGCTTCTTATCCCGAACTGACGTTGTTTAGACGTACGAGGCCTTAGGCTTACAAAACTAAAGGGACTCCACGGCCCCAATTCTGAAATCTGCCTCTTAGATCAAAAAAGAGTTTGACACGTGACAGTAGCTATCCAAACCTTCTCTCCGTGATATCAGGAGGACCTCAGAGTAATACTTTTTCTTCTTTGAAGGTAAGGAGGCTCCACAAAAAAAATCAGGGCCAAGAAACCTTACTCCATAATTCCGAATGCAATGAAATGCATGTCCTATGCCAGCGGTTTTCAAAACAAAATCTTCCGAGCTTCCTTATCAAATTGATCAGAAAAACCCTTACAAATTGTAGCGATGATAATTAATTAAATGATAATTAAGATTTAATCAATAGTGTTTAAAAAGGTGTGATTTTTTAGATTTTTTTTTGAATTATTAACATGAATTTAAGATTTTAGCTTCTGGCTAATTCAAATAAATTTAAAATGAGAACAAAATTAAATGGAATCTTAACGCTGTTTTTGGCGTTAACGATTCAGATTTCGTTTGCCCAGGAAAAAACATTGACAGGTAATGTCACTGACCAAGATGGATTACCGTTACCTGGAGTAAACATTGTTGTTAATGGGACCTCAAATGGTACCCAAACGGATTTTGATGGCAATTATTCCATAGTCGTATCTGAGGGTCAAGTATTGGTTTTCACTTACTTAGGGTTAAGGACCACCAACAGGACCGTCGGAAGCGCCAATACGATTAATGTGCAAATGGATGTGGACGCCCAGGCATTGGAAGAAGTTGTACTTGTTGGGTTTGGTCAGACCAGTAAGGCAAGACTGACGGACAACGTTGCTTCCATTGCTTCGGAACAGATCAATGAAATTCCGGTACCAAGTTTACAAAGCACTTTGGTGGGTAAAGCAGCAGGGGTGCAAATTACCCAAATTAATGGTAGGGGTGAAGCCGGAATCCAAGTTAGAGTAAGGGGGGTATCCACCATTACCGGTTCACAAGAGCCACTTTATGTAGTGGATGGGATACCTATTATTAACACAGATGAAAGTGTTAACGATTCGCCTATCAATCCTTTAATAGGTATTAACCCAGACGATATTGAATCTATAGAAATATTGAAGGACGCTTCCTCAGCAGCTATATATGGAGCTCGGGGAACCAATGGGGTAGTTTTGATTACTACTAAAAAAGGAAAGCAAGGAAAAACAACCGTATCCCTGAGGTCTTCTTATGGTGTGAGTAGAGCGACAAATACCAGAGAGTGGTTAAATACTGAGGAATATGTAGAACTCTTCACCGAAGCGGGTTTGAATGAAGGCTTTACCGAAGATGATGTAGCAGGCTTCTTTAACATTTTTGCGGAGAATGAAGAAGACTGGCGTGATGGTTTAGTAGATACGGACTGGCAGGACCTTGCCTTGGTGGATGGAGAGGTACAGGATATAGGCGTGAGTGTATCTGGCGGTAATGAAAAGACCCGTTTTTTCATCTCTACCGGATATAACAAAACAAATACGATAATACGCGGGAATCGAATAGAACGATACAGCCTTCGTGCCAATTTTGACCACAACGTTTCCGATAGATTTAAAATTGGGATAAACAGTACCATATCAAAAACTCAAATTTCCCGATTGTCAAATGACAATGCGTTTGCCACACCGCTACAGGCCATTGCTCAGATTCCCTTTACAAGACCCTATACGGATGATGGGGTCACCCCAAATGACGGAGCATTGTACTACAATTTCCTATTTCAAGAGTTCAATGCGGACCACGATGCTAATGTTTGGAGAAACATTTTAAACCTGTTCGGAGAGTATCAAATCACTGATAATTTGAGGTTTAGGACAGAAATTGGTTATGATCTAAACAATCAGGTGGAAGAACGTTTTTTTGGTAGTTTAACAGAATTTGCTTCTACTAATGGTTTTGCAGATGCCAATTCAGTACAGAACGAAAAATATGTATTGAACAACTACTTTACCTATGATAATACCTTTGGTTCGGTAGACCTTAATGTTGTGGGTGGTATGTCCTTTGAACAAGATAATAGGGACCTTCAATTTGTAGAAGGTCAGGATTTCCCGTCAGACGCGCTTCAGACGCTAAATAGTGCCGGGGAAATTGTTGGTGGCGGATCCAGCCGTACCTTTTTCAACTTCCTATCCTATTTTGGAAGGGCCAATGCCACCATATTTGGCAAATATTTGCTGAAGGCGAGTGTAAGGGTAGATGGCTCTTCAAGGTTTGGAGAAGATAAACGTTACGGTACCTTCCCCGCTTTTTCAGGAGGTTGGATCGTTTCTGAAGAAAACTTTTTAAAGGGGAATAGGACATTGTCAAATTTAAAATTAAGAGCCAGTTGGGGATTGACCGGTAATGCTGAAATTGACAATTTTGCCAGTCGCACCTTGCTCGGCTCCAGAACGTATAATCAAAGTCCGGGGCTCTCTATAACCCAGTTGGGAGACCCTGAACTTAGTTGGGAAGAAACCACACAAACTAACTTTGGTATTGATTTAGGTTTCTTCAGCAATAGGATCACAGCTAGTTTGGATTACTACACCAAGATTACCGATGGTATTCTCTTGGATGTTCCGGTACCGTCAACTTCCGGGGTCGAAACGGTGGTTAGAAACTCTGGCGAGTTAGAAAACAAGGGGTTAGAATTTGTTTTGGACACTAAAAACATTATCAATGATAAGTTCACTTGGTCCACTTCTTTTAACATTGCAAAAAACGAGAACGAGGTTACTTCACTTCCCAATGATGCCGATATCATTTCTGGTCAAAATATTGCACGGGAAGGCGAGCCAATAGCTTCTTTTTTCTTAGTGGAATATGCAGGCGTGGATCCCGCTAATGGTGATGCCCTTTTCGTTAGGAACACATTATTACCTGATGGTTCCAGAGACAGATCAACTACCAACAACTTTGGCGAGGCTTCCAGGGTTATTGCGGGAAATCCATTCCCGGAAGTTATTGCTGGTCTAACGAATAATTTTACGTTCGCGAATTTTGACGCTTCTTTCACATTCCAGGGGCAATGGGGCGCCTCCATTTATAATAATGGCGGAAGGTTCCAATCAGCCAGTGCAGACTTTTTTGACAATCAATCCAGGGATCAATTGCAAAGATGGCAACAACCCGGTGATATCACGGATGTTCCACAAGTACGATTGTTTGGCGGTAACGGAACCCAGGCTTCCACAAGATATTTGGATGAAGCAGATTTCATCCGTCTCAGGAATTTGACCGTTGGATATACCTTCCCCTCTAAAATAACAGATAAGCTGAATATTCAGCGCTTGCGTCTTTATTTTACCGGTGTTAACTTATTGACATTTACGGACTACAATAGTTGGGACCCGGAGGCCACCGCTGACTTTAATGCCGACAATTCCTTGGCAGCTGGTATAGAATTTTATTCCGCTCCACCTGCGAAGACGTTCACATTTGGTTTCAACTTAGATTTTTAAAAAAATTATTATGAAATATTTTAATTTACTCCTGATATTCTCGATATCCATTTTGTTTACTGGATGTGATGACAATTTGGAATTAGAGCCTGCCCAAAGTTTAACCCCGGGAGCGGTGCTCACGGACGAAGGGAACATGCAGAACTTATTGATTGCAGCTTATGATTTTGCTGGTCAAGACGAAGTGCTTTCCGGTCAATCCCAGCTTGCCTCCGAATTATTGGCAAACGAAGGGGAGTTGGCTTGGAGGGGTACTTTTGCTGATCCCGCTGAATTTAACAGAAAGGAAATGACTGCACCGAACTTTTTTGTAGAACGCTTTTGGGAACTGGGTTATGCAGGTATCAATCAAGCTAATATTATTCTGAACAATTTGGACATTATCACTGATTCTGCCGAAAGCGCAAGAATTGAAGGTGAAGCCAAATTTATCAGAGGTACGCTATACTTTGAACTTGCACGGTTTTTTGCCCTTCCCTACCAGGCCGGTGCCACAAATTCACAACTAGGTCTGCCCATACAATTGGATGGAGTGGTAGACGCAGGTGCAATCACTTTTCCTACCAGAAGCACCTTAGAGGAGGTATACAATCAAGCTATCAGTGATTTAAATGACGCGTACAATTTGTTACCTGCTTCCAATGGCGTATTTGCGGACCGCTATTCTGCACAGGGTGTTCTGGCCAGATTGTATCTTCAACAAGGGAATTACGCCGCCGCAAGGGATGCTGCGAATGATGTTCTAACCAATAGTGGACATTCATTGGCAGCCACATACGCAGCAGCTTTTAACAATGATTCTGATGGTGTAGAGGACATTTTTATGTGGCAGATAACCACCCAGGATGGTGTTAACGACTTTAATACTTTTTGGTCTACACGGGATTTTGGAGGACGTTCAATCACAGGAGATATTACTGTAGAGGCTCCTTATTTTAACTTGTTTACAGCACCAGATGACCGGTCTACTTTCTTTTATGAAGGTAGTGGTACAACTTTAACAACTAAATGGCAGTCACAGTTTGCCAATGTGCCCTACCTGAGAATTGGTGAAATGCACCTGATAAGAGCAGAGAGCAATTTCAGATTGGGTACTTCTACCGGTCTTTCTGCGGAAGATGAGATCAATGCATTACGGGGTCGCTCCAACGCAACTCCAATTACCGGGATAACGCTTCAGGATATTTTGGACGAACGCAGACGTGAACTGGGTTTTGAAGGTCATACTTTGCATGATGGTAAAAGATTGCAGTTGACCATAGACGGTTTTGCATTTAATGATGATTTGCTTGTTTTTCCTATTCCACAGCGTGAGTTGGATGCCAACCCGGATCTACAACCTAATCCAGGTTATAGCAATTAAATAAGAGATATATTTTTCCTCAAAAGCCCGTCTTAAAATGACGGGCTTTTCTGTATCTTTTTCCTGTGAAAAGAACAGATGTAATCTTCGGACTCCGGGCTATTATAGAATCAGTAGAAGCGGAAAAACCAATCAACAAGGTTTTTCTTCAAAAAGGACTTTCTGGAGAACTATATAAACAACTGGAATCTCTGGTAAGAAAAAAAAAGATTCCAGTTTCTTATGTCCCCCCGGAAAAGCTCAATAAACTAAGCCCAAATAACCATCAAGGTGCTGTTGCTTTAATTTCCCCGGTCGCATTTCAGGATTTTAACGAGTTGATGGGGCAGGTTTTTAACACAACAAAAAAACCACTTTTACTTTTACTTGACCAGGTAACTGATGTGCGAAATTTTGGAGCAATTATCAGAAGTGCAGAATGCGCAGGTGTCCATGGAATAATAGTCCCTAAAACCGGGTCGGCCCCAATTAATAGTGATACCGTTAAGACTTCAGCTGGAGCTGTATTTAATATACCAATTGCAAAGGTAGACCACCTTAAAGATGCCATTTACTATTTGCAAGGCTCCGATATTCAAACCGTTGCTGCTACGGAAAAAACAGAACAAACCCTTTATTCCGTTGACCTTACCAAACCTACCGCTATAATTTTAGGGGCGGAAGACAAGGGAATTTCTCCTGCAATTTTGAAATTGGTAGACCAAAAAGCTAAACTACCGTTATTGGGCAATATCGAATCATTGAATGTGTCGGTGGCCTGTGGCGTATTTCTGTATGAGGTGGTCAGACAGCGTATGATTTAGTCTTTTTCTTTTTTATAGTGGTATTTGATTGAAATCTTTTTGTCATCCGCCCCACTTGTGTTCTCTATAAAATTGCCATCTTCGTCAAAATGTTTCATAAACTCGTCTTGTTCTTCGTTGTAATCCTCTCTTTCCCATGCAAACTTTTTCTCTGCTGGCACGGTCGATTTCACGATAAAGGCCAGTAAGAGTCCCGTAAGAAAACCCGAGAGATGTCCTTCCCATGAGATACCTTCCTCAATGGGAAAAATATACCATAGCATCCCCCCGTAAATAAACACCACTGCAAGTGATAAGGCAATCAACCGGTAATGCTTGGTCATTACTCCTTTAAAAAAGATAAAACTGGCCAATACATAAATAATTCCGCTGGCGCCAATGTGGTAACTCTCTCTTCCAATACTCCAGGTTAACAGCCCGGAAATTAACCAGCCCAAAAGAAGAACTTTCCAGGCCTTTGGCCTGTAAAAATAAAAGAGGGCCAAACTTAGAATGGCTAAAGGGAAAGTATTATGATACAAATGTTCTACTGAGCCATGGATCAACGGACTGAATAACACCCCTTTTAGTCCGCTAAGATGCCTTGGAAAAACACCGTACGCGTTTAAGTTTATACCTGCTTTCAACTCAACCCAAAACACAGTCCAAATCCCTAAAACGGCGAATAAAGGAACCAGTAATAATTCGAGAGAAAATTTGAAATATTGATTTTCCGACATAATTCGTTTTAAGCACAACTAATGCGCCAAAGTTCCGAAAATTGACAAATGGTCATTTGCCGAAATCGCTATTTTTATAGCATGAATGTCCCGTTAGCAGAAAGAATTCGCCCTAAAACCCTGGAGGCATACGTTAGCCAACAACATTTGGTAGGGAAAGATGGTGCCTTATATCAACACATACGATCCGGTATCCTTCCTTCAATGATATTCTGGGGCCCTCCGGGAACAGGCAAAACCACGCTAGCCACTATAATTGCCAATGAAAGCCAACGCCCTTTTTATACCTTAAGTGCCATTAGCAGCGGGGTGAAAGATGTACGCGAAGTAATAGATAAAGCCAAGCAAAGCGGTGGTCTCTTTACCTCCAAAAATCCTATCCTGTTTATTGATGAAATCCATCGATTTAGTAAATCGCAACAGGATTCGCTTTTGGGAGCCGTGGAAAAAGGGTGGGTCACTCTGATTGGCGCCACGACAGAAAACCCAAGCTTCGAAGTAATCCCGGCCTTATTGTCACGCTGCCAGGTGTATGTGCTACATCCTTTTGGAATGGAAGATTTATTGGCACTGCTTCAACGGGCGATTTCAGTGGACACCTTTTTAAAAGACAAGCGCATTACGTTACAGGAAACTGAAGCTTTGTTACGCCTTTCCGGCGGCGATGGGAGAAAGCTATTAAACATCTTCGAACTTTTGGTAAACTCCGAAAAGACCGAAGAGGTAGTGATCACCAATCAGATGGTACTACAAAAAGTCCAAAAAAACACGGTATTATATGACAAAACCGGAGAGCAGCATTACGATATTATTTCGGCATTCATCAAATCTATCCGCGGAAGTGATCCCAATGCGGCCGTGTACTGGTTGGCCAGGATGATTGAAGGGGGCGAGGATGTAAAGTTTATTGCGCGACGAATGCTTATTTTGGCTTCAGAAGACATAGGCAATGCCAACCCTACAGCACTGGTACTTGCCAATGCCACATTTCAGGCGGTAACTACCATAGGTTATCCGGAGGCAAGAATCATCTTAAGTCAATGTGCTACCTATTTGGCAAGTTCTCCCAAAAGCAATGCCAGTTATTTGGCTATCGGCAAGGCTCAACAAAAAGTAAAGGAGACAGGGGACCTTGCTGTTCCTTTACACATTAGAAATGCCCCTACAAAACTGATGAAGGATCTTGGTTATGGAAAGGAGTATTACTACGCCCACGATTATGAAGACAATTTTGTAGAACAGGAATTCCTTCCCGAAGAGATTGCAGGAACCTCCTTTTACGAACCGGGCAATACTCCCAGGGAAAATGCCTTACGTGATTTTTTAAAAAAAAGATGGAAAGACAAATATGGCTTCTAGAACTTGATATTCAATTCTTTGGCTTTACTTCCTTTTTCATCAAATTCAATATACCACTTGCCATTCTCTTTGAAAACCACACCATTTTTACCTGCTTGGGATACCAAAAATACATTCGGGGCGGAGGTAGATTTTAAGATATAAACCACGCTGGGGGTACTATCAACCAGTTGAAATCCATCTTCAATAGCTTGTGCATAAAGCAGCTTATTACCTTTGACACCCTTTACCGGAACTTTAGGCTTATTTTTGCCAACCACCGCGGTTTCATCGGTCTTTTTGCTTTCGGTTTTGGTAGTATTCGTGTTGGACTCCTCTTCTAAAGATTTAATGTCATCTTTAAAACTAACAGTTATTGGGGCTTGATTCCCTTCCTTTACTTCAGGTTCATAACTATAATTCAACATTCGCAAAGAACCAAAAGCCTCTGAAATCGCTTCTCTGTACGCCTGCTCAAATTCTTTTGTTTTAGTCTTTCCTTCCTGAGTCTCAAAAACCACTTTCCTATTGCAATCCACCAGAGAAAGTCTGGTTTTGGTAATAAAAAGGGAAGATTCATCAATCAGGTTCACCCATAGTCCTAAACAAGGTTCAACTTCTAAATCGAGAGGAAAAGCACCTTCATACACCGCATTAAAGCCTTCTTGGGTAAATAAGTATTTTACTAGCGTACTTGTCCGGTACTGATTCTCCTTTTTGAAGATATCAAACTTTTTAGGGACAATAACATATTTGTAGTTGTTTAACTGTCCAAAAATGAGGGTGTTACCACTAAAAACCATTAGTAATAAAAATACAACTCTATTCATGCTCTAAACACTATCAATTACTGTTCCAAGATATAATATTAAATCCGAACTGTAAAGATGCGTAGTTACTGTCAGGAATATTAGTGTAGCCCATAAGATTATCGGCTAAGACATAGAAATTAACAGGACCGGCTTGAAGATTTATACCCAGGCCAATATTGGAAAAAGTGTACTTGTCTACAGTGTAGGTAGTTTTAACCGCAAGAATGTTTCCAAATCTATGCTGATAAAAACCGGTGAGGGCAACCTGGGGCCCCCTGGCACGGTGTATCATAAAAAATTGGCCTCCTACAGCACTCTTATACCCCAAATTGTCCGTTCTGGAAGTCATATTAACTCCACATTCGCAGTTTTGCACCCGTGATCTGGGGGCACCAAAGTTATACCGGAAAGAGGCATTCACCTTAAAGGGTCTGAGGGTAACAAAGGCATCCTCGTTGGTATCAAAAGGGACTTGCGCTTCAATATCGTTCACCAATTCCTGCCAAATCTCGCTGTTGAAATCATTCAGATCTTCCGGTAGGATAATTTCAACCCCCTCGTTGCTAGCCGCTCCTCTAAGTGTATAATTCTTTATGGCATTTCCGTGATAAATAAAACCTACATCCAAAAGACTGGCCGTAATAAAGCTGTTTCTTCCAAAGCTATGGGTAAAACCAATATCAAAACCTACACCCAAATTCCCTCCTAAAAAGGAACGGCTCAAAAGTGTTCTCGTCAGATCTGCCTGGGTGGTATTGGCATCCTCCTCCAGGATATCTATAATTTCCTGAACTCCGGATGTGCGTAGCCTAACGTCGGCCACCAAAGTATTTCGCAAAATATTATCCTCTCCCATGGTAGTTACAAAGTAGCCCTGGTTACTGGCTGATTTAAACTCAAATACACTGGAATATAGCTTTGCCCTGGCCCCTACTGTCCAATTTCTGTTCAACTCCCGGTTTATTCCAAAATGAAAAACATTCACTGCTTCTCCTTGAGTGGCAATATGATTAAGACTAAATCTTCTGTCCAAATTGTTAGCATTGCCTTCAAAGGTTAAGATGGCCAGATCCCTTGGCCAGTATTGGGCGATAAATCCCTCTCCATACATACCAAAGGAAAAATAATCGCTTGGGCGATTCCGGCTTCTAAACCCCATAGTAAACAGCTCTATTTGCCCACTACCGCCAAATTCGTCATTCCTCCTAAGGCCATTCACTACATTCTCCCGGACTTTTGTGGTAAAATCAATACCATCATTTGCAAAGAGATCATTTACCGTTACCCCACTTGTCCCGGCCTGAAGTGAAAATCCGGAAAGTAAGGGTATCCCAAAGTGTTTGTCATAGGGTGTTCTCATCCCTGGATTCAGCATCAATGCCTGAGGAATCTCGTAGAAATCATACAACAATTGTTTGTTTTGGGCATACGACCCCATCACTCCAAAGAGAGTGGTCCAAAAAACCAGGGCTGTTTTTCTCATCGTAGTCGTATTCTAAAAGCAGCGCTAGATCTTAAGATTATTCTGGGTTCGGATTGGGAGGATTGACTGGTGGCATCACCTAAATTTTGCCCTTCCACCCTGATGTTTGTTGTATTTCTAAGAATGTCCAGGCTCCGTCCACCATCACCATACGCTACTTGCCTTTCCAATAAGGGAGAGGGTTCAGGTTGGATAACAAAGGATTCACTGTCTAAAACATTACCTCCGGCATCTAGAAATTCTACCAATACTGCCAAAGGTTTACTGGTGGTATTCTCCAATTGATACGTGATAACACCGTCTAAAATGTTCTCTGAAATAAAGGCTTCATTAAAGGCTTCAAAAGTGAAGGTCTCTTGATAAAAGGCGCCGGAACCCGCAAAATTTATTGTGCCTTCATCCGCTTCAAAATAAAAAACACTGGAAGCTACCGTAGGTTCAACACTTAGATCATCAAATTGATCAAAATCCTGTTCGTCTGCACAAGAAATAAGCAGGCCTACTATCCATAAATATAAAAACAGTTTTTTCATCCGGGGAATTGGGTTTATGACCTTTAAACAATTGGTGCATGAACTACCCTACTATAACTCTATAAAAATCGTTTTATTTCGTCTAACTGGTGGATAATTCTACAGTAGTTATGGGTTTCTTCCTTCTTGGAATTGAAATGCAACGTATGAAATCCTAATTGCTGAGCACCAAGGACATCCGCTTCCAGGCTGTCGCCTATCATCAAAGATTTTGGTGCCGGAACCCCAGCCCTTTCCAGCGCCATCTGAAAAATCCTGGGATTTGGTTTTTTTACACCTGCCATTTCTGAGTTTACCACAACCTGAAAGTACTTGCGGATATCGGCATTACGCAGTTTCTTTTCCTGAATCTCTTCAAAACCATTGGTAATAATATGCAGTTTGTAGTTGGGCCTTAAGTATTCCAGTACGTCCACAGCGCCGGAAATCACATGGTTGAATGAAGAAAGATACGCAATATAGGCCTCTGAGATCTCTTCAATTTGACGGTCATTGATCATTGTCCCGCTCGCATCCAGACTTTTGCGTAACCGCTGGTAGCGCAGCTCTTCTTTGGATACTTTTTCCTCCCGATACAATTTCCAATACTCCAGATTTATGGGCATATAAATCTTCAGAAACCCATCAAGATCTATCGTGATTTTTAGTTCTTTAAAAATCTTTTGAAAAGTAAGTTTTGAGTTTTTGTCAAAGTCCCAAAGCGTATGGTCCAGGTCAAAAAAGATATCGGTTACGACTCCTTTATACATAATATCGTTTTAACAGGGAACGATACAGTCCAATCCAGTCAATCCTGTGTTTTTCGCCCAGCAATTCATTAGAAAAGACTACCACCATATCCCCTTTTAGTTGCCGTACTTGCCTATAGATAACATCCAACTTTGCAAATACTTCTTCTTCTTTTTTAAAATGCTGCAAGGCATAATCACAGCAGGCAAAAGGGTGTATTTTAATAGGCTGTTGTACTTCTAAAGGGATATCATAAAATTGAAATGGGGTGCAGGTACCCGCTCTAAAACCTAAATGATGTGTATACCCCATGGAATAATCATCCGTAAATTCTGCTTCTATGAGGTCCCTGTACGTATGAGGCACTACTACCCGGTTATAGCGCATCCGTGAATACTTCACGGGCCTGTTAATAAGGTTGGATAAGCGTTTTCGCTCTTCCTTTAAAACCTCCAGTTGGTCTGAAGCGGCCATGGAAGCGCTTAAAGAAACAATGCTGTAGTCCGCTACGGACTTTATTAAATATCTGAACTTGTTCTTGTATATGGAGATGTTCTTGTCATGTGTGGAGTAATCCGCAAATTGAAAGAAAAACATGGTTCGTATTTTGAACTTTTTATGGATCTCCATAAGGGCAGCGAAATTATCATAAGGATCTTTTTTAGGATTAAGTGCTACTGCAATTCTTTTAGTTACACGGGACAACTTAAAACGGGATAGATCCAGAAAAAAACCAGCTATGCTTCTTCCCAGCCCTCTTAGGGCATAGCAATGCGAGGTGGTAACGTTAACAATTGAAGTAAAGCTGTAGGTACTGTTCTTACTTTTGATTTCCGGAAAACGGTCTTGTAATGCGCTAAAAAGATTGTGAGCCCAAACATCAACCACCGGGATTTCCAAAAACCCATTTTGAAAGGCCAAGCTGTTTTGAGGCGGGAACCTTCCAAGATTGTCTTTCACATGAGGTAAGTATTCTTCGTATCGGCTAAGGAGATAAAAACTTGCTGAAAAAATATCATAGGGAATATTACTTCTCTCATCAGTACGAAAAAAACAGGGCACTCCTTCCCAATCCTGAACACTTATCTGAATATCATTAATTCCCTGTTCAAATAGGAGGTCATTGGACCGAATAAAGAATTCGTTTTGTAGCGGCTGTTTAGTATAGGTTATTTTTGGGCCCTGATGCTTGATAAAATCCTCTACTTTAGTGGTAAACCCGGTCTCTACCCCTAGGATCTGCCCAAAAATATGTTTCATTGTGTACTGGAAACGTTTGGTAATCTTATGGGTGTAGATTAATAGCATTGGCCGTCAAACCTCAAATGTACAAATTCCAAATCCTATCATGAAGGTTTGGAACTTGAGTTTTGAAAATTGTGATGGCTATAAAATCCCTTCGTCCGCAAAACTGAAATACGCCTTTTGGGTTACAATAAGATGATCCATTACTTTGATGTCAAGGGATTGGGCAGCGGTTTTTAGTTTTTCTGTAATCTGTCGGTCCGAATGACTGGGTTTTAAGGTTCCTGAGGGATGGTTATGCGCAACGATAAGCCCTACCGCTCCCTGCTCCAAAGCTTGTTTCAATACCAAACGAATATCTACCAAAGTTCCCGTAATACCCCCCTTGCTCAACTGTTCTTTGTGTAATATTTTATTAGAATTATTTAAATACATAATCCAAAATTCTTCATGAGGTAGCTCACCGATCAAAGGGTGTAATACGTCATAGGCTTTTTGACTACTACTTACTCTGATGTTTTTCGGTAAATCCTGATCCCTTCTTCGCCTCCCCATTTCCAGGGCTGCGGCAATGGTCACTGCCTTGGCTTTACCTATACCTTTAAATTGCATTAGCTGTTTCACGGAAAGTTTTCCTAATTCATGAAGGTTATTTCCTGTATAGGCGAGAATGCGTTTGGCCAGTTCAACAGCACTTTCTTCCTTATTTCCGGAACCAATGAGAATAGCAATCAATTCGGTATCGGAAAGTATGGATCGCCCTTTGTTTAAAAGCTTTTCCCGGGGTTTATCATCATCTGCCCATTGTTTTATGGATAAGGTGGTAGAATTCTCTTGCATGCCTCAAAGATAACAGGTTTAATAGTTTTTAGAGAAAATAATCTACTTTTCTAAGGTCTAAAATACCTAGAGCATACTATTGCATTGAATACCCAGGTAACCTCCTATAGGGAATTGCCAGATACTACAACTTTTTTGGTATACTTGGCCTTATGGATAAACCCAAAAATTAAACTTTTGCAATGGCTTGATTGCAGGATATCAAAAGTATACTGAAAACGAAAACAAATACCTTCACCAATAATGAGAACTACTATTTACACTACGCTATTTTTAGTCTCCTTTCACTTCTTTTGGGGACAAACGCAATGCCAATGCTGTGAGGAAAACCACCGGCAGTTTGACTTTTGGGTGGGAAATTGGGTAGTGAAGGATACTTTAGGAAATAAGGTAGGGGAAAACACCATTTCAAAGGTTGAAGCTAACTGCGTGGTGATGGAAAAATGGAAAGGAACCGGCGGAACAACAGGAATGAGCATGAATTACTATGACCGCTTAGATAATACCTGGAACCAGGTATGGATAGACAGTCAAGGTAACATCCTAAAACTAAAGGGAATATTTGATTCAGGTAAGATGATATTGAAAAGCGATCTGATTAAAAGGGAACAGCAGAAGTATTACAACCAAATAGTCTGGTCCCCTAATGATGATCGAACGGTTACCCAATTATGGGAGACAAGAGATAGCAATGGCAGACATTTGAAGACACTGTTTAAGGGGATCTATTCCAGGATTTCGAACTAGACGTTTTGGAGTTTCCCCTTTAGTTTTTCAAAATCCAATCCTCCATAATTCCCCGAACTCATAAGCAACAAGGCGGTATGATCAAAATCTTGGGCAAATAAAAAATCATGAAAGGCCTCGGGTTCTGTAAATATTTGAAGGTTTTGCTTTTGAAAAGCATCTTCAATTTGGGAGGTAGTTACCTCTTCCAGCCTTTTAATCTTAACAGCCTCCGGAGAATAAAATACCACGGCTTCATCCGCAGCATCCAAGCTTCCCGCGTATTCCTGTAGAAATTCCGCATTCAAGCTACTGTAGGTGTGTAATTCAAGACAGGCAACTACCCGCCAGTCAGGATATTGCTCTTTTATAGCTTCCGTGGTAGCCTTTACCTTGCTGGGCGAATGGGCAAAGTCTTTAAACGCTACTTTGTTATTCCCGCCAGCGAGTTTTTCCAGGCGCTTTGATGCGCCCTTAAAAGAGGCAATGGCCTCATAAAAATCAGCTTCATCCACACCCATTTGTTGACATATCCATTTGGCTCCTTCCAGATTACTTAGATTATGCTTACCAAATACTTCCAAAGGCATAGGACCCTCCGGTGTTTCCAGATACGTAACACCGTCTTCGACGAAGTGCTCTGGTGTGCTGTAAGGAAATTTTCGAATAGTGTTTTGAGAAGCTTCTACCAACGTCTTCACCGTGTTATCTTCAGTGTTGTAGGTGATACTTCCTCCCTTAACAATGCTTTCCGTAAAAATTTGAAACTGATTTACATAGTTGTCCCAGGTGGGAAATACATTGATATGATCCCAGGCAATACCGCTTAGCAGGGCAATATTGGCGTGGTACACGTGAAATTTGGGTCGTGGGTCAGTGGCGGAGCTCAAGTATTCATCGCCTTCCAACACCATAAAATCGTTGCTATCTGTTAAGTGCACCATCCTATCAAAGCCTTCCAACTGTGCTCCCACCATATAATCCACTTCTTTGTCAAAATACTGCATCACGTGCAAAATCATAGCGGTAATGGTAGTCTTACCGTGGCTCCCGCCGATCACCACCCGGGTTTTATCCTTGGACTGCTCGTAAAGAAACTCCGGATAAGAGTACACGGGCAATCCCAGTTCCCGGGCCCTTTCCAACTCCGGATTATCCGGTTTGGCATGCATCCCAAGGATTACCGCATCGATATCCGAAGTAATTTTCGCTGGAAACCATCCAAATGATTCAGGAAGCAACCCATGGTTTTCCAGCCTACTTTTGGAGGGTTCAAAAATCACATCATCACTACCACTAATGTGATTTCCCTTGTGTTGTAAGGACAATGCCAGGTTATGCATGGCGCTCCCTCCAATGGCTATAAAATGAATTTTCATCTGTTTAAAATTTTTAACTATTTAATAATAGGATACTTAAAAACCCGCCTGCGTCGGGCAGGTTAAAGAACCGATGTGACCACTCGCTGCACTCGTTCTCTCATGAATTTATTTTAATCATTACACCATGTGAAGGTCATGATTAAAAAATTCATGTTCGTTTCATTTTTACGAAATTTCCGGCCAAAGATAGGCATTGCCCTTGAGGAATATTTTTATCTTTTAGCAAGAAAAACGAACGCTATGAACCTTACAGACCTGCCTTCAAAAGAAATAATGCCCGGATACCATGGAAAACTGGTACATGGCGAAAAAATAAGTTGGGTGTTTTGGGAGGTTGAGAAGGGCGCTCAGGTACCCCATCATCAACACCATCATGAACAAATTATGCATGTGGTGGATGGCCGGTTTGAATTTACCCTGGATGGTGACACCCAAACGTATCATCCCGGAGATGTTGTGGTAATTCCTTCCCATACCCCACATTCCGGAAAGGCCTTAACCCAATGTAAATTGATGGACGTTTTTAGTCCGGTAAGAGAAGAATACAAATGAAGATACTCCTTAACGGAAAAAAAGCCTTGGTGGGCGGCAGCAGTAGGGGGATTGGGAAAGCCATTGCGATGCAGCTCGCCGAAAGCGGGGCCAGTGTAACCTTAATGGCTCGGAGCACCGACAAAATGAAAGCCATTATTAATGACCTGCCTACCACAGCAGGACAGCACCATCAGTATTTGGCTGTAGATTTTACCAAGCACGAAGAATTCAAACTCACTTTATCCGATTATTTCCTTAAGAATCCAGTGGATATCCTGGTAAACAACACCCAGGGACCCGAAGCAGGTGGCGCTCTGGAAAAAAATGTGGACGATTATCAAAATGCCTTTGATCTATTGTTTAAATCCGTTGTGTATACCACTACTATGGCCCTTGGGCACATGCAGGAACAGCAATGGGGACGTATAATTAACGTGGCGTCTGTTTCGGTGAAAGAACCTTTGAATTATCTGGCGCTTTCCAATACCATCCGGGCTGCGGTGGTCACCTGGGCCAAAAGCCTCTCTATGGATGCGGCACGGGATGGGATTACTGTTAACAATATACTTACCGGCTACTTTGATACTGAGCGAATTGCACAATTGACCGCAAAAAAAGCCGAAAAAATGGGCATCTCCCAAGCCGAAGTACGCAGCGCAATGGAAGAACAGGTGCCCGCAAAACGCATTGGGCAACCGGAAGAATACGGCTATCTGGTGGCATTTTTGGCTTCGGATAAGTCCGCCTATATCAATGGCGCCAACATTCCTATTGACGGTGGACTGCTCAAATCACTCTAATGGGCTATTTTAAAAAGTTTTTGAAGGGAAAACTGGACTTCAACTGGCAGCTCGGGATATTCCTTATTTTACTTCTTGGCATTCCCAGGTTTATAACTGTACTCCAGGCAAACAAAACCGGAAATTACCAGTTTACCTCAATCCTCTTTGTGATCATGTGGTTTTTACCCTACATTTTCCTTAATAAAGCTGGAAGACGGGCCATTGGTATTAGAAAACCCAAAAGTGGATTGGGCATCCTAATCGGTATTCTTGCCGGAGGAGGCTTTTGTGCCATTGTTTGGTTGCTTGGGGATATGTTATACGGGACCACCGTCAACAATTGGTTGGTGTATATTTCAAACTCCTATAGCCTTCCGCAGGACATTGACTGGGAAGCGCAACGGTTTACTTTTTTCATGATCTTCGGAATTACCAGTATGATCTTCAGCCCTATAGGGGAAGAACTGATGTACAGAGGAGGTATCCATCGTTGCTTTTCGGATTCCCTTGGAGAGCACGGTGCTTCTTATGTGGATAGCGCTGCATTTGCTATTACCCACCTCGCCCATTTCGGGATCCTTTTTGTAGATAACTCCTGGGAATTTCGTGTCATTCCGGCCTTGTTATGGGTAATTCTGATGTTTTTGGCGTCCAGAATCTTCTTTTTTGCTAAACAACGATCGGGATCTATCCTGGGAGCAATACTATCACATGCGGGCTTTAATTTAACCATGACTTATTTCATTTTCTATCACATTCTTTGACCTCACTTTCTACTACTTTTTATAATTCATCAACTTTTTTCCTAAATTTATCGGTAACCAACAAATATTTAACAAATGAATTCGAAAGTTTTTATGATCCTCCGAATTCTACTAGGCCTTTTTGTCCTGGTTTTCGGGGTAAACAAGTTCCTCCCTTTTATTCCTGATTTTGAAATTGAAGGGAGTGCATTGAACTATTTTACTGCGCTATCCAACAGCCAGACTCTAAATCTGGTAGGAGTGGTCGAAACTATTGCGGGATTGGCATTGATTTTTAACAAATGGGGAGCCCTTATGGCTTTGATATTAATGAGTGTCTCCGTTTGTGCAGTGCTGTTTCATGCTACCCTGGATCCTGCCAACATTGCCGGAGCTTTGGTGCTTTTGGTATTGAACATTTTAGTTCTGATCGGGTATAAAGATCGTTATAAAGATCTCCTGAGGGCATAACCGAACTAAGAATTAAAATGGCCTGATCAGACCATTTTTTATAAACTCATCCTATCCTTAAAAAGGGAAGACTGTCTTCGGGAAACTTCTATTTCGTCTCCATTTTGCATGGTTAGTTTCAGTTTCCCATTGAACCAGGGCACTACTTCCCTTATAAAGTTTATGTTTACGATTTGTTGCCGGTTTACTCTAAAAAAAGGCGCTTCCGGAAGCTTTTCCTCTACCTGATTTAGGGATTTGTATAGCAGTGGGCTCTGCTCTTCAAAAAAGATCCTGGAATAGTTACCCACAATCTCAAAATGCGAGATATCCCCCACTTTTACCAACCAGCACTTTTCCCCATCTTTGATAAAAATCTGACTTTTCTCCGTCAAACGCCTACCATTACTTTTTTCGTCCGTGTGCTCTGATAATTGCGCTTTTACCTTTTCCATAGCCCGGGCAAATCGCTTCTCATTTATAGGCTTTAGCAAATAGTCCAGCGCGTTGTACTCAAAGGATTTTATGGCATATTCATCAAACGCCGTAGTGAATACGGTTATGGGAACCTCATCCAACATTTCCAATAACTCAAAACCGTCTTTTTCCGGCATGTTGATATCTAAAAACAGTAGCTGCGGTAACTCTTTTTGTATCAGCTGAAACCCTTTGTCTACGTTTTCAGCTTCTCCTACCAATACAATATCCGGGTGTTTTTTTAGCAATTCTTTTAGTTCATTGCGTGCTAATCTGGAGTCTTCAACAATTACTGCGGTTATCATCACGAAATAGGGATTTTTAAAGCCGCCACTACCTCATTATTCTCTTCTTTCAGGTGAAACGAAGCCGTATCGCCATACAACAGCTTTAACCGTTGCCTAATGTTTTTTAGCCCAAGTTGTGTAGAGCCATTTGTGATACTCAATCTACCCGTATTCCTGACCTGAAGATATAACGCCTCTCCGTTTAATTTTGAAGACAATGCAACAGTTCCCCCTTCCTTGAGGTTTGAAATACCATGTTTGGTGGCATTCTCTACAAGGAGCTGAAGTATCATGGGAGGAATTTGAACTGTTAAGGTATCCGGGGGGATTTCTTTTTCAAACTGCAGTCGGTCCTCTAACTGTATTTTTGATAAAGCAATATAATTCTCCACCATTTCCAGTTCCTCTTCAAGGGCAATGCCATCCACACTATTCTTAGTGAGCGAATAACGGAGCATTTCGGACAGTTTCGTTAACATCTCTCTGGATTTTTCAACATCTTCCAACATCAATCCCCGGATATTATTAAGGCTGTTAAACATAAAATGGGGGTTGATCTGCCCTTTTAAAGTGTTGAGTTGTGCCTGCTTCAAGGTGTCGCTTAGTTGAAGTCGTTCCACCCGGTCTTTATTCAATTTGAGCAATAATTTGATGACTAAATAACATATCACCCAGCAAACCATAATAAAAATGGAATTGAACATCAAAAGCCAAAAATTATCGAAAGCTTTCAGTACTTTTCTTTGGACTTCGTTAATTTCAGGGCCCCACTTGCCGTAACCATATCCAAGACCGTAGCTTAAGAGAAAGTAAATGGCGGAGGCGATCAAAACACTTACAGCTATTTTGACAAATTTTTGAAAATTGAAATTCTCCAGGGAAACGTTTTTCTTGAGGTAATAGCGGAGTGCTGTTGAAGTACCAATGCCTACAATTAACCCTGTAACCACACTGAATAGTACGAACTGGGGGCCCAGTTTTTCCAAAAAAATTACAGAAGTCATATTAAGAAACCCCCATCCGGCCAGCTGAAGCGTCCAGAAAATCAGGTTTCGGTTTTTCTCAAAAAGACTCATTATTCGAAAAGATAATTCTCCTTAATTCGACCAAAGATAAATAAGTTTACCTACGGCAAACCCCAGTCCGAAAAACACCACCATAACACCGGTAGTAACCAAAGCAATTTTGCGCTTTCCAGGCTTTTTAACCAAACACGCTCTCACCAATTGCCTATCCTTTTGATAGCCCCAAAACAATACCCCTATGGCAACAATCACCATTAGTGTAGACCAAATTAATTCGGCCTTCTCGAAGAAAGAAACAAAAGTTGCCACCACCAAAATAGTCCCGGCAAGATATAAGGCATTTCTAGTTTTCATAACAATTAGTTTTTGATTGAACAGGTGTTTTTGTTTTTAGATGGCGTAAGGCCTTGAACAAACATCAGCAGACCTGATAGGAATAGCCATACAGATGACATTATCTCATCCTTATTTACATAGAGTAAAATGGTGGCCAATACAAATAGACATCCCGTCAAAACACTTGCATAAAGATTGGTGTCCCTATTCATGGTTTACTATTTCTTTTCAGTCTTTTCCGCTTTATGGAGCAAAACCGTACCTGGTAACGTGCCCCCATTATGAAATGAAAAAAACGGTTCCATCAGGTTCCGGGAAGTAAAAAGGTCTACTATACCAGCAACTATGGACAGTGTCCCAATGACCAAAACCGTCTTTTTAGTAGTATCTAAATCTTTCATCATTTATTTTTTATGATTCCCATTACTAAAAAAGAATGCTCAAAATGAGACTTACCAACAACTTTACAATAGTTATCATAATCCTTCGCTTTTTAATTATATTTCAAATGTAGGGCGATCCGGCAGGTTTAGAAATGGAATTATGATGAACGGTAACCCGGAATGTCTGAATGGTACTTTGGATCAACCGGATTGATCCAATCCATGAGTAAGCCATACAAAAAATGGGAGCTAATGCTCCCATCTTGTATTGGTTATTTCGCAGGTAGTTATCCTTTAACCGGCTTCAATGGCGCTTTATCTGCGAGGTGTTTGGCAAAAAAGCCCATCATGGCTTTGTACAGTGCAATGGAGTTTTCTTCTTTGCCAAATCCATGCCCCTCATCATACTTTACCATGTAAGGCACGTCCTGCCCTTTGGCACGTAACGCTTCAACGATCTGGTCGGATTCGTTAATATTTACTCTGGGGTCATTGGCTCCCTGAACGACAAATAAGGGCTTTTTAATCTTGTCAATCTGATAGACAGGAGAGACCTCTTCCATGATCTTTTTTTCTTCAGGAATGTCCTCATCGTACCAGATCTCCTTAACAATCTTCAAGTATGGTTTCCAATATTCCGGGAAGGAATCCATAAAAGTGAACAAATTGGAAACGCCAACGTAATCCACTCCGCAGGCATATAGATCCGGGGTTTTGGTTAATCCACGTAATACAGCGTATCCGCCGTGGCTACCACCGTAAATGGCCGCCTTATCTTTGTTTACCCAGCCTTGTTCAACCACATATTTTAACCCATCTTCTACATCATCCATTGCTTTTCTTCCAATTTGCTTAAAGCCGGCTTCCAGGAATTCTTTTCCGTATCCCCCGGAAATTCTAAAGTTAACCTGTAATGTGGCATACCCTCTACTGGCAAAAAGCTGTGCTTCAGGATTAAATCCCCAGGAATCACGGATTCCCTGAGGTCCCCCATGTGGATTTACAATAACCGGGACTTTTTTACCATTCAAGGCCGCCTTGGGCAGGGTAATGTATCCATGTAGCGTTAAACCATCCCTGCTTTTGAAGGTAATAGGGCGCATTTCCGCCATATCCTCCTCCTTGAGCTGTGGCATTAGATTGAACACAAAAGTGAATTCATCCTTGGCTACATCATAAGAATGATATTCCCCATACAACCGATCGCTTTCCAAAAAGACCAAAAGCTTATCTTCCTCCTCCGTGGCATCTACTATGGAATACTGTTTTCCGGGAAAGGCTTTTAAAATATGGTCATGTAATTTTTTGAAGGCTGAGCTCTTAGGCACCACAACCGTTTTCTCTCCTTCATAGCTTACATAATCCAATTCATATCCTCTTTTTTTGGACAGCCCCATATCTGAAACGTCATAGGAATCATGGGCAAATACTTCTTCCAGCACCTTATTTTCCTTTAAATCATATTTCAGGATTTTTGCCTTATCGCTTTCCAGGTTGGAAACTACATAGGCATCATGCTCTTCATCAGTGGCATAGTCGAAGCTAACGATAGAAAAGGTATCTTTCCAATTTAAACTTTTGATTACTGCAAAACCTCCGTTACCGTCGGTATAATAGACTTCCTGATCTACTCCGTTTTTAAACTTTGTAAAGCCTTTAAGATTTCCGTCCTTATCAAAATTGTACCCTACAATTGGGTTGGCAGGGTCATCATTGGTATAGAGTTGTTCTAAATCTCCGGTTACTACATTTATTTTAAAAGGCTCAAAAATTTGCGGATTATTTTTGTTCATTAAAACAATGATATGTTCCTTATCCTCTTCTAAGAGATTGGAGAACTGCGCTTGCACACCGTCAAAAGGGGTTAGATCCTTTAAATTTGCACCATCCAGATCCACAGCAAATACGTGGTAATTTTCGTCTCCACCTTTGTCCATGATATAAGCCAGCCGATTATTGTTTAACCAGGCATAGCCACGAACTAATTCTTCCTTTTCCTCGATAGCCCTTTTTGCCTCGCCTGTGGCAATTTCTTTCACATAAATATGCCGTTTCCCATTTTCATCTTTTTCCCGATAGGAGATGTATTTGCCATCCGGAGAATACCGGAATGTTGAAGCTTTTGGTTTGGCAAAATAATCTTCCACTTTATACATATAGTCGCCTTTATCCAAATCGGCAAGGACTTCCAATTCCGCATCAGAACTTACCAAATCCGGGTTTCCCGGAATAGTCTTCTCAGTTTTTGTTAGCACTAACGGAAATTCCATTCCGGACTGATAAAAGGTCCCTTTTAGTTCTTGTCCCTCCAGAACACCAACGTATTTGATGCCCCCTTGGTTGAAACGGATGGTAAGCTCATTCGCTGTAAAAACCGTTTCATCCATAGGAATTCCCGTTGCTCCCTGGGAGGGGCTATCCATGGTGGAGGTTAGCGTCCCATTTTCGTTGGCCACATTAAAAATTAAAGGCAATTCCGCCCCCTGAACGTCTAACGTCCCTTTCCAGGAACCTGCAATGTCCTGGGCCAGAGTTACCGTGCCTGTAAGAAGCAAGGTAACTGCTATGGCATATTTTTGAATTGTTTTCATACCGTTTTTGAATTACGTTTTAAGAATTGAATATTACATGAACATAAGTAATCAATTCTTACACATTGTTACACTCTAAAAAGTAAAGAAGTCCTGCCCCGGAAAATTCAAAAAAATGATGAGCGGTACTCCACCCCGGTTAAGCGGCAAACCAAAAGAAGAGGATCATCGTTTGGCATTTGGCGGAAACTTTGAAAAAACCTTGTGCACCACCTTTCTTAGTTGTTCTTCACGTTCTAAAGGAGAAATATTTTCCCGGAAAGGGCTTTCCGAAATGGCCTGCCAAAACAGCGTGTTTTTTTGAGCATCGATAAAATCAAATTGGATTTGCCTTTCCCATTGGTTACCGCCCATCGGTATTCCAATAGACACTCCTCCGCCCATATTCCTGTTAGTACCTCCAAGTCCTACCCCGACATTGTTTTGCGGACCGTTTTGATATTCCTGGGACATAATATTTATTAAAAAATCCGGCTCCCCGTACAGTAGGTACCCTTTGGCCTGGAGCATGGAATCCAAAACACGTAGTAATCGTTTCTCATCCAACTGACTCAAACCAGTTTCCATATCAATAAAATAATCGTAGGTAGAATAATTGGAAAAATTAGTAGCTGGGTCATAATCATAGTTTACCCGCACCGCACTGCAAGAAACGATGAGGGCCATCCAACCGACAAAAAGAAGATATCGCAAAGCCATACCTAAATTTACGAATAAAGAAGGGGGTTTCGAAAAATGTGGAAATTAATCGTTTAAAAGCACCCAAAGCTTATCTTTTAGCTCTTGTATGCCACTTTGGGTTACCGAAGAAATAAAAAGATAGCTCGTGGTTGAAAAATCCGCTTTAAGCAGTGCATCCATTTCCCGGATAAGCTCGTCATCCAACAAGTCAGATTTAGAAATGGCTACCAGGCGTTGTTTGTCCAATAGCTCAGGATTGTACCTGCGTAACTCATCTAACAGGATACGGTATTCTTCTGAAATATCCTTGCTATCCGCAGGAATCAAAAACAAAAGGACGGCGTTCCGTTCAATATGCCGCAAGAAGTAATGTCCCAGCCCCCTGCCTTCTGCTGCTCCTTCTATGATCCCTGGAATGTCCGCCATAACATAGCTTTTGAAGTCGCGGTATTCTACTATGCCCAAATTAGGTTTAAGCGTGGTAAACTCGTAATTGGCAATCTTCGGCTTTGCTGAGGTCATTACGGAAAGTAATGTGGATTTCCCGGCATTGGGAAAACCTACTAAACCTACATCGGCCAAAACCTTTAGCTCCAGGGTAATCTGTCTTTCCTGGCCGGGAAGACCTTGTTGTGCATAACGTGGCGTTTGATTGGTAGCTGATTTGAAATGCCAGTTTCCCCGCCCCCCTAATCCGCCTTCCACAATAATTTTTTCTTCTTTGTCTGTAGTAATCTCAAAAAGAATAGTATTGGTTTGAGTATCCCGTACTACAGTACCTAATGGAACTTCCAAATATACATCGGCTCCATTGGCTCCCGTACTGCGTTGTTTCGCACCGTGCTCCCCATGACCCGCTTTAAAATGTCTTTTGTATTTAAAATGAAGAAGGGTCCACAAGTTTTTGTTACCCCTTAAGACGATGTGTCCCCCTCTACCGCCATCACCCCCATCCGGCCCTCCTTTAGCGACAAACTTTTCCCTGCGCAAGTGCGTGGAACCTTTTCCACCATTACCCGAGGTCACGTGTATCTTGGTATAATCAACAAAATTGCCCTCGGTCATAGTGGTAAGGTTTTGCCTCTATCAAATATCATTCAAAATCCAGGGAGTCATCAAAATAAAAGAGATACACCAAATACACCACCGCCACAATAATAAAAATCAAAACTGCCGAACATCCTGTAATGAAGCAACCTTTAAAAGCGTATTTGGGAGGTATTACTTCTTCCGGCATTCTTTTGCTATTTGGATAATTTAACCAAGATCATCTATCACCTTTGCCAGGCGTCCGGTTATCTCAGCAATATCCCCAATACCATTGACGGTGTGAAACTTCCCCTGTGCCTCGTAAAAGTTTTTTAAAGGGGCCGTCTTTTGATTGTATTCTTCAAACCGGTTCCGAATTTTTTCTTCATCCTGATCGTCACTACGCCCACTTTCTTTTCCACGTTCCAGAAGGCGTTGTACCAAAATCTCCTCATCTGCCTCCAAAGCAATGGTAGCATTGATTTTCATGTTTTTGCTTTCGAGAAAATTGTCCAGTGCTTCAGCTTGTGCTACCGTTCTGGGAAAACCATCGAAGATAAATCCAGCTGCTTCCGGATTTTTTTCCACCTCATCCTTTAACATATCTATCGTTACTTCATCCGGCACCAAATCCCCTTTATCTATATAAGACTTGGCCAACTTGCCCAATGTAGTACCATTTTTAATGTTATAGCGAAATACATCTCCGGTGGAAATATGCTTTAAGCTATATTTTTCCTTTAAAAACCCTGCTTGAGTACCCTTTCCTGCTCCTGGCTTTCCAAAAAGCACTAGATTAATCATATCTGTTTGGTTTAATTGATATACTGCTTTTAAATTCCGACCCAACTCCATATAATCCAAACCATAGCCCACAATAAAACTGTTGGGAATTTCAATTCCTACATAGTCTATGGTGTACTCCCCATTGTACACCTCCTTTTTATAAAAAAGGGAAGCAATTTTAAATTCCTTTACATTGCTGCCTGAAAACAAATGAACCAGTTGCTGTAAAGTACGCCCGGTGTCGATAATATCCTCCAGAATAATAATGGTGCGTCCTTCAATATCTTCCGAGATATCCAACAAAGTTTCCACAATACCGGTAGAAGTAAGCCCCTGATAAGAGCTCAATTTTACAAAGGTTACTTCGCAAGGGTACTCATATGCCTTCAGAAAATCGGATACAAACATAAAGGCCCCGTTGAGCACCCCCACAAAAATGGGTACTTCATTTTTGTAGTCCCGGGCCACTTCCGCTGCAATTTTCGCTACGGCAGTAGTAATCTCTGCTTCGCTCAAAAAAGGAGTAAATTCTTTGTCGTGTAGCTTAATCACAATGTTCGTATAGCGTTGAGGGGGGCAAAGATACTATTTTTAAGAGCTTCTTTTTCATCGGTTGCTGTATGGAATTCTGCAAATCGCACTATTTTTACAACTCGATTGAATTTTTACAACTTGATTGGATTTTTGCAACTCTGCTGCTGATTTATGGAATATTTCTCTTCAGATTTTACATTGGGGATTCTCGGAGGGGGGCAACTCGGAAAGATGCTACTCTACGAAACCCGAAAATGGGATGTACATACCAAAGTTATGGATACTTCCCCGGAGGCTCCCTGCAAGATTGGTTGTAACGAATTTGTTCTCGGGGATCTTATGGATCATGATGCCGTTTACCATTTTGGAAAAAATGTGGACCTCCTGACCATAGAAATTGAAAATGTAAATGTGGATGCCCTGGAAAAGTTGGAAAATGAAGGGATTCAGGTATTTCCGCAATCCCAGGTACTTAGAACTATTCAGAACAAGGCGACGCAAAAACTCTTTTATCGGGACCATAACATTCCTACCTCTGATTTTTCCCGTTTTGCTTATACTTCGGAAATCAGGAAGAGCATAACCAATGGTGGCTTGGAATTGCCTTTTGTGTGGAAAAGCGCACAATTTGGCTATGATGGGCAAGGCGTGAAAATCATTCGAAAAATAGAAGATTTGGAGGGATTGCCCAATGTGGAGTGCATTACCGAAGAGCTAGTCAGTTTTAGGAATGAATTGGCCGTCATCGTGGCAAGAAATGCCAAGGGTAAAACCAAAGTCTACCCCGTGGTTGAAATGGAGTTTCATCCGGAAGCTAACCAAGTGGAATATGTGATCTGTCCGGCTCGAATTGATGAAGAAGTGGCCAAAAAAGCTCAGGAAACAGCGCTAAAGGTTTCGGAAAGTTTTGAACATGTGGGGTTGTTGGCTGTAGAAATGTTTCAAACCTATGAAAATGACATTTTGGTCAACGAAGTAGCCCCCCGACCTCACAATAGTGGCCATTATAGCATCGAAGCCAGTTATACCAACCAGTTTGAGCAGCATATTCGATGTATTTTAGGCTTACCGTTGGGTCTAACTGAAAGTAAAGTCGCAGGGGTTATGGTAAATCTGGTAGGAACCGATGGGCATACTGGTGATGTGGTGTATGAAAATATTGAGGATATTTTAGCCAAAAGGGGAGTAACACCCCATATTTACGGCAAAAAACAAACAAGGCCTTTTCGAAAGATGGGCCATGTAACCATTGTAAATGAAAATATCGAAAGGGCTCGAGAAATTGCCCAACAGGTAAAGGAAAAAATTAGGGTGATTTCGCAATCACAATAAATCATCCCGATGACTAATCGGGCTAAATTTCAACTCCCTTTATTGGAATTTGTATCTTGAAATTTGATAGTGAAGCATTATGAGTAAAGTAGCCGTTATTATGGGTAGTACCAGCGACCTGCCGGTGATGCAGGAAGCCGTAGAAATCTTAAAGGGTTTTGACATTCCGGTAGATGTGGATATTGTCTCGGCCCACCGCACCCCGGAGAAACTGTTTGAGTTCGGAAAAACCGCCCATACCCAGGGATACGCTGTTATTATTGCCGGGGCTGGCGGTGCAGCACATTTGCCCGGAATGGTAGCTTCCCTTTCCCCCTTACCGGTAATTGGCGTCCCTGTAAAAAGTTCCAATTCCATTGATGGCTGGGATTCCGTCCTCTCCATTTTGCAAATGCCTGGAGGCGTACCCGTGGCCACCGTAGCGCTTAACGGGGCTAAAAATGCAGGGATATTAGCCGCCCAGATCATTGGAAGCGCGGACCAATGCGTTTTGGATAAAATTGAGGTCTACAAGCAGGGGTTAAAAGAAAAAGTGATCAAAGGGGCCGAAGAGATAAAAAATTCCAAATAACCCATTGGAATTTCCGGTTGATCCATCCTGCTATTTCCAAAAATTCACAGCATACAGTTGATGTTAAATCTCAAGTTGAACGTTAAAAATCTATGAAAAATCCGCTTTTAGCGCCTTTTGATGAGGCTCCCTTCCACAAAATCAAGGACGAACATTTTAAACCTGCCCTTTTAGCCTCCATAGCAGCAGCCCGATCCGAAATTGATACTATTGTCCGGAACCCGGAACCTCCCACCTTTGAAAATACCATTGCCACCCTGGAGTATGCCGGGTATCAATTGGACAGGGTGTCCAGTGTGTTTTTTAATTTAAATGCAGCGGAGACCAACCCCGAAATTCAAGGGATAGCCCAGGAAATATCCCCGGTATTGTCAGCCTTCCAAAACGATATCATTCTTAACGCAGAACTGTTTGATCGGGTAAAATCCGTGTACGCCCAAAAAGACCACCTGGATTTGACAGTGGAAGAACAAACCTTGTTGGAAAAGAAATACAAGAATTTCAGTAGAAACGGAGCCAACCTGCTACCGGAACAAAAGAACAGGCTAAGGGATATAGATGCCAAACTGGCAAAACTAACGCTCAAATTTGGAGAAAACGTACTAGCCGAAACCAACAAGTATCAGCTGCATCTAAGCCAGGAAACCGATCTGGAAGGTTTACCCGAAGGAGCTAAAGAAGCCGCTGCCGAACGGGCCAAAACCAAAGGGTTAAAAGGTTGGCTAATTACCCTGGATTACCCCAGCTACATTCCCTTCATGAAATACGCTAAAAAAAGGGAGCTTCGAAAGGAACTGGCCCTTGCATTTGGCAGTAAGGGATTTCAAGGGAATGAACTGGACAACCGGGAAAATGTGTTGCAGATCGTGCAACTTAGACATGAACGGGCCAATATACTGGGCTATAGTAGCCATGCCCACTTTGTGTTGGAGGAACGTATGGCAGAAACACCGGCAAAAGTTTATTCGTTTCTGAACGAATTATTGGAAAAAGCGAAACCGGCGGCAGAACTGGAGTTTGCACAATTACAAACTTTTGCCAGGGAATTGGACGGTCTTACACAATTGGAGAAATGGGACAGCGCCTACTATTCCGAAAAATTAAAGCAAGAGTTGTTCCAATTGGATGATGAAAAGCTCAAACCGTATTTTAAACTGGAACAGGTCATTGAAGGGGTGTTTAAAGTAGCGGAGAAACTATTTGGACTTCGTTTTCAGGAAGTTTTTGATGTGGAAACCTACCACGAGGATGTGAAAACTTTTAGGGTCTATGACCAGGAACAGGAATTCATCGCTTTATTCTATGCCGATTTTCATCCCCGCCCCGGAAAACGGAACGGTGCCTGGATGACTTCTTTTAAATCCCAGTTCAGAAAGGAGGGCAAAAATATCCGCCCCCATGTCTCCAATGTATGTAATTTTACACCTTCTACGCCCTCTCAACCTTCTTTGCTCACCTTTAATGAGGTCACTACTTTGTTCCATGAGTTTGGTCATGCGCTTCACGGTATGCTGGCCAATACAGCTTATCCCAGCCTTTCCGGGACTTCTGTCTATTGGGACTTTGTAGAACTCCCCAGTCAGATCATGGAAAACTGGTGTTATGAAAAAGAAGCCCTGGAACTTTTTGCCTATCATTATGAGACCGGGGAACCTATCCCCATGGAACTGGTGAAAAAGATCAAGGAATCCGCCACTTTCCAGGAAGGTATGCAAACGCTACGCCAGATCAGTTTTGCCCTGTTGGACATGGCCTGGCATGAGGCTGACCCTTCCGGAATTGAGGATATCAAGCAATTTGAACTTCGCGCCTTTGAAGGGACACAATTGTATCCCGATACCCCGGAAACTTGCATGAGCACAGCATTCGCTCACATCTTCCAGGGCGGCTATTCTTCCGGGTATTATAGCTACAAATGGGCTGAAGTCCTGGATGCTGATGCCTTTGCCTATTTTAAGGAACACGGTGTTTTTGATCCGGAAATCGCGAGGAAATTTAAAGAGCATATCCTTTCCAAAGGCGGTACTGAAAAACCAATGGTGCTCTATAAACGCTTCCGAGGGAAAGAACCCAAATTGGAGGCCTTGTTAGAGCGTGCCGGATTATTGGAAAAAGCAGGCTAACCCTTTAACTTAATTCAGTAACAGTTTGTGCAAATAATTCTAAAGGATGATACCCTTCGATTTCTTGTTTTAGCCTACTTGCGTTTTCTTCATATGTGGAATTTTGAAGCACTTGGAAAACCGCACTTTTGATTTCAGAAGGAGACGGTCTTATTTTCTTAAGATTTATTCCACAACCGGAATACGCCACCCGGGCAGCAACTTCCATTTTGTCTTCACTCCCTCCTGAGGAAACCATAGGAATACCATGTGCAAGGGCCATATGTGTAGCGCCAAATCCGCCATTGGTTACCATAACATCCACGTAAGGTAATATGTTTGCGAAAGGTATAAACTTTGCAACTTTAACGTTTTTGGGCAAGTCCGGTATGGCTTCATTTACGGGAACCGCGACTACCAAAACCGATTCGTTTTTGAATGCCTGGATAGCGGGCAAGATCAATTCGGTAATATCATTAGCAATAGTACCTTGGTTGACCAGAATTACCGGATTTTCCTCTTTTAATTCATCCCACCAGTCGGGTACCTCAAAATCCGACTTAGCTTTGGGTAGTATTGGCCCTAAATATTTGATGTTTTCAGGCATATCACTACGGGGGTAATCAAATCCGGCAACGGTGGTGGTAAAAACAGTAGTCGCATTTTGAAGAAAACCATCAAAAATATGATGGTACGGTTGTAGACCCAACCCACTCCTGATAGCATCACAATGTTTTTTCAAGTCCCGAAAAATCAAGTCGCCGATACGATACAAAAGTTGTATTCGAAGCTTTCCAAAAAAAGAATTCGGCGGCCCAATACCCGTGCCGAAAGGCCCATGATCTTTACTTGAAACTGTTAAAGGTATGACGTGAAGATTGATACTAGGTTTCCCTAAAATTTCTGCTTCAAAGTAAGGCGCATATATCATGGGATCACTGATATAGAGATCCGGCTCAAAACTTTTCCGGATATTCTTTAGGATTGCCATTGTAGGTAATGCCATATCATAACACCAGGTTTTTACATAAAACTTGATCTGGGCAATACCCTTCAATTTTTTTAACTCGGGTTTAAAATCGTAAATGGGCATCCCTTTAGGGTCAAACGAACTGGGAAAAGGCACAAAGCGTGCCCCTGTGGCCTCAATTCTCTCCTGGTAAGCTAAACCACATATCCAAACCACTTTGTGCCCACATTTGATCAAATGAGAAATCACCTGGATAAAAGGATGTACATGGCCATCCGCTGCAGCACAAGAGACAAGTATTTTTGCCATTACTGTTCCAAATAAATATAATCCGTATAGTTTTGGAGGGATTCCAGGGGTTTTACATATTTAGGCAAGCTATCCAACAACATTATTTGTCCTTTTCGCCATAGTTTTAAGGCCTCTTCGGAGATATTGTCCTCTCCCGAATGCTCAAACGGAAAGTAAAAATTACGCGTAACTTCATTGTCAAAAAGCAATAGGTGTACATATTGCCCTTTGTTATCCCCACGTTGCCCCTTAATGATGTATGATTCCACTCCTACTACTTCGTTCTTAAAGATGGGAGTCAACTGCTCTCTGGCAAAACGCTCCAAATCCTTAGGATTAGTCCCTTCTAATAACGTCAGGGGTCGAAATGCCATAATTTTACCTGTCCCGGTACTTTTTTGGCAAAAAAGCACACTGGAAATCAAAAAACACAATACGGCTACACCTGGTGTTTTTTCCCTTAACATCTTACCGAAATACATTTAAAAAATAAAGGCAACCAAATCAATCTTCCACTTACCATCGATTTTTTCCAGTATTCGTATTTCTTCCCCTATCAGCATTTCACCATCTACCATAGCCTTTTCTTTATAAGTGGCCCAGGCTGTATTACCGGTAATCTTGATATTCCAATGCGTGCGTTCTATGGTCTTATAATCCGATTTTTCTTTGTCCGCTATCCATTCCAGTATCATTTTTTCTAATGCTTTAAAACCCACCACATGCCCTGTTGTACCATCTTGCAAACCATAGAGGTACGTCATTTTAGGAGACTGCGTGACCACATTCCTCCACTTGTCTATACTTCCTTCTTCATAAGCTGCTGTTTCACCAATGATGACTTCTTTTATTTTCTCCTCCTCACCGGAGCCCTTTGTCTCCTGTCCTGAAACTGACAGGACCATCATTGTAAATAAGAACTGTAGTATTCTCATGCCTCAGGTTTCAAAAATCAGGTTGCGTAGTTTCTTTGGGCATCACACCCAACTGTTCCATTAAGATCATCTGATCTGCCAAGATCCAATGATCTGTGATCTTATCATTGCTAATAGTATAGCGAATAATAAAAGGCAAATCCATCTTTTTTCCCGTTGGGGGTATGCCATTTAAATTTCCCGTATGGTAGCCCGTTGCACGCCCTCTGACCACTACCTTATTCCCTTCGGTTACCATTTCTTCAATAAACAGCTCGTATCCGGGGAAAGCACCATCAAAAAACTGAATATGCTCTATCAATTTTTCATCGGTGGTATACCGCTGGCAAAGTTCACGAGTCTTTTCAACTCCGGATATTCCATTAAAATAACGGATAATGAACTCTCTGTTCTTCTTTAAGTTTTCCATGTGGTTACAGTGTTTAATTAATAACTACCTAAAAATAGTGGGGAAACTTTTGTGCCGCTTGATATACGGTTGCATGTTTTTGACCTTATGTTGCGTTTATCGTATAAAGCTGGAGGGGTTCATCCCAAATTGTTTTTTAAAGGATCGTGTAAAATGGCTAACGTTTGAAAAACCGACAGAATAACTCACCTCGGTCACGTTGTAATCTTGCGCTTTACTGTGTAGTAATCGTTTGGCCTCCTGCAAACGGGTAAACCTGATATAGGCACTGGGTGACATATGTGCAAGGTGTTTTACCCTTCTGTACAATTGTGCCCGACTTAACGCCATCGCATCAGCCAGATCATCCACCGAAAATTCACAATTGTCCAAATTAGCATGAATCACCGCGTTTACCTTCTTCATAAAAATACCGTGCTTGGGTCCTTGCGCTTCTGCGGCTTGCTGTATTTTATCGGTATGATCAAAATGAAGAGTTAACCGTTTGTGAATTTCATTATAATATTGGGGAAACTGTTTTGGCAAAAGACTATCCTTATTAGTAGGACCAGTAGCGGCTATTTCTTCGGCTACTGGAATCTCAATAGTAAATCGGGTACCTTTAGGAAGCTCCTCTACGGAAAGGCCTCGAGATACCGAGGCAATGATTTCCCCCAATTTTGAGAGATTAACGCCCGAATTACAAACCTCCAGCAAACACTTTTTATTTCCTTTCTTACCTGAGCGTGCCGTGACAGTAACACCATACATTTGCGGAGTAAACGTTATAACCTTACTCAACAGCACGGTGATCTCCGATAATACTTTTTGTGGATTATAGGACGCCGACAACGTATCCGTTTCGGCATGAAAAACTAAATCCACATCTTGTGCCTGCGCGTACGGTTTTAAGCCGGTTACCAGTCCCTCTAAAAGTGGTATTAAATCTGCTTCAACATTAAAATCCATGAAAACAATACAGTTAGTGTCCTCGTGTGTTTGAAGTTAGCAAAAATACCACAGCTCTATCTCCTACAGGATTTCACTTTCCTCTTAAAGTACTATTTCGCGTAATATCCTATTCCAAAAAACAAGATATTGGCAACCGTGAACTTTTTGTGATTTCTTTTGCGGTGCTTTGTTTCATAAACGATTGGAAAACTTATTTCCCAAAATCTAGTACATTTGAAACGGTTTAAATCACAAATGCAGCGCTACGAACTACATCCTGAAAACTGGGTAGACAATTATGCGGATTATCTTTACAATTATGCGGTAGCAAGAGTAAGCGACTCCGAAATTGCAAAAGATTTGGTCCAGGAAACATTTTTCGCTGGCCTGAATTCGGCCAAAAATTACAAAGGAGATGCCGCAGAACGTACCTGGTTGATCGCTATTCTGAAACGAAAGGTAATTGACCATTATCGTAAAATCAATTCCAAAAAAGGGAAAGCAGAGGTCAGGATGAATTACAATTCCGGAAGTGAAGAAGATGGGGATTGGTTGGAAGAACGCGTGGCAGATCCTTTTGGCAAAGGGGGCGATGCTACCATTGAAAATGAAGAACTGGGTATGGCCATTCAAGAATGCTTGGGAAAATTACCCAAAAAACAATCCCTGGTGTTTAAAATGAAAACCATTCAGGGAATGAGTACGGAAGATATCTGTAATGAATTAGGAATTAACCCGTCCAATTTATGGGTTATGATCCATAGAGCACGTACGACGCTTATGGGTTGTATGAATCAAACATGGTTTTAGACGTATGAGAATATCTCGTGAAAAGGCAAAGAAAATTTGCACCAAAAGTCAGTATGGAGAAGCTACCTGGTGGGAACTACTGCAACTTAATGTGTATTTATTCTTTTGTAAGGAGTGTGCTGAATTTTCTGCAAAGAACAGCAAACTAACGTCTTTATGCGAAAAGGCCAACCTGCAAACTTTACCGGAATCTGACAAAGAAGAAATGAAGGAGGCTTTGAAGAAACATTTGTAATATCTTCCTAGGGGTTGTTAAACAAATAATACAATAGCGCCATTGCTATAGGAATGCTCTCCACCCAAAAGGCAGCAAAATAACGATGTTGTTGGTCTTTGGCTTTGCACAACGCAAGAAATAAGAAGAGTAACACAAGGCAATGTATGATCATATTAGGCCAAATGGCTAAGTTACCCGACATAAACACCATTATCCCATACGATACTAGCAGAATATAGCCGATGGCCTTAGTGCGAGCTACGCCATAACGTTGGGGGAGGGTGCGTAATTGGGGAGGATCAAAGTGCATATCCCGTATTTCGAAGGGAAGCATTAAGACCAGTACCAAAAAAAAATGTCTTAGTAACAGTAGTAGCACCTCAAAATCCCAGGTTATTCCACTTTCCAGTACCGGCAACACCCCCGTGAGTCCTATCCACACCAGTGCCACCAGGACAATTTTTACTACACCCAGGCTTCTTAAGTTTCTTGAGCTTGGCAAGAAGGGGATAGCGTATAAGCCGGAAAGCAGCGTAAGAGTCAGCAAAGGTCCCCACAACTTTGGAGGCAGTTGAAAAAAGAAGAAAACGGCCACCCCAAAAACCAAAAAACTAAAAATCTGAATACTCTTGTGATAGGGTTTGGTTACTATAAAATATTTATCGGCCTCTACGCCGTATTTTATAAAATTATAGCACACCACAGTGCCGCACCACAAAAAAAGGGTTAAAGGATAATTTGCCGGAATGTTGAGGTTTTCCAGGGTAACCCAATAGAGGGAAACCACAGCTAAAGCCACATGGATACTGGCATCCAGATAAAACTTAAAAATCTTACGAGGCCACCGCATTCAACAAAAGTACCGATTGTTGTTATAGATGGATTTTTTGGTTAACAACTTTGATTTTGAACGGATTATGCAGAGCGGTTTTCACTGAATTAATCCGTAATTTTGTGCACTTTATTGGTTAATACTTATGAATACGGAATCTTTTGCGTTACGGCATATTGGAATACGGGAGGAAGACCTCCAAAAGATGTTTGAAGTAGTGGGAGTGACCCATCTGGACGAATTGATGGAACAAACTATCCCGGATGATATCCAGCTTACCAAAAACCTGGACTTACCAAAGGCCATTAGCGAGCACGAATTTCTGAACCATATCCAACAGCTTGCGTACAAAAACAAAGTATTCAAAACCTATATCGGCTTAGGATACCATGATACCCTGACCCCCTCGGTTATTAAAAGAAACATTCTGGAAAATCCGGGTTGGTACACCGCATATACCCCTTATCAAGCAGAGATTGCACAGGGGCGCCTGGAGGCGCTACTCAATTTCCAGACCATGGTATGCGACCTAACCGGGATGGAAATTGCCAATGCTTCCCTCCTGGATGAAAGTACTGCAGCTGCCGAAGCAATGACCATGTTGTACGACTTGCGCTCAAGGGATCAGAAAAAGCAAGGGGTGGTTAGATTTTTTGTTTCCGAAGAAGTGCTCCCACAAACAATGAGCCTGCTGCAAACCCGTTCTGCCCCCATAGGTATTGAATTGATTGTGGGTAATCCTGAAGATTTTGACTTTGACCCCTCTTTTTACGGAGCTTTACTACAGTATCCCGGAAAATTCGGTCAGGTAGATGACTATGCTGCTTTTGCGGAAAAGGCAAAAGAAAATGGCATTAAAGTAGCGGTAGCTGCGGACATCTTAAGCCTGGCTTTACTGACTCCCCCCGGAGAGTGGGGTGTGGATGTTGTTGTGGGTACCACCCAGCGTTTTGGTATCCCCATGGGTTACGGTGGGCCCCATGCTGCCTTTTTTGCTACTAAAGACGCGTACAAGCGCAGTATTCCGGGAAGAATTATTGGGTTAACCAAAGACACCGATGGCAACTCCGCGCTTAGAATGGCGCTGCAAACCCGTGAGCAACATATAAAAAGGGACAAGGCCACCTCTAATATTTGTACCGCTCAGGTACTCCTGGCCGTGATGGCGGGCATGTATGCAGTATATCATGGCCCCAAAGGGATTCGATCTATTGCCGAAAATGTACACGCCAAAACAAAACGGCTGGCGGAACAACTGGCCAACATGGGTGTGGTTCAGCAGAACACTGCTTTTTTTGATACCCTCCTCTTAAAAGTAACTGCCACGGATGCAGTACAGCAAAAGGCGCTGAAGGCTGAAGTGAACCTGAATTATATCGATGCCCAAACCGTTTCTATTTCCATACATGAAGCTACTTCGGACACCGATATCGCTACCCTGGTTTCCATATTCGAAAATATGGGAAATCCCGGAGCGGAAACTTCATATACGCAAGGTATTCCCGCTTCCCTGGAGCGAACATCCCCCTTTTTGGAGCACCAGGTCTTTAATAGCTATCACTCGGAAACCGAATTGATGCGCTATATTAAAAAGCTGGAACGCAAAGACCTCTCATTAAATCACAGTATGATTTCCCTTGGCAGTTGTACCATGAAATTGAATGCTGCAACGGAAATGCTCCCTTTGAGCTGGGGGCAGTGGGGCAATCTTCATCCTTTTGTCCCCCTGGACCAGGCGGAAGGTTACCAGATCATGCTTACCGCCCTGGAGGAATACCTTACGGAGATCACCGGTTTTGCCGCCACTTCTTTGCAACCCAATTCGGGAGCCCAGGGCGAATATGCCGGTCTTATGACCATTCGCGCTTACCACGAATCCAGAGGAGAAGGGCATCGCAATATTTGTATTATCCCGGCTTCGGCTCACGGTACCAACCCCGCTTCTGCGGTGATGGCCGGCATGCAAGTGGTAGTTACCAAAACGGATGAAAAAGGAAATATTGATGTGATTGACCTGGAGGAAAAGGTGAAACAACATTCCGATAATCTCGCGGCATTGATGGTTACCTATCCTTCTACCCATGGGGTTTTTGAATCGTCCATCAAATACATTACTCAATTGATCCATGATCATGGAGGCCAGGTGTATATGGATGGCGCTAATATGAATGCCCAGGTAGGACTAACCAATCCGGCCACTATTGGCGCAGATGTGTGCCATCTCAACCTGCACAAAACCTTTGCTATCCCTCATGGTGGTGGTGGTCCGGGTGTTGGGCCCATTTGTGTTGCAGCACAGCTACAACCTTTCCTTCCTACCAATCCTGTAATTCCTACCGGTGGGGAAAAAGCGATAACCGCTATTTCCGCCGCTCCCTGGGGCAGTTCTCTGGCCTGTTTGATCTCCTATGGCTATATCCGGATGCTGGGAGCCAAAGGCGTGACGGATGCTACCAAAATAGCTATTCTTAATGCCAACTATATCAAAGAACGACTGCATGGTGCCTATGAAGTACTGTATACCGGCGAAAGAGGACGTGCTGCCCACGAAATGATTGTTGATTGCCGGCCTTTCAAAGAAAACGGAATAGAGGTGATCGATATCGCCAAGCGTTTAATGGATTACGGTTTTCATGCGCCAACAGTTTCTTTCCCTGTGGCCGGCACCATGATGATAGAACCCACGGAAAGTGAATCTCTGGCAGAACTGGACCGTTTTTGTGATGCTATGCTTTCCATACGGGAAGAAATTGACGAGGTAACCGCAGAGGAGCCCAACAATATTCTTAAAAATGCACCACATACGCTGGCCATGCTAACTGCAGACCATTGGACTTTTCCCTATAGTCGCCAAAAAGCTGCATTCCCCATGCCGTACGTAGCAGAAAACAAGTTCTGGCCATCGGTACGACGCACTGATGAAGCTTTTGGGGATCGTAATTTGATCTGTACCTGTCCGAGTGTGGAGGAATATGCGGAAGTCTGAAAAGCATTGCATACGGTAGCCTGGAAGTACTGACTATTAAAAAGACCTGACTCCCCTACGTTTTTTCAACCCTTTTCGTAGTTTGGACATCGGGCTATTTTTTTATCCCTTCCTCACTATCAATGTCCTAAGCCCTACCTTCGGTCAGCTAAAGGGGTAAGACATGAAGATTGGAATAACAGGTACGGGTAGTTACCTACCCTCAATAATTACTAAAAATGACGATTTTTTAGAACACGATTTCCGGGATCGCGATGGTACTGCGCTGGTGCAAAGCAATGCCACGATAATTGAAAAATTTGAATCCATCACAGGTATCCAGGAACGACGGTATGCCCAAACGGAGCTAAATACCTCGGATATGGGTGTGCTGGCTGCGGAAAAGGCAATTGAAGATGCCGGAGTGGACAAAGAAACCATTGATTACATCATTTTCGCCCATAATTTCGGGGACCTGTCTACGGGAAAAATTCAAGGGGATACCCTACCCAGTTTGGCCACTAGGGTAAAACACCTTTTGCAAATACAAAATGCTTCCTGCGTAGCCTACGACATGATTTTTGGTTGCCCGGGATGGGTTGAAGGTGTGATCCAGGCCACTGCTTTTATTCAAAGCGGTATGGCCAAGACCTGCCTGGTAATTGGCGGGGAAACACTTTCACGCATCATTGACCCCAGTGACAGGGACAGTATGATCTATGCGGATGGCGCAGGGGCAGCCATAATACAACAAACAGCACACGATGGGGAAATTTTGGCCCATGCCTCTGAAACCCATGCCAATGGAGAGGCCTATCATTTATTTTTTGACAAAGGTTATCATCCGGATAGTTGCCCGGATACGCGCTACGTAAAAATGTACGGCCGTAAAGTTTATGAGTTTGCCTGCACTCATGTGCCCAACGCTATGAAAGCCTGTTTGGATAAAAGTGATATTCCTATTGAAGCAGTAAAAAAAATATTCATCCATCAAGCCAATGAAAAAATGGATGAAGCCATCATAAAACGCTTATACCGTTTATATAAACACCCCATGCCCGATACTATAATGCCCATGATGATCCATAAAACCGGGAATAGTTCTGTTGCCACCATCCCTACATTGTTTGACCGGGTCAAAAGGGGGAAAATAGCGGATCATAGCATTGAAAAAGGGGATGTGGTATTATTCGCAAGTGTAGGGGCCGGGATGAACATAAATTGTATCCTGTATCGCTGCTAGGGCCTATTAATACTACGTCCAAAATTGGGATTTGTAATTGGTTTTTTGGAATTTCGCCTTTATGTACGAAGGTAAATTTCCGCACAAACGCTACCGGCTTACGCTGCAATTTTTAAAAAAGCATATCGCCACCTCAGAAGCTATCCTGGATCTGGGTGTGGAAAATCCGTTTTCCGAGATCCTTAAAAAGGAAGGGTATACCATAGAAAATACGCTAGGCGAAGACCTGGATGTGGACTTTACCCGGGTAAATACCGCTACGGCTGATGTGGTGACCGCTTTTGAGATCTTTGAGCACCTTGTAGCCCCCTTCAATGTATTACGGGAGATCAAGGCCAACAAACTGGTGGCCAGCATCCCCTTACGTTTGTGGTTTGCCACGGCCTATCGGAGTAAAACTGACCCCTGGGATAGACATTACCACGAATTTGAGGCCTGGCAATTTGATTGGCTATTGGAAAAAGCCGGATGGGAGATCAAGGACTCTCTACAATGGACCAATCCCACAAAAAGAATAGGGCTACGTCCTTTATTACGGTGGTTCACCAATCGATACTACATTGTATATGCTGAACGAAAAGCAAAGTGACAAATCCCAAACCTCAAATCTCAAATCTCAAGTATTGGATTTTGTGATTTGTTTTTTGGAATTTTAACCTGATGAAAGTCAGTGTTATCATACCTGCTCATAATGAAGCGCGTTACCTGCGGGACTGTCTGAATTCCTTTGTGGCCCAAACCCAACCGCCGGAGGAACTGATTGTTGTAGATGACAATTCCTCCGATACCACTTTTACCATTGCCACCGCTTTTGCGCAAGACCATCCCTGGATCACCGCCGTACAACGAAAAAGCACAAACGCCCACATTCCCGGGAAAAAGGTGGTGGACACTTTTAATTTTGGGGTGCGGTACGTTTCCGGGGACTATGACCTCATCGGCAAGTTTGATGCAGATATTCTCCTTCCCCCTGATTATTTTGAAAAGATGCGAAACCATTTTCGGGCCAACTGGCTGTTAGGCATGTGTTCCGGGCTGTTGTACGTAGAAAAGAAAGGGCAATGGGTCTATGAAAACATTGCTAAAAAAAGCCATATAAGGGGTCCGGTAAAACTCTATCACCGGCAGGTTTTTGAATTGATGGAAGGGCTTCGCCCCGGTACGGGCTGGGATACGGTAGATGTACTACTCTGCCAATACCATGATTTTGAGGTGCAAACCGACGAAAGTCTGGTGGTGAAACACCTGCGGCCCACTGGACATGGCTACCAGCGTAAAAATTATCGCGCCAAAGGGGAGGCCTTATACAAAATGCGCTATGGCTGGCCCCTGGCCAAATTGGCCCTCTTTAAGATGGCAGGGCAGGCAAAAACACCGGCGGTGTTTCTACAAGGTCTCTTAGGATACTTTGGCACTTGGATCCGGCGAGAACCCCGGTTTGTAAGTCCCAAAGAAGGGAGGTTTATCCGAAAATTACGGTGGAAGGGCGTCTTTGGGAAATTCCGTTAAATTTATAAAAGAAATAAAGACTATGGTCTTTATTCCTATGTTGTAGTGCATTTGATAAAAACATATGACAAGAGAAGAATTATTAGAGAAAATTAATCAAGCTGACAAAAACGAAGGAATAAAAATTTCGCCACGTCAACTTCTTTATAGTTTTGGGTTTGAAAAAAGAACCAAGTACAATGTAATGAGAATGAAACATTTTTTTCAACAAAATGATTTGTTCACATCACCAGATTTTTTGAGTGTTTATATGGACACTCAAGTTTCATTAAAGAAAAGACCGAAAACTTCTAAAAAACAAGAAACTTCTGAAATCGAAAAAGAAATCAACGAATATGACCCAGTTTCAAGAGTAAGGCTTTTACCATCAGCAAATAGAAAACCTGTAAAAGTACATATGGATTGTACTCTTCAAGAAGCAACCACATTAATGTTAATGCACGATTATTCACAACTTCCTGTGATGAGTAGCGATTATAAAGTTGACGGAATAATAACTTGGGAAACTATTGGAAACAATTTAATACACGGTGGAGACAAGACTTTAGTGCGAGATTTTATGAAAAAAGATGTAACCGAAATCACTCACGAAATGTCAATTTTTGATGCGGTTAAAATTATAATCAACAAAGAAGTCGTCTTAGTTAGAGACGAAAAGAATTGTATTTGTGGACTTGTTACTTCAACTGACATTAGCGAGCAATTTATAACTATTTCAGAACCTTTTTTGATATTGGAACAAATTGAAAATCACATACGAAAATTGTTAAATGGAAAATTTTCAGAAGAAAAACTAAAAGAAATTAGTGTAGAAGACGAATCATCAAGAAAAGTAGAATCAATTTCGGATTTGACATTTGGGGAATATATAAGACTTATGGAAAATCCTGAAAATTGGGAAGTAATGGACTTAAACATTGACCGTTCAACATTCATCAAACGCTTAGATGAAATAAGAAGAATTAGAAATGATGTTATGCATTTCCATCCCGATGGAATTTCCGAGACTGACCTCGAAATTTTAAGGCAGACATCTTCTTTTTTTGAAAATTTATCAAAATATATGAAATAAAAATACACTACAATGGCTATAATTCACCCCTATCCTAAGGTCCCTTTCCAATTATTTCTAAATAAGAGTAACAAAAAACATACGAGCCGGACCGTTAGCTACAACTGAAAACACTCATATGAAATCTGTTATACTTATTCATTTATTGAATTGGGAATATCATGAGAATGAATATACCTTGGACAAAGGGATAAGTTTTGTAAATCCTAATACCCACACTGTAGGAAGTTTATATGAAAAAATATGTGAGTCAAATAATATCGATAATGGAGAACCATATACCTTTAATACTGGATTAATCTTATATGATGATACAGACTCTGATTATTCATTTGTGCCTTCATCATCACATTATTCATTATCAACAACCTTTATAAATCTCCTTACAATTATTTATAAAGGTACTTTAGGACATTGCAGGGTTATAGTTTCAAAAGATGATTTTAAGACTTCACATGTATCATATACACTATACGATAGTCTGACTGAATTTACTGATGACCTAACAGTTTATCATTCAAAATTTGACAATAATAGTATAGAAATGTTGGATAAAGTATGGCAAAATATAAAATCAACTTATACTTCAAATGTAAAGAAGTCTAGAATTGATAATATGATGAACTTTTTTTATTTTTCATGGCATACTCTTTCTTTAGAGCTTACAGGAATTTCTTTGTCCATTGTCCTTGAAACTTTATTTGCGCCTCATTCAAATTCAGAATTAATTCATCAAATAGCATACAACGTTGCCAACTTTTCAGGTAATGAAAAAGAAGAAAAAAAAGAGTTATATAAATATGTCAAAAAATATTATTCTATTAGGTCAAAACTAGTACATGGAGAAACAATTAAGGAAGTAGAACTAAGTTTAATACCACCATTTTTCAAATTCATTTGCGAAATAATCTTAAAAATTGTCAGTAACAATAACCTAATACATACTTTTAATGATAATGAAAAGAGAAGAGAGTTCATGCAAGACAAACTTTTTGAATAAAATAAATAAGTAGTAGCTAACAATAGCTATAATCCATCCCTGAATGCCTTCCTCTCACGACCTGTGATTGTTCGTCGTAGACAGTGCCTGCCTACCGTTAGGTAGGAATCCTAGCCCAGCCGTTAGGGTCAATTTAGAAAGGATTTATTTTTAAAGTATTAATTTTAACTGTGGACTCAACTCAGGAAATAAAAGAGAAACTCTCCAAGCTTAAGTTACGTTTAAAGAAACGATATCCGATTTCTTCCATGGCACTTTTTGGATCGTATGCCCGAAATGAACAAACCGAGGTAAGCGACATTGATATTATGGTTGAATTTGATGGTAGAATTGGGAGCAGATTCATTGACCTGGCCAATGAACTTGAAAACGCTCTCGGTGTAAAGGTTGACTTAGTTTCAAAAAAAGGTATTAAAGATCACTATCTGAAGGCCATTCAATCTGATTTTATATATGTCTAGAAGGGACAATTCGCTGTTGATTAAGGATATGCTTGAATCTGCCAGGAAGATTATGTCCTACACCGAAGAAATGACCTTTGAAAATTTTGAAAAAGATGAAAAAACAGTCGATGCTGTTATTCGAAATTTTGAAATAATTGGTGAAGCCGCTAACCGATTAGACAATAGATACAAGTCTGAAAATCCGGAAATTGAATGGGATAGAATGAGAGGTTTCAGAAACAGAATAATTCATGAATACTTTGGTATAGATTTGGAAATCGTTTGGCAAATCATAGAAGACGACCTCGGAATACTTATCGGATCCTTGGAGAAAAAACTGAAATAAAAAACTGACCCTGACAATGGCTATAACCTGCCCGACCTTGAGGCGAGTTACTGCTTTCTTGCTATCTTTAAAATGATTACCCATTAATTTGGCGGTATTCGGTAAGCTAGACCGTACTATGGAACAGATCATACAAAACCCCTTTTTAGCCAATTTTTCCAAACTCAACAAAAAGCTGTTCTGGATTGGCATTTTTACCCTGATCATGGGGCTATCCGTTCTACAGGATTACTTGTTTAGCCAAATCCGGGATACAGGTTTCTATTTTTCAGATTCTTTGTTGTACAACTGTATCTGGATCTTTCTGGTGCCGTTGACGTTCCTGGAAACCAAGTTGCTGGAGCATGTCAAGCCATGGAATAAGGGGGTCTTGATTTTTTTGATGCCGGTGATAAGCGGTGTACTCGTCCTGTTGCATATCCTGATTTTCACCTCTTTCTTTGTATCCGTCAGCTACTTTGTTTTCTCACCATCACATCGGTTTATTCGAATTTTCAATAGCGCACTATCCAGTGAATTTAGCCTTCTTGCCCTTTATTACTTTCTGACCCCATTTCTTTTAAAGTCCTTCAAAACAGCTGTGCAAAGGGCTTCAAGTAGCACTATGTATCCCGAAAACATTAAGGTAAAGCAAGGGCTTATTACCATTTCCTTACCTACGCAAGCCATTGAACTGATCTCAACCCATAAGCCATATACCCTTATTGTAGCCAATACCAATAGTTACTTTGACAACCGGACGATCAAAGACTTTGAAACAGTATTAAACCCTAGGCTATTTTTGCGGGTGCACCGTTCTATAATCGTAAATAAAAACCTTATCAGGGAACTTAGATCAAGAAAAAACGGAGACTATGATGCCTTTCTTTCTAATGGCCAAACGATTCGATTAAGCAGGCATTATAGAACAAGATGGAAAGAACTACTCCAGTGAGGATATTTTTTACTCCATAGAGCCATTTGGCAACGCCATCCATGTAATACACCCCTGCTGATACCATAGTTTTGAGGTAAAGCAAATTGTTATGAAAATATCGGTTATATCTGCTGTGAATAAAATCAGGGCCATTACTATATCCATTGTAATGATACCCTTGTTCCTCACCTACAACGTCTATGGTCAGGTAGCCCAAAGGTGGTTGAAAAGCTGGAACAAGGCCAATACCATGAAACCCTCTAAAATATCCGCTATCAGCAGGATTGCCCCGGAAAATGAACCGGGAACACCCTTTGTTATTAAAGGAAGCGTTTTTACCCCGGATGAAACACCGGCCGTAGGCGTTATTGTGCATTCCTACCATAGAGATGCTAAAGGGTATGATTTTGGAGAAAATGATGCCGAGTTGGATACCTGGCGATTACAAGGGTGGGCAAAGACCGATGAACAAGGAAATTTTGAGTTTAAAACGATCCGGCCCGCACCGGACCATATAGGGCGGGAAGGCCCGCACATCCACTTCACAACGGTCTCTGATATGTTTGGTCGACAGTGGGCAAAAAAGGTTTTCCTGTCCGATGACCCAACACTTACAGAAACACAACGTCTTGATGCAAAGAAAGCCGGAAAATTCAATTGGATTGCCGATGTCCGGGAAACAGACGGAATACAGTACATTAAAGTTAACATTAAGCTTAAAAAAAAGGGCGACTTCTGAAATTTTATCAGATTTCAAAGCAGAGAAGTTATATTGTATGAGATTTGATTGAATTAAGTCAGCCTAAGACAGTATATCCAGTAAATAGTGTGAGGTAATACGCATAGCACATCTTGAAAGATGCATTTAACATAACACGACTTTACCGCCCTGTTCAGCCAACGGTTAGCGCTACAGGGCAAAAGGTATATTACCGGGAAGTAGCACCGGATAAAAGACTGCAAGATATCATCTACTGCTATTGGGAACTAAAAACAACAGAAAGACTACAAGATCCCTTTACCTACAGGGTAGTCGCAGACGGCTGTATTGATATATTGTTTCAACTGGATAACCCTTCGGAAAATTTTGTGATGGGATTTTCCAGGAAATACACAGAATTTTCACTTGACCGCGCTTTTCAATATGTAGGTATTCGTTTTTTACCTACAAAGTTTCCCACGCTTTTTAAAATAGATGCCAAAGCGTTAAGTAATCGTTTTGAAAGACTTGAGATAGTCCTAAAAGAGACCTCAAACTTTATTACCGATAATTTCTCGGATAGCGATGATTTCCAGGCGATCAAAGACAAACTGGATGCGTATTTCATAACACTACTGAAAAATACCAGGGTAGTATTGGATGACAGGTTTCAAAATGCCCTGAATATTATTCTGAAAAACTTTGGAGCGATCCATATTCAAAGGGATTTAGACATAGGATTAAGCCCAAGGCAACTCAGAAGATATTTTGAGTTTTATGTTGGGGACACCGCAAAAACATTTAGCCAGGTGGTCCGTTTTCAAAGCGTTCTTAAGGCCAATCCATCCGCCCGAAGCCTGAGACAAAACAAACTATTCTTTGATTTGGGCTATTATGACCAGGCCCATTTCATAAAGGAATTCAAAAGCTTTTATGGTGTAACGCCCGGCAAAGCCCTAGGAAGATAAGATGTCCGTTTTTTACAAGGATAGCATTTTGTCAATGTGCAACTTTGCAGCATTGTTAACTTGAAAACGGAAAACATGAAACTCAACGCAGGTATTCTCACGGAAAAAATAGCGGAAAGCAAGGCTTTCTATACCGAAAATTTAGGATTTGGGGTGACGTTTGAAAACGAGTTCTACCTCTTGATGCACACGCCTAACCGACAGGCTGAACTTAGTTTTCTGCTGCCCTATCATCCGACCCAACAACCCTTTTTTCATAAACCATTCGGTGGACAAGGCTTGTATTTGACTTTGGAAGTAGACGACGTGGATGCGATGTACGACGAACTAAAAAACAAAGGTGTACCCATTAAAGTGGATGTAAGAGACGAACCCTGGGGCGACAGGCATTTTGCCATTGAAGACCCTAACGGTATTGGAATTGACCTGGTAAAGTTTTCACCTCCCCAGGAATAATGCTATGGAGGAAACCGGAAGAAACCGTCTGAAAGGGGCAAAAAACATTGGTCCAACCATACTCAAACGACTCAACGAAGTAGGCATTCATTCGTTAGCGGACCTGGCCGAAATAACCCCGGCGAAGGCTTACCAAAAAATATGCGCACGCCATCCGGACAGGACATTTTCCGTTTGTTACTACCTGTATTCCTTGGAAGGTGCGTTGCTTGATGTGCATTGGGATGACTTGCCAAAGAAGGTGAAAAAAGAGCTGCTTAAACAGGTGGGACGCTAACAAAATCGCTATTTTAAAAGCCTCTAAGTCACCCTAGATACCTGCATAAGCCCTCCGGGGATACCCCAGAAGGGTCAACTCTTAGCAAAGCTTTGTGACCAAAGCTGTAATTTAATGCCGAACTTTGTCAAAAAGCAGTAATGGTTAAAAAGAATATGCGACTGGAGGTAATGGAGGCAATTGCCCCAAAAGTGGAAGGATATATGGAAGATTTCCTTATCCCCATCAATGAAATTTGGCAACCTTCGGATTTTCTTCCCGATTCCCAGGACGATGATTTTTACAATGCGGTAGAACAACTAAGGGAAGAGGCCAAAGAACTCGGTTATGACTTTTGGGTGACCCTTGTAGGCGATACTATTACCGAAGAAGCGCTACCTACCTATGAATCCTGGCTAATGGATGTGGAAGGGATCAGCCAGCAGGAGGAGCCCAACAGCTGGTCCAGATGGGTTCGCGCCTGGACCGCAGAAGAAAACCGGCATGGCGACGTACTGAATAAATATCTTTATTTATCCGGACGGGTAAACATGCGGGAAGTAGAGGTCTCTACGCAACACTTGATAAACGATGGTTTTGATATAGGAACCGATCGGGACCCGTATAAAAATTTTGTGTATACCAGCTTTCAGGAACTGGCCACTAATATTTCGCATAAAAGAGTTGGGCTAATGGCGAAGAAGAAAGGAAACGCGCTTTTGGGTAAAATGTGCACCATTATTGCCGGAGATGAAATGCGCCACCATCTGGCCTATCGTGAATTTGTAAAAGTAATCCTTGAATGTGATCCCAATGGCATGGTCCTGGCCTTCGCGGATATGATGAAGAAGAAAATTGTAATGCCAGCACATTTCCTTCGGCAATCCGGAGGAACCATAGGAACGGCTTTTGAGAATTTTTCCAACTGTGCCCAGCGATTGGGTGTCTACACTGCACAGGATTATATTGATATTCTCAAAAAGCTCAATGCCTATTGGAATATAGACCTTGTTAGGGGGTTGTCCGATGAAGCTGCAAGAGCCAGGGATTACCTGATGAAGTTGCCTTCGCGCCTTGAACGCATATCGGAGAGGATGTCTTTTCCCACGGATCAGTACAAATTCAAATGGGTGACCGCCAATGGCGTTTTATAACCTGATACCAACTCAACCACTTATCCCGATATTATTCCACCGAATCCTTTTTCTTCCCCTTTAGCAAGCTTCCCAAAACCCCTTTGGCTGCCTTTTTAACGGCATTTTCGGTGGTTGAAGAGTCTGCCTCCACTGTATCCTTAGCCGTATTCCCCAATAAGCCTCCAAGGGCTTGGGTGACTCCCCCACCCGTTGCGGTGTTCGTGGAATCGTTTTTAGTGCCCCCCAGTAGTCCCCCGATCAAATCCCTGGCTTTGTCTTTGCCCTGATTCAGCAATTTTTGTTTCTGGATCTCCACCAACTGTGCTGTCAGGTTCTTTACCCCGGAAGTTAAATCCGTAGTTACTTTGGGACTGGTATAATTTCCCCCGATGTTGGCGGTCACAGGAATGGTGAGGTCGTTCAAACTTTCATCCTGAATTTTGGCTATAAGGTCTGTAACCTCATCCCCCAAATACTTCGCCGGAACATCCAGCGTGGCCTGGTACTGCAATTGCTTATCAAAAGTGTGGCTACCCGATACATTGACCACCACGTCCTGATAATTTATTTTAAACGGTTGTACCGCTACCTTACCCCCTTCAAAAGATAAGGCGGTCTTCAGGTCCTTCAGGTTCAGTTTTTCCATATCAATAAACCTGAGCTGGCCATCCAGAGCGGACAGTAAAGGGGCATTTTGGGTCTCTACCTGGGCCGAAAGCAATTGCGCCAATACATCTCCCGAAAGAGTGCCCAGGTTGGGGGTCATATCCTCCTTTAAATTTCCGGAGAGTTGGATATCGGTATTCAATCGGCCTTCCAGGGCGTTGGCCAGCGGAGCCACTACTTTAAAAAGATCCAACGCCTGAAAGGATTCACTTATTTTTATCGCATCCAATCCCATGGCCATATCAAACGTAGGGGTGTCTTCTTTGGTGGACACCTTACCGTTAAGATTGATCTTACCGTCAAAAACAGAAGAGCTAAGGTTTTCCAAATAGGCGGTCTCGTCTTGAATTCTCAATTGCCCGGAGACATCCTTTAACGTGAGGTTATCATACAGCACCGTATTCACTTTGGCCGCTATGGTACAATCCAAAAAAGAGGGGATCTTTAGCTGCTCCGAGGTTTCGGGTGCGGTTTCTTCCGAAGTAGTGGTTTCGGTTTCCTCAACCATAAAGTCATTTACGGCAAGGGTGTTGGACTGCAGCGTAAACTGTCCTTCAATATTTTCGTTGTTGAACAGATAGCCCAAAAGGTTATCTATAGCGCCTTTGGCCTGAAAATCAGTTTGGCCGGTTTTCCCGTCAAAAGAATTCAAAGCCACCCTTTGCGGGGTAAAGGTTACGGAAGCGGCATCTATGATCACCGGATTTTTCATTTCCCCGGAACTGTAACGAAATCCGGTTAGGCTTGCCGTACCACTGGTTTGAGTTTTTTCGTATTCATGCTTTTCCACAGCATCCATAGCAAAGGCACTGGTAACATCCGCATTCAGTATCCCGGAAAGTGCATAGTCTGACGGCACCGGATAGGCTTGTGAAATATTGGCCAGATTAATGCGCCCGTCAGCATGTATGTTTACTTTGGGATTGCCTAAAAGCTCCCGAATCCGGGCATTGATATTAAAACGGTCTTCATCTATTTGAAAGGTCAACCGGTTAATATTCACATAGGTATCTTCGGTTATCCCGGTTTCGTTGTTAATTTCGGTATCAATAAACACATTCCGCACCGCTTTGGGTAGATCGGGATATTGGAAGGAGGCATTTTCTGCATTTATCGTCACCGCAAAGGTGGGAATATGCTCCTCATCCACTACCCCTTTAAACTGCCCGTTTACCTCAAAGTTCCCGGTAGTCTTTACGTTTTCGATGTTCTTAGAATAGGCTTCCGGGATCACCGCTAAAAAATTCTTGAAATCCGAAGAGGGAGTGGTAAAAGAAATATCCACTTCCTGGTTCGCCTCATTCACCTTTACAAAACCCTCGAAAATGAGCGGCAATTGGTTGATCAATGCCTTATTTTCCAGAAAAGAATATTTGTTTTCCTGTAAATCAATCCCAATCAGTGCATCCAGGGCTACCTTGTTGTTGTTCAAATATTGGGTACTGTCCATTTCAAACGACACCAGGGCATCCGTTTTGGTCTGCAATTCCGATTTTTCCAAAGACAGGTCACCGGTACCGGAATGGTACATTTCCGTAATCTCCAAATGCATACCACTCGAGAAATCATCATATACTATCCTGGTGTTCGTGATACTATACTCCTCTAAATTGAGCGTAAAACTGTCGGAAGCCTCAGCTTCTTCCGGCGCTGAATTGTCCGTTGTTTCCAATGCAATATCGTAATTGGCATTTTCAAGGGTATCTACTTTTATATGAAGCAGGGCTCCCTCAAGTGCCAGCTTTTTAATCCCAATAGGGTCATCAGCGCTTTTGAATAGCTCGCGTATGGAAAGCTCCAATACAATATCGTTAGCGGCAAACAAGGTATCTCCTTCAAAAGGCGCCTTATTCACCAGGGAAACCTGCTGTAAATCCACATAAGCATCGGGAAAACTCTTGATCAAACTCAGATTGGCCGACTCAAAATCCAAGGTAGCATTGATATTTCGATTGACCTTGTTTTTAATGATTGTGGCGATTTTTCCTTCGAGGAAAAAAGGCAGCGCTACTAAGAGCGCAACAATTATAACCACAACAATTCCAGAGATTCGTAGGATTTTTTTCTTCATGGCAGGAACTTTTTAGCAAAATAAGGGGAGCGGATTCAATCCAGAGTAATTTCTGCTCCTATTTTTAGGTTAAATCTTTTTCGTAAGAGATATACGAAAAAATAGAGCAAAGGGGTGTCCAGTAATGCAATTAATACTTTAAAAAGAAATCCGCTGATCACCAATCCACTGAATTTATCCCAAGGCAGAACGCCAAAAAGACATAACAGGCCCACCACAGTAAAGGTGTCTATAAACTGGGACGAAAACGTAGAAAAGTTATTTCGCAGCCACAGGTATTTGCCTTTGGTTAATCCCTTCCAAAAATGATAGATGGAAATATCAATATACTGGGCCGCCAGGTAAGCCAGCATAGAGGCCAACACCCCCAAAGGAGAAAGTCCGAATACCTGGATAAAGGTAGCATCGTCAATTGGGGAAGAAGGAATAGCCGGAACGGCATTAGCGATAAAAATTATACCCATGGAAAAAAAGGAGGCAAAGATCCCTGCCGTTACCACCTGATTGGCTTTTCTTTTTCCGAAAATCTCTGAAACGAGGTCGGTGATCAAAAACGTAATGGGATAGGGTAGTATGCCCACGGAGATTTCAAACAAAGGCGCACCAAAGACGGTAACTTCCCCAAAAGGCTTCCAATAAAAAAACTTTTGAAAAATAAGATTGGAAACCACCAGGGAAGTGATGAACAAGGCCCCTAGGTACAAATAAATCCTAAAGGCAGCTTTGCTGTCTTTTGGAGTCATTAAATTACTTTATGTTCAGATTGTAAGGCATTCGGGTCTGAACACCTTGTTGTTGGGTCATTCGTTTCAGCGCTTTAAGCTGTTGATAGGTTTCTACCCCAAGCTCTTCCTTGATGACTTGTTCCCCTATTTTGAGTTTTGCAGTGCTCAAATTGTCCATAAAGCGTTCAAAGTTGGACTTGTATTTCGGGTACTTTCGGATACTATAGGACGAAATACCAGCAAGTTCGGCCGCGGCCTCAATGGCCTGGTTTAAGGAACCCAGTTCATCTACCAGACCAATTTCTTTGGCCGTAACCCCACTCCACACACGGCCCTGCGCTATTTCGTTTACTTCTTCTACAGACATGTTTCTGCCCTCGGCCACCCGCTCCAGAAAAGCATCATACGTATCCGCAACCTGTTCTTCCAATTGCTTTCTAAAAACATCTGTCATGGGTTCAAAGAAGGAATAATCCACCGCGTTGGTATTGGTCCCTACCTGCTCTGCGTTAATGCCTATTTCATTTGAAAATTCGTGGATATTGGGAATAGTGCCAAAAACCCCTATAGAACCTGTGACGGTAGAGGGCTCTGCATAGATCTTATCCGCTGCTACGGCCAAATAGTAACCCCCGGAGGCTGCCACGTTCCCAAAGGAGACTACTACCGGTTTTTTTGCCTTGGTCAATTTTACCTCCCGCCATATGATGTCCGAAACCAAAGAACTTCCACCGGGAGAATTTACCCGAAGGACTACGGCTTTTATATCTTTATTTTCCCTCACTTTTTTTAATTCCCGCTGTAGGTTTCCCTGACCGATGAAGTCCCGGTCCCCTTCTCCATACAGGATCTCACCCTGGGCGTAAATGACCGCAATTCTGTCTTTCCCGGTATTCAACCTTTTTCCTTGGGCAACCTGGCCATACTCTGCAAGGGAAAGACGCTGTAGTTTTTCCTTTTCGCCTATCCCCAGTTCCGTTTTCAACAGTGCCTCGTATTCATCCCAATACAGTGTTCCGTCCAGCAAGCCGGAGGTCACCGCCAAATCCGGCGTACGTGCGCCCAAGGTATCGGCTATACGGTTGAGATCGGCTACCGATAGGTTCCGGGAAACCCCAATATCTTCCAACATAACCCCCCAAATAGAGGTAAGCAGTTCCTTTATCTGGGTTCGGTTCTCCTCGCTCATACTATCGGAAAGAAAGGGTTCCACCGCACTTTTATATTTGCCGTGCCGGATCACTTCCATGTGTATCCCGGTCTTCTCCTGTATATCTTTATAATACAACACTTCCGAAGCCAACCCTTTGAAATCCATTAATCCCTGGGGATGCAGGTATACCTTATCGGCAACACTGGCGAGGTAATAGTCCTTTTGAGAATAGAAATCCGAGAACGCATAGATAAATTTACCGGAGGCCTTGAATGCTGTGAGCGCTTCCCGTAACTCCTGGGTTTGCGCCAGACCCGTCCTTAAAAAGTTGTTTTTAATACTGATCCCCTTGATCCGATCATCGGTTTTCGCTATTTGTATGGTATGCAGAATTTGATCCAGGCCCTGACCTTCCTCAAAAACGCCTGCAAAAGGATCATTTTCATCTGTACCAAGGTAATCATATATCGGTTCGTTAAGGCTGACTTCCAGGATAGTGTTTTCCTTAACGACCACCCCTTCTCCGGCACTACCTACCAATGCAAAAAATACAAAGAACATTCCCATCAAGATCCCGAAAGCTACAAGGCATCCCAAAATTGCAGCCAAAAGATTTCGCAAAAACTTCATGTACTATTGTTTTATAAAGGGGCAAAGATAACCATTGTACCTATCTTTTATTTACTTTGGGGGCTTTATTATGCGTGAAAAAACAGCAGTATATCTCTCCCTGGGAAGTAATTTAGGTAACCGTTACCTTCATTTGCAAAAATGCCTTTTTGCTTTGGGAAAACGATTGGGGCCTGTTACTCAGTTATCCCATGTCTACGAAAACCCGGCAGTGGGTTTTGATGGAAACGATTTTCTAAATGCCTGTGTGGCTCTGGATACCCACTTGGCACCCCATGCGGTATTGTCTACCATTTTAGAGGTAGAGCAGGAAATGGGAAGGCAGCGTGGCACCTCTGAAAACTATGAATCCCGGACCATTGATATCGATATCCTCTATTACGGCGAGGAGATCATCAGCAGTCAACAACTCACCCTACCCCACCCTAAAATGGCAGAACGGAACTTTGTCCTTAAACCGCTATCGGATATTGCACCGCAGCGTTACCACCCGTTACTCAACAAGGACACCCGAAATTTATTACAGCAGTCCAAGGACCCCAATGCCCTGAAAAAAACAAAACTCCGCCTGTTCAAAGACCAAAAAGCCCTTTTTGACCAACTTCATTTTTTGGCTATAGAGGGTAATATTGGTGTGGGCAAGACCACTTTATCCAAAAAAATTGCCGCCCACTTCAATGCCAAACTGGTTTTGGAACGTTTTGCAGACAACCCTTTTCTCCCTAAGTTTTATGAGGAACAGGAACGTTACGCTTTTCCTCTGGAAATGTCTTTTCTGGCAGATCGTTACCAACAGTTTACGGAAGACACCCGCCAGTTCGATCTTTTTAAAAAATTCATGGTCAGCGATTACGACATCTTCAAGTCACTCATCTTTGCCAGAATCACGCTTCAAAAAGACGAATTTGAACTGTACCGGAAGGTCTTTAATTTCATGTACAAGGAAGTGAAAAAGCCGGACATTTACGTGTATCTCTACCAGAGTACAGATCAGCTACTGGAAAACATCCGAAAAAGGGGAAGGGATTACGAACAAAACATTTCCGCAGCCTATCTGGAAAAAATCAACCGGGGGTATATGGACTTCATCAAAGGCACCCCAGGGCAAACCAGTCTTATCATTGATCTCGAAAACCTCGATTTTGTACAACATCCGGAGGACTATGAAAAGGTACTGGAAACCATAGCGGATGCCTTATTGGAATCATTTTCTTAAGATAATTTTTTGTTTTTATTTGGATATCACCAACAGTTTTATTTTATTAGCATCCTGCAATGTCAGAAACTAACTAACTCAAACTATATGTTTAACCCCCGGTTACACGACCGGGGGTTTTTTTTTGCTCCGGTTTTTTGTACCCCTAACCGTCCTTTGTGTTTTTTCGCGAGACGGGCAGCTTGTTCCAAAATTCCCAAACCGCAATCCCCACGCTTACCGCAATGTTTAGTGAATGTTTTGTGCCAAACTGAGGGATCTCTACCACGGCGTCACTGGCCGTGACCACTTCCTGATCCACTCCCTTTACTTCGTTCCCAAATACCAGGGCATAGGTAGTTTGGGGCTGCATGTTGAATTCATGCAACAGGGTGGCGTTTTCGGTTTGTTCCAGCGCCACCACACGAACGTCCTGCTGTTGCAACGCGGTTACCACTTCAAGGGTGCTTTTGCAGTACTCCCATGCTACCGTTTCCGTGGCGCCTAAAGCGGTCTTATGGATATCCTTGTGAGGGGGTTGGGCGGTAATACCACAGAGATAGATTTTGGTAATTAAAAATGCATCGGCCGTCCTGAATACCGATCCGATGTTGTTCAAACTTCGCACATTGTCCAGGATAAGGATCAGCGGTGTTTTATTTGCCTTTTTGAATCCCGGGACATCCAAACGATTCAACTCTACATTGGCTAGTTTTCGCATAAATTATCCACTTTTAAGTTGGAAATATCAACAATGTTGCACGAACAGCACACAACTTTATATTTTCGATAAAATTAAAGGAAAAGGATTTGGCCCATTCCAGTGCAAAGAAAGTTACCCCATTGATGCGGCAGTACAATGCCATAAAAAGTAAGCATCCGGATGCCCTGTTGTTGTTTCGCGTCGGGGATTTTTATGAGACCTTCGGAGAAGACGCCGTAAAGGCCGCTAAGATTTTGGGTATTGTCCTTACCCAGCGGAACAATGGCGGGGACCAAACGGAATTAGCCGGGTTTCCCCATCATTCCCTAAATACCTATCTCCCGAAACTGGTTCGGGCCGGTCAACGGGTGGCTATCTGCGATCAGTTGGAAGACCCCAAGCAAACCAAAAGTATTGTAAAACGTGGGGTTACGGAGTTGGTTACCCCGGGGGTGGCCTTAAATGATGATATTTTAACAGCAAAAACCAACAACTTTCTGGCAGCGGTCCATTTTGGGCACAAAAAAATGGGGGTCTCCTTCCTGGACATTTCCACCGGCGAATATTTAACTTCCGAGGGAAACACAGAGCAACTGGACAAATTGCTTCAAAACTTTGCTCCCACTGAAGTCTTGGTGTCCAAAAGCAGAAAAAAGGAATTTCAGGAGCTTTTCGGGACAAGGTTCCACACCTTTTATCTGGAGGATTGGATCTTTCAGGAAGATTATGTCCGGGAGTGCCTCACCGGCCATTTTAAGACGACCACGCTTCAGGGCTTTGGCGTGGAACATTTACAGGATGGGATCATTGCAGCAGGTGCAGTATTGCATTATCTGTCAGAGACCCAACACCGTCAGCTGCAACACATCAACCGTTTGCAACGCATCCCTGAAGAAGAATTTGTCTGGATGGACCGCTTCACCATCCGCAATTTAGAGTTGTACCACAGTCCGCATACCGATGCGGTGACCTTATTGCAAATCATAGACAAAACCATTTCCCCTATGGGCGGGCGCCTGTTAAAACGATGGTTGGCACTTCCTTTAAAATCCAAAGAAAAAATAGAACAGCGTCATGAAGTGGTGGCCCACTTTGTTCAACATCCGGAGCTTCTGGAAAAGTTCAGGCATTGGATCAAACTGATGGGGGATCTGGAGCGACTCATCTCCAAAGTGGCTACTGGAAAAATCAATCCACGGGAGGTGGTCCTCCTAAAGAATTCCCATGAGGCGGTTGTGCCCCTGAAGCAATTGGCCGGTGCCGCTCAAAACCCTGCACTGGAGGCGTTGGGACAACAGCTTTATCCCTGCGACCCGCTTCGGGAGCGGATAAAAGCCATGCTCAATGAGGAGGCTTCTGTTGCCATTGGCAAAGGACAAACCATTGCCCCGGGATATTCCGAAGAATTGGATGAGTTGCGGGACCTGGCCCATTCCAGTAAGGAGTATCTGGACAAAATGTTGGCGCGGGAAACGGAAGCCACGGGAATTACCTCCTTAAAAATAGCATCAAACAACGTCTTTGGGTATTATATAGAGGTGCGGAATACGCACAAGGACAAGGTCCCTGAATCCTGGACCCGAAAGCAAACCCTGGTGAACGCCGAACGCTATATTACCGAGGAACTAAAGGCGTACGAAGCCAAGATCCTGGGCGCTGAAGAGCGGATCTTACAGTTGGAACAACAACTGTTTGAACAACTACTGGTTTGGATGCAGGAATACATCCCTGCTGTGCAGCAAAATGCAAGCGTAATTGCCCAACTGGATGCCCTGGCGGGATTTGCCCAATTGGCACAGGAGAACCACTATGTATGCCCCAGCATGGAAGATTCCACCCAATTGGTGATTAAAGACGGTAGGCATCCGGTGATTGAAAAACAACTCCCCCTGGGCGAAAGCTATATAGCCAATGATGTGGTTTTGAACCGGGAAACCCAACAGATCATTATGATCACAGGGCCCAATATGAGCGGTAAATCCGCCTTGCTACGCCAAACGGCATTGATCGTGTTACTGGCACAAATGGGCAGTTTTGTACCGGCCGCTGCTGCCCAAATGGGTATTGTGGATAAGATCTTTACACGGGTGGGCGCCAGCGATAATATTTCCATGGGCGAATCTACCTTTATGGTAGAGATGAACGAAACCGCTTCTATTCTTAACAATCTCTCCGAACGCAGTCTGGTACTGTTGGATGAAATTGGAAGGGGCACCAGTACCTACGACGGGATTTCCATTGCCTGGGCCATTACGGAATACCTGCACGAGCACCCTTCCCGGGCCAAAACCTTATTTGCCACGCATTATCACGAGCTCAATGAAATGGCCCATAGCTTTGAGCGTATTAAAAACTATAACGTTTCCATAAAAGAACTGAAAGACAAGGTCCTCTTCCTGAGAAAGCTGGTGCCCGGAGGGAGTGAACACAGTTTTGGGATCCACGTGGCCAAAATGGCGGGCATGCCGCAACAGGTGATCCTAAAGGCGAACAAGATCCTTAAAAAACTGGAACAAAGCCATGCTACGGAGCACACTACCAACCAACTCCAGGCGGTGCAAAATACCGGCCTGCCGGACGGGCAGGAAATGCAACTCAGTTTTTTTCACCTGGACGATCCGCTTTTGGAAGAAATTAAAGAAGAAATTCTGCATTTGGATATCAATACCCTTACCCCTGTTGAGGCCCTGATGAAACTTAACGAGATTAAACGCTTACTGACAAAAAAGAAAAGTGCGTCCTCTTGACATCTTTGTCATTCCGCATCTGTCTGCCGACAGTTAGGCCTGCTGCGGAATCCACATGCCTTAGTAGATTCCTGTCTTCCCTTCGACTTACTTCGACAAGCTCAATACAGGTCGCTCAGGACAGGGCGCAGGAAAGACACGCTTTCCGAATTTTCAAATTGAAAATTCTTTTAAAATGGAAGAAATGTTTTAAATTTGCATCCGCCCTCAAAAACAGGAGCGTTGTTCCTTTAACATGCGAAAATAGCTCAGTTGGTAGAGCATCACCTTGCCAAGGTGGAGGTCGCGGGTTCGAATCCCGTTTTTCGCTCGACTTCAACTCCGCTCGGCTTCGGCTCACTTCGGCAACGCTCAGTGCAAGCCGCTCAGCCGCCGTCAAGTGGAGTTTTTTTTGAAGTTTATCCAGCCTGCCTATGGCAGACAGGCTCGGGTGGTGGAATTGGTAGACACGTTGGACTTAAAATCCAATGGCCATTGTGGCCGTACGGGTTCAAGTCCCGTCCCGAGTACTTAAAAACCCTGTAAACCCAATGTTTACGGGGTTTGTTTTTAGTCTTTCCTTGTATTTTCCTTGCAAATAGGCAAAAAGTTGCGTTTAGACACTTTTATCAATACCTATAATTTCCTTCTGATCCACCTATCCCTTTCGAAACAATATTCGTATCCATTATGTTCGAGTTTTCCATACTTTGCGATAAGCCCCTTTAGTATCCGTTCAACGGTCTCTGGTCTTTTCTTCTCTCTTTTGATGTGTCCCTCATCGCAGAAGGTGTATTTCCCTTTATTCACGACAACGTAACTATCCCTATGGCTTACTTTGATTGTGCCTTCATGGTACACCGCTTGACGTATCCATAGGTTAAGCAATACATCATGTAAATCAAATTCCTCTGGATGATCACCGGACATTCTAAGAATTTTAAGTTCAGTTAAAAGATATCAAAAAAAAGCCCCCCTATAATGGGAGGCTCAACTTGATTAAAAAAATGAACATGAGGCATTGAAAACAACGCCACATTTTTTACTGGAAGTAGTACGGGTTGATCTCCGCACCATTATTCCCCATAACTACGCCTTCCGCATAACGTACCAGGTTTATAGACGTTTTTCCCAACCCTTTCTCCTTTAGTGCCATTGCCGCATCAAAAAAGGTTTTTACTGCGTCATAGTCGGCTTTCTTTTCGGGGTTTAAATAAATGTTGAAATCCTCTTCTTTGAGATTAAAAACAACCCTGGTGTCCTCTATAATCGGTGCATACTCTCGCATCCTTTGCGAGGACTGCCAAAATGTGTTATTCGCTATTTTAAGGCGTCTTTCATCAATATCCACCTTGGACTTCAAAAACCGTAATGGCATGGCGTTAGGCGGCTCGTTTTTGCCGTATAATTCGAAGTAACGTTGCGCCAAATATTCAAGAGGATCATTAAGATAGGAATTCCAATCTTCGACCTTATTTTTATTCAGTACCTTGCCAGCAATTCCCTTCAATTCGTCAACCGCTCTTTTTACCTTTTCCTCCAAAACCGAAAAGGTTTTAAATTCTTCGGTTCTGAAACCTATGATTTTTCTATTCATTTCTGTTGGATTTTATTTCATTATCGTTAAGTAATTTTTCCAGTTCCGGGCTTTCTTCATCAAATCCAAACTTTTTTTGAAGTTCCGCGAAACGCTTTTCAAGTCGTTCATCAAATTCCTTTATCATTTCCCCAACTCCATCCAAAATTTCCTGGGGGTTAATCTGTGAATTATTTTCAGGCTTGCTTACGAAACCCTGAAAAGTGCTGTTCTCGTCAACTTTAAAAAACCGTTCGTCCTCGGTTTCGTAAGTGCCTTTTGGTAAAGGAAATCTTTCTTCACGATCCTTGCTTAACCCAAAAACCGGAGACCCTGTTTCGGGTGATTCACCCTGAAATACAACCACCGCCCCGTCTTTTAATTTTACTTTCTTTTCTCTCGCCTTAAAAAGTGCGGCGAAGATTTTTTTTCTTGTGTTCATATCTAATTTTTAAAATTAATTCTTGTTGTTGTCTGGCATGATGACCGGGGATGGATTCCGGTTATTTAAGGTTGTCTCCTTGGCATAACTTATGAATGTTTTTGCACCTTCCTTTTCTGCCAAATATTGCTCAATGTCTTCTTTCGCGAATAATATTGCCTCATCCTTTTTGGTGTACGGGAAGATGTTTTTAAAGTAATTCTCCGCTGCCGGATACCTTACCCATAGTCTGTCATCAACCTCAACACAAATTAGGAGCAGTCCCAAAAATGGTGGGGAAACTTTTTCAATCGTTTCAAGAATTGCTAACTCGTTTTCGAGTTTTTTCCTTTGTTGTCCATCCATTTCAATCACCGTTCAATTGTTCCTTAATTCGTTTTATGCGTGCCTCACGTTCTTCAGGAGACATACGCAACATTTGTTCAATGCTAGTTAAATCTTTGGTTTCGATTCGGCTAAGACGGGGAATAATGAAGTCGGATAATTTAACTATCAAACCTAGTGCCTTTGCAGGATCTTTTTTTGCTATTTCTGTTACCCAGGCATCCAATTTTGGAACCTGCTTTTCAACAAGTAATTTAAAGGCTTCCCGAATCTCTCCGGTGGCTTTGTTTTCCACCCCTTTTCTACTGGATTTTGCCCCTGCTTTTGCTGCGGTATCTTTATCAAACATTGTTATTCTATTGTTTGTTTAACATCTTTTAAGTTGTTGGTGCATCTGTTTTATTGCAAATAAATTGCACCCGTTTTTTGCCTTTACCATCGGGAGGTATTTATCTATTTTCTGGTATTGGTGCTTTGGGTAACTGGTTTTCGTCCTTATATGTGCCTTTATCGCCTTAACGTCCCCATTAAAACGATCGCATAGGCCTTTTACGTGGTAGAAGTCCTTTTCATCATTCAGGCTTTTAAATTGCCCTAAATCGGCTTTATCAATGCGTTCGGGTTGTCCTTTTAAAATGTTGGCCATGATTATTCCATTTACGTTTTTCTGGTTTAGGATGTACTCCATATTCCGAGTGCCAAAATTATATTTGACCGTTCGCCAATCGTCCATCTTCGTCTCGATCCTGGAAACTCCTTCGAATTTTATAGGATCAATCCCAAGACCTTTGTATTTATTCCAGTTCGTTTGAATCTCGGCCAATTTACCGTAAACGGTAGTACGTTGGCGGGTTGTTTTATTGGCGTTCTCATAAGTGATAGAGTTTTCCCGCCTTATTCTTTCGTATTTTGACCAGTATCCTATCAACATCAGTTCATTCAGCAACTTTTCCGGGGTTACTTTGATATCGTTTTTTATGTGGGTTTTGCTTATGCTGGATTCCTTCATAAAATCATGATCTAAAACCAAACTACACTTCTTGTCCAGTACATCCAGGAATTGATCCATTGTGCTAAGACCAAAACCCTGTTTATAGTTCCCACTCAATAGGCGTGCGTTTGCGCTTATTTTTAATTTATCGTTAACCATTTTCAATACGTGTAACCCTTTAGGTTTTTTTTGATTCATAATCCTTAATCCTCGTTCGTCCTCTACATAAAAACTACGTCTTATATCCCTGATATAGTCCGAGGGTATTGTTGCCGATATGGTATCTAACCTGATGATGAGAAACCGATAATTTTTTTCTGTTTTTTACCCTTTACTAAACAAGCCGAAAAAAACCCTATTTTTGACTGTTGTCGTTGCCGATAACATTTGAACAAACTAAGCGGGGTGTTATAGTCTGACGACCCGCTTTTTTTTGTACTCGCTCTGAAGCAATTTTACCAGTTCATTGACCCTTGAAGTGTAAAACTTTTCGAAGTAAAACAACTCCAATTTTGCCCCCTCAAAATGGAAAATAACTTGGTTTTTTTTTCGATCGGTGTCGCCGTAAAACCACCCTTCATAATGCGTAGGGAAAAGACCAGTAATCCAGTTTGACCATTTTTTCCCATTCCAAGTTTTCAACCAATAAGTGGGACTACTTTTCGCACACATTCGGTCTTTGCTAATGTTTAGTTTTTCGGAAAACAAGTCCTTACCCTTCACGTGCCTATAGTGCCGTGTGCTAACAAACGTTTTGCTTATGTCTAATTCGAAGCCCATCATAAGAGGATTGGGAATTGTCGTCGTTGCCATGTAATTAGAGTTCGATTAATGCACGCTCAACTTCTTCTCTGAGAAACAATACTTTTCGTCCTATCCCAAGTTTTCGGAAATACCCCTTTTTGGCATAACGGTCAACAGTAGTTTGGTCTCCTCGAATAAGTTCGGCAACTTCTTTTTTTGTAATGTACTTGCTATTTGCCATTTCGTATTGTTTTATGCCTTTTTACAGGCGGTTACAATGCGAAATAACTTATAGTGCATACGCACGCAATACGCGCACCGTGCAACGTTGGTGCAAATTATTTTTGGGGATATTTTTTCGCAATGTGGTCGGGTATGGTACACCCTTTCGATTCGTAGTATGCGAAGATTTTTTTGACCCTAGAAGGTTGTTTAAGGTCTTTTGTAGTTCCTTCTCCAAAAGTGTCGTCTAAGTATTGACGTATGCTATTGGTGGTTGTAATATTATTCTCCTTTAGGTGCTTTTCTAATAGTTTTGAAGTTTCAAAGGTCATTCCATCAAAATTGTAGTTATGCCTATTTTTAGTAATGCGTTCCTCAATAACAATTAGAACCCCTAAATCGCAATAATCAAAATGATCCCTTTCTTTATCCTCCCCTTTACCAGCATTTGTATATTCATTGGGATAAAGTCTATTTAAAAATTCCTTTGCATCTTCTTCGGACGCTGTTTTCTGTTTAAATCCCTCAAAATCTTTGTCCACATTTTCAATTTGGATATGTTTAAACAGGCGGTAAAGGTAGTAGTCAAGTTCAGACCATAGAAAACCTCCTATCAAGTAGTCAAAAGGTACGTTATTCCTAAAATCACAGTACTTTTTCTTCGCATCGATAATTAGATCAAAATACTTTTGTTCCGACTCTTCAATTGGTTCTTGAATTACATCATAGTTTAACCAGATGAAGTCCTTTTCCAAATTAATTCCCAGTTCTTGCGCTTTGGAAATAATTACATCGGTTATATTGGCCTGGAATGAAGAAAGACTTTCTTCGAGTATTGGCTTTAGTCTTTTCCGTTCCTTTCTTTGTTGATAGGTTCCCTCTCCATCCAATTCATGGTACTTTGCTGCCAACTCTTTATACTCTTTTATTTTGGGAAGGAAACCCACAAAGTATTCGGTTTTCTCATGCAAGAAATCCACAAACTTGAAAACTCTTAATATGCTCTCGGAAATCATTTATTTATCGTTGCCAGTCTAAAGTTAAAAAAGGTTCGGGGAAAGGTTGTCTCTTATTCATTTACTGCCATCGGTGCTGGGCGTTCGTCATATTTCTTTTGCAGAATCTCGCCTATTATTTTGGCATCTTTCAAATGTTCGTTTATCTGGTAGTTTTCCAACATACGATCAGACTTATGCCCGGTAATGGTTCTGACCATCTGGTTGTTAATGATGTTCTTAGAGTTGGTTACAAAGGAATACCGGCCACAGTGAAACGTTATCAGTTGCCATTTGGGGTAAATTCCCTCCACGTTTAAACCGTTTTTTTCAATACGTCTTTCCCCTCTTGTCGGTTCGTTTATTTCGGCAATCTCACAAACCTTTTTAACATACTCATTCAATCTTTGATGTGATATAGGTCTGGGGAATCCATCGGACAACAGTTCTTTGACTTTACCTACTATGGGTATTGTAACGACTATGTTATCAATATCCTTCCGTTGTTTAGTTGGCATGAACTGCAAAAAAAGCATGCTATCATGCTCTATGATGTTATTTTCGTTTATGTGCTTGGTATCGGAGATACGTATCCCTATCTCACAGGCCAATAAAAGCCATTTCCGGGCGTTTTGCAGATAGTCCGACACAATATTTGCTTTTTCAATCTGCAATAGTTCTTTAGGCTCTAAATGTATTTTATAGGCCTTTTTTGCCCTTGTCGTTTCGATTCCGTTAAGAGTTTTGGATGCTTCGATTCCGTATTTGTCCCGGTCATATTTACAGACGGTAACCAAATTTCTTAGCACCTTGTTTTTAGTACTCTCCCCCAATGGTAACCCATCCAAAAACTTGTCGGCAAATAATCCGTCAACATCTTTTACCCTGAATTTATTTTTCCCCTGGAAGGCAATAAACTTCTTTTTGGCATACTCATATTTTTTGATGGTATTGGTTGCCCTATGTTTTTTCTTAAGGTTTCTGATGTACCGACCAAAAGCACCTTCAACGGTGTCGTCAATCCCGGATTCTGAAACTAGGCCAAAATAAACGTCAATTTGATGGCCTAACCAATTTGAGGTCATATGCTCACCATTGGCTACACTTTCATTTGCCTTGTCCTGAATAAATGTCTTTAACTTTTCGAGTTTACTTTTTGTCTTTTTGATTTTTGCGGGTGCTGATTGTTTGGGCATCCTGGTTTTTTTCGACCAGTATTTACTATCGATTGATAAATCGGATACCTTTTTTTCAAACTGGGTTTTTCGGTCTAAGGTTAGGCGGCAATAGATTGTTGCATTGTCCGATTTTGACCGAAGGAAGTAACTTAAATTAGCCATTGTAATAACATTTGAACGGTACTAATATACGTCTTTCCTTGCGCTTTCCTTGCATTTTCCTTGCATTTTTACCCCTTTATACAGTTTCATGCAATTCTATGCATTTGCTTAAAAGCCCTTTATTTAGGATGCTAACGCAATGTTTTAAAGAGATTTTGTTAATTTTCAGAGTGTTAAGATTAGGGTAAGTTGTACTCCCGTCCCGAGTACAACGAGGAAACCCTTACATGGTAAGGGTTTTTTTGTTGAACAAAGTGAAACAAAAACGGGACTTGTGCCTGCCTGGCGGCAGACAGGTTCACTGCCGAAGCACTGAGGCACCCGTCCCGAGTACCAATACATAGAAAAGTCGTAACTATGGTTACGACTTTTTTGTTTTTGGGGTTTAGGCAAATCTGATTTGTAAAAAGTCCGAAAACAAAAAAACAATCATGCTAATGATTGACTTTTCTATTTTCAACAGGTTCGGATGGGGACTCGCCGCAGGCAATCCCCGTCTCGAGTACAGATGCATGAAAAGCCCTGACCTTATGGTCAGGGTTTTTGCTTTTTAAGCAAGTCATCAGCAGCACACTACCGTAGGATTTTTGGGATGGGTAGTATATATTCCAATACTCGCATCGTCCTGTAAACTGCTCCTGGGATGCCCTGGCTACCTATTATCGTTTTTGAACCGTTTTTACGGTTTGGATACCACCGTAAATTCTTTTGGATAATTGTTGCCCATAGCTTAAAAAGTTGGGTTTCATCGGTTGTATTTCCTATTTTGGAGGTATATAGATGTATTTTACATCTATATAAACAAGTTCTCTGCAAGCTAAAAGCCAACCGCACAAAGCAAAGAGTGCTACCGCACACATTGCTTTTTTACCAACGCTAAAAATAAAAATGAATAAATGTTACTGACAATAACTACAACATATAAAAACGCAAATGACTTAGGATTTTTGCTACATAAACATCCTGACAAATTACAGACTGTTGATTTAGCAGTCGGGAAAGCACACATCTTCTACCCAGAAAGTAGTGCCAATAAAACAACCGTTGCATTACTTCTCGATATTGATTCAATCGATATGGTTCGAGGGGTAAGAAATCTTTCGGGCAAAGGCTTTTCGCTTGGACAGTATGTAAACGATAGACCTTACGTAGCATCTTCATTTATGAGTGTTGCTCTTTCTAAAGCATTTTCAACTGCAATGAATGGAAAGTGTAAAAACAGACCTGAACTGGTTGATATTGAAATGCCTTTCGAGGCGAAAATTTCTGTGCTTCCAGCACCAAAAGGTGGAGAATTACTCATCCGAAAATTGTTTGAGCCTTTGGGCTATTCAGTAGATATTGAACGACATCAATTAGATGAAAAGTTTGAAAGTTGGGGAGATAGCAAGTATTACACGGTTTCACTTTCAAACGAAGTGAAGCTAAAAGATTTACTCTCTCATTTATACGTCTTGATTCCTGCATTGGACAACGACAAACACTATTTCGTGAGTCAAAATGAAATTGACAAACTTTTAGAAAAAGGAAAAGGTTGGTTGGAAAACCATCCCGAAAAAGAACAAATCACGAGAAGGTATTTAGTCAATCTAAATTCATTATCTCGACAGGCATTGGAACGATTAAACGAAGGAATTGACGAAGAAGAAAATGAGGATGAACTTCCTAAGGAGCTAAAAGAGAAAAAGGAAACCTTGCATCAACAACGCCTAAAATTGGTTTTAGATAAACTAAAAGATTCTGGTGCTAAAAAAGTAATAGACTTAGGCTGTGGCGAAGGGAAATTGATGCGAATGATGTTAAAGGAAAAACAATTTCAAAAGATTACAGGAATGGATATTTCTTATTCCGAATTAACGAAGTGCAAAGAACGGCTACATTGGGATGAAATAGCACCAAGGCAAAAAGAACGAATTGATTTGTTCCAAGGTGCTTTGACTTATAAAGACAAAAGATTGGAAGGTTTTGATGCCGCAGCAATCGTAGAAGTCATTGAACATATGGATGAAAATAGATTGAAATCATTTGAACGAGTCGTTTTTGAGTTTGCCAAACCCAAAAATGTAGTTCTAACCACGCCTAACGGAGAATACAATGTAATGTTTGAAAATTTAGAGGTTGGAACTATGCGACATACAGACCATAGGTTTGAGTGGACAAGAAATGAATTTGAAAGCTGGGCAAATCAAGTCGCAGAAAACAATAATTATTCGGTGCAATTCGAACCAATCGGAGAAGTTGACGAAAAAGTAGGAGCACCTTCACAAATGGCAATATTTGAATATGGAAATTAAAGTACCTGAATTATCATTGGTTTTGCTCATTGGTGCTTCGGGTTCAGGGAAAAGCACTTTTGCAAGCAAATATTTTGACAAGCACGAAATTGTTTCTTCTGATGTGTGCAGAGGAATTGTGTCAAACGATGAAAACAATCAGGCTGCTACAGGCGATGCATTTGATTTGTTGAATTTCATCATTGCAAAGCGTCTTAAAAATGGACTTCTGACTGTTGTAGATGCTACCAATGTTCAAAAAGAATCAAGGAAGAAGCTTGTCAATTTAGCAAGAGAGTATCATACTCTACCTGTTGCTATTGTATTGGATTTACCGCAAAGAATTTGTGAAGATAGAAACGAAAATCGTGAAGACCGGAATTTTGGTGGACACGTTATTCGCCAGCAAAAGCAACAACTCAAACGGTCTATCAAAGGATTAAAAAGGGAAGGGTTTAGAAAAATCTATGTCTTAAAATCAGAAGAAGAAGTCGCAGAAATATCTGGTATTACACGTGAAAAACTTTATAATGATAAAAAGGATTTGCACGGACCGTTTGATATTATTGGAGACATTCACGGATGCTATGATGAAACAATTGAACTTCTTGAAAAACTAAACTATAAGATTTCTTCTGTAGAGGACAACGGAACTAATTACGGCATTGAAGTAACACATCCTGAAAACAGACAAGTCATTTTTATTGGAGATTTAGTAGATAGAGGCCCAAATTCGCCTTCTGTATTGAAGTTGGCAATGAGTATGGTAAGAAGTGGAGTTGCATTATGTGTTCCTGGAAACCACGATTTAAAACTTCAAAAGAAACTTAATGGGAAAAATGTTCAGCTAAAACACGGTTTGGCTGAAACAATGGAGCAATTAGAAAATGAATCTGGTGCCTTCAAAGAAGACGTAAGGGAGTTTCTCTATAGTCTAATTTCTCACTACATTTTAGACAATGGCAAGTTGGCTGTTGCACACGCAGGAATCAAAGAAGAAATGCAAGGTCGTGGTTCTGGTGCTGTTCGTTCTTTCTGTCTATATGGAGAAACTACAGGAGAAATTGACGAGTTTGGATTGCCTGTCCGCTACAATTGGGCTTCCGAGTACAGGGGAAAAGCAAAAGTTGTTTATGGACATACGCCTGTTCCAAAAGCTGAATGGTTAAATAAAACCATTGACATTGACACAGGTTGTGTTTTTGGTGGTGAATTGACAGCGTTGCGTTATCCCGGAGAAGAGTTGGTTTCAGTAAAGGCTAAGAAAGTTTATTGCGAGCCTGCAAAACCGTTGGTAACCGAATCAGATTCTAATTTAAGTCACCAACAAGAATATGATGATTTACTCAATATTGATGATGTTATTGGCAAGCGAATTGTGCAAACTCGATTACGAAACAACCTGACTATTAGAGAGGAAAATTCTATTGCGGCTTTAGAAGTAATGAGTCGTTTTGCTATCAATCCAAAATGGTTGATTTATTTACCACCAACAATGTCGCCTTGTGGAACAAGTGAGCTACCAAACTATTTGGAACATCCGCAACAAGCTATCAATTACTACAAAAAAAGAAATATAGACAAGATAGTTTGCGAAGAAAAGCATATGGGTTCTCGTGCTGTTTTGGTGGCCTGTAAAGATGAGCAAACCGTTTTAGAACGTTTCGGGATTGAAAATGAAGGTATAGGCATTTGCTACACTCGTACAGGGCGAAACTTTTTTAATGACGAAAATATCGAGAAAGAGTTTTTAAGAAGAGTTCAAAATGCGCTGACAAAATCAAACTTTTGGGAAAAACACAATACAAATTGGGTTTGCTTAGATACAGAGCTAATGCCTTGGTCAGCAAAGGCTCAAGCATTATTGAAAGAGCAATATGCAGCTGTTGGTACTTCTGCGAAAAATGCTTTAACAGAAGTTGAGCAAATTTTACAGCAATCCTCTAAAAGAAATATTGAAGGAATAGATATTCTGCTTGACAAATACAGTAGTAAACTTAAGTCAATAGATAAATTTATTGATTCGTACAGAAATTATTGCTGGGAAGTGACGAGTATAGAGGATTTTAAACTTGCACCTTTTCACATTTTAGCAACCGAAGGCGAAGTTCACGTGAATAAAAATCACGAATGGCATATGGAAAATATCAAAGAAATATGCCTTGCAGATGAAAAGATTTTTAGAATCACGCCATATAAAATTGTGGAAACTCAAAATGATGAAAGCGTAATTGATGTGATTCAATGGTGGACAGAATTGACCGAAAAAGGCGGAGAAGGAATGGTAGTGAAACCATATGACTTTGTGAGCTACGGAAAAGAAGGACTTTTACAACCTGCTGTAAAATGTAGAGGAAGTGAGTATTTGAGAATTATTTACGGAGCAGAATATGATACGCCTGAAAATATGGAAAGGCTTAAAAATAGAGGACTTTCCAAAAAGAGGTCATTAGCTTTAAGAGAATTTGCTTTAGGTGTTGAAGGATTAGAAAGATTTGTTAAAGAAGAACCTTTAAGGCGAATTCACGAGAGCGTATTTGGAGTATTGGCATTGGAAAGTGAAGACGTTGACCCAAGGTTATAGCCAAAACATTTGCAAGCACATTGCCATCGTCGTTCCTGCGGTGTCAAAGAGCACGCAAGCCAACGCTGACAAACAAACGGAATGAAAAAAGCCAGCAGAGAACAAGGGGTATAAGTAATAGGGGTTTAAGTGATAAAACAAAAGATAGAATATAAAATAAAGGTCAGTCTAAAACCGAAAGGTTTGTGAGTAGAAATCCGCTACTACTCATACACGAGACCGTTATGTGTGATTAAAAAATATCACGTAAAGTATGAAGATTATTAAATCAATTTTGACTTTGATATTAGCTTTTACAACTTTGGGAGTTTACTCACAAAGCGATGAATACCCATATCCTTCATTAAGTCCGAAAGGAACAATAACCCAAATCGTTGGAAATACGACTATCTCAATAGAATACGAAAGACCTTCTGCTCGAAAAAGAGAGGTTTTTGGAAACCTAGTTCCTTGGAATAAAGTTTGGCGAACAGGCGCAGGCCATTGTACAAAAATCAGTTTTGAAAAAAATGTCGTTGTAGGTGGACAAAATATCGATGCTGGCAAGTACTCTCTTTTTACTATTCCAAACGAAAAAGAATGGATTGTAATCATTAACAGGGACACAACGCTCTATGGAAGCTATAATTACGACTTGCGAAAGGATGTTGCAAGATTTGTTAGCATTCCCGAAAAAACAAATCGATTCTATGAAACTCTGAATTTTGATATCGAAATTATACCCAACAATGCAAAAATTGTTATTTCCTGGGCGCATACCCAATTAAGTTTTGATGTAGAAACCACTACTGATGATGATTTAAACAACTTTATAAAAAATGAACTTTTCACAAGAAAAAATAAAGAATCAAATATTTACGCAGGTGCATCAGAATATCTGTTTTACAAAGGTGATAATTTTGCAAACGCATTAAAACTTGCAGATATTGCTATCGAACTAGATGCAAATAACGGATGGGCAAGAAGTTTAAAAGTCAGGATTTATGAAAAACAGAAATTATATGACAATGCTATGGATGAGGTCAATTTGGCAATTAAAAATATAAATTCAAGAGATTATAAGAATATAGCAGAGAAAGAAAATGAGCTAAGCCAATTCAAAAAGGATTTGGACAGAATAAAAAAGTTAAAGGAAAAATAATCACGCATAACAATGGCTATAATTCACCAGCCCGACAGTGGTCTGGCGGGTTGCTGCTCGCCTACCCCTAATGTTTTTAATTACATTTAATATCAAACGAATAAGCCTCGGCAATAAATTGAACAGTGCCTTCCTCTCGCTATGCTCGTCGGAGGCAATAACGTTCCGAGCGAAGCGAACAGTGAAACAAAACATACCTGCCTACCGGTTTACATGCCCCTGGCATGCAGGCAGGGCCGGACCGTTATAGCCAACTTGAGAAAAACAATTGTGAAAAGACTACTCTTTCCTATTTTACTTCTTTTACTAATCTCTTGTCAATCGAATTTGACTGGAAGCGCTGATAGTTCCAATAATAAAATTGTTATCGGGGAAAATATCAGCCTATTTTCTAAGATCTTAAATGAACATCGAAATGTATACATCTCTTTACCGTTAAATTATGATCGAAACACACATAATTATCCAACAATTATTGTATTTGATGCAGAATATCTGTTTGAAATAACCAACTCAATCGTAAAAATTAAATCATCAAGAAATGAAATGCCGGAAAGCATTGTTATTGGAATACCAAATAATACTGGCAAACGTTATGACATGTCGCTTGAATTATTTAAAAATGATGGCAAGAAATTCTTTGGTGACAACGGTGGTAAATCCAAAGAGTATATACATTTTATTTCTGAAGAACTATTTCCATTTTTAGAGGAAAATTATAGAATAAATACGCATAAAACAATAATTGGGATGTCCCCAACTTTTGGCCCTGTTTTAGAATCTTTTTGGAATCGCCCTGAATTATTTAGAGGCCACATTGTTTTAGCTGCCGAACTATCATTAAAAACAAAATCAGGAGAAACAATTGCTAAAAAACTAGAAAACTCAATTCAGGATAGCCTTCGTCCTTTTTCCTCAATTTATATTGGTAAAGCCAGTGAGGACTTAAAAAGGAGACCGCCTCAAGAAGCAGAAGCATTTCTCAAACTAAACCACAAATTAGATTCTATAGCAAATCCAAAAGTTAATTATACGATTGAAATACTTCAAAATGAAAATCATTACGGGATGTCAATTTCAGGAATTGAACATGGGTTAGAAACCATTTATCCTACTGAAGTCTGGAGTATTCCTTATCGCGAATTTTGGAGTTCAAAATATCCTGCTAATGAAATAGAAATCTTTTACGAAAACCTTTCTAACAAATACGGATTTAGAATTATTCCACTTGAAGATTCATATTATTTTGGACAAACTTTACTGGGAACAGTACGAAGGTTGGAAAGGCAAGGGCGAACAAGGGAATTAAATGAAGTAATCCAACTGGCTTTGAAATACTATCCTAATTCACCTGAACTAAATAATTATTAAAAACGTGCCACAACAATGGCTCCTATGAAAAGCACTAAGGGAGTTCTCCGAAGATAGTGAATATGTTCTTTTTGGTTTAAACCACCTTTTTCTTCATTAGTATAACTTGCTCGGCATCCTATTTGTGATCCCCGAGTACTCGGGGTCACCGGCATCCTTATGATTGTAAGTTATTAAACCCGGCCACTTGCTATAAATATGTGATTCCCTCTCTTGGTGGGATCACTCACGTTGTTTTGTGGTTCGGGTTTGGTTTGTAATTGAGCTTTGCTATAATTGTTACGTTGATCAGTTGATTACCCCTATCTGATAAGGGATTTCCGTCTTGATTACCGCCAGGGTCCTGGAGAGGAGCTTTCTGGCCACTTTTATGATGACCTTCTTGGTATCCTTCCCAAAATGACTACGGTAATAGTGCTGCATCACTGGATCGGCACGTATAGCCTGCCAAGCTGCTTCTACAAAGTAGGACCGGATCAACCTATGGGCACGCATACTCATGCCCATGGTTTTATAGGTGCTTCCGCTTTGATGTACTCCGGGGGCCAGTCCTACATACCCGGCCAGTTGCTTTACGTTTCCAAACCTTCTAAGATCCCCCAATTCACTGAGTATCCCACAGGCCACAATACCGCCTATTCCAGGAATACTGCGAAGCAACATATAGTCTTTCTTATAATGTACTTTGCAATACCGCCGGAGCTGTGTCGAGACATCCCGTAGTTCTTGGTCTATGAATCGAAAGGAACGCATACGGCTCTCCAGAGTTGCTTTACCTGTAGGGTATTCGAACTCCAGATCATCCAACCAACGCCGAAAAGCATGACTCCAGTGGTCGTTGTCAAAGGCTTCGGGCACCTTGATGCCAAAATACAACAACTGCATCTTCAGATAGGACTTAATGCGACGAAAGTCTTTCACCAGATCATTACGCCTTCTGAAGAGGCTGCGGAGCTGCTCTCGCTTCTTACAAGGCACGGTGATACTTTCCAATCGGCCATCTTTTAACTCTCGGCTTATCAACTGGGCATCTATACGATCCGTCTTGGTATGGCGCTCTTTTCCCTTGCGGTGAATATCTGCCGGGTTCACTACCAGGGATCTCCAACCATAGGACCTAAAACATCGGTGGGGAGAGTAGCCACAGCAACCCGCTTCATAGGCCACACTTACCTCATGGTTCGGGAAATGCTTCATTACGTAATTCCGTAATTGCTCAGGACTAGGCACCATCGCGAAGGACTTGCCTGAAAACAGCTCTGTGGAACAATGTACCTTCCAGCTGCGCTTGTGTATGTCAATGCCAATAAATAACTTAGGGAATGCAGTAATTTGAGTGTTCATATCTTAAGTTTTTTGTCAATCTTTAAGATACTCGACTTACTGCTTTTTCATTGATGCTATA
>JANQSA010000010.1 GCA_028284285.1 Croceivirga sp.
TTTGAGTTAAATGTCTTAGATAGGGTCTGAAAATTTTGAATTCTGTCTTAAACGGGATAGGGAAATCAGAGAATTGTGTCTTAAACAGGGTCAGGGTCTAAACGCCCGGGCCACACCTCCCTACCCAAGCATCTGTTGAGTACCCCCCCCCGGGCTTTATGGCTACACAGCAGCGGCTATCTGGAGGCTTTCGATGTTGTCATCCCAAGATTGCCTGTAGATCGAAAAGATCTCTTATCAAAGCGTTCATGGGCATTTTTTTCCAAAAATCTTGCGCAAAGGAGGGCTGCAAAGATCCCACCGTTCGAAGGACGTCTCCTTACGACTTTTCGTATAAAAAACAGGGTCATAACGAGGCATATTTTTTCATCGCTCATCCCGTAAATTTACCCAAATTTTTGATCCCTGGTTCCAAACGTGACGAGAATTTTGATCCCTTATCCCGCAAAATTTTGTTGATCCAGAACGCCTGATCCTTGATCCAATGAAAAACATCACTGATCCCGATCCCGGGGGTCGTGATCCCAGATCCCGGGGCTATGATCCCGGATCCCACCCGTTTTTTTGCCCTCGATCCCTGATGCCATATACCTCGTTACGAGCCTTAAAAAAGGAGAGCTGTTTCTTTCCTAATTCTGGCGGAACAAATTTTGCTTGTCTTTATGTGGCCAAGGCTATCGCTTAAGCGTAATATTTGCTCTGTTGTTGAACTATTTTTTCTTTTTCTCGAAAGTGTTAAGGCCCTGTTTATATGGTCTTGGGTACCCGAGACAGCCCTGCTCCCAGGGACAACTTTACCTAGCGTTTACATGAGAATTGCGTGACCGAGACAAAGTCGACCCTACTTAGAAACTGCAAAATACGTATCATCATTTGTCCTTCCTTCTCCTACTTCGTTTTTTTCTTGAAATATAGTTTCGTTTTCAAATCCAGAAATTGGTCAGACACATCTTAACCGAGGAGTAATTTGGAGTTTGAATAAACAGCCGTTTTTCTGAATCGACGGTGTCCGTTGGCTGTAGTG
>JANQSA010000066.1 GCA_028284285.1 Croceivirga sp.
AACAAGTTTATGCGAACCTGCCTTGCCGGACAGGCAGGAGCGAAGCGGTTCCATCTGCAATAAATTTTGGAATAGCTTTAACTTCAGTGTATCACAAAATTTTAAACAGATGAAAACATCATTTTTACTCCTATTGGTTCCTTATTTTCTGTTTTCACAGCAAATCCTTACGGAAAAGGAACGGGCTAAGGTAATTGACGAGATTTTGGAGGAGCGATTCAATCGGGTATTACCGCGTCTGATGGACGATACGGACATCGATATGTGGGTGATAATTTCCCGTGAATACAATGAAGATCCGGTACTAAGGACCATGTTGCCTGCTACCTGGTTAAACGCGAGAAGGCGTACCATTCTTTTGTTTTACAGGGATAAACAAAATGACACGCTGCACCAACTTGCGGTTGCCCGCTATAATGTTGGAAAAAACATTGTCTCCGCATGGGATAAGGAGAAAGAACCGAAGCAGTGGAAACGATTGATCCAACTAATAACGGAACGCAATCCCAAAAAAATAGGGCTAAATTTCTCTCAAGACCATAATATTGCAGATGGGTTGGTAAAAACGGACTATACGGAATTCCTGGAACACCTACCTAGAGAATATCACAAAAAGATTGTTTCTGCGGAGCAGTTGGCCGTAAGATGGATAGAGACCCGTACGGAAAGGGAGATGGTTATTTATAACCAGTTGGTAGACATCACCCATGATATCATAGCAGAAGCTTTCTCCGAGAAAGTAATCACCCCAGGGGTAACCACTACCAGCGATGTGGAGTGGTGGATGCGGCAAAAGATCACGGCACTGGGATTGAAAACGTGGTTTCATCCCACGGTGGATGTTCAGCGCAATAGCGAAACATTAGGGAGCCATCTTTATTCCTTTTCGGGTCGTCCGGAGAATATGATCATTCTGCCGGGTGATCTGTTGCATTGCGACGTGGGTATTACCTATTTGCGGTTAAATACCGATTGTCAGGAACTGGCCTATGTGCTTAAGCCTACGGAAACCGATGCCCCGGACTATTTAAAAGAAGCGCTAAAAGCCGGGAATGCTGTTCAGGATTATTTGACCGCTAATATGATCCGGGGCAGGACAGGGAATGAGATTTTGGCAAAGTCTCTGGCCGATGCCAGGGCGGCAGGATATCGTCCGGCTATTTACACACATCCCTTGGGTTCTTACGGTCATTCAGCAGGAACCACTATAGGTATGTGGGATGCACAGGAGGGGGTAATGAAAGACGATGGGGAGAATTATCCTTTGAATCCAAATACGGTATATGCCATTGAATTAAATACTACAGTAACTCTGGCGGAGTGGAAAAGGGATATTCGAATTATGCTGGAAGAAGCAGGTTTTTTTGGAGAAGATGGCTTTCGTTATGTAAATGGAAGACAAACCAATCTTTTACTGATACCTCGGAAAAAAACACACCAGGGAAACTAAACACTGTTAAAGTTTTCTTTAGAAATCACTGAATGGCTCGTTTCTTGATATCTTATAGATATCAAAACGATTGGCTATGAAAAATATCCTTCTCTTCCTTTTTTGTATCCCTTTTCTAGGATTCTCTCAAACGGGTTCCAGGACTATCAGCGGCATCATTACCGATGGGGATAATCCTATCCCTCACGTTTCTGTAAGTGTTACCGGTTCTAACCTAAGTACCTTTTCAGACGACATGGGGAAATACACTTTAACAGTAAACACCGGGGATGTTGTGAAATATTCCCATTCCGGGATGAAAACCTTCAAGATAAAGATTGAAGACGTCACCCGGGTTTTGAACGTTAAAATGGTACCCAAGGTAGAAGAATTAGAAGGGGTTACTGTAGTGGGGGACAACCGTAGGTCTCAAGAAGATCTTGCGAGCGAATATCTGGTACGGGACGATATCATTCGAACGGCTTATGGTTATTTGGATGCCAAAACTGCGACAGGCCAACTTCTTATTTTGGATGAAAAAGATATTCGCCCAGCGTATTTTTGCATTCTGGACTTGGTACGGGGTCATTTTTTTGGCACCGGGGTTAGGGTTAACGGAAATTGTCAAACCGGTGGAGATATATTTCTGAGAGCGGGCCCTTCAATTACAGGTGCCCCTGCTATTTATGATATAGACGGGATAGTTTTTAGAGAAACCCCTCTCTGGTTGGACGTTAATATCATAAAGCGTATCGGTATTTTGCCAGGTTACGGAATGACTTCGTTTTATGGGTCTTTGGGAGCGGGAGGTGTTATTGTTATAAATACCCTGACAAGCGCTCCACAATCGGATACAGTAACAGACCGTGCAAAACTCCGCAACAATTTTGTTACCGGCAAGGTGTTAACCCCAGAGCAGGTACTGGAGAATTCTCCAACGTATTTGAGGGAACTGGAAGCCAGCACTTCCTTTGCTGTGGCTAAAGAGGTCTTTGACCGTTACGAAACGAACTTCTCCAATTTCCCTTTTTTTTAC
>JANQSA010000069.1 GCA_028284285.1 Croceivirga sp.
GTTCGAGTGATTTTGAGTGGTTACTGAGCTTGTCGAAGTAATACGAAAAATCGTATCGAGAACCAATCTAAAAGATAAAACTCTTGTTTTCGATACAAATTTCACTCATTTCAATCGTAAAATTCACTCAAACTGACGAGTTTATCTCAAAATGCACAACGGGTTAAGCATTTAAAATTTTTACGGATTCAGGCCAGGCCGTATTAGCAGGAGAAAAACACCCCCAATGATTTCCGTGAATGTGATGAGTTGTAACTGATTTTCAGGCCATCCCTTTCGGAAGCCGGCCACCAGCCGGCCGACGGGTTGCGATAGTACGAAAAGGGCTACCAAATCACCCAGCATAGCATCATTTACACGAAAAGAGGCAAAAACACATAAAATGGCCTGAGCGAGAAAAACACCAATATAGATGGCATGGAATTCACTTTTCGCGTTTTGATTATTTAATCGATAGCCTAATATTTTGGCAAGAGCATAGGGGCGGAACAATGCCCAAAAGGCATAAAATGTAAAAACCGCTCCGGTAGTCCAAAGCATTAGCTGCCTTGCGAGATCATGATACACCATCTGTTTTTATTTTGGTCGGGAACTGGAACCAAAAATAGAATGCCCCGGGATGGCTTCCTTTTACATAAGTTAAAAAGTGCCTTTTTTTTGTGTGCCTGCCCTGATGCGGCTTAGGCTAACCTGGCTGATTCCCAAATAGGACGCGATCTTTCCCAGGGATACCCGCTGTAGGATTTCCGGATACGCTTCAATTAATTGGTTATAGCGCGCAGAAGCATCTTTTATTCTAAGATTTTCGTAGTGGTTGGTCAATTTTACAAATTCCTGTTGCTGAAATTGAGTTCCCCAAAATGCCCATTTGTGGTCTTTTCTGTATAAAGAATTTAGAGTATCTGAGGTGATGCTCAGCAGTATGGTATGGTCTTCCAGTACTGCTATAGTAGTGTTGCCGGGTTCCTGTTTACAGAAACTGTTAATGTCTGTGAAGAATGCGTCTTCGAATTCAAACCATAAGACCTTTCCGTCGTCATTATTCTGAAATGAATATACAAGACCCTGACAGTTGAAATATAATGATCGGCAGGTTTGCCCTGCAGCCAAAAGAACATCATCCTTAGCATGGATTTCCAAATTGAAAGATTCCTGTGCGGCAAGTATGTCTTTGTCGCTTAAAATAGTATACCGTGGTATTTGATTGAGGTAATATTCCTTAGTTCCCATTTTTAAATGTGCGTTATTCTGACCCTACGTATTTGGAGTGGAAGCCTGTTAGCGAGGTGGCTTTACCTACCCGGCACTTTTTCCGAAATTCAAAAAATATTAGCAATTTTCTTTCCAAATTGTTTTAATAAAACCTACACGCGCTTATCTTTAAAGTTTGGTTAAATATAGTACGTCCAATTTTAGAATCATCATGATATTACACTTCTGCATAGGGCGATGTTTCCCACCAGCGGGGGCCGTGCTCTTTGTAGGCCCTGACATCGCCAAAACGACTATTGAAAAAACGGTTAGTCTCCTGACACCCCGTTTTCCGTAGTTTACCGCAGGGTTACTTCCATTATTTGATGTATAACACTAAACAACAATAAATATAAGACAATGAAAAAACTGAGTTTACCGGTAAAATCGGTTGCCTTGCTCTCGGCAATCCTGGTATTAGGATGTAAAGGGGCACCAGGGGAGGATACCCCCTGGAAAAACCTCTTCAATGGTGAAAACCTGGAGGGATGGTCGCAAAAGGGAGGGGAGGCCCAATACGAAGTGAGGGAAGGTACTATTGTAGGTATCACGGTTCACGATACTCCAAATTCCTTTATGACAACCGATAAAATGTACAGTGATTTTATTCTGGAACTGGAATACAAAGTGGATTCTTCCATGAACTCCGGTATTCAGGTGCGAAGCAATAGTTTCCCGCATTACCGAAACGGTAGGGTACACGGATATCAGATAGAGATCGACCCTTCGGAGCGGGCATGGAGTGGCGGGATATATGATGAAGCGCGACGCGGGTGGTTGCATACCCTGCAGGATAACCCGGAGGCGCAGCAGGCTTTTAAGCAAAATGAGTGGAACCACTATCGTATAGAGGCCATTGGAGATACCCTAAAAACCTGGATCAATGGAGTGCCCGCTTCCCATTTAGTGGACGATAAAACAGCCAGCGGGTTTATCGGACTACAGGTACACAGCATCCCCAAGGATAACAAAGCAGGTACGGAAATCCAATGGAAGAACATCAGGATCTTAACGGACAGTCTGGCAAAGTACTCCAAAAGATCGTCTTTGCCACCAGTGGTTACCAAAAATCAGTTGACCCATGGGGAGGTGAATGGAGGTTGGAAGCTCCTCTGGGATGGCAAGACCACCAAGGGTTGGCGTGGGGCCCGATTGGACAGTTTTCCGGATACCGGGTGGATGATTGAAAATGGCGAACTCACAGTGTTGTCTACAGGCGGGGCCGAATCGGCCGCAGGAGGTGATATTGTCACCCTGGATACCTATGGTGATTTTGAACTCAAAGCGGATTTCAAATTGACCGAAGGCGCGAACAGCGGGATCAAATATTATGTGGATACCGACCTGAACAAAGGACCGGGCTCTTCCATAGGGTTGGAATACCAGATTTTGGACGATGACCGGCATCCGGATGCAAAATTGGGTAACCATGAAGGTAGCCGTACGCTTGCCTCGCTCTACGATTTGATCCGGGCCGATCTGAACAAGCCTGTGAATCCGATAGGGGAGTGGAACTCCGTCTACATCCTATCCAAAGACAACCATGTGGAACATTGGCTCAATGGAATGAAGGTATTGGAATATGAACGCAAAAGCGATACCTATCGAAAACTTGTCTCAGAAAGCAAATATGAAAAATGGCCCAATTTTGGAGAGTCTGATAAAGGTCACATCCTGTTACAGGACCATGGAGACCGGGTAAGCTTTAAGAATATCAAGATTCGACCGATAATTAAAGAAGAATAAAGATGACATCAAGAAGAGATTTTATCAAAAAGACCACGGCAGGTACGGCTGCAGTAACCCTGGGGGGACTGGTATTGCCCCAGATGGCACATGCCCGTATTTTGGGCGCCAATGATACTATACATTGTGCCGTGATTGGAGTACGGAGTCGGGCCAGGGCCCATGTGGTGGCTATTCATCAAGATCCCAATGCGAAGATTCTGTACAACTGTGATGTGGACGATACCATCATTGAAGCGAACAATATCTGGTGCCAGGAGAAGATCGGATATGTTCCGAAGGTTGAAAAGGATTTTAGAAAGATCCTGGAAGATAAGGATGTGGATGCCGTATTCATTGCAACACCCGAACACTGGCATGCCCCAATGGCCATTATGGCGCTGCAGGCCGGTAAGCATGTGTATGTTGAAAAGCCCTGTAGCCATAATCCTTATGAAAATGATCTGCTGGTGGCGGCTCAGAACAAGTATGGGAAAAAGGTACAGATGGGCAACCAACAGCGGTCATCGAGAACCTCAGCCACGGCGATTAATGATATTAGGAATGGTATAATCGGAGAGGTGTATAAAGGTGAAGCCTATTACTCCAACAACCGTTTTACCATTGGAAAGGGACAATCCATTGAAGTACCCGATACTTTGGACTGGGAGCTGTGGCAAGGGCCAGCGCCAAGAGAGGGCTATCGGAATAACATCCATCCCTATAATTGGCATTGGTTCCGTGCCTGGGGCACGGGGGAGATCCATAACAACGGTACCCATGAAATCGATATCTGCCGTTGGGCCCTGGGAGTTGACCTGCCCGAAACCGTGACCTCCTTCGGAGGAAAATATACCTATGATGACGACTGGGAGTTTGTAGACAACCAACAAGTTACGTACACTTTCCCGGGGAATAAATTCATTACCTGGTCAGGCCATAGTCGCATAATGATGAAGCCAGAGCGTCCGGGAAGAGGAGTGACCATTTACGGGAGTAGGGGAAGCATAGAATTGAGCAGGGAATTTTATAAATTGTACGACCTGCAGGGTAATCCCATTAAGTTTGAATTTGAACAAGGCCAACAAAGCGGTTCTACGAACACCCTGGGTATGGGAGGTCTTGATGTGACCCATGTGGGTAACTTTTTCAATGCGATACGAAAAGACGAGTCATTGCACTCCGACATCAATGACGCCAGTATTTCAACTATGCTCTGCCATTTGGGTAATATGGCGCAGGATGCCGGTCATACCCTGGAAATCGATACCCAAACCGGGAAGGTTTTAAACGACAAGAAAATTATGAAAAGTTGGAAGCGTGACTATGAAAAGGGTTGGGAGCCCAAACTGTAAAAAATGAACCGAAGGGAATTTGTAAAAGGAAGTTTGGCCACCTCGGCCGTGCTCTGTAGCACTTCAGTTTTGGGTCTTGATCAAATCAAGGGAGCCAATGCGACTATCAATATCGGAATCATCGGTACCGGTGACCGGGGAGCAGGGCTTATTCCCATCATCAATGGGATTCCGAATCTAAGAGTGGTTGCTTGTTGTGATATCATTCCTTTTCGGTTAGAAGAAGCACTGGCTAAAGTGGAGGGCAAGGTGAAAGGCTATGCCGAGTACAGAAAAGTATTGGATAACAAAAGAGTGGATGCCGTTTTGGTGGCCACCCCTTTTAATACCCATGCCCAAATTGCTATGGATGCCCTGGACGCTGGAAAGCATGTATATTGTGAAAAGACCCTGGCCAAGGGGTATGCTGCAATAAAAGCATTGGTAGAAAACGTCCGGGCCTCTGACAAAATTTTTCAAACAGGACACCAATACCACAGTTCCAGGCTCTATACCTATGTGGTTGAACAGATAAGGCAGGGAAAGATCGGGAAGATCACGGCCTTTGATTGTCAGTGGAACCGCAATGGGGATTGGCGCCGCCCGGTTCCCGACCCAAAATGGGAAAGACTCATCAACTGGCGTATGTACCGGGAATACTCGGGGGGACTTTTAGCCGAGCTCTGTTCCCATCAACTTGATTTCGTCAACTGGGTGTTGGGGACCCCTCCTGAAAAAGTCATGGGCATCGGTGGGATTGACTATTGGAAAGATGGCAGAGAGACCTTTGATAACATCCACCTTATTTACAGCTATCCGGAAGGGGTCAAGGCCACGTTTACCTCCCTGACCAGCAATTCCATGGGGGACTATGGCATAAAGGTGATGGGGGATCAAGGTACTGTATCGCTCGATTATGATAAAGCATGGTTCTATCCGGAGAGAATATATGACAAAGAACTTGGGGATGTGGATGGGGTTTCCGGGGCAACCCTCAACTGGGAAGAGGGGAAAGGAATTCCGATAGAGGTGGAACATGCCGACCCCAGCAAACAGGCCCTCATTGATTTCAGGGACAGTATCCATGAGAACAAAAAACCGATATCAGGGATTAACAGCGGCGCCCAAACTGCTGCTTGCGTACAAATGGGCCTGGATGCCATGCTTGAAAACAGGATGGTGGATTGGGATTTTACAAAAGGGATGAAATAAGATGTAGAAATACCATTTTAAGGGGAGTAGGATAGTAAGAACAGGAACATATTGCAAGCCGAACTCAAACCGCCATGCGCTTATCCTTAGATCCCATTAATTTAGGTCTACTCCTCCTTCAAACCCTACCCTCTGAAATTCGAGAAATACGCTGCTGATTCCCTCAAGATTTACCTATCGTTTTTTCCTGGCCCTCCGGATCAGCTTCAGGCCCCATTCGTAATGGCTGGAGGTGCAGCTCACCAGATATGCGCCCAGGGCATTATTGCCTGTCCATTTATATCTACCGCGTTCAAAAAGCGCGTCGTTATCATGTCGGTCCACAAGGCCCATAATGTCAAGGTGTGATTTTTCCAGGAGTACTTTGGCCTCTTCCAAAGGTGTGGCATTGTACTTTTCCCAGATATCACGATTCAATTGTGGAATTTGTCGCCAATTGTATTTCTTGGATGGGATATCCGGTTGCTCCCCACGCATTCCCACCTCATACCATTCCAGGACCATCAGGTGCCAATGGTACAAGTGGGCGAGGACGTCCCGTATGTTCCGGTTCATGGTCTCCAGGGGAAACTCACGCCGTTGTTCCTCATCGGGGAGCCCATTGATATAGTCCATAAGTTTTGTATAGTTTTTCCCACTCAACTCCTGAAGGTCTTTTTTTGTCTGTGGTCTTGGCATAACAGTATTCGCTATCTTTAAAGATGAAAAAATAACTGCCGCCCGGGAGCGGCTTTTTTCAAATGTATATATCGGTTTGATGAACCAAAAAGCCGGAAACAAGAAATTATGGAGAGGGACGATAATTAGCAAGAATGGACAAGTAAGCAGACTGCTGTAAGGGACATTTTTGCGCATAAACGTGTAATCGAATGAGCACTATTACCGAAAAGGCCCATCAAAAATCCTTGAACAGGGCCATCGACTATATCAATGCCAATTTAAAGGCGCCCATACCACTGGAGACGCTTGCTAAGGTCTCCAACATTTCAAAATATCACTTCCATCGCATATTTAAGGCCCATATCGGGGAATCCGTGCAATCCTATATTTCCCGGATCCGGTTGGAAAGGGCAGCACAACAGTTGCAGATTACGGACAAGTCCCTGACCAAAATTGCCCTGGCTGTAGGCTATGGCTCCCAACAATCCCTATCCAAAGCCTTCAAAAAGCATTTTGGTATGGCCCCTTCCCAATTCCGGGATATGGAGGTCTATCGCCCAATCCCTGGTGACCAAAGACAACGAGCTGTGCATGAACTGGAACCCGGTATCGGAATAGTACAGAGCTTTCACCTGGTCTATACGCGCATCATAGCCAAATACGGATCTTCCGGGGAATATGATCGCGCCTGGTACCGATTGTTGGAATATGCCCGAAAGAAAGACATATTGAATGACGGTACGGAGTATTTGGGCCTTAGTTTTGATGACCCTGCAATAACCCAGGATGAAAAGTGCCGGTTCTATGCTTGCATGACTACAGCCGTACTTTTAAAACCGGAGGGTGAGTTCGGGTCGTTATCGGTGGAAGGCGGAAAATATGCCATTTTCACACATAAAGGGCCATATTCGGGGCTCTTTCCACTGTACCAAACCATTTGTTTTGATTGGATACCTCAAAATGATGTAAAGCTTAGAAAAGGCGTTTCCTTTGAAAAATATCTCAACAGCCCGGATGAGGTCCCCCCGGAAGACCTGATCACCGAAATCTATATCCCGATTCAATAGAAGGCGTTTTGTTCCGATGAAATACCATGTCAGGGTATACTTTACTCCTGGTAGATTATACATCAATACGCTGTACATTGTAACAGGACGGGGTAACAAGAGGTACATCTCATAAAAAAAACCAGTTGTATTGCGTATAAACCCCGGAAATTATAAGGTTTTCCTGTAATGGATACCAGCATAAAAGCCGTATATTTTGGCCTTATGAAAACCGGGAGACCTTCTATGATAAACCAGATTGCCGTCAGTTGCAATTTTTTTCTCAATTATTGCTATTAGTGAAATAAAATTAATAGTATAACTATTACACCTTGAGTATAAGACTCTTACTGGCGCGAGGACGTTTTTAAGCTGTAACCGTGGGGAATCAGCATAAAAAGAGAGAAAATACTCTACAATTCTGTAGTTATTGGATGAACTATGCCATAATTCATACATTTTGAATTAAATATTAGTTGTCATTCACCGGAATTCTTTTAGATTTGGTTTGAGAACCAAGCCTAAATCCCCCGATGCATCCTGGCAAAGAACATGCATTGACTCTAGTACAGTATAAAAGCCTATTCGATACGCTTTATGCCCCCTTATGCGCTTTTTCCAACAAGTATTTACAGGATCTGGAGGTCTCCAAGGACGTTGTCCAGGACGTTTTTATAAAGATCTGGGAAGACCAAATTGCTTACTCAAACGAAAACGCGGTAAAATCGTTTTTATACACCCTGGTCAAAAATAGATCCCTGGACTACATGAAAAGCAGGCAGTATAAAGTAACCGATCATTATCCGGCAGCGGAGATCGAAAAATTGGAAACAGAAGCGTTCTTTTTATCCGAGGTCCTCTTTATTGAAACCGCCACCATCGTGGAAAATGCCATCCGGATGCTTCCCGATAAATGCGCCCGGATTATCCGACTGGGTATCCAGGAATATACCAATGCCGAAATTGCGGATGAACTGGACATCTCTATCAATACTGTGAAGACTCAAAAAAAAATTGCCTACCAAAAATTAAGAAACTCGTTAAGTCATTTGATCAGTTTCTTCATGATTTTTTAAACTTTTCTTCACCCTCTTCTCGTTTTTTTTCGGTATAGCAGTAACCATCCTAAAGATTCTATGAAGATTCTTGATAAAATCATCACGCTTTCCAGAAAAACCGCGGCCTCCTTCCTAAGGGGCGAACGGCCTGTGGATCTGGAAGAATCCAAACTCCTGAACAAAAAGGAAAAAGAGGAGTTTCTGAACAGACTTGCGGATGAATCCAAAATGGAGGAACACGTCAACTTTATCAACAGCATAGATGTAGCGAACGATTGGAAGATTGTCAAAAGAAAGATACAACGGGCTAGCAGAATAAGCATGTATTGGACTTATGGGATAGCGGCATCTGTCATATCGCTCATCGCCATAACCTACATCCTGGTTACCCGCCAACCTCAGGGGAACGACGCCACTTTAGTCAATTCGGCAGATACTGAAATAAAGATCGGTACGGATAAGGCCACCCTTACCCTGGCGGATGGCACTGAAGTAGCCCTGGAGAAAGGCACCTCCTATCAGACCCGGAACGCCAGCAGTAATGGGGAAGAGATCGTTTACGCGCCTGCCGGACGTTCACAAGAACAACAAACAACAAACAACAAACAACGAACAACGAACAACGAACCCCTCGTCTACAATTATCTCACGATCCCAAGGGGCGGACAATTTTACGTAAAACTATCCGACGGGACGGAGGTCTGGTTAAATTCGGAATCCCGGTTAAAATATCCGGTAGCCTTTGCAGAAGGCAAAACACGGGAGGTGGAACTGGTGTATGGCGAAGCCTATTTTGAGGTTTCCCCGAGCACGGAACACCAGGGCGCTACATTCAAAGTAAGGATGCAAGCACAGGAAGTAGAGGTGCTGGGAACGGAATTCAACATTAAAGCGTATAAAGATGAGGCCACTATTTACACCACCCTGGTGGAAGGCAAAGTAGCCGTAAGTCATAGTACCGCAAAACAGGATCTGGTTCCCAATCAACAGGCAAAGCTAGATCGCAACACCAATACCCTTACCATAGCCCCGGTGGACGTCTATAATGAGACCTCCTGGAAAAAAGGGCTGTTTAGTTTTAAGGAAAAGCCTTTGGTGGAGATCATGAAAGTCTTGTCCAGATGGTATGATATTGATAGCGTAGCGTTTGAAAATGCAGCACTTGAAAAGGTGAAGTTTGACGGGGTATTGAGCAAAGATCAGAACATTAAAGATATCCTGGGTGTCATAAAGGATATCGGCTACATCACGGACTATGAAATAACAGCAAAAACGATTACCATACAATAAAGAACCATTATGGATTTGAGATCCATGCCTGTTCGACGGTTTACATGCCTTTGGTATGCAGGTGAGGCCTTATAAAACAAAAAAATGAAATTCATTGTAAAGTCAGTTTGTCATTTCGACAGAGCGGTCCCGATCCCGATAGTTATCGGGATGGGAGAGCGACGAGAAATCTCACCCTAATGGGATTCCTATTCGTGCCTCATTCGAAATGACAAAATGTTCTTAAAAGTGAATAACAACGCTAATTCGTATTACCGCCAATGAGATAAAGAAAAATCAAAAAACACCAAAAAAGAAAGGGAACTAAGCATGCACCTTGGACAGTACCTCGCTTTCATTCCCTTTATTAATCAGTTAAAGTCTAACTAACTAACACGCACAAATTTATGGAAATTAAGTTTATAAACGGTCCTTTCTTCCGGAGGAAAGAAATCCTACTGTTTA
>JANQSA010000077.1 GCA_028284285.1 Croceivirga sp.
AAAAAGACAAAATGTGGGCGCCAAATGACAATTTTTAGCCAATATGAAAAAGCTTAAATGACTTCATTAAAGATGGTATATGAAAGTTTTAAGAGGAATCACTGCCCTGGCGGTATGGATATCGATCACGACTTTGGCCGCTCAGAACAATCCTTTGTCTGGAAATTGGGAAGCGGAGTATGAAGAGAACAACGAGAAGTCCTATGTGACCTACGAATTCAGAAATGAAAATGGAAAACTCACCTGTTATACCAACTACATTAAAGACGAAAAAGGTAGAGGTGAAAAATATGAATCACTGGCAATAAAAGACATACTATTTGAAGGGGAAGAAGGCACCGGAAAGTTTATACTTGTTTATGAAGGGAAAAATTATGAGGTAAGGGCCAACCTTACCCTAAGGGATAGCAATACCTTGATTATAAGCTATTCGGTCTGGGGCTATTCCGATAGCGAAACCTGGAAGCGGTTAAAATAGCGTCCTATGATAAACGGGCAGCAAGAAATAGACAAGGAAAGGATTTGGAAAGGCATTAGAAAACGACTCGATGCTGAAAAAGTGACAATACGCTCCGTACTTCTGGAGTTTAAGTGGAAGCTGATCTTTATATTCTTCCTGATATTGGCCGAATCTGCTATCGAGTTGCTGATTCCTTTATTCATCGGTTTTGCGATAGACAGTGCTCTGGAGGGAAGCTATGGGGGTGCCATTCAGCTTGGCGTATTGGGCACCCTTATCATCCTGATTGGTGGGGGACGTCGATTTTTCGATTCAAGAATTTATGCCCAAATCTATTGCAGGTTGGGTAATGCAACGCTTTTGCGAATTGAAAAAAACCTGTCTTCCGTTAAAACGGCGCGATTGGGAATGATCAATGAGATTGTGGAGTTTCTGGAAAATTCCCTTCCCGCTTTGATATCTACTATTATCGGAATGACAGGCGTGGTCATCATCATTGCGAGCCTGAATCTCAACGTATTTCTTGTAGGCCTATGTGCCACATTTTTGGTTTTTCTCATTTATTTTTTGACCAGAAAAAGAACTACACATTTCAACAGTGTCTATAACAATGAATTTGAAAAACAGGTAGATGTTATCACGACAAACGATGACATAATGCTGGCATCTCATCTAAAGAATATGATGAAATGGAATATTAAACTCTCGGACTTGGAGGTGTTCAATTTTTCAATGTCATGGTTGGTCTTAATGGTCTTTCTGATACTCTCCATAGTTTTCTCCGTAAGCACGGGAAATATCTCATATGGAGCATTGTTTTCACTAATTATCTATGTTTTTCAATATATAGAGAGTGTAATTGCTCTACCCTCATTTTACCAAAATTGGTTACGGTTGAAAGAAATAAAAGAGCGATTGGAAAGGCCGTAATCGTATCGCTGTGCTCTTTTTCCAGGTATCCTATATGACCATGTTAGGGTGATCATATGGGATAGGTCTTCCCCGCTCTTCCATCTTTGGGAATGCCCGGACCATTAAAAGCACCAAAGTTTTTTTGTTTTCCTTTGTGTTGTAAAATGCCTTTTTTGAATGCTACACGCTTACATCGTTGCTTCTTTTTAGTCCCACCGGAGGTACAGCTCCTGGACATTACCGGCCCCGCCCATCTGTTCTATGAGGCCAAAGCATACGGTGCAGCCCTTACCATCCATTATTTGAGTATGCGCGACACTCCTCTGGAACAGTCAAGCGCAGGTGTGGCTTTGGGCAACCTGGAACCCTTTAGCGCCCATAGCCTTTCTTCCCATGACCTGCTTTTTATCCCGGGGATGGAATCACATATATTTTTTGCCCCCGGATTCCGGGAAAAATCGTCTGCCTTTTTTACATGGCTCCACACACAGTACCAAAACGGGGCAAGGGTTTGTTCGGTCTGCACCGGAGCTTACCTCCTTGCATTTTCCGGCTTGTTAGATGAGAAGGAGTGTACTACACATTGGAAATACTTTAATGATTTTGAACAACGCTTCCCCAAAGCAATACTACTTCAGGACCGTTTATTGGTAAAAGACGGGAACCTCTATTCCAGTGCAGGGGTGTCCTCCGGCATTGATTTGGCCTTATTTGTCCTGGAAGAACTCTACGGCCCCGTGTTTGCTTCTAAAATTGCCAAAGAAGTGGTGATCTACTTTAGAAGGACGGAAAAAGACCCCCAGCTTAGTGTGTTTTTGCAGTACCGCAATCATATAGAAACTCGTATCCATCAGGCACAGGATTACCTGGCACAGCATCTTTCGCGCAAAACCAGTATTGAAACCCTGGCAGAAAGGGTGCACATGAGCCCAAGGAATCTTACTCGCCTTTTTAAAAAGACTACCGGCATTACCATTGGACAATATGTGGACAAACTTCGTGTGGAAAAAGCACGGCAGCTACTCTCCCGGGGCGAAACCGTAAGTGCCACAGCCCAGGCCTGTGGTTTACAAAGCACCAATCAGTTAAGAACATTGCTTAAAAAATATACCACTGCCCTACCTTCTACCCTATCCCGGGATAAGGCCTAATACTGAGGAGTATTGTCCTTTTGTCAGGAGGACCTTTAGCCTAGTTTTACGAAAAATCATCAAAAAATGAATAAACTATTTATAGGCATTGCCTTTCTGCTTTTTACTTTTACAGGTATGGCCTCATCATCGCTTCCCGTAACCACCAAATATAGCTGTCCCCCCTGTAACAACACATGGGACCGTAAAGAATATGATCAACCCGGCGTATGTCCTCATTGCAATAAGGTGCTCATCCAGAAGGATTTGCCCAAAACCATCGCCTTTTACCTGCAGGATGGTGTAGAAGTATTGGATTTTGCCGGCCCCATGGAAGTATTTGCTTATGCCGGGTATAAAGTATTTACGGTATCCGCTACACAAGACCCAATAAAATCTCAGGGTATCCTTACCGTTACCCCGGATTACAGTATCGAAAATGCACCGGAAGCAGACATCCTGGCCTTTTTTGGTGGAAACTCCACTACCGTCATTAAAAATCGGGCTGTAATTGATTGGGTAAAACAGCAAGATGCGGTGCAATATTACTTTTCCGTATGTACCGGGGCCTTTGTTTTGGCGGAGGCAGGGATTCTGGATGGTAAAACGGCAACCACTTTCCACAATGCCCTGGATAATTTGGAAAACCGATATCCCAAAGTAAATGTGCAGCGCAATGTTCGCTTCGTAGATAATGGTACTGTAATTACCACAGCCGGAATTTCCGCAGGTATCGACGGTGCGCTCCATCTGGTAGCCAAATTAAAGGGGGTAAATACCGCCAAACGCACTGCGTATTACATGGAATACGATAATTGGAACATGGGAGATGGGGTACTACTTACCCCAGACAATCCTTACGCAACAACCATGACTCCAATGGCATTACAACAGTTTGAAGGGTACTATGAATACAAAAAGGGGGCTCAAATCCAACTGCGTGTGGATACTGATCATAACGAACTGAGGGCCTGGATAAAAGGCACTGCCTATCCTATTTATCACGAAAACGGAGATATGTTTTCGGATGTCAACAGCGAACCAATTTTCTTTAAAAGAGATGAAAATGGTCAAATTACAGGATATAGGCTCAACCCCAATGGTAAGATTTACAAAAGAATAAATTGACTTCATCTTGATTTATGGCAAAGGCAAATTGCTTACCTTTAAAATATCCTGATATTCAGGCCTAAACCATAAAACAAATGCAATGAAAAAATTGGCTGTAATACTATGTTGTGCATTTTCCTATCTGGGATTTGCACAGGAAGATGTGACCCTAAAAACCCTGCAAGGCATGTTAGGACAGGTGCAGGGGCAAGTAGTGCAATTGGCTGAAGCTTTTGAAGAGGCACAATACGATTGGCGACCGCAAGAGGGCGTCCGCTCTGTAAGGGAGTCTCTTTTACACATTGCGGCAGCTAACTATTTCCTGGCTACTAAAATGGGGCATACTCCACCGGAAGGTGTGGACTTTATGACCATGGAAGCCAACATAACCGGTAAGAACAATGTTCTGGCCGCGCTGAAACAATCTAACGCCTTTATATTGGATAAGATTGGGCAGGAAGATATTGCCCGTTTTGGGGAAGAAGTAGATTTTGGTTTCGCAAAATTCAATAGGCTGGCCGGCTTATTGATCGTACTGGAACACAATGGAGAGCACAAAGGCCAATTGATTGCCTATGCCCGTTCCAATGATGTAGTCCCGCCCTGGAGCGCTGCACAATAGCATTTTAAAGCCCTGGTAAACGGGGCTTTTCTTTTGTTTTCTCCCCTCACATCCGCAATCTTTTTGCTTTTCGACCCGTTATTACTATATGAGGAGGTTGCGTTATCTGTTGCTTTTGGGATTGCTCTGTTGTTGCGAATCGGACGATGCTCCATCGCCGGAACAAACCGAGCTAATGGAAAACATCATCAGTGCCTCCGTAGCTTTTGCATATTCCGACGCTACCCTCCAGGAATTTCTCGAGGCGCCTTCCCTGGCCTACATCAGTGGTTATTTCTACTTTGAAGACAGCCTGGCCCCCGATATTATTTTTGGTTTGGATATAGAACACCTGGAAGGCGTAGACAATCCTATCCGATTTGAAGGCGCAGACTGGATGGCCCTGGCCGGTTTTAACAGAGCTGGCATTCTTTGGTTTCCCATTGGCTCCCCGGAAAACCTGGAAGGAACACCCACCCCGACGGAAAAATGGGAAATACGGGATTTTGGAGTGGAACTGCTCCCTGACACCTGGTACAAAATGACCATTACCTGTGATTTTGACCAGCTAGAATTTGTCTCGGTAAATCTGGAAGGCGGTGGTATTGACAAAACGGTTTCGCTCTCCGGGTTTCCCCTGGAGTATCCTAACTATGCGCCTTTTGACAAGGCGTCACTTACGGGTTACGCCTTTGCTTTGCGGGGAACGGAATTTTCACCGGAAAATATCCCCGGATTTGACGTCTATTTTGACGACATTCAGATGGGTGTGTATACCGGCACCAACTTTGAGATTATTCTTGAAGATGGATTCGAAAACCAGCTAACCGTAGGTGAAATCCCAATCACTGACATTCCCATCCCACTGGCTGATATCCAGGAAAACGTTTGGTATCTTGAAAATGAAGACGCAAAACTACAAATTACCAATGCGGTACAGCGCTCCGGAACCGCTTCTTTAAAATGTTCCGCGGATCTGGAGCAATAGCGAAGATTAGCTTTTATACTTCCGTGGGAGATACACTACTTTTTTAGTTTCAAAAAAATCTTCCTCGAAAAAATCCTTTAACTCAAACGTTTGTGCCGTAGGGTAATCACTAAGCTCCTCAAACAGATCCCCTCCTTTCAAATATAAAATACCATTTTTTCGCTCGTGAATACAAGCCTTTTTAATTTTCCCCCGGGTCCAGTGCACAAAGGTGGGCATAGCGGCCACGGCCCTGCTAACAATAAAATCGTACTGCCCCGGTAGGTCTTCCACCCTGGAATGATAGGTTAACACGTTGTCCAAACCCAATCCCTCTACCACAGCATTCACCACTTTTATTTTTTTACCAATGGCATCTACCAGAGCAAAATGCGTCTGCGGAAATAAAATAGCCAGAGGAATTCCGGGAAAGCCCCCTCCCGTACCCACATCCAAAATACTGGCGCCTTCGTTAAAACGTTGGATCTTGGCAATTCCGAGGGAGTGTAGTACGTGCCGTAAGTAGAGCTCTTCTATATCCTTGCGGGAAACCACGTTTATTTTTTGATTCCAGTCCTGGTAGAGCGCTTCTAAAAGTAAAAATTGCTGCTTTTGTGTAGCAGTAAGGTCGGGAAAGTACTTAAATATGATATCTGAGGTCATGAAAACCTGTTAATTTATTCAAAAGTAATACTTTTGCGAACTGAAGTACCGTTACTTTCGTTAAGGGTGCCGACCATGGGCAACCCTGTCTTTAAAAAAATAGTATGCAAAAAGATACCATCCGTTTTTCCAGGAAAGATTCAGCGCAGTTTTTCAGAACACTCAACAAAAGGGTTAATCAATATTTCAAGGACAAGCAGCTTAAAAAGACAGGGAACTGGAAGTTGCATCTAAAGACTATTGTCATGTTCAGCTTGTTCCTAACCCCATATTTCCTGATGCTTTCTCTTAATCTACCCACCTGGGCACAATTCCTTTTAACCGTAGTTATGGGAGTTGGGATGGCAGGAGTTGGGATGAACGTAATGCACGATGCGAATCACGGCTCATATTCCGGAAAAAAATGGGTAAACAAGCTTATGGGAAGCAGCATGTACCTGCTCGCGGGTAACGTGTACAACTGGCAGGTGCAGCACAACGTACTCCACCATACCTATACCAACATTCATGAACATGATGAGGATATGGAAGCCGGCAGGGTATTGCGTTTTTCCAAACATGCAAAATGGAAAAGGCACCATAAATTCCAGCATTGGTACTCCATATTCCTTTATGGCCTGTTGACCTTTAACTGGGCCATAACGGTAGACTTCAAGCAAATGTACAGTTACATGAAGCGAAAGCTGGCCTATGGGAAATTACCGAATCCCGTTGTGAACTGGAGTACTTTAGCGGTGACCAAAGCCCTGTATTTTACCATTTGGCTTGTCTTACCTATACTATTTTTTAGGATTCCCTGGTGGCATGTGCTTATTGGTTTTTTCATCATGCACTACGTGGCCGGTCTAATTTTGAGTATGGTATTCCAATTGGCCCACATTGTTGAAGATGCGGAAACCCCTTTACCGGATGATTCCGGCAGTATGAAAAACACCTGGGCCATACACCAATTATTCACTACCGTAAATTTTGGCACTAAAAACAGGATTATTAACTGGTTTACCGGAGGGTTGAATCATCAGGTGGAGCATCACATCTTTCCGCATATCAGCCATATCCACTACACAAAAATTGCCAAAATTGTGAAACAAACCGCAAAGGAGTTTAATTTGCCTTACAACGAGTATAAAACTACCAGAAAAGCTATAATTTCGCACTTCAAGCATTTGAAAGAACTGGGTAAAGAGCCCGTATTACAATACTAGCTAACGACTACCAAAATGAATGCACCCTCGGAAAGGATACAAAACATGTCCACCTCCGCCACCTTGGCTATGGCCGCCAAGGCACGCGAACTGAGAAATGAAGGAAAGGATATCATCGGACTGAGTCTTGGCGAACCTGATTTCAACATCCCGGATTTCATTAAAGAAGCTGCTAAACAGGCGGTTGATGATAATTACAGGGCCTATACCCCGGTGGATGGCTATGCCGACCTAAAGCAAGCCATTTCAAATAAATTCCAACGGGACAACCATTTGACGTACACTACCCATCAAATTGTGGTCTCTACAGGGGCCAAACAATCACTTTTTAATGTGGCTATGGTGGTATTAAATCCTGGCGATGAAGTGATTTTACCGGCGCCTTATTGGGTAAGCTATAGTGATATCGTAAAATTGGCCGAGGGTATTCCGGTAGAGGTCCCCACCAGCATTGCAACGGATTTTAAAATGACCCCGGAGCAACTGGAAGCTGCCATTACTCCAAAAACAAAAATGTTATGGTTTAGCTCCCCATGTAATCCAAGCGGTTCTGTATATAGCAAGGAGGAACTGGAAGGTTTGGCTGAAGTGTTAAAAAAATACCCTGAGATCATTGTAGTTTCGGACGAGATCTATGAGCATATCAATTTCAAAGGTGGGCATAACAGTATAGCCGGGATCGACGGAATGTATGATAGAACCGTAACTGTAAATGGTGTCTCCAAGGCTTTTGCCATGACCGGTTGGCGGATTGGTTATATTGGAGCGCCTGCCTGGATTGCCAAAGGTTGTACCAAATTGCAAGGCCAGGTAACCAGTGGCGCTAATGCTATAGCACAACGCTCGGTAATTGCTGCCCTTGAAGCTCCGGCCAGCAAAATTCAATATATGATCGATGAGTTCCATCAACGTAGGGATTTGGTATTACAATTGTTGGGAGATATCGCGGGATTTAAAGTAAATGTTCCGGAGGGGGCATTTTACGTGTTCCCGGACATTTCTTCGTTTTTTGGAAAGGAACTTCGCGGGGTTACTATTAATAATGCTTCGGATTTTGCGCTATACCTTCTGGAACACGCTAGTGTGGCCACAGTTACCGGGGAGGCCTTTGGCAGTCCCAACTGTATTCGCATTTCATATGCTGCCTCCGAACCTGAACTAAAGGAAGCCATTGCCAGGATAAAAGCAGTAGTTTAGATCTTTTTCCAGAAATAGGGAACAAACAGGATAAGTACGGTAAACAGTTCCAAACGGCCCAAAAGCATCAGGAAACCGCACCACCATTTCCCAAAAGCGGGTAACGCACTAAAATTCACTACCGGATTGAGATCGCCCAGTGCCGGTCCCACATTACCCAGCGAAGAAGCGGCTCCTCCAATAGCCGATTCAAAGTCCAGTCCCAGATACCCCAGAACCAGGGCTCCAATGATAAAAAGCAACATGTAGAGTACAAAAAAAGCAATGATGTTGTACACAATATGCTCACTGATGGTTTTATTGTTGAATCGCACCGGGATTATCGCATTACTGTGTAGGGTGCGTTTAAACTCTAACAATCCGTTTTTAATGATCAGTAAATGGCGCATTACTTTGATACCTCCGGAGGTGGAACCGGCACACCCCCCTAAGAACATCAAGCCAAAGAAAAACACAGTAAGAAAGGGCGTCCAGTTAGTAAAATCTGCGGTCACAAAGCCGGTAGTCGTTACTATAGCCAGCACCTGGAAGAGCGCATGGCGAAAAGAGCTTTCGGCATTCCCCAACACCTGGGGGTGATATGCTGTAACAGGTACGTTAGCCTCAAAATAAACAATAGTACCGGCAATAATAGTAAAGACTGCAATAAAGACGACATACATCCGAAATTCCTCATCCTGTAAGGCCCGCTGTATTTTACCGGTAAATGCAAAATAACTCATTACAAAATTAGTGCCGGCAAGGAACATAAAAACGATTATGATGTATTGAATCAGAGGCGAATTGTTCCAGTAGGCAATACTTGTATTTTTAGTGGAAAACCCTCCTGTGGATAAGGTGGAGAGCGCATGATTAGCAGCATCAAAAAGCGACATTCCCGCCAATTTAAGCAGCAAAGTCTCCGCCACAGTATATCCTACATAGATCAACCATAAGCGTTTGGCAGTATCCGTGATCCGCGGATGCAATTTATCTCCGCCGGGACCAGGTGCTTCAGCCGCAAAAAGCTGCATTCCTCCAATACCCAGCAGCGGTAAAATAGCAATAGCCAGGACAATGATCCCCATGCCACCGATCCAGTGTGTAAGACTGCGCCAAAAGAGAATCCCTTGAGGAAGGGACTCGATGTCATTTAAAATGGAAGCCCCGGTAGTGGTATACCCGGAAATGGTTTCGAAAAAGGCATTGGTAAGATCCGGAATAGCCCCGGAAAAAATATAGGGCAGCACCCCTGAAAGTGACATAATAAGCCATCCGAAAGTAACAATGATATACCCTTCCTTGGGTTTTACTTCCTTACGATGTCCACGGGTGTAAAACATGGCCATGGTACCGCCTAGCATGGTCACTATGGCGGCCATCAGAATATCCAAAGTAGCCCCATCCTGAAGGATACCGCTGACCAACCCGGCCAAAACCATGAAACCCCCGTTACAGACCAGCAGAAGTCCCATAATATGAAGAATGATCCTGAAATTGAATCGCATTACAAAAACAGCTTTTCTATTCTTGGAATGGCTTTGGGAAGAGCGCATACGACCACCTTATCCCCCTGGGTAATTTTAAAATCGCCCAGGGCAATTAAACCTTTACCCTCTCTAATTACACCACCAATAATAGCTTCCCTGGGAAAATTCAATTCCCGGATAATTTCCCCGTTAACCACAGAGGAGTTTTTCACCTCAAACTCCAGAAGCTCCGCATTCAGATTGTTCAATCGCGTAAGGGCCAATACCTCACCCCTCCTGACATATCTAAAAATGGTATTCGCTGCCAATAATTTCTTATTGATCAGCGTATCGATACCAATAGACTGGGATAACTGAAAATAATCCATGTTTTCCACCAAAGCGATGGTCTTTTTTACCTTTCGGGACTTGGCTACCAAACAAGACATGATGTTGGTTTCCGAATTTCCGGTAACCGCAATAAAGGCATCCATAGATTCCAGGCTTTCTTCCTCCAACAGTTCCACATTGCGTCCATCTCCACAAATTACCAGGGCGTTAGGTATCATATCTGCGATATCAAAAGCCTTATCCTTGTTTTTTTCAACCAATTTCACGTTGAATTTAGCCGAGCACAGATCCCGGGCGGTTTTAAATCCGACCTTGCTCCCACCAAGTATCATTACATTCTTAATTTCCCGCCTTTCCATTCCGGTGAGTTTGTATAGGTGCTCCACACCATCCCTATCCGTAATAAAATACACCTGGTCGCCCTCCTTAAAAACAGTATCCCCCCTGGGAATTAAGGTGTATTGGGTACCCATACGTTGCAATGCGATGGGCATAAAGTGTAGTTCCGGAAAAATTTTCGCCGCCTCTTTCACCATCTTCCCTACAAAAGGGGCATTCTTAGGCAAAAACACCCCTACCATGGTCAGCAGGCCCTCTTCAAATTCGTAGGTGTCATTAAAAGCAGACTGATTTAACAGCAGTTGGATTTCCGCCGCAGCCAGCTCCTCCGGTGAAATCAGCTCATCAATACCTAATTGATCAAACTGGATCAAATCCTTGTGGTCCACAAACTCTGTGTTGGAAATTCGGGCAATGGTCCTTTTACTTCCCAATTGCTTGGCTAAAACACATAATGTTAAGTTGGTAGTTTCCGATGCGGTTACCCCAATTACCAGGTCTGCGGCATCCACCTTGGCATCCTGAAGTACCGAAACAGAAGTGGCATCTCCCCGTAATACCCGTATGTCCAAATGGCTATCAGCATACGCCAGGCTTTCCTTATCAGTATCAATTAACGTAATTTCCTGGGCCTCGTAGGATAAAAGTTTTGCCAAATGAAATCCTACTTCACCAGCTCCTGCAATGATTATTTTCATTAAAAACTATTAAATAAAAAGCGTGAGGTTGGAAAGTGTATTTGGATTGGAATACAGACCCCTCCATTGTATAATCTTTAGGTCTTTAACATGGCAAAAGTAATCATTTTATTTTGCCCTGTGTTTCACAAAACCCGTCTTTATAGGTTATCGTATCTTTGCGCCCAAAATTGCAGGGATGTCCAAAAATATCAACCCTTACAAGGATTCCTCCCAGGGGAAAAAGGTCCAGGTAACCCAAATGTTTGACACCATTTCTAAAAATTATGATGGCTTAAACCGGGTGATCTCTTTCGGTATTGATGTAAAATGGCGGAAAAAAGTGGTTGCCCTGGTTCGCAAAGCTGATTCCGACACTATTCTGGACATTGCCACCGGAACAGGGGATTTGGCCATAGCCTTAGTAAAAACAGGCGCCTCAAGGATAGTAGGTTTAGATATTTCAACGGGAATGCTGGAAATAGGAAAGCAAAAAGTACGGCAAAAACAGCTTGGAAATACAGTTGAAATGGTATTAGGGGACGGTGAAAACCTCCCCTTTGAAAATGATTCATTTGACGCAGTTACCGTTGCATTTGGGGTAAGAAATTTCGAAAACCTGGAAAAAGGGCTAACCGAGATCAATAGAATTCTTAAACCCGGAGGGATATTTGTAGTACTGGAAACTTCGGTTCCCGTGAAATTTCCTTTTAGACAGGGTTACCGGTTGTATTGCAACTACCTGCTTCCGGCTATAGGAAGATTGTTTTCCAAAGACAAAGTGGCATACCGTTATCTTTCAGAATCCGCTGCCGCTTTTCCGTATGGTGAGACTTTCAACAATATTTTACGAAAAACGGGGTTTATAGACGTAGAGAACAAGCCCCAGACATTTGGGGTTGCCACCATTTATGTAGCCTCAAAGTGATTCGATGAAAAGACTTCTTGTTGTATGTATGCTCCTGGTTTTCCACCAAGTATCTCAGGCTCAGATCTTTGGAAAAGACCCCATTTTAAACCTGCAAAATGAGGACAAACAATTCCTAAATTGGGGCTATTACCTGGGTTTTAATCAGTATGATTTTCAATTTGAGTACGAAAATGACATCGGACAGGATGTCCTGGTAAACACCACTTTTGGTTTTAATGTGGGTTTGATCGGGGAAATGCGGATCATGGAGTTTTTGGACCTGCGATTTGAGCCAGGGCTACTATATACCCAGCGGGATTTGGGCTTTCCAGGTTTTACTTCAGAACAGGAAGCAATTCGTGAGGTCCGTTCCACCTACATACGATTTCCCTTACTTTTAAAAGTGAGTACCCGAAGATATAATAATGTAAAACCTTTTCTTATTGGAGGCGGCTATGTAGCCATTAACCTTGGCGCTAATGAGGACAGCCTGGAGGACAATAGTAGTGGGCAGTTTCGTATGGTTCAGAATGTATATGGTTATGAATTGGGTTTTGGCATTGATATCTACACCGAATATTTTAAGTTCACACCATCCATACGAGGGGTATTTGCGCTAAATGACGAGTTAGTGCGTGATGAAGATCCCAACAGTCCCTGGACTGGTAATATAGCTGCCATGCGGACAAGAGGTATTTTTATCAATTTTACCTTTGAATAATAAGTAAAGTAAACATTTTTGGTGCTTGATATTTGGTGCTTGGTGTTTGGTGTTTGATGTTTGATGTTTGGTGCAACGTACTTCAAAGTGTCTTTTCTTTAAGAACCATCTAACGCCTTCGTATTTCATTTAACAAAATACCGGCAGCCATGGCTACATTCAAACTCTCGGCGGCAGGTGTTCCTACCCGGGGAATAGTGATTTTTTCCTGTACTTTTTTTTGAAGTGGCTTTGAAATTCCATGGGCTTCGTTACCCAAAAGTAAAATCCCGGAAGACGGTAAGTCGGCAGTATACACCTCTTTTCCCTGCATCAAAGCCCCATACACAGGGAGCTCCATAAATTCAAAAAACGAACTGAGGTCCTCATACCGGATATTCACCTGCGCAATAGAACCCATAGTGGCCTGAAGTACTTTCGGATTGTAGCAGTCCACGGTGGTTGGTGAACATACCAAATGTTGTACCCCAAACCAGTCACACAATCGGATGAGAGTCCCTAAATTCCCCGGATCTCTTACGTCATCCAGGGCAATGATCCAATCTTCCTTATCTACCTGTTTGGGTGGTGGAATGCCAAATACCCCCAGGACACCGCTGGCGTGTTGCAAAGCGCTAATTTTTTTTAACTCATTTTCGGTTATTGTTTCGGTTTGCGGCAAAGGGAACATAGCCTCCATATCCTCGTAAACCAAAATCTTTTCAGCAGAAAAACCAGCATTCAATACTGCATTCACGGCCTTGGTCCCTTCAAGAAAAAAAAGCTGATGTTGATTTCGGTACTTTTTTTGATGTAAGCTTTTAACCAATTGTAACCACTTTTTGCCAACCATAGGAATTCGTGTAATTTTGAGCTTTATGATAACCTATCCGGTGCTCAGGAACTTAAAGGCAAATGTAATTGTATTCTTGGTAGCGATATCCTTACTATCCTGCAATGCCGTTAAAAAAGTAGAGGATGATCAGTTTTTACTTACAGAGAGTACCATCTTTGCCGATAGTGCAAAAGTTAACCAGTCTGAAGTAAAAAATCTCCTTACCCAGCGTCCAAACAGCAGTATTCTGGGATATCCTTTACGTTTAAATCTTTATAATATTGCCAAAGAGAAGCCCGACTCCCTGTATCAGGACTGGCTGACACGAAAACCTAAGAGGGAACAACGATTGAACAACTGGCTATCGCGTAAGCAGGTAAAACGCTTAGAACAGTCCTTTGTGGTCAGTGGATTCAGTAGTTTAATGAAACGTGTGGGCGAAGCTCCCGCAATCATAGATCCCCTGAAAGCACAAAAATCTGTTGATCGTTTACAGGGGTATTATGGCAGTAAAGGGTATTTCAATACTACCGCCCGGTATGAGATCACCCCCATAAAGCGACGGAAAAGGGCAAAATTGGATTTTTACGTCACCCTCGGGAAACCCTACGTTGTGGACTCCCTTACAAAAAGAATACCTTCCCAGGAACTTGATTCCATTTATCAATTGCATAGGGAAGACTCCTTTGTAACGGAGGGGAAACAATTTGATCTGGCCGACTTCAACCAGGAAAGAAGCCGGTTAACCTCGATCTACCGAAATTCGGGAGTATACAATTTTCAGGAAAGCTCCATAAGCTATGACGTGGTTAGGGATACATTGCAACGCAATGATGACCAAAAAATGGCGGTGCAATTAAACATAAGTAATCCCAGAACGGCTGCTGCGGACACTTCAGGAACCGAACAATACCGGGTAAACCGGTTTAAAAACATTAATATCTATGCAGATTACCAACTGGAGGCCCCCAATGACTCTTTAACCTCTATAGACTATCAAAACTATACCATTTACTATAAAGACAAACTCAAGTACAACCCAAAGGCATTGACCGATGCCATTTTTTTTAAAAAAGACAGTATTTACCGCGACCTTGATGAGATCAGGAGTAAAAGGCAAATCGTAAACCTTAATACTTTTAAATATCCCAGCTTTAAGTTAATCCCCGATTCCACAGGCACTTTATTGACTTCCAATATCTATCTGGTACCGCGCCCCAAATACTCCCTGGATACTTCTTTAGAGCTTACCCGTTCCAATATTCAGCTTGCCGGGATTGGGTTTAGCGGAGCGGTTATCACCAGAAATCTTTTTGGTGGTGCGGAGACACTCAGCCTTTCTGCCCGGGGTTCTGTCGGTTTTTTGAGTGATAATGCCTCGGATGAGACGTTCACTTCGGAAGTTGGTGGGGATATTAACCTTACGTTTCCCAGAATTTGGTTTCCCATTAATACGGAGAAACTCATCCCCTATTATATGTTACCCCAAACCCGCTTATCCATAGGTACCAATTTCCAACAGAATATCGGTTTGGACCGGCAATCACTAAACAGTGTGCTGGCCTACAATTGGTCCCCGGATAATTTCCGTAAAAATACGATTGAACTGCTCAACGTAGAGTTTGTACGAAATACCAATACGGATAACTTCTTTAGGGTCTATAATAACACCTACGCCAACTTAGATGCTATTGCTGACAGGTATGAAACGATTGATGGTTTTGCTGATTTTTATGATGAAACCGTTAATCCGGATGCCGATGATGACAACGAACCAGAACTGATTATTACAGAAGGAACCTCCGGGTTTATTGATGCCATTCTCAATCAAGGACAGGCATTGGACCAGGAGGATTTTAATGAGGTCCGAAGTATTGAGGAACGAAGGGAACGCCTTACCAACAATAACTTGATCTTTACTTCTAATTATACGTTTCAAAAGAATAATCGGGAAAGCCCAAATGACAATAATTTCTATCAATATCGGGTACGATTGGAAAGTGCAGGCAATGTGTTATCCCTAATTGAGCGAGTAATACCCTTTAACCAAAATGATAACGGGCAAGGTTTGGTATTCAGCGTCCCGTATTCACAATATGTAAAAACGGAGTTTGACTATATAAAACACTGGGGGCTTCCTAAGTCCAAAGTATTGGCATTCCGTGGGTTCATGGGATTAGCAATACCCTACGGCAATGCGGATAATATTCCTTTTGTTCGAAGTTATTTTGCAGGCGGTTCCAATGATAACAGGGCCTGGAATGTGTATTCTCTGGGGCCCGGAAGAACACAAAACGAAAACGACTTTAATGAAGCGAACTTCAAAATTGGCCTCAACCTGGAGTACCGTTTTCCCGTTGTAGGAGATATAAAAGGTGCTTTTTTTGCAGATGCAGGGAATATCTGGAACGTTTTTGACAATGTAGACGATGCCGACGCTACCTTTAACGGGTTTAGCTCTCTGGGAGATATTGCTTTGGGAACCGGATTCGGAATTCGGTATGACTTTACCTATTTTGTAATTAGGCTGGACACCGGCTTTAAAACCTACAATCCGGCTTTGGAAGGTTCTGACCGCTGGTTTACCAATTTTAATCTTAGAGAAGCCGTTTTCAACATCGGGATCAATTACCCTTTTTAACGGTAATATTGTTACTTTTGTTGCTATTCTAATTGGTAACCAACATAATCATATGTCACACAATATACAGCCCGGAGTAGCCACGGGAGATCAGGTACAGGAAATATTTACTTATGCGAAACAGAAAGGGTTTGCCCTGCCTGCGGTAAACGTCATCGGTTCGAATACCGTGAACGCTGTTTTGGAAACGGCAGCAGCGTTGAACTCTCCGGTAATTATTCAGTTTTCCAATGGGGGAGCACAGTTTAATGCCGGGAAAGGACTATCCAATGAAAATCAAAGAGCTGCCATTTTAGGGGGTATTGCCGGGGCCAAACACGTCCACCAGATGGCGGAGGCCTATGGGGCAACCGTGATTTTACATACCGATCATTGCGCCAAGAAACTCTTGCCCTGGATAGACGGACTAATTGCTGCCAGTGAAGCGCACTATGCTGCCACCGGCACATCTCTCTACAGCTCGCATATGATAGACCTTTCGGAAGAGCCCCTTGAAGAAAATATTGAGATCTGTAAAAACTATCTGGAACGGATGTCCAAAATGGACATGACCCTCGAAATTGAATTAGGCGTAACCGGTGGAGAGGAAGATGGCGTGGATAATACGGACATCGACAGCTCCAAGCTGTATACTCAACCGGAGGAAGTAGCTTATGCCTATGAGGAATTATCCAAAGTAAGTCCCCGATTTACCGTTGCAGCCGCATTTGGCAACGTGCACGGGGTATATAAGCCCGGCAACGTAAAACTTACCCCTAAGATTTTAAAGAACTCACAGGAATACATTTCCAATAAATACGGTGTAGGGCCCAATCATATTGATTTCGTTTTCCACGGCGGTTCAGGATCTACCCTGGAAGAGATCCGTGAAGCTATCGGTTATGGCGTGATCAAAATGAATATTGATACGGATTTGCAGTACGCGTTTATGTCCGGTGTTAGAGATTACGTTCAAGGCAAAAAAGACTATCTGCAAGGGCAAATTGGTAATCCGGATGGAAATGACCAACCCAATAAAAAATTCTATGATCCCCGCGTTTGGTTACGAGATGGTGAAAAGGCCTTTTCCGAACGCCTTAAAAAGGCTTTCGAGGATTTAAACAATGTGAACGCGCTCTAATCAATACAAACACCCCCCCGATTTTATGACAACTTGGTTTAAAAGAAAGGAAAAAGGGATACAAACCACCACCGAGGAAAAAAAAGATACCCCCAAAGGACTCTGGTATAAATCCCCTACGGGAAAAATCGTGGAGTCCGAAGACCTGGCAAAGAACTTCTATGTAAGCCCTGAAGACGACTACCATGTACGCATAGGGAGTAAAGAGTATTTTGAGATCCTATTTGACGATAACAAATTCAAAGAACTGGATGAAAAATTAACTTCCAAAGACCCCTTGAAATTTGTGGATACCAAAAAATACAATGATCGGTTAAAAGCAGCAAAGGCCAAAACCGGATTACATGACGCGGTACGTACCGCTGTAGGCAAGTCTATGGACAAAGAGCTGGTAGTGGCCAGTATGGATTTTAGCTTCATTGGAGGTTCCATGGGGAGTGTTGTGGGAGAGAAAATAGCAAGAGCCATAGATTACGCCAAAAAGCGAAAACTCCCTTTCGTTATGATCTCCAAATCCGGAGGAGCGCGAATGATGGAGGCTGCGCTCTCGCTTATGCAGCTTGCCAAAACCTCTGCCAAATTAGCCCAACTCGCGGAAGCAAAGATTCCCTACATCTCGCTATGTACGGATCCTACCACAGGAGGAACCACGGCTTCGTATGCTATGCTGGGGGATATCAATATTGCAGAACCCGGTGCATTGATCGGTTTTGCCGGACCCCGGGTAGTAAAAGACACTACTGGAAAAGATCTGCCCGAAGGCTTTCAAACTGCCGAATTTGTAAAAGAACACGGTTTTTTAGATTTTATCGTCCACAGAAGAGACTTGAAAACAAAGATCAACCAATATATTGATTTGATCAGCAATCAACCGCTACGAAAAGAAGAAGCGCCCGCAGAATAACGGGCGCTTTCATTTGTAAGATCAACTTAAAAAATCAGTTGCCAAAAAAACGTCTCAGGAACACTTCTTCGGAGGTACCATCGGGATAGGTCAATATACCTTTGGCATCACAACTCCCATCTCCAAAGTCCAGGCTCGCTGTGTTATCATTTCTCGAAATTTCCAAAACACCGCTTACAATAAATCGGCAAGCCATTTCCCGACGCAAAGGTGTGATCACTTCTTTGGTGTACACCACACCACCTCTACCAGTGTAGGTGCCATTCCCGGTAATCAGGAAAACATTATCTCCCCAAAAACCGCTACCAAAACCTTCAATCCACTCACGGGTCCGGGTTCCCGAGAAAGTAGCTACAGCACCATCAGGCCAGGTAGCTGTATAATTAGCCGTAGCCGTCCCCTGAGGATTACCGTTATCATTCGCACGCATCCGAAGGACACTGGCAGAACCTTCTACAGCCACACCGTTAAACGTGAAGTTTTCCAGATTTAAGGTTATGGACTTGGAGGCCGCTTCCATATCCTTCAGGTAACTCAAGTTGATGATACCGCTCAATACATTCCCATTGCGCAGCTCACATCCCTCCCCAAAATCAATGGTTTTTTCCTTGGTCGTATCCGTAATCACCGTGGTGATGGTAACACAATCCGGGAGGTAATCCGAAAAGTAGGCCAATTTTCCCGTGGCTGAAAATTCATCGGATGCATAAACATCTTCGGCAATTTCTGCAATTTCGTCTGCCATTTGTTCAGATTCATCACTGTACCGTAATTCCGCAACAGATATTACTTCCTGGCTGTCCAGGTTTTCTTCCACAGACGTTTCTTCCTCGCTACAAGCAGTAAAGGTCAAAGCAGACACTAAAACAAGTCCCGCATAGTTCATTGGTTTGAGACACTTTTTCATAACTATCAAATTTTAAAGTTTGTATCTATGACGAGGGTTTTTTGAAAAGGTTTAATTCCGATAAAAACTTTTCGTTTAAAAAAAAGAAGTATCTTTGCGCCCTGATTGAAAGTCAGTCAGATACATAAAAATCATTTTAACAATATTGGCATGTATTTAAGCAAAGAAAAAAAAGCCGAAATTTTTAAAAAACACGGCGGCTCAACAACTAACACAGGTTCTACGGAAGGACAGATTGCACTGTTCACTTTTCGTATTAACCATTTAACGCAACATTTAAAACAAAATCACAAAGACTACAACACAGAACGTTCCCTTGTGAAACTGGTGGGAAAAAGAAGAAGTCTTTTGGATTATTTGAAGAGAAAAGATATTGAGAAGTACCGGGCCTTAATCAAAGAACTTGGTATTCGAAAATAAAAGTAGAGGGAGCTATTTTTGGCTCCCTTTATTTTTACCCCTTTAGCTGGGGTATACAAACAAAAAGCTGCACATAGGTTTTCATTGGTCTACACACAACAACACAACCCGACCGTCCGGATAGACGGCAGACCAAAGTTTAACGGGTCCGAATAGTAATCGGACAACATACTTTTTTATGATTCCAAAAACATTCAAAGAGGTCATAGACCTGGGTGACGGTAGGGAAATTACTATCGAAACCGGAAAACTGGCAAAACAGGCCCATGGCGCTGTGGTAATACAATCAGGCAAATGCATGTTGCTGGCCACCATAGTATCTAACTATCATGCGGCCGATGTGGATTTTTTACCCTTAACCGTGGACTATCGGGAAAAATTTGCTGCTGCCGGGCGCTATCCCGGTGGTTTCTTTAAAAGGGAAGCCCGACCCAGCGACGGAGAAGTACTGACCATGCGCCTTGTGGATAGGGTATTGCGACCACTCTTCCCTAAAGATTATCATGCCGAAACACAGGTAATGATCCAATTGATGTCCCATGACGAGGAGGTTATGCCGGATGCCATGGCCGGTTTGGCCGCTTCCGCTGCACTTCAACTCTCTGATATTCCTTTCGAATGTCCCATTTCCGAGGTGCGAGTAGGTAGAGTTGACGGCCAATTGATCATCAATCCTACCATGGAACAACTCAAAACATCTGACATTGATATGGTAATTGGGGCCTCGGAAGACTCTGTAATGATGGTAGAAGGTGAAATGAAAGAGATTTCAGAGGAAGAAATGGTAGAAGCCATACAATTTGCGCATGACGCTATAAAAGTACAATGCGAAGCCCAGCGAAAACTAGCTGAAGCTTTTGGTAAAAAGGAAATCCGAGAATACGATCCCGAACCGGAAGATGAAGCGCTGCAACAAAAGATCCACGAAATGGTATACGATAAGTCCTATGCCATTGCCAAAGCAGGGAGCACCAAGCAGGAACGAGGACAAGCATTTAGCGATCTTAAGGAAGAAGTTTTTGAAACATTTACCGAGGAAGAACAGGAAGAATTAGGCGCCTTGATCCACAAATACTTCAGCAAATCCCAAAAGGAAGCGGTGAGAAATCTTACCCTTAACGAAGGATTGCGATTGGATGGCCGGAAAACAGATGATATCCGACCTATTTGGTGCGAAGTGGATTATCTACCCTCTGTCCATGGCTCCTCCATCTTTACAAGAGGGGAAACCCAGGCTTTGGCCACGGTTACGCTGGGAACCTCCAGGGAAGCCAATGTAATAGATATGCCCTCCTATGAAGGAGAAGAAACCTTTTATCTACATTACAATTTTCCACCATTTTCAACGGGGGAAGCAAGACCCATACGTGGTACTTCCCGAAGAGAAGTAGGGCATGGGAATTTGGCACAACGTGCCTTAAAGAAAATGGTTCCGGAGGACTGCCCCTACACGGTACGGGTGGTTTCCGAGATCCTGGAATCCAACGGTTCCTCTTCCATGGCAACCGTTTGTGCCGGTACCATGGCCCTCATGGATGCAGGGGTACAACTTAAAAAACCGGTTTCGGGTATTGCCATGGGACTGATTACCGACCAGGATACCGGTAAATATGCCGTACTCTCTGATATTTTAGGAGATGAGGACCACCTGGGCGATATGGACTTTAAGGTAACCGGGACCGCTGAAGGGATCACCGCTTGTCAAATGGATATTAAGGTAAAAGGCCTTTCCTATGAGATTTTGGTAAAAGCCTTAAAACAAGCCAGGGAAGGAAGACTTCACATCCTGGAGAAATTGATCGATACCATTGCCGAACCTCGTCCGGAAGTAAAGCCCTATGCTCCAAAGATTGTAACCAAGATCATTCCGGGAGAGTATATCGGTGCGGTTATTGGTTCCGGTGGAAAAGTGATCCAGGAGCTTCAAAAAGAAACCAATACTACTATTGTGATCAATGAAGACCCCGATACGGAAGAAGGCATCGTTGAAATACTAGGTACGGATCAGGCAGGTATTGATGCCGTTATCGCTAAAATAGAATCGGTGATGTTTAAACCGGAGGTGGGTAGTGTGTACGAGGTAAAAGTCATTAAACTACTGGATTTCGGTGCCGTTGTGGAATATACCGAAGCTCCGGGTAATGAGGTGCTCTTGCACGTATCTGAATTGGCCTGGGAACGGACGGAAAGTGTAACCGATGCGATTAATCTGGGTGATGTCCTTGATGTAAAATATTTTGGCTTGGACCCAAGAACCAAAAAAGAAAAAGTGTCGCGAAAAGCCTTATTGCCCAAACCGGATGGTTTTAGGGAACGCCCCCCACGTAGCAGTAGAAATGGCGACCGAAGACACGGTAACAGGGACAGAAGACCTAAACGGGATTAAGGCCGTTTACATTCATTTATAAAAGCCCCGAATTGCTTCGGGGCTTTTTTAATACAAAAAATATTACAAATAAATTTTACCAAATTGTAACCTTTTACCATTTCTTACGTATAAGTAAATAGGGTACAACCCCAAAACTTAATTTGAAAGGGAAAATTTAGATGAGACAGTTAAAAATTACAAAGCAGGTTACCAATAGGGAAACCGCGTCTTTGGACAAGTACTTGCAGGAAATTGGTAAGGTAGACCTTATCACAGCGGATGAGGAAGTGGAATTGGCCCAGCGCATTAAAGCGGGAGATCAAACCGCATTGGAAAAGTTGACCAAAGCCAATTTAAGGTTTGTAGTATCGGTAGCAAAACAATACCAAAACCAGGGTTTAACCCTTCCTGATTTGATCAATGAAGGTAATCTGGGATTAATTAAAGCAGCGCAACGTTTTGATGAGACACGAGGATTTAAATTTATCTCCTATGCGGTATGGTGGATTCGTCAATCCATTTTGCAAGCCCTGGCGGAACAATCCAGAATTGTTCGCTTGCCCCTGAACAAAATTGGTTCTATTAACAAGATCAATAAAACTTTTGCTTTCCTTGAGCAAGCACACGAACGGGTGCCTTCAGCTGAAGAGATTGCAAAAGAATTGGATATGACCGTAGAGGATGTAAAACAATCTCTAAAAAATTCCGGCCGTCACGTTTCTATGGATGCACCCCTGATTGATGGGGAAGATTCTAATCTGTACGATGTATTAAAAAGTGGAGAGTCTCCAAATCCGGATAAAGAATTGTTGCATGAGTCACTACGAACGGAAATTGAACGTGCTTTGGAGACCTTAACACCTCGTGAAGCTGACGTGATTCGATTATACTTTGGTTTAGCCGGACAACATTCCATGACATTAGAGGAAATTGGAGAGACCTTTGATTTAACCCGCGAACGTGTACGTCAAATTAAAGAAAAAGCGATCCGAAGACTAAAGCATACTTCCAGAAGTAAGATTTTAAAGACATATCTGGGCTAATATCACTTCCCAATTGGGGATCAAGACACAGAAATTACAGTTAAATTCTCCTTAAATTGTTTTTTTGGCAAGAAAGTTGTAATTTGTAACACTACAGCAGTTTATCATGACTGTTCGTTTTTTGATTGATGAATAAACTCCGGCTGATTACCGGAGTTTTTCATTTTAAGAATAAAAAAAGGGCGATAAACGCCCCCTATTTAAACACTAACACGAAACACCCGGGTCAAGCGGCTTTTTTATACGCCTTCTTAGCCATAGCAGCTTTTTTTGCTGCCTTCTTTACCGCTAGTTTTCTCACTTTCACTTCTTTTATGGCCTTTTTAAGTGTCTTCTTTTTAGACTTTTTCTTTTTGTAATTCCTTACTGCAGCCGCGGCCTTTTTAAACGCTTTCTTCTTAGCGGTCAATTTTAATTTGGCTTTTTTCAGCGACTTTTTCAGTTTTTTTCTAGACATTAAACTCATTTTTTATGTTAATTCAAAGTTAATTAAATATTTATTTAATGTTACGCAATTGATGTTAAACTCCCTTAAATCTTCAATTCTCCTTTCCCCAGTAATAAGTAAATTTGCATAGAACATATCCGAAATGATAAAAAAAATAGCGCCTTCCCTTCTGGCGGCAGATTTTGCCAACTTACAACGCGACATAGAAATGGTAAACCAAAGTGAAGCCGATTGGTTTCACCTGGATATTATGGACGGAGTTTTTGTACCCAATATTTCATTTGGCATGCCCGTGGTTAAGGCGATCTCAAATCATGCAAAAAAAATATTGGATGTGCATCTAATGATAGTAGACCCGGATCGGTATATCCAAACTTTTGCCGAATTATGCGCCTCCTTTCTCACTGTGCACTATGAAGCTTGCAACCATTTACATAGGACGGTTCAGGCCATAAAATCCTCAGGGATGCAAGCGGGTGTCGCCCTAAATCCTCATACTTCCGTACAACTTTTGGAAAGTATTATCCAGGAGATCGATCTTGTCTGTGTGATGAGTGTTAATCCCGGTTTTGGCGGTCAGTCGTTCATAGAAAATACCTATCAAAAAGTGGCAGATCTCAGGGAACTCATTGAAAAAAAGAATGCCACTACTTTAATAGAAATTGATGGAGGGGTATCCTCAGCTAACGCCAGAAAACTAATTACCGCGGGGGCGGATGTTTTAGTCGCAGGAAGTTTTGTATTTGGGAGTGATGATCCTATTACCACTATTCAAAATTTAAAAAAAGAAATCGCCTGATGCCGGAGTTTGACGTTATTATCGTGGGAGGTGGACCTATAGGCATTGCCTGCGGTTTGGAAGCACAGAAAAAAGGGCTTTCCTATGTGATCATTGAAAAGGGGCCCATTGTGAACTCCTTATTCAACTACCCCATTAATATGCAATTTTTCTCCTCTTCGGAAAAGCTGGAGATCGACGGGATCCCATTTATCAGCAAAGAAGCCAAGCCCAAGCGTAACGAGGCCCTTGAATATTACCGAAGAATAGTGACTTCCAATGACCTGAGGATTCAACTTTTTGAAACGGTGGAAAAAGTAACAAAGTACGAGGGTCTTTTCCAGGTAATGACCTCCAAAACAACCTACCAGAGCCAAAATGTTGTTGTGGCCACCGGGTTTTATGACCTTCCCAACCTGATCCAGGTTCCCGGGGAAGACTTGCCCAAAGTTTCCCATTATTATAAAGATCCGCATTTTTATGCCAGTCAAAAACTGGCGGTAATTGGTGCCAGCAATTCGGCGGTAGACGCAGCACTCGAATGTTGGCGTAAGGGCTCCGAAGTTACTATGATAGTCCGCGAACCAGAGATTGGGCAACGGGTAAAATATTGGGTGCGACCGGATATCATCAATCGTATTAATGAGGGTAGTATTGCCGCCTATTTCAATTCCAATGTTACGGAAATTAAGGACACCGAAATTGTTATTGACACACCGGATGGAGCCCTTACTATTGAAAACGATTTTGTCCTTGCCTTAACCGGCTACATGCCCAATTTTGAGTTTCTGGAAAACATGGGGATTACATTTTCCGATGACGAAAAACGCTTACCTACATATGATCCCGAAACCATGGAAACCAACGTTGAGGGATTGTATCTGGCAGGGGTCATTTGCGGTGGTATGGAAACCCACAAATGGTTTATTGAAAACTCCCGGGTGCACGCCCCGATCATTGTTGAGGCCATTAAGAAAAAAGCTTCGGAAAACGTAAAGATTTGAACGGTTCAATATTTGGCTACCGCTGTAAAAAGTTTTTAGAAGCACGAACCCTTGATAGGTACTTGTTACTATTTTACGCGGTATAGGGAGTTTATCGTTATTACACACATTTCCAACATGTTCCGGAATTCCTAAAGTGCAAATTGGTATTGCAGGCTTACACTACCGATAAATCCCTGGGCTACCTCATCGCCGCTGGTAATGGCATTGATCTCCCTGCCAAAACCCAGGGTAATGCCCAATAGGGTTTTTGTATTCTTTATGGGTAAGAAGTATCCCCCTTCCAGCCAGGGTTGTACTACCAGGATATAGGTACTTCCGGAAGCAGGACTGCCATTAATGGTATCTGTCCAGTCAATATTCAGGCTCCAGATATCGGTATTGAGTCCGGCAATAATTTTTCCTTTGCCAAGCGGGAAGTGTTTACGGAATCCCAGGGAACCGCCAAAACCTTCCCCTTCTTCACTGTCATTTTCATCACTAAAATCCCGTCTATCCGTAGAATTGAATCCTAATCGAAATACTATGGATTCCTTTTCGTTAAGAAAATGCTCAAGATTTCCTGTTGGAATAAATCCGGCAGGATACCATTGGGCGGAAATCCCAATGGTATTTTGGGCCGTATCGGATTGCTGTGCGTTTACTGTCCAACTCCACAACAAAAGAAAAACAACAGTGATCCGCAATACCTTCATTTAGATGAGTTTTAATTGGGCTTCCATTCGATTGTTGGCCCTAAGCATAGCCCTGCCATCCCGATACGAAAGATAAGGATATCCTTTCTTATGATTGGCGATACTGATGGTGCACATATAATTCCAATGCCGGGTGATTTCCCTCCAGGCAAACCAAAGGGAATGTCCGGGATCATAAATATGGGTAGCCTCACTCCCTGCCCCATTGACTTCAATAATACTAAAACTCTTCCCCTGAGAAAGCGCTTCAAAGGAAGTATATAGTATATCCAGGCGGCCGTAATAGAACCCATCGATTTTCGTACAGACGTGGTTGATTACCTTGGCCAGTCCCGGGTTGATCTTATCCGTGACATCCAGGAATTTGGCGCCTCGCGTGTGACTTCCAAACGGAACCAATACTACATCTTCTCCTTTCCCTACAACATGCTGCAGCTTCACTCCCCATTTTTTCCGGAGGCGTTGCAATTGAAAATGGCTTCTTGGCACTTTCTTGATTAATTCCAGCAGGGTACTGTTGCCATCCCCCGTAACACTCAAAAACTCCTTGGCAACCATACCGGTGATCTTCCCTTCCTTTTGTCCGGGTATCCTCACAAAAAATATACCAATTTCTTTGGGGTAAGTGATCAACTCCTGAACCAGAAAATCGTGTCGGGTTTTGTTATGATAGGCTATCAGTTCTTCCCTGGAGTGTATTTTTTCCACCCCCAGGGCTTTCATCCCAATATCCGGTTTAGCAATACAGGGAAAATCAATTGTTGTTGCCGTCACCTCTGCCAACATCTCTTGAACGGTTAAGTCTTTGGGAATCAGTGCCGTCTTCGGAATGAACTCCCCGGGCATTTTTTTATAGATCTCCATTTTTGATTCCATGGCCATCCCCCCATTGGCCATCGAAGGATTAGCTGCGTTAAAAAAGAAAAAAGACCTCGCCTTTAACGAAAAAAAAAGCCATACCGGAAACAGGGGATAATAAATAACCCGTAGGGGCCAGTATTCCCAATGCGTTATTCTATGCCAAAGGAGAGGGAAATTCATGGCAGGGTTTCTAGTGGGGGAACTTTCTCCAAAAAAGCAGATGCCTTTTTTTCCAAAGAAAGGTCCAAATGATTCATAGTAATTTGCTGTTGGCCGAATACAGCCTGGGTAATGCTTAAGGTCTTCAGGCCATTTTTCCGGTCTATGACAAAACCGTTTTCAAAATCTCCATGGTTATTTTGATGGAATCCAATGGTTGAGGCAGCTGTAATCCCTTCCCCACTGACCAAAAACTCAGAAAACAAGCGCTCCCGAACGTGTATCGCCGTTTTGTCATACAGTGTGGCAGAAGACCAAATATATGCCTGGGAACGATCTCTTTCCGAAAAGTACTTTTTCTTTCCATCCCATCGAAATTCCCAGAGATCAGGACCGTTGTAGAGCACCAGGGTAAAGGGTTCAATATTTTTTAGGGCAACCCCCTCCAAATAAGGAATGGTTTCCTGTTGGGCCACAACCTCCAACACAATTAGCCCTCTGCTCATCGCATAAGGAGGGGTCCTTTTATGATTTTCAAAGGCTCCGTTGAGTAATACCACAGCCCCTCCGCTTTCATTGATTGCAAACCAACTTCCTCCAGCCCGTGCATCCTCTGGAAATAGGATTTTTTGCCCGTTGATCTTTTTTTCCCTGGGAGATAAATTGGTGCTCCTTGAAATATGTTCATCACGATTGGAAGTGATAACAACACCGTCCTTTGTAGGTATATAACTTACTGTACACATGCTTTCCTGTGTTCCATAGTAGAAGGGGCTACACCAAAGGATTCCGGCAATTCAAGATCCGTAAAATGCACTATCCCAATTTTGATCAGCGCATGGTGATGTATGGCATGCTCCAAATTGTACATTACTTCCCTGTAATAATTGGAAAGCAGGTAGTGCTGTTGTCCCTGCAGTTGATATCCCATACGAATATCCTTATTGGGTTTTTCCAAATTTTGTTGTATGAACTCCAACTGCGCAATGGCAAAGGCGATATCCGTTTCAATTCTTTTATCGCGTTCCCTTTCATCATAAGAAACCGCGGCACCGCTGTATCCCTGAAGTAAACATAAATACAATTCAATAATGTGCCTGGTATGCTGTCCTATGGTGGCATTGGACAGTACCATACACGGTTCGGAATAACTCTCTTTGGGAAGTTGTTGTAGTATGATCTTGAATTGCTCAATAGTATCTATGGAAGATTTGAACATTCTTATTGAAATTTAAGTTTAAAGCGTTTTTTAAAGAACAGGAACAAAAGATAGAAAGAAAAGCCCATATATATCACACCTAGAATACTATTAACCCAAAGGGTATACCCTTCAAAGCCCTGGATCACATTATGCCCCAGATAAATAAATATCCCAAGTGCTAAAAAGGTTCCCAACCCAATACCCAAAATAAAGAGTATCCGTGAACGGGAAGTGTCTTTAAGTATCCCCCTGGTCTGCAACGCCTTGCTCCATGCTAGCCAAAAGGGGATTTGCAATGGATTTAAAGCGCTAAGACTAAGTCCCAAAAGAATGGGAGAACCCATAATTGAAGAGGGGGATACCTCATCAGAAGAAGGCAAAGGGCCTACCGCTTCCTTGAAGCTAGTAAGTGCAAGATACCCCAGTAAAACTGCCCCAAGTGGAAGTAAATAGGAAAACCATCTTTCGTTAATCACAATTTTTGAACTTCCCCAAAGGGTCAACCGTACATACACCAATTCTACAAAAATGGCAGCCAGGGCAAATAGCAAGGCATTTTCCACGCTTTGGGAGGCGGCAATATCAAAAGCGGTAATGTTGAGCGTACCTAAGGGTAACGCCCCCAGCCAGCTGATCAACAGACCGGCTCCACAGACTTTCAAATAGTTCTTCATCCCTAATATGCTATCAAAATAAGCGTACCTATTTTTTGATATTTTCCCAGTTTTTGTCGGCTTGTCGTTTTAAGTCCCCGGGGGATTCCGCCAACCAAAGCTGCAAAGTATTATTTTTCCCCGAGTTGTAGAAAAGATACAGGGCGCCATCCCGGATCTCAAAGGTTTCAGGATTTACGGATACTTTCTTACCCGAGACGGCAACAGCATAGGCACAATATCCTCCGTATTGGGGCAGGTAGCGCTCCGGATCACCTGTGAACTTTTTGAGGTTATCCGCATTGGCAAATTTCAGTTTTACACCATCATACGTTGTAGTGAAAGCCGCATCCCCTTTCATGGCCTGACCATCAAAATAGGCTACCACATCATAACCGTTGGCTACAAATCCTTTTTTGGTATTGTAATTTTTGCTTTGTGCCATCACGGCAACACTGCATAACACCATGAATGCACCAATCACTTTTTTCATTTTAATATATTGAAGATTCCTTCTTTAACTTTTCGATTTGGGAAACATCAATCTGCATGATCCTCCATTCCCCGAGTTCCTTTACCTGACCTGTTAATCGGGAAGGCTGGCCTATATAGGGTAGTATGTCTTGATGTATAGGGTTTCCTTTCACATCCGTCAATAAAAAATAGACTTCACGGTTATTTTCTTCTTTTGTCACTAAAACCGGAGGGACTCCTCCCAAAATACAAAGCGCTGCACAACTGCGGTGTATTTTGCCATAACCGGGTTTCATTACCCCAAAATAGCATTTCGGATCAATGATCTCTCCTTCCAGTGTTCGTGTTCCCATGGATTTCGGCTGCTCGTATGCCCCTGTTCCTGACACCATGACTTTCTGGCTATCGTCAATTTCCAGCAATGTTCTTCCATTGTAATAGATCAACTGTCCTTCAATAGTCAATTGTTTCCCATTTAAATCACCCTTTCTTTCCCGAAGGTCCTTCAAAAACGGATTGGGACCGGACTTTCCGAAGCCCAATAGTACAATTTCCTTGAACTCATTTTCAGCCAGTGGTACACGGAGCATAGGGTATGGGGATTCATGATACACCCCGGAAACCTGGGTGGGATTCCCAAAATCGAACGTACTATTTACAGCGGGTCGTTGAAAGAAGCCAAATACGGCCGCTCCCGTTAACAGTATTAAAACCGTTATCCAGATAAAGCGCTTAAGCAACTTTTTGGTGCCAGGGCCTACCTCCTTCTGATAACCAATATAAAACTCATCGCTCCTTTTCATGATGAACTAATTGGGGGTATCGCAGTGCCTTCCGGAAAGGCCTTCGGATTAATATAGACCATACCTTTTTCTATTTTAAGTGCATAGGTTTTCACTTTTTCAGTAAAAGGCGGTGGTGATTGTCCATTGTGTGGGAGGTATTGATAGCCATGCCAGGGACAGGTAACACATCCGTCCACGATTTTACCTTCGCCCAGGGGGCCGCCCTGATGCTTGCAAACATTATGGATCGCCGATAATTTACCATCATACTTGAAAATAGCCACCCGTTCCCCTTTCACTGTAAATATCTTTGCCCGACTCTCCTCAATTTCCTCCGGGGGACATACTTTGTGCCACCCCTCGGTGTTCTTTTCGGCCACAAAGCGATCTACTTTTGATTCTTTAAAAGCGGCCACCAAATGCAGGGAAACCAGGGTGAGCCATCCCAGAAAAAGTGTTGCGGTTGTAAAGACCGAGGTCTCCTGCTGAAACGCTCCCAGGAACACATGCAGGATCACCAGAGCATAGGCCAGGTATACCATCATATGCAAGCGTTTCCAGGTTTTTGCGGAAAGATTGTGTAAGAAGAAATCATGACTTGTGGAAGCCATGACAAACAAGATCAACAGGGCGAAAAAACCAAGCACCTGAAAGGGAAAATTGGTAAGGGAACCGTAATCCATATTGGAAGTGAAAAGGGAGTAGATGGGATTAACATTCCCCAGGGCATGAAAATGAATAATGGCAAAAATACCGTGAATTAAAGCCGCCAGAAACATACTCACCCCAAGATGCCTTCTGTTGTACAAAACGGGAAGAAATTTAGTGTTCAGCCGGGTGAGCGGTCCAATGGCCAAAATGATATGTAACATGATGATGGCCAGCGAACCAAAAGCACGAATAATCACCGTTTCCGCTATAATCTCCGGATTGGTCAGAAAGCTGATGGTAAAAAAGAGCACCAGGTAGATTACCATGCCTGAAACTATGAGTCGGTCATAGGCTTTTTTGTGGGTATTCCAGAACACCCATTTATAGTCCAGCCCCATTAGAATTCAATTTTAAAAAGTTCTTCTTTTTTGATAGCATCCATAATGTATATTCCTTTTGTACCAGGGGAAATCAAAAATTCATAGCTTCCCCTACCTTCCAATTGTCCTAAAATATTCCCACGGCTACCATCTGTATACATTTCATAGACCAGGCTTGCCGTACTTTTTAAGGGCGTATCAACCTGTATTTTAAGCGATTGCCCGGATAAGGAAAACGAAACCGGGAGTTCTCCCGAAGCATCGGATGTCCGGGCGGAAGTGAAATCCAGATCCTTAATAGCCAGGAACATCAACAGCGGCAGTACCACTGCTATTCCTATCCAAATGTATTTATGTGCTTTTCGCTGTCCCGCTATCACTGCGCTTTGGGTCTAAAAAGTTTAACAAAAAAGAAAGGCCAGGTAGCCATTACTCCTGGAAACAACAGTATGCGAACACTTTTTTTACTACCGCCCAGTTGCGGGTCGATCTTCTTGGCACCGATCAGCAAAAAGTAGAGAGCAAAAAGGATACCGGCCGCAAAATAGGCGCCAAGAATTCCCAAAACTATTGAAATCACAGTCTCCATTTATATCAGATTTACATCGGTCATTACCTCTAAAACCCCAGGCCCTTCCCGGGCAAACAACTGTTGCATCCCTTCGTGTAATTCTTCCTGTTTTGAGATACGTTGCCCCCAGGCCCCGCAGGACTGCGCAAATTCCGCAAAGTTGGGATTGGACAATGACGTTTTCCAAACTTCAAATTCCCCGGCACGTTGTTCTTTGGAGATCTTGCCCAACTCATGATTGTTAAGAATGATCAGTTTTACAGGCATCCGGTACTTGACCAGTGTGGTTATTTCTGCTAAATATTGACAGAGGCCACCGTCCCCTGCTACGGCCACCACAGGTCTGGAATTTTTTACGGCGGTCCATGCCCCAATAGCAGCGGGCAATGCAAAACCGATTGACCCCAAATACCCGGACATAAGAAAATCATGTGCTTTGGACTCAAAATAACGACCAAAGGAATAGGCATTGTTCCCCACATCCACACACATTACGGCATTTGAAGGGGTATATCGGTTCATGGCATCAAATACTGCAATAGAGCTAACCCTCTTATCCGAGGTTTCCTTTAGACGCTTTGCCTTTTCTTCCCGCCATATGTTCCAGCGATCCGCTACTTCTTGTGTTTGATCCTCGGTAGTGATCTGTCCTTCCAATGCCTCGGCAAAAAGTTCTAAGGTTCTCGATATCTCGCCCCAAACCGCCACATCTACCTTGTGAAATTTGCTCAATGCCAGGGGGTCAAAATCTACCTGGATAGTAGGTTTCTTAGGGGTAATTCCGGTATGGTTGGAAAAAGACGCACCAAAAACGATCAACAGGTCCGACTCATTCATAAACCATGAGGCTATAGGGGTACCACTTCGGCCCAATACCCCGCCCCCCAGGGGATGATCGTCTGCAATTAGTCCCTTACCCTTAAAAGTGGTTACTACGGGCGCTTTTAATTGCTCCGCGAAAGCAACCACCGCTTTCCGATGAAAACGGGAACCGTGCCCCATGATGATCACCGGCCGCTTTGCCCTTTTGATCATTTCCACCGCATCCGCTACTGCCTGCTTTGGGGGTGCTATTTCCTGTGAGGTAATACGTTGCTCAGGGGTTTGTGCCCTGGTATTTTCAGGAACGCTCCGTTCCTGGACTTCATCAGGAAAGGTGATATGGGAGACATCCCGTTTAAGAATAGCATGTTTTACAGCCAGGGCCATCAATTCCGCGTGTTTGCTATCCTGCTGTACCCTATGATTGAATTCCGCCACCGTGGTAAATGCCTGAACCAGATCCACTTCCTGAAAATTTCCCGTGCCCACTACCTGTGTGGCCACCTGTCCGGTTAACGCCAATAAGGGCGCCCGATCTACCTTGGCATCCCACATTCCGGTATACATGTTTGTAGCTCCGGGACCTGCTATGGAAAAGCAAGCTGCAGGCCGGCCTGTTAATTTGCCATAAGCAGAGGCGGCAAAAGCCCCGGCCCCTTCATGACGAATGCCATAAAAATTAAGCTTTCCCTTTCCTTCCAATCGGCGCATGGCATCTGCAAAACCCAGGTTAGAGTGGCCCACCATACCAAAGACCGTATCTACCCCCCAGTTCACCATAGTCTCCGCCATGATATCCGAGACCGTGGTTTGGTGTTGCTCTTCTTCTTCGGTCCCCACGTAAATAGCCCCATTTTCTTCCTTGATTGCGTAGGTAGGGACCCCGTCATCATAGCCTCCCGGAGGTTTTCCGGTACAGGGATGAAAATCCCAGCCGTGCCAGGGACAGCGCAACAGGCCATTCTCTATTGAACCCTCTCCCAGGGGTCCTCCCTGATGGGGACATTTATTGTCCAACGCGGAAAACGTTCCTTCAAAATGGGTCAAACAAATACCCTTATGACCCGCGGTAACCGTCTTTACCCTTCCCTCAGGTAATTCCTTCTTGTTGTCCAGGACTTTATGCCATATTAATTTTTTAGTTGCTGCCATGCTCCCTTGGTTTTAATAATCGGATAACTAGTTTATCAATGGTAAGGCCTTGTACAATAATGGAAAAGACCACAACACAATAGGTTGCGAAGAGGATGGCCTCACGAAATTCTCCTTCAGGCAAGGACAAGGCCAGGGCAATGGAAATTCCCCCGCGTAAACCTGCCCAGGTTAAAATAACCATTTTCTTCCCATTGCTTCGTTGGCCCTTTCTTAAAAATATATTGGAAATCAGTACCGAAATGTATCGTGAGAAAAGCACAACTACAATGGCCATGATACCCAAAAGCAAATAATTGGACTGAAATTCAAGGCTCACAATTTCCAAACCGATCAAGACGAATAGGATCGCATTGAAAATCTCATCCAATACCTTCCAAAACGTATTCATATGCGCTTTTAGCGGTTCACTCGGACAGGAGGTGTGCAGGTAGTTGCCAAAGATCAACCCCAAAACCACCATGGCCAGGGCGCCGGAAACATGAAGCAAGGAGGCCAGCCAATAGCCCCCCATTACCATTGCCAGGGAGATATGTACCGCTATGATAGGAGATTCGTAAATGCTCTTTAGAAAATATTTGCCGACAAACCCCAATACAAATCCCAGCGCTACCCCACCAAAAGCTTCCCGGGCAAACTCCAGAAAAATGTGGGAGGGTTCCACACCCTCTCCTCCGGACATAGTGGCGATAGTAAGCAGTGAGATAAACACTACAATCCCTACCCCATCATTAAACAGGGATTCCCCTACAATTTTAATTTCCAGGTCCTTAGGAGCACCTGCTTTTTTAAGTAAAGCCAGAACAGCAATAGGGTCGGTAGGGGAAATCAATGCACCGAATACCAGACAGTAGATATAGCTGATTTCCAGTCCTACTCCGCCTGAAAGCAAATACACCAACGTTCCGATCAAAAAAGTAGAGAGTAGTACGCCAAGGGAAGCGTATACTACCACCGGACCTTTTTCTTCAATCAAACGGTGTAGATTTACGTGAATCGCTCCGGCAAACAACAGGAACCCCAGTAAAAAATCAAAAAGTATGGTCCTAAAATCTATGGTTTCGATAATGGAACAAACCCTTCGGAAGGTTTCCTGATCCACCCACCCTAGAATTCCAATCCCTATTGACGCGACGATTGCTAAAATCATCACCCCAATGGTGTCTGGCAATTTGAACAATTTTCTATTCAAAAAACTCAACAGCGAAGAAAGCGCAACGATTCCTGTAAAGATCTGAAACATGGCTGGAAAGCTTAGCGGTAAGCCCTATCTCTTATGTTCCGGGCTATCAAATCCAGCCTGGCAGCCCGCTTCCCATTCGTCCGGTTGATTCCCGTACGCCGGGATCCCTCCGTTATCTTTTAACATACGTGCTAAATGCAAACAATTCCAAACCAAGAAGGTAGTATTCCTGTTGGTGAAATCATTTTCCGGACCTCCGGAGCCCTCATCGCGATAAGAAGGGCCGGGACCCGCCTCTCCCATCCATCCGGCATCTGCCTGTGGGGGAACGGTATACCCAATATGGGACAACGAAAACAAAATGTTCATGGCGCAATGCTTTACACCGTCTTCATTTCCAGTGATCAAGGTAGCGCCCACTTTTCCATAATCGCGGTACTGCCCTTTGCCATTAAACTGATGGGTATAACCGTACATGCGTTCCAGGGTGCGGTTGCATACCGAAGACTTTTCTCCCAACCAGACTGAGGTGCATATAATCAATATATCGCAGGCGTCAATTTCCTTTTGAATGATAGGCCAGTCATCTTTATCCCACTCCGGTGTAAGCGACATGTCCAATCCCAAACCGGCAGGAATTTCATAATCTACCGGACGGATCACCTTGGTACTTACCCCATTCTTTTCAAAAATGTTTTGTGCTACCCGGATCAATCCCTCCGTATGGGATAAAACAGGAGTCCGATTAAGAGTGCAGTTCAAAAACAATACGTTTAGGTCGTCATATTTCGCAGGGGGATTTTCACAATGTTTGGTGGTAATTTTTTTGAGTTGATCAGTCATGTTTATTTTGGATTATAGTTGTTCTCGTTGATGTCGTCTATTAGGTCGATCCTTGCTTTTTAACATTACAGGACAATTTATGTTAAAATTTTACCAATGACGTTAAATTAGTAAAAAGTATAGTGTCCGGCATGTCTCGGGTGCCATTAAAAGGGACGATGACAACGCCTGTACCCCTGAAAAACAAAAATCCGTTAATACGCTGGCCAGCGAGATTGAGAAGTATGGCATTTTATCCGTTTTGTACTAGCTTTGAGGGGATAGGAATGTATTTGATAACTATGTAAAAAAAGTGGTAGCCCATTATGACATAGTACTAAAAAACATCAAAACGAATGAAAAAAATCCATCTTGCTCTACTTGTCTTGACAGTAATAACTGCCTGTGAACAAAAAAAAGAGAAAAAAAATAGCGCATTTGAAATCGTAGAAAATGAAAAAACCGAAAGGCTCGATTCATTGTTTACCGAATTTCATAAATACGAAGAATTCAACGGCAACGTATTAATCGCAGAAAATGGAAAAATTATCTTTCAAAACAGCTACGGATTAGCTAATGAAGAAAGTGGCGAAAAATTAAATATTGAAACTGTTTTTGAACTTGCTTCTGTGTCCAAGCAATTTACCGCTATGGGAATAGTACAACTTAAAAAGGAAGGTAAACTTTCATATGACGATGACATAAGCCAATTCATTCCGGAACTTTCGAACTACAAAGGAGTCACGATCAAAAACCTTTTAACCCATACAGGAGGACTTCCTGATTATATGAGTTTAGCGGAAAAAGAATGGAATAAATCAAAGATTGCGACCAACAAAGATATCATCAAACTATTTCAAGATTTTAAGCCCGAAAAGGAGTTTGAATCCAACAAAGATTACGCTTACAGCAATACAGGCTATCTTTTGTTAGGAACAATAATCGAAAGAGTTAGCGGTCAAAGTTTTGGTGAATATTTAAATGACAAAATATTCGCGCCTCTTGAAATGGATAACACCTTTGTGTATCGAAGAAGATATGAACCAAAAGAAGTTTCAAATTATGCTCAAGGCTATATTTATTCTGATAGTTTAAACAGAAGGATATTACCTGATGAGAATGGAAAGGAATTTTTCTTTGTCTATTTGGATGGTATTGTAGGAGACGGTATGGTCAATTCAAACCTACACGATTTATTAAAATGGGATAGAGCTTTGTACTCCTCTCGTTTAATCGATGAACAAGATAAAAATTTGATTTTTTATCCCCATAAGTATGCTGATAGTTTAGAAACGGATTATGGGTTTGGATGGTTTATCAAGGAAGACCCCACTTTTGGAAAGATAGTACGTCACGCCGGAGGTTGGGCAGGATACAGAACGTATATTGAACGGCATTTGGATAATGATAAAACGATTATTATCCTTCAAAATCAAGGAACCCGAAAAATAAAAATGCCTTCTGGACAGTCAAGAAAAATACTATATGACTTACCCATAGAAAAAACCCTAAGGCTAGAAGATGACACTCTTAAAAAATATGAAGGCACTTACGTAAATGAAAATGGTGTAGAGGTGGAAGTAGTTTTTAGAGAGAAATCATTATGGGTTCCCGTCCGTTCATCCACAAAGTTCCCGCTAATTCCAATTTCAAAAACCAAATTCATCCTTTATGGGTTTCGCCCGGAAGTTACGTATGAATTTATCCTGGATGAAAAAGGCAATGTAGATAGTTACAGGGTACAACAGATTGATACAGGTGTTGACAGAACTGCCAAACGGAAAGAATAACCGGCTATAACATGGGTTAGGCACAAATTGAATGAACAAACTAGTTGAAAAACCACATCTGGCTTTTTTACTTGCGATTCCGATACTAATGCTGATTGGAATTTTGAGGGGAAACGCAACATTGGACATAAATGTTCATGACACCTTTTATGTTATTGCTTATTTGCATTTAGCAACACTGATTTCAATACTCTTTGGAATAATCGGAATGGGATATTGGATCATGCTAAAATCGGATAGAAAACTATCAAAATGGCTGAATGGGACGCACATTGGACTGACTTTTGGCGGAATAATAGTCGTGTGGATTTTGACTAAATTTTATCGGTCAGAAACAGTGGAATATCAATTCAATAGTAAACTTACTCTAATTATAACATTGATTATTATTCTTATGATTGTGGGGCAATTAATTTTTCCCATTAACATTATTTACGGACTGATAAAAAAGAAAAAAAATAATATACGGTAACAATGACCATAATTCATTGTGGTTTAGTGCCACGCCAACCTGCCCGAACGTACCCGTTCGGCAAGGGCGGGAATCATACCTGCCCGCCGGTAGACAGGGCCGAGACCTTTGGCAACAAGCAAAAAAAACGAGAATAGATGAAAAGAATAGTATTTGGAATAATTATCGTATTGATGATTTCCTGTATTGAAAAATCCCAAACGGAATTTTCTTTAAGTGGAAAAACAAACGGATTTGAAAATGAGACGTTAATATTTTTGAACCATAATAACAAGACAATAGACTCAACAATAGTCGAAAACAATTCTTTTAAGTTTAATACTAAATTACCTTCCTCACCAATACAATTATGGCTTCACAATGAAGATTTTTCGAGTTATAGGGCATTTTGGGCAGAAGACAAACCAATGACCTTTGATGCAACGAAAACCAATTTTAGAAATGCTGAAATAAAAGGCTCTGAATCAGAAAATTTGAGTTTTAGTCTTTATCGAAAAATTGACACTCTACCCAGAGGAAAAAGGCAAAAATTTGAAATGGAATTTGTAAGTAATAATCCTAAAAGTATCGTAAGTGCTTCAATGCTTTCCATTTATTCAACAACTTGGGGAAAAGAAAAAACGAAAGAACTTTACGAACAATTATCGGCAGAGAATAAAAATTCAGAATTTGGAAAGGAAATAAGGAGGTACCTTGAACTTAATAAAGAACCCAAAATCGGAGAAAAATTTATTGACTTTGAATCAGAAGACCAAAATGGCGAATTAAAAAAATTATCTCAATTGAAGGGAAGAGCTGTACTTCTTGAATTTTGGGCCTCTTGGTGTGGTCCTTGTCGACAAGAGAATCCTAATCTTGTGAAAACGTACGAAAAGTTCAATCCGAAAGGGTTTGAAATATTTGCTGTTTCATTAGACGAAAACAAAGAAAGCTGGTTAAAGGCAATTAAGAAGGATAATTTAAATTGGGACCACGTGAGTGATTTAAGAGGTAACAGAAATGAAGCTTCTCTAATTTATGGAATCAATGGAATACCTGACAACTTTTTAATCGCCGAGAATGGAGAAATAATTGGGAGAAATTTACGAGGAGATAAATTAAATCAAAAACTAAAAGAAATACTGGAATAATCCCAGTGGCTAACCATTGCTATGATTTCGTCCCTCCCGAGTACTCGGGAGGGACGAAATCATAGTTGGGACCGCTGGCAAATAGTAAAAACAGGACAATGGGTATACTCAAAGAAATACCTGAACTGATAAAGGCTGAGGTTATCACGCAAGAGACCGCAGACAGAATTCAGGATTACTATAAAAACAAGAGGAGCTCATCAACCAACCGGCTATTCATCGTTTTTGGGATTTTAGGGGCAATTCTGGTGGGACTTGGTATTATCCTGATAATAGCCCATAACTGGGACGAACTTTCGCGAGCAACAAAAACATTCTTTGCTTTTCTGCCATTATTCATTGGACAGCTGCTCTGTGGTTTTACATTAATCAAAAAACAGGACAGCATTGCCTGGAGAGAAAGTAGCGCGGCTTTCTTATTCTTCTCAGTGGGAGCAAGCATATCCCTTGTAAGTCAGGTTTACAATATACCCGGAAACTTGAGTTCGTTCTTGCTTACGTGGATGCTCCTTTGCTTCCCATTGATCTATGTGATGAAATCTTCCATGGTCTCATTACTATATCTCATAGGAATAACCTATTATGCCTGTGAAACCAGTTATTGGTCATACCCTTCATCCGAATCTTACCCGTACTGGGTGCTATTATCGCTTGCCTTACCGCATTATTATCTTTTGTATTTGAAAAACCCAAAAAGCAATTTTATGATTTTCCACAACTGGTTAATTCCTTTGTCTGTGGTAATTACTTTGGGAACAGTTGCACAAAAAACAGAAGAACTAATGTTCATTGCCTATTTCAGTCTCTTTGGATTATTCTATTTGATTGGCCATAAAGACTTTTTTATCCGGCAAAAATCAAGAAACAGCGGATATAAACTATTAGGTTCTCTTGGAACAATTGTGCTACTACTGACCTTGAGCTTTAACTGGTTTTGGGAAGATTTGAGAAATAGCGACTTACAATTGAATGAAGTGATTTCAACACCTGAATTTTTCGCTTCAACAATCCTATCCTTATTTGCAGTAGGACTTCTATATGTACATCTAAAAGACAAAGCGCTGAACAACATTCAACCATTAGTGCTAATATTTATTCTGTTTATTATAACCTTCGTACTTGGATTGTCATCCCCAATTGCTGTTGTACTTATTAATCTCTATGTTTTTGCCGTTGGTATTTTGACAATAAGGGACGGAGCCCAACAAGACCACTTAGGGATATTAAACTATGGACTCCTGGTAATAACAGCATTAGTCATTTGCAGATTCTTTGATACCGAACTGAGTTTTGTTGTCAGAGGGATTATGTTTGTTTCCGTGGGTGCAGGATTCTTCATTGCGAATTACCTGATGCTTAAAAAAAGAAAGGCGAATGAATAGCAAAAAAATACTGTTGACTGCATTTATCCTTGTTGCATTGGCGCAACTGTACGTCCCTGCTAAAATGATCTGGGAGAGAGAGGAAGTATTGGACAAGGGGACAGAATATAAATTCAAGACAGCACCTATTGACCCTAATGATCCGTTCAGAGGAAAATACATTACGCTTAACTACGACGAAAATACCGTGGAAATTGAAAGCGAAAAAGACTGGAGGAGAGGGGATAAAATTTATATTCACTTAACCATGGACAGTGATGGATATGCCAGGATAGCATCTGCTTCAAAAGAAAAACCGTCCGACAACAAAGATCATATTAGAGCTAAAGTAAATCATGTTTGGGGAAATGGTTCCAATAGGCTGACAATTGACTATCCCTTTGACAGATTTTACATGGAAGAATCCAAAGCATATGACGCGGAACTAACCTATAGGCAATCGCAACGGGACACAAGCAAAATAACCTATGCTTTGGTTAGTGTTAAAAACGGAGAAGCTGTATTAAAAGATGTTCTGATTGACGGGATTTCCATAAGTGAAATAGTTAAAACAAACCGGGAAAAAAATAAAGAATAAAAACGTTTAAGAAAAAGCAGTTGCGAACACTCACTATAGCGCATTGCTACCCTTCTTCACAAATGAAAAATACTAACTTTAGACTGGCTGTGATCTCGAAATCCAAAGATCTTTCGATTGTCTGCCTCAATGAGGTCATAGCAGTACCGTTATACCGTATTTTATGAAACTTAACAGTGTATTGATTTTGATCTGCCTTTTCCTATTTGACCAAGGCTTTGCCCAAGATCCGAAAACAGAATTGGAACGGTTTGTGAGAAATGAGTTCAACAATGGTGAACTTACGCTGAAAATTGTAAAGAATCAATGGAATGCGCCAAAGAAAGAATTCCCAACCGACCAAAACGGTAAAATCTTAGATCCTCGAATACTTTTTGAATCCAAACTTAGCCTTTCTGAAGTGGAACTAAGGAATATGGGAGTGGTCCAACTACGTTTTAAATATTCCGACTCATTATTATGTATCCAACCTTTGGAGAATAGCATTTTCCCCGAAATAGAAATAGACCTGGGATCTTCTGTAGCCCGCATAAATGGACTTGAGCTTTCAAAGGTCGCGGAAATGGACATAAAGGACTCAAAAAACTTATTCGGTAGTCCCTGGAACGGATTTCAATGGAAATCAAACAAATCTAATGGCAACACAGAAAAAGGACTAAAACTTACTTTAGGAAAAATAACAGAAAACGGTAAAAAATACATTGAAGTGCTATGGTTCGAAAAGGATATCAAAAGACATTACAGATTACTTGGTTAAAAACCCTGGTATTAATTCAACCTTACCCTTCCAGCTCTTTCAAAATATTTCTACATTCGAGCACCAAAAAAAGAATTGGCTTGATTTCATCCTTTTATGCCTTACTCTCACAACCCGTAGTTGTTGGTCAGAGGTGGGAATCATAGCTGCCGAACAGATAGGCAGGACCAAGATGGTTGTACCTAATTGTAATCCATATTTAAAGTAAAGCAACATGATAAAAAAAGTAATATTTCAGTTAATCACAATCGTATTACTCCTTTCTGGCTGTAAACCTTCACCCACTCAACCCCCTACTTTAAATGACTACAAAGTGGGTGAGAAATGGACCTGGAAATGGGAAAGCTCGGTTGAAGGGGAAATTCGGGGTGAAGGAAAAGATATACGGGAAGTAGTGGATCATAATGGCGTTTTAGGACTTTGGAATGGTTTCGATACTATTCCAATTGCTAAGATCTTAAACAAAGAGAAAGGCAATAGTTCCCCTTTTCGGGATTGGCCTTTGACAGTTGGAAAAAAATGGAAGTATGAATCTGAGTGGACCAATGAATCCGGGGAAAAAGGAAAAACCAGTCAGGATGTGGAAATTATTGCATTTGAAGAATTGAATGTAGTCGCCGGGAAGTTTATGGCCTATAAAATACAATATGATGGATTCATAGAAAATTATGAGGTAGGGGGAAAAGGCAAAGTCACGGATGTTTTTTGGTATTGTCCTGAGTTAAAAACCAATGTAAAACATATTCAAGATGGTGGTAATGGATTTTTATATACCAGTGAATTGATAGAATATACCGGTGCTAAGTAAAAACGCTGCACCTCAAGGGCTATAACCCGCCCGACCGTTGTGTAACATTTTCAGAAAGTTAGGAGCCAGAGGGTACTATGAAAAAATTGCAGCTAATCTTTGTTTTGATTGTTCTCGTGATAGTAGCGTGTACAGAAACAAGAACTGAAAAAAATCATACTGAAAAGACACGAAAACAAAAATGGGTCGAGGACCTCTCCTATTTCGAGTATGAATACCTTACCGAATCCAAAACTTTCCCCGAAGATTCAATTTCATCTTGTAAAAAAGTATTGGCGGACTTAAAAACGGGATTAGACACGCTGACCGATAATCAAATTATTGTACAACTTTCCAGGTGTGTCGCTATGGCAAATAATGGCCATACCACTATACATCTTAGCTGGATGGATAAGATACCCTTACGATTTTATTGGTTTAAAGACGGGCTATATATCATAAAAACAGATAGTTCTTCCAGTAACTATTTAGGAGCTAAAATTCTAAAGATCAATTCTATTGCAATTGAGGACGTACAAAAAAAACTTAGCCCATATCTATCGGGAATAGACAACTGGAAAAAGTATACTGCCACCAATTATCTATCAAGTCCGGAAATCTTGAATGGAATTGGATTGACCGAAAGGGATTCCATGAAAATTACCCTGGTAATAGGAAAAGACACTTTAGAGGTACCTTTTGGAACAAAAGAAATGGAAAACAGCAAATACGAATACGAGACCTGGTCGGACTTGTACCCTGATTCGACCGAAATGGGTTGGAGGCATATGTTAGGAACAAATGAGAATCTACCGCTTTATTTAAAACATATGAAAGACGGAGTGTTCTACAAATTTCTGGATGCTGAAAAGATTGCCTATTTCAGTATTAATGCTTTATGGTATAGATGTCCGGATTTTGAAGACAAAATCAAGACTTTTATTGATGAGTTAAAAACCAAAACAGCCTATACCGTTGTTTTTGATTTAAGATACTATACTGGCGGCAATTATTTGATTCCCCTAAAACTAGCTACCAAACCGCCAAAAATAATTGACGATGATAAGAAAATATACTTGATAACCAGTAGGATGACGTTTTCCGCAGGCTTGGTCACCGCTGCGCGAATCAAACATTTTGCGGAAAATAAAATTGTAGTTGTTGGTGAAGAAGTGGGAGACCATTTAAAATTTTGGGCCGAAGGTGATTATTACAAATTGCCAAATTCTGAAATTGAAATACAGGATTCCGAATCCAAACATGACTGGCAGGACAATACGTTTGAGATCGGCACAACTTTTTGGATTAATGCATTTTACGGAGTCGGAGCTAAGGATTTGCATGTGGACGAACCCATACGGTTAAGTTTCAGGGATTACACCGATAGAAAAGACCCTATTTTGGAATGGATAATTAGTGATGTTGAGTAAAAACTATGCATAACAATAGCTATAGCCTGCCCGATTGTATCGTTCAGGCGGGCCTGACCGCACGAACGAAACGGACAGGGTCAGGAATCATACCTGCCTGCATGCCAAAGGCATGTAAACCGGTAGGCAGGACCAAGACCGTTGTTTACCAATAAAGCTGCCATGAAACATCATCTATTACGCCTACTTTTTATATTAGTGAATTTTTACACTTTCGCACAGGATTCTATTTGCATAAACAAAACCATCAAGCATACTATTCCGTCAGCCTATTTAAGTGAAAATAGAGAGTATTGGGTCAGCTTACCGCTTAAATATGCCGATTCCATTGAATACCCTGTTATTTATGTTTTTGATGCCGAATGGAGGTTTGATTTAATTAAAAACATCTCCTTTGATTTAGGAGCAAATAAAAAAATACAAAACTCCATTGTGGTTGGGATTCCACATATTGATTGGGAAAACAAAAGAGGGCAAGACCTCACTTTTAGTCGGTCCAGAATTGAGTATGATGGAGAAAAGGTGGATTCTACCTGGTATAACGATTCCAATTCGGGAAGAGGAATGAACTTTTACAATTATTTGATTCATGAATTAATTCCGGATGTCAATAAACACTATGCGACTAATAATCACGAAACTTTGATAGGGCATTCTTACGGAGGTTACTTTGGAGGATACCTCCTATCATTAGAGCATCCTTTTGAAGTTATTCATATCTATGATCCTTCAATTTGGTATAGCGATGGAGAAGTTATAAAGAAATTCAAAGCGAAAAACTACACCAGGAAAACTAAAATACACCTTACCTATCAACCAAAACCGGAATTTCATAAAAGCAAAATAGAAACGTTTATTAAAGCACTTGAAGAGAATACGTACATCACGCTAACCCAACAGTTTTACGAAAATGATACTCACAATTCCCTGTTTTTAGATAGCTTTTACAAAGGGATAATTAAAACCAACCAATAACTGTAAGCAAAAACGGTTATCACCTGCTCTTCAGCATAGTTCTGGCAGATCATCGCTTTTTGGCTAATTTTAAAAGTATTAACCATTAATCCGGTTGGATTCTGCAAGGACAATTTCCTAACGGAAATGTCTGCCGCTATTACTCATACAAATGATCGTTTACCTACAAGCCAAGGAATGAATAATGCAAAATATGACCGGATAGGAGCAGATTACAATCTGACACGAAAGGCGGATACCTATCTAACCCAACAATTGATTCGTCATTTACAACCGACCAAAAGCGGAAAATATTTGGACATCGGTTGCGGAACAGGAAACTATACACATGCACTTCAAAAAAAAGGATTTGATCTCATTGGTATTGACCCATCGGAATTGATGTTGGAAAAGGCAAAGCTTAAGAATACCCAAATTTATTGGAAAACCGGTGCTGCGGAGAATATTGGACTTCCTGAAAAGTTTGTGGACGGCATAATCGGCTTTTTAACAATACACCATTGGAGGGATTTAAAAATTGGATTTTCAGAATTGTATAAGGTCTTAAAGCCAAACGGTCGAATTGTGATTTTCACCTCAACACCTGAACAAATGAAGGGGTATTGGATTAATCATTACTTCCCAAAAATGCTGTTGAATTCAATAGCTCAAATGCCGACTTTGGAAAAAGTGAAAATAGCGATGATACATAGCGGAATCGAATTTATAGAAACCCATAAGTATTGTATAAGACCTGATCTAGAGGATTTATTCCTATACTGTGGTAAACAGAACCCCGAACTATACTTTGACAAGCAAGTTAGATATGGAATTTCTTCATTTTCATCATTGTCAAATCGTGTCGAAGTAGCAAAAGGATTATCTGACTTAAGAGCAGATATTGATAGTGGAAAAATCAATGAAATAATTAAATCCTATGAAAATGATTTTGGGGACTATTTATTTGTAATTGGTAAAAAACCAGCAGCTAACAACGGCTATCAACTACCCGCCTGAATGGCAAAGGCATGTAAACCCGTAGGCAAGGCCGGACCCTTGTGTGTAATTTCATTGATTCAGATGTAACACTTTTCTTTTTTTAAGAGTCTACACCCAAAACATAAAGCAAATGAAGTTATTTAAAATTATCCCGTTTATCTTTCTGGTTTTCATAATTAGTAATTGTAAAAATCCCTCAAAAAAGAGCGAACCAATAAGTTTGCGTTTAGACTTCAAAGAAGGTGAAAACAAATTCAAAAGCTTGGAAAAACCGCTTATCCGCAAAGTGATAATTGATTCTGAAACGGAAGTTCGGAAGCTATTGCCAACACTACCGGATAGCATAATGGTTATTGTAGAAAAGGTAAATTGGGATCTGGATGCGGTTGGCGGTGTAACAGGAAGGGCGGAAAGAAATTCTCCTCCTCTTGTGATGGTTCAAATATCGAATAATTATCGAGAAGGGGTAATTGATTCCATTTATTCCGGTTTAAAAGCTACTATTTTTCACGAATTTCATCACCTCTCACGGGGCTGGGCTATTCAGGATAATAAATTTGGCCCGGGAATCCCTAACGCCATGGTAAACGAAGGATTGGCCGTTGTATTTGCGGAAATCTATACAGGAACTATATTTGGGGCAAATGCTTACAGTGAAGAGGCGGACGATTGGGTCCAGGAAATTTTAGATTTGCCGCTGGAGGCGAGCTACTCGGACTGGGTTATGGGAGAACATCCCGATGGGAGGACCTATATTGGGTATCGAACCGGAAATTTTCTAATCCGAAAAGCAATGGCTGAATCAGGCAAAAGCATAATTGAATTAAGTGAGCGTACCCCTGAAGAAATCGTAAAGTTAGCAGGATATTAAATTAAAACTATACCCAATATAGCGTACAACTACTAGTGGTTTAAGCGATTTGATGGTAACGTGCAAGGAATAAAAATGACGTTCTACGAAACTGAAATAAAGCGGATAAGAAATAGTTGTTATTCCAATGACAAACAACTGGAAACGGTAATTGCCACCCGGAATTTTATCGATAACAATTTTGAGAAAGCACTTAATTTAGATTTGCTATCCTACCTACGCTTTACCTCAAAATATCATTTGCTACGTCTTTTCAAAAAGTATTATGGGCTTACCCCAAGACAATATCTAATAGACATACGAATTGCAAAATCAAAAGAGCAACTAAAAAGTGGAATGTCGGTAACCGAAACCTGTTTTGCTGTCGGATTTGAAAGTTTAGGTTCGTTTAGCACTCTGTTTAAAGCCAAAACCGGTAAATCACCCAGTGAATATCAAAAAGAGCAACTTTCAAGAAGCGCATAAACTTTCAAAACCCGAACTTCGGAATTTTAATAACACATAAAAATGAAAGTAACACTAATCAGCATTCCGGTACGGGATCAGGAAAAGGCGCTAAAGTTTTATACGGAAGTACTGGGATTCATAAAAAAGAAAGACCTCCCTTTAGAAGGTGGAAACAGATGGTTGACCTTAGTTTCAAAAGAAGCTCAGGACGGCCCGGAATTGTTATTAGAGCCCGCTCCTATTCACTTTGAGCCCTCAAAAGTCTATCAGGACGCGTTGATGGAAGCCGGCATTCCGTATGCTCAATTTGATGTTAACAGTGTGGATGAAGAATACGAACGCTTAACCCCCTTGGGGGTAACATTTAGTGTGAAGCCAACAGTAATGGGAACCGTAAAGATTGCAGTGTTCAACGACACCTGCGGGAATAATATTCAAATTGTTGAAACGCTGTAAATAAATCTCATAAAATGAAAAAAATTGCAGGGATGTTGTTTTCAACTGTCCTTACCTTCGGTGAGTTCTAATCTTTAATAGGACAGCGAAAATGGGTAAGCTTCTGTTAAATGAACGCAACCAATGAATAAGTCCGTTATCCTTAAAAAAAATCCTAACATGAAAACGTATTATTCCCTCCGGACTGCTATTTTTTTTACTGCCGTTTTACTCCTATTTGTGAATTGTACAAATGAGGATAACAATGAAATCTCTTATGACCTGACAGGAAATTGGAGGGTGGTCTATTTCATGGATGGCGATGAGAAAGTGACGAAAGCCGAAGCAAATACCTGGCCTGACGTCAATAATGGTGATATTACCACAAATTTTACCGAGCCCGATAGTGACGGACAAGGAACCATTTCAGGGATTACCGTTACCAACGCTTTTAACGGAAGTTATACGATTGAGGATCAAGGGGAACTATTCATCGGACCGGTAGCGACTACATTTATCAATGAACCTGAATGGACCGCATTATTCCGCCTGGGTGGAAACCATAACTATGAGATCAGGAACGCAACACTCTTTATCTACTACAATAACGGAAACAATACAATTGCCTTTGAACGGAACTAATACGGGGTTCATTCCATAGTCACCAATAAATAGTAGCATTCGGCTTAGCCAACCTGTAGGCTAACCGTTTAACCAACTTTTGAACTCCGCCGCCCGATTCTTGCTGATAATGATATCAAAATCAGAATCCGGTTGTACCAGGATCTTTAATTGGTTATTCCCATATTTGATAATTCTCTTAATCGCCGAGATGGCAACGATCACCTGACGATTGGCTCTAAAGAAATAGTGCTCGTCCAGGCTGGAATACAGATCATCCAGACTATTGTTAGAGGTAGATTGTTTCCCGTGAATGTCTACTACATAGGTTATCGTACTTTCCGTGAAAATGTAGGCAATTTCATTGGTGGCTACAGGAAGCAGTTCATTCCGGGTATAGGTTAAGATCCGTTTCTTTCCCTTATCCCCCAATACCTCTTTGGGTTCAGCACTACTTTGAACGGAAACCTTCTGCTGATAACTACTTAAATCAGTATTCAGCTTTGCCAAGTTAAAAACTTCGGATTCCAATCGCTGGTTTTTCATTTCCAGCCGTTTCTCATATGCACTTCCAATAAGACGGGCCGTAATTACCGAACCCAGTACTATGGCAAAACCCATGATCAGAAAAATGGAATAGAACTTGCCCCGGAGATCCGCGATCTGATCGGAAATTTTTCCCATGTTGGCATGCGCTCCTATGATCCAGTCCGAATTGGGCACGGGAGCCAAATAAATGATCTCAGAGGTATTCTCACCGTCCTGGTAATTCCGTATCCCGCCAATAGCCTTTTTATCCATAAGCACATCGTAGAAATCTTCCGAACTCACGCCGTCATTAATGGAAGAAATAAAAGATTGATTGGGGCTCACCTGCTGCCCTACCCTGGTCTTGTCCGGGTGACAAACCTCCTTTCCGGACCAATCAAACATACAGATAAACCCATTCTCCGTATTGGAGTTCCCAATACTGGATTGTACATTTTGGATCACTACCTCCTTATCTACCCCATTGGCCAGTTGAGACCCAATAAGGCTTGCTATCTCCCGTGCTTCCCGCTTGCTGGACTCCAACTGCGTCTGTAGAAATTGGTTGGCGCTCACTTTTATGAAGTATTCTACCGAAACACTGGCAATTAAAATGAAAATCAAAGTGATTGCCAAAAAAGTAAAAAAATAGAGTCGGTCTTTTCTCATGAGTTTAAAAGCACAAGGACAAAATCGACCCCAAAATTAAGCATTTGAATACGGATACCCGGGTAACCTAGTTCTGGGACAAACAAACCGCTTTCTTCCCTAAGAAATACATTTCCCTTTCAATCACCTTTTTTCCCTGTCAAGGCCCGTTCTTCCCTCTCACCAACATTTTGTCCTCCTAAACTATTGATCAGCAGTTGCTTTGTACAACAAAGAAATCACGTTTAACACAAAACCTAATCCAAATGAAAAACACGTTTTCCAGCATCTTTTTCGGTTGTTTACTGCTGGTTCTGGGATGTACTAATGATAGCGAAAGCGATTTATTAGTGATCGAAGACCCAATAGACGATGATGACGGCGTTGAAGCCTCCGTCACTTTTACGGAAGATATCCAACCCATTATTACCAACAACTGTTTGGGATGCCATTCCAGTCCTCCAAGAAACGGTGCGCCTTTCGCTCTGGTAACCTTTGAGCAGGTACGCTCCAGGAGCAGTGCCGTGTTGCGGACCGTATCCGCACAAACCGGTGAACCCGGCGCCATGCCGCCCTCAGGCAGAATTCCACAAGTTGCAATAGACCTCATTGCTCAATGGATCGATGAAGGGCGGGCAGAATAAGCATAGCAACCTTATCTAAAAAAACAATACCTAATGAAAAGACGAAGAAACCAGCTATTGATTTTGCTGACCGTGGCCCTTTTGGGAAGTTATGTAAATCACGCACAGCAAAAATACATTGACAAAAAAGGAAAAATTGTATTTGAAGCCTCGGAAAAGTTGTTTGAAGAAGTAAAGGCTAAAACCGAATCCGCCACGGCAATATTGGATATCGCTACCAATCAAATTGCCTCTTTAGCCCTCGTTAAAGGATTCCGTTTCAAAAACTCCTTAATGGAAGAGCACTTTAATGAAAATTACATTGAATCGGATACCTATCCCAAAGCCATTTTCAAGGGGCAACTGTTAGATTTTGACTACAGCACGCTTACCTCATCACCCTCGGAGATAACCGTAAACGGAAAACTGGAATTACATGGAAAAGAAAAGGAGTTACAAACTATCGTCCGGATGCACAAAATGGAGAATACCATAGTCATGGAAGGGGCATTTATCGTAACGCCTGAGGATTTTGACATCACCATCCCCAGGATCGTGCGGAATAAGATCGCCAAAGAGGTACAAGTACAACTCAACTTTAAACTGGTCCAAAAATGAAAAGAAGACGCTATATCATCATTGCTACCCTAATCGTAACCCTTTTAGGTATTGCTGCTTTCCTCAGCTACAATTATATGTATGCTCCGCACAGAGACATTGCTAAGGAAAAGGCTATTGCAGTACTATCTGCAACTGCGTTACAGGAGAAATTCGCGAATTCAACCAGCGGCAACGGGAATTGGACCAATGAAGTTATTGAGGTTCACGGCTGGATTTCCAATGTAGAACAAGAGACGACTATCATTGTGGATAACCGTGTGCTGGTGGACCTGACACCTCAGGAACAACATCTTGCCAGAACCCTTAGCCCGGGAACCAAAATCAGCATTAAGGGCCGCTGTGTCGGATACGACGATTTACTGGAAATTGTCAAGATAGATCAGGCTGTTCTCCTCAACCCATAAAACTTACTAAAATGAGATCCTTATTTCTAACTATACTATTACTGCCGGTATTCGTTTTTGCGCAAGACGACCTTTTGGCGGAAATTGACACAACCGATGTTAATGATTTTGAAAGAGCCGCCTTTAAAGGACTGAAGATCGTAAACTTTGAATCCACCAAAATGGTGTCCAAAAAGGAGCTGTATTTTGTGGTTTCTCACCGATTTGGCTCCATAAAACCGGGCTTTGAAGATTTCTTCGGGCTGGATCAAGCCGTGACACGACTCAATTTTATTTACGGCATCACCGATGGCATTAACATTGGGGTTTCCCGAAGTTCCTTTTTAAAGACCTATGAAAGTTCCATAAAGCTCCGGTTAGTGCGACAGCGCCAACAAGGTTTTCCAGTGGCATTGGTAGGCTTTGGTACGCTACTGATCAATGGAGCGCTGGACCAGGAAAACCTCCCGGGGCTTCAATTTGAAAACCGACTGGGATACACCGCACAACTATTGATCTCTAAAAAATTCAACAAGAACTTTTCCCTGGAAGTGATCCCCACGTTTTTTCATGAGAATCTGGTACAACTGGATGAGCAGGAAAACTCTCAATATGCAATTGGTATTGGCGGAAGACACAAAATTTCCAAAAGAATATCGCTAAATATAGATTATGGTTGGCACCTCAACAGAGCCGATTCGTCTCCTTTTAGCAATCCGCTTTCCATAGGTTTTGATATCGAGACCGGCGGCCATGTATTCCAACTCCATTTTACAAATGCACAGCCAATGAATACCAATGGTTTCCTGGGAAGGGCTACCGGTGATTGGTCCGAAGGCGACATCTTCTTTGGCTTTAACCTCTCCAGAGTTTTTTAACATGAGAACAATGAAAACCAACCTGGCAAAGATTTCGGTACAACAGTCCTTTTGTAATGGTTGTGCCGCCAAGATCAAGGATGCCCTTCTTACGATTCAGGATATCTCAAATGTATCTCTCTACCCGGAAGAGTCACTGGTGGTCTTTAATTTCGTTAGGGCCAATGAGATCTCCCAGGCATTAAATAAGTTAACCGATCTGGGCTATCCCGAAGAAGGTGAAATCGTAAAAAACAACAGCACCCTACCCTTTTGCAATTGCAGAGGGGTATTCGCCACGGAAGATAGCGGCAGAAAAGATGAAGACAAACAGCGGAAAATGACGTGTCCTACGACTCAAAAATTCCCTTTTAAACCTCAAAATTCCCTTTCACCAACATTAGTAACAACATAAAGTAGCTGTATCGGTTGCTTTGTACTCACAAATAGTAAAACCCTAAAAATTCGATTAAAATGAAAAAGTTTTTGACTGTACTTACCCTTGCGGGACTCCTTTTTTCGTGTTCCGAAGATGATTTTACCGGAGATTCTGATGACACTCCAGACCCTGGTGATGACGGCCCTGTAGGGGAAGCCTCCGTAGTGATCAACGAAGTAGCTTACCTCACAGGAGAGGTGGAACTGTACAACAATGGTGACGAAACCGTTGATGTAAGTGATTATTTTCTTTGCCTTGGCCCAGGTACTTACGACCGGGTGGGCGACATTATTGCCAATGGCAATGCGAATTTAGCTGTCGGAGAATTCCTGGTCCTTAATTATGACCGACCTGGGGCCACCGGAGGGCTTGGACTCTATCGCAATAATTCCGGGTTTGGCGATGCCGCGAACATTGCTGACTTCGTACAGTGGGGTGATTCAGGCAGCGCCCGGGAAAATGTGGCAGTGGAAGCCGGAATCTGGACCGAAGGAGATTTTGTAGAAGTCACGGGAGATGAAAATAACAGTATTGCCTATGACGGTGAGGGAGAAACTGCTGACGACTGGGCGGAAACCTCCACGGTCACTTTAGGTGCCACTAATGTAATTACCGCACCAGGAGAAGCTGTGAGGTCGGTGATCATTAACGAGGTAGAATATCTGATCAACGATGAGATAGAACTGTATAACAACGGTAATCAAACCGTAGATCTTTCTACCTATTGGATGTGCCTCGGCCCTGGTCAGTATTTCAGGATTGGGGATACCGATGCGACTACTGTGGTTTCCGGTTCCGTAAACCTGGCTCCCGGGGAATTCCTCGTGATCTCTCCGGTTACCTTGACCACAGCTGACGATGCTGGTGGATTAGGATTGTATGCCAACAACGACGGCTTTGGTGATGCCGCCAATATTCGAAGCTTTGTACAATGGGGGGCTTCCGGAAATGCCCGGGAATCCGTTGCCGTTGAAGCAGGCATCTGGAATGCCGGTGGATTTGTCCCCAATGTAGCGCCCGGTTCCAGTATTGCCTATGATGGGGAAGGAAATACGGCTGACGATTGGACAGAAACCGTTACTCCTACCCTGGGGGCAGCCAACGAGATTACCGCACCTGCTCGCTCCATTATCATTAATGAGGTGGAGTATCTGATCAACGATGGGATAGAACTGTATAATAACGGTAACCAAACCGTGGATCTTTCTACCTATTGGATGTGCCTTGGCCCTGGTCAGTATTTCAGGATTGGGGATGCCGCCGCTACCTACATCGTTTCCGGTAACATCGATCTGGCTCCCGGAGAGTTCATTGTAATTTCTCCGGTTACCCTTACCGCACCTGACGATGCAGGAGGACTAGGGTTATACGCCAATAACGACAATTTTGGTGATGCCGCTAACATCCGAAGCTTTGTACAATGGGGGGCTTCCGGAAATGCCCGGGAATCCGTTGCAGTAGAAGCAGGCATCTGGAATGCCGGTGGATTTGTACCTAAGGTTGCACCCGGCAACAGCATCGCCTACGATGGGGAAGGAAACACGGCTGATGATTGGGCGGAAACGACTACCCCTACCCTGGGATCGGCAAACGAACTCACTCCGCCTTCCGCACGATCTGTGGTGATCAATGAAGTGGAATACCTGGTGAATGATGAAATAGAATTGTGGAACAATGGAGATGAAACGGTTGATCTCTCTACCTATTGGATGTGCCTTGGCCCTGGCCAGTATTTCAGAATTGGGGATACCAATGCGACTACCGTGGTTTCCGGTGACATCAATCTGGCTCCCGGAGAGTTCCTGGTCATTTCTCCGGTTACCCTTACCGCACCGGATGATGCCGGGGGACTAGGGTTATACGCCAACAACGACAATTTTGGTGACGCCGCTAACATCCGAAGCTTTGTGCAATGGGGCGCTTCCGGAAATGCCCGGGAATCCGTTGCAGTAGAAGCAGGCATCTGGAATACCGGCGGGTTCATACCTAATGTTGCTTCCGGCAGCAGCATCGCCTGGGATGGCTATGGCTTTACTTCCAATGACTGGGCTGAAGACAGTACGCCTACTTTAGGTAGCGGTAACGCCGGATCTGATTATAATACCAACAACGATGACGGATACAATGATAGTGCACCTACCGGAAGTGGTTACTAATACTATGTTGATATGAAAACAACGCTTTCACCAAAAACCTGGTTAAGAAGTGGTATTGGACTGTTATTGCTGGTTCTCCTATCGGGTTGCGATGATGATGACGAGGGAGCTTACTCCTTCAATCACGCACCTCTGGAATATCAGGAAATAGTTCAAATCGAAGGGAATCAAATTGCTATGAATCTTGTATAACCCTTTTCCAGGTACTTAACCCGTAGGATTTCATCAAAAAAAATGATGCATCCTGCGGGTTCTTTTTACCTTAGACAACGGAAAGCACCGCGAATGTCAAATCAAAAGAAAATAAGACGCCTGCTTTTGGTTACTGCCTTTATGGGTATTGTAGCGCTATTGCTTTTTTTGAAGGAATGGAACAAAAAACCCAATAGGGTAGACAGGAGCACGGAAATTGAGATCAGTATTAGTTCCGAAGACCTTTTGGCTTCCTTTATTTCAGATGAAGCAGCCGCCAATGCCGCCTATATTGAAAAGACCATAGAAGTACAAGGAAAGGTAAAGGAGATTAGTTTTTTGAATAACCGGTATACCGTAATATTGCAGGGAAAGGGAGAGTACTCTTGCCTGATGTGTGATATGGATCCCGAACAAATGGCGCAAATTCAGTCCATTCAAAAGGGTGATATGATCACACTTCGCGGGATCTGCAAAGGATTTTTAATGGATGCCATCTTGTTAAATTGTATCTTGATCAACCAACCCAATGAATAAGACGGTACTTATCCTTCTTTTTAGCATCGCACCACTCGGGCATCTATTTGCGCAGGGGAAGTATATTGCCCGACAAGGACAGGTCACCTTTTTCTCTTACACCTCTGTAGAAAATATTGAAGCCTCCAACAACCAGGTCTTCAGCATAGTAGATATCGAAAAAGAAGCGCTTGCGGTGAGCATGTTAATGCGGGCCTTTGTGTTTAAAAAAGCACTAATGCAGGAGCATTTTAACGAAAGCTATATGGAATCGGATATTTATCCGAAAGCGAGTTTTGAAGGGAATATCCTTGATTTTGATGCGTCATTACCGGCCTCGCAAACCAAGATGATCGACGGAAAAATAACCATTCGAGGCATTACACAAGCTATTCAAATAAAGACCAACTTTGAAAATTCAGGGGATGCTTTGGTGCTTTCAGGGAGCTTTATCCTGAATGTAGCCGACTTTAAGATCAAAATTCCGCCGGTAGTGGCTGGAAATATTGCAAAAACAATTGAAGTAAATTTTAGGTTCCAATACCAACCCTATGAGAAATGATGTTGTAACCCTTTGGGCCATTTTGATGCTCCTCGGGAGCCAGTCGCTTACCGGACAGGGTCTGTTGGAAGCGGTAGAACGGGAACTGGGCGACAGTACGGTGTATACGGAAGCTACTTTTAAGACCACCCGCCTTGCCCTGGGGCACTCCGTACAGACCCGAAAACAAGGGAGCATGGAAATCTCCGTGAATTCCCGTTTTTGGAACGTTCCCTATCGTACACAGGGCTTTTTGGCGGATCGGATGAGTACCCGCTTTGGGGTCTCTTATGCCTTTTCCGACCGATTTACCCTGGGAGGTGGCGTAACCACCTTTGATGGCATTGGCGATACCTACCTAAAATACAAAGTACTACGGCAGGTAGAAAATGGAAAAGGATCACCCTTTACCATAACGGTATTGCAAAATGCGAGCCTGCGTTCCAATCCCAACCGCAGTATCAATGCCAGTGACGGGTTTTCAGACAAACTTTCTTTTACCACCCAGGCCTTGATCGCCCGAAAGTTCACCCGTAACTTCTCTTTACAACTTTCGCCCACCTTTGTCTACCGGAATTCCACGTTGTCTGAGGAGGATCCTACCGAGCATTTTGCGGTAGGGATCGGCGGACGCTACCGTATTGGCGGGCATGTTTCTATCGCTTCGGAATATTACTACCAGGCCAATCCGATCACTTCCACATCTAACTTTGACGCCTTTGCCATTGGGGTAAATTGGGAACTCACGGACCTCATGCTGCAGTTTATCTTAACGAATGCCCATAATATGGCGGAGGACGCCTTTATCACCCAAACCCGAAATAATTTTAATACCCGTTACGGGAATCTGTTCTTTGGGTTTAATGCTACCCTGGTCTTGCATTTTAGAAAAGGGGATGTCAAAAAGTAAATCGAAAATGCAAAAGCGTTAATTACAGTAAACCGTTTTTAAGGGGTCGCCGATGTGTTATCTTTAGTATGTCCTATAAAAGGAATAAAGACTATTGTTTATATTCCTATGATGTGTACAATTTGTGCAAAATCACTTGAATCCAATAATTGGTAAAGTAATTTGACGAAAATGAGAACTAAATGGGATAAAGACACTAAAGATGAATGTATAAAACGGACACGGCAACTGAATGGTAGTAAAACCACGTGAGAACTCTTCGAAGCAATGAAAAAAATCTCGGGAATAATCAAGAAAATAATTTGGGAGATGATACCCGTAATCCTCGGCATCTGGATTGCACTTTGGGTAAACGATTGGAACAAAAACAAAAACGACTTGCAATTTTTGAATAGTGTATTACAGTCCGTAAAACAGGAAAATGAAGTGAACCTAACAGAAATTGAACAAGTAATGCCCAAACAAAAAAAGCTTTTGGAAAGTATTGGCCAAAATCTCGATGACAACGGCATTACAATTTTAGAGATTCTTTCTAAGGCACAGGGCTTCAAAATCCCATCGCTTAAAAACACCTCTTCCCAAAGTTTGATAAACTCAAAACCTGAATTGGTAGACTATGAAATTATAAGAATACTCGCCGACCTTGAAGGAGAGCAGAAAACTTTTGAAAACAAGATCAGTTACGCCACTTCTTTTTTATATCAAAATTTAAATGCGGACGAAAAAGATGAAAAAATAATTTTCAAAGTGCTGTTGACCGACATAATCGATTCTGAAAATCAATTGAAAAGTCTGTATGAAGAACTAAAATCCACATACCGATAAAATGAATTTCAGTATATCGAAGCCAAAAAACCCGTTAAAAGTCGCTTTAGGCAATGCGTGTATCTTTACACCCTTTTTGTTGACTAGTTGCGTTGAATCCGACAGAAGCGATATATATACAAAGGATGTCAAAAAGTGAAGCGGTACTACAAAAACGTTAATTACCAAAAACTGCTTTTTAAGGGATCGCCGATGTGTTATCTTTCGTATTCCATATAAAAGGAGCAAAAAAACCATAGGTTTTATGCTTATGCAGTAAACTATTTTCTCTACATGACAAGCCAAAAAGACCAATTCTAAATTTTAGGTAAGACAAATGAAAAAAATGTTTTTATCCTCATCATTTAAAGACGTGGTGGGCCTGTTTGAAAAGTTTGCGGGTGATGATCAAAAAGGTAAAACCGTAACTTTTATTCCAACAGCAAGCCTTGCTGAAACGGAGAAATTTTATGTCCTGGAAGCCCGAAAAGCCTTTGAAAAAATTGGAATAGTGGTCGATGAACTGGAAATATCAAAAGCCACAGAGGAAGACATATCAGATAAATTAAGGACAAACCATTATATCTACATTACCGGAGGAAACACATTTTATTTACTACAAGAGTTAAAAAGAACAGGAGCAGACGAAATAATTAAGGAACAGCTAAGCCTGGGTAAATTGTACATAGGTGAATCGGCAGGTTCAATGATTACATCGCCTGATATTGAATATGTAGCCCTTATGGACGACAAAACAAAAGCCCCAAATTTAAGGAGCTGTAGTGCACTGCATATGGTAGATTTTTATCCGGTACCACACCATACCAACTTTCCCTTTACGAAAACTGTTGAAAAAATTATACATGAGTACGGTTCAAAGTTGGATTTGTACCCCATAAACAACAATCAGGCTATTGTAGTTGATGGAAGTGACGTTTCCATTGAAGCCAAATAACTTGGGAAGAGGTGATTATGAAAAAACAATACATAACAAAAACTCCTATGAAAAGCACTAAGGGAGTTTCACAAACCTGATTACAGCGGGAAGGGATACCAAAAATGTCCTTTTTAGGTTAACCACTTTTTCGTTTTCATATAACTCGCTATGCATCACCTCTTGCCGCGGACAGGCCATAGGTGATCCCCGAAGATGTGGGATCACCGGCATTTGTACGATCATACGTCAAACGACCCGAACGCCCCCTATCTGCTACGGGTTTGCTGTTTTGACCACTGCCGCGTATCTGGCCGAAACCGCTCTGCCCCTTCTATCTTAAGCCCTAATTAACAATCAGGAATCTACTATATTTACTACAACAACATCGGATTGCAAACGTAGGAGCCCGAACCGTTGTATGGCATATCGGGACAAAACCTAAAGTCTAAGCATAATAACATTTTTTTGAGCGAGAATTGTAAATACCACGCATTTAGAATTGCCTTAGAAGAAGGTGTGCCTATTACGGATGAGAATTGGGCTACAATACAACCGCACTTAAAACTAAGACACTTTGATAAGGGCGAGACCATTATTGGAGAGGGTGAAATTGAAAATTACCTTTCTTCCGTGGCAAGAGGTTGCGTAAGACACTATGTCCATAAAGATGGTAGCGAAATCAATTTTGAATTTGCATTTGAGAATGAATTGAGTAATTCCTACGCTTCTTTTTTATCGAGAAGCCCTTCGCTCGTCTCGATTGAAGCTATCGAAGAGGTAACATTGGTCAGCCTCCACTTTGATAGTTTGCAAATGTTATACAATTCATCTGCTACCGGGGAAAAAATAGGCAGGTTAACTACAGAAGGATACTACATCTGGAGAGAAAAACGTGAAATTCAACTCCTTACGTTAACCCCCGAAGAACTCTATCTGGACTTACTGTCCCAATACCCTGAATACATCAATCGTATTCCTCAAAAATATCTCGCTTCCTATCTGCAGGTGCAGCCCGAATCACTCAGCCGAATAAAAAGGAGAATTTACCGCAACAGGAAACGAACTTAACCAGGGTTATTTTATCTCTTCTAAGCTCGTAAGAACTTTGTCATGAAATCTTAAAACAAGAAATCATGAAAGCTGACACGAGATTCTTATTGGCCATTTTCGCTTTAGGTGCTATTACGGCAACATATACACAAGAGCATACTCCGATATTTGAAAAGCATAATAATCTTTATATCAGTTTTGGGGCAGGTTCTTCCGTACTAAGGGAATTTCCATCAGATATTTATTTTTCCGGGAGCAATAACCTTCAGTTGGGGCTAATGTACGAACGCGCATTTCATAAGCGATTTTCTCTGATCACTGGCCTTGAATTTGAACAGGTCACCTACAATTTTGATGGCGACATTCAATTCAATCCAAACGCCGGGTTTACTTTAATTGAAGCTGCACCTGACAAAAAATATACAGGACTAAGACAAAGAAACATTGCTGTCCCTCTACAAGGTAGATACTACTTTTGGGAAAACCACTCTTCCGATTCGCGGAACATGTTTGTACAAGGTGGGGTGCGACTGATACAATCCTTAGACTTTCTTGGTGCTGAAGGCTTAGCAACAAGTTATTATTATCGTAGTCAGGGAGAAAACGAATCGTTCTCATTATCCGATTACACCAATCAAACAGGGTTGCAATTGGAACTCATGATTGGATTTAAGGGGCAATTCTTTAAAAACTTCGATTTGCTAAACGCTTCTGCCTTAGGCTTCATGTACCAGTTGAATCCTGTGTTTGACGATAATTCTTCTCGGGTATATCCCTTACACTTCACATGGCGTTTCCTGTTTTAAGCATAGCCTGGTTATTTTAGCACAACATGGATAGTAGCAATAAAGAAAATAGAAGTAACCCGCCCTGGTGGATCTCCATACGGAAGCATTTCCCCTGGAAGGCGTTTATCCTAGGGGCTGTCATACCTATTATCATCTATTACGTGCTTCACATGTATGGTGAACCGCTGATAGGTGCTTTGATAGCCGCCTCCTGGGGAGTAGGTGTGGTACTTGTAACACACTTCGTGTTCGGAAAAATAAATCTCTTTGCCATACTATCCATCCCGGTTACATTGATAGAGATTATAGGAACCATCATCACACTTAGTCCTGATTTCTATTTGGCAACCGCTGCTATTGACGATCTTCTCTGGGGCATAGCATTTCTTGTATCGTTAACCTTTTCCCGCCCCCTGATACTGATATTGGCAGAGGCTATGGGAAGTATTCCAAACTCCGCTGAAATGGAAAATTTTCGCAAAACAAAAGAGTTTAGATCTGCCTGGCTTGTATTGACCTCTATTTGGGCAGGAGCACACTTACTTTCGGCTGTGATATTGATTCTTACTCAGATTTTGATGCCGCTCGAGTTCTTCCTAATTATCAGAACAGCACTAAACATGCCGCTATTGGCAGTTTTACTAGCGATCAGTTTTTGGTTTCCGGAGTGGTATTGGGATAGGATTGGACTTTGACGCTATGGATAGGTACGCCACTCCAAAATACCCTATGTCCCATACCCGAAAGGTTATAGGCAACCCCAAACGACCGGGAAAACATAATGGCTTTATATACCCATAACTTTTGACAAAAAATAATGTATGAAGACTTTGAAGATTTTAACCAGCGTACTTGCAGTTACCGTTTTAGCAAGCTGTACTGTTAAAAGCAACAGAACAATTGATAACATTCTTAGCTCCCCTTTTAAGGTGTATCAAATATCCGGGTACCAGGGGGCCAAAATCGATATCAATAAAGATAGTCTTGCTCAGTTCCTGACTGCGCTGCATTACAATATTCCGCTTTCTGAAATTGAAAGCGCAATGCAATGGAGTCCCGGGACCACGGAGCAGCACATAGATGCACTGATTGAAAACAAATTGCTTACAAAAAAGGGCGATTATTATCAACCAACCCTTGGGATACTCACGTTGGAGCGCGGGAATTTATTAAGAGAAAAAGCCCAAAAAGTGGCTAATGAAATTGCAGACAGTATAGCTAAGCGGTTACCGCAAATAAAAAAAATACATAACGAAATGAATATTTCACAGCACCATAATTTCCGTGAATTGTCTTTCTTTTATCTCAGCAATGTCCTCCTTGATAATTTTCAAATCCAACGGGTGGAAGAGGATTTTTTAAACCAAAAGCGACCTTTAAGAAATGGAAGCCGGTATTACCTTGCCATTGTTGAAGATGCTCCTGCTAACAAAACCGAACCTTTCGGAATCTATGGCAACATGGGGCTTTCTTGGAATGATTCAACAGGCATTTCCGTATATGGCAACAAACGAATTCAATCAAATGTAGGTTGGGATAATTATAAAGACAAGAATATCTATGTTTTTGATGAGAATGATACTCAATTGATAACCCGTAAAATGCCTGAAGTATTTTTCCCGTGTCTGCTCGATATCCTGAACAGAAACAAACCAGGTTTTGAAGCCGTATACCGTGAACTGAATTTTGAGAAAGAAGTTTCCTTTGAAGAATTCTTTATCTTTTGGTACCATTTTATGTATACAGAGACAACCGATGTTCTTATTACCAAAGACATTATTCAAAAACCGCAAAACGAAATGTTTTATTATCAGATAGCTGTAAATTTTTAAACAGGGCCAGTAGTATTCCTGCACTGTTTTACTTCTGCCAATCTACTTTCGGAAATAAAAAAACTTCCATCCAATGGAGGCGACGATACGTTAAAGCCATAAATGTTAAAAGTGGGCCAAAACCTCAGTTTCGGAGTAAAAAAAGGTAACCTTTCCTCCCAAACATAGGTCGTATTAAATACCTACGGTACTATCGAAGTATAACACAATACACCTGATATGAAAACAATGCCCCTATTACTCACAATGCTATTAGTTGTAAACCTGACATTTGCCCAGGAGAAATGGTTTACCCCTTTTACCGACTCCGTTGCCCTGGTAAACAGCGCAAATAAAACAGCGTCGATTTTTATAAAGGATATCCAAAGAATACACCCGGGTATAGAATTTGACGTAAGCGCCATTTTGAATACAACACGGAGTCTTGTTTTTTATCATCAAAATACCAAAACGGTAAACCTGCCATTATGGGAACAACTTGTTCCTGAACAAAAAAAGTTCTTTTACGACGTTACCGGCGACGAAGCTTCCGGAAAAATAGCATTTGGGCTTTTTTTTAACGGCTTTTATCTCCCGCACGAGTTGGGGCACGCCTTTCAACATTTAGCCCTGGACGGCATATCTCCAACTTATGATAGCGAGTATTTTGCAAATACGGTTGCTATGCTCTGGTGGAGAAAACAAAACAGACAGGAGGAATTAAAAATGTGCTATGAATATGCCAAAAAAATGTGGGCACGACTCCCTAATCCCGCGCCAAACGAGATGAGCGTTCAGGAGTTTTTTAAAGATTTTAGGGGGAGATCGCTAAGTCCATACTCCTACGGATATATGCAGTTTTATCAATTTATTCAAATATACGAGGACACTACGTTAACAGACTTTGACACCTTCATAAAACAGGCATTGAACAAGTGAAAACCCCAGCGGTCAAAACAAGACGTATTTCCCGGTCGCTATCTCCCGGGAAAGATATGATTATAAAGGAATAGCCGCTTATTATCTGATTCCGTTTTCATGATGGTCGAATGTCCTGCTTCATACGAGATGAAGTGGTTATCTTTCGTAGCAATAATCCAGGTCCTCCGGGCATATCCCTTTAAATTGAACCGGTGTTGCTTTACGGCTGGATTTTGCGTTTTGTGTTACATAAAAACCAAAAAAACTTGGCAATTTATAGGTGTTTCTGGTGTTCATTTTTGTTTTTTTATGGATTGCTTATCTATTGTCGTTGTGTACACTGAATGGAATAGCAGGTGCGGTTTTTACATTGCTTCACTGCCTGGCATAGGGGTACTTTTTTCTCGCTTCCTTCTGCGTGATTTAGTAAAGGGAACCAGCATTGGTTTAGCGGCCTGATACGATTTATAGGTATCGCCAAATTCTCGGACGAGGTCTTTTTCTTCCAACAGTGTTCCAATGACCACATACCCTGTTACCCCCAAAGCAAATACCAAATGGGTCAGTGTCATATGCGGGGTGGCCCACATCCCCAGTAGCATGCCAAAATACAAGGGGTGACGCACGTATTTGTAGAAGGCCCTAATACGAAACCGCAGTGGCGTGTAAGGTTTATTTTGAAGCTCCAAAAAGGTCTGCCGTAGTCCGAATAAATCAAAATGGTTGATGAGAAAGGAGCTGATGAATAATATCGCCCAACCCAAAAAGAACAAAACATAAAGGGCGTAATACAACCCACTATCGGTATCCACTTGCCAAAGCGTACCTCCCAAAGGTTGCCAATTGTACACCATATTAAAAAGCAATACCCCCGAGAATAGTACAAAGGTACTTCGCTCTATAGGTCTGGGAAAATAACGGGCAAATAGCGACTTAAACCATTTTCTGGCCATAACACTATGTTGTATCCCAAATAAGCTTACCAATAAGACATTGTTTAAAATGGCATACACCGGTGCCATTTCAGGAGCCTGGTCTATCCCAAACTCAGGGATAAGATTTCCTACACTGGCAATCCAAAACAAAATGGAAGCAAAAGCTATGGCGTAGGCAACTATTGAATACAAAAACAGGGCTACTTTTTTCATGATTCTTAGATTTTTAATTCGGGGCAAACCTAGTCATGAACTAACCGACTGGAAGAAAATTGAAAGTTTACAAATGGGTTACAAACTCCATTTTAAGGGGTTACAAATGGGTTACAAAAAGATGATGCTAAAAAATAAATCCCTGAATTACAACATTTTACAAAAAACACTAAAACGTTCGCAAAAACTCGGTTAAATCTTGTTCAGGAGACAAGTTCAGCTTCTTTCGGAGTCTGTTTCGGCTCATTTTTACCGAGGCAGGATTAATGTTTTGGAGAGTAGCAATTTGTTTGGTATTCAGATCTAACTTAATAAAAGAACATAGACGCACATCTGTTTTTGTCAGTCCTTTAAACCTTTTGTTTAGCTTGTTATAAAATGCACTGCTTAGTGCGTCAATTTTTTGATAGAAGTCATCACTATCTCTATCCACCCAAATTTTATTTTTAATTTCTGCCTCTAACAATTCCAGTTCTTTCTGGCGTTTTCTTCCGGAAGCAGCCTTTAGTGATTCTAATCTAACAGCCAGTGATTCTGCCCACTCCTGATTATTTGAAATGTTAACCGCCAGTGTGGTCAGGTCCTTTTTCTTAAACTCAATTTCGGAATTCAATAATTGGTTCTCTACTTTTTCAAGTTTGAGGTGTTGCCGATATTTCCAATAGAGAAAAGCCAGTAATCCAATGACTCCCAAACTGACGATCAGGGTAATGTAAAACTTTCGATGTTGCTTGTTTAGGTTACGTTCATAAGCCACCTGCTGTGCTGCTTGTTGTTGGTGATATTTGATACTATCCGCTAATTGCTTTTTTTCAAATTGATAGTTCATCTCTGCACGAGTGATCTCCTGGGTCTTTTCTTTGTTGAATAAAGAATCTTTTAAACGGGTATAGTATTGGGTGTAGGTGTAGGCATTTTTAAAGTCTCCGGTAGCTTCGTAAGATAGCCTTAGGCAGTCGCAGGCCTCTTTTTGAAGATTTAAAGCCCGGGCGGTTTTTGCCATTTCCCAAGCTTGTAAACAATCCGTTCGAGCTGCCGTAAATTGCTGTAACTCCAGAAAGACTTTCCCCCTGTACACTAAGGCATAGGCAAGGCCATCGACATCTTTAATGGCTGTTTTTATCGCAACACTTTTATTTAAAAAATGTGCGGCTTGCCCATAATTGCCATTTCTTAAAAATTCCACCCCAAGATTACTGAAAGCCCGGGTCATGGAACGCTTATCCTCCAATTCCTGAGCAATCGCTACGCTCTTTTCCAGCTGTTGTACCGCTAGCTCATGATGACGAAGTTCGGTATGAATTACGCCAATATTGTTGTAAGCCGCCGGTAAGCGGTTTTTATGGCCTAGTTTTTCTTTCAATCGGAGGCTTTTTTGGTAGTACTCCAGGGCCTTCTCGTTGTTTTTCAGGTCACTGTGTATATTTCCCAAATTGTTATAAGCCCTTGAAGCGGCATTATCATCATTGAGTGTTTCCGCCATCTTTAGGGATTGTAGTAAATGATCCTGGGCCCTGGCGTAATTGCCCATCTCATAAAACACGGTGCCTAAATTGTTAAAAGAAGTGACCAATGCCGATTGATCATCCAACGCCTGAAATAGTTCATGGCTGGAAAAGAAATATTCATAAGCTTTTGGAAAATGGCCTTGTTCCGCATAGGTTATCCCTATCCATTTATAGGCATTGGCCTCCCAGCTTTTGTTCCCCACCTGTTTGGCCAAAGAAAGCAACAGGGTACTTACGGCCCGCGCGCTATCCGGGTTAACCGGCAATTGTAGCCGCACCAGTTGCTTTCCTGCTTCGTAACGCGACGAATCGGACCGTTGTATATCCTGAAAGATGGTTTTTAGACTATCCCTTCTACTCTGTTGACCACTAACAAAAAGAATAGTACCGCAGAGTAAAACGATTACCATTACATACCGATTCATCCGAAGCAACATAAGTTCTCTTAAATGTAAACAATAATACCCAACCCCTAAATCGGAACTTTCCTGGAAAATCGGTATTACCCGTTGAATACCAGGAAAATATGTATAAACAACAGATTTCAAAAAGAGGGACCGAGATTAACCATTCGGTTAAACTTTTGGTAAAACTTCAATTAAAATTTCCATTTTTGCAGTTCCAAAGAGGAAAACTATGAATAGCAAAAAGAATACAGAAGCGGATATTTTAAAAGCAGCCAAAAAAATATTCATTCAACATGGCTATGCCGGCGCCAGAATGCAGGCCATTGCAGATGAGGCAAAAATTAACAAGGCCATGCTGCACTACTATTACCGCAGTAAAGAAGCACTTTTTGGAAGAATTATGGATGGAGCCGTTGATTTGATGTCCCAACAGTTTAGAAAAGCGCTTTCCGGAACCGCCCCGGTAATGGATAAGCTTAAGGCGTTGATCTCAAGTTATACGGATACCATAAACCAGAATCCCTATATCCCCATTTTTATTTTGAATGAGATCGCCAGAAATCCAATCAATTTCCAAAGCAAGATGCAGCGAAAACTGGAGGAGGAAAATGTTCTTCAAAACTTTATGCTTCAGATTATGGAAGAGCAGGAAAAGGAAATATTGCGTCCCTTACCCATACCACAATTTATGCTTACCGTGATGTCCCTAATTGTTTTTCCTCATATTGCCAAACCCGTTTTCGTTAGAGTATTTGGGATTTCGGATGCCGGGTATGCCGGAATGATGGAAGATAGGAAAGAGCTCATCTATGAAATGATGCAAAAAACGATGACCCTATAATTTTTTGTTAATGTCTAACCATTTGGTTAAAATATATGGTTAATCCTAAAAAATGTTTGTACACTTGCATTAACCAAATGGTTAACCACAGTAAAACCATCATGAAGAAATTGAACTTTTTCATTACGTTCCTATTATTTGTCAGTTCCCATTCCCAGCTAACTTCCAGGAATATAGCGCTGGAAGAACTATATCTGGCGGCAAATACACATTACCCGCTGATTAAAGATGCAGCGCTTATTGATAACATAGAAGCCGTAAATCTTGCAGTGATCAAAAGAGATGCCCTTCCCAAAGTAAGTCTTGAAGGAAGAGGGCAGGTACAAAGCGAAAACATTAGCCTACCTCTGGGAAATACCGTATTAGAGGCCCCTTTGGAGACATGGAGCACCTCCGTAAATATAGACTACACCCTTTACAACGGAGGCCTAACCAGGGCAAAAAAAGGAATTGAGACGGCTTCGGCGAATGTAAACAGAAATGCTTTGGCCGTTCAATTGCGAACACTTAAAGATCAAATCAACACCCTCATTTTTGCTATTTCCCTCTCGCGAAAGCAAAAACAAATCCTGGAAAACTCCAGAAACGATTTAATGACTAACATCAAAACACTACAATCCGCTTATGATAATGGCATAGCACTGGAAAGTGAGGTAGCTACCCTAAAGGTCCGGGAACTGGAGCTCACCTCGGATATTGTCGCCGTAGCAGCGGATATCGATACGTATTTTATTTTATTGGAGCAGTTAACTGGCAAGACGCTTCCAAAGGATGTGCAGTTTGAAGTACCCAATTCCAATGTACTTGACAACAGGGATATTCAGCGACCTGAAAATGCTTTATTTGACAGTCAGAAGTCTTTTTATGCCGCCCAGGAAGCGTCCATTGCCGCCAATACCCTGCCCAAAATCTCAGTGTTTGCGCAGGGGGGGATAGGTGATCCCAACCCCTTAAATTTCTCCGATTTTTCTACTACTACTTTTGCTTTGGGTGGGATTCGGTTGAATTGGAATTTTTTAGATTTCGGAAAAGGAAAAAAGGAGAAACAACGCCTCAAAGTTCAGTCGGAGCAAATTGAAGTAGACAAAGAAGTATTCCTTTTTGATATTACCAGTAAATCCCAGGAATTTCAGGAAAAAATACGGGCCGCTCAACTTCAAATCGCGAATAAAACCAATATCCTGGCCCTTCAAAAAAGCATTCTATCCCAAACCAAAGTACAATTGGACAACGGAGTGATCAAGGCTAACGATTATGTAACGCAACTTAACGCCACCCTTAATGCTGAACAAGAATTGGAATTCAATAAAACTCAGCTTCAACAATTACAGATAGAATATCTAACCCTTTTAGGACAATTGTAAAACAAAAACATATGAAATGAGCATAAACTTTTTTAAACATACCCTACCGAACACAATTAAAACAAGTTCATGCGAACCTGCCTGCGTGCCGTCGCCAAAGGCTTTGGCCGCCGGTGACCGGACAGGCAGGAGCGAAGCGGTTCCATCTGCAATAAATTTTGGAATAGCTTTAATTTCAGTGTATTACAAAATTTTTA
>JANQSA010000056.1 GCA_028284285.1 Croceivirga sp.
TCATTTATTCCTTTGGCAAAACCTTTTATTTCTTCTACGACTTCAGGATAAAAGCGCTGCAATTCTTTGTACGATTCAAGCCCAAATGCTATTTTTTTATCGCTTATTTTAGGGAGAACGAAGTTGGCTTTCTCACGAAGCAGTGTTCCGTACTTCAGCCCCATTTCGTAAAAATCCCCATATAATCTTGGATGATACACTGTTTGTCAATTAAAAGTTTATACCCAATACAAATTCGACTCCTAAATCAAAACGATACACTTTTGAGGTCTCAAGCCGCTGGAAGAAGTCAATACCGAAAACGAGTCCACTTTTTTGCCAGGGGATACATCGTAATCCCTGGCTTGCTCCAATTCCTATCACAAAATTAAAAGAGGTATCACCTGATAGCTCTTCCAGTAGTTCAAAACCTACCGGTATATTGGCACTCATGGATGCGTAGGTTCCTTTAAACAGTCGCTTGTAGAAAAAGTATAGCTCGGGACGAAATACGAATGAATTTACTTCTTCATATCCATTTTCTTCCGCTACATCGTTTCTCGCCCAAGTTACTTCAAAGGATGTTTCATATGGTCTGATCCAACCTTTTTTACTGTCTACAAAACCTGTATAGCTTATTCCGTAACCCTGAAAATACCTGCTTCCCATTCCTTTTGCGGTTACTAAATTAAACCATTGCCCAAGCTTGTCCTCTATTTTCTCGTTTTCTCTTAGCGGAATAAAGTCTGCCGAAACCCCGGAGGTGACTTCTTTATAGTTCTTCAGAAAGTAGTGCATACAGTATTCCAGGGCCGCCCGGATTCTTTTTTCATGGGTAGCATATAGTTCTGCCCTTTCATAAAGGCCAAATACTTCATCTTCGTTATGCTTAACAGTGTATAGTTCTTTTAATATACCTGCTTCCCTTTGAAAGAACGACATTTCAACATGAACCCTGGCGACCTTCACAATTCCGTTGTTCATCCTTCGCTTTGACTCCTGAACATTTAATGCTTTTAACTCAATAAAAACAGGCTGGTAAAGACTATCTTTTTTCAAAGATTCTCCATAAAACATTTCTATAGCTTTTTCAGCCCCATCTTTTAAAAACAGCACGGTTTTCTCCCCATTTATCTTTTCCTGGATACCTAAGCTTTTCACTTTTCGCTTATCTGTGACTGATGCTACATAGACCTTTTCATTGCTTTGTAGTGTGAAAGGAAGGGTTCTAAGTGACATTCTTTCCTGGGCACTAACAGATAGCGTCAGGAAAAGTATAATAATGCTGAGAACGGGTTTCATTTACCTTCTCTCTTTAATGAAACATAGTGTACTTCCCATAAACGGTACTTGTCAGAGTCATAGGCAACTACCATGGATCTATTGGAGAGAAAATAGATATAGAGTTTTTCCTTTTTTCCCTCACCGGATAGCAATTCAATGTACTTCCCATTGGTATTGAGCAACCATGTTCCATGACTCTTTTTGCCTTCAGAAACCTCTGTATAGGTCATATCTTGGTTAAAGGCCAAATAGTCTTCCGCCTCTTTTTTCGGAGGATGGTAATACTGCTCTTCGTCAGAATATTTATCTAAATACCAAAAGGTATATAAGTCTTCCTGATTAATTTTTTGAGCATATGCGCTCAAAGAAACGAGTGAGAACACCATTAAAATCATCCTTTTCATTTCCTACTGTTTTGCTTTTAACATCATTTCTACACATTGCCGGGCGGAGGAGATGGCATTATGCACATTTCCCCAATCTGTGCCGTCAGTGTAGGCATCACCGGCAAAGTAAAGTCTGTTGTCTACGGGTTCTCGTAATTTGGCCAGTGTTTTAGGTGTAGTAAAATCACTGGCATAGGCTCCTTTGGCAAAAGGCTCTTTTGACCAGTTTTGAGTGATGTGTTTGATGTACTGTTTGCTTGCCTTCCCTTCAAATATTTTATCCAACTCTTGTAAAAACCGGGATTTGAACACTTCATCTGTCAAATTACCATACTCTTTTGCGGGAGCACCTACTGAAAAAAGACCCAGAATGTGCGTCCTGCTTTCTTGTCCCCAGGCCGCATCGTAAAGCGACACCTGTCCATCTGTTTCGGGCAGTACTACAAAATCGACAAAAGAAGGATAGAACTTTTGTTCAAATTCAAAAAAGGCTTTAAACCCATCCCAATAGATAACTTCATTAAGCGCGTTTAGTTTTCTTTCGGGCAGAGCAGGTGAGAAACGGATGTCTTTTGATGTTAAGATGGACAAAGGCGTTGTGATGATTACGTGATCCGCAACAAATACTTCTTGATTCGCTTTTAATAGTATCGCTGTGTTAGCATAATCTATTGATGTAATCTTCGTATTGTACACAATGTTATCCTCAATATGGGGTATTACAAAGGTTTTGAAGAAATCGAACCAGGAGCTATTAATAAATTTTTTATCAAAGAAGGTGTTAAGTGTAGTTCGCAGTACTCTATGATTGTCCCAAACCCAATATTCGTCATCAGGTAAGTAGTCTGCGGTTTTGATGTGTTCCAGTACCTTTTCATTTTCAACCAGGGGGTTGAAATCGAGGTTTTCAGATGAAATCCATTCAGCACCAAGCGGTATTGGGAAATCTGCAAAAGAGGTATTGATTTTCATTCTTCCACCAAATTGAGAGTCCGCTTCAATAATCGTAAAATCAACCCCCTTCTGTTTTAGAAGATACCCGGCAGATAACCCTGCTGCTCCGGCACCTATAATAATGACACTACCTGGTCTTGAATATGCTGTAAGGGAGTTAATAGCTGAAAAACCATTAAAGGGTATGCTCAGTCCCAACAGCCCACAAGCTCTTATAAAATCTTTCCTGGTCATTCTTACCACATTAAGCTTAGGATTGGCCACAAGAAAGAGGAACAGGCCTTTGATACCGATTGAAAAGGCAATGGTATACCAAATGGATTGCAAGCGGGGATAAATTCCTTTGGGGTCATACTAAGGGTTTATAGAATTCGGATCAAAAATGGGCTGGCTGGAATTAGCCATGTCCCGGAAGATTAAAATTGTGGGATTTCGGACGAATTTCCTGGGTTAATCCTGTACCTGATGCATTTTTTTAAACGAAGAAGGGGTGTGTCCGGTAAACTTTTTGAATAGCGCATTAAAAGTCGACTTTGAATTAAACCCACTTTCCAAAGCAATACCCATGATGCTGTAATGATCGTAATCGGGGTTTATCAATTTCCTTTTGGCCTCTTCCACACGATATTGATTGACAAACTCAAAGAAGTTTTTATGTTCTTTTTCATTGATGATCTGGGAGAGATAACCCGGACTAATGTTTAATGTATTGGCTAAGTTTTGCAAATTTAGCTCCGGGTTGTTATACAACGATTCGGACTCCATCAGATGGATAAGGTTTTGATGGTAGCTATCTGTTTTTGGGGAAAGCTTCCTGGAAGTGGTAGCCGGTGTTTTTGTCACTTTAAACCGGGCCACTTGAAAAAGGGGATGTTGCAAAATCACAAAGTAACCCATCCAGAACAAGAATATGACTAGGCTAAATGAGACTAAACTGTAGGTGCCTTCGCTTTCAAACCCTATAATGAACAGCATGTGATTAAACAACCAAACTGTAAAGATCAACAATATGGCCGTAACCAAGTTCCGAAGCCATAGTAGACTTTTGCCTGAAAGGTTGGAGTAGTTGTCCAAAAGAAAGTTTTGATAAGAATTTATTTTTCGGATAGCCAACCATAACAAGGGTATACTTGTAAACAAGCCCATGGATTCTTCAAGGATCAACAGCAGGTGTTCGCCGGTTTCAATGGTATCCTCAGTCAAAAATAGGTTTATCGGAATGTAAAGGAGCTCCAAAATGACTTCTATTACAATGGGGAGGTACCACAGACGTTCCCATCCTTTCAATTCACTATCAGGTTCAATTAAATAGCGAACAAAAAAGTATAGTCCAATGGGGATGGCAGTTCTAATATAAACGGGGAGGTATTGGATGACCAAAGGAAGTTCTTCCTCTTCAAAGGAATAATAAAAGAAGTCATAACAAACAATAATGGAAATGGCAAATAGCGCCATGGCCAAAAACTGATTGGATTTTGAGCGAAACCTTTTGTTAAAATAAAGAATGGCGGCCAGGAAGAGACCGTGAAAGCCGGCCATCAGATGAACAGCACTTAAAAAACCGTATGCAAAATACTCTTCCAAGTCAGCTTCTCAGATAAGAGGCCCCGTTTACATCAATGATGGCGCCCGAAGAGTATTCCGCACCTTCCGAAGCCAAAAACAAGATGGCATGGGCTACTTCATCGGGTTGGGCCATACGTTGAAAAGGAGATTCCCGGAGTAGATTTTCCCGTTCTGCCGGAGTGAGGGTCTTTGTTGCCATTTCGGTTTCGGTAAATCCTGGGGCCACTACTCCAACGTAGATGTTATGAGGCGCTAGCTTTTTAGCCAGTGATTGACTCATGGCATTTAGAGCGGCTTTACTGGCGCCGTAGGCCGGTTTGGTGGGTTCGCCCCGAAAAGCACCTCTTGAGGAAACATTGACAATACGTCCGCCCCCTGTTCTCATCATGGTCTTGGCACTCCAGTAGCAAAGGTGGGCTGCGGCGAAAAGATTGGTCGTAAAGGTTTCTTCCCAGGCATGGGCCCAATGATCAAAATCTACCTGATCAATTTCATGAAAGATAGAAATGCCGGCGTTGTTAACCAAAATATCCAATTGACCGTATGCAGTTACAAATTCGTTAATAAGTGCCTGGCAATTCTCTTTTTGGCTGATGTCCTTTTGAAAGAGCCGATGCTCCTCACCAGGTAATTCGGCAAGGGTCCTTTCCGCTTCTTCCACATTACTTCTGAAGTTTAATCCTATTTGGGCCCCTTTTTGGGCAAAAGCCCTGGCAGTGGCCTTCCCTATGCCACGGGAGGCCCCGGTGATCAGGACTTTCTTTCCGGTAAATGTCATGGTTCATTCAGTTTTTTACGTTCTTCCTTAATTTAATTCCAGTCTTACTTACAGGTAAGTCAGAAAGCAGTTTTTGGTGTGTGTGACGAAAGAAGTTAATCATTAGCTCCGGGTTCGGTTAATCGTATGATTTCTTTTATCATTTTCAAAATACCCTCTTCCTTAACCGCAAGTAAGTTGTTGTTAAGGTCTCCGGCCCTTTTGTAGATAAAATTCCTATGTTCTTTGCTAAATAAAGCTTTGACATTATCCGGATCGTTATCGCTATCAGGGTCAAAATTTAATCGCGCCCAGGGACCGTATTCGTAAAACAAGAAATTAGCACCGTATTCTTCTTCTTCCAAATAATCGGAGAGCACATCTTTCCAGGAGATAAGGTTTCTTCGAAGGGTGTCATTGGCGATCAAATCGAATGAAGAAGAATTTAAAAGTGCCTCAACGGTCCCATTCTTGGGATTGAACGATTTGTTTCGCCAAACCAAACGATTATAGTACCCAATACTATCTGCAAATTGTGCATTTGCTTCCGTAATTTGGGGATTATCGGGGTCGAAAGCTTTTATGATCTCTTGAAGCCGGGATGCGGCGTGGAAGCTAATTTTGTTGAATTCGATGATAGAATCCAACTGTTCTTGATTGGACTTGAAGTCTAAGTTGATTTCCCTCAGAAAGGCCTGTTCTTTTGCGCGTTCTTTTTTCTTTTCGTTGTTGTTGTTGATCTGCAGCGCTATCAATATTCCGATGACCACAAGTACGATCTCACCTACAGCATAGAGTAGATATTTTGAGAATTTACCCGCCCGTACTGAACGGGTACGTTCGGGCGGGTTCCCTGCTTTGCCGGCAGGCCGGTCCGAGAGTATTTTTTGGCGGATTCTTCTGAAGAATTGGATCATGGAGTAGCATTTTTCCCCTCCTGGTAGGGGTTAGGAGTGGGTGTCAGTTTTTCAATTTCATTTTGTATTTCATCTAAAACTTGGCTAAGATTGTTTTTCACATCAAGGTTGCTGAACTGTATCACGGTTATACCAAGTGATTCCAATCGGTGTTGGCGCTTTTCATCCCTTTCGGGATGGCCTTCTTGAAAATGAATCGAGCCATCTACTTCAATGGCTAATTTCAAGTTTTTGCAATAAAAGTCCACAATAAACTGGTCTATGGGAATCTGTCTGCTGAACCGGAAGCCCAACTTTTTTCCCTTGATTTCGCGCCAAAGAGCAATTTCACCAAGAGTCATGTTTTTCCTTAACTTCTTGGCTAGCGGTACTAAATCGGGATTGTATGGAATTATTTTTCTCATAGTTTTACCCACCCCTTAATCCCCTCCCTGGAGGGGAAAGGATGTTTTTTTGTGCTTGTGTTTACGCGTATACTACCGAAAATCATTAGTACGATCTCACCTATAGCGTGGAGCAGGTATTTTGAGAATCTACCCGCCCCTACTGAACGGGTACGTTCGGGCGGATTATCTGCTTTGCCGGCAGGCGGGTCCGAGAGTATTTTTTGGCGGATTCTTCTGAAGAATTGGATCATGGCAAGGGATGCTAAAAAGGAAGTGTCTCAAATATACTGTTTTCAAGGCCATAATCGTAACAAAAAAATCCCCGTTGTTGCGGGGATTTTAACATATGATGTAATCGTCTATTCCTCTATCATGGGGGCGCCAACAGCCTCCAGACGCTGGAGTAAACCGGGTAGTTGTGCTGTTGCAGCTTTTACCTCGCGTTCCAGCGGAGTTAACTGTGTTGAGGCGCGGTCAAGTGCCTTTTGATGAGTACCTGTTGGGCCATAGGTAGTGCGCAAGGCCCTCCCAGCAATAAAACGGGCATCGCCAGGAGTAGGAGCATTGTTTGCCCCGACTTCATTTTTGCTTTGGTTACCGTTAAGTCGGGTATCCAAATCATCTAAAGTGCTGGCGAGTCTAAACAATTGATTGGATAATTCAACAGGCTGTTGGTCTGCCAGTAAAAATGCTTTGCGCATGGCTTTCACTTTCTTTTTAGCCTTTGCCAACAGCATGTTGGTAGCGGATAAGCTTTGCTGAAAAGCTTCGAATCGGGCTTTAAAGGCCGCGAATTCCTCTGCAGAAGCCCCTTGAATGGTAGGCGCTAACATACGAACAACCTCAAACTGCTGAGGTGCTACCAACTGTGTAGTCTCTCCATCAACAACTTTTGACAGGCTTACCGAATAGGTGCCCGGCGTTACTATGGCACCGGACGGGCCAAAAGCATCGCCCCTGCGCGTTCTCGCATTTAGACGTACAATATTTTTTGAGTTGGTTGATAAGTCCCATGAAGTTCTGTTCATTCCTTTTTTGGGTGGGGTATTCAGGGTTTTTACAATCTTCCCGGCACTATCGGTGATGGTCAGCACTATTTTAGGATCTTCCTGGCGACGTTCTTGTTCTATCGCATCCCATCCCGGAAAAGGAATATCCTGACCGGCTTTTGTCAACTTTTTTTCGGTCTCTTTTCGCTTTTTGCCCAGTTGGGTATACGCATCACGCAGATAATAGGTAAAGGTCGCTCCAAATTCAGGATTTTTAGCCCGATATTCTTGCGCTCCGTGGCTGCCGTTAATATCGCTAACCGGAATATACCAATCGGCTTTACGGGTTTTGAAGAGAAGTGCTTCATTTTGCTCCAGGTCCGATGGGGAGATAGATCGTAATGCACTGTAATCGTCCAGTACAAAAAATCCGCGACCAAATGATGCGGCTACCAGGTCATTTTCACGTCGTTGAATAGTGATATCCCTAAAGGAAAGTGTAGGCAATCCACCTTTGAGCTGAATCCAATTTGCCCCGCCGTTTATGGTAAAATAAATGCCAAATTCCGTGGCTAAGAACATCAAATCTTTATTGATATGATCCTGAACCAAACGCCAGACCAACAAACGATTGGGCAAATCACCCGTTATGAGTCGCCAGGTTTTACCCGCATCCGTACTCTTTAACAGGTAAGGTGTAAAATCCCCGAATTTGTGGTTGTCAAGCGCCGCATACACTGTATTGGCGTCGAATAGGTCGGCCCGAATATCATTTACAAAGGCAGTGGAAGGTAAGCCTCGGATGTTTTCGAAGGTCACTTTTCTCCAGGTGTCACCGCCATTTTCGGATACCTGAATAATGCCGTCATCCGTACCGGCATATAGAAGTCCTTCTGTTATGGGGGATTCTGCCAGGGAAGTAATAGTACTGTAGTTGGACATTGCCTTAACATCCCAGGCATTGTCCCAACTTTGCAGTCCACCCATAATGGGTTGTTTTATGCGTTCCAAACCCTTGGTCAGATCACCGGAGACTGCTTTCCAGTCATCTCCCCGATTGTCAGAACGCCAGACGCGATATGAAGCAAAATACAGCCGTTTGGGGTCATGTGGACTTACCAGGATAGGAGCATCCCAATTAAACCGCTCATAAGGTTCATCTACTCCGGGTTGGGGGGCAATGAAAACACTCTCACCGGTCTTATGGTCAATACGAAAAAGCCGGCCTTGTTGAAATTCACCGTAGGTAATATCAGGATTTCCGGGTTCTGTTGCGGATTGGTGCCCATCTGCCCCCAGTACTTTGGTCCAATCCCGGTTTAAAATACCTTCGCGGCGATTCGTTCTTGAAGGACCCTTATGAGACCCATTATCTTGAGTACCTCCGTAAATGTAGTAAAAGGGCTTGGCATCATCCACAGCTAATTTGTAATACTGGGTAAGTGGTAGGTTCCCCACAAAACGCCAGGTTTTGGTGCCGTCAAAGGTCTCGTAAATACCCCCGTCAGAACCCATTATGATATAGTCAGGGTCGTTCTTTCTAAAGGCGACTGCGTGCATATCGCTATGCATATACTCACGGCTCATTTGATAGTAGGTTTTGCCATGGTCATCAGAAACCAGTACATAATTATTCATCAAATAAATGCGGCCTTCCCGATGGGGGTCAGCATATAATTCCTGATAATAATGCGGGCCTGTGGCACCGGAGACCATATCAGACTGCTTGGTCCAGGAACTCCCTCTATCTGTGGATAAGAATAGCCCTCCTGTGGTGCGGTCCAACTCAATCGCAGCATAGATCACATCGGGGTTGAAGGGTGACATGGCCAGGCCAATTTTACCCAAATTCGATTTTGGAATACCCTTTGTGAGTTTTTCCCAGGTTTCCCCACCATCGGTACTGCGATGCAAACCGGAACCAGGCCCGCCCCCCATATAAGCCGCAACCGTACGGTGACGGTCCCAGGTAGCCGCAATGAGCATGTCCGGATTTCTCGGATCAATGACAATATCGGTAACTCCTGTCCACTCTTCGTTACCTAAGGTTTTTTTCCAGGTTTCCCCTCCATCAACGGATTTGTAGAGCCCGCGTTCACCCCCCTTGTTCCAAAGGGGCCCCTGAGCGGCCACCCAAAGTATATCTGAGTTTTCCGGATGAACGATGATCTTTGAAAGGTGCTGGGTTTCTTGTAAGCCCATGTTTTTCCATGTCTTGCCTGCATCGGTACTCCGGTAGATACCATCACCAAAACCAACGTGGCGACCTCCAACGTTTTCTCCCGTTCCCACCCAAATAGTATGTGGATTGTTAGGGTCAATTGTGATACACCCTATGGAGTAACTTTTCTCCTTATCAAAAATGGGTTTCCAGGTGGTGCCGGCATTAACGGTTTTCCAAACATTTCCTGAACCTACCGCAACATACATGATATTTTGATTGGTAGGGTCTATGGCAATTTCTGCAATACGGCCTGAGGTAAACGCAGGTCCGATGTTTCGGAATTTAAGTGCTGAAAAGGTAGCCGAAGACAGGGTGCTTTCTTTTTCCTGCCCCATCAAACTAAGCGAAAGGCAAAGGAAAATACCTAAGAGTATTTTTTTCATTTGAGCTGATTTGAAGTGAATTAGTCATTTTAAAAATAGAGGCTGAAGCGAAGATTCCTGATCTATTTGGGAGGTTTAACAAAATATTAGGTTTGCCGAATACCGGGCCAATACCGGATTTTAGAGCTGAGAACAGTTTTTTGGGGATTTTTGGGAGCATTTAATCATGATCACTTTTTAGGTTCTCCTCTAAAATCGTAAGTAATGCTTTTGTATCCCTTCTTATGGCAGGATAGACAATGTTCTTTTGGAAATCATAGAGTACCGTTACGCTGTACAATTGATTGTGGAACAAGCGGTACTGATCAGAATTTACATTAAGTTGCCAATCTTCAACGGATTTGTGCTGTTTTGCGGAAACTTTGTTTTCATAAAAACTATCGGTTACTGTAACATAATCCTGAACAAAATTGACCACTCCATCAACAGTTATCCGTTCGTAGTATTGATATATTTCATGGGTGTTTTTCAACTTGGCAATAGCCCTTTTCTCGGCTTCGGAAAAAAGGATAATATCACCGGTAGTTCCTAATTCATCCAAAGTGAAAGAAGACTTGTTAAAACTGTTTATTGAGTAAATAACACTGTCTTTCTTTTGACGAAGCATGGTAATGTTCAGCTCCTCCTGGTTGTAGTATGCAATATAGTTTTTTATGTTGCCTTCATGTGAAATCCTCAACTGATTCAAACTGTCCAATGTTTCCAGATCTATGTTTAACTCGGTTACCAAATTGTTTCTGTACTGCCTGAGTTGTCCTTTTTTCTTTTGGTTTTCATTCCAATTATTGATTTGCAGTGCGATCAGAATACCAATAACCACCAGGATTATCTCTCCAATGGCATAGAGCAGATACTTTGAAAATTGGCCCGCTCGTACTGAACGGGTACGTTCGGGCGGGTTCTGTTGCAGGAGTTTCAGGCGAATTTTTCTGAAAAATTGGATCATAATCTTTTACTTTTCCCCTCCCGGAAGGGGAAGGTATTGTGCAGGTTAATCGCTCAAAATTGGATGTAAATGTTGCTTTTGCCCGGTCATTTCCCAGTGTCCCAGCGCCATAGGGATATTCCCTATACTATTTAGCGTATCAAAAAAGGTTTTTGAAGTAAAGGGGGTACTATTTAGTTCCTGAATTCTGGCATACTCCGCCATGGCATTTTCCAATAGGTATTTCCCGGTAATATAACTGGTACCATAACCGGGTTGCCGTAAATACAAATGTTGCTCAAAAATGAGGAGTTCTTTTTCGGTTTTCATCCAACCTCTTGGGGTATATTCCGAGTGAATGCCACCGGCTTCTTCCATGGTCATCTCATTAGCGTGTGCGTATAAGGATCCCAATCCTCTTGCCGCGCGTTGGGCGATCATGATATACACAATTTCCCGGGTCCTTGGGGAGTCGTCGTATAATCCGGCATCCATAAACATTTCTTCCACTGCTGTGGCCGTACCTTCATTTCTGGAATCAAAAATATTGTACAACAAAGGCCCTCTTCGTATCTCACTGGCATGCGGTTCGTTTTCCATGCGGGCCAATTCAAACCAATGGTAAAAGTGCGAATAGAGGGGTCGTGGATCGTAATGGGTTGCGATCCAAAAGAAGTTGCGATTTTCTTTGGGGATATAACTGCCCAGGTGCTCTCGTAATGCTGGTTCAAAATAGGGTTTTACGGTAACAATATCTTGTTCTTCCAGAAATTTCATCATACTTCTGGCGGCAATATCAGCCATCTTATCATAGGCTTCCGGAGAGTCGGCTGCAACGAGTTCAGGAAGGTCTCGATTTCGATGTTCTTCCAATTTTAAGGAGGCCCATGCCCTGGCCAATTCCCGCTTTAAAACCATTACCTCATCTTCCCAGGTCAAGGGCACTAAATGCACGTTTTGGAGATACCAGGTATAGTTTTCCTTACCAATTCCGGAAGCTCCTGTTTTGGTTCTGGCTTGGTCCTCCAACCAGACTACCAAAGCATCGGTGGATGCAACTGCTTTCATAATGGCAGCCACCAAAGAGCTATTCTGACGTACTCCTTGTTGGTACAATATTGTTTTTAACACAGTGCTTTGATTTCTAATATCACGTATTCCTGTTATCCAAAGATCTTTGGCATTGCCCCTCAGGTTTTGTTGGGCTTGCTCGTTCAACGGAGGGATAATGTTCAAATCCCGGATCAGCCGCTCACTTTCACTATCTGAAAGGGGAAACTCATAGGTCCAAAGTTCGGTAGTGCCATGATGTGTAGGTCCTTCATGCGCAGGAACATCACTTTTATAGGTCCAAACCGATTTGTAAAATGCAGGATCACGTTCCCAGGGTTTTAACACCCGATGATTAAAATCATAGCCGTTCATTTCGGCCCAAACAATCATCCAATCTACCTGATGCTTAATAGGCCAGTGGGTAGTATCAATTTGATGTAGCTTTTTTTGTAATTGAATAAAGGGAGCCCATCTTTTTTCAAAAGTTGCTTTAGTATAGTCAGGGGCACCCTTGAGTTTCGGGGGATTTTCAAAAGATCGCCATTCTTTGAAAAGAGCGACCAAATTCTCGTAGGATGTTGTAGTAAATTCGTTATTTGAAATTTCATTTTTTTCTGAGGCTTTGTCCTCATTGCAGCCAAAGATGCAAAGCATAAAAAGAAATAGGAAATAGCTATTTTTCATAATCAATACTAGATCAGGGCAAAAATGATTTCTGAGTATTTCGAGCGGAAAAGAACAGGGGATACTCCCAATTAGACTTCGAGGATACTATCATTTTTGATGGGTATGTGTAAAGAAATATATGAATTAAAACGGTTGCCTCCGGTATTGGAAATGATTAAAAGTTGACCACTATCTGGCTTTTGTAGGACCAAACCACTTGGCGATTACATTTTCTGCGGGCTTAAATCGCGGGGAGAAATCTAAATTGGTGGAGGCATTTGATTCTCGGCTTTGTGTGTTCCATCTCCAAACATAGACTCCGGCAAACCAATCTTTATCCCAAAGTTCTTGAAATAGGGCTTCGAATGCCAGCTGTTGTGTCTGATCTGACTTTTTCTTGTACAATACCCCAAAAGTGTCTTCCCACTCCCAAGGTTTTATGGTTGCCGAGGCTTCGCTTTTATAGCCAACCTCGGTAAAAAGAATAGGCTTCCCTTCTTTTTTTGATAATGAAGCCAGGTTTTTTAAATGTGGTTGCCAGCCTGTTTTTATGTGCTCGATATCGGGATTTTTGATTTTGGTTAAAGGAAAATACGCCTGTATGCCAATATAATCCAGTTCATCCCAAAATGTAATATGTTCATATTCATCGTGCCAATTGGCGGCATAGGTCAAAGGGCCGTCATACACTTCTCGGATATCGTTGATAAGTTGTTTCCAGGCCTCAGGTTGTGCCTTTATCGAAGTACGTAATTCCGTACCAATACAAAAGAGTTCTACTTTGGTAAGATGGGCCATTTTGGCATAATGAAGCATACGACTTCGGTATGAATTGAACCAAACATCCCACTTCGTTTTTGAAGGGTACTTGAGGTTAGACCGCCAGCCTTCTCCCAGCCAAATGTGTGGTTTTAGATGCACATGAATTCCCTTTGCATGCAATTCATGGATGACCTTGATAAAAAGCGAATCCCTTTTCGTAAATACTCCATCTTCGCGTTTTGAGGCAATTTCGTGTGATTTTTCGTTCTCTTGCCAGATAAAAGGAACCACGGCAACCCATTCCACATTGGCTTTGACCAAAGCTTCGATCTCTTTGGAATTATTTTCTTTCCAGCCAAATACACTCATGCCGCGATGCAGGCCATCCCTTTCAAAAAAATTACCCACTTCTCCGGATAGGTTCATCATTTGTTGATCCCAGGTGAAGTGGATGACCTCTGAAGTGTTAAGGTGAATTAAGGTTTTAAAACCAATAATGAGCAAGGTGGAGGGGAGCAACAGATAAAGCCCCAGCCGCTTTAACATGATGTGTCTACCACGTTTTTGGTAGACTGTTTTAAAGTATCGAAACAGGAAAAATAGAACCAACAAAACTACAAAGAGCAGATGTTGTAGGATCAGGTAAGAGGTGTTGGGCAGTATTTGGAAAAAAAAGACCGATACGCTTTCAAAGAATTTTTGTCCATGGGCCATCAATTGCCATAAGAGTAAGCCAAGCCCGACTAACCATGATATTAAATATAGTATTAGGACCTCTTTAATTGCTTTTGTCATAGGTTCAACTGCTTCGCCATTAAATTCCTGATTCAAATATGAAACAATTTTTTGAAGTTTATCTTTCCCATAATGGATTAGTACATAGGGTGATTGCTTTAAAGATAACTTATAAATGGGTAGTGCATTGCTTTTGAGGAAACCATAGTTTCAGCTACCTTTAAAACTCTCAAAAAACAATATTCATGCGAATTTTTATACTTTGTTTTTCGATTTCCTTCTTGTTTCATTTTTCTACCGCCCAAAAACCTAATTTTTCTTATCTGGACGTTTTTGACATACAATACGTATCCGACCCTCAGATAGCTCCCGATGGTAATTGGGTGGTATATCGCCGTATGGGCTATGACATCATGAAGGATAGGAGCAGTGGGAATCTTTGGATACTTAAAACAGATGGTAGCCAGCATCAAAAATTAACGACCAGGGAGGTCGCGGAAAGCAGCCCAAGATGGTCGCCTGAGGGGGATAGGATAGCATTCTCCAGCAGCACAGATGAAGGAGCTGAGGTGTATATGTATTGGATGGACTCCGGAAAAATTGCGAAACTCACCCAATTGCCGTTTAGCCCAGGTGCTTTAACATGGTCTCCGGATGGTCATCAACTCGCTTTTTCCATGAATGTGGAAGCAAAATCCCCTGTGATTGCCAAAATGCCCAAAAAACCCAAAGGGGCGAAGTGGGCGGATGCGCCAAGGATCACAGATAGGGTATATCATGAGGCGGATGGACGTGGCTATATTAAACCGGGGTTCAACCATATTTTTGTAATGCCTGCTGATGGAGGGGCACCCCGGCAGATTACCTCCGGGAATTGGCAACATCGCGGAACCCTTTCCTGGTCACCAGATGGCAGTAAGATTTACTTTTCCGCCAATCGTGTTGAAGACTGGGAATATCGTTTTCGCAACAGTGAGATCTATGCGGTAGAGGTAGAAAGTGGGGCAATTACAGCGCTCACGGATAGGGATGGCCCGGATTACAATCCACAGGTTTCCCCGGATGGAAAATACATTGCCTACATTGGAAATGAAGACAAACGGCAGGCCTATCAGGTTAGGAAGCTGCATGTTATGCAAAGCGATGGTAGTAACCAAAGAAGTATTTCAGATGATTTGGATAGAAGTATCTCGAGTATCCATTGGGATGCCAGGGGAAATGGGTTATACTTCAATTATGACGATAAAGGCAATGGAAAGATCGGTCATATCAGCCTGTCCGGGAAAGTGACCCGATTGGCGGATAATCGGGGGGGAACTACATTGGGAAGACCGTATGGCAGCGGGTCGTATAGCGTTGCAGAGAATGGCACTATAGCCTACACACATTCCCGGCCGGAGTATCCGGCGGAGCTGGCCATTTTGAAACCAAAAGCAAAGCGCCCCATAAAGATCACCGATCTGAATGCAGGCCTGTTGGACTATAGAACGCTGGGAAAGGTGGAGGAGATCTGGTATACTTCGGGTTTTGATGGGCGTGATATACAAGGTTGGGTGGTCTATCCGCCAAATTACGATCCTAACACTAAGTATCCTTTTATGGTGGAAAATCATGGCGGGCCCATTTTGAACTACGGCGACCGGTTTTCCTTAGAGATGCAGTTGTATGCTGCCGCAGGATATATCGTTTTCTATCCTAATGCCAGGGGAAGCACCAGTTACGGAGAAGAATTCGGCAATTTGTTATACCGGAATTACCCTGGCGAAGACTACAATGATGTGATGGATGGTGTAGATTATTGTATTCAAAAAGGGATTGCTCATGAGGACCAGTTGTTTGTCACCGGGGGTAGTGCGGGTGGAATTATGACTGCATGGATGATTGGCAAGAACAATCGTTTTGAAGCAGCTGTAGTAGCAAAACCGGTAATGAATTGGATTAGTAAAACCCTGGTGGCCGATAACTATTTTGGGTATGCCAACAGCCGTTATGAAGGACAACCCTGGGAAAATTTTGAGCACTATTGGAAATTTTCACCCATTTCCCTCGTTGGAAATATAGAAACCCCAACTATGGTAATGGTAGGGATGAACGATTTGCGTACCCCACCCAGTGAAGCCAAGCAACTGTACCATGCCTTAAAATTGCGCAAAAAAGAAACCGTTTTAGTGGAAATACCGGGGGCAAGCCATGGTATAGCCAGTAAACCCAGCAACCTGATCACTAAAATTGCGCATACTGTGGCGTGGTTTGACAAGTATAGCCAGAAGACTGAAAATGAAACGAAAGAATAGATCCTGGATTTGGAACATCCTTATTTTTATAACCCTGGTTTGCTGCGCCCTGGCTTTTGGGCTGCATTATCAAAACTGGGTCACCCTGGAAAAGGATAGCTTTAAGGTGGTCTCCGGGATTTATCGACAGAAAATTCCCGTATCAGAGATAACTGGCATCAATTTTGTTCCAAAGATCCCCGAAATGGAGCGTAAGAACGGTTTCTCCTGGTTAGCCAAGGAAAAGGGGGTCTTTTTAGATTCTATCACAGGAGCAAACGTTTACGTTTTTGTGGATGATTTGAGACAGCAAAAAATTGAGGTATTGCATCATGATTCCCTGGTGTTGTACTTTAATCTGGCAGATAGTGTAAAAACAAAAGCGCTGTACGATTCCCTGGTTTCTAAAATTGAAAAAACAGAGTGATGTATAACCTTTACTTTTTGAGATGCGCGTATTAATTGCAATCCTTTTGTTTTCGACTTCCTGCGTTTTCGCCCAAAAAGAGCTTTCGGTTGAGGTAGTGAATGTTCCGGCGTCGGAAGGAAAAATCAGTGTTGCCTTATATGAGGATGCGGAATCCTTTTTGAAATTTGATCGCGTATTTGTTTCTAAATCCGTCCCTGCCAAAGAAGGCGCTACCCATCTGGTACTTAAAGATATTCCGGATGGAGAATACGCCGTAGCACTTTTTTACGACAAAAACGGGAACGACCAATTGGATACCAACTGGATGGGAATTCCAAAGGAAAAGGTAGCTTTTTCCAATGCAAAAATGAGGATGTTTGGCCCGCCTTCTTTTAAGGACTGTGCTTTTGATTTGATTGAAGATATGCGGATCAAAATCAGTTTTTAAAAAGAATAAGGCTACTGGTCAAGACATAAAAAAGGCAACGCAACCGCTGCCTTTTTTGCAACTAACGTACTAAAGTCTTAAATACATATTTCCGTTGATGGTGTTTAATTGAAGTTTTGAACTGCCGTTGTCGGAAAGACTTTTTACCCTTTGTCCCACGTGACGATCGTCTGAGGTGATCTTAAGTGCCGCATCGGCATAGATATCTCCGTTTATTGTTTCTGCGGTGAAACGGGCGCCGCCTACTTTCAGATCGATTTCTCCGTTGATTGTCCTTAGGTCCAGATTACCGGAATAATTTTGTATTTCTATATCTCCATTAACGAGTTTTGCTTCAAAATCTCCTTCAATTACTTCCGCCATCATATCCCCATTGATGCTGGTGACTTTAAATTCTGCGCTTTTGGGAACATACAAGACATAGTCAAAAGTATAGTCCGAGTAATAGTAGTTTCTCCTGGTTTTTTTTCGCTCTTTTTTAAGCGCTTCAAAAATAGCCTTGGTATCCGATGCAATGGTAATCCTTGAATTGGTTTCTTCCACTTCCAATTGGTACAAATCCAAATATTCTTCATTTTCAGTTTCCAGGGTTGCTTTGAAGTATACGTTCTTCTGATCCCAGGTTTTAACATTAATCTCTGAAGCAAAAGGGACCTCTAACTCCACATATCTGTTGTTAAGCGGGATGTTCTTTTCAATAACTTTTTGACCGATTGCCAGGGTAAAAACCCCTGGCATTAGGATCATAAGAATTATTTTTTTCATGACTATTCGTTTTTTGATGGTTGTATTACGCTTTACACGGGTTATTTCTTTCTCAGGTAAATATTGCCGTTAACGGATTTCAATTTTATGCTTACCCCACCATTGTTGATCTCCCCCTTAATACTTTTGCTGGAAATGGAGGTCAGGCCATTTTTTTGAGGTCTCTTCAGGTCAAAATTGGTATACACATCTCCATTGATGGTTCCCAGGGATAAGTTGGCCGGGGTGCTGGCCGGCATAGTAATATCTACAGCACCGTTAGTGGTGTATATGGAAGTTGGCGAGCTTTGTTTTACCGCGGTAAAGACTACTTCCACATCACCGTTTAAGGCATTCGCTGTGACCGGGCCGGTTACATCAATGATTTGGATCCCGCCGTTGAGTTGAGCATCAGCTTCTATTTCTCCGGAAAACCCTTCGATTAATGCATCTCCGTTCCAGGTGGTTTTTACGGATACGTTCTGGGATGCCGGGAGGTAAATTTCAGCCCTGTCTGACTTCCTGAGGTTTTTTACGATCAGGGTATTGCCATCCTCTATTACAGAGAAGCCTACATCGGTATTATCCGTACCTCCCCCGCTCACCAATTTTAAACCTCTTGCCTTTTCCGGCCGTTCTTCTCTGGTATCGCTTTTGATCAGTAGTTGATTGCTGTCGTGCGTTTTTAGAATAATCTCCGCTTTAGATTCAATCTTCACCCATGCAACTCCACTTACGGGTCTGGAATAGTCCGTTTGTGCTTTTAGGGCTATACATGCTAAACTGGCTATTACAATACTTGTCAACTTTTTCATGATTTTCGTTTTTTGATGCTTCGACTACGCTCAGCACTAGTTATTATATAATTTTAGGTAATGCATTCGTAATTTCCTCTTTAATGAAGGGTTGGGTCTCTTCTTGTTCCAACAAGTCCTGCATGGGTTTAATGGCTCTTTTCTCTTGTATTTGAACGAGATTTTGGATAATTGCAATTTGAATACTGGGATCTTTCTCTGTTTTTAAGGCCCGGATAAATGCGTTCTTTACCGTTTCCGAATCTCTAAAACCGGATAGTGCTATCATGGCGGATAACCGTACATTGGTGTTCTCATCCTGGAGCAGTCTATCTATTAAAGCGTTCACAATGGTGGTGTCCGGTGCTGTGAAGTCTTCAATATACTGCACCCCTTGTATCCGTTTGCTGGCCGATTGGTTTTCCAAAAGGGCGATCATAGTCGTCTGTTTTAACTGTACGTTTTTTTGCTCCAAAGACAATACATCATGATTTAGGGTATTTTTTTCGGCATATTGTCCCAAAAGGAATGCAGATAGCAGTAAGGCCACACTTGCGGCGACTTTTAAAATTCCCCAGATGCGATTGTTACTCCCTACACTTTTTGGATTTAGGTCAATTACATTGACCTGATGCTGCTTCTCCTCCTCAAGCATTTTTAAGAAACCCTGCCTCAATTTTTTAGAAGGGGTTTGCCGGGGCTCGTTTTTAAATGCGGTAAACAAGCTCCGGTATTCTTCCAGTTCCAGGGCAAAATCCTTATCATTCTCCAGATAGGTTTCCACTGTTTTCTTTTGTTCCTTCCCAAGATTCCCTTCCAGATAGTCCGGAATTAATGGGAGGATATGTTCATTTTGCTTTTTCATACTCTTTCTAAATAGACGGTTTTTAACTTTTTCAGCGCCCTGCTTACTCTTGTTTTTACGGCTCCGGGGGTACTCCCCAAAATTTCTGCCAATTCCTGGTAACGAATCCCGTTAAGCTTATTCAATACCAGTATCTCCCTGTCCGAAGTCTCTAAAAGGTGTAACGCCCTGTGCAATTGAGAATAGTCCTCATGATTATCCTGGGAATCTATTTTTTGTTCTCTGACCTCCTCCAACTCCTGGTGGGGCGTATGCTTCCTGGAAAAATACGTCTTAAGGCTATTTCTCGCTATGGTGAACAACCATGAAACGAACTTTCCATTATTATATGTCGATCTGTATTTGATCACTTTATAGAAAACATCTTGTGTTAAATCCTCACTTAGCATGGTATCCCCACACATTTTCTGCAAAAAATTAAACACATGCAGATGATGCCTGTCAAATAATTCGGTAAGGACGTCTAAATCTCCTTCGGACACCTTTTTCATAAGGGCCTCATCCGTTTGCTCGGTTAATTGCATTGTGTTTTGTCGGTGTTCATTACTGTATAGTCAGAAAATTACAAAACGTTACAACAAGGGGTATTTTTTTTAAAATGGAAAGCGAAGAGGTGGTCTATTGCGGAAATTTATGGGCACCCACAGTCAGCACCTCCACAATTTTTTTGATGTTTTCGCTTATACGTAAAAAAGGGTATAGGGCGTACAAAACGATGAACCAAATAAGTTAGCGCAGCAAAAAGAAGTAAGTAAGCCACAATTTGTTGTACCATAATTAATGAAGTAGTTGGTAGGCTGACAAAGCTACAAGATAAGCAATTACAGACATAAAAGCTAATTGTAATAACGGCCATTTCCAGGAATTGGTCTCTCGTTTTACAATAGCCAGGGTACTCATACACTGCATGGCAAAAGCGTAAAACAGCATTAAGGAAATCCCGGAAGCCAGATTGAACAACGGCTGTTTGCCGCTTTCGTCCAACTCAGCGGCCATACGGTTTTTTATGGTCTCCTGCTGGTCACTACCTACACTGTAAATTGTCGCCAGGGTGCCTACAAACACTTCGCGTGCGGCAAACGAGGTCAGTACGGCAATACCAATTTTCCAATCATATCCCAGGGGTTGTACAAGAGGTTCAATGGCTTTACCGGCATACCCGATGTAGGAATGTTCCAGCCTGTAACTTGCTATTTCCTGGTTTTTAGCGCTTTCGCTCAAAATGCCGGATAAGAGCTGTAAGGAATCCTGTGCCGCTTGCGGGCTAAGCGCCCCTTGTTCGGAAAGTAGGCCTGTTTTAAGGGTTGAGGCATAGATAGCAAGATTCTTTTTGATGTAATTCTTGCTGTAGTCATTCAGTCCATTCTTTTGAATGCGTTCTGTTACGATTTGTTCTGCATTGGTAAAATCTTTGGAAAACCCATTGGATCCCAAAAACCATAATATAATAGCGATAGCCAAAATGATTTTACCGGCACCGAAAACGAAGCTTTTGGTCTTTTCAACTACAGTGTAGGCCACATTTTTTAGAAGCGGAACACGATACGTAGGCATTTCTATCATGAAAAAAGAACGACTTCTTATCTTCAACATATTGTGAAGGATTTTGGCCGAAAAAATTGCTGTGGCAAAGCCCAAAAGATAAAGAAGCATCAAGGTTAAGGCCTGATAACTAACCCCTAAAAAATATCCTTTGGGAATGACCAGGGATATTAAAATGAGGTAGACCGGTAGCCTGGCGGAACAAGTGGTGAAAGGGATTACCAGGATGGTGATTAACCGTTCTTTCCAATTCTCAATCGTACGTGTGGCCATTACCGCTGGTATCGCGCAGGCAGTACCCGAAATGAGAGGAACTACGCTTTTACCGCTTAAGCCAAAAGGACGCATGACCCTGTCCATTAAAAAAACCACCCTGCTCATATATCCGGATTCTTCCAGTAAGGCGATAAACAAGAACAAAAAGGCAATTTGCGGGATAAAGATGACAATACCCCCTATTCCTGCCAGGATACCTTCTGCGAGCAGGTTAGTAAGTATGCCCTGCGGAAGCGTTGCCTTTGTCCAATCGCTAATTGCCGCAAACTGGGCATCGATATAGTCCATGGGATACGTGCTCCAGTCAAAGATGGCCTGAAAAATAAGTAAAAGGATCAGGAAGAAAATGAGATAGCCAAACACCCTATGCGTCAATATTTTATCCAAAGTTGCCCGAACTCCTTTGGCGGCCTGCAAATCAACCAGGTAGGTTTCCTTTAATACGCTGTTAATGAATTGATACCGCAATACTGTTTCTTTATGCTGTAGTTTTTTTAGTTCTGATTTGGATTTTGTGGAAAAAGAGGTGGCATCCTGGATACGCTTCTTTTCAAGAGGCATGAAATTGACGTCCTGTGTGATCACCAACCAAAGTTTGTAGAGATCTTCTTTGGGGAATGCCTGTTGAAGGCGTTCAAAGTAGGCCGGCGCTATGGAGGAGGCGTTTAGGTTGGGTTGGGTAGACAACTTTTCATAATCCGCTATAAGCTCTTTCACACGATCAATGCCCCGACCTTTACGTGTACTTACCAGCGCTATCTTGGTATCCAACTTTTTTTCAAGGAGTGAAACATTCAGCGAAATTCCTTTTCTTGGCATAAGGTCCGCCATATTGATCACCAGAATCGTAGGGATCTTTAGATCCTTGATCTGTGTGAATAGCAGCAGGTTTCGTTTTAGGTTTTCTACATCGGAAACTACAACGGCAACATCGGGATAGTCCTTGTCATTTTTGTTTAGAAGCAGTTCTACAACCACGCTTTCATCCAGGGAAGTGGTATTCAGGCTGTAGGTTCCTGGAAGATCCAAAATGCGGGCTTTAGCACCTTGAGGAAGTTTGCAGATTCCCTCTTTTTTTTCAACAGTTATCCCCGGGTAATTCCCCACCTTTTGTTTAAGACCGGTGAGTTGGTTGAAAACGGAGGTTTTCCCGGTATTCGGATTTCCGATCAGGGCCACATTAATGCTTTTACTCATAGCGTGGGGGTCTCATCAATGATCTCAAGGGGAATGCAATCCGCCATAGCTTTTCGTATGGCAATATGGGAACCGTTGACATTGATGTAAAGCGGATCGCCCAAGGGGGCTATTTGCAATAGTGTAACGGAATTTCCGGGTAAGCAGCCCAACTCCATCAGTTTTACGGGTAAAACCTCCTCTTTAAAGGTTTGGATTATCCCCTTTTGTCCCGGTTCAAGTGAAGCGATAGTCGCCAATTATCTTTATTTAGAATAATTATAAGTAACAACAAAAATAAGGGAAAAAAACCAAATCTATTCGGTATACGAATTCTTTAAGGTCATCAAATCCTCTAACAGTTGATCAATCTCCTCCGAATTGGTGCCATCATAAAATCCGCGAATGCGTTTTTCTTTGTCTACGAGTATAAAGTTTTCGGTATGGATCATATCAAAGGGGCCGCCATCACCATCCGTTTTCACGGCCAAGTAAGATTTACGGGCCAACTCATAAATCTGTTTTTTGTCGCCGGTTACCAGATTCCATTTGTCGTCCATCACTCCCTTTTCAAGTGCATACTTTTTTAACTGGGGTACGGAATCGATCTGGGGGGTAACGGAATGAGAGAGTAACAAAATATCATCATCTTTCAGGATACTGCCTTGTATGGTGGCCATATTCTTGGTCATGATAGGGCAGATGGTCGGGCAGGTAGTAAAAAAGAAATCAGCCACATAGATTTTATTTTCATAATCCAGTTGGGTAATGGTATCCCCGTTTTGGTTAATTAAAGCAAAGTCGGATATGGTATGGTATTTCTTTTTGTAGTGTAGCGTGCTGTCCACCAACTCAGGGTTCACCATAGAGGGTTGGTAAACGGGTAAACGTTTCTTTGGCTTTAGCGCGGTATAAATGAAATAGATTATGACCAGCGAAATCAACGAAAAAACAACAGCAAAAAAGCGGTATTTGGCAAAGAATTTACGCATAGCATACAAAATTACATCCCAAAACTGTGTTTTCCCAAGAGTTTAATGCCTACTGCCGCTAAAACTTTCTTAAAAAGTCCAAGCTAAAGAAGGGATATTTTTAAAAGCCTTGGCAAAAAATGTACTTTTGTGCGTTCTAAACGAAAGAATCGATAATGAGTCCCATTGCCATACAAGTTATTCAGTTTTTCCTGAGTTTGTCTCTTTTGATCGTGCTGCACGAGTTGGGACATTTCATTCCTGCAAAACTATTTAAGACCAGGGTGGAGAAGTTTTATCTGTTCTTTGATATCAAGTTTTCGCTATTTAAAAAGAAAATAGGGGAGACCGTATATGGAATTGGTTGGTTGCCCTTGGGAGGCTATGTCAAGATTGCCGGGATGATTGACGAAAGCATGGATACGGAGCAAATGAAGCAGGAACCGAAGCCCTGGGAATTTCGGAGCAAACCGGCCTGGCAACGACTGATTATCATGTTGGGCGGGGTAACCGTAAACTTTATTCTGGCGGTGATCATCTACATTGGAATGGCCTACCAATATGGGGACCAGTATATCCGCATGGACAGTTTAAAAGACGGGGTTTGGGTAGTTGAGGAAACCATAGGGGATAAAGTGGGCATCCAAACCGGGGATAAAATTTTGGCCATAGATGGTGAAAAGTTGAAGTCCTTTCAGAATGTTTATGCAGAGCTATTTACCGCCAGTAGTGTTACTGTTGAACGGGAGGGTCAGATTATTGAAAATGAGCTGCCCTCAGATTTTATTTCCACGCTGCTGGAGGATGAAGATAAGGCTCGTTTTTTGAGCATGCGGCAGCCCTTCATAATCAGTGAAGTTTCCAAGGACTCTCACAATACGGGGGTAGACTTAAGAGAAGGAGATGAGGTACAGTCTATTAATGGTCAACCTGCCCATTACTTTGATCAGGTTACTCCCTTACTGGAGGCCTTTAAGGGGCAGGAGGTAGAAATTTTGGTGAATGGAGAAAACGGTGGTGAGCGTACCGTTACCGCTAAGGTCAATAACGAGGCAAAACTGGGGGTGGGGCTAAAAGGCTTAACGCTGGAAGAACTTCAAGCGAAAGGGTATTTTGAAATAGAAGAAATCCGATATTCCTTTATGGAAGCCATACCTGCCGGAATCAACAGAGGTGTGAATACCTTAACCGGTTATGCAGAACAATTGGCCTTGATTTTTAATCCTTCTACCGGGGCTTACAAGGGAGTTGGCGGTTTTGATGCCATTAGAAAGATCTTCCCGGATACCTGGAACTGGGCGGCATTTTGGTCCACCACGGCCCTGATTTCCATCATCCTGGCGTTTATGAACATCTTACCCATTCCCGCTTTAGACGGGGGACATGTAGCCTTTTTGCTGTATGAAATGGTCTCAGGGCGAAAGCCTAGCGACAAGTTTTTGGAGTATGCCCAGATGGTAGGTTTCTTCTTTTTGATCGCTTTATTATTGTTTGCCAATGGGAACGATATCTACAAGGCTGTTTTTAAATAGAAATTGATTTTTTTGCTTGTAGTCTATTGAAGAATCGGCTATATTTGCACCCGCCTTAGAAGAGGCTCCGGCGGGCAAGCCCGCTAAATATAGGTTATTCATTCCTCCTTAGCTCAGTTGGTTAGAGCATCTGACTGTTAATCAGAGGGTCGCTGGTTCGAGCCCAGCAGGGGGAGCAAGAACAAATCCAATACTTCGAAGTGGTATTGGATTTTTTGTTTTGTAGAATGTTCTATCTCTATATTTTATATTCCGTGGATTATGATAAGTACTATATCGGCAGCAGCCAAGATCCATGGGAAAGGCTAGTCTGGCATAACGACGGCCAGAAAGACACTTTTACATCAAAATACCGCCCCTGGCAATTGGCAGTCGTTTTTGAGGCAGGTCTTTCGCGAGCGGAGGCCTTGTATTTTGAGCGTTTCGTCAAGAAACAGAAGAGCCGGATTTTTTTGGAAAAACTGATCGACCCGGATTTTGTGCCGAACGGAAAAATAGCGAAGTTGGTTAGAGTCCCGCATCTGCGTGATTAATCAGAGGGTCGCTGGTTCGAGCCCAGCAGGGGGAGCAAAAAACAGAAAGCGCTGCACAAAATTGTGGCGCTTTCTGTTTTTTACCTTGTTGTTGTGAAAAACCAGCCTACTGGAAGGTGAAATATAACCCTTGTCGTGTACAATCTTTTTAAAAAGTGGAACGAATTCCTTGCAGAAATCATCAATGGAACAAAAAATTTTCGTCAATTACGGTCGAAGAGATCATAAGCAAATGTTGTAGTTGTTGATTTGAAAAATCAACACTTTAATTTATTTAATATTCTACTTTTTCTTGCACTGAAACCAGGTTTCTTAGATTGAACTTACGTTAATTTACACAATCTGGTCCATGGTGAATCCAGGGTACTCATACTTCAAGGTCTCCAGGACAACTTTGATCCTGAATTTTCAGGTAAATCTTCCTCCCATTCAATTCGGTTAATTTAATCCGTAAACATATTGTCCTGAGTTCTGGGATATCTAAGATACTACAGACTTTCCCATACGTTTTACGATCGTATCGGTCGGGGTGAAATAGGTTTCACTTATAAAACGTTCAAGTTTAGTACAATCCATAAAAAAACCATCATTTCGTTCTTTAGTTATTTTATGTACATTCCCAATAGTTGTTGCATTCGTTTTAAGATACTTTTCTATTGAAGTGATCAAAGAAATCAAAGATTGTTTTGGACCAGCAACATTGAAAACATTATTCCAGCTTTGTGGAATCCTCAATAATTTTAAGACTATATTCGCTAAATCCATAACATATAAGTATTCGTGGAAAGGGTCTGGTATGTATATTTCAATATCATGTCCGGTATATAGCTTGTGCATCGCAACAAAAGGGAATGCCCGACCAGGATTATTTACACCCAAGCCATACAGTGTACTCGACCGAATAATTATGTAAGGTGATCCGCTATTAAAGACTAATAATTCTCCTTTGTATTTTGATTTCCCATAGTCATCGTCAGGTTGAGGAAAAGTATTTTCATTAACAGTTCCGCGTTTTTTTGTTCCGTAAATGCTTTTAGATGAAATGTATATGATTTTTGCATTACCTTTTAATCCATCGATCAGCTTTTTTGTGCCTTCTGAATTTGCTTCTGCGTGTTGACCTTTTCTATGTCGTAGCGCACCGGCACAGTGAATTACTAAATCATAATCAAGCGAAGATGGAGTGATTTCATGTAGTCTACCCTTTAATTTGTGTACAATTTTATTTTTATCATTTAGCAGTTGATTGAAGATACAAGCTCCCAGATAGCCATCGGCGCCAGTGACTAAAACCTTTTCCATACCTTATCGTTCTTTAACGATTCTACATTTTTATCATATAATAAATTGTCATGAAGAAACTTCATGACTTGTCCCTTGACCTTTTCTTTTTTTGTGAGGTTAGGGATCAATAATTCCGGGACAAAAAGATCGGCAAGAATTCCAAATTCATCATATCCTAGCAATACACGTGCAGAACTAGTTCCTGTTAGGCGAGAGTTTAATTCGAATACTTTCCATTTCCCATCTCTATCAGGTTTTAGTTGGAAGTTAGTAGGGCCATACCATCCATTTTTATAAAATACTTCTGAATATTTTTGAACAAGTTTTACTATATCATAATTCATTATTTGTTTTGTGTATTCAGCGCGCCCATGAACCATTGTATTAATAGTTATAAATACTTCGCCGACCGTGCCATCCTGTGAAATAATCGTTTGCGCAGCATATTGCTCATTTTCCGGGACTTGAAAAAAAAGCGGAATTCCAATTTTAAAGTGATTTTTGTATTTTAAAATAGTACTGGGGTCTCCCAAATATTCTTGAATTAGGAATTCACCATTATTCACTAACTCATTTAAGTTCTCATTATCTAAAACATAATAAACATTATTTGAACCAAAACCTTCTTTAGGCTTTATTACATATGGGAAGTCATGTTTGTTTTTGAATTCTTCTAATTTGATTTTATCGTTTTCATTTCTATAGTAAAAAGAGTCTGCAAATGGTAATTTGTTTTTTAAACAAAAGAGATAGCTTTGATATTTATCAAGCATTATTCTTGGAATAGCAGAGCTTCCAAAAGGTATTCTTTTTTTAAATCTGTCGGGGTTTTTACTTTTTATTTCAGATAAGAAAATGCTATCTCCATCTCTACCGGGTAAAATGAAATCCGGTTTTTCCTTCTCAACAATGGCGTTAAAGTCGTTAAAAAAGTGATTGTCCTCAGTGTAATTGACCAAATATGTAGTATCACATCTATAAATTCTAGGATTATCAGCATTTGCATCCAATCCGACTACATGGATCAAGTCTCGCCTACTTTCAATACTATCTAAAATATTTTGCCCTAATAGGCTTCCTACGCTGGTAATTAATAATTTCACTTTTATTAGGCAAATGCTGATTTTGTAAGGCTTTTATCAAGAATATATGGGTTAACAGGTGTTTTAATATTAAGAATCGTCAATTTCTCATCTAATAAAAAATCATGAACTTTCTCAATTAGACACTTTTCTGATGTAATATCAAATACCGTTGCTCCAAATGATTTTGAAAAAAGATTCCAGTTAATTTCAGTAATAGATGCCAAATCAGCTGCATCATCTGATATTTTAGAGTATCGCACATGAACGTTGCCAAAAGCACTATTATTAGCTATAATAACTAATACCGGTATACTATGTTTTGAAGCTGTTTTTAATTCAATTCCATGCATTTGCATGCATCCATCACCTGTAAATATTATAACAGGTTCTTTCCGGTAAATTTTACAACCAATTCCTGCTGCTATAGCCCATCCAAGTGGTGCTGTTTTTTCTGCTGAGTAAAATGACTCCGGCAGTTGTGTTTTCCAGTGAAATCCCGGGAATATCCTATGATTTCCTGAATCTACAAATAGTATTGATTCTTTAGGGACTTCTTTTTGAACTATTTCTATTATTCTACCAGGCTCAATGGTTTCATTTCCAATTGCGGAGAAACTCACATTACTTGAATTAACTTTTTGCTTAAACTTCTCAAACCAGCGTTTTCTTGTGCCATTATCGTACGTTTTATGAATCAAGTCGTCATGCAAAGTTTTAAGAATATAAAATGGATTGTTTTCAAATGATTTTCCATATTTGGCATTTGAAAAACTTCCCGGGAAGTTAATTAAGACTATATCTTTATTTTTATAAAGATTTGGATTCCAATTTAGCGAATTTCTTTCATTTTGCTCTATATCAAAACCGATAATCACATCACATTGATCAGAAAGTAATAATTCTTTCGACAAACTTGATCCAGCATAACCGAAGTTACCTAGAGCTAATTTATTGTTTTCAGGAATAATTCCTTTGCCACCGTATGAAGTAGCAACCGGAATATTGAATTTTGTGGCAAGTTCAACAATTTGTTTGGATTGTTCTCTTTTGTTCAAAGAGGTCCCTATCCAAAAAACAACTTTTTTTTCGCTCAGTAGTAAAGATTTGATATGAGATATAATTTCTTCAGAATTTTTGTTCTTCCAATATTTTAGTTCATGATATTTTTCAGCTTTAGGCAAAACGGGAGTCATTGTATTAAACACATCGTAAGGAATAATAAGATGCGCAGGTCCAAATGGGGGAGTATATGCTGCTCTAATTGCTTCCTCAATAAAGAGTATTAACTCATTAATATTATTAACTCGTTTTGTATACTTTGTAACAATTTTAAATAATTCATCATCATTGGATCCTAAACTATTTCCATTCTGAAACCCTGGAACATTAGACAAATTGGTAGGCACATCACCGGAAATTACAAGTAATGGAGCCTGCTCGATCCTGGCAGTATTTACTGCGGTAATTAAATTATTGGATCCTGGACTAGCAATACTAAGAACAACACCTAACTTACCACTACATCTACTGTATCCATCCGCCATGTATCCGGCAGATAACTCATGACAGTTTATTATAGTTTTTATGTTTGTCTTTGTAGTTGCAGTAAATAAAGGATCAATATGTGCGCCTGGAATTCCAAAAATATGGTTTACTCCAATTGTTTCTAACTTTCGGAGTATGTATTCTGCGCCAGAAATCATTTTTCAAAGTTTAAAAAACACATACAACGTAGGAATAACTTAGTCTTTGTTTCTGTTTGCCAGCTAAGATAGTAGATCGGTAATATCCTTAAAGGAAGTTTCCGTCATATGGGTATGAATTTCCGTTCTTTTGGTAGAGTTATGACCTAATAACAATTGGATACATCGTATATCCGTACCATTTTCCAATGAGTGTGTCGTAAAACTGTGCCGTAGGATATGTGGAGTAGGTGATGGTGAGGCTTCAAAATATCAACTCGGGGTACTGTGCGATATAGACGGGCATATCTTCGAGAGGGTACTGAAGAAGAGTGGTTTCACCGGGTGATTGTACAAGCAAAAGGAAATCTTGATGTTCATCCTCTTGTGTATCAACACGGTGTTCAAATATATTAGTTGCTGGAAGCCTACCCATCGGCAGGCGGGTTCATCTCAAACGAGTTTACCTTGAAAGTAGTCTTACCCGCTCCGCAATACCCGCCAAAGGCTGGCAGGGTTGTACTGCTGCGGAATACCATACTACCGCCAGTCTCCCAACTGATGGTCAAACATTAGCAGGAAAACCTATCCCATCCATCTTTATTATCCTACAACCTCAAAGAGTGATAGTGCAGTTTGATCATCCCATCGGCCAGCCCGATCTTGGGGACATGGATCAGGGTCGCCTCGCTCCATTTGCAGGCGTTCAAAAAGATCGCACAGGCGGGTAAAATGACATCCGCCCGGTCGGGGTTTAGTCCCAGTTCGGCAATCCGTTCCATATAATCCATGGCCCTGAGCTTCCGGTAGGTCTTTTGCAGCCCCGAATAGGTCAAGGGCGATCGGGCCTTCTTACCCGAGAGTTTATGGAGTTTGTTGATGTTGCCCCCCGAACCGATGATGTCGACCTCCCGATGGTCCCGGAGCGTTTCCTTGACCCACCCTTCCATCGCGTCCCAGTGTTTGGGGACGACCCGGTTTTGCAATAGCCGTACCGTACCGATGGGAAAGGATTCCGAGTCCAGGCATTGGCCGTTGTGATACACAGAACATTCTGTACTGCCCCCGCCTACATCGATATAGAGAAAGCAGCCGTCCCGTTCCAACAGCAACCTGAGGTCGGTGGCACTGATGATCTCCGCTTCCTTTTTACCGTCAATGATGATGAGTTCGATGCCGGTTTCCCGTTGGATACGTTCCGCCAGTTCCTTACCGTTGGCGGCTTCCCGAAAGGCAGAGGTGGCACAGGCTCCGTAGGATTCCACCTGATGGGTTTCCATCAATAAACGGAAAGCGGTCAGCGCTTTGATAAGCCGTTGGGCATTGGCCCGGGAAATCCTCCCTTTTGAAAATACATCGGCCCCCAAACGGATGGGGACACGGCTCAGGGCGCTTTTTTGGAAGCGCACCTCCCCATTGGGTCTTTCCACCACGTTCTGGATCAACAGTCGGATGGAATTGGTGCCAATGTCAATGGCGGCAAATTTTCGGATGGTCATAGTTTTGAGGATTTGGACCAGGTGCTATACCCAGCCCCGAAAGTACCTATTGTAGGGAAAATGGCCATGATTTTTTGCAGAAACAATACGGTTCCCCAATGGAAATGTCCTTAGATCAGTGGCTAAAATTGAGTACTCCATTATCGGTCATTCCCGCGTACTTGTCCGCCTTAGGTGGTGGCCTCGGACATTGAAACGGAAAGGGGATGGCAACCAACGTATGATTTGGATCTTATGACCGAAGACCTACTAAACGATCTGAAGCAACATCCTAAAAAGACCTTTACAACTTAAAATAATTCAAATAAACAGCAGGAGAACTAATGAGCAGAGAATTAGATAGAGGAATACTATCCTATAGCATAAACCCGGTGGCGTTTGCTCTTAGGAAATGAAGGGCTTTTGACATTTGGTTTTCCACGGTTTTTACGGATATCCCCATATCCAAAGCAATTTCTTTATACTTCTTTTTTTCCAATTTGTTTTGGATAAATATTTCCTTACAGCGGGGCGGCAATTGCTCTATTAACTGGTTTAACCGCTCCATTTTAAAGTCGTAAAGATCGTCTTCCAAAGCGGCTTCAGCAATAACATCCCATCGCAATCTATCCAGGGTGTCAAATTGTAGTTTTTGGCTTCTGATATGCTGCAAAAATTGATTGTGGCAGGTTTTAAAAAGGTAACTTTTAAGCGAAGTGGTGATCAGTACGGACTTTCTTTTTTCCCACAAGCCAATAAGGGCATTCTGGACAATATCCTCGGCCAAAGAACGATCGTTACACAGATTGAAAATATAGTTGCAGAGCCAGTCGTAATATTCCGAAAACAAATAGCGATAGGCTTTCGCTTTGCCTTTTCGCAATCCGTTTATCAGTTTTTTCTCGTTCATTTTAATTCGGCAGGTACTCAAATCTAATAAAAATTAAAAAACCATAGGGGTTTTTTGTGATTTCTGCATCATTGAGGTAAAACGAGTGCCGAATGTCTAAATTCCATTTGCTGGTTGATAAATTCATTGACCATTCCATATCTCAAGAAGAAAGAGAGATTTTGGAGCAGTGGATTCGAGAGAGTGAAAGCAATATGGCTTTTTTTAAAAGTCGTCTCAAAGCATCGAATCAAAAACTATTGGTCGATTTTGATACCGATTTGGCCTATCAAAGATTCTCGGAAACCCTGAAGTCCCGAAAGAAGACTTCGATAACTACTCGCACAATATTAAAGTATGCGGCGGTATTGATTTTTCTGCTGGCTGTTGGTTTTTTAGCCAAACAACAACTCTATGACCCAAGTCCTCAAACTGGAATACAAGTAGTGGAAAACCAGGAGGAAGGGGATGCAGACCATGAAATTGTCATCAGGTTAGCCGATGGAACCACAAAGGTATTGCGTCCTGAGGGTGATGAAGAGGTCACCGATGCCAGGGGAAACATTGTGGCCAGTAAAGAGGAAAATTCTATTGCCTTTGATAAAGCAAAGGGTGGAACTGAAAACACTGCAATTTATCATGAAGTCTTTATTCCGTTTGGCCAGATTTTTAAGTTATCGCTTTCGGATGGTACGCAGGTTTGGTTAAATGCAGGATCAAGGCTCCGTTTTCCGCAGCGTTTCATTGATTCCGATAAAAACAGGGTGGTGTATCTGCAGGGGGAGGCCTTTTTTGATGTTGTTAAAAATAAAGATAAGCCCTTCATTGTGAACACCCGGGAGGTGGAGGTTGAAGTACTGGGCACACAATTCAATATTTCATCCTATGAAACTGACGATTTCATAGCGACAACCCTTATAGAAGGGGCAATCAATGTGTACGAAACCAGAATGCCGGAAAACGGGATGCTATTGACACCGGATTTTCAAGCAAAGTATGATACGTTCGGAAACCACTTTAGCAAATCCAAAGTCGACACAGAGGTGTACACGGCGTGGCGGCAGGGCCGTTTAGTAATTGATAACCTAAAGTTTTCTGAAATACTGGTAAAGCTCGAGCGCAGATACTTTGTAAAATTCGTGAACAAAGCCGAAGGTTTGAACGATGGGATATACAAAGGAGAATTCATTGATGAGGACATTGAATCCGTTTTGGAAACAATGGCCCTAAGCACGCCTTTTACCTATGAGATCAACCAAAACATAATAACTATAACGCAATAAAAAATGAAAGGGAAGTGTTGGCCCACTCCCCTATCAATTCGACCATTAATAAACTAGTACTAACAATCAAAGCAACTCAAAACTATGAAAAAAAGTGACGAGGACTATGTTCTTGACAAAGGGCGTGGTAAAAAAATGAATCTTAAAATGAAGTTCTGTTTTCTCTTAGCCTCTTTTGTGCTGTTTCAACTGTCGGCTAATCCATTACTATCCCAGAAGAAAATGGAATTTAACTACGACAATGTTCCGCTAAAACGTATACTCAAAGAAATACGATCCCAAACGGGCTACCGATTCTTTTACAACGTCAGGGAAATTGACGACCGGCAGCGAACCTCCCTAAAGGCCAACAAGGAAACCATTAGGGAAGTTTTGGACAAATTGGCTCCCAGAGCACATCTTGATTACACCATTAATGAAAATCAAATCGTTCTGACCCGAAAGGTAGTTACTACCAATGCGCCCCCCCAGGGAAGGGAGATAAGCGGGACGGTGAGGGATGAGAACGGAACGCCCCTGCCCGGTGCCAGCATAGTAGAAAAGGGCACCACTAACGGTACGGAATCCGATTTTGATGGGAACTTTTCCATTACCGTTCAAGACGAGGATGCGGTTCTGGTAATTTCCTATATTGGTTTTACCGCTCAGGAAATACCCGTTTCGGGGCAATCCAATTTTAACATCGTTCTTTTGGAAAGCACGGCAGCCCTGGATGAAATTGTGGTCATAGGGTATGGCACACAGCTAAAAAGCGACGTTACCGGATCGGTATCCTCGCTGCGTACCGAAGACTTTAATCCGGGGGCCAATGTGTCTGTGGACCAATTGTTGCAGGGACGTGCCGCCGGGGTGCAGATAAGTCAGGCCAGTTCCGCTCCGGGGGGAGGCCTCAGTATCCGGATCCGTGGGGCAAGTTCTTTGAATGCCGGTAACGAGCCCTTGTACGTCATTGATGGCTACCCCATAGACAATACCCCAAACCTGGGCTCTGGAAACGCCGCACAGGTGGGAAATAACCGAAGTCCCAGAAACCCGTTGAATGCCTTAAACCCTGCTGATATAGCGTCCATTGAGATTTTAAAGGATGCTTCGGCCACCGCGATTTACGGATCACGAGGCGCCAATGGGGTAATTATGATCACCACCAAAAAGGGAAGGGAGGGCAAAATGTCCGTAACCTATGATGTATATACGGGAATGCAAACGGTTGCCGAAACCATCGATGTACTTTCCACCAGTGAATATATTGATGCGATCAATGCCTTGTCATTGGACCTAGGGAATGATATTGTTTTTACGGACGAAGACATTGCACGAATTGGCCAGGGCACGGACTGGCAAAATCAAATATTCCGTACGGCACCGGTAACCAACCATAACCTTTCCATTCAGGGAGGTTCGGAAAACACTTCTATTTATGCCTCGTTCAATTACTTTGATCAAGAGGGGGTGGTCCGTAACTCGGGCATCCGAAGATTTGCCGGTAGAATAAACATTGATACCAAAATTGGGGAGCGTGCCCAATTAGGGATCAATTTCAATACCAGCCTTGTAAAGGACAACAATAATATAGACGGGGTGAACACCAATGAACAGGCCGGTCCCATCAACACGGCGCAGTTGTATGACCCTACCGAACCCATATTCAATGAAGACGGATCATTCTCACAATCCCCCAATTTGACCATCAATAATCCGCTGTCCCTGGTTAATGGTATCTCAAGTGTAAGTGAGACCAACCGTACGTTTGGTACGGTCTTTTTAAATTATGATTTCACGGATCACCTGTCCGGTAAATTTAATTTTGGAACAGACCGGCAACAAACCCGAAGGGATATTTTCAATTCCTCACAGACCATACGAGGGGCTGATCAAGGGGGTATCGCCAATATCAATGTGCTGGAACGTTCCAATTATCTTTTTGAGTATACCATGAACTATAACAAAACCTTTAACGAAAAACACAACTTAACGGTTTTGGGAGGTATCACGTTCCAACAGTTTGATACCCGTCGTTTTTCGGCTACCATTAATGGTTTCCCCACAGATGAAATAGGGACGGATAATTTGGCCTTGGGAGATACCAATAATGATGATCTTTTCAGTGAAAAGGAAAGAAATTCACTATTATCCTATTTGGGAAGGGTAAATTACAGCTTTGACAATAAATATTTGGTTACTGCTTCCATCAGGGCTGACGGATCTTCACGCTTTGGTGAAAACAATAGGTTCGGGTATTTTCCCTCTTTTGCCCTGGGCTGGAAACTCTCCGAGGAAAACTTCATCCCAGACGTTTTTAGTGAATTAAAGCTTCGGGCAAGTTGGGGGCAAACCGGAAATCAGGAAATCGGGAATTTCAACTCTTTACTAACCTTCCGATCCGGGCCCAATGTCGTATTGGATGGTAACATAGAAAATAGCGTGCAACCCGCCCGAATCGCCAACCCCGACCTGAAATGGGAAACTACCGAGCAGTTGGATATAGGTTTGGATGTTGGATTGTTTAACGGAAGGCTCACTACCACTTTGGATTATTTTTCCAGAACCACCAACGATTTACTCTTTAATCTACCCTTGCCCCAGGCTTCTGGTTTTCCTAATATTTTGACCAATGTTGGCGAGGTGGAAAATACGGGATTTGAAATTTTGATCAATTCCACCAATATAGTGGCAGGGGATTTTAAATGGAATACCTCCATAAACTTTTCCACATTGCGAAATGAGGTAATTGATTTGGGAAGAATCGGAGATGAGGAAGATGGTAGGTTTGTCACCGGCAATGTTCAAGGCGTAGGGAATACTTCGGTAATACAGGAAGGCGATCCTTTAGCCTCCTATTTTGGCTATGTGGTTACCGGTTTTTTTCAAGAGGGCGATGATATTGCCAACTCTGCACAACCCACGGCACAACCTGGTTTTCCCATTTTTGAAGACCGGAATGGGGATGGCGTCATCAATCCGGATGACCAGACCGTAATTGGAAATCCCTTCCCGGATTTCATTTATGGTATTCGGAATTCCTTTCAATATAAAAACTGGAATCTGGATATCTTCTTTCAAGGCCAGGAAGGCGCAGATTTGTTAAATGTGAACCTAATCGAGTCCTTGTATCCGGCAAACTTTAGAAGAAACCGGCTGGCGGAAACCATTTTGGATAGGTGGACCCCTCAAAATCCGGATGCCCAATGGCCCTCATCGGTCAATCCCAATGCATATGGAGCAAGCCGGGTGAATACCCTTACCGTAGAAGATGCCTCTTTCTTAAGGTTAAAAAATGTGCAGCTAAGCTATAATGTTCCGGTGCACAACATCAACTTTCTGAATTCCCTGAGACTTTATGCCACAGGACAAAACCTCTTTACGATTACGGATTATAGCGGATTTGACCCGGAGGCCAATTCTTTCGGTGGCGAAAATGTTCGGATTGATTACAGCAGTTATCCCCTGGCCAGAACCTATCTTTTAGGATTGACTGCTAGCTTTTAGTTTAATAAAATAAAATCATTAAAATGAAGACATATTTTCATAAACTCTTATTAGTATTACTATTGGTCCTGGTGGCCTGTGAGGACCGCCTTGATGAGGAGGTATTCTCAGAGTTGGCCCCTTCCAATTTGCTGATTACGGAAGAAGGCATCAATTCATTGTTAAACTCGGCCTATTCTTTTGGCCATAGAACGGGTGGAGACCGGTCCTGGTCACCCTACTATATGGCCTCAATGCCTACCGGTGAGGTCTGGGGTGCAGGGGGAGGCATAGAAAGCCTGTGGCAAGCCTTAATAGACCATAACTGGGACAGTAACCATGCCCAGATAATTACGCAGTGGATCACATATTTCAGGTGCATACGAGATGCCAATATTGTATTGGATAATCTGGATAATGAGGATTTTTCGGAGGAATTCAGACAGAACACTGAGGCCGAGGTTCACTTCTTGCGAGGATGGGCCTATTCCGAGTTGTACAATTTGTTTGGAACGGTTCCCTTATATACCTCACCCGGTGACGACCCCCTCCAACCACGAGCACCTGAAGCCGAAGTGCAGGCGTTTATTGAACAAGAACTGAATCTGGCGATTAGTTCGTTGCCCATTGAAAATGAATTTGGTAGGGGAACACGTGGTGCTGCCCTTGGAATTTTAGCCAAGTATCATTTGAACCGCAGGCAATGGCAGGAAGCTGCCGATCTGACCCGGCAAATCATTGACCTTGGCGTTTACCAGTTGATCCCTGATTATAGGCAGGTGTTTAGTTTGGATAATGAAGGCAACAATGAATTGCTATGGGCATTGCCTAAAGATGCCGCTACGGGCTCTACTCAAATGTCCTTAAACGCCCTTATTTTTCCGCCGGATTTTCCAAGACCCTTCCCTAACAATGGGGTATTTGCTGCCCGAACCTATTTGTTTGATGATTTTGTGAATTCCTTTGATGCAAATGATACCAGGAGAAATCTCATCATCACGGAATACACAAGTACGGCAAGCGGAGAGGTGGTACAAGGTTTGGGCAATGACCAATCTTTTCCGTTTAAAATTGAATGGGATCCTTCATCAGTGGGTGCCAGAGCGGGAAATGACATTCCTATAATCCGGTATGCCGATATTCTTTTAAGCAGGGCAGAGGCTTTAAATGAACTTTCCGGCCCCAGTCAGGAAGCGATCGATCTGATAAATCAAGTGCGGACCAGGGCAGGGATCCCTCTTTTGAATGTAGCCGGATTTAACCAGGAATCGTTACGGCAAGCTATTTTGCAGGAAAGGGAATGGGAATTGTGGTTTGAGGGTAAAGCAAGGGAAGACCAGATCAGGCAAGGGATCTTTATTTCCAGAGCTCAGGCCAGGGGCAAAATCACGGGAGATTTCAGGGTTTTATACCCCATACCCGAGAGGGAGTTGGATGCCAACCCAGCCTTGGAACAGAATCCTGGGTACTAGTCGAGATTCAAAAAGAAGTTCAAATGTTGTATTGAAAAAGAGATTGACCAAAACGTGTTGTATTGATATAAACAGGTTTTGGTCATTTCAAAGCTTTGAACCATTTCATAAAAAGAATTATACAAACCATAGAATAGGATGAATTTGAATAAGAAATTTCAAAAACTGGTAGTGCCTGTTTTGTTAGCGGCAGGTTTTGCATTCCTTAACGAAAGAGCAATTGCCCAAGAATCGGAAGGTTATCCCAAAAAACCAAACTTCATTATCATTTTTGCCGATGATCTGGGATACGGGGATCTAGGGGTCTACGGTCACCCTACGATTCATACGCCCAACCTGGATAGAATGGCGGTTGAGGGCCAGAAGTGGACCAATTTTTATGTAGGCGCAAGCGTTTGTACCCCAAGCCGAGCAGCGTTACTTACCGGACGTCTTCCGGTGCGCAGTGGTATGGCCAGCAACAAATCACGTGTTCTTTTTCCAAACTCTGCCAATGGCCTGCCCCTGGAGGAAATTACTTTGGCCGAACAGCTGAAAACTGTGGGCTATGGTACGGCCTGTATTGGGAAATGGCATTTGGGGCATAAGGAGGAATATTTGCCAACGAATCACGGTTTTGATTATTATTATGGAATTCCTTATTCCAATGACATGGACCTTACCCGAAAGTTGGAAGGCCCTACCGGGTATTGGGATTTGTGGACCAAGGAGTACAAAGATCTTGACATAACGGATTTTAATGTGCCCTTGATCCGGAATACCACCATTGTTGAACGTCCGGCCGATCAACATACCATTACACGACGCTATACTGATGAATCCATAGAATGGATTAAACAGCACAAAGAGAATCCTTTTTTCATTTATTTGGCTTATAATCTGCCCCACGTACCGCTATTTGCTTCCGAAGAATTTACGGGAACAAGCAAAAGGGGACTTTACGGGGATGTTGTTGAGGAAATTGATCATAATGTGGGTCGTATAATCGCTACGCTAAAAGAAGAAGGGCTTGCGGACAATACTATTGTAGTGTTCACATCGGACAATGGGCCATGGCTCAAGACGGAAATTTCCGGGGGTAGCGCAGGAGTATTACGTGACGGAAAAGGAACCACCTGGGAAGGGGGTATGCGTGAACCCTGTATTTTCTGGGCTCCGGGCAGCATCCCCCACAAAGTGGTCATGGATATGGGAACCACGATGGACCTTTTCAGTACGTTTAGCAATTTGGCGGGCGCTACTATGCCCACCGATAGAGAAATGGACGGAGTGGATTTGGCCCCGGTATTATTCGACAATGGCAAAAGCCCCCGTAATGCGGTGTACTATTACAGGGGAAGGGATCTTTATGCGGTCCGTTTTGGGGCATATAAAGCGCATTTCATAACTCAAGAAGTCTATGTGTCCAATCCTAAACGTGTTGAACACGATCCCCCGCTTTTGTACAATTTGGATGTGGATCCTTCGGAAAGATTTGACGTTTCCGAAAAATTCCCGGAAGTCATTGCAGAAATAAAGGAATTGGTACGCAAACACAATGCTAAAATGGTCAAAGGGCCGGATCTGTTGGCGCTTAAGGAGAAAGCAAAATAATTTCAGCGATAAAAAAAATGCCTTATCCGTTTCGGGTTTACGGCGAAAAAGTAAGTTTAGTTAATTTGAGTTAGTTTGCAGGAAGGGTGCGAGTTTTCGCATCCTTTCCATTTTCTTAGGGATGGATTTAAAAAGGGCGTAGTTTATTTCCTAAAGAGATTTATCCAAAATCTAATTGGTTTCGAGCCCATCTGAACGGGTCATGTACCACAACGGGTCACTTCCTCAAATGATTAATTTCTATTTTGTAGAAGAAATATAAAAATTTAAACTATATTTGTTCTACAATTTAGTAGTATTAATATGAAGGTTGATTTGCTACGATACTCCTCACAAGTAAATACCTCTTTAACATTCGGCACCTATGAAAGAAACACGTCTGGGAGAATTTGAAGAAATCATATTATTGTTGGTCGGCATCCTGGGAGATCAGGCGTATGTGCTCAAGATCGCCGAAGAGTTTGAGGGTCAAACCGGGAAATCCGTCTCCATAGGCGCTACGCATTCCACATTGGATCGTTTGTGTAAAAAAGGTTTTCTAACCTCTGAATTAGGTGAACCAACGGCTATTCGTGGGGGTCGCAGGAAACGCATCTATACCATTTCCGCTTCCGGGGAACGGGCATTGATAGCCTCAAAAGATCTCAGAACTTCACTATGGAATCAATTTCCGGCGTTTTCCAAACTTTCTTTACACCTATAGGCCACCATGAGAACTCCAACACCTCCTGATCTGGCCAATCGCCTTTTACGATGGTTCCTAAGGGATGAATTGCGGGAAGAGGTGGAAGGCGATTTGAGGGAACGGTTTCAGGAAAGGCTTAAGAAAACCTCTTCTTTTCGTGCAAAACTTGACTATTGGTATCAAGTACTAAACTATTTAAGACCTTTTGCCATGGGAAAATTTGTACTCCCCCTGGATTGGGGGATGCAACGAAGCCATATCAAAATAGGTTGGCGCAGCCTGTTTCCACAGAAGTGGAACTCCCTGATAAATATCGGCGGGCTATCGGTAGGGATGGGGATATGCCTGGTGATCTGCCAATATGTTCTTTTTGAATTGGATTACGATCGCTTTCATCCCGATTATGACCGTATCTATCGCGTCATTGTCAATGAGACGCAAGAGGGGGCACCTTTCGGTTCGGGGCCCTATGCCACCTATAAATTGGGGGAAAAGGCAAGGGAAGTGATCCCTGAAGTGGAGGACTATGTACGATACTATCCCTCGGAGTACAGTGCGGTGATCACCAACCCCGATACGGACAAACGTTTTAACGAGGAAGGCCATACCATAGCCTATGCGGACCGTGCCTTTCTGCAACTATTTAATTTTCCCTTGCAACGAGGAGACAAGGTATCTGCGCTGAGCGGCATACACAACATTGTGATTTCGGAAAGAATGGCCCGAAAATATTTTGGGAACCAGGACCCTATGGGAAGGACCTTAGAGATAAAAGGGGGCTCCTCTTATGGCACTTGTACGGTAACCGGGGTATTGGCAGCACTTCCCGTGAACAATCATTTGCAATTTGACTTTTTACGTCCCATTGAAAATCTATGGGAATTCGGAAACGGGGGTTCGGTGAGCAGATATGGAGGATGGGCCCGGGAATGGTTTGGCACCTATCTTAAGATTAGGGAATCGGCAGATATTACCTTAGTGCAGAAAAAGTTGGACCAACTGATCCGAGAAAACAAATTGAAAGGGGTTGATCCGGAAAATGTGGTGGAGACCACCCAATTGCAACCTCTGGCGGACATACACCTGAAGTCTGGGGCGTATACCTACCCGGATTATGCTTCGGATAAAGGGAATTTCTCCGATATCCAGGTCTTTGTGTTGATCGCCTTCTTCATCCTCTTTATCGGTTGGGTGAACTATATCAATCTTTCTACCGCCCGGTCCATGACCCGGGCTAAGGAAGTGGGCATTCGGAAGTCCATAGGCGCCTTCAAAAGACAATTAATAGGACAGTTTATCACGGAATCCGTGCTGGTAAATTTAATTTCAGGGATACTGGCCATTGGTATGGTTCCGATGTTGCTCCCGTTGTTAAGTACTATTATTGGAAAGGAACTTTACTTTACCCTTCCGGGAACTGCTGCTTTCTGGGGTTGGTTTTTGGCCTTTATCCTTGGTGGTGCGCTATTATCCGGGCTTTACCCGGCTTTTGTGCTTTCTTCGTATCGACCCATCTCCATGTTGGGCAGCACAAGGATGGTACGGGCGGGTAGTATGTCCTTGCGTAAAGGACTTATTGTATTTCAGTTTTTGATCTCCATAGCTTTGGTATCGGGTACTTATTTGGTCTACAAGCAGATCACCTACATGAAAGGCGGGGAATTGGGGATGGATATTGAAAAAATTCTTGTGGTAATCGGGCCTAAATTTTTAATTGACGGCCCTAAGGTAACAGATGGTACTGATATGGTGCAGATCAGGGCAGCCAACGCGTATTCCAAAGCTAAATTCCTCACATTTCAGGAAGAAGTAGCAGGTCATCACTCCATTAGCAGTGTTACCGGTTCCCGTCTGGTGCCCGGGCAAGTACAGGATATCACCAACAAACATTTCAGAAGATGGGGGACACCGGAAGCCGAAGGGCGTCAATTCTGGATGCTCAATGCGGGGATGGACTTTGTCAATACCTACGGCTTACAACTTATAGCAGGAGAGGTGTTCCATACCGATATGGAAGACGATCGCTTTGCGATACTAAACGAAGAAGCGGTAAAAGCATTCGGGTTTGATTCGGCTCAAGATGCCATACAGCAGAAGGTTACTTTTGGAGGAGAACCCATAACAGTAGTGGGGGTGGTTAAAAACTTTAATTGGGAGTCGCTAAAAAGTCCGTATCATCCCATGGTGTTACGATTTGACGGCGGGGCCAATAATTTTATATCTTTTCGTTTGGGAGTCGCGGATATTGGCGAATCCCTGAGGCATATTCAATCGGTTTACCATACGATCTATCCGGAAAATGCATTTGATTACTTCTTTCTGGACGAGGATTTTAACCATCAATATCATTCCGATGTGCTGTTTGGCAGGCTCTTCCTGGCGTTTTCCTTCCTTGCCATTTTGCTGGCATGTATTGGCCTGTTTGCTTTGGTCTCCTATTCTGCCGTTTTACGAACCAAAGAAATTGGAATACGTAAAGTGCATGGGGCAAGTACCGCAACAATCACTGTTTTATTATCAAAAGAATACCTGTACCTGTTGTCAATTGCCATTGCAGTAGCTATCCCCTTAGTGAGCTATTGGGGGAGCCTTTGGTTGGAAAGCTATGCCTTCCGGACCCACCTGGGAATAGACCATTTTTTGGTGCCGATATTGGCGATTCTCAGCATTGCACTTTTTACAGTGGGACATAAAACTTTCCGCACGGCCCGGTCGAATCCCGTGGACGCTCTAAAGCGAGAATAAAACATTACTCCAAAGCATCTGCCCCCGGGGTATTAAGTGCAAAAAAATACTCTTGATTCACTAGTACAATCCGTAGTTTTTACTGGTATTTAGCGTAAATTTATTGAGCGTGCTGCGAACACAGAGACAAAGGAGAAAATTCCAAGCTGTTGTATTAAAATGAAGGTCAAAAAAGAAAAAATTGCCGAAACCATTACCGATTTGAATCGCGTAATCGAAGTGATATTGGAAGCGGAAAACCAGCATCTGGATGTTTTGGATAAGGTACATGAGGAATACGCGAGAAGTGCACAAAATCTGGTGCATTACCGGGCGTTTCGAAAGTTTGATCTGAGAACCACTCAAAAGAAGCTCCGAAATCTTGGGCTCACCCGTTTTGCCAATGCGGAAGGCCATATTTTGGCCAGCATTTCCAATACGCTGTTCATTCTGAAAAAATTGATTGATATTGAAGAAGGTCAGACGGTACAACCGAAACTTTCCATCAAAAAAGGGAAACGCCTTCTGGCTAAAAACACCAAAGCATTACTGGGGTATCGCTCCAAAGGAAGGCGTGTACGTATCATGGTAACCCAACCCACGGCATCAGCTTACGATTATCAAATGGTGCTGGACATGGTGGAACACGGGATGAATTGCGCCCGGATCAATTGTGCTCATGATACCCCTAAGGTCTGGAAAATGATCATTGACAATGTTAGGAAAGCTGCCAAAGCTACCGGACGCCAGGTGAAGATAGCCATGGATCTGGCAGGGCCAAAGATCAGGACCGGTAGTATACACCCGGGACCTAAAATTCGAAAGTTTACTCCCGAAAAGGACGTAACCGGTAATATCATCCGGCCTGCGGAGATAGTATTAGTGCCCGAGGTAGACGAGTTTTCCCTCCCCAATACCTTGCCGCTTGCCCCCGAAGTACTCTCAAAACTAGAGTTGCATGATGAATTTGTATTGACCGATACCCGAAACAAGAGGCGCAGGCTAAAAGTGATCGCGTTGGAGGATTCCGGGGTGTTGGCCCATTGCTACGAAACCTCCTATATAGGTACAGGCACAAGCCTGGAATGCACCAACAGGCCATTAGGGGCTGTTGTGGTGGGCGAACTTCCACCGGTGGAACAATCTGTGATCCTGAGAAAAGAGGATGTTTTTACCATAGTTAAAGAGGCTATGGAAGGGCTTCCGGCTGTGATTGATGAAGATGGAAAAATTATTCAAAACGGTAGGATTTCCTGCCAGTTACCGGAAGTTTTCCAGTTCATCAACTCCGGGGATCGCATCCTTTTTGATGATGGTAAGATAGAAGGGGTCATTGAAGTGATACGGGATGGAGCGTTCGATGTACGTATCACTTTGGCCAAAGAAAACGGGTCAAAACTCAAAGCCGAAAAAGGGATAAATTTTCCGGACACTCATTTGGGAATAAGTGGGTTGACGGCGAAAGACAAAAAGGACCTGGAATTTGTGGCCAAACATGCGGATATCGTTAATTTCTCCTTTGTGAATTCAAAGGAGGATGTTGAAGAATTGTATCAAGAACTCAAAAAACTTGGGGTACTGAACCAACTGGATGTCATCCTCAAAATAGAGACGAAATATGCCGTGGCCAACCTTACGGAGATCTTGTTGGCGGCGATGCAATCCCAATTTATAGGGGTAATGATCGCCAGGGGCGATTTGGCAGTGGAAACGGGTTGGGACAATATCGGAAAAGTGCAGGAGGAGATCTTACTGTTGTGCAGTGCCGCGCACGTACCTGTGGTATGGGCAACGCAAGTGCTGGAAAACCTGGCCAAGAAAGGATTGCCATCAAGGTCTGAGATCACTGATGCAGCCAGGGCACTTCATGCGGAATGTATTATGCTCAACAAAGGCCCGTATATCAACCGGGCGATCGCCTTACTGGATACGATACTTTCCAGCATGGAAGCCAATCATGAGAAGAAAGAAGTAATGCTCCCCAAATTAGAAAGTCTTTTGGCCAAATAAAAACGGATTACCGTCCGACAATACCCATGATTTCTCATGAGTTTTAAGTTTACTTTCGGTTATAGCTTTTCCGAAAGTATTATTTCGCTTTGATGATATACTGATAGGGAAGCAGATCAACATTTACCTCAAATGAGGTGTACTTCGCTTTTTTCAGTTCATGGATGACATCGTCAATGGCTAATTTATGCTCCAAAGGAGGGCCGACAGGGGTTTCGGATTTGAAAAAATCGATGATTACCAACTCCCCGTCAGTTTTGGTGCCTTTTTTTACCTTGGAAAAATAGTCCGGACGATTTTCAATATGGTGATAGGTGTTCACCAGCAGTACCTTATCCACTTCCTGCTCTTCCAGACCAGGGGAGTCATACGGGATTTTCCGGGTAACGATATTCTTCAGAGTGTCTTTCTCGATACGCTTCTTGATAAACTCCTGAAATTCTTCATCTACATCCGCAGCAATCACATTGGCTCCTTTTTCTGCAAGTTTCACGGAGAAATAACCGGAGCCTGCTCCGATATCCATGATAGTTTGTCCCTGCAGGTCTCCCAGATATGCCATTACTTTTTCAGGTTGTTGATACGCATCCCTTTCCGCAGACTCAAAGCGTTGGATTAGATCCTTAACTGAGGATTGATGCATGTGGGCATTGGCAGCGCCATGGTGGGAGGACTTGTCTTGCTGCTCATGAACCTCATGTTTCTCCTCATGGGGTGTACCTTGTTTAGTGTTGCAGGCCATTAGTGAGAAGAAGGAAACGATAACTACTACTTTTTTCATTTTAGGGCTTTTTTGTTAATTTTTTTGTCAAAATACCATACGATACCTCCAAGAATTAGATTACTTAATCCCAGAGTGGCTTCTACGGGCTTTTCTGTAAAGATGAATACCACCATACCCAGGGAAAAAACAATAAAAATAACTTGAAAAAACGGGAAAACCGGACTTTTAAAATGATCAGCTCCTGCCACATCTCCTTTTCTGATTTTAAACACTCCCCAAACGGTAAGCAGGGAAGACAGGGTCAGCAAAAATCCACAATAGATCAGGATTTGTTCAAAGGTCCCCGTTAAAAGTAAGAGGGTTGTGATGCCAAACTGAAACCATAGCGCCTTTATAGGAATGGCGTTATCCTTTACCCGGAAAAATCGCCAAAGGGTAAAATCCTTTGCCATGGTGGAGGTTACCCTGGGCCCAATCCAGACCATTGCACTGATTCCGGAGATCAATAAAAGCGATATGGCCAAACCAAACAGGTTTCCCAAATGGTCTCCTAGCATTTTTTTGGTGGCAATGGCGCCCACATTTACTTGTCCAACAAGCTCCGGGATGGGAACGTGTTTCAGAAAAACAAACTGTAGTAAGGTATACAAAAGGGTTACGATCAGCGTTCCACCTAGTAAAGCACGGGGTAATGATTTTTTGGGATTTTTGATCTCCTCGGTGATATACACCGCCGCATTCCATCCCGAATACGAGTAACTAACATAGATTAGCGCTACAGCAAAAGCCGATGAAAACACCTCTGCAGTGTAATTCCCTTTTCCGGCAAAGCTTTCCGTAGAGGAGGGGGTAACTAAACCTACAATGATCAAAACAAGGATCAGCAACACTTTTAGCAAGGTGCTGCCATTTTGAAATAACGCACTTGATTTAATGTTAAAACTGTGGATCAGGGTAATAGTGGCCACGATAATTATACTGGTCCAAACAGGATGTAAGTCCCCAAAAGGGAAATACTCCACTATAGCTATTGCCGATAGTGCCACCGGGGCAGCGAAGCCCACGGTCAAGGACACCCAACCCGCTAAATATCCTATAAAGGGCGAAAATAGCGCTGACAAAAAAGAGAACTCTCCTCCGGATTTTTTGATATGCGTCCCTATCTCGGCATAGCTGAATGCCCCGGATAAGGCCATAATCCCGCCCAAAACCCATAATGTAAGGATAACCATGGGGTTATCCAGATCTTGCAGTTGAAAACCAAGGCTTGTAAACACCCCGGTTCCAATCATATTGGCCACTACTATGGCCATTGCAGTTAGGGCACTTACTTTTTGAATTGACTTTGGGGCTTCGGATACTTTTAACGCAGTCATTTTTAGTAATGTTCAAATAAGCGCATTACGCTTATTGATGACCAGAAGTATTTTTATGAGTGGATCCGTATTTCTTTTCCAGATGATCTTTGTACTTCAGACAAAGATGATCAAAATGATCTTCTATTTCCTTGTTAGCAAGATAATGTTCCAGTGCTAAAAGAAAATCGTCCCATCCGGCCAAAAGTCCTACCCAATGGGTACCCTGGCCTCCCGGTTGAAGGTTATGAAGAGCATCACCCTGGGGTGCAACCAGATCCTGGGGAAGCTGGTCTGTTAGCTGAAGTTCTGCACCATTTTTCATCGGTTTCAGATCAAATCTTGTAAATGATTTAGTGGAACTATTGAATTGGATAAACTCAAATTCACGAAGCGCTTCGATCCATCCTTCCCACCCCCCTTCAAACTTGAATCTACCACCTTCGCGAAAGTCCCATTCCGTTTTCATAAACCATTGGCTTAATGCTGCGGTATTGGATAGGGCGTTCCAAAGTCTTTCTTGGGATACCTGATAATGGTATTTAAAAAGGACTTTGTTGCTATCCAAAAACTCAAGAATTACAGGGTCATATTTCATATGGTATTGGCTTGCAACGGTATTAAAATGCGGAGTTTTTCGGACAGCGGCAAATTGAGGCATTCTTTATGGGGTTGAAGTTAATCAAAACCGTCTGTTTACCACAACAAGGACGTAGAAGGGTTGCGTATAATTATTGCTGCAACTGGTTATTACATTTCCTTCAAAAGGAATGGCCATAAACTTTCTTTGAATTTGTCTTTAAAAATACCAAAATGTCCTATCCTATTGATGTTGAAATCCCCTGGTGCTAAATGAATAGATTTTAGGGGAGCATTGGAATACTTTTTGGACATCCAGTCAACGGCTTGTCTGGGAGCCAAAAGATCGTCGTCAATACTAAATGAGGTTATTTCGGCTTCTATTTTGTCGAATACGGTTTGTTCTATTGGAATTTCACTTAGTAAATACTCACTCTTTTTACCCCAACCACTCCATTGTTGTGCTACTTTTTTCGGAAGGTCTTCCATGCCACTGATTCTTTTAGCGGGGAGGTAACCAAAAGTAGTGGTAAGCAGCGGAAAGAGAATATGCCAATTGAACCACATCTTTGTTTTACTGAAACCTTTCCAAAACTTCCAATAGCCGGACTGGGTGGCAACCAGGATAATCTTATCCATTTTTATTGATGACCTGGAAAGCCCTATAAGTTGGCCTCCTATACTGTGACCAAGCAGGTATTTTTTAGATGTTGGAAAGTTGACCATAACGTAGGCAATAACACTTTCCAGATCATTTTTTCCCCAGTCTGCTGTATTGTTTTTAAGCTCTCGTATTGGTTTTTTTAAGGATTGACCAATACCGATGTAATCAAATGTTATTACCGTAATTCCATTATCCACAAGAAAACGGGCAAACTTCTCGTAGAATTCCTGCTTCACCCCCATGGCGGATGCAATGATAAGAACCGATTTGGCATTTTTGCATTCAAAAACCGTCGCAGAAAGATTTTCTGATGCTGATCTGATTTTTATTGTTCTCATCTCTCTTATTGACGGCCAACGGTCCGGGTACCAGGTGCTTTTTTGGGTGGGTTAATGGTCTTCAGAATTGTTAAACTGCCACAACACATTCACCAGTTGCCATTTCCCATTCAGCTTTACAATGTGCATGTAATCAATCCAGTCATCTGCTATAAGTTTTACCGAGGCGGTCCTATCAAAAATATCCAGGATGATCACTTCTTTTTTTGGAGGCTCCGGAAATCTGTCTCCCTCCCGATTATAGGTTTCGGCCAGTAGGATCATAGCATCGGTAAAAGTTTCCCGCAAATATTCCTTTCCGGTGGTTTTATCGGTCCAAAACGTCCTTTTCACCATTCTGGGATGGGCCGCACGTTCAAATTGTTCGGGTTTTACATTATGTTGTGATTCGATATAATCCAACGCCACTTGTTTAATGGCGAGAGAGTCTTCTTGCGTTTGTCCCTGAATCGAATAGTTAAGAACGAACATAAAAAAGGCGGCCAGGGTAAGGGAAATAGAAGGTTTCATTATGGATCGTTTTTTTGGGTGTTGTTTTGCATGCACTATACTGATGGTGTACTATCGCTTTATTCGTATAAATCACCTTGGAGGTACTTAATTCCGGAGTCACAGATCACCGTTACTATTTTTTTTCCACTACCAATCGCTTTACTTCTTTGTAAAGCAGCCCAAACATTGGCACCTGATGTCGCCCCACCGAAAACACCTTCCTTTTTTGCCAATTCATTGGCTGTTCTATAGGCATCCTCATCAGTTACGGCAATTACATCATCAATTAGATCTTTTCGTAAAATGGATGGAATGAAGGAAAGCCCGATCCCTTCTAGTTTATGCGTTCCACTTGTATCACCTCCGGAAACATTTCGTACGTTATAGGGTTCTACACCAATGGTTTTCAGGCTTGGGATGTTATCTTTCAGCACCTCCGAATTGCCCGAGATACAACCCCCTCCTCCAACGGCCATGACAAATTCATCGATATCTGTTCCAAGCGCTTCAATAATTTCATAGGCCATCTTATGATACCCCAACGTATTATCGGTATTGTTTATTTGGTCCGGCCAGAAGGTATTAGGATCTTGAATCAATTCCTTTGTTCTGGCTATCATTCGGTTGATAACCTCTGCGGTTAAAATATCGTTTTCCGCAGGAATGATTTCCACCGTAGCGCCAAACGCTCTCATGGTCTGTAGTTTTTCCTTTGCAAACGCGTTTGAGGAGACAAAATGTGCTTCATATCCCTTTTTGGCACAAACCATAGCTAAAGAACTCCCTGTACTCCCACCGGTATATTCCACCACTTTCATCCCTTTTCGTAATTCCCCTCTTTTTTCAGCTCCTTCTATCATGGAAAGCGCCATTCTATCCTTCATACTCCCCGTTAGATTGGCCCCTTCAAATTTGACATAAATATCCGCACAATTCCGATCGGTGAGTCGCTTGAGTTGCAGTAATGGTGTATTTCCTATTCCTTTCATATGAAATCCTAATGGCATAACGGTTTCAGTGGTGCTTCCCATCTCCTGCCTGTCCCTGCCTCATCGGTCATCGGCGGCCAAAGCTTTTGACGACAGCACCTAAGCAAGTGTTCAGGTGGGTCTGCCCATCCGATCTTGTGGGCCTACTGAACGACACTTTCAAGCAGGTGATTGCCTTGGTTAAAGATAAATCTTTATGCTATTACCGACACCATTTCCAACACCTTCTTTGCCAGGGATTCATCTCCTTCAATCGCTATCCGGTCCATTATTTCGTGTGGTCGAATACTCTTGGAAAACAGCACCCAGGAGAGTTCAATCGGAATGGCGACGGCAGCTACAGGAGTTGATGTAGCTTCCGACTCAAGTTTCCAACCTTCTGCACTTTTACGTAAATACCAGGTTCCACCGGCCTTGGAAGTTATTCTGGCTTGAATTACAGTTCCTTTTTCCGCCTCCACGGCTCTGAACGTATGTGGCAAAGCCTGAAAAAAGGTGTTCATAACGGGATAAAAGAATTCTCTTGACATTATCCCTTGTTTGTCAACTGCATCTCTGATCTGTTGTTGATGATGCCAGTATTCCGTGTATTCCCGCGCTACATGCATCCAGTTATAGCTGGTTGCTTCGCCGGCCCATGCTACGGAAAATACGGCCTCATCCCAGGGGTTTAGGGAGCAGTAATACTCGGAGACCAAATCACCTATGGATTCGAGTAACAAGATCAGTGTTTGCGGACTTAATCTTTTGGACGCGCTCACCCAATCGCTATTGAGTTGATTCATCCAGCGAACCATATCATCGTAGTGGTTAATCTCCGGAGGTTGTTCCCCGTAATACCCATCACGTTGAATGGAGAGTACGCGAAGTTGGGTGTCTATGATATGGCTTGCCACATCTTTAACCTTCCATTGCTTGGCAACCGTTTGCCTGTTCCAATCCTCTTTATCCAAAGATTGCAATAGCCCCATTAGCTTGTGGTGCAATGGCTTAAAAAGGGGTCTTGTGTCAATTGGGATTTCCTTCATGCGGTAATTATTTCTAAAGGTCTCAAATATGATCCCATCCCGGGTCCTCAGGATGAATTACAGCCATTGTTTGCCACTGGCTTTTTTCAATTCATAAACAATATTGTCCGAATTATTTTTGTCAATTTTTCCCTCAACCAGACTAAATCCATTCTTTTCAAGTAGTTTTTTGGAACTGCTGTTTTGGTTATGAGTGTAAGCCTCAACTAAATCCAGGTTTAACTTTCGGAACCCGAAATCAATTACATATTTCAGCGATTCATTCATTATCCCCTGTCCTTGATAGTCGGGACTTAGATCATATCCGATTTCAGCAATTTTTCTGTCTTTCGAAAAATTCCAGAGGCAAATGCTACCTATCATTTCCATTTGATTCTTTTCCGCTATTTTCCAGTAATACAAATCTTGATTGTCAATTCCAGAGCGGATTTTTGTTATAAATTCCAATGCTTTTTCCTTGGTTTCTGCACGGGGTCTTTTTACAAATTGATTTATGGTTTTATCCGAACGCAAAAAGGAAACCATTTTCCAGTCCGATGTTTCTAATCTTCGTAACTCAAGTCGTTCCGTTCTTATTTCAGTGAAAATAGGGCTCATTTTAAGCTTGCTGGAAACGTAGTAATAAACACTACAGCGTTTACCGCTTTTATATGCCTCTAAGATAAAAGATCAGTACAACTCTTAAAAGAAGTTACTGTTATAAGGATGTAAATTTCCGTGGTTTTTTTGGTGCCCATGCGATATGCAGTAGGGCTATACCATTTTCGGCGACCAGGTGTTGAAAAGGTGTATTCTTTAAGAATAAACGGACTGTTGGACCTTGTGGAAGTCAATTGGTAAGAATACCCGGGAAGGCCGAAAAGTGTATATGAGGCTACAGTCAATACTTTAGAGATTACCGGTAAAAAATAAAAAAGCCAGGTGCAATACCTGACTCTTTCTCAATCAAAAAACGAGTGGTCTAAACTATCCGATCTCCCTAAACTCTTCTACGGTAAAAAAATCCTGGTCGTAGTTATTGATAAAATAGATACCGTCTCCTGTGAAATATTTTATCATCTTATCATCAACTTTTACCGCAAAACCGTTGGTAGTTGGAACAACTTCGAAGTTATCGGTTATTGATTTTCGGTATTTTAAGACAAAATATTGATCAAATTTTTCATCATTGTCGGCGTCTATGGCGATCAATTTGGTCACCTTGGCTGCCGAAGTTTTCCTGTCTTGATTGACCTTTCCATTATCTGTCTTTTTCATTTCCATGGGGTAATTTCGATGTTCCAGAACCTTGATGTTGTAGGTAGTCTCCGTGCCATCGGTTTCGATGGTAAAAGTTTTGTACAACGATGCATTCAGGGTTCCCGGATTTCCATCCTGGGCCTGTAGACCAAATAAGGTGATTAGGGATAGACTTAATATGCTGAATAATTTTTTCATGAATATGTTTTTTAATTTTAATAAATAGTTTTTTTCTGGGACAGCTTTTTATTATTTGAGATAGGAAGTGAACATCCAATTCCGCTTCTCCAGCGCTCTTAAAAAGTCAGTAAGCATCTGTTCGGTGGCAATGTCGCCGGTATCCAAGGATGCCCCTAGTGCTGACATCATATTTTCATGAAGAATTTCAAAATCCTGGAGTACTTGCCTTACCATTTCTATAGCGGACAGGTTTTGTTCTGTTTCCTTAATCTGGGAAAGCTTCAAAGTCTTCTTTAAAGTGAAGTTTGGTTTAATTCCAAATACGCGAATCCGTTCGGCAATGATATCAATGTTCTTTTTTACCGTATTATATTCATTTTCAAACTCTTCATGTAGTTCAAAAAATTCGGGTCCTTCAATGTTCCAGTGGAAGTTTCGCAACTTGTTATAATGTATCTGGTAGTTCGCCAGTAAGGTATTTAGGTGTACTACAATTTCTGCAGTTTCCAGATACGTGAATCCCAATTTTTTGAACTCTTTATTTCGTTCAATTTTATCTTTTGTTTTTAAAATTTCCATTAGTATGTCTTTAGATTAATAATTAATTTCTGCCGCCTAAAACCAGTGTTAATTCAAAAGGAATTAACCAGTGTTTCTGACGTAAAAGGTGATTTTGACAGGTTTTCGGGAAAGAAATTCCCGGATGAGGCAGGATAAGCCAATTACTTGGCTTAGAAAACTAAAGACTTTGAAAGTATTGTTGAATGATACATACCTTTAATATATAGATGTTTATAAGAAATACAAATTTTTAACTAATTTTAACATGATTTTCAGCTATTTAAGGCTTTTTACTGATAATTGTGCAATAAAAATATGCTTTTGATGGTCAAAATAAAGAATAATACATTTCTTAGCATATTTTATACTGCCATCGTTATCCAGTATACGATCAGCCAGCTTACCAATATGTGGGTACTGTGGTTGAGTTTTTAAGAATTAATAGGATGCTTGATACCTTTTTTCAAATCTTTAGAAAAAGACCTTACAAAAATGGTTTGGTCCTGGGTGGGGGAGGTACCCGTGGTTTTGCTCATCTGGGCGTCATTCGGGCGCTTCAGGAAAAGGGTGTTTCAATTGATGCTATATCTGGGGTAAGTGCAGGAGCGATCATAGGGGCGTTCATAGCATCCGGAATGACGCCTGTACAAGTGATGGAAATTTTGGTTGATCACAAACTATGGGATTTTACCAAAATCCGGTTTCCCAAAAAGGGGTTAATGGACTTATCCAGGCTCGGTGTGCTCCTTGACGAATATCTTGAGCCAAGGTCTTTTAAAGACCTGAAAACCCCGCTTTGGGTAGCACTTTCCAACTTGAACAGGGGTAAGGTGGAATATCATAATGAAGGAAATCTGGTGGAAAAAGTGTTGGCCTCTGCTTCCATTCCAATACTTTTCAATCCTGTGGATATCACAGGTACCACCTATGTAGATGGCGGGTTGTTTGACAACCTTCCTGTTGCACCCATTGAAAAACAGTGCAAGCGGATCATAGGGGTCAATATTAGTCCTGTGGATGAAATAAAAGAATTCAACAATGTTTTGGAAATAGCTGCCAGGACCTTTCAACTTAATGACAAATCGAACACTCGGAAGAACAGCAAGCGCTGTTCCGTGTACATTGAACCTCCGGAACTACGCAATTATGGCCTGCTCGATACCGAAAATGCACCTAAGCTATTTGAGATTGGATACCAGTATGCCTTAAAAATGAATATCTGATCCCGGGGACCGGGCGAGTCAATTACACCTATTCTTTAACAAAAACGTACATACCGCTTATAGCCATTTCTTTCGCTTAAAGTACCAAATCATCCCCAAAGCCACCAAAAGCAACACCGCCCAAAAAATAGGGTACGCATATTTGTAATGAAGCTCCGGAATATGCTCAAAGTTGGTGCCGTAGATCCCTGCGAGAAAAGTAAGTGGGATAAACACTACTGAGAATATGGTTAAGACCTTTAGAATATCATTCAACCGGTTGTTCAATCCGGAGTTGTAAAGATTGAGTTGATCATTCAACATATCCCTGTACAATTCTATCGCTTCAGTAGCCAAAATAATTTGGTCCTCGAGATCTTTCAGATACGGGCGGGTAGCCTCATCGATAAGTGGAGATTCAGAACGTTTGAATTGAGAAATCAATTCTCGTACCGGCCGTATCGTCTTCCTTAGGAAATTGATTTCCCTTTTGTATAAATTGATCTGTTCTAAATGAAATTTCTCGGGTTTTTGTAGCAACTGGTCTTCCAAAAGTTCTATACGCTCTCCAAACTTTTCGATGATAAACACGTATTGCTCTGCAATAGCATCTAACATGGCGAAAGCCAGATAATCGCTACTTCTATGACGAATTTTTGTAGTAGGACGCAAGAGGCGTTCCCGCAAAGGATCAAAGACATCCTGTGGGATTTCCTGAAATGAAATTAACCTATCCTGTTGTACAACAACACTCAATTGCTCCGTATGCAACCGCTGCTCCTCTAAATGCAGCATCTTTACCTGGATAAAGAAATTCGTATCGTTTTCTTCAAACTTGGGACGTTGGGTGGTGTTAAGGATATCCTCCAATTGCAGTGGATGAAGTCCGAAGAATTTCCCGATTTCTTCCACTGCCCGAACATCGTGGATCCCAACATGATTAATCCAGGAAACCTTTTTGGGGAGCAATAAAGAGGAGAGTTCACTAGCCTTTTGTAACTGGGTTTCATGAATTGCATTAGGGTCGTATTGAAGAAGTTCTAATTGAATTTTCTCTATTTTCTTACTACCAACAAATACCAGAGCGCCGGGAGCGGTCCCCAAGGTTTCCTCTCGTTTTACCAAAAATCTAGCCATGATGCTGTTTCAATATTACGGTCCTATGGGGGAAAGGGATTTCTACGCCCTCTTTGTCAAACCGCTGCTTTACGGATTTTAAAAGGTCACATTTCATGAAAAAACCATCGGTGGGATTTTCGGCCCAAACCGTGGCCCTAAGGTTTACAGAAGATTCTGCCCATTCCAATACCCTAACCACTACCTTGGGTTTACCTTGTGCGATATCCTCCTCAGTCCGCCCATCCAGAAAAAAAGGGTGCTGTTCTGCTTCTTCCTGAATGATCCGGGTAGCCTTATCCATATCCGCGGAATAGGCAATCCCAAAATAAATCTGATTGGCCACTTTTTCATCGTTAATATTAAAATTATGGATGACCTCGGAACTGATTACGGAATTGGGAATGATAAAGCGCTTGTTCTCAATATCGCGGATCACGGTATGTCGCAAGGTAATATCTTCTATCGTGCCAAAGAATTGTTTGCTGATCTCTACTATGTCGCCTACCCTAAAAGGTCTGAATATCACGATAAATATTCCGCTGATTATATTTGAAAATGCCGCTTGCGAAGCAAATCCCAATATGGCGGCCAATATGCCTGCTCCGGCAAAAAGACTTATACCAAACTGCTTGAATTCGGGAATTGAGTAGAGGATGATGATAAGGGCAACCAAATAAATAAGAAAACTCAGCGCATTTTTTATAAAATGGTACTGCGTGGGATCTACATTGAGCAAGGTTGAGGACCTATTCAGAAACTTATTCAGGAAGAAACGTAGTATTCTTAAGGTTATATAGGCCACCAGTAATATGCCAATGACCAATATGGTGTAATCCAGATATTTATTACCGGTACTCATTATGATTAATTTCTAAATCTTTATGGTAAAAAGATTATTTGCCTAGCCATAAAAATATAGAATAAAGTAGTTGATTTTACTCCAACACCGTACCACCTGGCCGATTGACGTAATATTTGGAAATGCAGTTGACATCCACTTTCAAAAAACATAGGGATGATTCTTAAATTTACGCATAGTGAGGCCACTATTCCTTAGTGGACTTCCTATTTCATTTTTTGGATATTCCTAATCCAAAATTGGCAGTTTGGAGCAGTAGCTCCATGATGAAAGACGGACTCTGTAGTGGTAAACCTGCTATTGTATTCTTTACTAAAGCGGGGTCGTTTTCGGAAAAGATAGGTTACAATGATGGCAGGAGTATGGCCCTTAGAAAAAGTTAAAAGTATAGATTCCAAAGATGGTCATGGCATACAGTATGGCCACCAGCAACAGGTAAAGAACCACGCTTTTTTGAGAAATATCCGACTTGCTGGAAAACAGAGGTTTTTTGAATTTGGGATCCATGGCTCAGATTTTGATTTGGGTTAGGCGAAGCGTTTTCTATCACAAATACGAATGGGTATGAAGGCCGGCTTAGGTTTAAAAGAAGGAGTTGCTGCTAAAATGCCATGTGTTGATGGAAGTTTTTTAGTCGCTTCTGACCATAGCACAGCAATGTATGCTAAAGGGATTATACGTTTCATGGTTAAGACATATAAGATATTGGTAGGTCCAAAGTACAGAATAAACCTACAAATGGTATAATAGTATCGGTATACGGCAAATAATCCGGCTATACTGCTAAAAAATTGTATTCAGGTGTTTTTGGGATAGCATTAAATTCCGGATTATTTTAAAAGTACCATTCACAACCAGCGTTAAAAACGGGTAAAATAGTATTGAGACCATCCTTTTCTATGAAGAACAAATACCAAACGATACTAGTTATTCCTTACCTGGGAATTTTTGTGTTCCTTTTGTTGTATGTACTTGCTGCGGTAAAATACCCGGGAGGCTCTCACACGAATCCCTATGATAAAGGATTTAGTCTTTGGGACAATTACTTCTGCGACCTTTTGGATGCCTACGCGGTTAACGGGGCGATGAACCCTGCCCGGGACTGGGCACGTCTGGCGCTGTTGGTATTGTGTATGAGTCTGATCTACTCATGGTTTCATTTGCCCAAGCTTTTTTCCGGTAAGCGTGCGATTACGACGATAATGAGGTTTACAGGGATCAGCGCTTTAACCATTACCCTTTTTATGACCGCAGACAACCACGATAGTATTGTTAGAATTGCAGGGGTATTCGGAGTAGTGGCGATGCTGACCACCTTTATCGAACTATTTCGATCAAAATATTATAAACTCTTCGGTTTTGGTATTTTTTGTTTGTTGATTTTGATCGTCAATTACTATATCTATGAAACCAGAGTCTATGTGGAGGCTTTACCGGTAATTCAGAAAATCACTTTTATCACTTTTATCGGTTGGTTTATGCTAATGGACTTTTGTCTTTACAGGAGATTGCGGTCTGCCACAAAAATATAAACAAGCAATAGGGTGTTTTTAATCTGATCTTAAAGGATTTGGTGCTTTTTAGAATCATCAAATTTTCGTAATTTAAGAAGATCACTTAAATCATGGAAAATGAATCCTTTAGTATTATTCTTACTGCTTTTGACGATAATTTTGTTGGCTGGGATACGTATCGTCTTCGAGTATAAGCGCGCCCTAAAATTCCGGTTTGGAAAATACGTCAAAACATTACAGCCCGGTTTTAGATGGATTATTCCTTTAGTAGAAACTATCCAGGTAGTGGATATTCGCGTGATTACCATTAATATCCTTTCCCAGGAAGTCATGACCGAAGACAATGTGCCCTGTAGTATAGATGGGGTGGTGTTTTTTAAAATTACCGATCCGGAAAGAGCAGTCCTGGAAGTGGAAGAATACAATTTTGCCATTAGCCAACTCTCGCAAGCCGCGCTTCGCGATGTTTGCGGGAAAGTGGAATTGGATACCATTCTATCCAAAAGGGAAGAAATGGGGAAGAATATCAAGGCCATTGTAGAGTTGGAAACCCGGGAATGGGGTATAGATATTATTGATGTAAAAATCAAGGACATTCAATTGCCCGAGAATATGAAACGGATGATGGCAAATCAGGCGGAGGCCGAACGCTCCCGAAGGGCAAGAATTATCCTGGCAGAAGCCGAAAACCAGGCGGCGGGAAAGCTATTGGAAGCAGGGAAACAGATTGACCAATCGCCTTCTGCAATTAAATTGAGGCTATATCAAACGCTATCCAATATTGCAGCAGAGAAAAATTCTACCATTTTATTCCCATTCCCGGAGGAGGTATTACCGAGAGATCCAAAAAAATCCGATTCCAGCTGATGAATCTCGTTTAGACAAGGGAGTACATCATCTACATCTATCGAAACCTATAGAAGATGAAGAATGATGATATGGGGACTTGCCGTACTCCTTCATGAATTGCTGGTCTTGGTTTTCTAAGGGATAGCATTGATTTTTTTAGATAAACATGAAAGTATCTCTATCCTATCAAATAGTATCTCTTTATGCCGGGTAATTGGGAAAATACAATAATAAGGAGTCCCAGGCTAGAGTAGACAAAATGAAGTATATGAAATCCAATACCAAAGTAGAGTTGCATGTTGATCCATAGTATCAATAGTATTCCCAGATAATAAGAGCACCCTAACGCCCAATGGTGTTTTTTATAACAATTTATCCGGTTCAGTTTCCAAAAGTCTTTTCGCGTAATAAGTCCGTAGAGAATGACCACCGGAAATAATCCCAATATGACACCCAAAAATAGTCCGGGGATAAGAAAACTGGAAAAGGGGGATTGCTCTAACAGATAATTTGGAAGGCCAATAGCTGCCCCGGAAGGGTCCATTATCATACTGAATCCGGTGGGGATTGCACTGAATGCCTGAAAAAACATTAGGAAAATTAAAACAATGCCGGAAACAGGTCGCTTTGTTTTCTTCATGGTAAGCTGGAATTCTTTTAAATGGCATCTATGACGGGTCCTGTACTTGTAAGATTGGAGGTGATAGAAGGGGGGCCTTGAAAAAAACACTACCCCTCCAACAATCTGTATTTCACAACTTCTGAAATGAGATCAAAAGCCCCCATTTTTACAACCCACTATAAAACGCCTATTTCCTTTTTTACAATATTCCTGAAACGGGTGGCGCTGAGATAGTGATCTTCTAACAATCTCCCATTATGCAACAGGTTGAACACCCCATAGCCGGAAGGGGCATTTTTAGCTTCTTGCGCCGTATTGAGTTCTTGCACCTGCAAGTCAATATTGTAATCCATGGCGACATGCATAAGCGCTTCAACCGACTTTTCATGCCATGGGCATTGATTGGCATATACCAGATGCCAACCCTGGTATTTCTTTTGTTGCTGTGTCCAATCCATAAGTTGTGGGTCAACGGCCCCTTCCTTCCACTTTTTGGAGAGCAATTCAAACCGACCTCTTTTATCCACTTGAGCAAAGCCATTTTTTTCAAAAATGGTTTTGTTGGCAATCCAGGCGCCCTTACTGGTCATAACACACACCCCGGACATTCCTTTTGACCCGGCTTCTCTTTCGCATTCGTTAAGTAGCATGGACCCATAGCCGTTGTTTCTGTCTTTCCTGGAATAGACGTACATACAATGAATAAACATAAAGTTAGCAGCATCAATGGGCCTCCAGGCAAATTCTACAGGGACATATTCAATAAAACCTATCATTTTATCCTGATTATCCTTTAGGATTTTAATCCGCAAACCTTCTCTATGCCTTTTTTCAAACCACTTTCGTTTACTTTCAAATCCGGGGTTAGTAATGTCTTTTACACAAAAGAGTGTTTGTTCTCTGACGTTTCCCGGAGTTACTGTTACCATTTTTAAGGTACCCATTGCCTCATTTTTTATTCATTCCGCTTGTTGGCCATTTAAATATGGTTCATAATTTTTCAGTCCTTCATTCACCATATCCACCACGGCCTTATAGGTTACCGTTGCACCGGAGACCCCATCAATACTATTTTTTCCCTTGCCCAACCCAAATGTGTTTTCCTCAAAACTGATTTTTGGGCCCACAAACTGGTTTTCAAAGGAAGAAAGGGTGATACCGGTGCCATAACCCTCAGATTCCGCCTTGTGATCAAAGGCAGCTTTTTCGATTTCCAGTGTGTTTCGGTTTACCAGGAGTTTTCCCCAGATTACTCCGCCGTATCCTTTTCCGGAAATAGTAAGGACCGCATTTTGGGTGTTCTTGATCTCAAAAACAGGGAAAGTTTCCCCTGGACCGGATCGGATTAGCTTATTGTAACTTGTGATTACATCAGACATTGTTGCTTTCTCCATCGTTCCGCTTTTACGAATCAAAAGAAAGTTCAACTTGGCATCCACATCGGCAGAATCCGATAATTGCAAATCACAAAACCTGGCAATCTCTTTCAAGGAGGGCGATAATTGAAAGACCGGCTTTTCTATTTCGGTTGCTTGCTGCGGTGTTTCAATTTTTGGGTTTTGCTTACAACTAAGCAGTAGTGAAACCAGCATTGCTGGTATCAATAGTATCCTCATGATTATTGGGTGTTTTGTGGTTTGTTTTGAGAAAGTTAAGTACGCGAATAGCTCTTAAAGTATTCCAACGGCTGGGCATGCCGGCCCTTTCCATATCAAAGTGAACTTCCCCCGGATGCTTGGCCTGTAGCGGCCAGCGGTTATCCTTTCTTCGTTTTTTAAGAAGGACCGTAATTGCAGGGAGCATTCGTTCGTCCCACTCCGTTTGTGTGTATCTGAAATAATCCAAAGCCCTAAGGATATCATAACGCCAGCGGCTGGGATACGATAAGCGCAAAAAGGAAGGGTTGATGATCTCCCCGGTCCTGTCCGAAATATAGAGTTTGTGTATTAAGACAAACTCCTTTGCCTGCGCTTTCGTTTTTTCCAGTTCTTCTTTTCTATACCCATACCCATTACGCAGATACTCTTCTATACCTTCCAAAACAGAAATGGTGCTGTGCAAGGAACTGTGCCGTGCTCCTGAACGATTCTTTTGACAATTGAATCCGCCGTCCGGCATGGATTGACTTAAGACAAAATCAATAACCGACTCCAATTTTTTACTGTCAAGGCCAAAGTAGCAGGCGTAGTTTAAAAACATCCCGTTTACACAGACATCGCTGTTTTTAATTGTTTCTTTGGGATTTACACCCCCATCAGGCGTTTTTTCTTTGTCGGCTATGAGGTTTATGGTTTCCCGGATCTGTGGAGTATTAGGTGAAATACATAGATTTCTAAGATCGAGCAAGGTGTAGTGGGAAGAGATCCATTTGGGTTGGTAGAACTTTTGCCCCCAATGTCCATGGGCATTTCTTTTTGACAGGAATTGAGCCCCCCAACCTTCAGTGGTAATTCGTTGTTGCAAGTCGGCACGCTCAGTACCTAAAATATCCCGATATACCTGGTATTGTATGGCTACATCGCCTTCCAACAACCAATCTACAATTTCATTTTGATTCATCTTCCCAACTATTTGTTACAATAAAATAAAGGCCAACCAGAATTCCACTTTAATCTAACAAATACCACGAAAACTTAAAAAAACCTTTCGTTAAAAGTTAGCAAAGGAACTTTGCCATAGGATTCCATTTTTTTGACCAGGTTCCTGTGGAATAGTTTTTTCGCTACCCCTTTCTTTTCTCTTTCCAGCATGACCACGAGGTCGGCGTTTACAATAGCCATATATGCGGTAAGGCTATCAAAGATGTCAACCGATAACAATACCTCTGTTTCTATTGGATCATAATGGATACTCTTTCTTAGTAATTCCTTAAACCCCTCAAATCTGATTTCACCGGCATATTCTTTTTCCGTTGAGATATGGACTAGGTTGATCCTGGCCTGCATAGGCCTGGCCAGTTCAACAACGTTTTTAATGGCCTTAATATCTTCCTTTTCAAAATCCGTAGCATATACAATGGTCTTAATTGGGGTTGGAACCTCCTCTTTAGGAACACACAATACCGGGCAGGAAGCTTCACCAATGAGTTGCCTTGTGGTACTTCCCATAAATAACTTCTTAAGATTGCTCCAGCCTTTCATCCCTACGACAACCAACTCTGCTTTGATCTCATTGATTTTCCCAACAATTCCCTTAACGGCAGACCTGTTTTCAACAGCGGTTAATGTTAAGTTTTCTGAGGCTCTATCAAGCCCAATATGTGCCCTGCAATAGTTTTCCAATTTGGTCTTTTGCTCTTCAAAAGCCTGTGTTATCCAATGAGGAGAGGGAGAATTTTTTCGTTTGGATATAATAGGATCATCAAAAACGTGCAACAGGTATAATTCAGCATTCCAAATTTGAGTAACAAAATACGCATACTTCAATGCGGCAATCGCATTGTCTGAAAAATCGGTTGCGTGTAGTATTTTTTTCAATTTTGAATCCTTGATCTTACTAAGGTAAAACCGGCTTCTCCTTTCTAAAATGATACTGATCATATAACTACGGCTAAAACCCTGTTTCAATGGGGTATTCGGAGAATAGGACCAAACTGGAAAACTTTACCGTTGCTGTCAGGATGTACTAGAACTGGAGGTACTGTCTATCAACCAAATTCGGCAATTTGCCTTAGGCTATTGAGATCAAGTAATATCAGCCTTTTTTTTGTTCCCAATCCTACACAGCCCAGTTGTTTGAATTCGGAGAGCGTACGAATTGCTGTTTCTGTTGCGGTACCGATCATGGCGGCAAAGTCTTCTCTTGGAATGTCCACGCCCTGATGTTCGGAGTCTTCCATTAAGCCTTTTTCATGCAGTTCTAACAAGGCTTTGGCTGCACGTCGTTTAACTGAAGAGAAAGCCATATCTATTAACTGCTCCTGTACATGGATCAGATCATTAGAAATTAAGTTTAAAAACTTGTTAGAGACTACTTTGTTTCCATACACCAGGGTAATAAAGTCTTTCTTGGGAATACAAAGGGCTTCGGTATCTTCCAGGACGGTTGCCGTTTCCAGATACGTTCCCGAACGGTTTAACAAGGAAGTTTGCCCCAGAAAGTCTCCTTTCTTATGCATTCCCGTAATCAGTTCTTTTCCGGACTCGGTCATTTTAAAGGTTTTTACATTACCTTTTTGAATAAAATACAGGGAATGCGCAGGATCTGCTTCTCTAAATACTTCTGCTCCGGCTTCAAACTTTTTAATCTTGTGATTCCTGGCAAGCAGCTCCATACCAAAATATTCTGAAGCTTTTTTAAAAAAGGTGTTGATATCGCCTATGTTTTTGGAGAATTTCTGTTTTAAAAACTCATTTTTACGTAAGCGAATGTCCAATGCGTCCAACAATTCCTGCTCATCAAAGGGTTTGATCAGGTAATCATCTGCGCCAAGAGACATAGCCGTTCTCATATCTTTTCTTTCGCTTTTTGCAGTTAAAAAGATAAAGGGAATACCAGCAGTATCGGGATCTTGATTTAGTGTCTCCAGGACCGCATATCCATCCATTTCTGGCATCATAATATCGCTTATGATAATATCCGGCTTAAAGGTTTTGGCTTTTGATATCCCAATTTTTCCATTTTCGGCGGTAGCAACTTTATAATTCGCGAATTCTAAAATGGTTGCTGTATTTTCAAGGACATCCTGGTCATCTTCGATCAAAAGTATCTTTTTCATCCTGGTGGTTTAATAAGTGCAAAGTTGCCGTATTCCTTTTCCTTGTCTATTTCCCGGAAAACTGGAAATACCTCCTTACCTGAATATTGGGGTAATTTTAGTTTATGGGCAAGAAGGTATTTCTGATCGAAAAGGTTAACGCTAGTCTATTTCGATCACTTTGGCCTTTTGCTTTTTAAGGGCTTCATTTTTCGCGAGCTTAAAGCTGAGAATACCATCTTCGTAATGTGCTTTGATCTCTTCTTCTTTTACATTTTCAGGAAGTTGCAAAGCACGTTGGAAAGCATTATAGCTAAACTCTCTTCTGGTGTAGTTCTCCTCTTTTTCCTCTTCTGAAGTGGATTTTTTGCCGGAAACATTAAGACATCCGTTTTCAATGGTAACTTCAAAGTCGTTTTTGGAAAATCCCGGCGCGGCTAATTCAATTTGAAAATCATCTTCAGTTTCCTTGATATTCAATGCAGGTGCTACCGTTTTTCCCGTCCAAAAGCGTGTTTTTTCGAAATCATCATCCCAAAAGCGAGGGTCAAAAAAATCATCCGCATCAAAGAAATCTGATCGGACCAGGTCTCCAAAGGGTCTTTTCCTTTTAAATCTTACTAGTGACATAATTGTTGTTTTTTGATTACACTTAATTTACTGCCTCATCCTAAAATAAAAACTACATAAGGTTTTGGAAATGATGTGGATCAGTACGCGTAAAACTGCTGGTATCTTATTTTGACCAGGATCATTTTTGTACCGTCAATTTTACCCTAGCTTTATAATCCTCCGGGTTAAAATTCTTTATGCTGCTTGTTATACTTATAGTAGTTTATTTGCTTATTGCAGTATCAATGATAATAAGTCTGCTGTTGTATGGGGTGCGTCCCAGCAAGACTTTGGCTTGGCTGTTAGCCATTTTTACCATTCCCATAGGAGGGGTGCTATTATATCTTTTACTAGGGAGAAACCGACGAAAAAACAAGCTGTTTGTGCTAAAAAAGGAGTTCTTAGACGCCTTTTCGCAGGTGAAAACTTCTCCAGGGAACATTTCAAAGACAAACGAGAAGATTGCCAAATTAATAAGGCATACAACAAAATGTCCTGTGACATCGAACAATGACCTTTCCATACTTTATGATGGAAAGGAGACTTTTGAATCCATTTTTGGTGCCCTTGAAGAAGCCCGGGACCATATTCATATTCAGTATTACATTTTTGAAGAAGGAGCGCTAGCCCAAAGGTTATTACACCTTTTTGAACGGAAAGTGAAGGAAAATGTCACTGTCCGGTTGTTGTATGACGGTGTGGGAAGTTATTCCTTAAGCCGGTCTTATATCAAGAGGTTAAAGCAGGCCGGGGTGGCTGTGGAGCAGTTTCTTCCTTTTCGGTTCAGCAAGTTTTTGGCCTCTCTCAACTATAGGAACCATAGAAAAATCATTGTCGTGGATAACCGCATAGGGTTCACCGGAGGGATTAATATATCGGATAAATATCTTAAAGGAGATCCCTCTTTGGGAAAGTGGCACGATACCCATTTAAAAATTACCGGGGAAGCCACCCGCTTTTTAAACAGGACCTTCCTTTCTGACTGGTATCTGGCCAGTGGGCAAAAAGTACAAACCAACGTTTCCTTTTTTGCACAAGACGAGAACCACGGGAAAACCTTGGTCCAGATTGTTCCCAGTGGTCCTGATGATGATTTTGCGTTTATTGAACAGGTCTACTTTTCAATGATCAATCAGGCTAAAGACTACGTCTATATTACCAATCCGTATATTATACCCAACCCCTCAATTTTAAAAAGTTTACAGACCGCTGCTTTAAGTGGGGTGGATGTAAGATTACTATTGTCTTCCTCAACGGATAGTAAAGTGGTGGATTGGTGTGTGAGATCCTACTTTGAAGCCTATCTGAAGGCGGGTATCAAAGTATATCTTCATCCAGACGGTTTTTTACACAGCAAAACAGTAGTAAGTGATGATCAGTTGACAAGCATAGGAACTGCTAATCTGGATGACAGAAGTCTGCAACAAAATTATGAGGTAAACGCAATTATTTATAATGCCGAAATAAGTAAAAAGCTTAAAGCTGATTTTTTAAGAGATTGTTCAAGGTCTATTCCATTGGACTATGAACAACATCAAAAAAGAAGTTGGTCCACCAGGATAGTTGAAGGAACCGCTAAGCTTTTAAGTCCATTGTTATAATAGAAGGCTTTCATAGTCCAATTCATTTTTACAGCTTCTGTTTTCTTCCCAGCAATCCAAATTATATATCGTAGTTTCGGCGACGCTTTTTTGGGCTTCTTGGGTAACGAATGCCTGGTGGGGGGTTAGCAGCACATTGGGCAAAGCAATCAATGCCTTAAGTTGTTCGTCTTCAATACCGGTTATGCTGTTATCCTTAAAGAAAATTCCTTTTTCTGTTTCGTAAACGTCAGTCGCGTACCCCGCTATTTTGCCACTTTTCAGGACTTTAATTAGATCTTTTGTGTGTACAATTGCACCCCTGGCCGTGTTTACCAGGACAACCTGCTCTTTCATTAGTTCGAACAAAGACATGTTAAACATGTGGTGGGTATCATGGGTCAAAGGAACATTAATACTGATAATATCCGATTTTTTGCATAGCTCTTTTAAACCCACATATTCCAGATCATATTGGTTTTCCAGGAAATGGTTATGTGCCAAATCGCATGCAAGAATATTGCAGCCAAATGCGTGGAACAATTTCACCAAAATAGAACCTATCCTGCCCGTACCTACTACCCCCACGGTTTTCCCGTATACATTAGATCCCATAAGATCATTCAGGAGGAAATTATAGTGCTGTACCTGGGTGTGGGCTCTGATTAACTTTCGGTTCAATGCTAACAGTAAACAAATAGTATGCTCAGCAATGTCGTGAGGGGAATAATCGGGAGCATTGGCGACTCTGAGGCCAATGCGTTTGGCGGACTCGATGCTTACATTGTTATAACCGGCGGATCGTAGCGTGATATATTGCACCCCCAGTTCCTTGAGTATTTCAAGAACCACCATGGAGGCATCGTCCCCGGAGAAAATGGAAATGGCATCATGACCTGCAGCCAAAGTGGCTGTGGTACTATCCAGGGCATCGGTAACATAGGTGATCCTGTGTTTGTTTCTATTGGCTTTTTTTAGATTTTCAAGCTCAAATTCTTTGGTGCTATAGACCAGTAGCTTCATTTTCCCATACTTTGTGAAAGATAATGTCTTGTTCTTCCAGTGCAAAGACCACTAGCTTTATATAGTCCTTTATGCTTTTGTCCATATTTTTAGGGTCCATTACATCTATATTCCCCCGCCAGATCAGTTCGCGTTCTTTTCCCACACAAATACAGTATAAGGAGGTTTCGGCCTGGTAAATAGTAAACTCGTCATAATAGCCTTCCTCGTAATAAATAGGCTGGTGTTCCAAATAATCATCCCTAAAAGTGTTGATAAAACGATCAACATCTGACATTCGTTTTCGAAAAGTGGTCCTGTTTTCAGAACCAACTACCTTGGTAAATAGAATAGCATCAAAACCCTTATCCAACAATTGTTGTTCTACCTCGGAAAGTTCTTCTTCCGATTTTTCTGAGGAGGTGAATGCTACATCGAACAGATCAATGCTCCTAAAAGATTCCACTTTCCTTTTGGTAAACTCTTTTTGGAGTTTGGTTTCAAACTTTTCCCGGACCTCCTCATTTGGAGTCATGCCCACAATGAGGACTTTACTGGCATCAAATATGACAATATCGGGGTTTTTCCAGTTGGTTACCAAGCTAGTTGAGGAACAACCGGCTAAAACCAACACCGCTAGAATACTACTTTTTCTCATAGGACATTGAATAAAACAGGGGGCAAAGGTTCCGTGTCACCCTTGCAACGTTAAGTTAGTAATCTTTTTTGTCTTCTCTTTTTCATAATAGAAGAAATAATTTTGAAGATCCTGGTTTTTGAAGCACGGTAGGCTTCAAAATAATCCAGTACTTCCTGGGAAAGGTCCGCATGGGTTTCCAAATAGGCACTTTCCATCTTTAATTGATCCACATCATCCACCATAATTTGCAATTGATTTTCATGCAGTTGTACCCTCCTAAGCAATGTCTTTAGCTTCTTTTCCAGTGTATCAATTTTGGCGATAACCGGTTTAACTTTTCTAAACACTTTAGGGTCTACAAGATCCAGGGTGTTTTCTTTGACTAGGTTGTTCAAAAACCGCTGTTCATCCCCGGCAAAATGTAATATTGAAATCCAGCGTAACGATTCATGATGCAATTCTTCTGCGCTTAACCATTCTACGTATTTTCTTTTTTGATTCTTAGTGTTCATGACTTTTAGATTTCTGAGACCGTCAAATTTTAAATCGCTCTGTGCCAAAGTAGTCTAAGGCTACCGGTAGGATAAGCGGGAATGTTCTGTTTTATGTCCGGGAGGAACATCAAGTGCAATCCAATTTGGAAGCATTCATCAGGGAACGAAAGGGCATTCATCGATTTAAGGTTTTCTCCGCTTTAAGATTGATCCCGCATAAGCATAGACTGCCGATTTTAGATTGCGATAATCTTCAAAATACCGGGTTAATCTATTCTGGAGTTCAACATGTTTCTTGTAACAGGCAGTATCACGAACCTCCGAAGTACATTCCATAATTCCGCCAATAGTATTCTCATGTTTTGTGATTAAACCTTTGAGCTTTTTTTTATCCTTTTTAGAAGCATCCAATTCTGCTTTAAACTTTTCCAATCGTTCAAACAGGTTGGGCGTTCTGGGTTCAAAGACATAAGAGTGCAATAACTTGTCCATAAAGTGCATTTCGTCTTCAATAAAATAGATATGAGACCGCCATTCCTGTAGTTCCAGGTGCAACTCCTGAACTCTTTTTTCCTGTGTTGCCACTAGTATTCTTTTTTTGATCAGTTTTTAATGTACATAGTTGGCTGGGGATACAAAATGATATAGATCAATTTCTCCATTTTGCCACCAGGCCTCTACGCCTGTAACCAATAGGGTTTAGTTTTACTATCCAGGAGATTCTAAAAGGAGCAGTTCGTTGTTGTTATTAACAGAAATCATAAGTTCAATGCTTGTCTTACCAAAGCCTTGATTTGATTATGGGTCATGCTGTCTGCCCTGTCTATTTTTTTCACCTTTTGTGCCAGGTTAGGATGATTTTCCTCCAACATTTTATAAAATTTTTCCGGAGTTTGGGCGGGTCCAAAGATGACCAATTCATCCCCCTTTTTTACGGTTTGTACGATATTTTCAAAATAACGCTTTAATTGGTGCCTCTCCCGTTCAAGGTATTTGCTGTCTTGTACCACATCTTGTGGTCCCCATCTGGTTTTGGAACGCGACCCTCCCCTGGGATTAAAGAATTCCATTTCCGAGGGAACCGTCACAAAGCTTTCCTTTCCATTGTCTACTATAAAACAATACGCCTTTTCTTTATCTAACCATATTCCTACGCATTTCATTGGTCTAGCTTTTAATTATCGTTTAATTCCAGAATGGGTGTTTTGGGTTCATAACCGATCTCCTTGACCAGAGGGTTGGACAAAATACTTCCAAAAAACAAGTGTTTTCTATTTAAGAAGGCAATCATGTCGCAATTCCCACGCTCTATGAAAATTTGTATCCCTTTGGTAACCTTGGTGGCGGGTAAGAAGTGCATCTCGTAGTCCGTTCCCTTAAGAATATCTTGTAAGAGCTCTTTATTGGCTAGTTCCTTTTTACTCAATTTCCCTTTTTTATCCTTATCGATGTGTAATACATGTATTGTTGATCCGTGGACTTTTGCAATTTCCACAAGATGGTTTATTTCCCTTTTTTTATAATTCGTTTTGTAGTCTGTTGGGAAAACAATTTCTTTTGGCGGCGAAAAGGCCGGGTTTTCCGGAACAGCAATTACAGGGCACTCTCTTATTTGTTCCATTACCGTAACCGTGTTGGTGCCAAATATCCTGGCTTTTGATGCGGTGATCCCTTTTGTCCCCATGACAATGATATCTATGTCTTTTTGCACAATTAGATTTTTAATTGCTTCTACCAAACTGTTCAACGTACAAATAGTATGAAAGTGATGTTTTGGGTTTTCAGAACGTGATCGTATCATTTCCATCAAACGCGACATTCCTTCTTCCGAGTTGGCTTTAGCGGTTTCATAAAAATATTCCCCAGGTTCGGGTATCCTCATACTATCCAATCTGTATCCGGACACCTGAAAAGCGTTCAGTAAGTAGAAATCACATTCAATGTCCTGGTACAATTCCTGTGCATAGCGAATAGCATTTATCGCATTCTTTGAATAATCCGTGGGAAGTAAAACTCTCTTGTTCATAACTTTTAGCTTTTATTCTAAAACTATATTGTAGCAGTAAGATCGCCTATGATATTGATCAATTTTCTGTTTGTGAATAGCGGACTAATCTAGGTTTTTATCCTTGTATGGTAAAACCAAAAAAGGGAGGATACTGTGCAAGCCAATATTCCGGATGGTGGGTGTAATGAACAGCCTTTCTAAAAAACTGTGCTTGTTTTGTACCATGACCAGCAGGTTAACCGGCGTATTGGACAGGAAGTTATTCAAGGCTAAAACCAATTCCTGATCGGGCATATCATGATGCTGCATGGGGATTTTTCCAAGGAATTTTTCCAAAGATCCCTTGTGCGTTACTTGTTCCCGGGTCAACCCTCCAGGTGCAGTAACATGCAGGATATGTATCTTGGAATGCCACAATTGTGCAAGTTGTAGTAACGGGCTGAACTCCGTGTTCTGATAGTCAATTTCAAAATCTGTTGCAAATAAGATTTCAGTTGGGGGAAGAAATGCATAGCGGGAAGGCACTACCAAAACCGGAACAACAGCTTTTTGTATAACATGTACGGTATGGGAACCAAAAAGAACTGCTTTGGCACCCGTAGCCCCCTGAGTTCCCATAATGATCAGGTCAATATTCTTATATAACACTACTTTGTTCACTTCATCCACCAAAGTGTTAAAGGCAGAATATGTCACAAATGTATGTCTGGGATTTTGAAACCTTTTTTCCAGACTTTGTCTAAACGTATCCAAACCTTTTTCAGCAATGTACTGTTGGTCATCCGGGAGGCCCAATTGACCAGGGCTTCCAAAGGCATAGTCTATTCGGTAGATCGGGGGGGTATAGGTGTGTAAAAGGTAGAAAATGCAGGTAGTTTCTTTCAAAATATCCATGCTGTAGCAGGCCGCATTAAAGGCATTTTCTGAAAAATCTGTGGGAAGCAGTATGTTCATCATCGCAACGGGAATTATGGCATTGGATAATTGTAAAACTAGTTGGTGACAGAAATGTACCCTATGATCCTGATCATAAGATCAGGCCTAATTTTTAGCCTGGGACGGACCTGTACAAAAACGCTGATTTTTTGAACGGAATGACGTGGGTCATTTAGCTACTACATCTAAGCCTTTATTTTTCCAAAAAATCATAATTCATGGAATTAGCGGACACTCAGCGCAGGCTGCTGGAGTATAAACAACATATTACTGCAAGGGAAAAGGAGCTTCTCGCCTCAATTGAGCACTTAAAGACCATAGATCATTTGGAAGAAGCCAGGGAAATTATACGTTCATTACGAGAGCTTAGCGATGAGAACAATCATTTGATCCGTAAGCTTTCCAATGGATCTGGGGAAGACAATTCGGGGCAAGCCTCCCTGGAGCTTCAGGCGAACAGGTTTTGTTTGGCATTTGATAAACTGCAAAACGTTCTGGAACTGTTTTTGGACCAATGTGTTGGCAATGATATGGATAAAAAGGAGGCCTGCTAAGGTTTTTCAGGTCGTTGCTATTCCACAAGATGCATTACCAGGAAGGGCACTTTGGTATTAAAGGCCACTTTTTTAATAACGGGCTCATCGGTTATTTTTTCAAAAAAACTATGCCAGTAATCAATCATGGCGATCATTCCTATTTGGTCGCTTTCCGCCACCATCTTTTGTATGGAGGTATTCAGGAAAGTTTCTTCTTTCATCTCCACAAATTCATAATCTGCCGTGTTAAGGTATTTTTTTACCAGCTCTTTCGCCTGCTGCTGTGCGGGCTCAAGTTCATTATGTTTGCCCATATGCCCTACTATAATTTTACTCTGTAATAGCCCGGAAAGATCAAGTATAGGTTTAAATTCATAGGCCTCAAACATATGCTCATATCCGGTGACAAAAAGAATGGTTCTTTTTTGCAAGCTTTTTTCCCAGTTTTCCGGGACTACAATAATGGGGCAGAAGTTGATATTTTTAATAACCTTGTAGGCGTTGCTGCCTAAAAAAGCCTCCTTTAATCCTGTGGCGCCTTTTGTCCCCATAATAATGAGGTCAATACGTTCTTCCAGGACGGTTTTCCCAATGGTATCGGTTAGATTACCTGGCAGGGATATGGCTTGAAAGGTGTGTTTTGGGTGGGTAGTAGTGGATTTTGCCCGCTGTACTATTTTTTCAAGCTCCTGCTCGGACTCCTCCTTTAAAAGTTCATAAGGACGGGTCTCACCAGCCATTCTTATTTTGGTCATCAGTCCTGATGAGCTCCCCTGAAATGCGTTTAGCACAACAAAATGACAATCCACCATATTAAAGACTGCCAGCGCATAGGCTATGGCGTTCCAGGCGTTTTCTGAAAAATCAGTGGGTAATACTATTCGTTTCATCTGATTAAGATTTTGTGATACACTGAAATTAAGGATATCCTAAAATCTACTACCGATGGAACGGCTTCGCTCCTGCCAGTCGGTCGCCGCCGGCCAAAGCCTTTGGCGACAGTATGCACGAAGGTTCGCAATACTTGTTTTGATCCTATTCGGTAGGGTATGCTTACAATAGTTTGTACTCATTTCATATCCTGATTATTTCCTTTTAGCCTTCAAAATCCGGGAGCACCATTAATGGAATATTGGTTTTAAAGGCAACTTTAGTTACTACGGGTTCCTGGGTCATTTTCTCTAAAAAAGTATGGGAATAATTGGTAAGTACAATTAAATCCGCCTTTTGTTCTTCGGAAAACTCCCTAATGGCTCGCGCTACAGTGGTTTTTATGCTCACCTTATAGAAGGTATGGGGATACTTTTCCAGTCGCTTTTTCAAGATGGATTTATTGGCCTGTTGATGTTCGTCCAGTTTAAACTCCTGGGCTACATGGAAGACCTTTATTTCACATTCCTTCGGGGCAACTAATTCCAGCAATGGGAACAATATATGTTTTGGGAAAAAGTGGGCATACTCTGTGGGGAGGACCACTGTCTTCAAGGATTTAAAATCAAATTCCTTAGGAACCGCTATTAACACACAGTTTTTTATTTGCTTTATTACTTTTACGGTGTTGCTTCCTATAAAAACTCCTCTTGCTCCGGATGCCCCTTTGGTTCCCATGACAATAGTTCCAATGTCATATCGTGAAATCATTTTTTTAACCCCACCGGCCAAATCCCCCATACAGGAGATAGTTTCAAAAAGATGATTGGGATTAGCATGGTGGTCCTGAAGGTACTGGACTATTTCGGACAACTTTTTATCTGAGGCCTCCTGCAACGCATCATAAACGGTGCCTGCCCTCACACTGCTTTTAAAACCCCTCAGATTGGCGTCCTTTGGCTGGCAGGCGTGCATTAGATAAAAGCGACAACTGAAATTACCAAATAACTTCACCGCCGTAAATACTGCGTTCCAGGCATTTTCTGAGAAATCCGTAGGTATGAGAATATTCTTCATAGCTGGGTTTTTAGGATTCAGAAGTGTCCGGTAGCACTAAAAAAGGAACAGCGCAGTGGTAACCCACAGCATCAACATTTTGCTTAAACAACAGGCGTTGTAAAAAGGTATATTTTCTATTCATCATTGCCACGAGACCAATGTTGTTCTTTTCCACATAGGTGTGCACTGTATTGGGCATATACTCCTCTGTGATGTCCTGGATCACTGTGGGAAAATCTTCCAATAGCTCCTGTAAATAGTGTTTACTTTCCTGTTGTACAGGGTTGAGGTCATCTTCAACGGCATGCACTACATGCAGGGTAGCATGGTGCTTCTTGACAATTTCAAATAAGGGTTCTAATTCTTCAGGCTGGTACTTGAACTGATAATCCGTAGGGAGTACTATATTTTCAAAAGGTTTGTATTCAAAGTCTTCCGGAATGGCCAGTACAGGAATTTCGGCTTTTCTTATCACATGAACTGTGTTAGATCCCAGAAATATCTCTTTGGCGCCAGAGGCTCCTTTGGTACCCATTATTAAGAGATCAATTTGCTCTTTTTCACAAACTTTGTTTACCTCGTCGGTAAGCGTATTAAATGCAGAAAGTGTTTTGAATTGATGGTTAGGATTTTGAAATTTTTTTGTTATTCGCTCTACTGAGCGTTCCAAACCTGCCAGGGAGACATCTACCCCTATATCGGGAATAGCGCTCACGGCGGGTCCGCCAATAAGATAATCTACTCTATAAAATACCGGGGTATACGTGTTTAATAGATAAAAGGTACAGGATTCGTCTTTTAACAAGTGCAATGCGTATTCTATAGCGTTCCAGGCATTTCTTGAAAAATCGGTAGGTAAAAGAATTCTTTTCATGGATATTGTACTTATCGGGGTAGGTTTTGCATGACTAAAAAAGGTACTTTGATCTTTAAGCCTAATTTGTCAATTGAGGATTGGTATAACATATCCTCAAAGAAAGAGTGCCTGGAATTCACCATGGTCAGCATGTCTACATTGTTTGAGGTGATATTATCTAAAATTGCGTCAACCTTGTTTTTGATCGGTTGGGTTTCAAACGCAAGGTAAGCCCTTGAAAGCGTTTCTTTTAGGAAAATCTGGTTATCTATTTGACGATCACTTAGTTCATTGAAGTCTGAAATATATAGACAGCGGACTTCTGATTTGAAATCACCGGCAAGGTCATCCAATAACTTGAGTTCCCTCCTTTTATAAGGAAGCATGTAATCTGTAGGAAAAAGAATGGTTTTAGGTTGTTGGTACTCAAAATCCGCGGGAACCGCCAAAACGGGACAAGTAACATATTTAAAAACCTGTATGGTATAACTTCCAAAAATGGTTGTATTATCACTGGTCTCTCCTTTTGTCCCCATTACCACAAGATCAATATTGTGCTGGTTTACAAAATCGTTCACAGCGTCTACCAGGCTATCAAAAGCGGCTATCGTCTCAAACCTGTGCAAGGGGTTAGGAGGTTCTCCAAGCACTGCTGCGACCAATCCAGCCAACTTTTTTTCGGTTTGCTTTCGTATTTCCCGCTCTGTCTTTTTTCGCTCCTCAATACTGGTATTTTTAAATTTTGCGTATACTTCATCCGCAAAAGCGTGCAAAATGTAGAATTCGGTTCTTTTGCACTTAAATAGCTCCTGGGCATAGGTAAGAGCATGAAGGGCATTTTCAGAAAAATCAGTAGGAATAAGAACAGTTCGCATTGTAACCCGGTTTTCTCAAATGTAAGGGTACCTTTCTACCCATAAAATGATTTTGGTCAACCTCTTTTTCGCTATCGGCCCACCTTAATCATGAATGACATAAAAAGGGATTTTGGTATGGAAACTGATCCTTTCCACAATAGAATCGAAAAGCATTTGCTGGATGAAGTTCAGGTTTTTAGCTACCATAATAATCATATCAATGTCCCTGCTTTCCACAAAACACTGTATGGCAGACTTTACATTTTTGTTGGTTACGGTGTGAAAGCTATAGTTTTTTGAAAAGGTCTCGCCCATAAAGTCCAATAAATACGCCTTGTTATTTTCTTGTTCCTGATTGAGCACGGTTCCATTCTTCATTACATTCATAATTCTGAGCGTAGCTGAGTTTATTTTCAGCATTTCTGTTAAAGCGCTAAGGATCTTGTGGGAATAAAAAATATTGAAATCAGTAGGAAAGGCAATCTCCTTTGGTTTGGTGAACCTTACGTCTTCAGGAACTACAATGGTGTTGCGCTGCACTTTTGTCACCACATCACCGGCGCTGCTACCCAGCACCTTTTCCCGTAATCCCGTGACCCCCTTAGTACCCATTACAATGAGGTCAATGTTTTTATCTGTGATCTGCGTCTTTACCGTGTCAATAAAAAAACCGTGCTCGTTTAGCGCAATGAAGGAATGCTTTGTGTTGGTATTGGAAGCCTTAGTGCTGCTGAGGAGATCTGTCAGCATTTCTTTTGGTGATTCCTTGAAGGTAATTCGTCCACTTCCCTTTATATGGGGAAGCGTTTCTCCTTGTGCATTTAACAGGGTATCTACGTGAAGTATAAAAAAATTACAGGGACTGGCATCAAATAGAAGCTGAGCATATTTTAAGGCGTTTTTGGAGTTCTCCGAAAAATCCGTGGTGACTAAAACATTCTTCATCAATAACAACCTAATCCTATAAAATTAACGCGCTAAAAGTATTTTTACTATGATTAAAATCATGCCATCCTTCTTATTCAACTCACACATTGCAGGGATTTTTCATCCAAAATTTGGATGTTTCTGTTGGTAATTGCAATTAAACCTTCGTTTTTAAAGTCCGATAGTGTACGGATAAGACTTTCCGTAGCTATCCCGGCTACCCCTGCCAAATCACTACGTGCAATTTTCAAAGGTTCTCCTTTTTTATAATTCATCGTTTTGGAAAACTGTAACAGGGTACTGGCTGTGCGTTTTCTTACCGAACTATAGGCCATTTGTAAGAGTTGCTTTTTGATATCTGTGATGCTATCGGCAAGAATTTCCAGGAGTTCTATTGAAACCTTTTGATTTTCTTCTAAAATGCCCCGAAGTTCAGATTTGGAAATACTGGCCAATTCTACATCTTCCAGGGCTACTGCATATTCTTCATAAGGTATGTTGTCCAACAAGGAATTAAATCCCAGAAAATCGTCTTCGGCATACAGGGAAGTAATCAATTCCTTTCCCTGCTCATCCAACGTATAGCATTTTACCGCACCTTTTAGAATGAGATAAACACTATTCGAATGTTCTCCCAGGCTATAGATATTTTCTTCCTTTTTAAACTTGACCGCGTCTCCGTGATCATCGAAAAAGTTTTTGAGCTGATTCAGTGTTCTAATCTTATTGGTCCTATTGTTTTTCTTGTGCCATTCCGCCAAGGCACCCTTGAGCAGTTGCGCTTTTTTTAACCGGATCTGTATGGCGTTCAATAGTTCCTCCTCTTCAAAAGGTTTAGTGAGGTAATCATCTGCCCCCAGATCCATTCCTTTTCTAACATCCCTGTGTTCGGTTTTGGCAGAAACAAAAATAAAGGGGATATGACGGGTCGCTTCATACTCGGAAAGAAGTTCCAATACTTCATAACCGTCCATTTCAGGCATCATGATATCACATAAAATCAAGTCAGGAATTTCCTTTTTGGCCAGTTGGACTGCGGTTTTTCCGTTTGCCGCTGCTATCACTAAAAAACCGGAGAGATCCAAAAGCTCTTCAATATTCTCGCGCAGGGAAGTATCGTCTTCAACTAACAGGATTTTCTTCATAAGATTCTATTTTGCTTGGTATCATCAGGGAAAATCGGGAGCCTTTTCCTAACTCACTAATGAAAGTGATCTCCCCCCCTAGATTGGCCATATGCTGTTTTACAATATTCAAGCCTATTCCTGTTCCCTGAGTAGTAAGCACATTGCTTGCCCGAAAATACCGATCAAAAATAAAGCGTTGGTCCTCTTTGGGGATACCCATGCCCTGATCTGTTATATGAATTAAAAGTGCGGTCTCCTGCTGTTCCACCATAAGCTCAATATTGGTGTTTTCCGGTGAATACTTTATGGCATTGTGTACCAGATTGGATAAGGCAAGGTTCATGATCCTTTCATCAAAATGTACGGTAACACCGTCAATATTCTCCGGATATAAAATTCGTTGCCCTTCTTTTAGTAACGTATTTGAACTGTAGACCACTTCATTGATCAACTTGCTCAGGGGAAAACAAGTGAGGTTATATCTCACCTTTCCGGATTCTAAACGTTCAATAGACAGGAAATCCGAAAGGATAGTGTCCAAATACTTCACCTTGGATTTAATAGTTTGGATGTGCTTATCCCGTTTCTCCTGTTGATGAGTTTCCGTGTATTTGGACAATAAAGAGATTGAAGTGAGAATGCTGGTCAAGGGCGTTTTAAATTCGTGGGATACCAAAGACAGAAACTTGGTTTTGAGCTCGTTAAGTTCTTTTTCTTTGGTAAGGGCTTCCCGAAGTTGTAGGGTACGCTCCTCTACGGTCCGTTCCAGGCGTTGGGTGTAGTTTTTACGTTCCGTAATATCCAAGGCAATGGCCACTCCCACCTGCTGTTTTCCAAGTTTGGACAACTGTAAATGCACTTCTACCGGATAAGTAGAACCGTCCTTGCGCCGGTGGACCGTTTCAAACTCAATCTTTTCCTTTTGTTTATGAAGCAAAGGTTGTATTAGTCTGGAATAGCTATCCGGATTTAGTTCCGATTCCACATTCAGAATAGACATTTTTCCCAACTCTTCCAGGGAATAGCCCAAGTTGCGTTGTGCTCCCAGATTAACATTTAAAAAAGCATAAGAATCCGCATCAAAAACATAAATTTCATTTAAGGACTCATCAAAAACTCGGAACCAATGGCTTATGGTCTGTTCCGCCCTTTTGCGCTCGGTAATGTCTACAACCAAAGCCATTACGTACTTTTTGCGGAGCAGTGTAAAAGGATTTAGACCAATTTCCAGGGGGAATTCCGTGCCGTCTTTCCGTACGCCAAACAAATCCAATCCCTGTCCCATACCCCGCTTCTCACCCTTTTCCAGAAACGAGGCAAAGTGGTGGTCATGGAGGCTATGCTCTTTTTGGGGAAGTAGGGTGTTCAGAGTAGCGCCATTTAGCTTTTGATTGGGATACCCGAACATTTTATTGGCAGCCGCATTACTGGCTACTATTTGTTGTTTACGATCCACTATAAGAATCCCCTCGGAAATAGCTTCCGATAAAATCCTAAAAATATCGTTCTCTTCAAATAGCTTCACTACTCAAATTTACGAAGTACATACTGACCCCGGTCATAAAAAAGATATCACCATATTCGTAATTTTCCCCTTCAGTTTTTAATTTAAGGAAATGTTGGAAGCAAAACAGGAAATAGTCAAAGAATTTTATCAGAATTTGGGAAAGCTTTTTTATGCTGTGGCTATTGCGGATGACAGTGTGCATACCAAAGAAATTGAACGGTTAAAAGAGGTAGTACGGGCACATTGGTTAGCATTAGATGATGTTGAAGATGAATATGGGACGGATGCTGCGTTCCAGATAGAAACTGTGTTTGATTGGTTATTGGAATATGAAAAGGATGGGGAGGAGTGTTACGAGGCCTTCGAGACCTTTTATACGGAACACAAAATTCTATTTAATACCAAGGTCCGGGACTTAATAATAGGAACGGCAAGGGCTATCGCAGCCGCTTTTGCGGGAAGCAATAAAGCGGAGTTGGTACTTTTGGGAAGGCTTCAACTGCTCTTTGCGGTCTGATCATATCTTTATGGTGAGTACCGGTAAAGCGACGGTATTGGCCAGATGCTCTCCTATGCTGCCCCAAAAGAAGTGTGCCAGTCCTTTTCTTCCATGGGTGGGTAGGGCCACCATGTCTGCATTGACGGTCTTGGCGTAATTATAAATCCCTAATTCCACACTGTAATCGTTATAGATGGTTATGGGGATATCTTTGCCCAGGGCGGTAACAAAACGCCTGGTGTATTCCTGTATTTGACCATTACTTCTAAAACCAGCCCCTACAGTATTAACATAAACCAATTTCAATTCTGCAGAAAACAGTTGAGCAAAATGCTCCACCTTTTTATATGCCGGTATGGATTGCGGTTGAAGATCGCTGGCAAACACAAGGGTGGTAACGGCAAAGTCTGTTTTTTTCGATTTTATCACTAAGACCGGGGTTTCTGATGTACGCACCACCTTTTCTGTATTAGAGCCTACAAAAAAAGCGCTTACCCCACTCGTTCCATGGGACCCCATCACAATGAGGTCTGCCTGTTTTTCCCCTGCCACAGCAGCGACCTCTGCAAAGTCTTTTAGGTTTTGAATAATGGTTTCTATTTGCAGGCCTTTCAAATATGGCTTATCCAGGAAGGAGGCTAATTTCTCCCTGGCCAGTTTTAAGTAATACTTCACTTCTTCCTGTTCTTCTAATTCCGATTTGGCGAATACAGCGCCGGATACCCCAATCATGTGAAAAAGAATCAGTCTTGCACCAAACCGGTTGGCAAGAGTAGCGCCAACCTCAAGGGCATTTTGAGAATGCTCCGAAAAATCAACGGGGATTAATATGCGTTTCATGTTGTCGTTTAGCTAGGGGTGCTATCTTTTTCTTTTCAAGGAGTTCATAGGTATTTGTGCCTACCGGATATCTTATAATCATTTGCCCAACATTTAAATGCTAAAATAAACGGCCACAGTGCACCTTACCATGACCTACGTCATTCTGTATAAGGAGAAGAATATTCATATTTGTAGGAATTCAACAACAAGGTTATGGCGCTAAATTTTAATCAATACGCCTCGGAGGGAAATAGATTTTTGAAGGATTATGCTAAAGAAATGAACCTCGGTGACAACACCGAAAAAGCGGGTAGAATCTTGCTTTCGATACTACACGCACTGCGGGACATTATCCCTATGCAGGAGTCCCTCCAATTCATGGCACAGCTTCCTATGTTCTTAAAAGGGGCTTATGTGCATGGATGGAGTAGTAAAAAGAAAAAGCCACGTATAAAGCATATGCCGGAGTTTATAGACCTGGTGCGACAACACGATGGTCCTGCTGCGGTAAACGATTTTGAATATAGCGATGAGGTGGCGGAACAGTATATCAAAACTACCTTCATCTATTTGCGTAAATATGTTTCTTTAGGAGAATTGGAAGATATTCGGGCTTCGCTACCCAAAGAACTGAAGAGCATGGTCTATTCCAATCTTATGTTTTGAGAGCAAAACAAAATAAAAGGTACAAGGCAATGAAAAACTTAATAATAGTAGTTGCCTGTTTGCCGGGTACTGTAATAATGGTCCAACTTCCCTGGAATTTAGATGAAGTGGCGCCTTTTATGAGGGCTTAGCAGCGATACGAAAAGGGGAACAATGGGCTTTTATGGATACCTCCGGAAACGAGGTTATTGATTTTTGGGATGACATTTACTGGGACAAGGATACCAAAGAGAACGAAGATGGCGTAAAGGTAATTCAATATCCCAGTTTTTCCGATGGTCTCGTTGCCTGGTGGTAAAGGAAGTGGACGAAATTCCGGTACATGGTTTTATAAACACTAAAGGGGATTTGGTTGGCCATGCACTATCCCAGGATGCTTCCCAATTTGAACATAGGCAGATACATCGCAATTAGAATAACTCCCACAAAGAGGCCTACTACCAGGATAATAAGAGGTTCCAATAGCGTTGAAAGTAGTTTTGATTTTTGCTGAACCTCTATGGAATATTGATGGTTTAACCGCTCAAAAATAAATTCAGTTTGGTTGGTCTCCTCAGCAACTTTGATCAGGGAGGTCATTTTGGCATCAAAGAGGGCATTTTCCCCCAGACTTTTAGACAGGGACTTTCCCTTCAGGATATTCTGGTTTACCTGTTGTAAACTTTCTTGTATCGGGATAAAATCAATCATTTTGCCGGCGAGTTCAATACTATTGGTCATAGGAACTTTTGAGGCGGACAACAAACTCATAGCCCTGGTGAGTTGGGCCATATATACTGCTTTGGTAAAAGCGCCCAAATAAGGAATTCTTAATAGAAAACCGTGCCAAATTTTCCTCAAGGAACTGTTTTTAAGGAATTGCCTACGCGCTACCAGTAAAAGGAGGAGTATAAAGAGTAGCCACCCCCCGAATTCCCCAAAAAAGTTGGACACCGCCACTACCATCTTGGTTATCCACGGAAGCTCCACATTATTTTGTTCAAAAATGTCTTGAAACATGGGCACCACTAACCGCAGCATAAATATTACCACCAAAATGGCGGTAGTAAGAATAATTATGGGATAGGTAAGCGCATTGATCAGGGTTCTCCGTTGTTCATTTTTTTTGGAGAAGAAACTACCCAGTTCTTCTACTATTTCCGGTAGCGTCCCGGATTCTTCTCCAATATGAATGGAATGGTATTCATATTCCGTAAATACACTCTCTTCCTTCAACGCTTCCGAGAAACTATGTCCGGCGACCAATTTAGTCGCCATCGCCTTGATATATTCCTTGAGTTTTTTCTTTTTTTGACCTTCCTGTACCAGTTCCAGCGCTTCTTTCAGTGTGATACCTGCTTTAAGCAATACACTAAGCTCGGTATAGAAATCCTCTTTGGCCTTATTGGAAAAGGGAGTGCTAAAAAGCACAATTTCCTTTTTCCAAATAGTATCATCCCAGGCATTTTTTGTTTTTGCCGTGGTAGTTTCCGTTGCAATGTCATTCAGTTTAAATCCCATTATTCCATGAATGCTTTAGCCGCATTGATCTTATATATCATCATAGTTGTATGCTGTTCTCCTTCAAACTCCAATTGTATGGCATCCAGTTTCCCAGACAAGACCTGCTGTCCGGAGAAGTACATATTTTTGTTTTTAACGGCGATGGCAAACGTATCCCGATCCCGTATCACACGGCCTTCCTGAAATAGATAATTTACCTGAGCAATGGGACTTGTACATACCAATTGCTGTTGGTTTTGATCAAAGTAAAGCGTCGGAAAAGTTCCAAAATCCCTCCACATAGCCTGTCGCAACTCATTTTTGGCGCTCCTTTCGGAAAGATTTTCCCGGGCATTTCGCATTTGCCTTTGCACTACATTCAACATAGAGAACGCCAAACCCACTACCACTACAGTAATTAGAATAACCACCAACATTTCACTTAACGTGAACCCTTTAATTTTTGATCTCATGTCAATCATTTGGTATCACTATGGTTTGTACTTCCTTTTGGGAGGTGAGATGTACGGCACGTAATTCAACAACAGGCACCTGGCGATCCTCCCCGGAAGTGACGGCTATATTCCATCCGCGCCACTCCTCGTAATAGGGCAATGGTAGCTGTTGGGATAAATACTCGTATTCCAGCCCACGAAGGTGCTCTTTGACAGGGGAAAGATTGGCGTTGACCTGAGTAGCCATTAAAGAATTCATGATCAAGCTACTCATCATAAAAATAACGACAATCAATACCGTAGCTACCATGGTTTCCATTAAGGTGGAGGCAGGTAATTTTTTTAATACAACCATTTCACAACACCATTTTTAGTTCCTGTACCATACGGCAAACCTTTATATTGAAATGGCAGTTGGGTCACATCAATCACCCCATTATAGAGATGATTTTGGTATACATTTCCGTTTTCCAGGGCAATAAAACTATGGGTGGCAACATGACCCAAAACCGTTCCTTTTAATTCCAAATTCCTTTCACAATATACCTGTCCTATGAGGAATGATCTTTCATCTATTTTGATCTGAGGATGAAATTGTTGGGTGTTGTCTTTGGTGAGATAACAAACTACACCCTTAATGCTCGTGTTTGTTGAAATATCAATTTCCGGGGCTATACCAAAGGTATTTCTTCCGGATGGATCGGTCTTTTTTTGATCCAGGAGCAGCAGGGCCGAAGGATAATTAAGGGCACAATTTCTCCCTATGGCAATATGCTCCGTAGCAAAAGCCTGGAAAGTACCTCTTACGCCATCCTGTACTACAATTTCAGGGGCTACTAAAATCACATCCTGCAATTGCGTGGTATTCTCAACGACCAACCTGTAACTCCCTTTGATGATAATGTTTCCCACCAGTTTTTTTCCTGATAGATCCAAGCGATCTCCATCCAGCCATAATGTGGGTTCCGAAAAGGAATGGACCAGTTCATTTCTCGTAAAATTTCCGGATTGTAATCCGGTGAAAGATGAATTTCCGGAAAAGAGTTCCCGTATTGCCGTACGGGATGCAGCTGCCAGTTCCGGGAGCCTTCTGTTGCTAAGTAGTTGTTCTCCAATAATAAGGGAGTTGCCATAAAACGATTGTCCGGCAATAGTTCCCGGACGGATACCTTGTTGTGGTAGTTGAGCGTTCCCACGGATTTGGGCACTACCGGTAATAATCATTGGGCGGTCATTCTCCCGGAGGAATAGTGCCACATCTGGGTCATATAACCCTGATCCCGTTAAGGCCATTTTAGTAAAATGGTTTTTTTGAAAAACTGCGGTTACTTTGGCCATTCCAAAAACACCCCAATACCCCTGAGAGATCTCCGTTACTATACCGTCTTCCAATACCGTTTCCAAGGGTTGCGGGTTGTCCTGAAGATGGTGCAACAGGGCCATATCGGGTCGTTTGACCGTATCAATGAATTTGTCTGTTTTTTTTAGAAACAGCAAATGGCTGTAATTGAGTAGTACGAAAGTGAGCAACAGAACGGCAATTACTGCCCCGACAAACAGGACAAATTGCAAAGCGCCGGCTCTTATTTTGTATCCAAATTTCATTGCTGCAATGCTACAAGCTTTGTGAACCCCTGGTACCGTATGGTAATGGCTTTCTCAGTACCGTGAATAAGGGTAACATCCCCGGCGGTTTTGCCTTTCTCCAATAAATGCTGCTGTCCATTTATGGTGACAAAGTAAATGTGCTTTTTAGCGCTGCTGTTCACCATGGAACCTGTGTATTGGACGGCAATAGCGGGCATTTCCTTTTTCGGAGTCCGTTTGGGTTTTGCGGCTGTTGCTGCTGAAGCAGGATAAGTACCCAAAAAGGGATCCCGATAATCTGCATTAATGCTAAAGGTGTCCGGGGCTATTACTTTTAACGGGGTAAAGGAGGCTTTTGAGATCGCTTGCTCTTCCTGTGTTTCCGGGGAAATCGTAGAGAAGATGCGAACGGCAATTATCCCCCAAATGACTAGCACCACGGCGAGCAACACATAGGTCTTTGTGTTTTTCCCCATATCAATTTATTATAAAACTAAAGACTTCACTATCCTCGCTTTCATTCCCTGCGGTATCAAAAGCCGTTACAAACCAAAAATAAATACCTGCGGTGAAGCTGGCCGAGAAGGTTTTGTTGGCCCCCAGATCTTTACCTACCAAATTTTGTAGTTCCGCATCAGAATAAAAATAAATACTGTCCCGCTCTGCCGTTCCCGGAACATCTTCCCGGGTCCAGCTAAAATTTACGATGGCATTATCCTGGTTGGTACCGTCTATAGGTGCTACCAATTGCGGCCTGTTTGGAGGTAACAAGTCCAGGTTATCTTCCCCGGCAACCACAAAGGCGCTGATGGAGTAGGGGGTTTCAAAATTGCTATTCAGGGCTTTTACCCGCCACTCATAATTGCCATTTTCCAAAGTCAGTTGCAGTTGGGTGGCCACTTGATTCAAGGTATCCAACTGAAAAATACTGTCCAAAACGAACTGTTGCGTTTCCGTAAAGTTGGGAAGGGCCAGTTGGAAGCGGTAGGCGGTGGCGTCTTTTACGCCGTCCCAGTTAAAATTTATAGCATTCGAGTTGATAACGGTACTGTCCAAAGGAGCAAAAAGCACAACTTCCCTGTTGGAAATGTCCACTTCCTCCAGAATATCTTCACAGGAGCAAATCCCTGCAATTACTACTGTCCATAATAGCCATAAGCGTTTTGCCATGGGTTCAAAGTTTTAAGTATTCCTTTTCGGCACGGGCTTTGGCGGCCTTGGTGTAAGTGCCCCTTGGACATTTTTCGTCTTCCGGAGCTATATTCTCTATTCTAAGGTTGCCAAATTGATCCTCTCCCCAACAAAAACTACTGTAGCCATAGTCAAATACCTCTAATTCGGAGAAGTAGTACCGCTGTTCGGTATTTCCATTGAACACTACGAGTTGCACCGTGCCAAATTCATCTTTTTGCAATTGCAGCGCCTGGGCCTGTAAAAAAAAGGTGATGTCGGTTTCATTGAGGGCCATGTCCAGGGAAGTAACCAGCTTATGGTCTTTATCCTGTTGCAGGTAGTCCCGTACTGCTTTGCTTTCTTCGGTATTGAATAAGCCCGCTAAGGCGATCTTGTCCAACAACTGTACCCGCAAATATTTGGGTTTATATTGTAAGGAATCTTTATAGGGGATGTTGTTGATCTTTCCTGCCCGGAATACGGATTTTGCATAGGTCAAATAACTGGAACGGTTAAAGGGCAGTTGGAGCAAGGTAACGGGTAAGTGCTGCCAATTGGGAGTACCTACTTGTTCCGAGGTTTTGTATAGCATATCCCCCTTAACTTTTACCACTGTACCCAGATCCGGAACGGGAATTAATGCTTCTTGTTTTTTAGCCCTATAGGAGGCACAGGAAACCAATAAGGCCAGGATCCAAAGAGTGAGGAGACAGGTAAGTTTTGTTTTCAAAGGATTAGGGTATTTACTACATTAAAAATAAGTAAAGTCCTAGAAATTATCTTAAGAAACAGCCGGGTATTTTAGCATTTTCGGCGAAATACGCTGAGTTGTTGTGGGTTGCGCCAGCAGGATGGGTGCTAAAGGGTTATTTATAAAGGCTGCTATTCTATTCCTGTTCCGCAGTACAACCCTGCCTAACGGCAGACAGGTACTGCGGAGCGGGTAGCGGGTGGTATTCATAATCGATGGTCTTGGTGCCAAGGCCACTGATATTTTGGACCAACCACTTTAATCCGCTGTGCGAAGTTTCAAACTTCGCACTTTATCGCTTTTCATTCTATTGCCGCGAAGTGGCACACTTTGCAGAGCGGGGAACAAAAGCTTTATCCTCAACATGATCGATATGGCACTGCGGGACGCAAAGGCTAAAAAAGCTTATGCTTCTTGATCCTTGCGCATTAAAGACCACAGATGTAAAACTGTGGTCTTTTCTATAGTTTTGTTCTAAATAATTAAACACTGTCCCGTTTAATAGCAGTTCATTTGAATATTCATTTCAATATTTTTATCAACGCCTCCTACATCTTCTTTTATCATTAGCATGATAAGGTTTTCCACATTAACCTTTTCTTTGTTGCAAAGGACTATTTTTCTATTAAAATCAGTTTCTAGGTAATCTATACCCCATTCATAAAGCAAGTCTTCTGGCGGCTTTTTTTTGGTAATGATGGCAATATTAAAGTCATCTGAAAATTTGTATTTTTTTGAAAAATTACTAGCTTTTAATATCTGAGAAATTATTTCTCCTTTATGGGTTATGTCAAGTTGACATTTTTCTGCATCTGTTCTTTTATGAAATTCTTTTAAAGCCTTACCTAAAATGGTTTTTCTCTTAAAAAACATAACTCCTAATTACCTTGATTTATTCTGTGATAATATCTAATCCATGAAAGTGATGAAAGCCCAACACCAGTAGCTCCGTTAAGAGCAGGAGTACTCAAGGTTGCGTGGACAGCTGGTCTTAATGTACTAGCCCCAAAAGGCAACGATGAAAAATTTTGTGTCTGTCTTCCAAAATTTAATGTTGTTCTAGCTCCGGGAATAAATTGCCCTCCTTTGAAAAAAGTGTCTCCTATTACGATTCCTCCTTTAGGAGCTCGCGGTATTGAAGTAGTGCTATATTGAATAATATCATCAGATAGTAAAGCAATATCATCAGAAAAAGATAATGCGGTTCGACTACCAGAGTAAATAACAGCTGCTGTTCCTAATTCGGCAAAACTCACAGGTAATGTCAATACACTCATCAATTGTATGACACCTCTACCATATTCCTCCCTTGCAGCAAAAAACTCTGCTTTATGTTGAGCAGATATGGCATTCCATTCCTGTTGTTTGTACCAGTCAAAAGCATCGCGGGAGTTACTGAAATTGGTGCCGTTAAGGGCATTCCAGTCGTTCAGATTTCCAGCAAATGTAGTACTCCAATACAATCCTTCGGTATTCCATGAACCTTTTCCATTTCCTACAACAATGACTTCATCCAATGGTTGAGGGATACAATCACTATTCCAATTCCCGTCATCGTCCCAACATCCTCCGTCAGGATCGATTCCGTTCATAGGGTTATTGCCCATCCCTAAATAAGGTGAGGTAAACTGTCTATATGGATCTGTCGTCAACCAACGACCTATCCTTGCATCCCACAATCTCAGTTGGAACGCCTCCATTCCAGTTTCAGCATCTTTTTCCTGTCCCTGGAAGGTGTAGCGGTACTGATTCGCATCCTGCATCCTACGTCCCGGCATGGCCATACCAAAAGGATAATAGTCAGCATAGCCTTGTAGATTCGGTACCCCGCTGTTTTTGGTAAATACCGCCCTTACATTGCCCAGATGATCGGTGAGTTCATAGACATAGTCCCCTTCATTGCTGGCCGTACCATAGGCTACCCCAATACGCCCGCTACCATAGATAGGGCGTTCTACTACGACCATACTTCCGCTATAATCACTGTAGATTGCCATTACCTGCCCAGCCACATCCCGTACATAAAAGGTGGTGGTACTTAAGATGCCATTGCTATAGCTTTCTTTTTTGACTCTATGGTTACGATCATTGTAAAAGAACTTCACCAAAGGCACATTGTTTTGTTGCACCTCGGTCACCAGACCACTGGCATTATAAAAATAGGTAATATTTTCGGCTTTGTTTTCCACCAATTGGCCAATACGGTTATAGACATAGTTTTCGGTATCGGTTTGGGTACCTATATCATCGGCATTGGGGACATCACCCGCCGTATCGGTCACCTGGAGCAGTTGGTTGGGCTTGTCAGCATCGTAACTGTAGCCCAGGTTGTCCATGGTATTACTGCCGTCTTGGCTGCCCTTGTTCCGTACCAGGCTCTGAAGGTTGCCGTTGGCATCGTAGGTAATGCCCGATACATCGTAATCCCCTGCTGCCAGGCCACCCCCATTGGGGTCAATGGCCAGGGTAACGGTACCGCTTATGGTAGCCGTTGGGGTGACCGTAATGTGCTGTGTGGCGGTTTGATTTGTGGTAATGGTACCGGTCAGGGTCAGTTCATTTGGTGCCCCGCCCCCTATTGCTGTACTGCCAGGATCATAGTCCGCACTGGTCAGCCAGTTGTTGCGGTCGTAACTGTATACATACTCGTTGATGATACCGGTATTGTTGGAGCTGTCCGTATTCCAACGGATGCCCTTGATGTTGCCGTTGAGCTGATCGCTACCATAGGTGCTTTGGGTAATGTTAGCATTGGCTGTTCTTTGATAATCGCCTACGCGATAATCCAGTTGCATCCCAAAAAGATCGTTAGTATCACCGGGCGAACCGTCCCATTTCGGATCGTTTGCCGCCTGTAGCGATGGATGGTTGATACTCTTTAGCTGCCCTGCCAAATTGTATACATAATCCATGCCCTGGGCACCATTGGCCAGTTCGGTGCGTACCAGGGTGCCGGCCTGATCGTAAAAATATTGGGCCTGTAAGGTGTAGCTGGAATCATCTATTGAGGTTTGCACACTAGTCAACTGATCACGTTGGTTATAGGCATAGCGATGGATGAATTGTTCAGCCTCCCCTTTTTGGAAGATCACCCTGGTGACCAGCCCGGTTATCGGGTGGTATTCATAATCGATAGTTTTGGCACCAAGGCCACCGGTATTTTGAACCAACCACTTTACCCGGCCGTAAGCATCATAACTGTAATAGGTAGTGGCATGGTCACTTTCTGTTCTGGCTACATTACCTGCTAAAAAAGTGGGATTACCATAATCACCTGGAAGACTGCCTAAAAAGTTGAGTTGATCCTGCTCGAGATAATCGTATTGGGTATACTGCCGTTCTTTAACGTCATCAAACAGATTATTCAAAATATAATCATTGTCAGGGTCCAGACTACCAAAAGCCGGCGGGTTTGGGTTCCCGGGCTGTGCGATCCAGGCTACTACCCCACTCTCCACCGGTCTGCCCAACGCATCATAATTGGTATATGAATATTCCTCTGTAAAGGTGCTTTCGTATTGTTGCTTACTATTTCTTGAAAAACGAATTTGGCCATCATCTCGATATATGAATTCTGCTGTCCCTTCATCCGGACTTACCGTTTTTACCAATTGCCCTAAGCTATTATACTCATAAGTGGTTACCAATTTGTTGCCATTACTGTCGGTCACCGGATGATAGGATTTGACCAAACGGTCCGCGGCATCGTATTCATTGAGGCTGTAGTCATAGTAGTTGACCTTATAGCGCACAAAAATGGTATTTGGGGTATAGTTGTCCAAATCATTTACGGCCACACGATAAAAGCCGTTGGACAATGCGCCCAAAGGTGTCATAGTAGGGGCATCGGCAATGAGGTCGTACACCGAGACCGCAGTATCGTTACTGGTCGATATTCCGGTAATGCCTTGCGGAATATGCACGTCTGCATAGCCTTGTTCCCCAATAACAAGGTTCATGTCCTGCGAGGTTATGCCTTCAGGACCGGATCGCGCCGCGGCAAGGACCTTACCCTCGGTATCGGTGAAGACCACATTCTCCACCCCATGGACATCCCGGGTCACGGTCTTTAGTACTTGTATATTGATATAGTTAGCGTCATCAAAAGCAACATCAAGGGATAGTTCGTTGGTCGCTGGCATAGTAAAACTATAACTTTGCGGCCATTGGTCCACCAGGCTAATGGTGCCATCATAATTGGTATCTGCTTTGTTGCCCCCTATAATCGCTAAGGGCTGGCCTGGGTTCAACGAACTGAAAATAGTGCGGGTAAAGGGGTAAGCGGTGATGTCTTGATAGGTATCTGAAGTCTCCCCAAGATAGTATTTTCCCAGGGGTTGATCAGCGTTCACCGTACTGGGGTTATACTTGTCGGTTCCATCAAAATCTACAGCGGTATAATTGTTCCCAATAGCATTAGTAATGAATCGGTCAAAGTATTGAAACGCCGTTTGCCCGTTAATTGGTGCTGAAAGCGAGGACAGTGTCGGGTGGCCTTGGTAATCGTACACGGTTTGTTGGCCCCAAATAGTGTTGGTGGCTGCGTCCCAACTTTGACGTTGTACTTCTTTTCCCAAGTCGTTGAAATAGGATCTCGCGTTGGATTTAATGTTGCCCTCCAAATCCAGTCGCCAGGAGGTGATGGTGTTCCATCCCGTCTCTTCCCCCGCTCCCGGACCACCGGGGTTACCGTTGTTTGTTGGAGGCACCACAGACAAGGTAATGTCATTACGGGTAAGGGTCAAATCTGTGATAATGTCGCTTGTGATCACACAATGGTAGGTGCCGGCGTCTGTACTTTCGGCATCGGTAATAACATGATTCGGAGAATCCGGAGCTCCTGCTATTGATTGGCCATCTTTGAACCATTCATAATGGTTTTGGGTGCCCGATACATTCGTTGTCAAGGTAATGGATTGTCCTTCTTCTACCTGTAGGGATTGGATTTGGTCAGTTTTGGATTGTGGATAGTAATAAAATGAAAAATCGAGTGAGTTATTGTAGGTATATTCCAAATCCCCGAAAACAAAATTATTGTCGCGCACATTCAAACTGTTAATGTTTGATAGTTGACTTATTTCGTTGGGTATAGGGCCGCTTAAATTATTGTTGTATAAACTAAGGCTATTGAGGTTTACGAGATTTCCTATCTCAGGAGGTATGTTTCCAATCAATTGATTGTTATAAAGAGTAACTTGTGTGAGATTGGACAAATTTCCAATTTCGGAAGGAATGCTTCCATTCAATTGGTTGTCATACAAGAACAAATATCTAAGGCTTGAAAGATTGCCTAATTCCGGAGGTATGCTTCCTGTCAATTGATTGCTATAAAGCCTAATTTGTGTGAGATTGGACAAATTTCCAATTTCAGAAGGAATGCTTCCAGTCAAATGATTATTATTCAAATTAAGACGTGAGAGATTAGACAAGTTACCCAATTGATAAGGAATAGATCCATTTAGTTGATTAGCCGATAATGATAAAGCTTGAAGGTTTGATAGATTGCCGAGTGCAGAAGGGATATTACCTGTAAGCCCGTTTCCATATAAATAAAGTTCTCTAAGGTTGGATAGGTTTCCCAGTTCTGTTGGTATGTTACCTGTGAAATCATTATTATGAAGCCATAACATAGTGAGCCTACTTAAACCTCCAAGTTCTGATGGAATCTGACCTGTAAAATTATTATTGTCCAATTGTAGGGTAAACAAATTTGACAAACTGCCAAATTCACTGGGTATACTACCGCTTAACTGATTGCTTGATAACACAATGTGATTTAAACCACCTATATTACTAAGTTCCGCTGGTATGGTGCCTGTGAGTTGATTTCTTTCCAGTCTTAAATTCCATAGATTCTGTAGGTTTCCAAACTCAAATGGAATCGTGCCGGACAATGAATTATCATAAAGCCACATGGAGTTTAGATTCACCAAATTTTGCAATTCTGATGGAATGGAACCCGAAAGTTGGTTCCGGTATAAATACAAAGATTTGAGAGCGGTCATATTTCCAATTGTACTTGGTATACTTCCAGAAATATTGTTATTACCAATACTTAAGGTGGTAAGGCTACTTAGGTTCCCTATACCATCGGGAATACCACCACTCAATTCATTGGACTGCAAGTCAAGATGTTGCAGAAAGGTCAAATTTCCGATACTTGTTGGTATTGTTCCCACCATGTTGTTGTCCACTAACAGCAATGTGGTTACATGGCCATTCGCTACACTTACTCCTTCCCAATCACTTGTAACAGATCCAGAAAAATCCCAATCATTGGTTAGGTCGCTATCGGTTTCGCTATCCCAATTAGGGCCATTGGTCGCATTATATAGGTCTTGCAATGCCGCTTTTTCAGAAGGGCTTACTTGCGCCTTTAATGATATAAAAACACAAGCTAAGGTTATCCGCAAAAGTGCTTTGATTAAATTTCTCATCTTAATGTTAGTATTATTGGTTAGTCAAGTATTTGTAGGTGTAATCGTATTGATAAGTAGGTTTAAAACCTCCTGAGTCCGGCCCGTTGAAGTCTTCCACTTCTGAATAGACTTTTTTCAATCGCCTCGCTTGATCATACTCGTATTGGGTGGCCATATTGTTCGTATTAATAATATGGGTCAACTCGTCCCATTCATTGTACACATAGGAAGTCATGTAAGCAGTAATGGGATGTAGCCTGAAATCATCAACGATGGTATTTCCCCCGTTAGCGGTAACAAACACTTGTGTTCCATTAGGAATCGCTGTATAAAAGTTTAGCTGTACCCAATCGCCGGCAATGACTTCTTCCCATCCATTATGGTCTATTTCAGTGCCTCCCACATTGACTTTTGTATTGGCATGATTGCCCCTTTTGGCCCATAGGGAGATTTTGAACATTTTATCCGCCGGCCCCTCATGGTTTACGGTGACCACATAAGCATCCTGACCCGAGGCTATGGCAAGCGCATTCGAGCCGGTATGAGCGTCTGATGTGTCCTGGGCTGCACCTTTATCAACACCCCCCCCATAATTACCCTGACCATCATCATCTTCAGCGCTCGAATAGAAACTCTCGGTATACCCCGCATTACATACTGCAATAGTCCTTGTATTATCATAGCCCATTTTAGTAGAGGAATAGTTGTTATTTACATCCATAATTTCCAGGGGAATCGAAAATTCATTGTATTGTGTGATCTCAGAAAGCTGCTTCCATTGATTGGGCTGTGCAGCATCAGGTGTAGACCAGTCAAAACCGTCATCATCACCCACATAATTAACAAAGAAACCGTTGGCATCAGTATTGCCCTCCCAGGTAAACGTTTTATGCGGACGCCACACATTCCTATACTGGATAAAAGGTATTTCATTCGGCCATTCTCCAATGTATGTTGTAAACTGATATTGATCTGGCTTCCATGTGGCAATATTCGCTCCTATTGTATTCCATTGGCCATCTTTTTGAAGTTCGGTAACGGTAAGGGATTCCTGGGAAAGCATATTACTATTGGATAAAAGCTCCACCTTACTACTCATTTGAGCATATTTGGAATACGCAGGAATCATTCTTGTTTTAATCAGATTACCGTTGCTTAGTATTCGTGAAGTTTGATTCACCTGCCCTGTCAAGAAATCAAAACCATCCATCACTTCCGTTTGCAAAATTCCATTAGAGAATACCTCCCTTTGGGTAAGTACATTGGGTACCTTGACTTTAGTTGATGAGGTCATCAGATAGGTTTTTGGAAGCGGATGATTATTGATGCGCTTGTAGGAATTGAAAGTTTCTTGTAAAATTCCCTGGCGATAATCGTGGTCCGGAGGTAAGTATGAATTCTCCAGTTTTTGTACAATCTGGTTTTCAGGATTTTGAGTGGTCCGGCTTATCAACCTTCCGATACTGGCGGAGTAATCCATTACCTGATATCTTGAAAATCTCATATCTACAGTTTCACTTTCAACAGTCATATCGGCATACATGTCATCTTGCAGACGTATTATTTCAAAGGCGTTTTCTACCAGCACTCCATTGGCATTTTCCTGTAACGTTTTTGGCGTATTAAAATGATATGATCTTTTAGAATGCAGTTTGTTGTTGGCATCCCGCTCCTCTACACTAACGTGCTCGTAGATGACCATAGGGCCAGGTAATTCTTGCCTGTAAGGAATTACCCTGCTTTTTTTACTTGGAGCATAAGAGGTAAGACCTGATTCAAAACCAGTTTCTGAATTCGTATAATTATATATTGTCTTAGTAATGGAAGAATTAGGTGCACTAAGAGTTACTTCCTTTACCCGAATGCCCCCACCTTCTGAAGCATTTAAAGGCTCTTTTTGGGCAAAAATTTTATATCTCGCTTTTCTCCTCCCTGATCTAGGTCGTTCGCATGAATTCTCATTTAACTCTGCAAACCAATTTGCGGTTTCGTCGCGTACATGGAAGTATTCATTGTCATAATACACCCAGTTTTTTTCATAACAGGTCTCATTTAATCGCTCCCTGGGTGAGATAACAGTTTGTGGTAATTCAAATTCAACTTCATTATCCACAACACGTTTTACTTTGCAGGATGTAGCAAAATCTGCTCTCCAATCACTATCCCCGTTAGTGTTGGTGTTTTGTACATATTGTACATCTATTTCCGTATACTCATCGGTAATGAAATAGTCCCGAAAATTGATTTGATATTGTTGCTCTACTTCCGGATTATTTCTAAACATTAAAGTTTTTGGACCAGATGGGGTACCTGTATACTTGAATTCTAATCCGCTATCAAAAAAAGTGGTAGGCTTCGCATACTCGTTTGAATACCTGTCGTTTTCATATTCAATATCTATAACACTACCCAAAGGCGTAGTAATCGTATTGAGACTCCAGTTCATCGCTTGTCCCTTGAAATATCCCCAATCATCCATATCACTTTTAACATAAGGTGTTGTTTTGGCGTGATAATCAAACCTGTAAGGAGGGATTACTTGTACGCCTTCTTTTCCATGGAATGTTAAGGATTCAAGTGTAAGTCTACCGGTATTGTTAGATGATTCCCTCGCCAGAGGATAGGTTTCATCATAGCCAAAATCAATGGTTTTGATTGTCTTTGAAATCAGAGAGGGGTGAATATCACTAGAATTCAGCACATTGCCATAAAAATTACCATACCATGTGTGATTTGGAGATACCATCTCTTCTTCAGTTCGAATTAATCTTCCCGTATACTCAAAAAGACGTATCCTTGCGTCTGCAGATAACTCTCCTCCGTTAATTGGTGTGGGGTCAGAACTAGTAAATTTACTTACTGATTCAGCATCCTCATTATTTAGTAGCAAAACCTTACTTAAGCGTAAAGATTTTTGTTCCCTTAAATTTGCGTAAAACCAAAAATCAGAAGTTGAAAAAAAATTTGATGGTGGAAATGTGGGAATAGGAATATGCAAATGTGATCCTTGGGAATACCAATTGCCGTCATCGTCCTCTATAAAGCCTCTTTGGAATGGGATATGGTAATGATTTGGATTAGAGCCATCCCCAATAACTGTGGAATAACTTTTACCATCATCTCTGACTTCTTTTATGAAAAGTGCAGTATGGGTTCTTGTTATAACTTTATCTAAATAATATACCTCTTTAATCCCCCAGGAGTATGATTTGGTATCTCCATTGGTTTCGTAACCTTCAAATGGGGTTCGCCATGCAAATCCATCACTCCATTTACCATACTCAAAACGCACCCAGTACCCATAATCGTTTTCATCTAACCGGCCGTTCCCATTATTATCTACATAGTCCTGTCCGGTAATCGCGGTCAATAACCAATGGGTGGCATAAGGTTCAAACTGTTGCTGCTCTAAAAATTTTTCCTCACTATTATCTTCAACATTGGCAACTCTGCTAAATTGCTCTTTTTGATATACAGGTAATGAATAATAATAGGTTTTTCCGTCGAGGGCGGTAATTCGCAAAGCCCCAATTCCATTGCCAGGAATTCCAGTTGCATTTCTATTAAAACCTGTTGCAACGGGTTTTATGATGCTTTGCGGGAGGTCTATTATCTCGTTATTAGTGAACGTTTCAATAAATCGCCCTTTTCGCAATCTTTGGTTTTCCTCTCTGTAAGCGTCATACGATATACCATCAATGGTGGTATCGTCTTCAAAAGTTTTTCCTTGCGTGAAAAACTCGGTTGCATCCGGGTAATCAATCGTATTAGATGGCGAGGACCAGTCACCGGACTGTATTTTTAGATAGGAAGAATATTCATTGTCAAAGTAGAAGTGCATATTTCCTTCGTCTACACTCTTAGAAAAATTCTTAAAACTTTGGTAAGGCTTTAGATACCACGCTGAACCACTTGGGGTGTGGTATTGACCATTTGAGCTGGTTCTCGTTCTAAAGGTGTTTCTGGGCATGAGCAACGTTCCCTCCTCAAGAATTCTAGGCGAAATAGTACCGCCGATGCCCTGGGCGCTAACAGTATATCGGTCGTATGCAAGACTTGAAAAGTTAGTTTGGCTTATTTGCTGCCCGGAATCGGATTCATATAAAAGTTCATAAGAATCATTCCCTGTAAGAGAGTAATCAATAACGCTATTAAATAATTCGTCTGTTTTTCCGGCGTATAAAGCCCCGTTGTAAATTGAATAACTTGCATCAAACGCCCAGTACTTTGTTTTGTTAAGAGAAAAGTCTAACGTAGCAGGAATTCCAAGAGGTGGGAGTGGAAATTTAAATGCAAAACCTGAAGCATCCGAGTGTATGGTTGTATTAAGATTGCCGGAAGAGGAAGCAATGGTTGAATTGCCAAGTAATAGTGAAGATGAAAGATTACCCTTGGAACTCAGGTTTGTTCTAATTCCCAAGCTTGATACCCCTGCAAAGGAATTGGCGCTCAAACCATCACCTTCAAAACTTTGAAGTAAACCTATGTTTCCCCCATAAGAGATATCTTCTACAAAGTTTACCCCTGCGCTCAAACCTACTCCATTACTTCCTAAATATCCTCCAATGGAAGGGGAAAAGCTTCTATTTTCTGAGGCGTTTGAATTAAACAGGCCTACAGAAGCGTTTATTCCAAAATTATGGGTAAACTCACCTCCGGTTGCTTTGAAGGAGCTATAGTTCAATGAGGTGGCAAAACTGGGCGTTTTGCCAATTGTAGAAATGCCCAATGATATACTTTTTGAAACGCCCAGATTGTTGTACATCATACTGTACTTTTTAGTTGTGTGCCAATCATCCGGGACGCCCGAAACACTTCGGTTAATTGCACCGGGATTAAGATTCCATCCCAGACCCACCCAAGAGGCTTCCTGGTCCAACCCTATCCCAGCATGGTAAGACAAAGCCAATGGGTAACCGCCTTCGGGAGATGGTACGTTAAGTAACGGTAGTACATAACTAAGATCGCCAGTGACCAAATTCACCATATCCGTGGCATCTACCGGTTCGAAGCTAGCCGCTTCAGGAGCCTCTGGGCCACTGGTATTGGCAAAAAGCATATTTGCAGGGAGCAGTGTGGTTAAAAAATTGAGTGTTAAAAACACTGCTATAACTCTGTGAAATGGTTTAATGTTTTTCATTTGTTTGTTTATTTAGGCTAATCACATTTTGTGTTGTAGAAATCAATAATCTCATTAAGGTTTTTTTTCTTTAACTCTCTGTTCCTGATTTTATCTACTAAACCAGGGCAATCAGCAAAAAAATCTGTGGCTGCTTTCTTGAAGTTTTTGGTAAACAATTGATTTGAAACCAACTGAATGGCCTCTTTTTCATTCACTCTTCTTAGGTAAGAACTGCTTATACTATAAAATCGCCCTGTATTAGGCCCACCATTAAAACTGCCATTAGGGAAAGCAGCAGGTTCCATGTAACCTGTTGCAATTTCTTGGTAACAAATCACTTTTTTACCTTTTTGCACTAATTCTAAGAACAATGGCGCCGTTCTATTCTTTACTGGCACGTTTACATAAATGGTAGGTGCTACATCCTGACGATGATATAGTTTCAAGGTGTCCACTTCATGAAAAGTGAACCATTGCTTTTTTGCTTTTTGTTCTTTTCTGAACCTTATGGTCTTGGAGGGTGACACTTCCGCAAGACCTTCCAATTGAGTGCCATCTTTTAATATGAGATTTGCGTGTCTTTTTTGACCAAATGAAATTCCTCCACAAAAAAGACAAATAGTTATAATAAGTGTCTTCATCATATTTAAAATGTGAGTTTTGGTTGGTTTCTGATTTTTTCGGTAGCGAGCTTAAAAGCGATTTCACCTGTGCCCAAACCAATATCTTCCAGTGTAAACCTTAAGTATTCCTGATTTAAATGTTCCTGGCTATATTCATAAACTAAAAGCATATCGGCACTTTTGCCCATTCCGTACATTCTTGGGTATACATAATCCAATAGAAGTAACGTATCACGTGCTTGCGTGATAAGGTTTACTTTTTGATTCATTCCAAAAACCAATTGGTTGACCATAATTCCGAACTCGGTTTGGTTTCCCTTTTTTTGATTCAGGATTTCTTGCCCATCAGCGCTCAAACTCAGATCGAAGTAGAGATATTTCCCATACTTTTTTCTTAGTCTTTTCACATCATCAATATCATAGCGTTCACCCAAAGCTTGCTGTACCAAAAGATCTGTAGGTTTATAGGTCAGTGAACATGCCATACCATTAATATTTTTCGTATGGCGATACCCGTTTTCGGTTTCGTTTAAATACGCCCAAAGCTCCTTGCTTGTATCAAACGATTTGGAACCACAGGCCGTTGACAGCGCCAAAACAAGAAAGCAAAGTGATTTAGCCAAATACCTATTCACCATTGTATTCCGCATTTAGTCCTTCTAAAATTTTGTGTGTCAAATTCGTAACTTCTTCCGCATACATGATGTTGCCGCTACCTTGAGCACCAAAGATGATACGATGTCCATGTTTTTTACCATATTCCTTAACAAAACCATTGATATCGTTAATCACGGTTTGGGTCATTTTTTGGTCTTCTTCCTGGATCTGTTTTTGAATGGCTTGTTGGTAATTGTTGATCTGTTGTTGCCTATTCTGAAGGAGTTGCTGTTTTACGTCCAGTTCTTTTTTAGTCAGGGAGGCACGCTCTTTTTCATATGCCTTTAATTCCTTTTGCCAATCCATAATCAAACTGTCTACATTGGCCTTCAGTGCTGTGGCCTTTTCCTTGAAGGCTTCACGCTCTGTTTTAGTACGGTCATAGCCTTCTACCAGTTGGTTAACATCTACATAAACAAGGTCTGTTTTTGTAAAGGATAGTATTAGTGCGCCGACTGAAATGATCAATGCCAAAACAGATGCTGATAGCATTATTTTTTGTAACATTTGGTAAAATTTGTGCTCTAGTTTTTCCTTGTTTTTTCCAGTTGTTTGATCCTCTCTTCGAGTTGAAGGATATACAGCATTTGTTCCTCTATTTTCTCCAGCAATAATTTGTTCATCTCACCCAGTTCAATACCATAAGCCTCCACTTCAACAGCGGAAGGAATATGAGGTAAGTGCCCTTTTTCGTCAATATGTCTCCGAATCTCCTGAAGTGTGGGCAAATTATAATCTTCGGCAAATACATAGTCCGGCCAGGTATCTTGATCAACTCTAATTTCACGAGCACGTACATGGCCATCGACACCAAGCGCATAGCCGTTAGGCACTGTTGCGCTACCAATGGCAACACCACCAGCGTCAAAATAGATATCCTGACCCGAGGCTGTCCAGGGACTATTGCCACCTGGTGGAGTGGTGGTCCGAAAAGTAATCGTAAAAGTATCATCCCCTAACAAAGTTCCTGTGCCACTATTCCCACTCCAATATTCTACCGTAAAACTGATAGGGGTACCTATATGGTTGGGCAAGGTCAACCAGCTAAAAAAATCACCATTGTTGTCCCCCTCAAAAGCATAGGGAGGTGTGCTTTCCGTGCGATTTTCATTCACACTGGTTAAAAATCTGACACTTTCAACGGTAACTCCCATAGGAGGAACTGCAACTACGTTCAAACTGTCCCCGACCGTATCCAGGTAATAGGTGGTACCATCCGATATATTGAGAATGGACTGGTCTGTCAGAGCGTTATATAATTGGACAGTACCAAAATCTATTTGTGCATTTGATTTTGAAATAAGGAAAAATGAAGCGAAAAAAAGTGCAGGTAAAAAATGTGTTTTCATAATGTTTCAATTAGTGTACTTTGAGTAGTTTTTGAGTTTGCCTATCTGGTCTTCTGTTTTTAAAACAGCAAGTAATCGTATCAATTCCTCAATCGTGTTCTCGCTGGAACCTTACCTTAGGGAAGGTCTAAGCTTAACGAGATAAGAGAAGTGGCAAGGGGATAGGGAGTTTGTATTTCATGTTGATCAGGATTTGGTTGTTTTCTTGTTAAAAATTACTAAAAAAAGTAAAGTAAATACTACAAGTTTTGCAAAAAATAACAATGTTTTTTTAAAGTTATTTTTTTATTCAGTTTATCTTTTTGTAATCTAGATAGTTAGAATATTTTCTCTGAATTTCATTAAAAAAATATAACCTTGGCTTAACACTGAGACGTACTTTAAATACGTTGTTTTAATATTCAATTCTCCAGAAATAAGGAGGTTAACGTTTTTTCATTACCTGGATTGTTAAAAAAAACTTTACCTTTAATAAGCCTAAACAAACAACCTATGAAGAACATAACCTTTGAAAAAATCGCTATTCTTTGTAAGAAAAAAGTTATTGCTATTAATTTGCAGGAAACCTTAATTGTCCTTGCTATTATTGGAATATTGTTATTGCTGGCATTACCTAACCTGATGCCGCTGATCTCCAAAGCAAAAAGTGTGGAAGCTCAGGTTCAACTCAAGGCGCTGTATAATGCACAAACTACCCATAGATACATGCATAGTACCTATACCACCGATATCAACACCCTCGATTTTGAGGCGCCCAAAACGGTGAAAGAGAACGGTACAGCCAATTATGTATATCAAATAGTTAGCGCGGACAATGCCAGTTTTGTGGCGCGAGCGGAAGCCATTACGGATTTTGACGGGGATGGGGTGTTCAATGTTTGGGAGGTGAATGAAAATGGTAATCCCAGACAAATTGTTAAGGATTGATCATTTCCCTAAAAATCTTAGCCATGTTTTTATTGGGTGCTATCTGTCTTCAAGATTTTCGGGAAAGAAAGGTGTATTGGTTCCTATTTCCATTTCTTGGCATGGTCCTATGTACAATATATTATGGGGTTGCTGTGGATAGTATCGTTTTTCTATTAAACATCGCCCTGAATATGATCTTCATGGTGGTAGTGGTACTGCTTATCTTTTTGTATGCTAAAATCATAGCAAAGCAAAAATTTGTAAACCATAGTTTAGGTCTTGGGGATATGTTATTCTTTGTGGCAATAGCTTTAGGTTTTCCTACAGTTACCTTTCTGATCCTTTTTGTGAACGCGCTACTTTTTTCTTTGCTGGGGTTTTTGGTGCTGAAAGGCAGATTGCACCAACCAACTGTTCCCCTTGCGGGCTTTATGAGTGTTTTTTTTATAGTACTGCTGGGGTATTCCCTCTTTTTCAAAACGCCTTCATTATACGTTTATTGACTTGAAAATTGATTATCAAATAGCGCCCGAACTGGCCAAGCGCATTACCGTAGAGCAAGCTTTTCATTACAGAATAGTACCTAAAGCCATGCAAGATGAGTCTTTACTGTTAATGACCGATGCGGAGCCATCTTCTGAGTTAGAGGCCGAACTTTACCTTCTTCTGAATGCAGCAGTTAAGTTTCAAAAGACAGATTCCCAAACGTTAAAAAACTATTTAACGGCCAATTATCGTAGGGGAAAGCAGTTGAACGGCAGTGAATTGCGGTTTACTCCGGATTTTTTGGAAAACATTTTACTCACGGCTAAGGAGTTGGACAGTAGTGATATCCACTTTGAACCCTATGAGGAGTATTGTCGTATTCGTTTCAGATTAGATGGTAAGCTGGTAGAGCATTTTCAAATTCCGTCTGAAGACTATCCCGTTATAGTAAATAAAATTAAAATACGAGCCGGTTTGGATATCGCGGAGAAGCGATTACCTCAGGATGGTAGAATAACGGTAAAATCTTCGGATGAAGAGTTTGATATCAGGGTATCCTGTTTACCCACCCTCTTCGGTGAAAAAATAGTACTTCGAATTCTAAAAAGAGATACCAAGCAAATAAGTCTGGAAGGGCTGGGACTCAACGCTATGGAATTGCATCGGTATAAAGAAGCCATAAAAGTCCCCAACGGTATTGTTTTGATTTCCGGCCCCACAGGTTCCGGGAAAACAACAACGCTCTATGCTACCTTAAAACTGTTAAACGATGAAAAGACCAATATTCTGACCATAGAAGATCCTATTGAATACACTTTGGAAGGCATCAATCAAGTCCAGTTAAAGGAGAATATTGGCCTGGATTTTGCCAGTGCGCTGCGGACCTTCTTAAGACAAGATCCTGATATTATTATGGTGGGTGAGATCCGCGATGTAAAAACAGCCAATATGGCCATCAGAGCGGCACTTACAGGACATTTGGTGCTTTCTACAATCCATACCAATTCGGCCTGGGCTACCATATCGCGGTTAATAGATATGGGTATACCTCCTTTCCTCATTGCGAGTACGCTCAACCTTAGTGTAGCACAACGTTTGGTTCGTAAGTTGTGCCCTGATTGCAAACAGGAAAAAGAAATATCACAAGACCTGTTTCCCGAGGGTTTTGAAATTCCTCAATCCCTGCATCATCATCATATCGCCGTAGGATGTCCAAAATGTTTCCATACCGGTTATTCCGGGAGGAAGGCCATATATGAAGTTATACCTGTTAGCAAAGATTTGGCTGTTGAGATCAAGAATAACGTCTTAGAGGTAGATTCCTACTTAAAAGACAATAAAATTACTACCTTACGAGAAAATGCTATCGCAATGATAGCGGAAGGGAGTACTTCTATCGAAGAGGTATACGCATTATTAACCAATTGATCCCAATGAAGTCTTACCTACTGTTACTGGCCCTGCTGATTAGTTTTTTTTCTTTTAGCCAAACTGATAATCGAATTCAGAACATCCAAAACAATCTGGAGTTGCTCCAGGTGGATAACAAGGGGCTAAGCGAGAAGTTGAAGCTGGATATTAATGTGAGCAGTGTTTCGCTTGCCAATTTTCTTTTAGCGGTTTCAGAGGTTCACCAAATCAATATCAATGTTGATCCTGGCCTACAGGGGATCAATGTGGTCAATAACTTTTCCGATGTTACGGTTGCTGATCTTCTGATTTTTCTTTGTAAACAGTTTGATCTGGATATTGATTTTACAGGGAACATTCTTTCCATCAAAAAGTATGTTCCGGAACCTGTCAAGGTCCCTGAAAAAGAGATTGTGGTTGCTTTTGATGCCATTAACAATAGGATCTCACTGGATCTCAAAGGAGATCCTCTTGAAAAGGTTTTCCGAAAAATTATTGAGCTATCAGGCCAAAATCTGTTGTACAACAGCGGGATGGAAAACCTTCCGCTTACGTTGTATATCCGGGATGTCCCCTTTGAAACTGCTATGGAGAAATTAGCCGAGACCAACCTGCTCAGTTTATCAAAGTCTAGGGACGGGTTCTATCTCTTTGATAGATTGGATGTTCCGGAAAGTGGTTCAGGAGATTCGCCGGAAAATAGAAGATCTCGATTATTTTCAAATAACCGAAACTTTAATTATCAGGTAAACGACACGATAGGGCGAATAGTTAGTGTTGATTTTAATAATGTCCCAATTGTTGATGTTATTCAGGCATTAACTACAGATTTGGCTCTGGACTACTATGTAGCGACACCGCTTGCAGAAGCCGGTAATGCTAGTGTTAAGGCTACCCAAATTTATTTTGATGAACTGTTAACCAAGATTTTTGAAAGCCAGGCTTTTGTTGCTCCTGTGGTACCCCGGAACACAAATATTGCCAATCGGCAACCCAACAACAGGAATGATGCCGTTACCGCCACAAGTAATAATCGGGCGTTTACCTTTAAAAAAGAAGGAGATATCTACTTTTTTGGGACATTGGACCAATTGAGTGTGCGACGGATGGAGGTGATTCAGATGATGCATCGTTCTGTGGAACTCCTGGGCGATCCCACCCCATTTTCAGGTTTTGGGCGATCAGCAGGGCGAACCGTTACCGGATCCGTGAATTATTTAGGGGGGGGTGGATTTCAAAATCAGGGGGGTGTAGGATTGGGACAAGGCAATGTTGGCCAGAACATGAATAATCAAAGACGAATTAACACTCAAAACTCCCAGTTTGGGGAGTACAACTCTTCGGTAGAAGCCATTGTGAACATCCTACCGGATGAGGTGATCTCCGATTTGGATATCAAAGTAGATTTTGAATTGAATAGTTTTCTGGTTAGTGGTCCGGCGGCAAATATCACGCGTTTTAAGAAGTTTATTAAACAAATTGATAAACCTGTTCCTGTAGTGCTCATTGAGGTCATGCTTATAGAGGTGCGGAAAACGTCAACGGTAGAGACCGGAATAAGCTGGGGGATTGGTGATGAACCTGTAGAGACCAGAGGAGGCGTGTTTCCGCAAACGGATCTTACTCTGGGGGCTAACACCGTCAATAAAATTATTGGAGGTTTTGATGGGTTTGGTTCCTTTAACATTGGAAAGGTGGTGCCGGAATTCTTTGCTACTATAAAGGCCATGGAAGAAAATGGGAATATAAAAATCCGGTCTACTCCTAAATTGTCTACGCTAAATGGGCATAGGGCTAACCTATCTATAGGGGAAACCACTTATTATGTGGTTACAAGCCAGAATTTCTTTGGCACTCAGATACCTACAACTTCTGAAATACGGAATTTTCTACCTATTGATGCGGAACTGGCGGTAAGCATAAAACCTCTGGTATCCGGAAATGGTCAGGTTACCCTGGAGGTCAATGTTATCCAGTCTGACTTTAGCGGGGAAAGAATTGATGAAGACGCCCCGCCGGGTCTGACCTCCCGGGAATTCAGTTCCATAATCCGGATGCAAAACCAGGATCTGGCCATTTTGGGAGGTTTGGAGGAAAAAATTAAAAGAGATACCGGAAGTGGTGTCCCGTTTTTGGCGAGGATACCCGTGATTAAGTGGTTATTTAGCCAACGAAGAAGGGAGGATGCCAAACAGAAATTGACCATTCTCATTAAACCAACAGTAATTTATTAGTGGTAAAAAGAATAGGGACATATCTTGACCTTGGACACCATTATTACGGATTAGAAATAGGTCAAAAAGGAGACCGCTATCATTTTCTTCTGGTAAATGTCAAAACAAAAGGTCAGGAGCTTGTTATTCAAGAGAAGATCGCATTTCTCCATTTTAATGAAGTGCTAAAGTATTTGAAACCTTCTATCCCTTTGTTTTTAACCATCAACACCAATAGCACCATTACCAAAAGTACAGGAAATTCCAGGCAGCAAGGCAGAGCTTTGGCCAATAGTATTTTTCCAAATTTGGATTATGATGCACTTTTTTTTGAATCCTATCGCTTAAGAAAACAAGATTTTGTTTCCATCATAAATAAGAAAGAGGTAAAGGGGATCCTTAACAAATTAAAAGAGGCTGGGGTAGTTGTTTTCTCTTTTTGCATAGGACTGTCAGGAATGGCGCAAATTTTAGATTTTGTCCATGAGCCGGAAATCCATAGCGCGTCGTTCAGTCTCGTATTCGATCCGTTAAAGGAGATAATCACAGCGTCCAATGCTGTTACTGAAGCACAAGAAACCTATGACTTAAATGGTTTGGAAATCCAGGGTAAGTTTCTTTTGGCGTTTGGTGCTGTTGTCTCCGGAATAGCTGGGAATAAAAAGGAGAGCTCCAATTTCTTTGAAATACAACATTCTTTAAAAGATGAATACAAAAACAGGCGCAGACTCTCTTTGATCATTAGGTTTTCCCTAAGTGTAGTTCTTATCGCACTCCTGATTAATTTTATGTTTTACGATCATTATTTTAATAAGGTACAAAACCTCAACAATGAAAAGTCGGTCAATGAGACCAATATAAAGAGGTTGGAACAGGTAAGACAAAGGGTGACCAAAAAAGAAAATCGTGTGACCAAAGCGTTGTCTTCTTACAACTCTTCGGTTTCGTATTATTTGGATCAAATCGCACGGACTGTTCCGAAGTCTTTGGTATTGAATGAATTAGCTTATCAGCCGTTGTCTAAACCAAAGCGTATTTCCAAACCTATTGATTATGAATTTGGCGAGATTTCAGTTATAGGAGAAACCGATAGCCGCACTGATTTTATTGATTGGATTACCCAAATGGAAAGGTTTGAGTGGGTAGACTACATTGAAACTTTGGAATTTGATTATCAAAATCAGAATAGTTCCCTGTTCAAAGTAAACATTACACTTGTGAATGAAAACGAGTAGCAAAATAAGGATAGCAATTCTGGTAACTATAATAGTATTTTTTGTGTGCTATAAGCTCGCTATTTCAAAAACACTCCATCTTAGACAAGAATATGTTGCACTTTCCAAAGACAAAAATCAAAGCAACACTATTGAAGAACAGATAGGCTCCCTTTTAAAAAAGGAAGTTTATTTGGATTCCATGCTCACCAGCCTAAATCTTGGAAGTAATTCTACACAGAACAGTTTACTGGATTTCATCAGTAGGCAAGAGGTGAAAAACAAAATAAGGGTAGTTGATTTTAATCCTGCCCACACGGTTACTTTGGACGAAGGGGTATTGGTCACTCATGATATTAAGTTACAAGGTGATTTTCTGGGAATCCTGGAAACGCTTTATGAGCTTGAAACAAATTCCGGATTGGGTAGTCTTTCCCATGTCTATTTTATAAAATCCCGTAATCCCAGAACAAAGAAGTCCTATTTGCAGGCTACACTATTTGTTGAGGAATATCGATAAGGAACAATGCTTGGGAAGTTACCAGAATGCCTGTATACATTAAGCCAATTCAAAATCCAGCGCATCCTTATATGCCTCTGCATTCCCTACTTGAACACTATTGTTGTTGAAGACCAGTAAAGGAATAGTGATCTCATTTTCCATTGTTCGTACCATATCTTTGTGGAACAGTTTATCATGCCAGGTAGGATGCTCCCTTTCCAACATCACCAGCATGTCCGGGATTTCTTTTGCAATGCATTCCAGCAAACCGGATTCAATGGTTGCTGCATCCTGAACGCTGAAAACAATTTCGGGGTAATGGGTTTTGTTCCTAACAGCGGCCTCAAAGCGTTTCATTTGCTTAACAGGATCCTGTTCCTTTTTTTTGGGAATGTGTACCACTTTAACCAAAGCTTCATAAGGGGCGGCCAATTTGGTGAGCTTTTCCAGTGCAAATAAGTCGGCTTCTTCAAAATCCGTGGCATACAATAGTGTGGATAAGCCATAATAACAAGCCTGGTAAGGTAAAATCAGCAAGGGAATAGTTGTAGCATCTAACAGATCATTGGCAATGTTGCCGGCAAAAAATCCTCGTAAAGACTGGGAGTTTTTCATACCGACTAAAACCAAATCTGCCGATAATTCGGTTGCAGTATGGAGTATGGCTTCAGATACCGAATCGCTTTCCTTTACAATATAGTGGGGTGTTTGCGATTTTAATTCGTACTCCAATTCTTTCTGGCAATAGTTTTCCAATACTTTGTGTTGTTCCCTGGCAAAGTTCTGTTCCAATTGACCCCGGGATCTAACCGAAGCCGTAACAAAGGGGTTTAAATCATATACATGTAACACATGTAATTTTGCATCCATCGCAGAAGATAGCCGATAGGCATAGCGCAATGCAGACCCGGAACTATAGGAACAATCTGTAGCGTAGACAATATTTTTCATGATACTTTCCTTTTTCGCGCCAAAATTAAAACAGCTACCCAAAAGCCAAAATGACCTTAATCAGGAAAGACCATTAAAAGATGATTTTTAACTGTAAATTATCAAAAAGATGATATGGGCAATCCAGGGCTAAACAGCGTTCTTTTTGTTGATACTAAGCAGGGGAATACGACCTTTGGATGCCATTAGCTTTACCCTGTCAATATGAGTCAATGCTTTGATCAGCCCGCCACGTTCACGCTCCAACATTACCACAAGATCACTTTTTGTACGCTTCAGATAGGACGTCAATCCTTTGAAAACATTACCCTCTTCCACAAATGCATAATGGAGTTTATCATAGGAGATTTTTTGCTGTAGCATTTCCTTGAACCATTCCATCTGTTCTTTTCCGGCATACTCGTCTTCAGTGCTAATATGTACAATGGTAATAGGCAGCTCCAGTGGTTTTGCCAAGGTATTCAAAATCCATGCAATAGCATGGATGTCACTTTCTTCAAAATCTGAAGCGTAAGCAATTGTATTTATTTCATAAGAATCAATAGTGGGGGGGATAGCCATCACGGGGCAAGGACTTTTATCTATCATACTCCGGGTCCCACTGCCCATTATACTGTCTTTTATAGCACTGGTGCCTTTCATGCCCATTAGGACCATCATGGCATCAAATTCCTTGATGGCTTCAATAAGCGCTTCCGTGGTTAAGGTATTTTCTTTTACCTGGATCTTTAGAAGCCGGTCATCCGGCAATACACCCAAATGTTTTTCACATAGTTGGGTCAGCTTTTGACGGTGTTTTTCAAAAGCCTCTTTTTGAATCCTGGCAAAAGTCATGCTCAACGGGGTGACTAATGCTACGTTGATATCAAAAACATGAAGTACTATCAGGGGAATACCCATTCTTTTACTCAAAGCATACCCCAATTTTAGCGCTGGGAGCGAGTTTTTTGAATAATCTGTAGCACAAAGTAGCGATCTCATACTTTTTTAGGGTTAAACTATTCCGTAGCCTTGAAATATGAAATGACCTTTGTCAAAATAAAGGGCACTACAAGAAAGTGACCCAGGTCATTCTAAGTACGCTCCTAATTTAATACAATATCGGATCATAATCTAATGTGCTCCGGAGCACTTAATAGTCGTATTTCATGTTGCAGATGAGGATTGTGGTAATAGATTTTGGGACCGTATATTCCTTGGTATCCATTATTAAAAGGTTGAATGCTATAGGCTATGTGAGCAATGCACGTATTCCTGCGGGCCATAGGATCATTTATTTTGAATATGCCACTTTTAGGGACGTGGATGCCGCATTGATGGAATTACGAAATATGGGGGTTATCTGTAAGGAATGCAAAAGCGGTAGCCTGGGGAAAACAACAACCGGAAGGATAGATAGCTAAACCACCACAAAAGATATAGGTTTTACCTTTGCTAAAAATACATATCTAAAGCGTCTAATTTTCGTTTTACAGTGAGCAATTCCTGCTGTAGACCGTGGACCCTTTGCAATAACACATGTACAGCCTGAAGTCCCTCAGGGTTAATGTTTAAGTCCCTGTTTAACCGTACCATCTTTTCCAGAAGGGGCAACGTATCTTCATGAAGCCATGTTTCTTCACGTTCTTGCCTAAGCTCCAAAATATCATACTCATGCAAGGTATAAACGAACGATTCCTCCACCTTATGGATTTTGCAAAGCGTTTTAATTGAAATGAATTTACCCGAATGCATAGAATTAAAGATTAGTTTTTCGCAATGCTTCAAAAAGCTGCTTTTGTTCTTCAGTTAGTGTGGTAGGGATATCTACCTCGTAGTTCAGTAGTAAATCCCCAAATTCTCCTTCTTTTTTATACTTCGGGAATCCTTTCCCTTTTAACCTTACCCTGGTACTGTTTTTTGTTCCGGCTTGTATTTTCAGTTTCACTTTCCCGTTAAGGGTATCCACAAAAACCGTATCGCCCAAAACAGCTTTTGTAAGGGGAATTTGAATGGTTTTATAGAGATTAACCCCATCTCTTTTGAATGCAGTATTGTTCACAATGGAAAATGTAATATACAGGTCTCCGGGAGGTCCTCCCTGGATCCCAGGCCCCCCATATCCTTTGATCTTTATTGTTTGTCCGTCTTCCACCCCCGCGGGAATAGTTAACCTTATATTTTTATCATTTACCGTAATGGTCCTTTTGTGCGTGGTGTAGACATCCGTTAAGGACAGACGTAGCTTGGCATTGTAGTCCTGCCCTCTAAATTGCACCTGCTGCCTCCCGGAACCAAATCCCGTTTGGCCCCCAAACATGGCTTCAAAAAAATCTGAAAAATCTGCAGTTCCCCCACCGGAATACGTATATCCTTCGGAACTGCGTTGCCGCCTCCGGGCGCTTCGCGCCTTTTCAAATTCTTCGGCCTGTTGCCAATCCTTGCCATACTGATCATATTTCTTTCTTTTCTCCGGATCGGACAAGACTTCATTGGCTTCATTGATCTGCTTAAATTTCTTCTCAGCCTCCGCATCATTAGGGTTAAGGTCCGGATGGTATTTCCGGGCCAGTTTTCGATATTGTTTCTTAATATCTGAAACACTGGCATTTTTTGTAAGCCCTAATACTTTATAGTAATCTATGAATTCCATTTAATCAATTCGATAATCAACAATATCACAATTAAAATATTCAAAATCTACTTCTTTTAGATTCCAGATTGCCCGCATTCTTGTGGGGATGTAAAAATCAGCCATTGTTGAGTAGTTTTCCATTTTCCCTGTAAACTTTTCCAATACATCCCCTTTATAGCGCAGGGATTCGAAACGTTCTATCAATCCCGATTCATCAAAATAAAAAACACCTTCTGTAGCAGTACCGTCCAGACTAATTTTGGCCTTTACGGATGTGTTATCCAATGCTTCCCACCTTATGGCAGGATTAACAAAAGCCACCGGATACAAGACCAGTTCGGCAAGACACCGGTTTAAAGCGCTGGTATTGATTTTGGCAGACTTTTTACGGGATGCAGTCCATAGTCCCATGATACTTATGCTGACCTCGGCAACACCTTTAATACTCATATCTTTGACAAACACAGGGAAAGCCCTGGCAGCCCAGACAAAACCTATGGGTACTGAGGTCATACACTGCCTTGCCGTGAAACCCCTCCATTTTCCGTTCTTTTTTTGCCGTATTTTTCCGTGTTGTTTCAAGATAAGGTGGCAATCCCGGCACTTTCCTATTACCCCCACCTTTTGGAGGTAGTCCCGCATAATTTCAGGCAGGTGAGCAAGGTCTTCCGGCCTAACAACTTGCTCCGTGTTACCGGAAAAATTGAACAACTGCTTTTTATCTTTTTCTACCAGAGCGCTAAAATGATAGAACCCATAGAAAAGCAAAAAGGTCAACACAAAAACTGCCACAACAATCACAATAGCTACCATACTGTACAGGTGTTAGTAGAAAACTTCTACCCTCCCGGGAGATGATCTTTTAGGTAGTTTTCTATTTAATGTTAAAACTAGAATGCATCAAATATGAAAACAATGATACCGGTCATGGATGGAGGACAGCGATTTTAACACGTGATACCTCCTAACCGTCATTTGGCCATTATCGCATGGCTCGAAAACGGTAACAAAATAGCCCTAAATGCGTTCCTGTTGATCACAAATCCTTTAAAAACCCGCTTTTTTGGGCAGGATTAAAGTAGTTGCTATACAACTTCCTGCATTTGCCGTATTTGTTTTAACAGTAGCTTTTTGGGCGTAAAGGGCACCATTTTCATCATCCATTTTTGTGATGTTGTCAAGCCGGAAACCACGTCCAACTTTCCTTTGAGCATTCCGTTATAACCATCCTCAGCCACACTACGAGCAGAAACGGTCTTTTCAAAGAGGTTGGTTTTATCCATACCTGAAGTTTTGGCAAATTCCGTTGCTGTTGCTCCTGGCATCAGTGTTGTTACGGTAATGTTTGTATCGTACAACTCTTCTGCAATGGCATTGCTAAAGAAAGTAACATACGCTTTTGTGGCAAAATAAACAGCCTGTAAAGGACCGGGCAGAAATGATGCGGTAGAAGAGACGTTCAAGATCTTTCCCTGATTTCGTTTCACGAATTCCGGCAGAAAAAATCGGGTTAAGGCGGTTAGGGCAACAATATTTAGGTGTATCATGGCTAAGTCCTGTTCCCATTGCCGTTCATGGAACTTGCCATACCCTCCAAAACCAGCATTGTTGATAAGGTATTCAATCTCAATTCCCCTGGAAATGACCTCATCGTACACTTCCTTTGGGGCATTGGGCTGACCCAAGTCTTTACAAATTACCTCGACTTGAATGGAGTGTTGGGTTTCCAGCGCTGTTTTCAACGCCTCTAATTTATCCTTGCTCCGGGCTACCAGTATCATATCACCGCCCTTTTCGGCGTGTATTTTGGCAAACTCTTTGCCAATTCCGCTTGAAGCTCCTGTAATTAATGCTACTTTTTTCATAATGTGTGAGTACTTACTTATTGTTAATTTTAAAATTTTTTATATCTGATATTTATCCAAAAGAAAGCTGTGAAGATGTTTTTGCGTTTCTATACCATCTTTTATGATACCACCTAAAATACTTTCCAGAATATGTTGTAAAACCAATGCTTCGTTTTCGGGATTTTCATACCCTAATGCTTCAAATGCCCAGGCCAACTTATCTATTAAAGGCTGCGTTTTCTCCCTACCCGAGATTTCCAGCTCCCATTTCAGCTTAAACTGTAGCTTCCAAAAGTGATATTCTTTACTATCCCCTTCAAAGAGAAGGGTGATAGCCTTAGCCAGGACTTCTTTGGGATCTTTTTCTAAGATAATTGGAGCATATAGCTCCGCAGCTTTGTCAAAAGCCAGCTTTAGAATGGCATCCAAAAGCCCTTGTTTACTCTCAAAATGGCGAAAAATAAGCCCTTCGGAAACACCGGCACTACGGGCAATTTTACTTGTGGATACTACATTGTATCCCTCATTGGCAAAAAGTTCCAGGGCTGCATTGACTATTTTTTCCTGCTTTTCTGTCATAAAGTGAGTAATCACTTGCAAAAATACAATTCTTTTTTAGAATGGTGTAGGGATTGCGGATTTTAAAAATACTTTAACTCATATAAAGTGTTTAAACCATTTGGCAAGCTTCACGAACGGTTTATACGGAGCATATCTAAAGGGCAACTCCATCCAGTCACTTTTCCGGATAAGACTCTTTTTATGCGAGAACAGTTCAAATGAGTGTTTTCCATGATACCCTCCCATCCCGGAATTGCCTACTCCGCCAAAAGGCAAGTTTTTATTCGTTATTTGAATAACCGTGTCGTTGACAGTGCCACCTCCAAAGGCGTATTTTGTCATTGTTTTTTTCTGGAACTTCTTGTTATTGGAAAAGACGTAAAAAGCCAGGGGTTTTTCATAACGGGAGATGATCTCCTCCAGGTCTTCTTCCGTATGGTAACTGATTATGGGTAAAATAGGCCCGAAGATCTCATCCTCCATCACTTTACTAGCTGCAGAAGGTTCGTCCAATAAAGTGGGGCTTATATAGTGGTCTTCCGCATTGAAATCTCCTCCAAAAAGCAACTGCTGCCCTTCTATCATACGCACTAATTTGTTGAAATGGCTTTCCGTGGCAATCCTGGCGTAATCCGGGGAAGTGGAAATCTCTTTTCCATAAGATCTTTCAATATGCCTGATGAGTTCGGTAATGACTTTTTCTTTTACAGTGCTGTGCACTAATAGGTAATCCGGGGCAATGCAGGTTTGCCCGGCATTCATGAACTTACCCCATACAATACGCTTTGCGCTAAGGGGAACATTAGCGGTCTTATCAATGATGCAGGGATTTTTTCCTCCTAATTCCAGGGTAACCGGGGTGAGCTGTTTTGCAGCGCTTTGATATATTATTTTCCCTACACGGGTACTACCCGTGAAAAAGATATAATCCCATTTATAGGTTAATATTTTCTGACTGGTTTCCACACCACCCTGTATCACGGAGACATGGCCGGTATCAAAAACCTCGCTAATAATCCGTGCAATAATTGCAGTGGTGTTAGGGGTCCACTCGGAGGGTTTCAATACCACAGTGTTGCCCGCAGCTACTGCTCCCAGCAGGGGGCTAATACAGAGCTGGAAAGGATAATTCCAGGGAGCGATGATCAGCACACTGCCATATGGCTCGTACTGTATCCAATCCCTGGAAGGAAAAGTACTCCAACTACCGGCAACTTTTTGTGATTTACTCCACCATTCCAGATTTTTAAGGATAAAATTGAGTTCTGCCAACACAAATTGTGTTTCGGTAGCCAGGCTTTCAAACTTTGGTTTTTTAAAGTCGCGATAAAGCGCATCGCAGATGGCGTCCTCGTTTTGGATTATCGCTTTTCTAAGTTTTTTCAGTGCTGATATTCTGTAGTGCACCTCTTTAGACTGCCCCTGAGCAAAATAATCCCTGGATTCTTTTATCTTTCGCTCAATACCCGTATCCTCCAAAGTGGTTTCCATAGCACGCTTTTAATAAAGATACGGTATCCTTTTGAAACCAAAAGAGGGTTAAATTTACAACTGATTAATTCGTAAGAGGGGAAATATGATCAATGCATTAAAGGACAATTTCGGGGATTTTTTTGAATCCTCGTTGATAGAGGAAATCGCTGAGCTAGGGCAGTTAAAACAATTTACGGCGGGTGAAAAGATTATAGAAATCGGCCAATATATCAAAGGAATGCCCTTGCTCTTATCGGGAGTGATCAAAATTTTAAGAGAGGATGACGACGGCGACGAATTACTGTTATATTATTTGGAGCGTGGAGATACCTGTAGCATGACCATGGCCTGTTGTCTCGGCGATACTCAAAGTGAGATACGAGCCGTGGCAGAAACCGATGTGGAGTTGGTAATGGTGCCCATTCGGAAAATGGAAGAATGGACGGGCAAATACCGATCATGGCGAAATTTCGTTTTTGATAGCTACCACAACCGGTTAAATGAGTTGTTAGCCACAGTAGATAGTATTGCCTTCAAAAAAATGGATGAGCGTTTGGTGGAATACTTAAGGGAAAAAACACGAATTTCCGGGTCCAATATTATAAATAATACCCATCAGGAGATTGCTTACGATCTGCATAGTGCACGTGTGGTTATTTCCCGTTTATTGAAAAAACTGGAACAAATGGGTAAAATTTCCCTGAATCGCAACTCTATTGAAATTTTGGATTTATAAGGTATGCAACCTAAGTCACCCTATTTCAAGTAAATGCGAATTACCTTTGTATTTATGTTACGGCAATTCTTTCCCATTCTACAATGGCTCCCGAATTACAAGAAAAAATATCTTACCGGAGATATTTCTGCCGGGGTAACCGTCGGGATCATGTTAATTCCTCAGGGAATGGCCTACGCCCTTATTGCAGGGCTTCCACCGGTCTATGGGCTTTATGCCGCCTTAGTGCCCAACCTGGTGTATGCGGTAACGGGTTCCAGTAGAAAACTGGCGGTAGGCCCGGTAGCCCTGGATTCCCTTATTGTGGCTTCGGGACTAGCGGCTATGAAATTGGCTACTACGTCGGAATATATTGGCATGGCCCTCTTTCTTGCACTTTTTGTGGGGCTGCTACAATTAGCAATGGGATTCTTTAAAATGGGCTTTTTGGCTAATTTTTTATCCCGCCCCGTGGTCAATGGATTTACCTCGGCTGCTGCCCTGGTTATTGCAATAAGTCAACTGAAATACCTTTTGGGCCTGGACTTTGAGTCCATTGGTACCTTGTCCACTTTAAAAGCCCTTAGCTATAACATTGCAGATACCCGTTTTTTGGATGTAATTATTGGTATAGTGGCCATAGGAATCATTCTCGGTTTAAAAAGGATCAATAAAAAGCTTCCTGCGGCCATGTTTGTAGTGATTTTAGGGATTACAGGGATTTATTTTTTTTCTAATCAAAACACGGATGTAGCCCTGATTGGTGCTATTCCTCAGGGATTACCGCATTTTGCAATCCATAGTTGGCAAGGCGCGAATTGGTCCTTGGCCTTTCCCACGGCATTGGTACTCGCTTTTATATCTTTTGCCGAGGCGATGACCATGGCCAAAGCAGTAGAAGAAAAGAGTAATGAATATCATACGGATGCCAATCAGGAGTTACGCGCTTTGGGGATGTCCAATATCATAGGGTCTTTTTTTCAGTCTTATCCGGCTAATGCAGGTTTATCCAGAACTGCAGTTAACGTTGGCGAAGGGGCAAAAACAGGATTAGCTTCTTTAATTAGTGCTTTGGTAGTGGGGATGACCTTACTTTTCTTAACACCGTATTTTCAATACCTTCCGAAAGCCGTCCTGGGGGCCATCATTTTGGTAGCTGTATATGGATTGGTAGATCTAAAGTATCCCAAGGCATTGTACTACCAACGTAGGGATGAATTTATCCTGTTGTTGGTTACTTTTCTTACTACGGTATTTATCGGTATCTCGCAGGGGATCATTTTTGGGGTATTGTTCTCCTTATTACTCCTGGTCTATCGCACCTCCAAACCTCATATTGCGATTCTGGGCAGAATAAAAGGAACAGACTATTTCAAGAATGTGAATAGATTTTCCGATGATATCGAGATCACCGAAGATACGCTGGTACTTCGCTTTGACGGACAACTGTATTTTGCCAATATTGATTATTTCAAGAAAGAAGTGTATAAAAATATCCAACGAAAAGGCAAAGGATTGAAATACATTATTGTGAATGCGGAAGCCATTAATTATATGGATAGTACCGCAGTCTCGTTATTGAAACAAATCGTTGAAGATTTAAGAAGGCAGGGAATTGATCTTTATGTGGCAGGGGCAATTGGCCCTATTCGCGATATTCTTCACGTAAGCGGGTTAACCGACTTAGTGGGACGGGATAACTTTTTTGTCCGTACCGTGGAGGCTTTTGAATATTGTAAAAGTAAAGGACCTCATACCGCCATTCAACGAAAGATTTCTCAGGAAACCCAACGGAGGTCTTCTGTGACTTAAGTAACTTTGGAGTTTAAAATAGAACAATAGTTTTGCAGGAAAATAATGACTATGAATATTGAACAGATTTATACAGGATGTTTGGCACAGGGAGCCTATTATATAGAGAGCGAAGGAGAAGTAGCAATCATTGACCCCTTACGGGAGATCACACCGTATTTGGAAAGGGCTAAGCGAGATAATGCTACTATTAAATATATTTTTGAGACCCACTTTCATGCCGATTTTGTAAGCGGGCATATTACACTGTCCAAGGCCACCGGGGCACCCATTATTTTTGGCCCAAATGCCAATCCAAGTTTTGAGGCGGTTATTGCCCAGGACGGTGAGGAATTTAAAGTAGGTAAGCTCACTTTTGTGGTCTTGCATACCCCGGGACATACTATGGAAAGTGCCACCTATTTGTTGCGGGACGAAAACGGAAAAGACCATGCTATTTTTAGTGGAGACACCTTATTTTTAGGGGATGTGGGGAGACCTGATCTGGCGCAAAAAGCGGCTGATATGACCCAGGAACAATTAGCGGGAGTTTTGTTTGACAGCTTGAGAAATAAAATTATGCCTCTTGCGGATGATGTTGTGGTATATCCTGCTCATGGCGCTGGCTCTGCTTGCGGAAAAAACATGATGAAGGAAACCGTGGATACCCTGGGCAACCAGAAGCAAATGAACTATGCGCTAAGGGCAGATATGACCCGGGAGGAGTTTATCAACGAAGTCACCGAAGGATTGTTACCTCCGCCACAGTATTTTCCGCTTAATGTGAAGATGAACAAGGAAGGCTATGAAGACATCCATGAAGTGTTGGAGCGTGGAACCGTGGCTTTGGATCCGGAAGCTTTTGAAGTAGCCGCTAATGAGACCGGAGCCGTGGTATTGGACGTTAGACATCAGGACGATTTTGCCGAGGCCCATATCCCGCGTTCCATATTTATAGGACTCAACGGAAGCTTTGCACCCTGGGTGGGCGCCTTGATAGCAGATGTTAAACAACCCTTACTTTTAATTGCACCTGAAGGTAAAGAAGAAGAAACCATAACCCGTTTATCCCGTGTGGGTTTTGATGGCACTTTGGGATATTTAAAAGGTGGAATAGAAGCCTGGAAATTGGCGGGTAAAGAGTTAGATAGTGTGGAAAGTATATCTGCAGCAACTTTTGAAAAACAATTGATAACCAAGGCTCCTGTGTTTGATGTTCGCAAAGAAAGCGAATACAACGCAGAGCATTTAGAAGACGCACGGTTAACTCCTCTGGATTATCTTAACGATCATATGTCTGAATTTCCGGAAAATGAGAAATTCTATCTGCACTGTGCCGGGGGATACCGCAGTATGATCGCTGCCTCCATTTTAAAAAGCAGAGGCATCCATAATTTAGTGGATGTGGCTGGTGGATTTGCGGCCATAAAAAAGACAGGCATCCCTACAACAGATTATGTTTGTCCTACAACCTTAAAATCCTAATGAAAATGACCACTACCATAACCATTCAAAATTTGAAATGCAGCGGTTGTGCCTCAACGATAACGGATAAGTTGGGCAAGCTCCAGGGGGTGAATGCTGTTGCAATAGATCAGGAAGCGCATACTGTGACTCTTGAACATGCTCATGAGGTTTCTCCCATAACCATCAAAGAAAAATTAGCTGCATTGGGATATCCGCCTGCGGATGCCAAAAATGATCTGTTCACCAGGGCAAAATCCTTTGTAAGCTGTGCTACGGGCAAAATGTCCAACAGGTGATACGGAATTTCAGCTGTTTACTTCTGGTTTTTTCGGGTATTTCCTGTACATCAGAGCATACAGGAGGAATTACGATCATTGACAAATCGTATATGCAACAAGAAGTCGTTGGAAAGGCGGTGTTGCTAATAGACGTACGAACTCAGAAGGAGTTTAATGCAGGACATATTGAAGATGCGGTGAACTATAATATCATTGACAGTGAAGCCTTTCTGCTACAGATAGCGGACTTAGACAAGGACAAACCGGTATATCTCTACTGTAAAAGGGGAGTCAGAAGTGGTCGCGCAGCAAAATTACTTAAGAAAGAAGGATTTACCCGAATCTATGATTATTCAGGGGGGTATAATGATTGGGTAAAACAATGATTTGTCGTGTCGTTTAATCTGGACGCTTCCTACTGGGATCAACGTTATCGCGAAAACCGACTGGGATGGGATATTGGCTATCCGTCCACCCCTTTAAAAGAGTACGTTGATCAGCTCGAAAACAAATCACTTCGGATCTTACTCCCAGGCGGCGGGAACGCTTATGAAGCAGAGTATCTTTATAGCCGTGGATTCCAAAATGTATCCGTTGTAGATATTTCGGAAGTGGCAAAGGTTGGTTTTTTTGAACGGGTTCCGGAGTTCCCGAAGCATCAGTTTGTCGTCAAGGATTTCTTTGACCTAAAAGGGGAGTTCGATATTATCCTGGAACAAACATTCTTCTGTGCTTTGGATCCTTCGTTACGTTCTGCCTATGCCCAAAAAGTCCTTGAACTGCTAAAACCCGGGGGGAAACTGATAGGGGTGTTGTTTGATTTCCCACTGCAAAGCGGTCCCCCTTTTGGAGGATCAAAATCGGAATATCTCACCTATTTTGAGACAGATTTTACCATCCAGGTTTTTGAACGCTGCTATAATTCCATTTCTCCCAGAAGCGGCAAGGAATTCTTTATAAACCTCTCAAAAAAATTGGGTTACTATGGGTTTGTGTAACCACCGTTACTGTAATCACTTTGAGGGTGGCTTACTTTTGAAGCGATTGACGTTGTCCATAGAAAAGGATACAACGGCAATTCGGCCGCAAAGCAAGAAAACAAGTTGTAGTAAACCAAAAAAATCAAAATGTCTTTATTCGATAGGTTTTTTAGGAGTAAACCTGCTTCCGACAAAGTACAGGTGTTACCAAAAGAGGAGTTCGCTAAAGAAATTAGAACGGGAAAAGTGCAATTGATAGATGTTAGAACAGCAAGAGAATTCAATGCAGGCCATATTAAAGGAGCCAAAAACCTTGATTTTTTCAGTCCTAATCAGTTCAGGAAGGGAATGGAAATTTTGAATAAAAACAAGCCGGTTTACCTCTATTGTCAATCAGGTAACCGAAGTAAAAAAGCAGCAAGCCGATTGCTAACCATGGGTTTTGAAAAAATTGTAGACCTGGCCGGGGGATATAATGCCTGGTCTCGATAAGTCGTTATTTGCCAGTTGGATAAATGCTTTTTGGATGGTTTCAAAAAAGCCGGAAAATCCTTTTATAGCATCTGTACTACCAGACCCTTTTGGCCGCTTAGGAATTTTATCTTGAAAAAACGGTTGGTCCCAAAACAAATGTATCTTTAAGGACACAATGCTTTACCTAAAAAAACCCAAAGATCTGGCTATGAGCTATCATAGGAATATCGTTACGATATTTGGATCATAATCTTTGAAAAACAATATAATGTCAAGTTTTAGTGAAATCATTGCGGGAGATAAACCTGTACTTATCGATTTTTTTGCGGAATGGTGTGGGCCCTGCAAAATGATGCCTCCTATTCTCAAGGAGGTGAAACAACAATTGGGGGAAGAGGTAAAAATCATTAAAATTGATGTGGACAAAAACCCAAAGATTGCCGAGAAATACCAAATCCGGGGTGTGCCTACGCTTATGATCTTTAAACGGGGGCAGATGCTATGGCGACAATCCGGGGTGATCCCTTCAGAGGAGTTGGTCAATCAGTTGAAAAGCGTTTAATTAAAATTCAGGTTTTTTTAAAGCCATATACCAATTGCCTCCAAAAATCTTTTGGCATCTTTTCATCTCCGGGATAGCCCAAAGGTATCTCACCGCTGTCCTCCGGGATATAATTGGTCCTGAAAATATAATCCCAAAGACTTAGGCTAATCCCAAAATTGACCCCAAAGCTTTCTTTTGGAAGCGCATAAGAATGATGATACAGGTGCATCACGGGATTGTTGAACAGATATTTTAGAGGACCGTAGGTAAGTTTAATGTTAGCATGGTTTAAATGGCCTATGGCAATAGCCGCAAAGTGGACAATATAGGCTTGCTCGGGCTCAAAACCGCCCAGGAGCATTACCCCAAAAGTTTTTAGCGGTTTGTACAAGATATTTTCCATCCAATGGTAGCGTAAATGTGCTGCAAATCCCATCTCCTTTACGCTGTGATGTACCTGGTGAAACCGCCAAAGTATTGGAAACTTATGAAGGCAAACATGGGTGAACCATTGCACAAAATCCAGCAGCACAAAAAAGACGAGCAATTCTGCCCAAACCGGCCAATCCGTTGTGTCCAATATAGCGAGACTACTTGCGGTAACACCAATCTGTCCAAAAAGGACGTTCAGTATTTTATACACACCACTTATGACTATAGTAAAAATGAAGAAGTTAAAAAACATATAGAAACCGTCCAGCCAAAAATCCTTTCTAAAAATAGACTGGTCTTTTCGCCAGGGGAAAATGATCTCCAACAACCAAACCACTAAGGAAATGGCCACAAGACCCCAGAAATAGTTTTTATACCAGGGCACTTGAAAGAGGATCGATTTCCAGGTGTAGTCTACGGTGCCGTTAAAGGCTTTTAAAAAGGCATCTAAATACACTTCCATAGTTATTGCAATTCATACCATTCAATAGGGCTAAGATTTTCACGTCTTCCTTTTTTTTGAGGCGCATAGTAGGTGGCAAGATACTCTACAATAATGGCCTCATTTTTGCCCAGGTCCCAAAGGTTCTGTGTCTCTTGCATCCATTGGATAGTAGCTTGCCAGCCTTCCCGGGTCATTCGGTTTTGGGTGACCAGCTTTGCAGAATGGCAATTGGTACAGTTGTTCACCACAGTCATAAGACCTTCTCCTTCTACAAACCCGGTTCTGAGATGCACCCCATTTTCAATTGTATCAAAATCGTTATCTTCTTCCACATCGGGGATAGGGGTTTCCGAAAGTTCTACTTTTGGCCTGGGATGAAATGCAGACAGCGTTGGGTCTACCATGAGGTAGAGTACTATTCCGGCTATTGCCCCAAAGAAGAGAAAAAGGATAACGCCCAATTTTCGGATCTGCCTGGCGGTTTCTTCAAATTTTTGTGGCCTTTTCATCACCCTATCTTTACAGCAATTCTATGACAAGCATTATTTAAATAGCCTTTGGGATTCCAGCCCGGCAATACCATAGGTTGGCTCTTCCCCTGGCTATCCGTGGCCTTTGCCCAAACTTCATAGTATCCCTCTTCGGGAAATGCAATCGTGGCGCTAAAATGCTGCCAGGCTAAACGATTGACCGGCTTTTCCAAAGGGCAATCCCGCCATGTACTCCCAAAATCGATCGAGTACTGCATCCTGCTTACTTCCAGTTCTCCGGCCCATGCATGACCTCTGATCCTCAACTCCTGACCTTTTTTAAGCAAAGCGCCGGTTTTGGGGAAGGTAATCAAGGATTTCACGGGCATTGATTCTATAATGCACATTTCTTCATCCGGCACCTTTTCACCCGGAGCTACAGGGTGGCAGGGGATTCGGTAGGAACTTCCGGTCATTTTGGCACCGTCATGTACTTTATCGCGGACGCTAATACGTTTTAGCCATTTGCCTGAAGCAGAGGCCGGCCAACCACCGCAAACCAGTCGTAAGGGATGTCCGTGAACCAGGGGAATATCCTTTCCATTCATTTTAAAAGCGATCAAGGTCTCGTCCTGCAATGCTTTTTTCATGGGGACTCCACGGGAAATAGGTGCTTTGCCGGCATCTCCGCTTAAATGAGTGTCAGCCGCATGATAGCCAATGTATACGGCGTTTTCCCCAAAACCCACATCTTCCAAAATATCTCGAAGACGGATACCGGTCCATTGTGCACAGGAAACCGCCCCAACGGTCCATTGGTTTCCTTTGGCCGGAGGATTGAACTCGCTCCTCCCATTACCACCGCATTCCAGGGTCAATTGATAGGTGTGTGTCCCGAAGGCTCTTTTAAGTTCCTCTAAAGTGTAGCGTTTCGGCCGTTTTACGGCTTCACCATCTATGGTCAGGGTCCAGGTATCAGGATCAATACGTTCCGGAATCTTTCCATTATTGCGAATGAACATGTATTTATTAGGAGTAACCTTGTCATCCAGTAAGTGAGCCTGTGCTTCCATATTCCAGGGTCTGTCATTCAGGATCACCATTTGTTTATCCTTATCGAACAGCTTGAACGGATCAGGATCCTGGAGCCCCAAGGGGATATAGCCCTTTGGCATCAGCTTGCCAAAAACTACAGGAGCCCCTAAAATACTTCCCATAGCAACAAAAGAAAGTGAACTTGTAAATTTTCTCCTATCCATAATCCGGCGGATTGAAATATAACTCAAAATACGGTTCCAGGGACTCCGGCAATGTAACAAAAGTTACATCAATTAGGAAAGACCTTGATTACTTTTGGGAATGAAGTTTACAAAGTGGCAAAAATTGACAATGGTTTGTTTTTTATGTTTAGCCCCGGTGATTTTAATGGTGTTACTAATCGAAGGGGTAAATAATTAGAGGATGAAACGAACATGAATTTTTTTAATCAAAAATTCGTACGATGGATGATTAAAATAAATTCATGAGAGAACGAGTGCAACGAGTGCCTGCCTGCCGCAGGCAGGGTCGCATCGGTTCTTAAACCTGCCCGACGCAGGCGGGTTTTTAAGTATCCTATTATCAAATAGTTAAAAATTTTAAACAGATGAAAAAGAATATGGGCGGTGTTGACCGCATCATTCGGTTTACTGTAGCTATTGGGGTAGGAGTATTGTATTATTTTGGAATACTATCCGGAACGATAGCCTACGTGCTTCTTACTCTGGCAGTTATTTTTCTACTTACCAGTTTTGTTAGTTTTTGCCCGCTGTATTCCTTATTTGGTTTGAGTACATGCAAGGTCAAAAAATGAGGGTTGATTTGGTCGGTCGGTTGGTTGATGGATAAAGACCACCCTGCAACAGCGGGGTGGTCTTTATTTCTATATTGAGGAGGAGAAATTGAGATATATCATTTTCTATGCCCTCTTTTGAGAGTACATTCGAAAAAATTCGATTACCTGGTTATGAAAGCAATATATGCCTTACCTCTGGTTTCCTGGAACAATGGAATACTTATGATTGCTGTTTTTGCATGTGTGGTGGTTGCGCTTGTGGCTGCTGTTCTACTGATGATGCGAAGCGGCAAAAAATAGCACACGTGCTATTGGAGTTGTGGAACCTTTTCATTTTGTCTATCCTGGTTCGGTAGAGTCATATAGTATCGGCAGAACCATACTGCTGCTCCTTTCCCTGAGTTATTGTAAATCACGTTCGGTGATTTACTTCATGTGGTCTTTCCGTTTTTACCGAAAGTAGTACTGGTTGGATGTTTTGATACTTCCTTTTTTTTAAGTCGGATACGAAATCCAAAGTTTTACCTGCCCTAATTCTCCTTAACGGTAACCGATGTTACTGCACAGCCGAATTTACGCTGATACTTTTGGGGCAATTAGTGAAGTGTATCATGAATAAATTATCAGCTATTGTCCTTTTGGGTTTGCTTTTCGGATATAACGGCCTTGCCCAGGAAGAGCAGCTTATTTCATTAGAGGAAGTTTTGGGCAGAGTGCAAAAGGCAAATACGAACATTAAGATTTCCGGTCTGGAAGCAGAAGCGGCTAAAGCGGATTACAGTATGAGCAATACCGTGTTTTTGCCGGATATTTCGGTCTCGCATACCGGTATTACCACAACAAATCCATTAACGGCCTTTGGCGCCAGACTCAACCAGGAAATTCTAACATCTGAAGATTTTAATCCGCTGTTGTTGAATGACCCCGACAGAATTGAAAATTTTGCCACCATAATTTCCATACAGCAGCCGCTTATCAATATGGATGGAATATTCAAAAGAAAAGCGGCGAGATCTACTTTTCGTGCAAAGGAATTGCAATTTCAACGCACCCGGGAATATATCAACTTTGAAGCCCAAAATGCATATATGCAACTGCAATTGGCATACAAAGTGGTAGAGGTACTGGAAAAGGCAAATGGCGCTGCCAGGGCCAATGAAAAACTTGCCAAAGATTATTACCACCAGGGCCTGATTCAAAAAGCGGATTGGCTACAGGCACAGGTAAGGACAGCCGAGGTGAGCAACCAGTTGGAACAGGCCAGGAGCAATAGGAAAAACACTTCGGACTATCTCGCTTTTTTAATGGATGCGGACCAAATGATACAGTACCGGCCTAAGGTGGAATTGCTTCCTGATTCAAAAGTGACCGTAGGGGAAAGTACAGGTTTGGAAAACCGTGCGGATGTACAGGCGATGCAAAAGGCTGTTGATGCTTTTACTTCACACTACCGTGCGGGGAAAATGACGTTTTTGCCCAGATTAAATGCTTTTGGATCCTACGAATTATATGATCAGGAGTTCCTTCAAACCAATGCCAGAGGGTACACCATTGGCGCAAGCTTAAGCTGGGATGTTTTCAAGGGATCACAGCGTTTTGCCCAACTCAAAAAAGGTAAGGCCAACGCAGACAAAGCCCAACTCCAGTTTGAAGAGTATCTGGTAAAGAGTGAAATGGAATTGGATCGGACAAGGCGTATGTTAGCGGACGCAGAAAATCGATTAAGATCATCAGAGCTGGCGGTACAACAGTCGGCAGAATCCCTTCAAATCAGGACCAACAGATTTAAAGAAGGCCTGGAAAAAACCTCAGATGTGTTAATGGCAGAAGCCCGGTATGCCCAACAGGAACTTAATTACTATCAAACGGTTTATGAATATAACTACGCCATAGCGTACCATACATTTTTAACTATAGAAATACGATGAAGACCATGAACGGAATGTTTCAAACAATAAAAAGAGGGTGGTTGCCAGGAATTCTCATTTGGGTATTCCTTGCTTGTGACAGGGACAAAAAATCAGAGGTGACCGAACTAGCTCCCATTCCTGTTAAGGTGGCCAAAGTGGCTGTGGCAAGTGAAGGCTACTTCAGTGCGGGAAGTGGTCCTATCAAGGCGGTCAATAGCACAACTATCAGCACCCGAATGATGGGGCTTGTTGAGCGAATTCCGGTAAAAGTCGGGCAGAAAGTAAGGAAAGGGCAGATTTTGGTTTCCATACGAAATGCGGATCTAAAAGCAAAGAAAGCCCAGGCTGAGGCTTCCATTATTGAAGCGGAAGCAGGATTTGCCAATGCCGAAAAAGACTATCAGCGTTATGTAAACCTGTATAACCAAAATAGTGCTTCTCAAAAGGAATTGGACGATATAATGGTACGCTATGAAACCGCTAAAGCCCGATATAGTGCGGCAAAGGAAATGGCCAATGAAGTGGATGCCCAATTTGCTTATGCCAACATTCGTGCTCCATTTAGTGGGGTGGTGACCAATATACATACTGATGAAGGCGCACTTGCCAATCCGGGAATGCCGTTAGTAAGCCTGGAGTCCCCCGGAAATTTTGAAGTTGAAGCCAAAGTCCCGGAAACCAATATCACAGGTTTACAACCGGGTGCTCAGGCTAAGGTTTTCATCAAAGTATTGAATACAACCGTAAAAGGGAAATTGACCGAGTTGAGTACTTCAGCACAATTTTCCGGGGGGCAGTATTTGGCAACGGTAGAACTTCAGGAGGTGCCTGGGGAGCTTTTATCAGGCATGTTTGCTTCGGTTTTCTTTCCTGATGATACCGAAGAAACCATAGCGGCTGCTTTTGTTCCCAGGTCGGCGTTGATAGAAAAAGGCCAATTGACCGGTGTGTATACCATTGGCCCTGACAATACAGCGATTTTGAGATGGTTGCGCCTTGGGAAACCCAGGGGTGAAGAGGTGGAGGTGCTCTCGGGACTGGAAATGGATGAAAAGTATATCCTTTCTGCTGAAGGTAAATTGTTTAATGGCGCAAAAGTTGCCATCCAATAAAAAGCGGTCCGATGAAAGAAGGTTTAGCAGGTAAGATTGCCAAAGGGTTTTTGACTTCCAAGTTAACCGTATTACTTATGATTGTTTTTATGGTTATCGGGGTATACAGCTCTTTTTTAATTCCCCGGGAGGAAGAACCGCAGATAGATGTGCCCATGGCCGACATTTTTGTGGGGTATCCCGGGGCAGATCCTACGGAAGTAGAATCCCGGATTACCCAACCCTTGGAAAAGATCATCTCCAATATCAAAGGGGTAGAATATGTGTACTCTACCTCAATGAACGAGGCCGGGCTGGTTATTGTTCAGTTCTACGTAGGGGAAGATATAGAACGGTCATTGGTTCGTTTGTACGATGAGATCAACAAGCATATGGATCAAATGCCCGAGGGGGTTACCCTGCCCCTGGTAAAAACAAGGTCGATTGATGATGTACCTATGCTGGGCCTTACTTTGTGGAGCGAAACCTATAACGATTATCAATTGTCCCGGATCTCCCAGGAATTGATCAATGAAATTGAGAAGGTAAGAGACGTTTCCATTACTAAAAAGGTAGGAGGGCGCAACAGGCAATTGCGTATTATCCTGGATGCTGAGCAATCCGCGGATATGGGTCTGGATTTGGTAATGATCGCGCAAGGAATAAAAGCAAACCACAGCCAGAGGGCTGCCGGAAATTTTTATGCACAGGACCAGGAATTCCGGGTAACCACCGGGAGTTTTTTCCAATCCAAAGAAGACCTGGAACAATTAATAGTAGGCACCAATAAGGGCCAACCCGTTTACCTGAAACAAGTAGCACGGATCATAGATGGCCCAGAGTTGCCCAAAAACTACGTCTTCTTTGGTCACGGAATGGCTAATGTTGATTTGGCCCGGGACTTTCCATCGGAATACCCCGCCGTTACCCTTTCTATTGCCAAGCGAAAAGGCGCCGATGCCATGAAGATCGCGGATGTGGTTTTGGAAAAGGTTGAGCACCTAAAGAAGACCCTTTTGCCGGATGATGTTCATGTTACCGTGACAAGGAATTATGGAGCGACCGCCTCTCAAAAAGTCTCGGAATTGCTCCTGCATTTACTTGGGGCCATTGTGGCGGTAACCTTTGTAGTTATGCTAGCCATGGGTTGGCGTGGTGGTCTGGTGGTATTCCTTTCGGTTCCTATAACGTTTGCCCTTACACTGCTCAGTTACTATGTTCTGGAGTATACCCTAAACCGAATTACGCTATTTGCTTTGGTTTTTGTGACCGGTATTGTGGTGGATGACTCCATTATCATAGCAGAGAATATGCATCGGCACTTTAAAATGAAACGACTCCCTTTTAAAGATGCGGCACTTTATGCTATCAATGAAGTGGGGAATCCTACCATTCTGGCAACATTTACCGTTATTGCTTCAGTACTGCCTATGGCATTTGTTTCCGGATTAATGGGGCCCTACATGTCGCCGATGCCTATTGGGGCCTCCATAGCCATGCTGCTTTCTTTGTTTGTAGCCTTGACTATTACTCCCTACCTCGGATACCTCTTTCTAAGAGAAAAGCACAAAAGAGATGAAGTGAAAGAAACCCGTGATATTCAGGACACATTCATTTACAGGATGTATGAACGCTTTGAGCGTCCTTTAATAGAGGATAAGAAGAAACGATGGCTTTTCCTTGGTATCACATTTGTTTTACTCATTGGGGCTGTAGGGATGTTCTTTACAAAATCAGTAGCGGTAAAAATGCTCCCTTTTGATAATAAGAATGAATTTCAGGTGGTCATAGATATGCCTGAAGGCACCACTTTAGAGCGTACCTCCGTTGTGGCAAAGGAAATAGCCACGTATTTAAGAAAAAGGTCGGAGGTGGTAAGCTACCAAGCTTATGTAGGGACTTCCGCCCCTATTACTTTTAATGGCCTGGTAAGACATTATGATTTGCGGAGGGGAAGTAATGTCGCCGATATCCAGATAAACCTTGTGGACAAACATGAACGCAGCCAACAAAGCCATGACATTGCCAAGCTGTTCCGCAACCCTATTCAGGAGATAGCCGCCAGGAATGGGGCAAATGTAAAAATTGTTGAGGTCCCGCCCGGTCCTCCTGTGCTTTCTACAATTGTTGCAGAGGTGTACGGTCCGGATTACGAAAAGCAAATAGAAATCGCGGATCAGGTTAAAAACATTCTTATAGAAACGGATGATGTTGTAGATGTAGACTGGATGGTAGAGGGAGATCAATCGCAATATGATTTTATTGTGGATAAGGAAAAGGCCCAATTATATGGTGTGAGTAGCTCACAGATTGTCAATACACTTAACCTGGTCCTCTCTGAAAATCCGCTGACGCACCTTTACCAGACCAATTCGTATCATCAGGTCGACCTTGTGTTAACTACAGCTGAAAGAGACCGTTCAAGTGTGGAGGATCTAAAGCAGGTAAAAGTAGCCTCCGGAAACGGACAATTACTGCCTATTGGGGATTTGGTAACGATCAAAAAAAGAAATATGCCTAAAAGTATCTATCGAAAAAATCAAAGACGGGTGGTCTATGTACTATCCGATATGGCAGGAGAATTGGAAAGCCCGGTATATGCTATTCTGGGTATGACGGACAAGTTGAATACCATAGATCTTCCCAAAGGGTATGCCATAGACGAACTGTATATGGAACAACCGCAGTTTGAGGATGATTATACCGTAAAATGGGATGGTGAGTGGCAAATTACACTGGAAGTGTTCCGGGATTTGGGGATTGCCTTTTTGGGGGTGATTATCATTATTTACATGTTGATCGTGGGTTGGTTCCAAAACTTCAGGGCGCCTCTGGTAATGATGGTGGCGATACCGCTCTCTTTGATAGGAATTGTTTTAGGGCATTGGTTGCTGGGGGCTTTCTTTACGGCAACTTCCTTCATTGGAATGATAGCGTTGGCAGGGATTATGGTCCGCAATTCCGTACTGCTTATAGACTTTGTAAACCTTAGGACAAAAGAAGGAGTACCCTTAAAACAAGCGGTTATTGAGGCCGGAGCTGTGAGAACTACGCCCATCCTGCTTACTGCAGGCACAGTGGTTATTGGTGCCTTTGTAATTCTTTTTGATCCTATTTTTCAAGGATTGGCCATATCCCTTATGGGGGGGACTATAGCTTCAACGGTGCTAACGCTTTTGGTGGTCCCTCTGGTGTACTATATGATTGAACGTAAAAATCTTGAAAAATGAAAAGCTGTAGAATTACCTGTGGAATAGGTTTATTTAATTTTTAAATAAAAGGAATTATGAGAAATAGAATCGTACGTGCGGTGGCAGGAAGTTTTATCCTGATAAGTTTAGTGCTTGCCATTTATGTTAGTGAGAATTGGTTGTGGTTTACCGCCTTTGTGGGAGCCAATCTTTTACAATCTTCCTTTACCAAATGGTGTTTGATGGAAGACATACTCAAAAAGTTTGGTGTTACGGATTGAATCTTACCGAACGGGTAATCAAATCTGTAAGAGTTCGTTTTTGACATTGCTATATTTGTGCAATTAATGAGAAATACATGGATTGGATTTATGCCCCCTGGCCGTGGTACGTATCTGGACCTTTAATAGCACTTACCATGGCATTGTTGATCCTGGTGGGGAAACGTTTTGGAATGTCCACCAATTTGGAAACCTTTTGCAGTTTGGGAGGGGCTGGAAAACGGATTCCTTACTTCAATGTCAATATCAAATCCCGAAAATGGGGATTACTAGTTGTGCTGGGAGCGGTTATCGGAGGGTTTTTGAGCGTCAATTTCCTTTCGGCAGATACCAGCGTAAACATAACGCCAGCCACCGTGTCGCAGCTTAATACTTTGGGTTTTGAAAGTGCGGGAAACGCCTATTTACCTTCTGAGTTGTTTGGTGAAGGAGCCTGGAGCAATGTAAAAACCGTGCTGGTACTACTTGTAGGCGGGTTTCTGGTAGGTTTTGGAGCGCGGTACGCCGGAGGATGTACTTCCGGTCATTCAATTTCCGGAATAAGTAATCTACAGATTCCCTCAATAATTGCTACTATCGGGTTTTTCCTGGGAGGGTTGTTAATGGTACACTTTCTCTATCCTCTTATTTTTTAAAGTATGAAAAGTCTTAGCTATTTGCTTATCGGGATCTTTTTTGGCATAGTAATGTTTAAATCTGAAGCAGCGTCCTGGTTTCGCATCTATGAGATGTTTCGGTTCGATAGCTTTCATATGTATGGCTTAATGGGCTCTGCCCTCATACTCGGGGCGATCCTTATCGGATTGATCAAGAGGACAAAGGTGAAATCCTTTTTTGGGGAGAAAATTGTAATAGCGGAAAAGCAAAAGTCGTTTTGGCGCTATGCCCTGGGAGGCATTTTATTTGGTTTAGGTTGGGCTTTGGCCGGAGCTTGCCCTGGTCCGATATACGTTCTGGTAGGAGCAGGATTTTGGCCCATACTAATAGTACTTTTCGGAGCGGTATTGGGCACATTGTGCTATGGATTATTAAAATCAAAATTACCACACTGAGAGATTGTGTTGTACTTTTGGGAGTAAAATACAGTACATTATCCGCAGTTATTCTACCATTTGTATCATAGAGGACAATATGGTTTCCCAGTTCGCTACCCGTTACTGCCTGGAGCAATTTTCTAATGGGAATTTTTCTATTGTGGTGTATGATTGCGCAGAAGATGCCTTACAGGCATTTGAAGAGGAGTTATCCAAAACACAACTCTTACCGGATCTCATATTCTTAGATTTAGGATTGGGCGAAATGGATGGCTGGGAATTTATGGAAAACCTGGAGGCCATGATAGCGCAAAGCCGCCGTCCGGACATTTATATTCTTTCCTCTTTTTCCAACGCTAAGGATAGGGAGCTGGCCAAAAACCATCCTATGGTGGCGGGATATATTGATAAGCCACTTACCAAAATCCAGTTGGAAAGCATTTTTCAAAGCAAATCTGCAAAAAAGAGGTAACCGGCGGCAAGAATCGTACCTTTTCCTTAGCGCACAAGTTTTAGGAGCTTTTTAGCAGTTTACGATTTTCAATGGTATCATTTTGAAGATTGTAATGTGTTACGTCTGAGTTGCTTTTCTTTTCTGAAAAGCTTACAAAACAAATAAAAACTAATAACTATAAAGCGACCTTCATTAAACAGTGTTATTTGCGATCATAAGGAATATAATTTGACCACTCCCATGGAGTATAAACATCTGCCAAGGCAACCTCTAATAATTCTTTATATATACTCTCTCCATTGTCGCTATTGGTCATGATTAACATTCCTTTACCTGTTTCGGGAAATAAAATGGAGTAATGTTGAAATCCATCTCCATGACCGCTTTTAGTTACTGCCTTTCCATAAGGGGTATCAAAATACAACCAAGTTAACCCACAACTCAGATTAATAGGGTCATATTTATTGGTGGTAGTTTTAGCATTGGGGCCGAAATGTGCTAAGGATTTAATTCTAATTTGAGGGCTAAACATTTCATCATAAGAGGTTTTTCTTAATAGTTGTTCATTGAATACCGCGGTAAGAAATTTTGTATAATCACTTGCTGTTGTTTCCATCGTACTGGCAGACCTAGGTTCGTTATCGATATCTTTGCCATAAGGTTCACCTTCGGTATTATGCCCATGAGCAAAGTCTTTTTCAAATCTTTGTTGCCATTGATAGGAAGTGTTGTTCATTTGTAAAGGCTTGAAAATATGTTCTTGAGCCAACTCATCGAGACCTTTACCTGTAATTTTTTCTAAAACAACCTGAAGATATACCAAGCCTTCGCCACTATAGAAATATCGTGAGCCTGGTTCAAAATTCACTCTTAATTTTCTGTCAGGCTCAAAAAACCTCCAGTTATGAAATCCCGTGGTATGTGCCAGACACATTCTGGCCGTGATCTTATGATATAAACTGTCAGTTTTTAAATCTGAATAGTCATCATGCCAGCGTGTCAATGGCTCATATTCATATATTTTCTTTGGCAGGTATGATTCAAGAGGTCTGTCCAAATCAATTACATTGTCTTCCACTAATTTCATAACAAGCATGCCAAAAACAGCTTTACTTAGTGAGGCACCATATAGGTTAGTTGAATCTGTTAGGGTAAGTTGTTTCGGAACATTTTTGTATCCTGATGTGTTTTGATAAACAGATTTTTTATCATTGAATACCGTAACTGCCATTCCATGGACCTTGGCATCGTCCATTAATTGATTTATTTTATTGGTCAAAGAATCCTTTGAAATTTCGGTACCATCCAGCCTTATTATTCCATCACTTTTAGGAGATGTACAATTAATAATCCCGAACAATGGAATTAGGAATAAAATTGCTTTGGAAGTTTTTATTGCTTTGCTTTTCAAAAAGGGTATTGACAAAGGATAATAGCATTTATGTTGCTTTACCGCGTATATAATATTGGCTATAACTATCAATACACACAATGGAATAACTGAGATAAAAAATACAAAACCCCATTTTTCAACAGTCAACAATGCTACAAATGCCAAAGCATATAGTAACAAAACAGTGATATGAAAATTAATCACTTTGACCCCATGGTTGTCATAAAGGGAATTATCCTCTCTTTTGTGAATCCACAAAAACAAAGGTAAAAGCACGTTGCAGAAGGGAATTACAAACCCCAAGAGTGGAGTGCCATGCATAAGTAACAACCATTTTTTTTGAATAGCTTCTTCTTTGGGGTTTTCCAGTTGCAAAAGATCATCAACCTCAATCTCAAGAGCAGTTGCCAATAGATTAATGGTTTGTAAATGTGGGTTGACATCTCCTTTCTCTATACGCTGAATAGTACGCACGGTAACTTCTGTTCTGGCCGATAGTTCTTGTTGGGTAAGACCCTTCAATTTTCTTTGATAGATTAAGTTCTTGGCTAGTGATAGATTATCCATTGCAGTAAATATTTTATTGGGACAAAACTATTCTTATCGATTTGAAATCTTGATGACATTTAGATGTCATGTTTATGTCATTTGCCTATTTGCTACAAGCTAATCTTCTAAAGGGGATAAACCTGCCCGACTGTAGTCTTTTAGTCGGGTTTAGGAAACCTGCCTGCCGTAGTAGCCCTACCAGGACTCGAACCTGGATCTAAAGTTTAGGAAACTTTTGTTCTATCCCTTGAACTATAGGGCTTTA
>JANQSA010000021.1 GCA_028284285.1 Croceivirga sp.
CATTTCCTGGAATTGATACACTGTTCCCAAATCGTCTTCAACGCTTACCACGGCACCACTGACCAGCACCTCTTCATCTTCTGCCGACAACTGCGTACGTGACAAAAAAACCTCCTGCCTTTTGTTCTCATCCGTTATATTCGCATCGATTACCAAAATATCTTCAAATTCCTCTGCTTCAAAATCAAAAGGTTCCGTACAGGTTACGGTGATCCAACAAACACAAATTAGAGGTATAGTTCTTTTTATATGTCTTACCACCTTTCTCACCCTTAAAATCTAAAGTTATAGGTTATCGCCGGCACCGGGATGGTGAAAATAGAACTTTGAACCGCTTGCACCTGACCATCTTCTGTTAAAAAGAAGACGGAAAATGGGTTGTTTCTTCCCAGAACATTGTAAATAGTAAATGTCCAAAAACTATGGGCAAGTTTTTTGATTTTATGGTTGCCTTCTATATTAAAACCAAGATCAAGCCTATAAAAGTCCGGAATTCTAAAGCTGTTACGATCACTGAACACAGCAAATTGAGCGTTGTTGAAGTTGAAGTTACCTACGGGAACAGTGACCGGTCTTCCCGTCTGATATACAAAGTTTGTAGAAAGGCTAAACCTTTTTGTAAACTTGTAGTTGGCCACCAGGCTTATATCGTGAGGCCTATCAAAATTAGATGGGAAAAACTCTCCGTTGTTTATGCGTTCTTCAGAAAAGGGGCTGTCAAATCGAATGAATGAACGGGAGTAGGTATACCCTAACCATCCATTTAGTTTCCCCCGGTTTTTGCGTGCCAAAAACTCAATGCCATATGATTTTCCTTCTCCCTGCACAACTTCAGTTTCAATATTCTCATTTAATAAAAGCTCCGCCCCGGTTTTAAAATCCAAAATATCATCACTTCTTTTATAGTAGCCTTCGAGGCTTAACTCATAGGTATTTTCTTTTAAATTCTTGTAGAACCCCAGAGAGAATTGTCTCCCCCTTTGGGGCTTTATGTTCAAATCCGATAGCTTCCAGGTATCTATAGGAGAAACCGTGGTATTGTTCGTCAACCTATGTAAATACTGGATCATGTTGTTGTAGCTGGCCTTTACGGAGAAGTCCGGGGTTAGCATATATCTTGCTCCTATACGAAACTCCGGGCCACCATAGGTTTTTATGACCTCATTTCTGTCATAGCTCAAGGTGTCCGTTACCGTCCCTTCGTTTCTTGGGCTTCCTTCTGCGAATACTCTTTGCGTACCTTCTCCCAGAGCTGCGAAAAACGAATACCTGATACCCGTATCTACTGAAAGTTTCTCTGTGATATCATAATTCCCTGATAGGAATACACCGGATTCCAGGGCCCTCTCCCTTGGAATACTTCTTGGTTCTACTATAGAACCACTCCCCAAAGGGGAAATACTTCCCGGAGATATGTTGTATAACTTACTTTCCAGACCATAATTTAGCCTAAACCTTGGACTATGCAGATAGTTTATCTTGAGTTTTGCAGCTGTTTCCATGATGGAATACCCCAAATCAAAATCATTATCTGCATCTCCGTCGAATTCAATATTAAACTCGTATTCACTGTTGGATAAAACCAGGTTCCCGGTACTCTTTTTACCCAGTTGGCGGTTCCAGCTTAGCGAAAAGAGCCTGTTAGCATATATATACAGAGAGTCGGAAGAAATACTGAAATCATCCCTGCTGTAATACCCCGTGGCTTTAATATCATTCTTCTCATCGATCTTATGCCTGTAGCTGGCCACAACATCATAGAAAGAGGCACGACTATTATTCAATGATTCGTCGTCCAACGACCGTAATATCCAATTGGCGTAAGCTCCCCTACCCCCAACCAAAAGGGATGACTTTTCTTCAAAGACGGGAATCTCCAATAATAAATTACCGGTTACGGGACCGATAGAACCCTCCCCGCTAAAATCTTTGGTATTGCCATTTTTTGTTTTTATATCAAACACCGAAGACAACCTCCCTCCATATTCAGCAGGGACGTTGCCCTTGTGAATACTCAGTTCTCCAATGGCGAACGGATTCAATGCCGAAAAAATGCCAAAAAAGTGCTGAGGATTGTATATAACTGCCTGGTCAAAAAGTACCAGGTTCTGATCCGCGTTACCCCCTCTTACGTTAAAACCAGCTGAAGCTTCCCCGGCAGTAGAAATTCCGGGTAAGGAAGTGGCCACTCTTAAAACATCTCTTTCGCCCAGAACTAAGGGTATGTTTTTTGACTCTTCAATATTAATTTCTTCCAAACCGGTACTCGTATCTTCTACATTCTTATTTGCCTCTGCAGTAACGGTTACCTCGTCCAGTTGCTGTAGACTTTCGTTAAGTTCCATGTTGAGATTTCCGTTATTGTACATGATAACTCTCTTCTCCACATTTTCTATTCCCAGTGCCCTGATCTGAAGTATACTTGATCCTGACGACAGATCGATTTCATAAAAACCATTAATGTCCGTTACCGTTCCGCGGTTCCGGTTCTTTACCACTAACGCTAAATTAGGAATAGGTTCACCGGTTTCCTTTCTCTTCACAAAACCGGACAATGTATACGTCTTTTGTGTTCTGGTTTTATCTTCTTTTCCTATTCTGTACGTCTCTATTTTTTTTTGTCCAACAGCTTTTACATCATTATAAAAAACAGGTGCTATCTCATTTTTTTCAGGCTCCACAGTTTCTGCCTCTTGCTTCCGTCCAAAAAAATCCTGAGGTAATTCGGTATATATACTATTGTTTTGGGTAAGTATGACGTTATCGTCACCCATTAAAAAGTAGTTAATGGCAGTCCCTTCAAAGAGATCTTTTAACAACAGTTCTATTGCTATGTTAGTATACTCCCCTGAAATACGCTCCTGAGAAAACCAATCCGGGATGTAAAAGAATTCGTAGTCGGTAAGGTTCTCCAACTCCTCCAAAACCTCTATCCTGGTTACGTCCTCAAAGGATATTGAGATGACCTCTCCTTTTTGTTGTGCCCTGGAATAAAAGCTAAATACTAGTATCAAAAATGCAGTTATCGGGATTCTCATGGTCAGAAAGAGGTGTTTTGACCCGTTTGCGTCGGAAATAAATAGGCGAAAAAGGATCTCATAAACCCATTCATGTCTGTTTTTTTCAATGTATTATGTTTCTTGTAAAATTCCTTGATTGCCTTTTTCTTTTTAGGAAAAACGGATATCCATTCCCCTTTGGAATTAACGGAATAAGACGTATCATTCATCAACAAATAAAAGTTGGTTAGTTGTACGAATTCCTGGTAAACCGATTTAGATCCTGCTCTATCCCTTAGTGTTTTTCTGTACTTTCTGACCAACATGGAGGCGTTGTTCTTTGCAATGATTTCACAAAATCCCGAGGGTTTAGAGGATTCCTTAAGGTACATATCAACCCTAATAAAATGGCGCCCTTCTATTGAGAACCTATCTATTCTGGAGCTTTCCAGAAGTACGAGCAATGCACTGGTTTTGTTTTTGGGAGTTATCAGCAATTGGTCCAGATACAAATCATACTTTATCTGTTGGTCATAATAGGTTTGTCCATTGTAGGTTACTGTTCCCAAACTCAAGTCAGAAGAATTGAAAAACTGATGCTTTTCGCTTACGATTACAAAGTTGTCCGTGTAAATGGAGCCATCATATAATCCAAGGTTCTCTACACCTATTTTTTCATCAAACCAATTATAAAATAAAGAAGCATCCCTTACTTCTTGTGCTTGCGGGTACATAGCGATGCCATATAAAAATACCATTCCTGGCACCAGGTATCTTTGGAAAGAGTTGGAAAACATATTATAATAACCGGGGGAACCTGGCATAAATATAATGATTTAACATGTTATTAAAGTCACCATTGCTGTCAGTTTGCAACGAGCTGTCCAAATCGTGTACTTTCATTAACTATAAACCGAAAGAACAAATCATTTACTATTTGTTCATTGTCGGCACTGATAGTATACAATGCTGATCAGGGACCCACAATCGGAACCTGGTGTATTTAAACTTTTTCCGAGGATATTCAGAAGCAGAACAAGCTATCAATTATCAATAATACAATCCGATTCTTTAGGAAATCATAACTCCGAAAATGAACGAAGAAAAATCGGCTTATTCCTGAATGTCCCTTTTTAATACAGTGGACATTCCTCTTCTAAATGCCACATCGCCTTGCTACCGAAAGTTCTTCCCATGGGCCTTTACTATCCATGGGCGTTTACTGCTGCTCAAACCACTTTCTGAGGGCGCTGAGGTAAGATGATAAATGCAAAATTGGTTTCGCAAATTAAAAATCCCTTCTATGATTTTGAATTATACAATGAAAAACAAGGTTTTCCATCAGTTTTATTCCTACTTTGGAGGATATAGAGGTTTTTTACATCTGTATAAACAGCTAGGTTGCAGGGAACAAAAACAAAGTAGTATGAAATCATTTAAATTCATTTTTGCCATTTTAATTCTGATCGCGCTATCATGTAAAAAGGAAACTCCCCGCGACATTGTTAATGACATTTACGCCGTAGAAAATGGTTTACTTCCTCCCGTACTTGCTAAAGGGGGTCCCACACCGGGTTTCAATTTGCTAGCGCGAATGGAATATTATAAGGTACCCGGAGTTAGTATTGCCATTGTTAAAGAAGGAAAAATACAATGGGCTAAAGGTTATGGCATGGCCAATACCAATGATAGTAGTAAAGTGGATACAAATACCCTTTTTCAAGCAGGTTCAATTAGCAAGCCACTAGCTGCTCTTTCTGCACTAACGCTCGTTGAAAATGGAACTGTTCATCTTGATGAAAATGTGAACACCTATTTGAGTGATTGGAAAGTTCCGGAAAACGAATTCACCAAAGAAGAAAAAGTGACCTTAAGAAGACTGTTGACACACACTTCAGGACTGACCGTTCATGGTTTTCCGGGCTACCGGCAAACTGACACCTTTCCATCAATAATTGAGGTTTTAAATGGCAGAGGAAATACACCAAAGATAATAGTGGATACTATTCCAGGCAGTATTTGGAGGTATTCCGGTGGAGGGTATACTGTAATGGAAAAAGTGGTAGAAGAGGTGAGTGGCCTTCCTTTAGAGGAATATATGTCCAATACTGTTTTGAAAACCATTGGAATGGAAAACAGCACATTTGAACAACCGCTTTCTTCCCGGTATCATGCCAACGCAAGTGCAGCATATGATTCGGATGGAAAGATTATTGACGGTTTGTGGCATAATTATCCCGAACAAGCGGCTGCCGGATTATGGACTACGCCTAGCGACTTAGCAAAATATTGTATTGAAATTCAACAGATCCTGTCTGGTAAAAAAGACGGTGTTCTTTCAAAAGAAACGGTCGGAAAAATGCTAACCAAGCACAAGAATGATTGGGGTCTCGGCCCATCAATACAAGGAGAACAGGATTCATTAGTATTTAGGCATGGCGGAAAGAATGCCGGGTTCACCAACAATTTAATTTCATTTGCCAATCGAGGTAATGCGGTTATCGTAATGACCAATGCGGACAACGGAAGAAAACTAATTGGAGAAATTGTAAGATCAGTTTCCGATTATTATGAATGGGGTATAAGCGATCCAAGAGTTGTTGAATTGATAGAGGTTGAGGAAGAAGAACTCAATACTTTTGTCGGGAAATATCTGCTCGACTTTCAGGTTCCGGACATAGGCGACTATATAGTTGATGTAGAAATCAAAGACCGTACACTTCTTGTAAATGACCCCAACAATGGGGATACCAATATTTTAAATGCTATTGCCGAAATGAAATTTATTGATTTGGAAAGTGGCGATGAAGTACTATTTCAACGTGAAGGAGATACCCTGGGAATGTTGTGGAATAATAGATTTCAATTTTATAGGATTGAGTAATAATTCCCTGCAACAATATACAAGCGCACACGGCGGTCCTGATAGCCATTTGACCGACTACCCTTTGACAACGCTTGAGGTAAGAATGAATCCTCGCCTGTCCGCTGGCCTTGACCGGGAGGGCAACCGGACCGTTGAGTTTAATGTGGCCTAAATGGAATGTAAAAACTGTGGAAACAACTTTGAGGGTAAATTTTGCAATCAATGCGGGCAAAGTATTCGAGTTGACAAATTAACCTTTCGGAATTTTTTGGAGGAACTTTCAGATAGTATTTTCCAAGTAAATCACGGACTTTTTTATACAATTAAGTGTATGTTCCTTAGCCCGGGACATTCAATTAGAGCGTTTTTGGATGGGCAGCGAAAGGGACACTTCAAACCAATCGCATTTGTATTGACTTTATCAACTGTTTATTTTTTAGTCTCTCAATTTTCCGACAGTGCAACATTAATAGATGACTTTTTCTCTGGCTATTCAGATGGCGGAAAAGAACGAGGTTTTACCACGAAAGAGTCTCCAATCATAACCTGGTTGTCAGATAATTACGCTTATACAACACTATTGTTGATCCCTATTTTCTCGTTAGCTTCCTATATCTCATTTTTGGGACTGGATAGAAATTACCTGGAGCACATAGTTATTAATGCATTCATAACCGGACAACAGGCCATATTTTACTCATTTTTTACAGTTGTAGGAGTATTGTCAAAGCACGAGGATATATCAGCATTAATAGCAGTAACAATTTCAATAGTGTTCAATTGCTGGGCTTTTATACAATTCTACAATGGGGAAAAGAAGGGTTGGGTCATTCTGCGCTTGTTCCTTACCTATTTTTTGTTCTATATTCTCTTTTTAATTGCCTTATTATTGGTGACATAGCCTGGCTTGGAATTTTGAATAAAACACTAAATACAACAACGATGACACGTGAACTATCTAACGGTTTACCTGCCGAAGGTATGCAGACAGGGAATCCTGGACAAGACCATTGTGCTTCACTTGGAATTCGTATTAATTTTATAGTACGTAACAAGTTTTCTGAAATATAGTCTTACTGTAAAGAGTGGAAATAATTATGGGATCAATAACCAATCATAAAGAAAAGGAATTATCACTTTCTAAGGCCGCATTAGTCGCCGGGATCAGTTTGCTTGTTATGGTTTTGACAACTCCCTTTGCTGAGTTTTCAATATTTCCAAAACTTATTGATCCTGAGGATGCGGCAAAAACAGCTGAAAATATTATAAACAATACGCAACTATTCAGTGTTGCCCTATTTCTAATTCTCATAACGCTTGTTGCCGATGTGATTGCCTCATGGGCGCTATACATTTTTTTAAAACCCGTAAACAAGAGTTTGTCCTTATTAACCGCTTGGTTTAGGTTGATATATACTGCTATGTATTTCATTGCACTATATAATCTTTTAGAAATAGTAAGTATTACCAAATCTATTGACCACTTAAAAAATACAGGAATAGGTCAAATAAATGATACCATTTTACTTCATATAAAGTCCTTTAGAATTGAAGGTAGTTTCGGACTAATAGTTTTTGGGATTTACCTTGTTTTACTGGGGTATTTAGTCTACAAAGCTTCTTACGTCCCAAAAATATTTGGTTTTATTCTGGTATTAGCGGGTTTGAGTTGGCTGGTTGATAATCTGGGGACATTTCTTTTCCCGGAGTTAAATACACAATTCTTATTCATTTTTACCATGGGAGAATTAGTCTTTATGTTTTGGCTTCTGATCAAAGGAGCAAGAATGAAGAATTTGGAAATAAATCCTAAAAAAACGCAGGTGTAAACATAGAACAAAAGGTTGGCACTAAGTTGAACAATTCGTCCACAGGGCTCCGTTACTACTTTTACACCCAACCGTTGTGCAGAATTAAGTAATTAATGTCAAGACCCGATTTTGAAGATATAAAAACCGGTAGGGAATTTAATCAATGGTATTGGTTAAAGGAGGAATTAGTGGACATTTGCCAACGTTCCAACCTACCAACCTACGGGAGAAAGTTCGATCTGCGGGATAGAATAATGTTTGCTTTAGACAACGGTGGAAAAGTAAAGCCTGAGCCAAAAAAGGAAAAAACAAGGTCCAAATTTAATTGGGCTAAATCTGAATTAACGGTTGACACCAGAATTACTGATACTATAACGTTTGGCCCAAATTTCAGGCGGTTTATGAAAAATCAAATAGGCCCTAAATTTTCTTGCCACAGCGATTTCATGGACTGGGTAAAATCAAACGCAGGAAAAACTTTAAAAGATGCCGTTGAGGAATGGAATAGCCTGGAACGCAGAAAAGAGAACCCAGGTTTTAAAAGGGATATTGCCGAGAACAATATGTACAGCCAATACATCAGGGACTTCCTTGAAGACAACCCAAATTACACTATTAAAGATGTCAAAAAGTACTGGCTTCTCAAGAAACAATTACCCATGAAAAATGGGTTGGTGAAATATGAAAAATCTGATTTAGAACTTATACCATAACAAACACAACAAGGGCCAAAGACCCCCTACCTACCGGTTTATCTACTTAAGACAGACAAGGAATCCGGGCAAGGGCCATTGGCTATAAGTAGCGAAGTCGAAACTAGTTCAAGCAACTTTTTTCACCCTTTTTACGTCTTTACAATAGGGAAACGTATAAAACATTTGGGCGATGCGGAATGAAATTCAACAGGCAGCACTAATCTCCGGCATTGGCATTTTGGTCATGGTGCTATCCGTACCCATAGCTGAATTTGTTATTTTCCCTGAACTAATCGATTATAACAATGCCGAAAACACTTTCAACAGTATCACGGAAAATCGAGTATTGTTTATTACAGGCATATTTCTACACCTCATTACCTTGATTTGTGATGTAGTAGTGGCCTGGTCGCTATACCTATTTCTAAGGCCGGTGAACAGGAATTTTTCTTTACTGGTTGCCCTCTTCCGGATTGTATTTGCCACTATCACGCTGGCAGCGCTGTTAAACCTGGTAAGTGTGCTTAACCTAATTCAAAATTCGGATTACCTGACGGCATTTGACCATTCGCTGTATTCCAAAGCTTTGCTTTCTGTAAAAAACTTTAATCTTCAATGGAGTTTTGCTTTTACCTTTTTCAGTATCTACTTGATTTTACTGGGCGCTTTGGTCTATAAAGCCTCTTATGTTCCTAAAATTTTCGGAATTCTTTTGGTTATTGCCGGGTTGGGGTATTTAATAGATACCCTAAGATCTTTCTTTTTCCCTGCCGTTACAATGGACTATATAATGATTACCTTTTTTGGAGAGCTGGTATTTATGTTTTGGCTTCTTATTAAAGGTTGGAGGGTGCAAGTTTTAGAGGATGGATCGTAAAAACTTCCGCTATCCGTTGGGGGTAAAAAACGGATATACTGGGAGCAATCGAAAATGAAAGCCTTAAACTGTTGGTGGGCCATAATAACTACGACCATTGAAAACCCTTTTTGGAAATCGTATTGATTTAATTCATAGCAAGATGATGAGCTCATGGCTGAGACCGTTGCCAGCATGTGTTAAAAATATAATGGTCAGTGATTTAAGGTTTCTCCTTCCCAAATATATGGTTAACTTTAAGGAAATGCATTTATGCTACACGAGGTTGACCGATTTGCCGGGTCAGGAACTGCATCCCAAATGGCATCCTTCAGGAGATCAACTGATTTTTGCAAGATGTAATGATGGACCGCCTGGTATTTATCTTTTGGACCTATCTCCGGGGTGATCGAAAAAATCCACCTTACAAAGCAATAATTACAGTATGAAACTCATAACCGACACTTACGCGAGCCCGTTATAGCAACCCACACACAATGAAAAAATTTGCACTTTTAGCCCTTATACTAGCAACTAATAATACCCTGGCTACTGAGGTAAAAATATCTAAACCCATCTTGTATATTGAGGGTGCTGCAACCTACGCAGTCTTCAATCTGGAATGGAAAAATGTCTGGAAAAATGATCGTAATAATGATGCGATTTGGCTTTTTTGCAAGCTGAAATCCAATGAAGGTACGTCTAAACACATCTTAGTACTACAATCGGGACACGAAACCGTCAATATCTTCTCAGGTAAGGAGGCCGGTCTCGAGTTTATGCCTTCCAAAGATGGCGTGGGCGTATTTGTTTTCCCAAAAAATGAATTTAAAGGGACTATAGAAGTTACCTTAAAAATTCTTCTTGACGCTGAAGATTTTGATGGTGCAGATACAAGGAATTCATCATTTGATGTTTTTGGTGTTGAGATGGTTAGGATCCCGTCCGGAAGCTTTTTCCTTGGAAGTTCAGACCCTACAACAAGAGCATATGGTACATTTTACAACCCCAAAGAGAATACTCCAATTAAAATTGAATCAGAGAATCAAGAATTTGAAGTATCCAAAAATGGAAATCTTTATTACGACTCCTCCGAAGGATATGAAGGGGATCAAAAAGGGCAAATTCCTTCGAGTTACCCTAAGGGATTCCAGTCGTTCTATATTATGAAATATGAATTGACCGAGGGCCAGTACGTTAATTTTATGAATAACCTGAGTCAAGGCCAACGTCAGAGCCGAATACTACATCAAGAGGAAGGCTATAGCGGAACAATTACCCTCAATGACGATAGGTTTCACTCTGAATATCCTGATAGACCGTGCGCTTTTGTCGGGTGGGATGATGCCATGGCGTTTGCAGACTGGGCAGGTTTACGCCCCTTGACTGAATTTGAGTATACCAAAGCATCAAGGGGAACGGCACTACCCAAAGGAGTTGATTATCCATGGGGGTTGAAAAGCAAGGCGCATGTTCAAAAGCTTCCGGATAAAAACGGTAATCTTGTTATGCTGAACGGTTGGGACGAATCCCAATTATCTGATGACAACAAAGTGTATTTCGGGGCATCTCATTATTGGGTAATGGACCTGGCAGGCAGTTTATGGGAACGTATTATTACTATCGGTCATGAACGAGGAAGGAATTTCAAGGGAACTCACGGAGATGGAGTTCTTACTGAAGATGGAAAAGCGACTAATCGCGACTGGCCAGATGGCAATGAGGATTCCGGGGGAATTGGATTTAGAGGAGGGGGTTTCTACGGTTATAATAGAGAATATCATGAATTTAATCCCTTTAGCCCTGTGTCATTTAGACCATACGGGGGATGGCATGGTGCAATGCGAAGCGTATCCTATGGAACCCGATTTGTGAGAACCGCAAACTAAAGAGAGCCTAACCCATGAACATGAAAACATCCCTGGTTGTTTCTTATTTTATCACTTCCCGTCTGCAAAAAGCAAGCAACAAAACCGAAGGAAAAATGGTTGGAAAAGCGCTTTCCTTTCCCGAGCGCACCCGGGGTTATACGCGGCAATAACGACCCGCCCGAACGTGCCCCGCCGGAATGATACAGTAGGACTCGCGTTCGGTACGCCCCGCTGGACCCCTGCCTGCATGCCAGGGGCATGTAAACCGGAAGGCGGGGAATGGGCAGGGGTGAGGAACCATACACAATCCATTGTGTTTGAGAAAAATCCATTACGAGTGCAATAAAAAAGGCTTATTTAACGCTTTTGAATTAAACGAAAGCACTATGAGATTTAAGCCTCCATTCATTTTTACGCTCATGGCATTGCTATTGTTTGCCGGCTGTGCAAACAATAAAGCCAGAATAACGCTACCTGTTGTTGATGACATATCCGGTCTGGGGGCGCAAAATATCTTTTTACTCGATCAATATGGAGATTCATTGAATATCAACACTTTAAGATCACCTGATGAATTTAAGATTGAAGTTGCGCCACTGGTAACGGGATATTATACCTTAGCTTTCGGAGAAAAGCAAATCAATTTATACTTAACACCCGACACGGATCTTCAGATCAGTTTGGATACTACTACTGTAAAGTTTTCCGGCAAAGGCGCTGCACCGAATGATTATTTAAAAAGGAAACACTCTTCTGAATTTGATTGGTATACTAACTATTACAAAACCAAACAGACAGGAGATAAAACCATCTATTTCCGCGATCACTATATTAACAAACTAAAACATGAATTAGAGCAACTAACGGCTAATCCGCAATTTGTAAAAGATGAACTAAAAGAACTCGATAACACCTACTTTAATCAATTGCTGTTGGATAAAATAATGCTTGAAACCAATCCTGCGACTGATGACACCATTATCAAGGACCTGGAAAAGGCTATGTCCGTTAATATTGATGATGCTTACGGATTAAACAATAGCAAGAACTTTGTTTCGATTGTTGCCAGAATATTAGTGGCACAAAACCGGGTTGACGATCTAAGCAAGTATTATAACCATATTCATCACCCTAGTTTCAAAACATATTTTCTTGAAAGTCTGGTAAGTGCGCTTCATAAAGAATTGCAATTTGCCGAGGATAACTTCAGCAAGTCCCAGACCGTTGAGTCCTTTATAACCAGGCAACAACCATTGGACAGCATAGGCCATCACATTTTTAACCTTTATCATAAATTTCACCAAGCGGAAGGAAAAACAGCTGGTTTTTCATATGAAGATGTCCATGGGGAAATCGTTTCCTTAGAAAGTTTGAGAGGAAAATATGTTTATATCGATTTTTGGGCTACCTGGTGTGCGAATTGCATAAAGGAATTTCCGTATTTAAAATATCTTGAAAAACAATTTGAGAATAAAGAAATTGAGTTTATCGGAATTAGTGTAGATAGGTTAAATGCAAAAGAAAAATGGAAAAAAATGGTTGTTCAAAAGGAATTGCATACTATTCAGTTATTCTCGCCATTTCAAGGATACCCTGATAAAGATACTATTGAAGATGACTTTATGAAACTGGTTTACGTAAATGCCTATTATCTTGGAATACCACATTATACGTTAATTGATCCTAACGGCAGAATTGTTGACACCTACTTTTACAGACCTTCTAATCCGAAAACAGCAGCGTATATTTCCGAGGTATTGAATGAATTGTAATACCTACTTCCTTAAAATGGAAAAAGCAAGTTCGGACAGGTTTTCCTACATTAGGCCTACAAACCATAAATGGCGTATTCGGATAACATATCAAGACTATCCCGATTAACCGGAATTCTGCTGAAACTGCAAGCTAAAACTGCTGTTCCGGTAGAAAAACTGGCGGAGTACTTTAAAGTAAGCCGAAGAACCATTTACAGAGATTTAGCTGCCTTGGAACAAGCCGGGCTCCCCATTATTCCGATTGAAGGAAAAGGATATGGTTTAATGGAGGGGTACCGATTACCGCCCATTATGTTTACCGAAGAAGAGGCAAACGCTTTAATCTTTGGAGAGAAGATGATAGCAAAAACAAAAGATGAATCTCTTATTCATGAATTTAACAAAGCAACCGATAAGATAAAATCGGTGCTTCGCAGTAGCGAAAAGGAAAAAGCTGATTTTCTTGCCAACAGAACAATAATCGGCAAAAACTGGAAAGAGGAAAGGACAAGTAACTATCTTTCTGACATCCAAAAAGCGCTCACCAACTTTCAGGTCATTCAAATCGAATACAGAAAAGAAGGGGCTACGGAAAATAGCATAAGAGAAGTAGAACCCTTTGCCATTTATCATAACACCTCGGAGAATTGGGTTTTAATCGCATGGTGTAGATTAAGAAAAGAATTCAGAAGTTTCAGAATGGATAGGATCCAAAAATTGACCTACCCCTTAGAAAAGTTTGTCCCTCATAAAATGACCTTGGATGAATATGTCGAAATTCAAAGAGAAAAGCATTTCAATGCATCTGTGACAAAGGGTTGACACAACAGCAGTTTATCTTTGGCGAAAACCCGTTAAATGAAAGGCTGTTATACGGAAGTTTGATGCCTAAGCCAAATCAGTAATTATGGAACACACAACAAATTATTACAATACATTCATAGAAATAGCGGAGGACTGCAAAACAGATAAAGGTGAGATGCCGCCAATCAAAGGTGGAAAAAAAACAGTGGCTAACCTACAATTTGAGATGCTTTATGAAAACCCCTATAAATACACTTCTGATGAAGTATTGTTTGGTGTTTTTGCAATGAGAAAGGAATTTGAAAAAGGGGAAATGGACGAGCAAAGAGCGCATTATTTCTCTAAAGGACAACCCTGTTTTCGCGCTTCTCCTCTAACCAAATCTTATGGTTGGGGCATTCACAGCGACAAAGAAGGTAAAATAGCCATGTATGGCGCTGAGACGGAAGAATATCAGAAATATATTGCGGACGAATCCATTAAGAAAGTTAAAGCAATGAGGAGTAAGCGAAAATAAAAAAGCCTGCCCTTAATAGTATATGAAATAGCAGCACTCTTAGGGATGCTCCACTTCACATACCAAACGTTGCCATTCCTTTGCTGTCACCGTAAAATGGCTATGGATTCGATAATTTCAAAACCTGTTGAACGCGTAAATCGGACTGACTTTGAGAAGCTGTTCGAGTGTAAAGGAGTCCAGGCTACCGATGTATGGGTTGTATCAAGACCTTTAAAAAAGTCAGTTTTGAATTCGTGAAAATGGCCGGCAGTAGAAGGCATGACATAACCAAAAAATATAGCAAACGGAACAACGCCTGAACGTTAACCTCGGACAAAACACAAGAAATGTTTTCAAAGTACTTTCTGAGCATACCCCATTTGTAATAGCACATACCTACCCTTCCTCCCCGGTGCATAAAAGCATATATTGAGGAAATAAAAGGCACATTTAACGAAAAACTAGCATTAGCTATACGTAACTTGCCCATAGGTATACGCGCCTGGGGTTTACAGGCAGGCTAAAAAGTGTAATCGCCAGTCCCTGCACCCACGATAAACAAAAATTGAAAGCAACAAATGAAAAAAGTGGTAATCCTTGGAAGCTCAAGAAATGATGGAGATACTTCAAACTTAACAAATGAACTGATTGAAAAATCGGAATGGGATTTAATTGACTTAAATGACTACGATTTTAGCTATTACGATTACAAACATGAAAACAGGGAGGATGACTATCTGACTTTAATGCGTGAGATCATTGAAAAGTACAATGTCTTGATCTTTGCCACACCTGTTTATTGGTATTCCATGAGTGGAATAATGAAAGTTTTTGTCGACCGCATTACAGACCTATTGACCATCGAAAAAGAATTGGGACGAAAATTACGAGGTAAAAAAATGGCTGTAATCAGTTGCTCAAATGGAAATCATTTAGGCGAATCTTTCTGGCTTCCTTTTTCTGAAACAGCAAATTATCTGGGGATGGAGTACCTTGGAAACGTACACACCATCACAGGAGAAAATAATGAATCAAAAATTATGGATTTTATCAAACTAATTGGAAAATGAATAAAAAACTAAACCTGTTAATCGCCTATAATGTACTATTAACGATTGCCTTGATCGCTTATGTTCTGTATACCAACACACTGAATAATCAAAACCAAAACATTGTTGAAGAACTAACCGTAGAACGCATTAACATCGTTGAAAAAGACGGAACCCCCAAAATAATTATTACGAATAAAGAAAGGCAACCTACAGATTTGGTGATAGAAGGGAAAAGCTACGACTATGGAAGAGGAAAAGCCGGTGGCATTTTAATGTATAATGATTTAGGTGAGGAAATGGGAGGCTATCTGTTTTCAGGAGATGAAAAGGAACACGGATTTAATGTTTCGTTTGACCAGTTCAAAAATGACCAAATTCTCGCGCTAAGGAGTTCTGAAATTTTGAGAGATGGCAACAAACAAAAGCTCTACGGTTTGGCACTTTGGGAACGCCCGGATAGTATCACCACCAAACAAATTTTAGAAGAAGAAGAACGCATTGAAAAAATAATCTCTGAACAAGAGAGACAAAATGAATATGAGAAACTGGAAAAGCAAGGCTATTACGGAGCAAATACTTTTTTCGCGGGTAGATTGTGGAATGGAAGTACAGGATTATTTTTAAGAGATAAAACAGGTAATGGTAAAATAAGGCTTTTCATAGATGAAGAGGGAAACCCAAGGTTAGAGCTTTTTGATAAAAACGGGGAGCCTACGTCCATAGAAAAAATTTCCAATGAAGAATAAATATCGCAATACACTACCGGCTGTACGTCACCTGCCTGCTTAAGCGCCGGGACCGTTGTTTGGTATCCAACTGTGAATGTTTCGATGGATTACGCCATTGAGTATGTTATGAAAGGAGAGAAATACAGCGAGAAGGGAAAAGAGTTTTGGACATTGAACAGAGCGGATGATGATTGGAAAATGGTTTGGACGGTAATGGTAAATAACGAAGATTTAAAATGAAAAAGATAATTTTCATAGGTACTATCCTCTTGCTAACCAGTATGAGTACTGTTGCACAAAACATATTCCGAACAGTTTGCCAGGGGAATTTGAGCAGATTGGATAGCCTGCTTCAACATGAAGCGATCCATATACAAGATAATCGCGGCATGTCGTTATTGCATTGGGCTGTGTTGTGTAAGCAAAAAGAAGTATTTCAATTTTTAGTTAAAAATGGAATCCCTGTTAATCAGGAAGATCACGAAAACAAGACACCAATGCATCTTGCCGTATACTTCAATAATGAAGAATACTTTGATGCACTCCTTGATTTACAACCCAATACTTCCTGGATTGAAAAGTATGGGACTTCTTTATTAGAAAGAGCTGTCCTCAACAAAAGCCAGTTATTTGTCAAACGGTTAGTTGAAATAGGGGTAGACATCAATACTAAAAACCAAAGAGGGAGTACCCCCCTGGAAATAGCAAAGCGCATTAAAGCCGCTGAGCTCTACGAAGTCCTGCTATCTTTAGGAGCGGATACCACTAAAATTCGCACAATTGCCATGCAGGGGGAATACATGGGGCAACCTCCACCGGAACTAACTCCAAAATTGTTTGCCCCCAATTTTGTTTCCACCGAAGAATCCGAATTTGGTTCCGTTTTTAACGCAGCCAACACGGAATTTTACTACGGTGTTGATGTGAATGGGAAAAATGAAATTCGGTATTCCAAAAGGATCGGAAATCAATGGAGCCCACCTGAAACTATTCTTTCCCATGAACGTTACGGCTACAACGACCCCTTTCTATCCCCTGAGGAGGATAGATTATACTTTATCTCAAAACAGGCTTTGGATGGTTTGGGGGAACTAAAAGACGTGGATATCTGGTATGTCCAAAAGGGCGAAGATGGATGGTCGGAACCTTTTAATGCCGGACGCAATATTAATACGGACGGGGATGAATACTATATCTCATTTACCCATGACGGCACCATGTATTTTTCCTCCGATGGGCACAGTGCGGAAAATGAGGAAGACGCAGACCACGATATCTATTACTCCAGGTATATTGACGGGGAATTTCAAAAGCCGGTGGCACTTGGCAAGACCGTTAATTCAGATGCTTATGAGGCAGATGTTTTTGTTTCACCGGATGAATCCTATATCATTTTTTGTTCCACCCGGGACAATGGATTTGGCCGTGGGGATCTGTACATAAGTTTTAAGAAGGCGGATGACACCTGGACCACAGCGGTGAATATGGGGAATACAATAAACACACAACACTATGAGTATTGCCCTTTTGTTACCCAAGACGGAAAGTACTTATTCTATACCAGTAAGCAAGACATCTACTGGGTTAGCACAAAAATTATTGAAGAAATAAAAGAAAAAGTCAGGTAACCGTATATAACTATCCTACCCGGTAACACCCAGAAATCTTATTTCAACACCGCTTCAATAGGTGTTCCCGTAGTGCCATTGGGAAAAGCAGTTCCTAAAAGGACGGCCAAAGTTGGCGCAATATCTGGTATTTCTGTTCTGCTTGCAGTTTCCCCTTGCTGTATCCCATTGCCGTAAAAAATCAAAGGCACATGGGTGTCATACACCATAGGTGAACCGTGGGTAGACCCCGTATCGGGATACGCTATAAATCCGGGCTTTTGCACAAACACCACATCTCCGGAACGTTTTTGATGCCAACCCTGTTGAATGATATAAGGAATGCCGGAAGACCGGGTGTAGTTGTTCTGCCATAATTGAAATCCGGTGAACACTTTATCCATTCCCTCATAGCCTAAAATCTCCATGGCGATCTCCTCCTGCACATCGTCCAGATCCATATCCAGGTTATCAATGACCTTTCTGTCCAGAAAGACCTGGTAATTACTGATCGTTTTTACAATATCCGTAGTCCCGTATTGGTATTTCAGAAATGCCGTGAAATCCTCCCGTAGTTTTTCAAAATCCAGGTAACCTGCAGGGATCTTTTGCGCTTTTAAAAAACTGGGAACATGGATCGCACCATGATCCGATGTAAGGAAAACAGTATACTGTCCGGCGCCTACCCGGGTATCTAAAGCCGTCAACAGCCGTTCCAGGTCCTGGTCCAGCCGCAAATAGGTATCCTGAACCTCTACAGCGTTCACCCCAAACATATGCCCCACATAGTCCGTACTGGAATAACTAATGGTCAAAAAATCGGTGATGGCGTCCACTCCCAGGGCTTCGTTCTCCAACGCGGCAAGCGTAAAATCCGTAGTCATGGTATTCCCATAGGCAGTAGATCGTAACATATTGAACTGCCCATTGGCTTCCCAAAGCGTCGGAAGATCGTGAGGAAAGGTGGTGTTGGCCTCCCCTGCAAACTTTCCCTCATAGGTATTGGCATCCGGACCACTTTCCTGATATTCCGTGATGGGCTTTACCGTTTCCCATGGCTTTTTATAAGCTTCCACAGCGCCTGAGGCGTTAAAATCCCTCACCCACTGCGGTAATGCCTCCATATAGTAGGTGCTGGTGATCCAATTTCCGGTAGCTCCCCCTTCAAACCAGTAGGCGGCATTGGCGGTATGTCCTCCGGGGAGTATTGCCCCGCGATCTTTAAGGGCAACCGCTATGGTTTTCCCACGCATTTGGGTGTGCAATCTATTTTGATCGGTTATGGTAGTGGTGAGCATTCGATGCGGGGACATTTTTCCGGCATCGCTTGTGGTTCCTAGGGAATTGTACTTCTCATCATCTACCACATAGACCTCTGCATCTGTTGCTTTGTCATACCAGTCATTCCCGATTATCCCATGAACCGCCGGGCTTGTTCCCGTATACACGGAAGCGTGCCCCGGACCTGTACTGGTTGGAGCATAATTGAAATGATGATTTTTGCAATGGAAGCCTTCCTTCACCAGCCGTTTAAATCCCCCATCCCCGTAGTCTTCCCAAAATCGGGTCAAATAATCATACCGCATCTGATCTACTACAATGCCTACTACCAATCTGGGGGGATTGCTGCTTTCCGGCGGAAGTATTTCTTCTTTTTTCTTCCCTCGTCGTTGCGCGTTACTCCATAAGGGCACAAGCAATAGCATGCTCAAAAAAATGACAATGACACTTCGGTGCATAGGTTTCGATTTCTGAGCACAAAACTATTCATATTCCTATTTCAAAAAATGAAATCGAGGTTAAATGCACCGCATTATTGTTATTTTTAGCGCATGAAATACATTGCTGCCATTGGCAAGTACTTTATCATGGTGTGGGAGGTCTTTAAAAAACCCACCAAATGGCCCATAATGCGGTCGTTGATCTTAAAGGAAATTGATGAACTCATTTATGGCTCCATGGGGATCATCATTTTTATTTCCTTCTTTATCGGTGGGGTGGTAACCATACAAACCGCTTTAAATCTGACCAGTCCCTTTCTTCCCAAAAGCCTGATCGGTTTTGCCACCCGGCAGTCCGTGATCCTGGAATTTGCCCCTACCTTCACTTCCATAATTATGGTGGGAAAAGTAGGTTCTTATATTACCTCCAGTATCGGTACGATGCGGGTAACCGAACAGATCGATGCCCTGGAGGTCATGGGTGTAAACTCTCTCAATTATTTAGTATTTCCGAAGATCATTGCCATGCTCTTTTTCCCTTTCGCCGTGGCGATTGCCATGTACATTGGCGTGTTGGGAGGATGGATTGCTGCTGTTTTTGGGGGGTACGCCCCCAGCGGGGAATTCATTAAGGGCCTGCAAATTGATTTCATCCCCTTTCACGTTACCTACGCCTTTATCAAGACCCTGGTATTTGCCTTTGTCATCGCCACCATACCCTCCTATTTTGGCTACTATATGCGGGGGGGTGCTTTGGAAGTAGGTAAGGCGGCTACCACCTCTTTTGTATGGACCAGTGTGGTGATCATTATTCTAAATTACGTATTAACCCAATTGCTCCTAGGCTAATGATAGAAGTAGAAAACTTACATAAGTCCTTTGGGGAAACCCATGTGCTAAAGGGGATAACCACAAACTTTGAGCAGGGAAAGACCAATTTGATCATTGGCCAAAGTGGCTCCGGGAAAACCGTTTTTCTCAAGTGTTTGCTAGGCTTGTTTGAGCCTGAGCAGGGCGATATTCGATATAGCGGGCAGTTATATGCAGATTTAAGTGGGGATGAACGTCGCGACTTACGCCAGGATATGGGCATGGTTTTCCAGGGAAGCGCTTTATTTGATTCCATGACCGTGGAGGAAAATGTCCGTTTTCCCCTGGAAATGTTCACTAAAAAGAGTAAGGCGGAAATGAAGGAACGGGTGGATACTGTTCTGGAAAGAGTCAACCTGGAAGATGCCCATGATAAATTTCCTGCAGAAATCTCAGGCGGGATGAAGAAACGGGTAGCCATTGCCCGTGCCATAGTGATGAATCCCACCTATCTGTTCTGCGACGAACCCAACTCCGGACTGGATCCTAAAACGGCTATCCTCATTGATAACCTTATCCAGGAGATCACCCGGGAATTCGATATTACCACCGTGATCAACACCCATGACATGAACTCTGTAATGGAGATCGGGGAAAAGATCATTTTTCTAAAAGACGGGTATAAGGAATGGGAAGGGACCAATAAAGAGATCTTTAAAACGGATAACGAGGCGGTGACCAATTTTGTCTATTCCTCGGAACTCTTTAAAAAAGTGCGGCAGATGTATATTGAGGAACGGAATTAAATGTGGGTCAATTTTGTTAACCCAACCTTAATTTTCTGAGTGGCCTTTTATTGTTTTTTTTTGCCATCTTCCAAAAAAATTTGAGCAATGTATCGTTTTGTTTCCCTTGTTTTCATGGTATTGTTTAGCGCAGCTTTTGGACAGGTAAAACCTACTATTTACGTGGATATTCCAACCGAACAGAAGCCCTGGAACCACATTGAGTGGAATAGCGCCCCGGAACAATTTCAATTCGCCGTAGTAACGGACAGGACAGGAGGGCACCGGCCCGGCGTTTTCCCCGAGGGAATTAAAAAACTGAATTTACTGCAACCGGAGTTTGTAATGAGCGTAGGGGATTTGATTGAAGGCTATACCAAAGACACGGTGCAATTGAATGCGGAATGGAAAGAATTCATGGGTTTTATTGATATACTGGAGGCGCCGTTCTTTTATGTGCCGGGCAACCATGATATTACCAATAAAGTGATGGAGGAAAAATGGAAGGAGCTTTTTGGAGTTTCCTACTACCATTTTATCTATAAGGATGTCCTTTTTCTTTGTCTGAACTCCGAAGACAACCTGCGCGGGGCAGGTCGCGGAACTATTGACGACGCACAATACGAATACATAAAAAAGACCCTGGAAGAGAATCCCGAGGTAAAATGGACTTTGGTGTTCTTACACCAACCCCTATGGGTACAGGAAGACACCAAACGCTGGAAGGACGTAGAAAAACTATTGGCCAACAGGAGCCATAATGTTTTTGCCGGGCATTACCACCGGTATTGGAAAACCAAAAGAAACAACGGGAAATACATTGCACTGGCCACTACAGGAGGGGGCAGCCGATTACGGGGAAAGGCCTATGGGGAGTTTGATCATGTGGTTTGGGTAACCATGACGGATGAGGGGCCTATTTTAGCCAACTTATTTTTGGATGGTATTTGGGACGAGAACGTAGCTACTGAAGAATTGGTAGATTTGGTTCGAAACCAACCGTTTCCCGTTCAGATGACCCCTGTTTATCTGGAAGAAACCCATCCGGAAAACTTATCAGTTATCGTGAAAGCCACCAATCATAGTGATACCAAAATGCAGGTCAACTTAACCGGTGAGGCCCATGATCAGTTATTTTATCAATTGGATCAGAATGCATTTGTCGTAGAGCCTAACGATGTGTTGACCTTCAATTTACATCTGAAGAATTTAGACAAAAACGCTTTAACGGACCTGGCTCCCCTGAAAATTAAGACGGATATCACTTATGAGTTCGAATCCCAGCCCAATGTTAGTTTTTCTTCGGTTTTAAACTACAAGCCTTTTCTCAAGCACAATATTAGAAAGGCTTCAAAAATCAAATTGGATGGCGATATAAAAGAATGGAAGGAGGCCACCTGGATCCCGGTGGAACATATGGAAGGAGCGCCTTTTGACTTTGATGGCCCTGAAGATTTCTCCTTAAAATTTGCTACGGCCTACGACGAAAACCATTTTTATGTAGCGTTAGACCTTACAGACAATAACTTTTTTATTGAGGAAGAAGGTTCCTACTGGGATCAGGACGCTGTTATTTTTGGCATTGATGGGCGTCCGGTGCATATTAGTGCTTTTAACGGTGGTGAGGGAAGAGGAAGGGACTGGATGGCCTATATGCGGACCTTTAAAAAGAAAAATCCGGTCTATAATGAAAACCGACTACCCACTCCGGTAACTACCGAAGTTAAAATGACCTCAACCGGAGCTACCATGGAAATTGCAGTTCCTTTGGATTACCTTAAGAAAAATGGTGGCGAAGACTGGTCAAACCTTCGTTTTGGTTTAGGCTACTATGATTATGATGCTGAAGATGAAAACCCGACCACTCATTTTTGGTTTCCGGCATGGAATTCATTACAAGACCTCCCCGGTTCAGGGATGTTATTCAGAAAATGATCATTGTACCACCTGGACCATTACAGTAGAATCCTGAAGTCTCGTTCTTAACCAACTGAGCAGTTTTTGAGTGGTATTTTCCCTTTCGGAACGGCGGAGATTGTTATTCCATTTTACTTCAAAAACCGGGATCGTGTCCGTTTTGGTAAAGTCAGTTTGAATGCGGTAAGCAAAGCCCATACTGGCCAGGTTTTCATAGTTGATTTTGGCTTCAGCTACCACTTCTGCAAAAGGGATCTGTTTGGAGGCATTCCGGCTCAAATTCGCCAGCTCTTCTTCCAACACCCGAATCCGTTCGTCTTTGGTCAGTAATTCCGCTTTCTTCGCCTCGTAGAGTTCGCTTACATAGTTAAATTTCTCCTCGGAGTCGTCTTTCCCCCCTTGCAATACGCGCAATTCTGCATTTTTTAACCGGTGATATTCATTTTTTTGCGACCGCCAGGTGTTCAACACATTTTCAGGTACTTCTTCGTTGCCCATAAACACCACCTCTATAAAGGCATTGTTCCGGTCAATGAAGTTAATCTCCGTAAGGTTATCCACATATCTGCCGGATCCGGCAAATTCATATTTTTCTATGGTTTGGGCTAAAAAATCGCGGGCCTGTTCCTTAAAGCGTGCTTCCAATAATGCGTTGTAAAAGGTAAATCCGGCCGGGATCATCACTGCCAACCCCACAATAGAAGCCACACGGGCTATTAACTGCCTTCGCTTGGAATTGGCATAACGCACCATTGGAAACCTGAGGTACTTAATCACCAAAAACGTGGCCAGGCCAATAAAAATAGTATTTATGGTAAACAGGTACATGGCGCCCAATGCATACAGGGGTTTTCCTATGGCCAGTCCAAATCCCACGGTACACAGCGGGGGCATAAGCGCAGTAGCAATAGCTACGCCAAATATAACACTGGCTATGGTTCCCTTTTTAGCACGCGCAATCACCAGGGCCAAACCGCCAAAGAAAGCGATCAATACATCACGGATGTCCGGTCTGGTGCGCGCCAGCAGTTCGGAAGATTCATCCCGTATCGGGAAAATAGCAAAAAAGAAATATGCGGTAAGCACACTTAAGACGACCATCACGATGAAATTCTTTAACGACCGCCTTAGGAGGTCAATGTCGTTAATGGCCAGGGACATTCCCATGCCCAAAATAGGCCCCATAAGCGGAGAAATTAACATCGCTCCAATTACCACGGCAGTAGAATTGGCATTTAACCCCACCGAAGCAATAAAAATGGAACACACCAAAATCCAGGAAGTATGCCCTTTAAAAGGAATATCGGCAATGATGGACTCTTTGGTGGCCGCGGGATCCGTATTGCTTCTGATTTCCAGTAAATCCCTGGCAAAGATCATAACACGACCCAAAAGTCCTTTAAAGTCCTTTTTTACATCCTCCCCCTTTTTATGCAAAGGATCTTCATCCTCCCGAAACAGATTTTCACCCATGTTTACGCGTACTTATCTCCAAATTTTTCCTGTACCTGTGCCCGTACTTTTTTGATATACTGTTGTTTGGATTTGGGGTAAATCAGGAGCACGTCCTCCTTATCCACAATGATATAGTCTTCCAGACCCTCCACAACAACCACCTTGTTCTCCGAAGTGCGAATCATATTTCCCCCGGCCTCTATGAGAAGGGGTTCCCCATTTACCACAGCATTTTGGGCCGTGTCTTTCTCCAGCTTTTCATAGAGTGCTCCCCAGGTGCCCAGGTCATTCCAATCAAAGGAGGCAGGCAAGGTAAAGATCGCTTTGGAACGTTCCAAGATAGCATAATCTATTGAAATGTTGTCTGCCTTGGCGTAGTTCTCCTGAATAAAAGTCTGCTCATCAGAAGTGTTGTAACAGGATATCCCTTCCTCAAACAATTCAAATTGTTTGGGTTGATAGGCCTTAAAGGCGTTGACAATGGTACTTACGCCCCACATAAAGATCCCGGCATTCCAAAGAAAATTCCCTTGGGCTAAAAAACCCTGGGCCGTTTCCAGGTCCGGTTTCTCCCGGAACTGAACTACTTTTTTCAAAGGATCAGCATCTTGTTTTTCAAATTCAATATAACCAAAGCCGGTATTGGGAAAGGCAGGGGTTATTCCCAGGGTACACAGGACTTCTTCCTCTTTGCATTTCTCAAAACAAACCTTTACGTCATTTTCAAAGGCCTGTTCGTCCTCGATCCAATGATCACTAGGCGCTACTATCATTACCGCTTCCGGATCCATTTTTTGGATCTTTAATGCTGCATACAAAATACAAGGGGCGGTGTTGCGCATAGCAGGTTCCAAAACCACTTGCTCCTGCTTCAGCATCGGTAATTGTTCCAGCACAAGGTTATTATAGCGTTCATTGGTCAAAATGAGGATATTCTCCGTAGGGATAAAGCGATTCAGCCGATCAAAGGTTTTCTGGATCAGGGTCCTTCCGGTCCCGAGCATGTCATGAAACTGTTTCGGGTTGGCCGTTGTGCTCACAGGCCAAAACCGGGAACCGATTCCACCGGCCATTAAAACCGCGTAATAATTTTTATTCATAATGGTTATTTAGTCGGTTATTACTTCTACTTCTGCATTAGGCTGAAACAAATACAACCTTCCTGTAGCCAGTTCAATACATTCATATCGTTTCACCCGTCGGTCTCCTTTTCGAAATAATTTCCCGTTATGAATACGAAAGGTGCTCCCTTTCGGTAATTCAAACATATAGGATTTTTCCTGGTTTTGCACCGGGTCATAAGACTGCAGTGCTATAGCCAGTTGGGCATCTGTGCTGCTGCTGGCTTTGGGATTCTTAAAATGACGGGCAAGCACCGGGAGCAACTTTGAAGGGAATACTTCCGGGTGCAAGAACGGCATCATGAGTTCTTTAAAGGTCTGTTTCCATTCCGTGCCGTGGGGTTTAATCCCGCGGCCAAAACGTTCAAAAGCCACCAAATGGGCAATCTCATGGATTAAAGTAAGTAAAAATCGGTACGGATTAAGACTCGCATTTACCGTGATTTGATGCTGCCCGTTGGAAAGCCTTCTGTAATCGCCATGCCGGGTTACGCGGTGGTTTACGATCTTTAAATGTACCCCGTGATGCTTAATCAATTCAAAACAAGGCGCAACCGCCCGTTCCGGAAGGTATTTTTGCAAAGTGCTGTTCACAGCACAAAAATAGGGGATTACTTGGCTTACCAAATCGGTCTTTGGTGTTATCTTGTATTTTTGAAACAAAACCAGCTAAGATGAAAACCCGTTCTTTACTTTTTTGTGGAATACTGTTGTGGTCCTGTTCGTCGCCGGGACCGGAAACCATAGCCACGCTATTGGAAAGCGCCCCCAACATCCAGGGTAAATCAGAATACCTGGACTCCCCTTATGTGACGGCGGGGGATCGATTATATATGGTAGGCCATCAAGACGGATCTTTTCCCGAACTGGGCTGGCATATACAAGGGGAAATGGGCGGGATCTGGAACCACCCTATTAAGTTGATGGACGGTTTTGAGGCCGCCGTGAAATGGGAGGACTTCTCCACTACCCTGGACAAAGCAGAGCGTTTTACCAATTTCCCTATGGCGAATTCGCATACTTTTCAAATTCCGCAAAAGGAGGTCACCGTGGAACGCTGGCAAGTTGTTCCGGATGGTGAACAGGGCCTGGTAGTACAGTTCATACTAAAAAACAACGGTGCTACCACTCAGAGCTTTGATTTTGAATTTACCGGCCATACGGACCTTCGCCCTACCTGGTTGGGAGAGCGCACCCAGATGATAGATGCTCAGGATACCGGGGTTTTTGAGGAAGCCGTTCAGGGCTGGGTGATCAAGGACAATAACAATCCCTGGGTAGCGTGCTTTTCTGCAGATACCACTCCATCTTCCCGTAGTGAAGCCAGGACAAAATACAAGGGTTTGGGCACGGCGCATCGTTTGTCCTATTCCATAGAGCTTTCGGCTAATGCCTTGACCCATCTGAACTTTTACATTGCAGGATCCTATACTGGTAGGGAAGACGCCCTAAGCACCTTAGCCCGTCTAAAGAAAGACCCTACTGCCATGGTACAGGACAAGGCCCGGCGTTATGAAACATTGGCCCACCAGTCCAGGCTTACTATTCCGGACAAGCAAATGGAGCAGGCCTTTGAGTGGTTAAAATACAATTGTGACTGGCTGGTACGTACGGTGCCCGAAATTGGTTCGGGAATTGGTGCAGGGATCCCGGATTACCCATGGTGGTTTGGCGTAGATAGTGAATATGCCTTGCAGGGGTATACGGCCATTGGGCAAAAAAAGGCGGTCTACAGCACAATTGCGCTATTGGACAGTGTGTCCAATGCGGTAAATGGCAATGGGAAGATCATTCACGAAATGTCCACCAACGGAACGGTGTTCAATCCCGGAAATATTAATGAAACCCCACAGTTTGCTACTTTACTCTGGAGCGTGTACCAATGGACAGGAGACCGGGAATTTTTAGAAAAATACTTCCCCACCGTACAAAAAGGATTGCAGTGGTTGATGGAGGCCAATGATGCGGATGGCAACGGTTTTCCCGAAGGTTTTGGGATGATGGAGATCCACGGCCTGGACAGTGAAATGATAGATGTGGCGGCCTATTCCCAAAAAGGGTTTGCCGATGCTGCTCAGATGGCCAGTGCATTGGGAAAAGAAGGATTAGCCAATGAGTATACCGCCATGGCAGCTACCCTTAAAGAAAACATCAATGCACAATTCTGGTCTGAGGATTTTGGTTCCTATGCGGATTTTATCGGGACGGATGAGCAGGCGCTACACCTGATCGAAGATGCCATTGTGCGTGCCGATACCCTGGACAAACCCTGGGCCATAGAAGAAATGGAAGCTACCCGGAAGTTTATTCTCCAAAACCCTTCCCGGGAACCCCGCCCTTTTGTACTGCACCATAATTGGGTGGTGAATACGCCCATGGAAGTAGGGATAGCGGATAGCGCTAAAGCCCTAAAAGCCCTGGAAACGGCAAAACGTTTTGTAAATCCTTTTGGGGTGTTTGTTACAGGGATCGACCGGGATGAATCCGCAGGTTCGGACGAAGGGGCCTACAAGGCACCCCCTATTTTTACGTATACCGGTGCGGTGATGACCTTACCTACCGGGGTACAGGCCAGGGCGGAAAACAATTATGGCCGGCCTAACGACGCCCTGAATTATTTGGAACGCATGACCCGTTCCTTTAGCTATGCCCTACCGGGAAGTATGTACGAGGTGTCCCCGGATTTCGGGATGATGGTGCAGGCCTGGAATATTTATAGCTACGCCTACCCTATCATACAGCAGTTTTTTGGCGTACAACCGAATGCCGCCGACAAAACCATTGTGATCCGGCCGCAGATGCCGGACAAATGGGAAGAGGCTGCCCTGGAAAACGTGGCGATTGGGGATAATACCATTTCCATCTTTTATTCCCGAAAAGGAGGAGCGTTGGCTATACGGGTAACCCAGTCCAACCCGGAATGGGAGTTGGTGTTGGAAGGGCCATCCGGAGAAGTGGTCAAGGGGAAAGGCGAAGGGATACAATTCACCGATGCCCTAAAATAAAGCGTACTAAAAAGCAGCGATTTTATTCCTATTTTGGAGGTATATAGATGTAAAATGCAGCTATATAAACAAGTTGGCAAAAATTTAAGAATGACAGAAATAATACCAATAATTAAATGGACAACGACAGAATTAATCAAACTTCTTTCTGCCAAAATCCAAGATAGAAAAGACAGATTTGAAAAGATTAGTGAACCCTTGATGGAAACTATCACAAAAATTCACCTTGACTATCGAAATATGTTCGATAGGACATTACAACTACTTCCCTCCCACGAGATAAATAATGGAGTTGAAAAAATTTTCACATATAAATCAATCAAAACAATAGGGACAGTTGATACTTTAGAATTAGAAATTGATTACGAATTAATTAAAACTGAATTAAACAGTGATGTTTATTTAAGCAATATAGCGACAGTTAGAAAAATCTTCAATCTTGACAGACAAAGGAATGATATTTTGAGAATGAAAACTCGTGAAGAATCCAAAACAATATTGGAATTATCATCAGACGATTATGAAAAAAGATTCCTATGGTCTGTAATGAATTATTTTTTTCAATATACCGAACCCTTCTCAAGTAAGGAAAATGAAGATAGAATTATTAAATCGACAATTAATAATGGTTTCGACCATTCCATACCAACACCAAGTTTGTTAGTTTCAATTAATTTTCAAAAATCTAATGCACAAGAAATAAGAGAAAAAATAAAAGATATATCATTAAAAATGAGCAGGCATTTCGAACACCTGATTTCGAGATTTTATGAATTAAAAAGTAGAACATATTAAAAACTTTTGCCAACAATAGCTATAAGTAATGGCGCCGTTCTTACCTACCCTTCGACGAGCTCAGGACAGGCTTCTGAAAATCCTCGCGGATTTTCAGTTTGGTGTTTACCTACCTACAGGCAGGCAGGCTTGCAAAGTTAAGTGCCAACCCACACAACTACTCATAGCCGAGACCGTTGTACAACATTTAACATGCCACTGAAAATTGAAGTCAGAAAAAGAAAAATTCGAATTTGTCTATGTCGAAAATGACGGAACAGTGCGTGAATTAGATAATGATGAAATTGATTATCTACAGACGGAATTTGAGCCTACAGACGGAGCAAGACCTTACATTAAGAGTAGTTATGACCAGCTAACACCTGACAAAAAGATTTTAGGCTTTCTTCATAGAAATAAAGTCCCTAAAGAAATTGATATAATAAATACTAATTTGAGATATGTGGAAATGAGATTTCCAATTGGTATTTATGATTCCAATAAAGCAATTGAATTACCAGTTGGAATTTATAGCATTAAAGTTCTCGGAGGTTGGAGTGTTTCCGTTGGCGATTTTTCGATTGAATTAAAGAACAGAAAAAATGGAAAAGTAATTACACCGAAAGTTACAAATTGGAGAATTCAATCATACGAGTTTGGAGAAAGAGCGAAAAAAATTATGAGTTTGGATATTCCAAAACGTGGAGTTTATTTAATCGAATTTAAAAATCAAAAGGACTTGAAAGTAAGACGTTCTAATTTGCTTTTGACTCGATTATTTGAAAAGGAACTACCGAATGAAAATTTACAAATTTGGATTGGTTAAAAATGACACCTGAAATAGCCAAAAACATCGGAATTAAAAAAGCCTTACAATCTGCAACGATTGGAATTTTAATTGCGTTTTTATTTATGATGTTACTTGCAGGTGGAAGTCCACAATGGATGGTTGAATGGAATTACTGGATAAACATTATTATCGGAATTGGAATTTTTTACGGACTTGCATACTTGTTCGGAAAAAATGCTGGATATGAAATCTTGATAAAGAAAAAAGATTCTGATAAGGTCGGAGCGAAATACGGATTTCTGACTTTAATAATAACCGCTTTCCTTGTTGGTTGGACTGGATTTGTGCAAGAGGGAATGGAGCCTTTCGACACTTTTTGGGATTCGTTTGAGGATTATATTTTTAAACCATTCTTTTGGATAACATTCATTGGTTTTTTACCTGCGATTTTGGTAGGAATCTTATTTGGAAAGTGGATTAAAAAAAGTAAATAAAAACGTTGTACAACAACGTGTCCTATGAAAAGCACTAAGGGAGTTCTCCGAAGATAGTGAATATGTTCTTTTTGGTTTAAACCACCTTTTTCTTCATTAGTATAACTTG
>JANQSA010000002.1 GCA_028284285.1 Croceivirga sp.
GATATAACCTTAACGAGTCCCCCTTAGCTGCAAAATGGTTCTCTTCTGTTCTACGCTGTCGTTTTACAATATCCCAATGAACTTATTCTCTCAAAAAAAACAAAAAAAGAAAGCCCTAAAGCCCCCGTTTTTTCGCTCTTATAACCTCGCCTTAATAGCAAAGCGGGTGCAAATATAGAAAGGATTATTTCTAACAACAAAATGTTTTGAGGTAAAATTTTTCAAATCTTTCAACAATTTGAAAACGAATTGTTTACAACTAAAAGGCTGACTTATTTCACTTTTTTGACATGTCCCTTTTCCTTTCCCCAATAACTTCTTTGCCCATCCAACCTCCATAACATCAACAGAATGAACTTGCCACTTCAACCCCAGATACTATCTTTGCCAAAATTCTAACATTTGTTCGTTTAAATATGATCAAAATAGCACTGCCGGATGGCGCCGTAAAAGAAGTACAGCAGGGTACTACAGCAATTGAGATTGCCAAAAGCATAAGTGAAGGCTTAGCCCGAAATGTGATATCTGCACAGTATGATGATACTACCGTAGAAGTCACTACCCCACTGACCCATGACGGTAGACTTACCCTGTATACATGGAAGGATGATGCCGGTAAAAAAGCCTTTTGGCATTCTTCATCTCATGTGGTAGCCCAGGCTTTGGAAGAACTATACCCGGGGATACTACTTACTATAGGCCCCGCAATAGAAAAAGGGTTCTATTACGATGTGGATTTTGGCGAACACACTATTTCCGAAAAAGATTTTCCAAAAATTGAGAAAAGAGCCCTGGAAATAGCAAGAGGCAAGCATGATTTTAAAATGCGACAAGTATCCAAAAAAGAAGCCCTCTCCTATTACAGACAACAAAACAATCCTTATAAGGTGGAGTTGATCGAGGATCTGAGCGATGGGGAAATCACCTTTTGCGATCACAGTACCTTTACCGATCTGTGCCGGGGTGGCCATATTCCCAACACCGGATTCATCAAAGCGATTAAAATCTTAAATGTTGCAGGGGCGTACTGGCGTGGCGATGAAAATAATCCGCAACTGACCCGGGTGTACGGAATATCCTTCCCTAAACAGAAAGAATTAAACGAATACCTGGAGTTATTAGAGGAGGCCAAAAAACGAGATCACCGGAAGTTGGGGAAAGAGCTGGAACTTTTTACTTTTTCCCAAAAGGTAGGACAAGGCCTTCCCTTATGGTTACCTAAAGGGGCAGCACTTCGGGAACGCCTGGAAAACTTCCTAAAAGCTGCTCAAAAAAAGGCAGGTTATGAAATGGTGGTTACTCCTCATATAGGGCAGAAAGAATTGTATGTCACTTCCGGACACTATGCCAAATACGGGGAAGATAGTTTTCAACCTATTCAAACTCCTAAAGAAGAGGAAGAGTTTTTGCTAAAACCAATGAATTGTCCCCATCATTGTGAAATATATAAGTACAGGCCCTGGAGCTATAAGGATCTTCCCATACGGTATGCAGAGTTTGGCACAGTATACCGTTATGAGCAAAGTGGGGAATTACACGGTCTTACACGGGTTAGGGGATTTACCCAGGATGACGCCCACATCTTTTGTACTCCGGACCAATTGGGCGAAGAGTTCAAAAAGGTTATAGACCTTACCTTATATGTCTTACGCTCTTTAGGTTTTGAGAACTTCACGGCCCAGGTTTCCACTCGGGACCTGGACAAACCCGAAAAATACATTGGTGAGACCGAGAATTGGGAGAAAGCGGAGCAGGCTATTATTGATGCTGCAGAAGCAAAAGGCCTGGATTACGTAATTGAAGCGGGTGAAGCTGCTTTTTACGGGCCTAAGTTGGATTTTATGATCAAAGATGCCCTGGGAAGGAAGTGGCAATTGGGCACTATCCAGGTAGATTATAACCTTCCGGAGCGGTTTGACCTGACCTACAAAGGCAGTGATAATGAATTACACAGACCGGTAATGATACACCGTGCTCCGTTTGGAAGTATGGAACGGTTTGTGGCTTTGTTACTGGAACATAGCGGGGGAATTTTTCCGCTTTGGCTTACTCCTCAACAAGTTACGATACTACCGGTGAGTGAGAAACATGAAAAATATGCCCAAAAAGTTTTGAATTCGTTGGAAAATCACGAAATTCGCGCGCTCATTGATAATAGGAACGAAACCGTAGGGAAGAAGATCCGGGAGGTTGAAATGCAAAAAATCCCTTTCATGATAATTGTTGGGGAAAAAGAAGAGGAAGAAGATACTATTTCGGTCCGCAGACATGGTGGAGAAGATCTTGGACAGCTAAACGTAAAGGGATTTTCAAATTTGATTGCCACCGAAATAAATAGTACCTTAAAGTCGTTCTAAAATTTTAAGTTTAACTAAAAGCAATACATCATAGCAATACGAAGAAGATCTAGGCCGCAGCCACGCAGGGAAAACAAAAATCCCCATAATATCAATGAAAAAATCACTGCCCGGGAAGTGAGACTTGTGGGAGACAACGTAGAAATGGGAATTTATCCCTTGCCAAAGGCCCTGGAAAAAGCTGAAGAACTGGAATTGGACCTGGTGGAAATATCCCCAAAGGCACAACCACCGGTTTGCAAAATAATTGATTACAAGAAGTTCTTATACGAGCAGAAGAAGCGGGAAAAGGCTATGAAGGCCAAGGCCACTAAAGTAATTGTGAAAGAAATCAGATTTGGACCCCAAACCGATGATCACGATTACGAGTTTAAAAAAAGGCATGCTGAGAAATTTTTAAAAGACGGGGCTAAACTAAAAGCCTATGTTTTTTTTAAAGGACGATCTATAGTATATAAGGATCAGGGAGAAATCCTTCTTTTGCGATTGGCACAGGAGCTGGAGGAATTTGGAAAAGTAGAACAAATGCCAAAGCTGGAGGGTAAACGAATGACCATGTTCATTGCCCCTAAGAACACAAAAAAGTAAGCGGGAAGCTGTTCCTATTTTTAAAAAGGGGCATGCGCAATATATAAAGGAAAGAAAATGCCAAAGATGAAAACAAAATCCAGTGCCAAAAAGCGATTTAAGCTTACCGGTTCTGGTAAAATCAAAAGAAAGCACGCTTTTAAGAGTCATATCCTGACAAAAAAATCTAAAAAGCGTAAACTCAGATTGACCCACTCTACCTTGGTGCACGAGGCGGATGTCAATAGTATTAAGGAACAATTACGTCTAAAGTAATCGTTCGTATCGGTTTATTAATGTTTAACCCTGGAGTCAGGCTTACGAATGAAGTGTCCCTTTGGACCGCCTGCTACAAAAAAAAGTAAATTATGCCAAGATCAGTAAACTCAGTTGCTTCAAGAGCCAGAAGGAAGAAGGTAATGAAGCAAGCCAAAGGCTACTTTGGACGACGTAAAAACGTTTGGACGGTAGCGAAAAACGCGGTAGAAAAAGCCATGCTGTATGCTTACCGCGATCGACGAAATAAAAAGAGAACCTTTAGAGCACTATGGATTACCCGTATCAATGCGGGAGCCCGTTTACATGGGATGTCCTACTCTCAATTCATGGGAAAAGTAAAAGCCAACGGCATTGCACTCAATAGAAAGGTGCTGGCCGACCTTGCAATGAACCATCCTGATGCCTTTAAGGCAATTGTTGAAAAGGTAAAATAAGAAGAATTTACATAAACTTTACCCCGCTTAATGATCCCGCCTTCCGGCGGGATTTTTTATTGCCCAAAAATGGTAATGACCAGCTTTCTTCCGGAAGCGTGGTCCCGATGCTCGCACAAGTAAATGCCTTGCCAAATGCCAAGGTTCAATTTTCCTTCAGTTATGGGAACCTGTACCGAGGTTCCCAATAACGAAGCCTTGATATGTGCCGGCATATCATCCGGCCCTTCATAATTGTGTGTGAAGTAAGGGGCATTTTCGGGGACCATTTGATTCATATGACTTTCAAAATCCATTCGTACTGTTGGATCGGCATTTTCATTTATCGTTACACTGGCGGAAGTATGTTTGATAAACACCTGTAACATTCCCAATCGTATGGTTTTTATCTGGGAAATGGATCGGATGACCTCTCCTGTAATTAAATGAAAACCCCTTGGAAAGGGAGGAAGTTGTATTTCGGTTTGATAAAATTTCATAGAAATGAATTTAATACAAACTTTACAAGATTCACTGCTATACTTCTACCTTTGTGCTCTTAAATGAATTTTATGGATTTATCCCATATTAAAATGGTGGTTTCGGATATGGACGGAACGCTGCTGAACTCTGATCATGAGGTTAGCAATCGTTTCTTTACACTTTTTGAACAACTCAATACAAAGGGAATTCAATTTGTTGCCGCCAGTGGACGCCAATACAATAGTATAGTGGACAAACTCGACCCTATAAAGGACCGCATCACCATTATTGCAGAAAATGGGGCTTTTGCTATGGATAAGGGTGAAGAAATCGTATCGACACCACTATCTACCGAAGTACGTAATACCGTTTTCAGCATCTTAGAAGCGGTAGGAGATAATTATCCGGTGCTATGTGGACGATACACCGCCTACATTTCGAATAGCTCCCCGAAATTTGAACGGTTGCTTCGGGAATACTATACCGCCTTCAATGTTATAGAAGATTTGAAATCCTCGACAGAGGAAGCTATGAAGATTGCGGTGTATCATTTTATGGATTCGGAAAAATATATCTACCCTGCCGTAAAACATCTGGAAGGCCAAATGAAGGTAAAGGTATCCAGTGAAAATTGGGTGGACCTATCCAGCCTTAACGCGCATAAGGGCTATGCGCTCAAAAAAGTCATGGAGCGGCGTCATCTGAAAGCACACGAAATCATGGTTTTTGGGGACTACAATAATGACCTGGAAATGCTACAGCTTTCGGATTTTAGTTTTGCCATGGCCAATGCCCATCCTAATGTGAAAAAGGTGGCACGATATGAAACCGCCAGTAATAATGAATATGGAGTAGAATCCATCCTGGAACAACTGGTATGAAAGAAGAAATTGACAGTATCATACAAGAGCTCAATTTAGTTCCCCACCCGGAAGGAGGGTATTTTAGGGAAACCTACAGAAGCAGCGATAGTATTCCATCACATCTCCTGGAAAATCAGAATCAAGGCGATCGAAACGTTTGCACTTGCATTTACTTTTTATTGACTTCTTCTTCCTTTTCTGCTTTCCACAGAATCCAGCAGGATGAGATCTGGCATTTTTACAAAGGTGCTGCCATTGAACTTCATCAGATCTCCCCTAGTGGGCACTATTCTAAAAATAGTATAGGGAACAATATAGCAGAAGGCGAAACGCCTCAATTGGTAGTTCCCGGAGGAAATTGGTTTGCTGCTGCGGTCCCCAAACCGGATAGTTATGCCTTAGTGGGTTGTACCGTGGCTCCCGGATTTGATTTTCAGGATTTCATATTGGCCAGGCGCAATGTACTGATTACCGAGTTTCCCGAGCATACTGAAGTGATCAGAAAATACACTCGTGAGTGATCAGGTCTTTTGCTTTTTCTTTCGGGCCGCCGGAAATAGTACATTGTTGAGTATTAACCGGTATCCTGGGGAAGTCGGATGCAGTTCCAATTCGGTCTTAGGGTCCCCAACACGATGTTGATAATCTTCAGGGTCATGTCCGCCATAAAAAGTAAAAAAACCTTTGCCCTTAACCCCGTGGATATACCGCGCTTCCCCATTTAGTTTGCACTCTCCTAAAACCATTACGGTAGGTTTCACCTCGCGAGACTCAAAAGCAGTGGTCTGCCCCATAAATCCTTTAACCAAAGTAGTATGATTTTGTGTAAGCATAGTGGGTACGGGATCCCATTTGGCGGAAAACTCCATTAGGGTAAAATAATCTGATTCCTTGGGCACCCCTCTACGCTTTCCCGTCATATCAATGGAGGAAAACTCATACTTAAGGGGATTGCGCTCCAATGTAAAATTGGTAAACGCAAAGGTTCTGGAGAAATCCAGTTTTCCCTGGTAGTTGGCTTCGGAAGGGTCTCCATCAAACATAGGTTCGCAAATATCCACACCATTGGCCGCAAGAGCAATGTCAAAACTATCGGTTGCGGAACACATGGCAAACATAAATCCTCCTCCGATAACATATCTTCTGATTTTTTCGACTACAGCACCTTTTTGCTCGGAGACCTTACTGAATCCTAATTTTGCAGCACGTTCTTCTGCTAATCGTTTCCCTTGAATATACCAGGGGGCAGCACGATATGCACCGTAAAACTTACCATACTGTCCCGTAAAGTCCTCATGGTGCAAATGCAGCCAATCATACAACGCCAGTTTATCATCCAGTACTTCTTCATCATACAGCGTGATATAGGGAATTTCGGCATAGCTGAGCACCATGGTCACAGCATCATCCCAGGGTTGATTATCTTTTGGGGAATACACAGCAATTTGGGGGGCCTTTTCCAAAATCACAGCATCCTGGTTTTGGGAGGGACTGCTAATCCCATCTAATATAGCTTCCGCCTGTGCATCGGTGAGTACCTCAAAAGAAACGCCTCTAATCTGGCATTCATTTCTAATCGCTTCGCCATCCGGCAACAAAAAAGAACCGCCGCGATAGTTTAACAACCATTGCACCTTTTGCTGCTTGGTTAACACCCAATAGGTTATTCCATAGGCCTTTAAATGGTTTTTCTGGCTCTCTGCATCCATTGGGAGAAGAATCACGGAGGCATTGGCACTAAAAAAAGTAAAGAGTATTAAGAAAAACGCAGTGGCTTCCTTAAAATTCCGGTTCACATTAAAAGGGAATATCCTCGTCTTCGGAGCTTTCAGGATCATTAAGCGAACTGCCAAAAGCCTCATCAGCACTTGGAAAACTTTGCGGGGAAAATGGGTTTTCTTCATCATCGTTCATCTTAGATTGAAACTCAAAAGGAGAATCAAACTCATCTAAGTTATCAAATTTACCCAGGTGCCCAATAAATTTTAACCTAATATTATCGAGCCCTCCGTTACGGTGTTTGGCCACAATAAATTCCGCTTGTCCCTGGGTTGGGGTCCTTTCTTCATCGTCCCATTCATCTATTTTGTAGTATTCCGGTCTATAGATAAAAGAGACAATATCCGCATCCTGTTCAATGGCACCGGACTCCCTCAAATCCGATAAAATGGGGCGTTTACTTCCCCCCCTTGTCTCTACGGCCCGAGACAGCTGAGACAAAGCAATCACAGGAACATTGAGTTCTTTGGCCAGGGCTTTTAGGTTACGGGAAATGGTGGAAATCTCCTGTTCCCGGTTGCCTCCTTTTTGACTTCCCCCGGCAGTCATCAATTGCAAATAATCGATAACGATTAGTTTGATCTTGTGCTGGGACGCCAAACGTCTGGCCTTTGCCCTGAGGTCAAAGATGGAAAGCGAAGGGGTGTCATCAATGAACAATGGCGCTTTTTCCAGAGTTTTTACTTTCACATTTAGTTGCTCCCATTCGTGTTTTTCCAAACGTCCTGTACGCAACTTTTCCGAGGAAAGTCCTGTTTCCGATGAAATCAACCGGGTAATCAATTGTACGGAAGACATTTCCAATGAAAAAAAAGCTACCGGAATTTCCGCATTTACGGCCATATTTCTGGCCATAGACAGGGTCAAAGCGGTTTTACCCATACCGGGACGGGCCGCTATGATCACCAGATCGCTGGGCTGCCAACCGGAGGTGAGCTTATCTACCTTGTCAAAACCGGATGGGATCCCGCTTAAACCTTCTTTATTAGCGATCTCTTCAATTTTTTTCTTGGCCTGCATCACCAGATTCTGGGCCGTCTCTGCGGAACGTTTTAAATTTCCCTGGGTGACTTCATAAAGTTTGGCCTCGGCATTGTCCAGCAAATCAAAAACATCTGTGCTATCGCTGTAGGCATCTTCTATGATTTCATTGGAAATTTTAATCAAACTTCTTTGAATATATTTCTGAAGAATGATTCTGGCATGAAACTCAATATGGGCGGAAGAGGCTACCTTTTGCGTTAACTTGATCAGGTAAAAGTCTCCTCCCACCGCTTCCAGGTGACCCTCCTTCTTCAATTGGGCAGAAACGGTTAATAAGTCCACCGGTTCAGAGGATTCAAACAGTTTGAAGATGGATTCGTAAATAAAGCGGTGCGCATCCTTATAAAAAACATCCGGATGCAAAATGTCAATGACTTCGTCCACTCCCTTTTTATCAATCATCATAGCTCCCAACACAACTTCCTCTAAATCAACAGCTTGTGGAGGAATTTTGCCGCGCTCCAAATTGATGATGGTAGATTTTTCAATTTTCCTTCCTATGATGGGACTGGGTCTTTCCATAAGTGCGAAAATATGTAATTAACCTTTAGTTAACTTTAAATTTTCAAAATGCGATGTTCACCGGGTATCAACAAAAGTATTGTTGATAACTTAAAAAAAGTGTTAACTACGTAAATAATGAGAAAATTAGGACAAGTACAAAAACAAAAAAAACGGAAACATCAGGCTTAGCCATTGAAAACACCCATATTCGCATACTTGTCCATTCGGGTTTTCACCAGATCTTTTGGTGATAACTTTTTTAGGGCTTCATAGTGGGCAGAAATTTTGTTTTTAACGGTTAAAAAAGTCTTTTCCCGGTTGCTATGTGCCCCCCCCAACGGTTCCCGGACAATTTCATCTATCAGTTTTAATTTTTTCATGTCGGTAGCGGTTAGTTTCAAGGCTTCCGCAGCTTGTTCCTTGTATTCCCAACTTCTCCAAAGAATAGAAGAACAGGATTCGGGAGAGATCACCGAGTACCAGGTATTTTCCAGCATCAACACTTTGTCTCCAACGCCAATACCTAAAGCGCCACCGGAAGCTCCCTCCCCAATAATCACTACAATTATGGGTACTTTAAGACGGGTCATCTCTAAAATATTACGGGCAATTGCTTCGCCTTGTCCGCGTTCTTCGGCTTCAATACCGGGATAGGCTCCCGGAGTATCAATAAAACTCACCACGGGAATACCAAATTTTTCCGCAGATCGCATTAAACGTAATGCTTTTCTGTACCCTTCTGGATTGGCCATACCAAAATTTCTGTATTGCCTGGTCTTGGTATTATATCCCTTTTGTTGACCGATAAACATATAGCTTTGATCCTCAATTTTTCCCAGGCCTCCTACCATGGCCTTGTCATCCCGTACTGTTCGATCGCCGTGTAACTCCAAAAAGGAATCCCCGCAGATCGCGTTAATGTAATCCATCGTGTAGGGTCTGTTGGGATGCCGTGACAGTTGTACACGTTGCCAGGCCGTTAGGTTTTTGTAGATTTCCTTTTTAGTCTCTACCAATTTTTTTTCGATTTGTTGACAGGTTTCGGTAACGTCTACATCACTTTCTTCCCCAATCACCTTACATTTTTGCAATTGCTCCTCCAGCTCTTTAATGGGAAGCTCAAATTCCAGATATTCCATGAAAGACTTCTTGTTAGTTCAGTTGGCAAGGCAAATATAAAAACTTTGTTAAATTGACACCCTCATTCCGTTCAAAACAGAAAATAGGCACTACAACTTACCTTTTAGCCTTTTGAAGGAGGTATATCCCTATTATTCCAAACGACACATTGGGAATTAACACCGCCAGCAAGGGCGAAAATCCGGATTGTTCCGCCAAGGTTCCAAATATCCGGTCAAAGAAAATATAGACCATCCCCAACGCAATACCCACCAATAAATTAAATCCCATACCACCTCTACGTTTTACTGAGGAAACCGCAACCGCAATAATGGTTAAGATAAAGGCTGCAATGGGCAAAGCCCATCGTTTGTATTTCACCAAAACATAGGTATTAATATTTGCTGCACCTTTCTGCTTCTGGTCTTCAATAAACTCGTTTAACTCAAACAGGTTTTTTGTATCCGCAACATAAGAAACCGGAGTTAGATCTTCTATTTGAAAGGTGAACAAAGTGTCCAAACGTCGCTTGGTTTCCACCATCTCATACCCATCTCTAATTTTCCGTTTAGTATAGGTAGTAAGACGGTAAACACTATCTTTTTCTACCCAACGTATATTGGCAGCAGCTATTTTAAATTTGAGTTGATCTTGCTCATCAAAATGTTCATAGGTGAAATTATACCCGATTTTTCTATTGGGATCAAAACTACTCACATAGATGAAATCATTCTCATTGAGCTGATTAAATACGTTGCTGGTTTGTCTGTTCTGCCTTCCTTTTTTAAAGTAGGTATACTCAAATTCATTATAACCGATACTTGCTGTTGGAACTATAAACTGTCCCATAAAAAAAATAAGGACAGCCACTATTGTTGCGCCTAGAAAATAAGGCCTTAAAAACCGCCAATAAGATATCCCGGAACTCAGCATAGCCACAATTTCCGTATTGCTGGCCAATTTTGAAGTAAAAAATATAATGGAGAGAAACAATAAAATAGGCATCAACAAATTGCCTAGGACAAGGCTAAAGTTGGCGTAAAACAGGATCACCTCCTGGAGAGGAGCTTCATTATCCATAATCTTGCCTATTTTTTCGGCAAGGCTGATCATTATCCCTATCGGGATAAAGAGCAACAGAATGCCAATAAAAGTGACGACGTATCGCTTTAAAATGTATTTATCAAGTATGGTGAGCATCAGCGTCTATTATCCATTTGTTGTACCATCTTTGCTTTCCATGCCCCAAATTCCCCTGTAATGATCTTTTCCCGCGCCGTACGGGTTAACCAAAGATAAAACCCTAAGTTATGAATGGTAGCAATTTGTTTTCCTAAATATTCATTAGCGGCAAACAAGTGCCGTAAATACGCTTTAGAATACTCTTTATCCACAAATGTTAGTCCCATTTCATCAATAGGCGAAAAATCATTTTCCCATTTTTTGTTCTTAATATTTATTGTACCACTGGCGGTAAACAACATGCCGTTTCTTGCGTTTCGCGTAGGCATCACACAGTCAAACATGTCTATCCCCAAAGCTATGTTCTCCAGGATGTTTATCGGAGTTCCTACACCCATAAGATATCGGGGTTTACTTTCGGGGAGAATGGAACACACCGCCTCGGTCATAGCATACATTTCTTCTGCAGGTTCACCTACGGAAAGCCCCCCAATAGCATTTCCAAAGGCGTTGGCATTGGCAATATACTCTGCAGATTGTATTCTCAGGTCCTTGAAAGTAGATCCTTGCACGATCGGAAAAAAAAGCTGTTGATTCCCATATTTCTCCGGAACTTTCTGAAGATGTGCAATGCACCTATCCAACCAGCGATGGGTAAGATGCATAGAGCGTTTAGCGTAATTGTAATCACAGGGATAAGGGGTGCACTCGTCAAAAGCCATAATAACGTCCGCTCCAATAGTGCGTTGTATTTCCATTACCCTTTCGGGAGAAAAAAAGTGAAGGGAACCGTCTATATGGGATTTGAATTTTACGCCTTCCTCTTTTATTTTGCGGTTACCGGACAGGGAATATACCTGATAGCCTCCGCTATCCGTCAGTATATTTCTTTCCCAACCCATAAAACGATGTAACCCCCCGGCCTGTTCCAAAATCTCCATACCTGGCCGTAGGAACAAATGATAGGTATTGCTTAGAATAATATCCGGATCAATTTCTTCCCGAAGTTCTCGTTGATGTACGCCTTTTACAGAAGCCACTGTCCCTACCGGCATAAAAATCGGGGTGGCAATTACCCCATGATCCGTTTTAAACCGTCCCGCTCGTGCTTTGCTTTGGGTATCCTTATGTTCTAGGGTAAACTCCAACCGGAAATTTTAAAGCGCAAATATAGCCAACTACGGCAGAGGAAGGACTTAACAAAAAAATAAAGTTGACATCATCAAAAATTATTGCCCCCGTTAAAATTAATAGAGTCCAGACTTGGTCGAGCCATTTAATGCCATTACTTTTGGCACCATATCAATACAAACTACAATGACGGAAATTCAAGAATTGCAGGATCTGGTGATTCAGGTCCGAAGGGATATCCTGAGGATGGTGCATAATGTAAACTCAGGGCATCCTGGAGGTTCTCTGGGTTGCACAGAATTCTTTGTAACCCTGTATAATGAAATTATGGAATTGAAGGAAGGATTTGACATGGACGGTACAGGGGAAGATATTTTTTTCCTTTCCAATGGCCATATATCCCCGGTGTTTTACAGTGTTTTGGCCCGAAAGGGATATTTCCCTCTGGAAGAGTTGAACACTTTTAGGCTCATTAATTCCAGATTGCAAGGACATCCCACCACACATGAAGGCCTTCCAGGGGTGAGGGTGGCTTCCGGATCTCTGGGCCAGGGCATGTCCGTAGCCATTGGTGCGGCACTTGCAAAGAAATTGAACAAGGATCCTCACCTGGTATTCAGTCTTCATGGCGACGGGGAGCTTCAGGAGGGTCAAAACTGGGAAGCCATCATGTTTGCCGCTGCCCATAAAGTGGATAACCTGATTGCTACGGTAGATAGAAATGGCCAGCAAATTGACGGTCCTACCGAAAAGGTTATGCCCTTGGGCGATGTTGCTGAAAAGTTTAGTGTATTTGGTTGGAAGGTACTGCACCTTGAAAACGGGAACGACCTGCAGCAGGTTAAAGTCAAACTGGAAGAGGCTAAAAGCCATACAGGAAAAGGACAACCCGTATGTATCGTCATGAATACCGTAATGGGGCATGGGGTTGATTTTATGATGCATACCCATGCATGGCACGGGAAAGCCCCGAATGATGAACAATTGGAAACAGCATTGGCGCAAAACCCGGAAACTTTAGGGGATTATTAATTTAGAATTGGAATCATGACAAAATATACAGACCAGGGAAAACAAGATACCCGTAGTGGATTTGGCGCGGGAATGACAGTATTAGGAAGAACCAATCCCAATGTAGTAGCCCTTTGTGCAGATTTGGTGGGTTCCCTCAAAATTCAGCCTTTTATCGATGAGCATCCGGAGCGATTTTTTCAGGTAGGTATAGCAGAGGCTAATATGATGGGGATTGCCGCCGGCTTGACCATTGGAGGTAAAATTCCTTTTGCCACAACCTTTGCCAACTTTGCCACAGGTAGGGTATATGACCAGATACGGCAATCCATTGCCTATTCCGGAAAAAACGTAAAAATCTGTGCTTCCCATGCCGGGGTGACCCTGGGAGAAGATGGGGCTACACACCAGATTTTGGAGGATATCGGCTTGATGAAAATGTTACCTGGGATGACGGTGATTAATCCTTGTGACTTTAACCAGACCAAAGCGGCTACCATTGCAATCGCTGAACATCAAGGCCCGGTCTATTTGCGATTTGGCCGCCCAAAAGTGGCGAATTTTACGCCGGCGGACCAAAACTTTGAAATTGGGAAGGCACTCATGCTTCATAAGGGTTCGGATGTGACCATTGTAGCCACAGGGCATTTAGTGTGGCAATCCCTTTTAGCCGCTGAAAATCTTGAAAATCAAGGGGTTTCTTGTGAAGTAATTAATATGCATACCATAAAGCCTTTGGACGAAGCAGCGCTCCTGGCTTCCGTACGAAAAACCGGATGCATTGTTACTGCAGAAGAGCATAACTATCTGGGGGGACTGGGAGAAAGCGTGGCACGTACGCTGTCACTTCACCAGCCAACACCTCAGGAATTTGTGGCCACCCAGGATACTTTCGGTGAAAGCGGTACCCCTGAGTTACTCATGGAAAAATACGGGCTTAACAATAAAGCTATTGAGGCTGCCGTTTTAAAAGTGTTGAAAAGAAAATAAGCTTTGGTATCGTCTTTGATACCCTTTCAACACATATAATAAACAGAACACATTATGAAAAAAACACTTTTATTGGTGTCCGCAGTTCTAATGGGCACAGGTCTTTTCGCCCAAACAGGCCCTGGATTTGGTATTAAAGCGGGACTTAACTACAACGGTAATGGGGATTATTTCAATTCTGCAGAACAAGCTTTTGAGAATCCCGATAGAAATGCCGGCTTCCATGTGGGTTTTTGGGGTAAAATCGGAAATCGAATTTATTTTAGACCGGAACTTGTGTATACCAGTACGTCTTCCGGCTATGACGAAGGGGATCTAAAAATCAAAAAATTAGATGCGCCTATGCTTTTGGGTGCAAAAGTAATTGGGCCACTACATGTTTTTGCCGGGCCTTCCTTTCAATTCCTATTGGATACGGAGTTTGACGGTACCACTTTTGATGACGTGGACAACGATCTTACCGTAGGGTTAAATATAGGCGCCGGGGTGAATTTAGGAAAGTTTGGTATTGACCTCCGATACGAGAGAGGGTTCTCGGAAAATGAAGTAAACTTTATTAATTCTAATATCACTAATCTAACAGGTGATAGAGTGGATACCCGGCCGGATCAATTAATTCTGAGTTTTAGTCTACGACTATAAGAAAAGTACTTTAAACGAATATAAACTTCCCGGGTAACTCCGGGATTTTTTTATTTAACTATCCGGGTCAAGATAATCAGGGATACCATCCCCGTCCGTATCGGGGAACGTAATGTTTCCGTTTTCATCAATGATGATCTCTTCCGCTGTGGGGATACCATCCCCATCATCATCTATATCCAAAAAATTGGGAGCTGGGAGAATAAAGTTCTCTTCCTCGAATTGAGCATCTGTATTGTCATCAAACAAGAAATTATTGTCATTCAAATCTTCTTGTATATTAGGTATACCGTCGCCATCACTGTCGGTATTTTCAATTGTCAATCCATTTTCAAAAGTAAAAACCAAAGGGGCATAAAGTGGTATAAGGGGTGTTCGTGGACTATTGAAAAAACCTAAACCTGAAGGGATAACCATCAATCCAATCCCGCTATCCGTAATTTCCGTAGTCCCGTCAGGATTTATTACAATATTTTCCCGAGTTCCGGAGTTCGTCTGTGCAATGGTATTGGCATATCCTCTGGGTTCAGCCGGTAATAATTCCCAGGTAAAATCGGAAACAGCATCAAAAACAGCGCCATTCAGGAGTGAACCTTCAAATTTCGTCAATACGGAATCCCCGACAGTTGGACGTACACCCTGACCCTCCCGAACTTCAAGATAATAATAGGTGTGGGGTATATTTTCCTCTCCTGTGTCAATTCCTAAATCAGTCGAGGACACCTCGATCGTAGCAGAAGAAACCTGCTCCGCCAGTGGAACTTTATCCAAATTTTCTCCAGCTATCGTATCAATAACTATTTTAAAATCAAAATCAGGGGCAACGGGTTCTTGAAAGTCTTCGTAATTGTAAAAATGAGTATCTAAGAATTCCTGGATCTCTGCATCATTTTCAAGGACAACTTCAGCCAGTAATCTTGGGGGCGTAAGTTGGACTCCCCCATTATCATCATCCCCGCATGCCTGCAATATTGTTATCACCGATACCGCGGCCAAAACCTTCTTCATATGTAAACTTGGATTAGCATTCGGTGGCGCAAGATACGATTTTCAGCTTTTAAGGCTTTCTTATTAACATTTTTTGATTTACATGTGAAATTGCAAACCGTGTATGTAAAGTTAATGTAATCTTTTTCTTTGATATGCTACAGAAATACGAGTTAAAGTATGACGAAAATCAGTATAAACAGAGGTGAATACTTTTAGTTTTAACTCCGAAAATTCTAAACACATAAACATGAAAAAAACCTTAATCACATTCCTGATCGTCCTTTTGGTTTCCTGTTCCACTGAACAGGACAAACACTTAGAAGATAGTCTATTTGAGGATAGTCTAGCTATTGAGAATGTCAACTATATCCTTGACGGAAAAACACTAAAAGTAGATTTCCTGGTCTCAGAAGACGATGAATTGATCGTTGTAGAAAATGAAAGTTCAGTACTAGTTGAACGTTTTATTTCGGAGCATGAAAACTATATCGAATATCATATTGATGAAGCAAATATCGTATTGCTTCGCGATGATTTAGAGCTAGATAATTATTTAAAAGCAATTAGGAATCCTTTAAAAACTAGTGAGAACTTTTCTTCCAGATCCTCAACCGATCCTTATCAGCGCTGGCATCTGGAGTTGTACTATAAATGCTGTTATGATGATAGGGGATACTTTGATTGGATATCAGCATGTGATGAGGTGATTGGTTTTCCATGTGCGGATGGACAAGAAGTGGCGAGGCTAAAGGATTTTAAAAATGCTACACTTTGGTCGTCCTTAGGGAGCTTTCAGGGATGTGCCACTTACGCTTGTATTGCCCAAGACAGGATATATCCCTTCGGCGATCCAGACAACCAACTTGAATCGGTACTTGTCCGGAATGTTTTTGCCAGATTTTATGAGCATACAAATTATGGTGGTAAGAGTATTGTACTTGATGCACGGGGCGGACAGGAAAAAGGTCATAGAAAGTTAAGACAAGTTAAAGATGGTCTTTTTGGAAGAGGTTGGAAGGATAGGATCAGTTCCATATTGCTTTCTAATTAAGTCAAAAAAAAGTTTTAATATTAAGCCCTAATTCCTAGGGCTTTTTTTATGCGTGTCGATAAATTTCTCTGGTGCATTCGATACTTCAAAACAAGAAGCCTTGCTACGGCTGCGATAAAAAAGGGTCAGGTAAAGGTGAATGATGATGTTGTGAAACCCTCCAGGGAAGTTTTCCCTCAGGATAAACTGCAGCTTCGAAAAAATCAGATTGACTACCAACTGATCATTTTAGACATTCCGGAAAGCAGGGTGGGCGCAAAACTTGTGGATCTGTATCGAAAGGATATTACCCCAAAGGAAGCCTTTGAGCATAATGAACTTTTGCAATATGCGAAGAAACACTATAGAAAAAAAGGTGCCGGACGTCCCACAAAAAAGGATAGAAGGGATATTGATGATTACCTTTTTGAAACAGATGAAGAAAAGAAAGGTGCAGAAGATTAACTAATTTTAAGTAAAAAAGATGACCAATCGGATTCTGGAACATAATAAGATTCAACACAAGATTAAACGGATGGCCTATCAGATTTATGAAGCCAATGTTGAAGAAAACGAAATTATAATTGCAGGTATCGCAGGGGGAGGGGAGTTATTTGCCAAAGAAATTGCCAAGGTTTTACAGGAAATCACATCTGCGACCATTGTATTTTGCCAGGTAAACATGGACAAAAGCAACCCCCTGACAAGCGGAGTTACCACTTCTCTTCCGGCGAAAGCATACGAAAACAAATCTGTGGTCCTTGTGGATGATGTATTAAATTCCGGTACTACCCTGATTTATGGGGTGCATCACTTTTTGAAAACACCCTTGAAGCAACTTAAGACAGCGGTTTTAGTCAATCGCAACCACAAAAAGTATCCCGTAAAGGCAGACTACAAGGGCATATCGCTATCCACTTCCTTACATGAGCATATTCGTGTGGCGTTTACGGCAAAAAATTACGGGGTATATCTAGAGTAAGCTTTGTATCTCTTCGCTCACTTGCTCCAGGCTTTTATAGTTACCTTCAATAGTAAAACCGGCCATGGCATAAAACGGTGCTCTTTCAAATAGATGCTTGCCAATGAATTCCGGGAGTTGTTCGTCCGGGATATTAGCTACTAAAGGTCTGCGTGTTTTCCCGGATAGTATGCGCTCCGCCAAACTTCCTATGGACCATTTCAAATAAAAAGAATACGGTGTACGTTCTTTTATGAGTTGCATATTATTCCCGTAACAAGGTGTCCCCCCCCCTAACGATAGTACCATCCCGGTATTCTTATCCAGAATATTTTGCAAAACCTCCATTTCCTTTTTTCGAAAAAAGAGCTCTCCCTTTTTTTCAAAAATCGCTGGAATCGTGCTTTCCATTGCCTTTTCAATTGCGTGGTCCAGGTCAATAAATTCAAGATCCAAAGCTTTAGCCAGTACTTTCCCTACGGCAGTCTTTCCGCTACACATATAGCCCAACAATACTATCTTCATACCTACAAATAACGCAATAATTAAAAACTCAAATTTATCACTATTTGCTGTTGAATAATAAATTAAGGATTGTATATTTGCAGCCGTTTTTAATCAAAAACATTAGACCTGATAGCTCAGTTGGTAGAGCATCTCCCTTTTAAGGAGAGGGTCCTGGGTTCGAGCCCCAGTCAGGTCACTTTTTTTCTTGTAACTTTTGAAAGTATTTTATTATTAGCTCATTACAGCTTTAAGTTTCCCAACTTTTTTCTAGTCTTTCTTTTTACAAATAATTAATAATCAGATACTTATATTTTATCTATCTAAAGTCTGGTAGGGCAATTGACACAAACCGGTCGCAATTTTTCGATTTGTGTCATTATTCTTATAGTATGTAAAAAAACATTTTTACAAAGAAATAGAATTAGTTGTAAAACCTTAGATTTAAAGACTTACATTCTCAATTTTAATAATGTCAAGAAGAGACAGTAGAACAGAAAGAATTGGAGTTTACAAAGCTGCTATAATCTTTACGGATGAGCTAGAGTGGATTTTTAGAGAACAAGAAACCGTTGATGTAGGTGTCGACGCAATTCTTGAAAAGTCAAAAAGCGGTGAGCCTTCGGGAAAACTTTTGGCAGCTCAAATTAAAAGTGGTTCCGGTAACTTTTATGAGAATAAGGATTATTATGCCCATTACGTTTCTACTGTTCATCACGATTATTGGCTCTCCCTAAATTACTCTGTGTTCCGTGCTTCGTATCCCAGTATGCATACACAATATGGATGATGTCAATATTTTTAGAACCAGCGCGGGGACGTCTTTGGCCAAGATTTATAAAGCCTTTGAAAACTGTAAGCCCTTATATACATCTTGATCGGCCTGCATTTTAAAGTGTGTGTAATGGTTTTGAATACAAGTGACAAAACAGCCAAATGCTCAATTCAATAAAAGGAGTCCACTATATTGTTATAAAGAACATCAGTTCTATAGACATATGAGCAAAAATTAGCATTATTTATCAAAATAGCGGAAAATGGTAAAAAAGTATTGCAAAAGGTGTTTTTTTTGGAGGATTACAGTCCCGTTTTGTTCTAGTTTTACAGTACTTTCATTAGGTGTTTCTTTTAATTGAAAAGCAAACTCTTAAGAAACAACCCTATTTTAAGTTTTGTTAGGTAATTCTTTGAGTTAGTTTTAAGTTTAATTAAAAGGGCCGGTTTTCACCGACCCTTTTTATTGTGGTTTGGTCATGTTGGTTCTAGTATCAGAATTGTACTGGTGGCTTTAACCTTACCAGCAGAGAGCTTTCGGTTTAAGTCGTTCTATCCTATTTCTTCCAGAAGGGCTTTTACCTGTTTCCGTTTTTAAAGCCTAGTATCAGAAGAGCAATTGTTGCCGTAAAACAAAAAACTGTTGCTTAAATGAAATCCTCTGGCACAAATTCTCCGCCTGTAAATCATTCGGTTCCTTCCATGTTGGCTTTTACAAATGCTTTTGAAACCATATTCCTGGAACTTTACCCATATGGCCTTTTTCAAGTTTTTATTGTCCTTGGTGATTTACATTGCAGTAGGCTTGGCAACCGACACTCCAGATTATGCAACCCTAAAGAACTTTTCTTAGGTATCCTTGGTTCAGAAGGCAGGGCCGTTTCAAAGAAAAGCAAATCCATCATTGCTATTGTGCTCTCAATCGTCTTAATCATAATTGTAGCAACGGTGCTGATTTACATTACAGGATGAAAGCTTGGGTCCAGAAAAAAGATTTGGTACTGATACCCATTTAACCACAAAATCTAACATTGAACCGGTCTTGAACAGGCCAGTCCTTAGCAATGACAATGGCACAATCCTAGAGCCTGTCAAAAGTTTAAAAAGCACTTCCTTATTTCACCAGAAAATAGCATACAATACGGCCAAAACAATCATTACAAAAAAGGAACCAATATTGAACAAAGGTGTTGTTTTGAACAATTCCCTGGTGAGTGGAATGCCTTTTGGGTCATCGGCTCCTTTGGCTTCAAGATGGCTCAAAAAAATAATAATGGCCATAGTCAATAAAGTGGTCAGACCCATTTGATGCATCCAAGGGGCCAACCATTCAAAGGAGGCCATGTTTGTTGGCATAATCTTGAGCGCCAAGGCCAAGGGAATGGAAAGAATAGCACCCCAAATAGCTGCTTTGTTGGTCGTTTTCCTGTAGAACAGCCCCAAGAGGAACACGGCCAAGATACCAGGGCTGACTAACCCGGTGTATTCCTGAATATATTGGAAGGCCTGATCTAATCCATCCAACAATGGTGACACCAATACGGCAATAATCAGGGCTACGGCAGCAGTTAGCCTTCCCACACCGACCGTCTTTTTTTCACTGGAATTTTTATTGAAATACTGTTTATAAATATCCATCGTAAATATGGTCGAAGTGGAATTTAGCATGGAAGCCAATGACGATACAATAGCTGCAGCCAAGGCGGCAAAAGCCACCCCTTTAAGTCCCGTTGGCAAAAATTGCAACAACCATGGATAAGCCTTATCGGCTTGGCCCAAAGAGGGGGTATTCATTTGCCCCACTTCTCCTAAAGAGGCCATGATCTCAGGATCATTGACCATTACATAGGCCGCTATACCGGGCACAACCACAATCAACGGAATCAACAGTTTTAGAAAAGCTGCTAAAAGGATTCCCTTTTGCGATTCTTTCAATGATTTGGCGGCCAAGGTCCGTTGAATAATGTACTGGTTAAATCCAAAATAGTACAAATTGGCTACCCAAAGGCCCCCAATCAACACCCAAATACCGGGAAGATCCAGATAGTTTCTGTTCGTACTACCATCGGCGTTGAACTCCTCCAAAACCATATGAAACTTCTCCGGAGCGGCATCCCAAACCTTATGGAAACCAGCCATAACTCCCTCTCCCCCAGAAACTGTGTTCAAAGCTAAGTAAGTAGTGACCAGACCTCCCAGAACCAAGAAAACCACCTGAATCACATCGGTCCACGCTACGGCCGATAACCCACCATAAAGGGAATAGGCGGCAGCAAACAGGGCTAGGCCTACGATAGCATATATCATGTCTATGCCCATGATAGTTTCAATGGCCAATCCGCCTAGGTATAGTACAGAGGTAAGGTTGACAAATACGTACAGAGCCAGCCAGAACACGGCCAAAATGGTCTTTAGGTTGGTAGAAAACCGTTTTTCTACGAATTCGGGAATGGTATACAACCCCTTTTCTATAAAAATGGGCAGAAAGTACTTTCCGACAATTATCAAAGTCAAGGCCGCCATCCATTCATATGAAGCGATTGCCAAGCCCAGTGCAAATCCAGAACCGGACATGCCAATAAACTGTTCGGCCGAAATGTTGGCAGCAATCAACGAAGCACCAATGGCCCACCATGGCAAGGACTTACCGGCCAAAAAATAATCTTCGGCATTTTTCTGGTGACCCTTTTTATCCCTGGACACCCATAGGCCTACACCCAAAATTAAAATGGCATAGGCCACAAATACCACATAGTCCCAGATATCAAATCCTGCCGTCATAATTAGTATGGTTTAGTCAACATAATTCAGACTCTAAATATAAAAATAAAATATCAAAAAGCTACTAGTAGGGTCTAGTAGCTTTTTGTATATTTGTTATTGTCGTTATGATGAAAATTAGAAGTAAAATAGGTATTCCAAAATATAGACAGATCATCACCTCAATTGAAGAGGCCATAGTCTCGGGTGTCTTGCAAAAAGGAGATCAAATACCCTCTATCAATGAGGTTAAAAAAGAGCACAAGCTATCCAGGGATACTGTGCTTATGGCGTTTAACGATTTGAAAAATCGAGGCATCATTCAGTCCGTTGTAGGAAAAGGATATTATGTAGCGAGTGAAAATGTTACCGTTGCCCAAAAGATTTTCCTGCTTTTTGACGAACTCAATGCTTTTAAGGAGGATCTATATAATTCTTTTTTGGAAAATCTGGGCGGCAATAGTCAGGTTGATATTTTTTTTCATCATTTTAACAAATCTGTTTTCAGCAAGCTTATTCATGATAACATTGGCAACTATAATTATTACGTAATTATGCCTGCCAACTTGAAGGATACCCGTTATGATGTGCAAAACCTGCCCACTGATAAGGTCTATATTCTAGATCAAACACATGATGATCTGTCACAATATTCGTCCATCTATCAAAACTTTGACAACGCCATTTTTGGCAACTTGACAAAGGCCTTAGACCGAATCAGAAAGTACGAAAAGTTGATTTTGGTCTTTGACAAAAAGAAACAACCAAAAGGGATCATGAACGGATTTCTAAACTTTTGTGAGGAAAATAGCTTTGAACATGAAGTTGTTGATGATCTGAAGTATCGGACTCTCAATAAGGGGGAAATCTATATTATGCCGGATGACAGGAGCTTATTGACGCTGATCAAAAAGATGAAGAGATTACAATTTGCCTTGGGCAAGGATATAGGGATAATCTCTTACAATGACACACTTCTTAAGGAGATTGTAGAAGGGGGAATCACCACTATATCCACGGACTTCAATGCTATGGGAAAGCGTTTGGCCGAAATGATTATGAACAAAGAACAAGTTCAAATTGAAAACCCCAACAACCTAATACTTCGGAGCTCTTTGTAGTTGATGGAACATGGAAAAACAATTAAAATACAAAAAAGGTCGGGTCTGAAATTGACATTGTCGGCGAAAATCTAAATACCTAAATCCATATGGTCAAAGCATTGTTGAATGATGTAAAGGAAACGTTCATAGCAATGTTCAAGAAAGAGCCTTTATTGGTTTTTTCTCCCGGTAGAATCAACTTAATAGGCGAACATACCGATTACAATGACGGATTCGTGTTTCCCGCGGCAGTGGACAAGGGTGTTGTGGCGGCCATCCATAGAAGTAACATGTCCCAAAGTATGGCAATAGCTTTGGACTTGCACAGTTCAATAGTTTTTGATTTGGACAAAATAAAGCCCTCAAAAGAAAAAAGCTGGGAAAACTATGTGTTGGGCGTTGTGGCTGAAATTAAGAAAAGGGGCAAGGTTCTGGGCAATTTCAATATTGTTTTGAAAGGTAATATTCCTGAAGGTGCTGGCATGTCATCTTCCGCAGCTTTGGAGAATAGTGTGGCCCTTGGACTTAATGAATTGTTCCAATTGGGCCTTTCAAAGGCAGAAATAATCTTCGTCTCCCAAAAGGCCGAACATAACTATGTAGGGGTCAACTGCGGCATAATGGACCAATACGCAAGTATGTACGGCATAAAAGACACTGCACTTCACTTGGATTGCAGGACCATAAAAGCAAAACCTTATACAATAGACTTTAAAGACCACCAACTCATGTTGATCAACACCAACGTAAAGCATAGTTTGTCAGATAGTGCCTACAACGATAGGCGCTCTGCGTGTGAACGGGTGTCCAAAATTCTTGGGGCAACCGCATTACGGGATGTTACTGAAGCCGATTTGGAGCAAATAGAGGAGAGGATTTCGGCGGAAAACTATCAAAAAGCCCTCTATGTAATCCAAGAAAATGAGCGTACCATCAATGCAGCCAAAGCAATCGAAAATGGCGATTTGCGAACCTTGGGCCAGCTCATGTACCAGTCTCATGACGGCCTGTCGAACCAGTATAAGGTAAGTTGTGAGGAGTTAGATTTTCTGGTCGAACAGGCCAAAGAAAACCCCAATGTCCTAGGGGCCAGAATGATGGGAGGCGGCTTTGGGGGCTGTACCATCAATTTGGTTGCCAAAAAAGCGGTTGAGGGCTTTGCCGAATCGGTTTCAGTGGCCTATGCCAAAAAGTTCAACAGGGAGTGTTCTGTGTACTTTGTAGCCTTATCGGATGGGGCCCATATCATTGACTAAACCATAACAAACCAACTGCAATGAACACCCAATTACAGGATTATTCACACAAACGATACAACATCCTAACGCAGGAATGGGTCCTGATATCTCCTCATAGGGCAAAACGCCCATGGCAGGGTCAGGAAGAGAAAGTAATCAACGAGGCGCGCCCAGCCTATGACCCCAATTGTTATCTGTGTTCGGGCAATACACGGGCCAATGGAGAAATCAATCCTAAATATCAAGATGTCTTTATCTTCAACAATGATTTTGCTGCCTTGCAAGAAAAGGCCCATCTGGGAACATTTAAGGATGGCCTGCTATGGGCCGAGGGCGAACGAGGCATTTGCCGTGTGGTCTGTTTTAGTCCCGACCACAGCAAAAGTTTGGCACAGATGACAGTTTCGGAAATCACCAAAGTGGTCAGGGCTTGGAAAAAAGAGTATAAGGAGTTAGGTGGTCTTGAGTTTATCAACTACGTGCAAATTTTTGAGAACAAAGGAGCAATCATGGGCTGCAGTAATCCGCACCCTCATGGGCAAATATGGAGCCAGTCCACCCTCCCCAACGAAGTTATTAAAAAGGACCGTAGCCAAAAGACCTTTTTTGAGGAAAACAGAGTGTCCTTATTACAGGTTTACCTAGACCAAGAACTTGAAAGGAACGAACGGATCATTTATGAGAATGATGGTTTTGTGGTTTTGGTACCCTTTTGGGCCATTTGGCCGTTTGAGGCCATGATCATTCCCAAAAAGCACCAAAAGGACATCGACCTGTTGTCGGAAGGTGAAGAAATGGGCTTTGCCGATGCCATACATACCATCACAGCGGCCTATGACAAAATTTTCAATTGCTCCTTTCCGTATTCAAGCGGAATTCATCAGGCCCCTACGAACGGTAAGGATAATGAACATTGGCACTGGCATATGAGCTTCTACCCTCCTCTATTAAGGAACGCAACGGTTAAAAAGTTTATGGTGGGCTATGAAATGTTCGGTTCACCACAGCGGGATATCACTGCTGAACAAGCCGTGAAATTGATTAAAGTCTTTATAAAAGAGAAGATAAAAGAAACGTAAACATGAGTTCACAAAAAAGACGATCGGCCATAAAAAAAATCATGGCGACCTCGGGTGCTGTCCTTTTGGGAAATATCATGAAAGGGAGCATTGGACAAACCAAGACTATCGAAAAAAATGATTTTGGCCTTTTCGATATGACCGGAAACGTTTGGGAATGGACCAGTGACCTTTACAATACCCAATATTTTGGGCAACTCAAAGCGAAGAATATGGTGGTGTTAAACCCTATTGGGGCAACTAGCGCCTACAACCCCTCCTACCCCAATACTAGTGAAAGGGCCATTAAGGGGATATCTTATTTATGTAGTTCTTCTTATTGTGCCAGTTATCGTCTGTCATTTCGAATCACCACTGCCGAAGACTCCTCTATGGAGCATTTACGCTTTCGGACCGTGCTGTCGCCAAAAATGAGGAAAGAAGACAATACGCCATAATAAGGCCGCTTAAAATGTTTGACTATAATCAGTAAAAAACAATGGGAAAACAGCGATGCGGATACCAGACCATATGGTTGAATTGTTAAGCTTTTTGGGTGATTAAATACACCACATCCGGCACAATGGATAGTTAAATTGAAGTATAATTTTTAAAAAAACACTCATGAACAAAGTAATACTAAGAAGTTTGGCACTCTTGGTAATGGTTAGCTCGTACGCCCAACAAACAGCCGAATGGGAAAATCCGGCCGTTAACCAAGTCAATACGGAACCTGCCCGTACCGATTTCTACCACAACAACAAAAAGGACCATATTTCGCTCAATGGCACTTGGAAGTTTCATTGGTCGGCCAATCCCGAGGCACGTCCAATGGATTTTTATAAGACCTCCTATGATGTATCGGATTGGGATGACATTCCGGTGCCCGCAGATTGGCAGATGCAGGGCTATGATTATGCCCACTATACCAATATAATCTATCCCTTTCCCAAAAATGCACCTTACATCGAGCATTCTATGAACTCCGTGGGAAGCTATAAACGTAGCTTTGAGGTGCCCGATACCTGGAAAGAGCGCGAGGTATTCCTGTATTTTGGAAGCGTGAACTCCGCCTATTACGTATGGGTAAATGGACAAAAAGTAGGCTATGCAGAGGGCACCAAGACCGCCAAGGAGTTCAATATCACTGAATACATAAAAACCGGTAAGAACGAAATGGCCGTTGAGGTGTACCGTTATTGCGATGGTTCCTATTTGGAGGACCAGGATTTTTGGAGGCTCAGTGGCATAGAACGCGAGGTGTATGCCTATGCCGTTCCCAAAATTCACCTGAGCAATGTCAAGGTCAACGGCGGATTGGATACAAGCACCTATAATCAAGGACTCTTGAACTATGAGGTAACAGTGGCCAACAAAAGTGGGAAGAATCACAAAAAATACCGTTTGGAGGTCGAAATACAAAATACCGATGGTTCACCCATGTATGCCCAAACCCATGCCTTGGAGCTAAAAAAGGGTACAACGGCTACCATTTCGGTTGATAAAAAAAATATTGGAAAGGTAGCTTCTTGGTCTGCCGAGACTCCCAATTTGTATGTGGCCAAGGTGGCCTTAACGGATGCCAAGGGAAAGACAATCGACACCACTACCCTTAAAATAGGGTTCAAGAATGTGGTAGTAGCCAAAGGCCAATTATTGGTCAACGGACAAGCTGTATTGTTCAAAGGGGTGAACCGCCACGAACACGACCCAGTAAACGGCCATGTCATTTCACGTGAAAGTATGATAGCCGACATAAGGGATTTTAAGCGTTTCAACATCAATGCAGTGCGTACCTCGCACTATCCCAACATGCCTGAATGGTATGCGCTATGTGATGAATATGGCATTTACTTGATCAGTGAGGCGAACATAGAATCGCATGGGTATGGTTATAAAAAAGGGGAAACCCTGGCCGGTGATCCCCAGTTTAAGTTGGGCCATATGGAGCGCATTCAGAATATGGTGCGCCAATACGAGAACCACCCTTCTGTCATCCTTTGGTCCATGGGCAACGAGGCCGGTAGTGGGGATAATTTTGTTGGTCCCTATAATTGGATAAAATCCTATGACCCAAGTCGTCCCGTGCACTACGAGCGGGCAGGCAGGTCCACGGACACTATCTATTACAAGGGCAGAATCACTGATGTGATCAGCTGGATGTATGCCGATCAGAACACTTATGTTATGAGAGAACATTTCGAAAGGGACGACAAAAGGCCGCTGGACGAACAACGCCCATTTTTCTGGTGCGAATACAGCCATGCCATGGGCAACAGTAACGGCAATTTTAAGGATTATTGGGATTGGGTAAGTAGACACCCGCGGGTGCAAGGTGGTTTTATTTGGGACTGGATGGACCAAGGTATTGAGCAGACCTCGACCAGTGGGGAAAAGTACTATGCCTATGGCGGTGATTTTGAACCAGAACACTTGCACCACGACGGAAATTTCTGTGCCAATGGCCTTATTGGCTCAGGGCGTGATCCCCATCCAGGGCTTTTTGAAGTGAAAAAAGTGTACCAGAACGTGAAGTTCAGCAAAATCGATGATCAAACCTATGAAGTGTTCAACGAATATTTCTTTACTACCACTGAACGCCTCCTGTTCGAAGCGGCCTTGATTGAAAATGGTATTGAGGTTACCCGAAAAATATTGAATTTGGAACCCATTGCCCCACAACAAATGGCCAAGGTGACCATTGATTTTGACTACACTATGGTGCCCGGCAAGGAGTATTTTGTAAACTTCACTGCAGTGAACAAGGCCGATGAGCCCCTGTTGCCGAAAGGCACCTTATTGGCGGCCGAACAATTTAAACTCCAGAAGGGGAGTAAAATTGTGGAACCCAACCTGGCCTCCTTAAAGGTCAAGACCAAGGCGACCAAGGGCAAGAACGCCTATAGTGTATCAGTAGGGGAATATACCTATGAGTTCAGCAAAGATGGTTTTGGCTTGGATGCCATAAAACAAGGCGATGAAAACCTCTTGTTGCAACCTGTAAAAATGACCTTTTGGCGTGCCCCCACCGATAATGACTTTGGGGCTTGGAATTCCGGGAACGCTCCTAAGGACATGGATTATTTTGCATACAGAAACGCCGCTGAAGATAAGGAGTTGACCCATTTTCATCATACCAAGGACAAAGTGGGCAACCATATCTTTACCTATGGATTTGCTTATGATAGATTGGAGGCGACCAATACCATTGTCTATACCATTTCCAGTAACGGTAATCTTGGGGTGCAATGCAGTTTTTCTCCAAAAAATCCGGAAAAGTTAAAGTATATGCCACGCTACGGTATGGTGTTGGCACTACGGCGCCAGTTTGATAATGTGGACTATTATGGACGCGGTCCCATAGAAAACTATGTAGATCGTAAATCGGCCTCTTTCGTCGGAAAATACACTGCTAAAGTGACTGACTTTTATGTGCCATACATCCGCCCACAGGAGAACGGCAACCGTACCGATGTGCGTTATGCCAGTTTTACCAACGATTTGGGTACGGGACTGAATTTTGTTTCAAACAATACCTTTTCCTTTTCGGCGCACCACAATCCAATGGAAGATTTTGATTCGGGAACCTCAAAAAAGATACAACGCCACACTAAGGACATCAAACCCCGTGACGCGGTGTATTTGCATATCGATTATGGACAGACAGGCGTCGGGGGCGACAACAGTTGGGACATGTCAGCCTTGGCCAACGATGAATATAAGCTGGATGCTTCCAAACTCAAGTATTCGTTTACGATACAGCCTGTGCAAGCGAAAGTGACCAACAAGAATTAAATAGTCGATCTAAGCGGAACAGCTTCTCCTAGTATTTAGAATCATGATGCGGACAAGTCCTTCCGAAGGTGATGAAGTTGTTGGAGACTTTGGTAATATGTTTGTGTTGGTAATGGAAATAACTAAACAAGTTAAAGCTATGGGTTTACTTACCTATGGAAATTCTTCCAGTCCTGACAGCCCCACTATAGTGACCAACTAGAACTGTTAAGCAAGAACGCGCTAAGGGAAATTTGGATGGATAGGGACAGCTAAAAAGCACACTTATTGGAACTAGAAAGGTTTGTCGGCAAAGGACTGTTTAAAAGCTGGCCACAAGCAATGAACTCATAATAGACTTTTCTGAAATGGAAAAAATGGTTTTTGTTCAAGAAAACCATTAATAATCTAAAATATTCCTTAAAAAGCTTTTTGTATAAATCCGTCTATAATGAATTTATAGACTATTACTGCAAATCGCAATCGATATTACGGATTGAGAAAAAACATATGAAACTATTGGATTCAATTGTGATGGACAAGGATGATGAGAAAACACAAAAGTTGATTCGGGCCGTTAAAGAGATAATCCAGGAACTACCCCCTAAATGCAAACAAGTTTTTGAATTGAATAAAACTGAAGGGTTGACCAATATTGAGATATCCAATATTTGGGCATTGCCATAAAATTGGGTAGAAGCTCAAATATTAAGAGGGTTTAAGCTCATAAGAAGAAAGCTCAAGGAAAGAACGAATCTTGTTTTGTTCCATATTTTTAATATCAGAACAAGAATTATCCGCTATCTATGAACTTTTTATTTTGAGATATACGATAGTATCGACTTCCATTGTCGAATGACGCAATTTCCATACAAAAAAGAGGCAATTTCACCATTCAGCTATACTACCATCTTGGTTTCGCCATATTGGGTTGCTCCACTGATGACCAATTTTTTGCGCTTCTCTCAATTTTTCTTCATCGATGCGAATTCCCAGACCAGGTTCCTTTAAAAGTGGAATATACCCATCTTTTAAATCAAAAACTTCAGGGTTTTCCATATAATCCAATAGCTCATAGCCCTCGTTATAATGAATTCCCAGACTACTTTCTTGTATGAACGCGTTGATACAGGTAAAATCAATATGTAATGCTGAGGCCAGTGAAATTGGTCCTAAAGGACAGTGTGGTGCCAATGCTACATCATAAGCCTCGGCCATGGCTGCTATTCTCCTTACCTCGGATATTCCTCCGGCATGGCTAAGATCGGGTTGTATAATATCCACCACACCTCCTTGAAGCACTTCTTTAAAATCCCATCTGGAATACATGCGCTCACCCATGGCAATGGGGATAGAAGTATGGGAATAGATATGGTCCAATGCATCATTGTTCTCGCTCAAAACAGGTTCCTCAATAAACATAGGGGCATAGGGGGCCAATTCATCCACAAGCGGTTTGACCATGCCTTTGTGGATCCTTCCATGAAAGTCCAGTGCAATATCAAGGTCGTCGCCAAATTCCTTGCGCAAAAGGGCGATGTTCTTGGCAGCACTTTTTATTTTTTTAGTTGAATCAATCCATTCGAAGGCTGCTGTGGCATTCATCTTAACGGCCTTATAACCTTCATCTATCTTGGATTGGGCCTGCTCCATAACCACTTTGGGGCTATCACCCCCAATCCAACAGTACATTTTCATTTTCTGCCGTACCGCCCCTCCCAACAATTCATAAACTGGAACACCCAGCGACTTGCCCTTAATATCCCAAAGTGCCTGATCTATCCCTGCCAAGGCACTCATTAAAATAGGTCCTCCCCTATAAAAGCCACCCCTATAGAGGGTCTGCCATATATCCTCAATAGAACTGGCGGAACGACCAACCAGGTATTGGGAAAGTTCATGTACACACGCCTCCACGGTATCGGCTCTTCCCTCCACAACAGGTTCTCCCCATCCAACAATACCGTTCTTGGTCGTCATCTTTAAGAAAAACCACCGAGGGGGGACTTTGAAGAGCTCTATTTTTTCAATCAGTAAAGCGTCCATGGTTTCTTATGAATTCTTTGAATTGACGTGCCTTTGAGGCGATGCTGTCTAAATCCTCTTGCGTATTCGCTTCTTGTTTTACCAGGGTACTTCCAATTCCCAACCCATCAACTCCCGCATCAAGCCAATCTTTCATATTATCAATACCTATCCCTCCCACTGCAAAAAACATGGTTTCAGCAAAAGGTCCCCTCAGAGATTTATAGTAAGAAATTCCCAATTGACCGGCAGGAAAGAGTTTTACAATATCCGCCCCATAGGAAACCGCATTGGCTATCTCAGTTGGGGTGAAAGCTCCCATGATAACGGGAATGTCACCCTTCATCGCTTCCCCAACAACGGCTCTGTTGGTATTGGGCGTTACCAAAAATTGGGCTCCAGCCCCAATTGCTATCTGTGCAAGTTGTTGGGTCGTAATGGTCCCGGCTCCGACCAAGATATCAGGATATCTTTTTCGTGCTGAAGTAATCTGAATATCAAAATTTGGAGTATTGGAAGTGATTTCCAACACCTTGATTCCTCCCTGTACGAGACTGTCAATTGCCTTGGATACCATTTCTCCATGCTTTAACCGAATAATGGAGACTATTTTTTCTTCCAACAATCCATCCAATATCTCTTCTTTTCTCATCGTATCACGTGTCCTAATAAATTCCCGTCCATAATTGACAAAACCTCTTCTTCCGTACTTGTATGCAAATCTCCCTTTATGGTATGTTTTAAGGCAAATGCAGATGTGGCAAATTCGATTGCCCGACTTACGCTCCATTTGTTGCCTACAGCATGAAGATATGCTGCCGCAAAGGCGTCACCCGTGCCAAAACGATCTTCAATTTGTACCTCATATACTTTTGAAACATTGATTTGCCCATAGGAAAAAGCCATTCCTTGAAGCTTGTTTTGCGAAGCGGAACGATGTTCCCTTATGGTGAAGGCCATTTGATCCACGCCAAAAAGGGAACTTGCCTTGAGCATGGCATTTTTTGTACGCTCTAAAGAATCCTCTTCAGCAAAACGTAGCCCGTATACATCGTTCAGGACCCCCAAATTGGCAAAAATCAAATCGGAGTGCTCAATGATTCGACTAAAGATTATCCTTGCCTTATTGCCACTGGGCCATAATGTTCTTCTGAAATTCAGATCGAAACTGACTTTGACCCCCATTTCTTTGGCCACTTTTGCGGCCAATACGGTTTCTTCGGCACATTGGTCGGACAAAGCCGGGGTAATTCCTGAAAGGTGCAACCATTCCTTATCTTTCAAAATGGTTTTCCATTCAAATTCCCCAACCGTTAATTTACTTATGGAAGACCCTTGCCTGTCATACACCACACGGGAAGGCCTGATTGATTTTCCAAGCTCAATAAAGTAGGTGCCCATGCGTTTTCCGCCAAACAGCACCCTATTCGTTGTAACCCCAAATTTCTTAAGACTCAACAATGCCGCTTTTCCGATGGGATTATTGGGAACTTTGCTTATGAAATCCACTTGGTTTCCCAAACAGGCAAGTGAGATGGCCACATTGGACTCGGCCCCGGCGTACCCGACCGAGAAATCATTTGCAAGTAATAGCTTATCTCCCTTATATGAAGGAGTGAGCCTTAGCATAATCTCACCAAAAGTTACAAAACCTTTCATCTCTCCATTGATTTGACATAATTATCCAGGGTGACTTTTAGATGCTCTCTCATAAGACCTTCTGCCTTCTTGGCATTCTTTCTTGATATGGCATTTGTTATCTTTTCATGATAATGGAGCATTTTTTCTTTCTCCTCGGCCATGTTACCTGCAATGGTCTTGGCAAAGACATCTTGTTTAAATTTTGGTACTAAGTTAAAAATGGGGTCCATAAGCAAATGAAGGACAGGGTTGTTAATGCTCTCTAGCAAAATACTATGAAATTGGTTGTCCAATTCCGCCTCCGTTATTTTATCATCAAGAGGGCACTGATATAGCTTTTCCATATTGTCATGAAGCCTAAGGATATGGTCGTCAGTTCTGGCCGTTGCAGATTTGGCAGCAATCATAGGCTCAATCATTTCACGACAATCAATTGCATGTAGCATCAGGTCCTTATTGGAAGAAAGTCCAAAGAACAGGTTCAAAATTTCTGAGGCATTTTGAATGCTCATCTCGGAGACAAATACCCCGCTGCCCTTTTTTACATCCACAATGCCTTTTGAGTTTAATCCTCTTATGGCTTCGCGAATCACCGTTCTACTGACATTGAAAATGGAACAAAGTTCGTGCTCGGTCGGTATTTTCTGCAAAGGTCGATATTGTCCTTGTCTAATGGCCGTGGTCAATTCAGCTTCAACATGTCCACTCAGGGATTCGGGTTTTATAATGGGTTCAAACATGGTAGCTCAAGATTAAAATTTATAATACATCATACAAATTTACAAAAATTTTACGTTTCGCAAGCCTAAAGATTCTGAACGGCTATACCAACTGGGTTAAAAACTGGGTTTTGATAAAAACTGAGGGGCTCACAGTAAGTAGATTGTTTTCAACAAGGTTTAAACTATAGGTATCCCGGTAAATCAACGTTTACTAATACTTGGCTCCAACAATTTATTGTAGCTCTTGCTTTAGAACTAAGGATTCTTCACTTTGAAATGGAAGTCAGATGACGCCATTTGCTATCAAATTGACCGTCAACAAATCGGTCAACAGATTTTGTAAGGTACTTGTGAACCGTATCAAATCCTCGTTTTTAGGAAGCGTTTGAATCCTGCGGAGATTTAATACCGTCGGGTATCCTCAATGATTCTAATTAACCGCACGTGATTCTGAATATCACTCGTAACCTTAAAGTTCATAATGACTAAGAAATGATTGCCTATTGAATCTAGAGCGTTTTCCCTTTCTTGATTTCTTGGATAGCCTTCGATAAGTTTGCCGGATAAAATGTAATTTTCTGATTGATTTAAAGGAACGTAGTAACTTAAACTAAATGAATGGGATTTGATTTACACAAATCTTAAGGGCTTTTCAATTAGCTATAAATAGTATTATCTTCGCCAGCGAAAGTTCAATTGACGTACTAACGCGTTTTTGGTTCACAAATCGTCAACATTGATGAGTGAGCCGTTGCAGGATGATTGTAAACACTGGGATCAGGCCGTTAGGTTCGAGCCCCAGTCAGGTCACGGAAAAGTTAGGTCAGATGACTTAACTTTTTTTGTTTAATTTCAAAACGCAGTGGCCCACGTGGTGGAATTGGTAGACACGCTATCTTGAGGGGGTAGTGTTCGTAAGGACGTGCTGGTTCGAGTCCAGTCGTGGGCACCAAAAGCTTTAGGAAGTTGATTTCTAGGGCTTTTTTTTTGCGCATTATCGTTTCCAAACTGAGGAATTCTTAAAATTTAACGGTTGCTTATGAAGTTGGTTTAGATTAAATTGTAAATTTGTTTAACGATTTTTGGCAAAAAATGAACAATGTAAAGAAGTCCTTCAGCATTCGCGACATGGAAAACCTTTCTGGGATAAAGGCGCATACCATTCGCATTTGGGAAAAACGCTACAACCTTTTTTCTCCGGAAAGAACCGCCACCAACATTAGAACTTACAGTTTAAAAAGTTTACAAAAGCTGTTAAACATTGTATTACTTTATCATAACGGGTATAAGATTTCCAAGATTGCAAAAATTCCGGAAACCGAAATTCCGGTAATAGTACGGGAAATAGTGGCTAAAAACAGCGAAAAAAGCCATGCCATCAACGCTTTTAAGCTGTCCATGATTAACTTTGACCAGGCGCTATTTTTTAATACCTACAACAGTCTTTTGGCAGAGCGCTCGTTCCGGGAAATTTTTATTGAAGTGTTTATCCCCTTGCTTAACGAGCTAGGATTATTATGGCAAACCGATACTATAAGTCCCTCTCACGAGCACTTTATTACCAATCTGATTAAGCAGAAGATATACATCAATACGGAAAAATTACAGATCATTGAACCCACCCGTAAGGATAAGGTCTTTGTTTTGTTCCTACCGGAGAATGAGATCCACGAGTTGGGCCTCCTTTTTTTGAATTACGAGATTAACTTAAAAGGATATAAGTCCATTTATCTGGGACAAACTATGCCGATAGAAAATCTGGCAGATATCATCAGATATTACAGCAACCTCCATTTTGTTTCCTATTTTACAGTTTCTCCTACTAAAGACGAATTAGAAAAATATATTGTTAGTTTTCAGCACAAGATAAATGCTATTGGGGCATCAAAACTTTGGATATTGGGGCATCAAGTGCAGCATTTGGTACGGGAAGATTTACCGGAATCTGTGGAAGCTTTTAATTCCATTGAAAAATTGGTAAGTCAATTGTAAATCTATCCGCAATCCCCAAATGAAAAAAATAATCGTCATAGGTTCAGGTTTTTCTTCGCTATCTGCCGCGTGTTATTTGGCCAAAGCAGGATTTAAGGTTACCATGCTTGAAAAAAACACTACGGTCGGGGGTAGAGCCAGACAACTCGTTAAACAAGGATTTACCTTTGATATTGGTCCCAGCTGGTATTGGATGCCTGATATTTTTGAAAAGTTTTTCGCGGATTTTGGTAAAAAAACATCGGATTTTTACAGCCTGGAGAAACTGGATCCCGCGTATAAGATATTCTTCAAAGACGATATTTTAACCATCAGGGACACTCTGGATAAAATATGTGATGAATTTGAGCGAATAGAAGCAGGAAGTAGCACCTATTTAAGAGCCTTTATCAGCAAAGCCCAGGAGAATTACGATATTGCCATCAATAAAATTGTGCTAAAACCAGGGCTTTCACCATTGGAACTGGTAACCAAAGAAACTGTTCTTAGAGTAGATCAATTTTTTAAGTCCATCAGTCAGGAAGTACGTAAAAAGTTCAAAAATCCAAAGCTGATCTCCACTTTGGAATTTCCGGTACTTTTCCTAGGGGCCAAACCCAATAAAACACCGTCTTTTTACAGTTTTATGAACTATGCGGATTTTGGCCTGGGTACCTGGCATCCCAAAGGCGGTATGTATGAAATCATAAAGGCTATGAAAAGCCTTGCCCTGGAACTGGGAGTAACCATAATCACTAACAGCCCGGTTGAAAAAATTGAGGTAGAAAACGGAAAGGTTAGCGGGGTTATCGCAAAGGGGAAAAGTTTTGCAACGGATATTGTTATCAGCGGAGCGGATTATCATCACTCCGAGACGCTCCTGGACAAACCCTACCGGCAATACTCGGAAGCGTATTGGAACAAAAAAACCTATGCGCCGTCTTCGCTTTTGTTTTATGTAGGTTTTAGCAAAAAACTCAAGAATGTAGAACACCATAATCTCTTTTTTGATACCAATTTTGATGTACATTCCTCCGAGATATACGATCATCCGCAATGGCCCACAGATCCATTGTTCTATGCTAACTTTCCTTCGGTCACCGACAAGAGCATGGCACCGGAAGGATGTGAAACAGGATTTTTTCTTATCCCCATAGCACCCGGTCTGGAAGATACTCCCGAACTGAGGAAACAGTATTTTGACATTATCATCAATCGCTTCGAACAGCGCACGGGTCAGACCGTATTAAACGCTATATTGTTTACTGAAAGTTTTTGTGTAAACGATTTTGTGGAGGAGTACAACTCCTTTAAAGGAAATGCCTATGGAATGGCTAATACGCTGGCGCAGACTGCGTTTCTTAGGCCCAGTCTTAAAAGTAAGAAAGTGGAAAACCTTTATTTTACAGGACAGCTTACGGTGCCAGGTCCCGGAGTTCCACCTTCATTGATTTCGGGGAAATTGGTTGCAGAATTGACCATCAAAAAAAACTTGCAAAATGAAAACCATATTTGACCACGTTTCCTATTCCTGTAGCAAGATGGTTACGGAATCCTACAGCACCTCATTCTCATTAGCCACCAGAATGTTGGGTAGTTCCATACGGAGCGACATCTACAACATTTATGGTTTTGTCCGTTTCGCAGATGAAATTGTAGATACTTTTCACGATTACGATAAGGAACTGCTGTTTGAGAATTTTGAAAAAGAGCTGTATCGTTCCCTGGAGCATAGAATTAGCTTAAATCCCGTCCTCAATTCTTTTCAGCATACCTACTGGAGGTATAATATTCCATTACATCTTGTAGAAGCCTTTATGAAAAGTATGCGAATGGACCTCTCAAAAAAAGAATACAAAACCAATGCGGAATACAAGGAATACATTTACGGGTCTGCGGATGTTGTAGGCTTAATGTGCCTTTGTGTTTTTGTAAACGGAGATGAAAAAAAATATGAAGCCCTTAAGGAATCTGCCATGGCATTAGGATCGGCATTCCAGAAAGTTAATTTTCTCCGCGACCTAAAAGCGGATTACGAGCTTTTAGAACGCTCCTATTTCCCAAATACCAATTTGCTGGAATTGGATGAAGTATCCAAAAAACGCATTGTAGATGAAATTGAATCTGATTTTGCACAAGGCTATTCCGGGATAGAAAAATTACCCCCTGAGGCGAAGTTTGGGGTGTACACGGCATTTAAATACTACAAAAAGCTGTTGGACAAATTAAAAAAGACCCCTCCTCTAGAAATCAGGAACACACGAATTCGTGTTCCTAACTATCAAAAATTTGGCCTTTTAGCCAGATCATATGTCAACTATAAGCTACATTTGGTGTAGTATGAAAGTAGTACTTTGGTTAGTCATTTTTTTAGCCACTTTTTGTTTCATGGAGTTCATGGCGTGGTTCACGCATAAATATATTATGCATGGATTTTTATGGAAACTCCATAAAGATCATCATCTAAAAGACCATGACTCCTGGTTTGAGCGTAATGATGCCTTTTTTATCTTCTATGCCGTGGTCAGTATGTCGTGCATAATGATTGCCGACAATACCTGGTTTTGGTACGGGTGGCCTTTAGGGTTGGGTATCCTGGGCTATGGTATTGCCTACTTTTTTGTACATGATATTTTTATCCATCAGCGATTTAAGATGTTCAGGAATGCCAACAACTGGTATGCACGTGGAGTTCGTAGGGCTCACAAGATCCACCACAAACATTTAGGCAAGGAAGAGGGGGAGAATTTTGGAATGCTTTTTGTCCCGTTTAAGTATTTCAAAAAGAATGCCTAAAACCGCAATTGTAGTTGGCTCCGGGATCGCCGGACTGGCGTGCGCCCTGCGATTACGGGCAAAAGATTTTAAGGTAACCGTATTTGAAGCCAACCCCTACCCCGGTGGAAAACTGCATTCAAAAAACCTTGGTGGGTTCCGATTTGATATGGGGCCCTCCTTATTTACCCTACCCTGGTTGGTGGATGAACTTTTTGAACTTCATCATAAAGATCCCAAGGACTATTTTGAGTACCATCGGAAATCCACCGTTTGCAATTACTTTTGGGAAGACGGCACGACTTTCAGTGCCCCGGCGGAGATATCAGATTTTATAGCCAATGCTGCCAGTGTATTTGAAGAACCTACCGAAAGTATCCAGGACTATATCGCCACCAACCGAAAAAAGTATGAGTTAACCAAGGGACTTTTTCTCGAAAAGTCGCTTCATAGATTGGGCACCTATCTTTCCGGTGATACCATAAAAGCCATTTCAAGGATCGGATTAATGGGGATCTCTCAAAATCTAAATGCATGGAATACCCGGTATTTTTCCAATCCCAAGCTCATCCAGCTATTTAACCGGTATGCCACCTACAACGGTTCCTCGCCTTATCAAACCCCGGGAATAATGTCCATGATCCCACATTTGGAAATGGATCTGGGTACCTACTTTCCGAAAGGAGGAATGCATCAAATCACCCGGTCCTTATATTCACTGGCAGTAGATACGGGAGTTGATTTCCGGTTTAATGATCCCGTTTCTGAAATTGTAGTGGGGAATAAAAAGGCAAAGGCGGTAATCGCCAAATCCGGGGAATATCCTGCAGATATCGTGATTTCCAATATGGATATTTATCCTTCGTTTAAAAAGTTGTTGCCCAGGGAAAAACCTCCCATAAAGGTATTGCGTCAAGAACGCTCCAGCTCGGCACTAATTTTTTATTGGGGAATACGGCGGCAATTCCCGGAATTGGATTTACACAACATTTTTTTTAGCAATGATTACCAGACGGAATTCGATTTCATTTTCAACCAAAAAAGGATATTTCATGACCCTACGGTCTATATCAATATTACCTCCAAAGAAGAGGTCTCAGACGCCCCAAAGGGCTGCGAAAACTGGTTTGTAATGATCAATGCCCCCGGGAATCATGGACAGGATTGGACCTCGCTTAAAACCTCTGCCCGGAGTTTTATTATTCAAAAATTAAATCGGATTTTGAATATCGATATTGAAAAGGAAATAACGCAGGAAATGGTGCTGGATCCGGTAGGAATTGAAGAAAATACAAGTTCCTATCGCGGGGCGCTCTACGGAGCGGCCAGTAATTCCAAATTCGCCGCTTTTTTGCGCCATCCCAATTTCAGCAGACGCATTAAAGACCTTTATTTTTGCGGCGGTTCTGTTCACCCCGGTGGTGGGATACCGCTTAGCTTGTTATCGGCTAAAATTGTTTCGGACTTAATACCCCCTGCAACTCCGTGAATCATCTCCATAACAAAAAGGTAGTTTTGGCCATTTTCCTGATATGGCTCTTCCACATAAGTGCTATGATCGGTATTACCTTGGGGTATTCGGATTGGTTTCTATCCAAAACCCCTATAAACCTGTTGGTATGCACAGGACTCTTCTTCTGGATATATCCGATGAATAGCAAACGAAAAATCCTGATTTTTTTCCTTTTCTTTTGTATTGGGATGTTAGCGGAATGGTTGGGTGTAAATTTTGGTGTACTATTCGGCAGCTATGACTATGGAAACAATCTGGGATATAAAGTAGACGGTGTCCCCCTATTTATTGGCATTAATTGGGCGCTTCTTACTTTTGTTACCGCGGAAATTTCCAGAAAAGTAATGACCAACTTTTGGGCAACTGCTACGCTGGGTGCTTTCCTGATGGTCTTCCTGGATTTTTTTATGGAACAAAATGCCCCTGATTTTGACTTCTGGAGCTTTGGTGATCATGTCCCCTTGAAAAATTATATTACCTGGTTTGCGTTGGCTTTTGTATTACAGGTAGTCTTTCTAAAATCTGATATTCAGGGGAACAAGAACCTTGCTATCCACCTCTATGTGGCACAGTTGGTCTTCTTTGCTTATTTTACTTTCATGCCTATTCCTTAAATTGGGGAAGCGGATTTTTCCCTTCCCAAGTCCCAACGGATTTGTAAGGTTGAAACCGTGAGAAAAGCTCTTCACTGTACCAGTTCAAATTCCGTGTCATCTTTATGGCTTGGGTATGCGCTTTCGACTGATACGCAAAACTGTCCAGAAATCGTTTGTCCTTCCAAACACTGAAGGTAGCCATTTGCTTTACCGGTACTTCCCCGATTCCTTTGGTATAGAGCAACCCGGGGTTATCCCATAAGTTTTCCTGGGAACTGGGTACATACCTCCAGAACCTTACCAGAAGCCTGGTCTTAATGGTAGCCCGGGTAATTACCGCCAGGTACGGGTTGTTCTTTTCAAGTGTAGCACTAGGCTCAAAGGGATTGGCGCCTCCCCATTGACCTCTACTCATGATTTGCTTCAAATATAACACCCAGTGCTCTGCTGATCTTGTTTTGTAATTGCCAAAGACCGAAGCACTCTTAAAGAAAGCGTCTGCGTCAGCTTCACGGTCCCAAACCTGAAGAATAGCATAGACCCCCCAGTCCGGCAGAGGATTAAACCTGTTTTTCCCGCTACCCAAAAGTTTATAGAACTGCTGGCCAGGGATCCTTTGTAACTTTTTATGCGCAAATTGCATCATCCCAAATGCCCATAGCCTGGAAATAAACGAATCAAACCTAAAAAAGCTTATGGTAGTAATTTGTTGACTCATCCCTGTAGTAATTCCGATAACAACTGCCGTATACCGGATGAATTCCAATTGGCCGAACCGACTTCTTCCACAACTATTTCCCCATCCCTGGAAAGGATATACGTAGTAGGTAAGCTAGCGCTTTGCAAAGGGGCTGGTGGCTTACCATATTCAAAATATACGGGAAGATCATATTCCTGCTCACTTAAAAACGCCAATACCTTTTCCTTTTCATCCCTGGCTACAAAAACAAATGCAACTTTGTCCCCAAAATCCTGGTAGAGGGTATTTAGGCTTGGCATTTCAGCAACACAGGGCGCGCACCAGGTTGCCCAATAGTTAATTACAACTACTTTTCCTGCTACAGATTCCAGAGAAAAGGTTGCACCATTTCTATCCTTAACCTGCCAATTGAAATCATCCAGAACGGTTCTTTCATCAATAGATACCGTTTGGGGAGAAAGTGAAAGCCAGCGCGTAAGATGCACCCGAAATTGGAATCCCACAGGAGTAAACACGATTATCCCGATAATCAAAATCCATAGGACATCTCTGATCTGACTCCGTTTTAATGACCACTTTTTCATTCCGCAAGTAAGTCGTCCAGAACCTCGTGCACCTTACGCGTATCCCAATCTGCTATACCCTCTTTTTCAATGACAATATAGCCTTGTTTGTCAATGAGGTACGAGAAAGGAGGTTCGGGTATCTCCAGGGGCGCCCGATCCCCTATGATCAAATACGTAACCGGAAAAGAAAATTCATGTTTGACCATAAACTCTTCTACCGGAGGCCGATTTTCATTGGTAATGATATAGAAGTCTATTTTCCCTTGATATTTGTCGTACAGGGATTGAATGCTGCTCAATTCTGCCTCGGAAGGTAGCCGCCAGGAAGCCCAAAAGTTAATAAAAACCACCCTGCCCCTGGATTTTTCAAAATTGAAAAAATTCCATGCTTCATCCTTCAAACGCCAGTTATAGTCCGGGAGCTGCCTTCTTTCGGAGGTTTCAATTACCGGAGGGGCAAAAGAAAACAAGCGGTTGAGAAGAATCTTTCCGTAATACCCCAGGGGAGTCACAAAAAAGGATAACACAAAAAGGATGAGCAGCACATTAAGTAAGGTCTTCCTCTTGGCCATATCAATATTCTTTTTTACAAAAAAACTCCTGAAAATCAGGAGTTTTTTGTGGTCTTTTGAAAGAAATCATGCGTTTTCTTTCTTGATGACATTTAATGCCGATCCTTCTTTGAACCACCCTATCTGGGCCTCGTTATAACTATGATTCGCTGTGATCATATCTTTATTACCATCTGAATGCACTACTTCTATGGTCAATGGTTTACCCGGGGCAAATTCCGTAATGTCCATGAAGTTGAACGTATCATCCTCCTGAATCACGTCATAATCGTTTTCATTGACAAAGGTAAGTGCCAGCATCCCTTGCTTTTTCAGGTTAGTCTCATGAATCCTGGCAAAAGACTTTACCAAAACCGCAGCTACCCCTAAATGTCTTGGCTGCATGGCGGCGTGTTCTCTTGAAGAACCTTCCCCGTAGTTATGATCCCCAACCACAATGGTTTTAATCCCATTAGCTTTGTATTCTCGCTGTGTATCAGGGACCGCCCCGTACTCTCCGGTGAGTTGGTTCTTAATAAAGTTAGTCTTCTGATTAAAAGCATTTACAGCACCTATTAGGGTATTGTTTGCAATATTATCAAGATGTCCCCGATACCGCAACCAGGGCCCTGCCATGGATATATGATCTGTGGTACACTTACCAAAGGCTTTTATCAGCAATTTCATTCCTTTCAGACTTTCCGGGCTAATCGGTTCAAAAGGCGCCAATAATTGCAGGCGTTGCGAATCCGGAGCCACAATAACGGTGACGTCGCTGCCATTTTCGCTTGGGGCGACAAATCCGGCGTCTTCTACGTCAAATCCTTCCGGTGGCAATTCATAGCCTCGAGGTTCATCAAGCATTACTTCTTCGCCATCCTCGTTTATAAGCTTATCGGTCACGGGATTAAAATCCAATCGGCCGGCAATGGCGATAGCCGTGACTAATTCGGGAGAACCCACAAAGGCTAAAGTATTAGGATTGCCATCTGCACGTTTGGCAAAATTCCGGTTAAAGGAATGGACTATGGTATTCCTGGGCCCGTTGGCAGCCTTGTCGCCATAACGATCCCACATCCCAATACAAGGTCCGCAGGCATTGGCAAAAACCGTAGCCCCAATGGAATTGAAGGTATCAATAAAACCATCCCGTTCTATGGTATATCGTACCTGCTCCGAACCGGGGGTAATGGTGAATTTCGATTTTGTTTTGAGGTTTTTCTCAGCTACCTGTTCCGCCAAAGAAGCCGCTCTGGAAATATCCTCATAAGAAGAATTGGTACAGGATCCAATGAGCCCAACTTCTACATTCAACGGCCAATCATTTGTTTTTGCTGCCTCGCTCATCTCGGATATGGGAGTAGCCAGATCAGGCGTAAATGGTCCGTTTAGGTGAGGTTCCAATGTATCCAAATCTATCTCGATCAACTGATCAAAATACTCTTCCGGATGGTCATACACTTCAGGGTCCGCTGTTAAATAATCTTTAACCGCAAGTGCGGCATCTGCCACATCTGCCCTATCGGTTCCGCGTAAATACCGATCCATAGATTCATCGTATCCAAAAGTTGAGGTTGTAGCGCCTACCTCGGCTCCCATATTGCATATTGTCCCTTTTCCGGTGCACGACATGGCTAAGGCTCCCTCACCGAAGTACTCGATAATTGCTCCGGTACCGCCCTTAACCGTAAGAATTTCGGCAACTTTTAAAATGACATCTTTAGGAGCCGTCCATCCGGAAAGTTTCCCTTTTAGCTTTACGCCTATCATTTGCGGGAATTTCAACTCCCAGGCCATTCCTGCCATAACATCAACGGCATCCGCTCCACCGACGCCTATAGCTACCATCCCCAAACCTCCGGCATTTACCGTATGGGAGTCCGTACCTATCATCATCCCTCCGGGAAAGGCATAGTTTTCCAACACCACCTGATGTATAATTCCTGCTCCGGGTTTCCAAAATCCTATACCGTATTTGTTGGATACGGATTCCAAAAAATCAAAGACCTCATTACTAGTTTCATTAGCGCGCTTTAAATCAGCTTCCGCTCCTACCTTGGCTTGTATCAAATGATCACAATGTACTGTAGTAGGGACGGCTACCTTTGGCTTCCCTGCATGCATGAACTGTAAGAGTGCCATTTGTGCAGTAGCATCCTGGCAAGCCACCCTGTCCGGGGCAAAATCGACATAATCCTTGCCTCTTTCAAATACCTGGCTGGGCACCCCTTCCCAAAGATGGGAATACAGGATTTTCTCCGCCAGGGTCATTGGTCTACCCAATAGCTCTCGCGCCTTATCTACACGTTCTGCCATGCGGGAATACACCGCCTTTATCATATCTATATCAAAAGCCATATTGAAAACTATTTAACGAATTTTGAATTTTCGTAAAAATACGAAACCCAAAGGTATTATTCCGTATGAATCATTGCGAAAAAAGCAGTAAACGCCGGATATTACTTCAGCAATTCGGAAATGAGATCATCTTCTGAAATCCCTTCGGCCTCCGCCTTATAATTCTTTAGGATACGATGTCTGAGAATGCCGTGGGCCACAGCCTGAATGTCCTCGATATCCGGAGCATATTTTCCATGGATTACACAATGGGCCTTGGCCGCCAGGACCAAATTTTGTGAGGCTCTGGGACCCGCTCCCCAGTCGACATAATCTTTGATGAAATCCGGGGCGGTTTCCAGGTTAGGCCTAGTCTTGTTAACTAATCGTACGGTATAGTCCACCACATTATCCGCTATGGGAATTCTTCGGATCAATTGCTGGACCTCCCGGATGGCATCTGCGCTGAATAGCGTATTCAGAATGGTAGAATCATCTGATGTAGTGGATTTTACTACTTGAATTTCTTCTTCAATACTGGGATAATCCAATTTAATGGCAAACATAAACCGATCCAACTGCGCTTCCGGCAAAGGGTAGGTTCCCTCTTGCTCAATGGGGTTTTGGGTGGCCAGCACAAAATAGGGTAACTCTAATTTATACCGGTGTCCCGCTACCGTGACCGCTCGTTCCTGCATAGCTTCTAAAAGCGCTGCTTGTGTTTTAGGTGGGGTACGGTTTATTTCATCGGCAAGAATAATATTAGCAAAAACCGGGCCTTTAATAAACTGAAAATTACGGTCCTTATCCAACACTTCACTTCCCAAAATATCACTGGGCATAAGATCCGGAGTAAATTGAATACGTTTAAAATCCAATCCAAGGGTTTGGGCAATGGTATTTACCATTAGCGTTTTAGCAAGCCCCGGTACGCCAATTAACAAGGAATGTCCTCCGGTATATATGGAGAGCAAGATCTGCTCTATTACTTTTTCCTGGCCTATAATAACCTTGGCAATCTCTTTTCCAAGTGCATGATGTTTTTGAACGAGATCTTGGACAGCTTTTACATCTGACATTTCCTACAGTTTTAGCCAATTATTTGCAAAATCACAGCCCTTATTCTCGTTATCCACATGAATATAGGTGTCTTCTATTTTTTCTTTTATCCATTTTGTTACCTCCTTGTACTGTTTGTCCCGAAGCGCCAGCTCTTGTATTTTTAAGTAGTCCCTCGCAAAGTCTGCCTTGTGTTCGTCGTAACGGTTGGTAATTTGCATGACTTTAAATTTAGGCGGCCCGCCACGGGGATCATCCTCCCGAATAGGCCTGGATATCTCTCCATCCTTTAGGTTACGCACCTGGTTGTACAGGGAAGGGTCCATTTTGGTCAGTTCAAATTTGGAGTCAAAATTGATGGGGTTTCTGAGCAATCCGCCGTCAAATTTCGTTTCTTTTTCATCAGAAAAATTACGTGCTGCTTCGGCAAAAGTGTATTTTCCATCAAGTACTTGTTGCCGTATGGTATCCAGCTCTTTGGATGCTTCTTCCAACGCACTATCCTGAATCTCCGGAATGAGCAGGATATGCCTAAGATCCAATTCCTGCCCTCTGATTTTCTCAACTTTAATGATATGGTAACCAAATGGTGACTCGAATGGTTCTGATATTTCCCCTTCCTGAAGGCTAAAGGCTACATCTTTGAACTCTTTTACAAAGGGTGTTTCTCGGGTCATGCTGTAGAAACCGCCATTGGGTCTGGAGGCATCATCCCGGGTATAAAGAATGGCCTTTACTTTAAAACTGGCGTCGTTTTCTTCAACATCCTGTTTAATTGCTTTTAACCGGTCTATGACCTTCTGCTTTTCTTCTTCCGAAGGCTGCGGTTGTTTTACAATCTGAGAAATCTCCAATTCTGCCCCAAAAACCGGCCTTTCCTCTTCGGGAATGCTGTAGAAAAACTGTCGCACTTCTTCCGGAGTTACTTCAATATTCTCCACAATTTTAGCTTGCATCTTTTCGGACAACATGCGCAACTTATTAATTTCATAAAGTTCCGCTTTGAAATCTTCCAGGTCTGTCTTTTTGTAGTACTTCAACATCTTTTCCACACTGCCAATTTGCGCTGCCAATTGTTGAATTTGACGGTCGGATGTACTATTTACCTGTTCATCGGATACTAAAAGGCTGTCCTGTACCGCCTGATGTGCATACAATCTGTCCTCCATTAATTTTCCCAGGAGTTGGCAGTGGCTGACGTCCTCCGTGGAGGCGCCCTGAGTTTTCAGATCAATCAGCGTTTTTTCAATATCGGAATCCAGAATCACGTAGTCCCCAATTACCGCCGCAATTCCATCCAATTTGAACATTTCCCTGGAACTTGTAGAATCCAATACGGCCATATCGCCCTGGGCGAATATTCCTCCGTAAAAAGCAAAAACAACAGCGGCTAAAATATTATTCCTTAGGTGCATATACTTCAAAATCATTTTTTTGTATGGCCTCATCTATAATTTCGGTCTCCAACTTTTTAATCCGTTGCAGCCTTCTTCTGTTTAAAATAATTTGTTTGATTTTGGGTTCAATGAAGGATAAAGGCGCCACATCATTCACTTCTAAAACATTGGTTACCTTTCCCAAATATACCCCCAAGCTATCTTGTAATTCAAAAAATTGTGATTTCTTTAAGTACCGGTCCTGGTTAGAAAAATCAATTGGAGGAATCTCATTCATAACCCGGGAAGCCCTCACCCAAATGGAATCGTTAAAATGCAGCTTCTTGAATTGAACCGCAATGGAATCCAGAAAAACCTTATCCGTTTCCTCAAATGACCTTAATTTTTGCTCTACTTCCTCCTGATTTAAAAAGGGCTGAGGAAGCACCACAAAGCGCAATTGTACCAATTTTTCATCCAGTATAAAATTGTTCTGCTGCTTTTCATAAAATTCACGCAATTGCTCCTGGCTAATGGTGGTATCCAGGGATTGCTGCACCAGAAGTTCCAAATACGCCGTGGTATACAATTCCGTCTTATAATCGTTTACAAGTCGATCAAAGGCAGCCAGTTTGTCCTCGGGAAGATTTATTTTGGATTTGGACAACAGCAATTGTTTTGATGCCCATCTGTTGATATAATTCACTACAAAGGCTGCACTGTCATTGGGAGTAATATCCTTAGCAATAAATGGGGTGATATCTTCTTGGTATAAATAGGTTTCGCCAACACGAGCCAGTGCTACCTTGTCTTCCGTACCATTAAAAAAGGCTTCACACGAAACCAATACCCCTAAGATCAAAAGGAAACATCCTTTGAATATGTTGTTCTTTTTCAGAAACATTGCGCAAAAATAACAATTCCTTAAAGTGGAGCAATGTCCTCGGATAGCATTAACAGATTTTTAGTCTCCACTGTAAATCAATATCTTAGTAAGCACTAACAAAAACCAACTGAAAATGAAATATACCACGGAAGTCGTTATTGACCTTACGAGGGACGCCTTTATTGAAAAATTGGACAACCCGGATAATATGAAACACTGGATGCGTGGTTTCTTAGGGTATGAGAACTTGTCCGGAGAACCCGGCCAGGAAGGTGCCCGAATGAACATGCGTTTTAAAATGGGGAAACGGGAGATGGAAATGGTAGAAACCATCATTAAACGCAATATGCCTGAAGAACTCCATATGACCTATGATACCAAGGGTGTTCACAACATCCAAAAGAACTTTTTTAAAGAGGAGAATGGAAAAACCCGTTGGATTTCCGAAAGTGAGTTTCAATTTGAAGGATTGGGTATGAAAATCATGGCCCTTTTAATGCCGGGGGCATTTAAAAAACAATCCAGAAAATATGCGGAAGATTTTAAAAACTTTGCAGAAAAAGGAATTTCCGTTTTAGATGCTGAATAGTATGAAATGAGCTTAAACTTTTTTAAGCATACCCTACCGAACATGATTAAAACAAGTTTATGTGAAAGCAAAGCGGTTCCATCTGCAATAAATTTTGGAATAGCTTTAATTTCAGTGTATTACAAAATTTTTTAACAGATGAAAACACCACTGTTGGACAGGAAAATACGACTGATCTGGGATTTCAGGGGTCCCGCCGCTACAAGTACAGCCGAGCATTACACCAGGCACCTTCGTGAGTATGTATTTCATGAAGAACTAAAATATGATCTGGTGGGATACAAAAAACTGGGTGAGTCACATAGTATCTCTTTTTTGGTGGTAGCTGAGTTTGAAATGCCAAAAGTCAGAGACGATCTGAAGCCCCACAGAGGAGAGGTTTATCTGGACGATTCCCTTTAACCCCTAAAGGCATGATACAGCGTTACTGTATTTCCTTACTAGTTGCCCTGGGAATATCCTGTTCCTATACCTCTAAACCAACAAACGCGCTAAAGGCCGCCCTGGAATCCAATGATAGTATCATACGATGGGTACTGGACAACGCAAAACAGTATCAGGTTCAGATACGGTATACTCAAATTGATAGGAAAGGAGATAGCATACAATTTACAGATATTGATTTCGGGGTAGACCCTGATAATTACTTTTACCCAGCAAGCACGGTAAAATTTCCTGCGGCGGTTGCGGCCTTGGAAAAATTGAATACCCTGGATACTTTGGATAGGACGGACCGGTTTTACGTTGAGGGAGATTCTGTAGAAACCAATTTTGAAAGGGCCATACTTGAGATTTTTGCCGTGAGTGATAATGCCGCGAATAACCGGCTAATTGAATTTTTAGGATTTGACTTTCTTAATGAGAGTATGCGGGAAAAAGGGGTTACTCCTATCCGGATCTCCCATAGATTGTCTACTTCCAATGCCGATGATGTTACCACAAAACCATTGATCATCTACAAAAATGATAGCAGTATCGTACAGTCTTATCCTATAATTTCCGCACCGCCTCAACCTCTTAAACTTCTGAACATCAAAAAGGGAAAAGGCTTTTACGCCAATGATTCGCTATATCGGGAGCCTTTTAGTTTTGAGCTAAAAAACTACTATCCGGTTGCAGCACAACACGCATTGCTTAAACGCATTGTGTTTCCGGGTCAATTTCCGGAAAACCAACGATTTGGTTTATCTGAGGAACAACATCAATTTTTGCTGGACGCTATGGCGGTTTTACCCTATGAAGCCGGTTATGAAAGGGAAGCCTTTTTTGACAGCTATGGTAAATTCTTTATGTTCGGGGATACCGAAGCACCTATTCCTGATCATATAAAAATATACAACAAGGTAGGTTATGCCTATGGTACTTTAACCGATTGTGCCTACATCAGGGATACGAAAAATCAGGTGGAATTCTTACTCACTGCCACCCTATTGGTGAATGCAGATGAGGTATTCAATGATGATCAGTACGAGTATGATCAAATTGGTATTCCATTTTTAGCACAATTGGGACGCGAAATTTATGATTATGAACTCCAAAGAAAGTAATGAGCACTTTAGCCTTTGACCAATTCACAAAAAAGATCTTCATAAAAGCCCCGGTGGAAAGGCTGTATACCTATTGGGCTACCGCAGCTGGGATTACCACCTGGTTTTTGCGGAAAGCTACCTACAAAGATGGCAATGGAGTAGTACGAAAACCTAAAGCCCTGGTACAAGCCGGGGATACCTATACCTGGGAATGGCACAACTGGGAGGGACAAGAGCATGGAAAGGTGCTACAGGCCAATGATAAGGATTTTATGGAGATAAGCTTCTCCAATAGCAAAGTGGCTATCACTTTGAAAAAAGTAGGTCAGGCCACTTTACTGACGTTAATTCAATATGGCATTCCTACTGATGACGAAAGCAAGTTAAATATCCATTATGGTTGTAGTAATGGGTGGACATTTTGGTTAGCTAATCTCAAAGCGTATGCAGAACACGGTATATTGCTCAATGAGGAGGAGTTTGACCTCACTAACATTCCGTTAGCAGGATTTGAATTTGTTAATATATAAAACAACTTCGCGAAAGGTCCTAGTGTTTTCGAGTCATTTTTCAAGCTTTCCCTACTATGTCCAGATAGTTAAGCTATGTCCCAAAATAAAGAAACCCTTCCCTAAGTCTATCGGGAAAGGTTTCCTTTCTTAAGCGTAAAATCCAAAGCCTTTTCGGCACTACTTATTTAGGCATTACCACATCTTCAATGATGTGAATGACACCATTGGAAGCCATTACGTCTGTTTTGGCAATTTTGCTATAGTTGCCGTTAGCATCTTGAAGATAAATTCCGCCATCTTTACTTACAGCGGTCACCTTACCACCATTTAGAGTGGTTAATTCGGCCTTACCTTTACCTTTCTCCAAAGCAGCGACTACATCGGCAGCTGCAATTTTTCCAGACACCACGTGATAGGTTAAGATGGCCGCCAGTTTTTCTTTATTAGCGGGCTGCAAAAGCGAGTTAAGGGTATTCTTATCAATCTTGGCAAAACCGGAATTAACCGGAGCAAAAACGGTGAAAGGGCCATCTCCTTTCAACGCATTTACTAAATCTGCAGCTTTTAGGGCTGTGACCAAAGTGGAAAAATCATCCACTGAAACCGCGATGTCAACAATATCCTTCCCTTTCTGGGCTTTACTGGTTTGTACTGCGGCGATAAGAGCAATAGTAGTGAGGATAAAAATTAATTTTTTCATTTTTTACTGTTTAATTGTTAAAAGTTTAATTCAAATCTATTTGCGCGCTTTTGTTCGTAAATACACGGTAACAATTGCCATGGATGAGCGAAAACCAATTTTATCATATCTTTAACACCGCCTATGTCCCATCATAAAGAAGACGTTGAAGTAATCAAACGCATCAAAAACAAAGAAAAAGATGCACTCTATCTGCTTTATGATAAATACTCCGGTGCTCTTTTCGGAATAATTCTTAGAATTTGTCGTAATCAAACGTTGGCTGAAGATTTATTGCAAGAGACATTTATAAAGATCTGGGAAAACATTCAGGGTTATGACAATGATAAGGGTAGGTTCTATACCTGGGCGTACAGAATAGCAAAAAATACCACCTTAAATGCCCTAAGAAAATCAGATATGCTCATCCAAACCGAGGATTTGGGTGTAGTTAAGGATAAAGGCACAACAACAACCGAGGTAGATTTAGATAAACTCAATGGTGCTATAAATACCTTGGAGCCGCATCATCAGGAAGCGCTCTCTTTGGTATATTTCCGGGGATATACGCATCGGGAGGCCAATGAAGCCATGGGAGTGCCCCTGGGAACATTTAAAAGTTATGTGCGTCAGGCACTACAGTTACTTCGGGAGAGTTATAAAAGTGAATTGCTGTTGATCTGGTGGTTATTTGTAACTATGGTATGAGAAATAAGAAGGACATTGTGGAGGAAGGTTTACTGGAGAAGTACCTATTGGATGAGCTTACCGCAGAAGAAGTGGAAAAAGTGGAGTTGGCCCTTGCCCATGACCCGGTCTTAAAGGAAAAGTTTCAACTTTTGGAGGCGGACTTTGAAAAAATGGCATTTGAAAACGCCATTGCTCCTCCGGTGGCGGTAAAATCCAAGCTGATCACCCGTCTGGAACGCTCAAGAGTCAAAACCTTGTCTCCCAATTGGTTATGGATAGCAGCAAGCCTCGCTGCTCTATTTTTGTTAAGTACCCTCTGGATGTTTACAAATTGGCAATCCACAAAAAATGAATTGAATTCGTTAAAAAATCAATCCGTAGTGTTGCAGGAACGCCTGGAAGAGTTAGAGGAAAACTATGCACTTACCAACAATCGGCTGCAAATCATTAATAGCCCCGCTACCATACCCTTTGTGCTTAAGGGCAATGAGAAAGCACCTGACTCCCGGGCTGTGGCCTTTGTGAACCACACCAACAAATTGGTGGTGGTAAACCCAAGAGGCCTACCCTCCTTACCCAAACACCAAACCTATCAAATGTGGAGTGATGTGGAAGGAGAAATGATTAACATGGGACTACTCCCCACAGATAAAGATTTGGTTACCTTAAAGTATATAGATCATGCGGAATCCCTGAATATTACCATTGAACCGGCAGGGGGCAATGACCACCCTACCGTGGAACAACTAATTTCTGCCGTTACCTTATGATCTAACGTTTAGGAAACCATGATAAAATCCGTATTTACCATTTCATTGGACAGTAATACGGCATCCAGATCAATGCCTTCAATAGGTTTTATGATCTCTAATTCAGGATCCCACTCAATTCTACGCCCCAATTTCCAGGAGAGTCCTGCCATGTGAGCGGATATGGCCTCTTCAAAACCTTCTTTTATCCCACAACTTACGGTGCCATCATTTTTAATAGCGCTTAACCATTCCCTCATGTGGAGAAAGGTAGAATCCACCCGTTTTCCATTAATATAGGTCCACATTAAGCCTTTATCGGCAAAATATTGCGATGTGGCTGAAGAAATCGCATCCGGTGAATTGGCACCCGGATCATATTGGTAAATGGGCGTCCCGGGATACATTTTTTCATTCTCCAGCATCTCACGGTATCGGGTAGAACCGCCATCCGGCCATATGGTAAGCCTGTTGCCCAGTTCCATTGTAGCATCATGCCCCATTAAAATAGTTGGCCGACTAAATCCATTTCCCAATGTAGCACTATAGCAAAATGTCATTCCCATTTCTTTTCCCCGCAGTTGACTACTTCCCGTACTGAAATTTGGGAATTCCATATTTACTTGTAACACGTCGGGGACATTTCTTCCGTCATTATGGGTGTATACCCCACCGGAAGCCATAACCGAATCAGGGATCCCCATATTGAGTACGCAGTTCAAACGATCATAGTCATGGGTCAATAGATCTCCTGAAAGTCCCGAGCCGTAAGCCCACCATTTTCGCCATCTAAAAAAATGGTTTTTGTTAAAAGGAATCTTCGGTGCAGTGCCTAAAAATTGCTCCCAATCAATGGTAGTTTCATTGGCATTTTCATCTATTTCATAATTCCAGGCCCCATTGTCATCATTTCTATTCGTATTGGTTTGAATGAGGGAGACATGGCCCAAAGTACCTTTGTCCACAATATCTTTTGCCGTTCTAAAACTAAGGGTTTGCCTATGTTGGTGGCCTACGGAAAAAACAGCCTTTGATTGTTGGGCGGCCTCCCGTAAACGGTAGGTTTCTTCAATGGTATGGGTCATGGGCTTTTCCACATACACATGGATGTTATTCTCCAGGGCTTCAATGGCCATAGGCGCGTGCCAGTGATCCGGAGTGGCAATGACCACCGCATCAATATCGCCGCTATGGATCATTTCCTGATACGTACGATATCGCTTTATGGTATTATCCGAAGTAGAAAATGAATTGAGTGCCCGCTCTGCTTTAACATCAAAAATATCACATACCCCAGCTAGTTTCACATTTAGTTTTTCCTGGTTCATGAAGTCCTCCAGGCCCTTGTTATCAGGATTTTCCCGGGTGGCTAATTCCATATCCGCTATCCATTCTTTGGTGGCAAATCCCAAAGAGCGACAAAGCTGCTCCCCGCGAATGCCAAAACCAATGATCCCCACTCGTATAGGGTCTCCCGAAATACCGGGAACCGCCTGTGGCAATGAGGGGGTAATATTAAGTTGCTGCAGTATTTCGGTGCGTTCTCGTCTTTTCCCTACTATTGAAGCCGCTCCTGCCCACCAGACTGCTCCTAAAATGGGTAATCCGCCTAACCCTTTTAATAAATCTCTTCTAGTCCATTTCATAATGCATCCGTTTTTGCCAATTTTCGATTTCTAAAATACTCCAGGCCAAATTTCCTTCCTGTGGGAAGGTAGTAAACGACCAACAAGGCTACCAATTCAATCAGGTTTTTGTTTACCAACCAATAGTTGCCCTCAACATTTAACTGCGTTAAACCCGGGAATGGGGGGTGCGATAAATAATACATGGCCAATAGCCCAATACCCACTATAGCCCCAATACGTTCAAAAATACCTAGCAGAAGCGTTATTCCTACGAAAACGAGTGCCGCCATATTTAATGTATCTACCCAATACATGATACTGTCATTTGCCAAAGCTGTAAAAACTGACTTTAAAGGTCCTTGTGCGGATGCCAGGTATCCATAGGATGTCCAATCCGGATTGTACACTTTTGAGATACCTTCGTACAAAAAATGCCACCCTATTAATACCCGCAAAATGGTGACAACTACAGTTATTTTGTTTTGATTTCGGTTCATCGAAGTTTGTTCGCTTTTAGTAAAAAAATGATAGCAAGGTTGACGAAGAACCGGACAGAAGTCAGGTTCCCCAAAGCCTAACCCTAAATATAGGTTGCCTCTAAAGCTACAAAAATGATTATTGTTAGGAAACCGGATTTTCTTTACGGGTAGCCAAACGCTCTTTACGATCGCACCCCCCGAGAAGGCTTAGGCCGGCTTCCCGTAGAGATCAAAATCAGATGCTTCTGAAATTGTGATGGTCGCAAAATCACCGATTTTTACATAGTGTTTTGAAGCATCTATTAGCACTTCATTATCCACATCCGGCGAGTCAAATTCCGTACGCCCTACGAAATAATTACCTTCTTTCCGATCTATAATACAACGGAAGGTTTTCCCTATTTTCTCCTGATTTAACTCCCAGGATATCTGGGATTGAATCTCCATAATTTCACTGGCCCGTTGCTGTTTTACTTCTTCCGGGACATCATCCTTTAATGAATAGGCATGGGTATTTTCTTCATGGCTGTAAGTAAAACAACCCAAGCGCTCAAAGCGCATTTCCCGCACCCAATGTTTTAAGGTTTGAAAATCCTCATCCGTTTCCCCGGGATAACCCACAATCAGGGTGGTTCGGATGGCCATTTCGGGAACGGCTTCCCTAAAGTCCTGAAGTAATTTCGTGGTCTTTGCCTTGGTCGTCCCCCTACGCATGCTTTTCAGTATGGGATCGGCGATATGTTGCAAGGGGATGTCGATATAGTTACAGATTTTGGGCTCGGTTCGCATCACCTCCAGGACGTCCATCGGAAATCCCGTGGGAAAAGCGTAATGCAATCGTATCCACTCAATACCTTCCACTTTTACCAATTCCTTTAGCAAGGCCGCTAAATTTCGCTTTTTGTACAGGTCCAACCCATAATACGTTAAGTCCTGTGCGATCAGGATCAATTCTTTTACCCCTTTGGCAGCTAATCCGGAGGCTTCCGTCACCAGATCTTCAATGGGTTTACTTCTATGTTTGCCGCGCATTAACGGGATGGCACAGAACGAACAAGGCCTGTCGCACCCCTCGGCAATCTTTAAATAGGCGTAGTTTTTTGGTGTGGTGGTCAAGCGTTCGCCCAATAGTTCATGCTTGTAATCCGCCCCGAGGGCTTTTAGCAGATTAGGTAAATCGCTTGTGCCAAAGTACTGATCCACATTGGGGATCTCCTGTTCCAGGTCCGGTTTATAGCGCTCACTCAAACATCCGGTGACAAATACTTTATCCACTTCCCCGGCCTCTTTCTTTTGCACATATTCCAAAATGGTGTTTACACTTTCCTCCTTGGCATTGGCAATAAACCCACAGGTATTGATCACCACTACATTCCCTTCCTCCTCGTGCACCACTTCTTTATTGTTGGCGCGTAATTGCCCCATCAACACCTCGGAATCGTACACATTTTTGCTGCATCCTAAAGTGACAACATTGATAGTATTCTTTTTCAGGGATTTAGTGCGCATACCTTCTTTTAAATGGAGGGCAAAAATACGAAAGTCCGGGCGTTAGTCTTTATACCCTTCAGGAATTTTTCTGGCTTTGGTCAGCGCTTCAAAGGCCGTACCCAATTCATATAACTTGCCTTCTTGAAATTGCCTGGCAATAAACGTAAGATTTACCGGTTCTCCGCTTTCCCGGCAGCCCATGGGTACCGTCAAGGCCGGATACTCCGCTACCGCAGCGGCTCCGGCATCAAAATTATTAATGGACAGAATGGCATCCAATTGATGTTGCGCCATGGGGATATTGAAATAGGTCCGTCCATTTTGTTTCAAGCGTTGTTTTATTATTTGGAGGTCTTCCACTGAAGTACTGTCGGCCAGGATCCCATCAAAATAGGTCTGACCGTAAGGAATACGCACTACACTGTCTTGAAGGTTAAAGTGTATCACATCTCCAACAGTTTCCACCCGGACCACGTCCTTATTTTTGATTTGGGTAGCGATATACCGCGGCAGATCGTTCTTCATATCGATATTCAAAATGGACAAAAAACCATCAAACGCCACCTCGGGAGGTTCAAATTCGATAATAGCAGCCCCGGCTTGTCGCAATTGTGCTACCGTTTCCTTGTAAAGGGAATCGCGCTCCATATAATTTTTCAACACCCCTAATCGTTTTCCCTTTAACGTAGCATTCCCGGGCGCATACCAGGTTTCCTCCCAATCTGCCTGAACGGATTTACTATCCTGTTCATCAAAACCACGCATGGCATCCATCAAAATCCCATTGTCAATCACGCTTTTGGTCATCGGGCCCGGAGTATCCAGCGTACTGGAAATGGGTACGATTCCCGTTCTGCTCAACAACCCTATGGTGGGTTTCAGTCCCACTACAGAATGCTGTCCCGAAGGCGATAAAATAGAACCTGAAGTTTCTGTGCCCACAGCGGCAACGGCATAATTTGCCGCCACGGAAGCACCACTCCCGGCACTGGAACCTCCGGTGTCAAAAACCCGGCGGCCATAGGGATTTAAGGTTTGGCCCCCTACAGCACTTTGTCCATTGGGGCAATCACAAATAAAGTTCGCCCATTCACTCAAATTAACCTTTCCCAGGATCAAAGCGCCTTTTTCCTTGAGTCGTTCCACAATAAAGGCATCTTCCGTTTCATTTTCCATCAAGGCAATGGCTCCCGCAGTGGTATTCATCTCCTGAGTACCAATATTGTCTTTTAAGAGAATGGGCATACCGTAAATAGGATGCTGCTCTGCTGAACTTGCCTCTAATAGTCTGGCTTCTTCCAGTACCCTTGGGTTTAACGCAAGTACCGTATTTAAAGTGGAGGTATTGGGTAATTCGTATTTGTAGATCCGGGTGAGGTAAAACAACACCAGATCTTCATATGAAAACCTTCCATCGGCAATATGTCCCTGAAGGGTGGGGATATTCTGCTCCAACACCAGGGGTTTCATCCGGTTATAGGTGGCTTCCGGAAATTGGGCAACCTCCTCGTACAACGGCAAAAACACAGTATTTTTATCCAGCACCTTGCTCTGAATGAACTTGTAGCGCATGTGCTCTTTTTCATGGTCGGCATTGGCCGCTACTTCGGCAGAATCGTTGTAGGGCGTCCAAAGCACTACTTCCTCTTCCAATGCTGTTGTTTGGGTGTTGGAGGTACTTTCCCGTTTGCAAGCTGCAAGAGCCAGTAGCATTACACCTCCTAAAATTGCTCTTTTCATAGTTTAGGGTTTGTTATTGTAAAGAAGAGAGGGGACTCGCTTTGAAGCGAGTGACTTAGGCATTTGAAGGGAGACAAAAAACAAAGAAAACAAAAGGAGCAAAACATGCCTTCCCCTATATCTTAAAAAAAGAATCTACAAACTCATATTTATTAAAGACCTGCAGGTCTTCAATGCCTTCGCCTACTCCAATATATTTCACCGGGATCTGGAATTGGTCCGAGATACCTATCACTACCCCACCCTTGGCGGTACCGTCCAGTTTGGTCACGGCCAAACTGCTTACTTCTGTGGCTTTGGTAAACTGCCTGGCCTGTTCAAAAGCATTTTGGCCCGTAGAGCCATCCAACACCAACAACACATCATGCGGGGCATCCGGTATCACTTTTTGCATCACCCGCTTTACCTTGGAGAGTTCATTCATCAGGTTCACCTTGTTATGCAGCCGGCCAGCGGTGTCAATTAACACCACATCTGCTTCGTCTGCCACTGCGGCATTCAAGGTATCAAAGGCCACCGAAGCAGGATCGCTTCCCATTTTTTGTTTTACCAGGGGGACCCCCACCCGTTGCGCCCAAACTTCTAACTGGTCAATAGCGGCGGCGCGAAAGGTATCTCCGGCACCTAAAACTACTTTTTTGCCCTGTTTTTTAAATTGATGGGCCAGTTTTCCAATGGTGGTGGTCTTACCCACCCCATTGACACCAACTACCATGATCACATAAGGCTTGGTGTCTGCAGGAAGGATAAACTCTTCTTCTTCCCCCACATGGGTTTCGGATAGTAATCCCGCAATTTCTTCCCTGAGAATGCTATTCAACTCTTCGGTACCCAAATACTTATCCCGGGACACCCGTTCCTCTATCCGTTCTATGATTTTTAAGGTGGTGTCTACCCCTACATCCGAAGTGACTAACACCTCTTCCAAATTATCCAAGACCTCGTCATCCACTTTGGATTTGCCGGCTACCGCCTTGGTGAGCTTACCAAAAAAACTGGATTTGCTCTTTTCCAGGCCTTTATCCAGTGTTTCCTTTTTATCCTTGGAGAATATGTTTTTAAAGAGACTCATGGTTGATTTTGCTTAACATCCAAAGATAGGAAAGTAGTAGGAGTTTATTCAACCAAAAAGCCGCCCTGATTTGGTCTCAGGGCGGCTTTTCATCGTTTAGTTTGTTTGGTTTATTTCTTAGCCAACCAGTCATTTACCAATTCCGGTGGCATGACCGATTCCACAAAGGTATAGGCACCGCTTTTGGGTGATTTTACCATCTTAATGGCTTTTGTCAATCTTTTAGAACTGCTCTGTAGTGTTGCTACCGTCTTCTTTGCCATGATCTCTTATTTTATCTCTTTGTGGATGGTCATACGCTTAAGGATAGGGTTGAATTTTTTGATTTCCAACCGATCCGGCGTGTTCTTTTTATTCTTAGTAGTAATGTAACGGGAAGTTCCGGGCATACCGGAGTCTTTGTGTTCCGTACACTCTAAAATAACCTGAATGCGATTCCCTTTCTTTGCCATCTTGCTCTTTTTTTACTTTACGTACCCTTTGGCGCGTGATTCCTTCAACACAGCGGAGATTCCTTTTTTATTGATGATCTTGATCCCTTTGGAAGACACATTCAGGGTTACCCATTTGTCTTCTTCGGGTATGTAGAATTTCTTCTTAAAAATATTGACATCAAACCTACGCTTGGTCTTATTGATGGCGAAGGAAACATTGTTCCCAAACATCACCTTTTTCCCTGTAACTTCACAAACTTTGGACATCTCCGTAACTTTTGCGTGATTTTATTGAGGCTGCAAATTTAGAGATTTCCCGTAGACCCACAAAATTCAAACTCAGAAATTTACTATTTCTTTTTGAAGCAGTTCAAAAGCCTTATTGACTCCCTTTTGTACAATGCGTTCTCGGTGATTTCCCAACACAAATTTTTGGGCAAAGGTACGTTCGGGGGAACTTATCGCAATATAGGCCGTACCCACTTCCGCGTCCGAATCCCCTTTGGTCGGGCCGGCGTTTCCGGTGGTAGCCACGGCAAAGTCCGTACCTATGATCTGCCGTACATTCCTAGCCATGGCCACTGCCACAGCTTCACTAACTACGGAGTGTTTTTCAATAAGTTCCGAAGCAACACCCAACATTTGGATCTTCGTCTCGGTAGCATAACTCACCACGGCACCTTTGAAATATTTGGAAGCTCCGGGGATGGCGGTTAATTGTTCTGCGATTCTCCCCCCGGTAAAGCTCTCCGCGGAAGCTAAGGTCATTCCCTTTTGTGTTAGTAACTTGCCAATCCCGGCTTCAATACTTTCATTTTCCTCTTCCCCGTAGATGATCTCCCCAATTAATGGATATAGCTTTTTGGCTTCCCCATTAACCAGGTTTTGCAAATAGGCCTTATCCGAACCTTTTGCACTCAATCGTAAACGCACCCTGCCCAAACTGGGTAAATAGGCAAATTTGATCTCCCGGGGCAGGTTTTCTTCCCAATCGACAATGGCGTTAGCAATAGCACTTTCTCCCCAACCGTAGGTCATTAAGGTCTTATGCACAATATGAGGACGATCATAGTGCGCTACAATTTTTGGAAGCACCGTATCGGTAAGCAAGGCCTTCATTTCAAATGGTACTCCTGGTAAGGAAATAAAGGTGCTGCCATTTCTTTCCATCCATAATCCAGGGGCAGTACCAAATTGATTGTGGAGTACCTCCGCCCTGGAAGGAACCATAGCTTGTTGCCGATTCAAATCCGAAATGGGTGTGGAAATATAGTGTTGGAAAAGATATTCAATATGCTTCAGGACTTCTTCGTCCTGTATTAGTGTATCTTCGAGAAAATCGCAAAGGACGTTCTTGGTAACATCATCCTTGGTAGGGCCTAAACCCCCGGTCATTATAATTATCCGGGAACGCGTATTTGCTTCAGTTAAGGCATTTAAAATATGATCGCTATCGTCCTGTACAGAGGTGATTTGATAAACGGCGACCCCTATCTTGTTCAATTCCCTGGCGATAAAGGCAGAGTTGGAGTCTACCACCTGACCTATAAGGAGTTCATCACCAATGGTAATGATTTCTGCTTGCATCCGATACTGATTCAACATCCGCTATTTGCGGTATTTGGCCGCAAAAGTAACCAAAAAGAACGTCTTGGATGATCCGGGGACTACAGGTTAAAGTCTTTTTTCAGTTCGGAAATGACCTGCTCTATATCCTTTTTCAAAAGCGGAAATTTGGCTTCAATTTCGGCTATACTACCGGAATTCTTACCCAACTGCTCTAAGTCATAGGCATTAGCACGTGTGGGTTCCATACCTAAAAGGTCTACGTTGGGCTTTATTTTATGTGCCATTTTCCCGATTTGCTCAAAATCTCTTGCAGTGATGGCATTTTCCAGGGCTATTAAATCCTCCGGTACTTCTTCTAAAAAAACGGAAATAACAGAAATTACGAAATCCTGGTCGCCCTCTGCCATTTCATTGATCTTATCTAGTGTATAAATCATTAGCTAATCTTCACCTCAAAAATGGATTCATCTTCTATGCGCCCTTCAAAGTAGTCATTTCGTTCCACTCTTCCAACACCCGAAGGGGTACCAGTGAACAGGATATCGCCTTTTTTAAGGGTAAAATAGGTAGAAACATGGGCGATTAATTCATCTATCTCCCAGAGCATCAGGGCAGTATTACCCTCTTGTACAATTTCCTTATTTTTTAACAAGGAAAACCCCAGTTCTTGCAAGTTTTCGTACTTTTTCTTCGGAATCCACTTTCCTATCACTGCTGCCCCATCAAATCCCTTTGCCTTTTCCCAGGGCAATCCTTTTGCTTTTAACTTTGCCTGAAGGTCCCTTGCTGTAAAATCTATCCCAAGGCTAATTTCATTGTAATACTTAGCGGCAAATTTTGGGGAAATGTGCTTGCCTACTTTATCAATCTTTACCAATAGCTCTACCTCATAGTGCACGTTATCGGAAAATTCGGGAATATAGAAATCCTGTTCTTTTGGTAATACAGCAGAATCCGGTTTGATAAACACTACAGGTTCTTCCGGCCTTTCATTATCCAGTTCTTTAATGTGGGCCGCATAGTTCCGGCCAATACAAATCAATTTCATGTAAACGGATTACAACAATTTGTTGTTTATTTTGCTCAATTTAATCTGGGTAAGGACTTTCTTGGTATACAAGGGAAAATCTGCATTGATGATCCAGCCAAAATAACCCGGCTCTTTCTCGAGAATATCATCTACCTTTTTTCCTTTGTGCTTGCCAAAAGTAAAAATTGGAGTGCCGTCTTCATCTTTTCCGATGAATCCGGCAAAGTCCAAAGATTGTTTTCGCGTAGTAAACTCTGATAGCTTTTTAATATCGTTTTCCAAATCCGGATACCGGTCCAACTGTGCCAGTAGTACTTCATAGGTCGCATTGGTGTCTGCTGCAGCGCTATGCGCTGCTTTTAATTCTTTATCGCAGTAGAATTTATAGGCAGCTTCCAACGTACGCTTTTCCATTTTGTGAAAAATGGTCTGTACATCTACCGAAACACTATTTTTCAGGTCAAAATCTACTTCTGCCCTTAGCATTTCTTCGGCCAGCAAGGGAATATCAAAACGATCCGAATTATAGCCCGCCAGGTCGCTATCCCGGATCATTTTATAAATCTCTTTGGACAGCTGTTTAAAAGTCGGTGCACTAGCTACTTTTTCGTTGGAAATACCGTGCACCGCCACTACTTCCTGAGGGATTTCCATTTCCGGATTCACCAGCCAGGTCTTGCTCTCCTTGTTTCCATTAGGAAATATTTTAAGGATTGAGATTTCAACGATCCGATCCCTGGCAACATTAGTACCGGTAGTTTCCAAATCAAAAAAACAAATGGGTTTGGTCAATTTCAGTTCCATAGTAGTTATTTGCGTTTGGAAAACAACCAGCTCAACAATTCCGGTTCGGCAAAGGCGTTATCCCAGCTATTATGCCCTACCGCCAGATATAACGAATAACGCACCTTAACACGCCTTTCCCGCAAAGCTTCCACCATCTGTGTAGAGTATATTGGGGGGACCACTTCGTCTGCGCCACCGTGAAATACCCACCAGTTTGTTTTTTTTAATTTACCGGCAATTTCCGGATTAGCCCCACCACAAATAGGAAATGCAGCAGCAAACATCCTGGGATTACGCCGAACCAGTTCAAAAGTACCGAAGCCCCCCATGGAAAGACCTCCAACGTACATCCGGTTCTTAGCAATACGGTACTCTTCTTTTAATTGTGCTATTAAACCTTCCAATAATACCATATCCTGAGTAGGCGGAGCGTCTTTGAAAAAGGTAAATTCCCGGCTACCCATTGCCCCCTCTGCTTCAATCCTGACCCAGGAACTCTTTTCAGCACATTGCGGAAAAACCACTATGGCCGGATAATTTGTTCTTACAGTATCATTAAGGAACAGTGATGCGCCGTGGGTTAATTGCTTTTCATTATCGTTCCCGCGCTCTCCGGATCCATGGAGGAAAAGGAGAAGCGGATATTTTTTACCGGGATCAAAGTCCTTGGGCAATAACAAACGATACGGAAGTACCCCGCTGCCTTGTACAAACTGCTTTTTTTGATAGTCTGAATATTCCTGGGCAATACCTATACGGCACATCATATTCAATAAAAGAAAGGAAAATAGGAACGATCTAAGCATTTTGATGGGGTTTCGAAATCCGAAAATAGGCATAGTAAATCGAAAAGTCCGCTTTTTTGGGATCAGATTTCCCTTTGAATGTCCCAGGCTTCCAAATAATCCGCTACTGTTTTCACGAACATGCCCCCTAGAGCCCCGTTTACCACACGGTGATCATAGCTATGGGAAAGAAACATTTTATGTCGTATGCCTATAAAATCACCTTCCGGGGTTTCAATAACCGAAGGTATTTTTCGAATAGCCCCCAGTGCCAGGATACCCACTTGCGGTTGATTGATAATAGGGGTGCCAAAGACACTTCCAAAAGTCCCAACGTTTGTAACGGTGTAGGTACCCCCCTGAACCTCATCCGGTTTCAATTGGTTGTTCCTTGCCCTATTGGCCAGGTCATTTACGGTTTTTGCCATGCCTACCAGATTCAATTGGTCCGCGTTCTTGATCACCGGAACAATGAGGTTTCCGTCAGAAAGGGCCGCCGCCATACCCAGGTTGATGTTTTTCTTCTTAATGATCTTGTCCCCATCCAGGGAAATATTGAGTAACGGATGTTTCTTTAGGGCCACGGCTACCGCCTCCATAAAAATTGGGGTAAAGGTGAGTTTTTCGCCCTCACGTTCTTCAAACGGTTTTTTCCATGTATTACGCCATTGCACTACATTGGTGACATCCACCTCTACAAAACTTTGTACATGTGCCGAAGTGGCTACACTTTTTGCCATATGTTGTGCCACCAACTTACCCATCCGGGATAAGGGAATGATTTCATCACCTTCCTTTATTTCCAAAGGAGATCCCTGAGCAGATGGTTGGGCCTTTTCAGGCGCCGCCGTAACTACCTCGACTTTCGGCGTTGCCACAGTTTCAACAACCTCAGGTTTTTCGTCCACTGTCCTTTTAGTAGGATCGCCATTTCCGCCGCTATCGGCAATAAAAGCAAGAATGTCGTTTTTGGTTACCCTGCCTTCCTTTCCGGTCCCCGGAATGGTATCCAATTCGGCAACGGAAATGCCTTCTTGTTTTGCTATATTTTTGACCAAAGGGGAATAAAATCGCTCGGAACCGGAGAAATCGTGTTGGGGAAGACCAGTCGCTTCTTTTGCGACTTGCATTCCTTTTTCCAATTCAGCCACAGGAATGCTCACTTCGGCCACCGCTTCTTCTTTTATCACTTCCGGTTCGCTAACCTCAGTAGCAGCTTCTCCGGATATTTCGATGACGGCAACTACTTCACCTACTTTGATAATATCGTCTACCTGAAACCTTTTTTCCAATAATCTGCCTTCCACTTCACTGGGCACCTCGGAATCTACCTTATCCGTGGCAATTTCGAAGATGGGCTCGTCCATCTCTATGGTATCCCCTACTTCTTTGAGCCATGCTGTCAGTGTTGCTTCGGCAACACTCTCCCCCATTTGCGGCAGTTTTAGTTCAAACTTTGACATATTCCTAATTCAAATGTCTGTTATCTAATATTTTTTGCAAAAATAACATATTTTGCGTCAGTTTATTGTATAAACCGTATTATTTGAGGTCTTTAATTTGCCTTGATGGAACGCTCAAATGGTACACGATTCACAATACTTCTCCCCAGGGTGACTTCGTCCGCATATTCCAATTCATCCCCCACAGCGATTCCTCTGGCAATGGTCGAAGTTTTCACTTCCAATCCTTCCAACTGTTTGTAAATATAGAAATTGGTGGTATCTCCTTCCATGGTAGAACTCAAAGCAAAGATCAATTCCCGGACTTCCCCTGCCCTTACTTTTTCTATCAGTTGGGCGATCTTCAGATCCTGGGGACCTATGCCTTCCATGGGGGAAATCTTTCCTCCCAGTACATGGTACAGCCCCTGAAATTGCGCCGTGTTCTCAATTGCCATTACATCCCGGACATCTTCCACTACACAAATAATACTGCGATCACGCTTGGGATTAGCACAAATTTCACAGATTTCCGTATCCGAGATATTAAAGCAACTTCTGCAGAAATTCACTTCTTCCCGAAGCTTAGACAGGGCAGCCGACAATTGCTGCGTACGCTCCTTTGGCTGTTTTAGCAAATGAAGCACCAGGCGCAGAGCCGTCCGTTTGCCAATACCAGGTAATTGAGCCATTTCGTAGACCGCATTTTCCAAAAGTTTTGAGGAAAATTCCATAGTCAAATTCTTTGAGCAAAATTACAACTAATCTTCTGGAATTAGATTTCGTATTTTGCAACGCAAATCCAACGTATGACTGCCTTACAAATCCTGTTGCTTATAGGCGCCTATTTTATACTCCTTTTGTTCATTTCCTACTTTACTGGTAAAAACGATTCCAATGCCGACTTTTTTAAAGCTGGTAAGCAATCCCCCTGGTATCTGGTAGCCTTTGGAATGATAGGAGCATCCCTTTCGGGAGTAACCTTTATTTCCGTTCCCGGGTGGGTAGAAGCCTCCCAGTTTAGCTACTTGCAAGTGGTTTTGGGGTATCTGTTCGGCTATTTTGTGGTGGCGTTTTTGTTATTGCCTATTTATTATCGTCTGAACCTTACCTCCATTTACGAGTATTTGAAGGAACGTTTTGGCCCCGTAAGCCATAAAACGGGGGCGTTTTTCTTCTTCATATCCCGGGTATTAGGTGCGGCATTCCGGCTGTTTCTTGTTGCTATTGTTTTACAACAATTTGTTTTTGACGATTTCGGAATTCCCTTTGAAATTACTGTGATTATTTCTATTCTGTTGATTTGGGTATACACGAATAAAGGAGGTATAAAAACCATTGTATGGACCGATACCTTGCAGACCACTTTTATGGTTCTGGCGGTAATTCTTTCCATTGTATTTATAAATAGAGAATTGGGATGGACTTTTGAAGAATTCATCGCTTCTCCAGAACTTAAAAACTATAATAAATTCCTCTTCACGGAAGACATTCTGGCCCGTAATCACTTTCTTAAATCCTTTGTAGGTGGAATGTTTGTAACTATTTGTATGACAGGACTCGATCAGGATATGATGCAAAAGAACCTCACTTGTAAAAATCTGAAGGACGCACAAAAAAATATGATCTCCTTTAGTATTGTACTGGTAGGCGTTACCTTTCTGTTTATGCTTTTAGGGGCCTTATTATTTATTTATGCCGATAGGAACGCCATTGCCGTGCCTTTAATGGATGGTACACCGAAGACGGATTTGCTCTTTCCGGAAATCGCCCTGAACAGTGGATTGGGGCTTACGCTATCCATTACCTTTATGTTAGGATTGATCGCTGCGGCCTACAGTAGCGCAGACAGTGCATTAACCTCACTAACCACTTCGTTTTGCATAGATTTCCTGAACCTGGAAAATAAAACGGATGCCCAACAGAAACGTATTCGAAAGCAAACCCATATCTGGATGAGTATAGCCCTGGTTGTGGTGATCATCACTTTCAAATATATCCTCAGCAGTAATGTGATCGATAGTTTGTTAACCGTAGCCGGCTATACCTATGGGCCTTTACTGGGCCTTTTTGCATTTGGGATTTTCACAAAACATGCCATTAAGGACCGATATGTCTGGGTGGTTGCAGTGGTCGCTGTGGTGATCATTACTATTTTGGGCAATATTGAGCCCGAATACCTGGGCGGTTATGTGCTGGGCTATGAACTTTTGCCTTTAAACGGCATTTTGACCTTTTTTGGGTTGTGGCTTATTAGACGTAGAAGGTCAAATAGCTGATATGTTCCAAATCCATTACTAATGATGGGTATCTGGTTTGCACGGCAGCCTCTTACTAGTATAGCCCGGTTGCCAACAATACTAACGTACAAGCCTCTTCAACCACAACACCCTCTTGCCGAAGCAGTTGGTAAAACTCAGGATTCTCAGTACCCGGGTTAAAAATTACTTTTTCCGGTTGCAATTCAAGAATAGTTTTATAGTATTGTTTTTGCCGTTCAGGGTTTAAATACAACGTTACAACATCAATATTTGGTAATTCACCTAAATTGGTAGTAACTTGCACATCGCCAACTAACCCAGCTTTCAACCCAAAAGCATAGGTTGCCTGTTTGTTATTTCGGAGGCGTTTTATGGCCAGATTGCTGTATCGGTCTGGTTTTAAGGAAGCCCCAAATACAAGGGTAGTTTTCATGGCACAAAGGGTATGTTAAACTATCGCAAAAGTCGTAACAACTTAAAAAAAATTACGTCTATTAGAGAACAAGACAGCTTTATTCATTGGTAAGACTGTATTTTTTATAGTTAATGGTTAGTGTTTAGTATAGCTTATCAATGTAAAACCCTGACAGCGCTTGCTCGTCAGGGTTTCTTTTTTCCGTAGGGATCCCTACTAAAATGTTAAAAAACAACATTGCTGTAACATGGTAGTAAAACTACCGTCTAGTGAATAACATTGATCAATCAAAAATGAACGAGCATGAAAAAATAGTACTCCAATATATTGGGCTACTGCACATGGTATTTTTTGTCCTGGTGCACCATGCTCCGAAACCAGAAACTAATATGGATATTCTTTGATAAGCCTGAACCACTTGGTTGAATATTGGTTGGTTAGTTCTTACCAGGTGGTCACCAGCCCTGGCTTTTGATTCGTTGAAAGGCCAGGGCTTTCTTTACGCCTACCATCGGATAATAACACTACCCCAGGTGAAACCGCTCCCAAAAGCAGCCAGTACCACCAGGTCCCCATCTTTGACCTTGCCCTTTTCCCAGGCCTCGGTTAGCGCGATAGGAATAGATGCGGCCGTGGTATTCCCATAATGTGTAATGTTGTTATACACCTGGTCATCCCTAAGGCCAAACTTCTTTTGTACAAATTGCGAGATCCTCAGATTCGCCTGGTGGGGTATCAACAGATCAATATCGGAAGCCTGAAGTCCGTTTTTCTGGAGTCCTTCAAGTATTACCTCACTAAACCGAACCACCGCATTTTTAAATACAAACTGCCCATTCATATACGGATAATAGGATTCGTCATTAGGATCATTATCCTTCAGAATATCCGTAACCCAACGCTTGCCCATTCCCGGGGCAGTAACGGCCAGCTCTTCGGCATACTGTCCTTCAGAATGTAGGTGTGAGGATAAAATCCCCCTGGAGGTATCGTCTTCCCTACTCACTACAGCTGCTCCTGCGCCATCCCCAAAAATCACAGAAACTGCACGACCTCTGGTTGTCATGTCCAACCCCCGGGAATGGACTTCGGAACCTATGACCAGGATGTTGTTATACATACCACTCTTTACATACTGGTCTGCTACGGAAAGGCCATATACAAAGCCAGAGCATTGATTCCGAACATCTAAAGCACCTACTGTTTTTATCTCCAAATCGCGTTGCACCAAAACCCCAGGCCCTGGGAAATAATAATCCGGACTAAGGGTAGCGAAGATGATGAAATCAATATCTTCCTTATCAATTCCGGCACGCTCAATGGCAATTTCGGCTGCCTTAACACCCATTGAGGTAGTACTGTCCGCTTCCGAATTCACATGCCGTCGTTCTTTTATTCCTGTTCGTTCCTGTATCCAGGCGTCACTGGTATCCATTACTTTAGAAAGATCGTCGTTGGTCACCACATGATCCGGTACATAGTACCCTAATCCGGTTATCTTCGAGTTATACATACTTCTTTGTTTTAGCACTAACTATCGCCAAAAGGATGGTTAGCATCAAAAGGTAAATTAACCAATAATATTTACAGATCTATTAAAAAAGAAAAAAACAATTATCATATCATCAACATTTGACGATTCCTCCTACAGTTATCTACCGATTATAAGAACAAAAAACAAATGATTTATTGTATTTTTAGAAAATGATCGGCACCATTCAAATCCTAAATAAAAACTCATGAAAAAAATTGGATTAGCTTGCTTTTTATTGGTGAGTATGCTTTGTTTTTCGCAAGAAAAATTGAATTATCAAAAACCCTCAGAAGAGATTTTAGAACTGGTCGATGTTCCCTTGGCACCTTCTGTTTTAATTACAGATGATGGGGAATATATGGTTTTGCTTTACCGGGATTCTTATAAGAGCATTGCAGAACTGTCAGAAGCGGAACTACGCCTGGCGGGTTTGCGCATAAATCCCAAAACCAACATTGGCAGCCGTACCAACTATTACAATAATATTAAAGTAAAGAAAATTGGGGCCAAGGAAGCCATTCAGGTCAGCGATATGCCCGATAATCCAAGACTGGCAAACTTTAATTGGTCTCCCGACCAATCCATGATTGCCGCTACCAATACCACTAAGGATGGTGTTGAAGTTTGGGTTCTTGATTTAAAGAAAGCACAGTTAACCAAATTGACCGAAGCCGGGGTTAATGCCAATATGAGAGATGTTATCAATTGGTTTAAGGATGGAAAATCCATGCTCGTTAAAATGCTACCCAGCGATAGGGAAGAACTTATTAATGTTGCGGAAGCCGTTCCGGCAGGACCCACCATATCCTCTAACGACGGTAAAAAAGCGCAAAACAGAACCTACCAGGATTTGTTGAAAAACCCAAATGACGAGTTCAACTTTGAGCAACTGGCACGGTCTTCTTTATACAAGGTAAATCTTGACGGTTCCAAAACAAAATGGAAAGAAGCTGCCATGTATAGCAGTATCAGCTTTTCACCGGATGGGAAGTATGTTATGGTAACCAAGGTGGAGAAACCTTTTTCTTATTTAGTGCCCTATTACCGTTTTCCTTCAAACACAACGATCTACAATGCTGATGGCAGTTTATTATCTGAACTATTAGAAGTTCCTCTGATCGAAGATTTACCCAAAGGATTCATGGCGGTCCGAATGGGAATGCGTTCACTTTCCTGGAGAAATGACCAACCCAGCACTGTGATTTATGTCCAGGCTCTTGATGAAGGTGATCCGGAAAAACAAGTGGAGTACAGGGATGAAGTATTTCAGCTAAAAGCGCCTTTCAATACAAAAGGGGAAAGCTTACTCAAATTGAAGAACAGGTACTATCAAATCCTATGGGGAAATGAAAATACAGCCATTGCATATGATTACTGGTGGAACAATAGAAACCTGAAAGGCTATCTTTTTGATCCTTCCAAGCCCTCCGGTACACCAAAAATCATTGAGGATAGAAATTACCAGGATGTGTATAGCGATCCCGGAAGTTTTGTAACCAAAAGAAGCACGCTGGGTACGGATGTGTTGGCCCTGGATGGCACCAATGCTTTTTTAATGGGAGAGGGATTCACCCAGGAGGGACAGTTTCCATTTGTGGATAAAATGGACTTAACCCGCTTAAGCAAGAACAGATTGTATACTTCTAAACTAGAAGGCAAAAAAGAAGATCTTATCAATTACGACGTAAAAAAAGATGAGCTTTTGGTCCGTATAGAATCGTCAAGCGAATATCCTAACTACTATCACAGGAACCTGGTCAAAAAAGGGAAAACTGTTCAGCTCACAGATTTTGAAAACCCGTTTAAAAGTATACAGAACGTACACAAGGAAGTGATTACGTATCAACGGGAGGATGGTCTGGAATTAAGTGGTACATTATACTTACCTGTAGGATATGACAAAGCTTCAAAAGAAAAGATGCCAATGATCCTGTGGGCTTACCCCAGGGAATTTAAAGACAAGAACAGTGCATCACAGAATACCCAAAATCCCAATGAGTTTACATATCCGTATTGGGGATCGCCTATTTATTGGGTTGCCAAAGGCTATGTAGTTTTAGATGATGCCGCTTTTCCCATTATTGGCGAAGGGGATGAAGAACCCAATGATACGTTTAGAACACAATTAGTGGCCAATGCTAAAGCGGCTATAGATGCAGTAGATGGATTAGGCTATATTGACAGAAACAGAGTGGCTGTGGGAGGGCATAGCTATGGCGCGTTCATGGTGGCCAATTTACTCTCACACTCCAACCTTTTTGCAGCCGGTATTGCCCGTAGTGGGGCGTATAACAGAACCCTTACCCCATTTGGATTCCAAAGTGAAGAACGTAATTATTGGGAAGCCCCGGACGTGTACTACACCATGTCTCCTTTCATGCATTCGGACAAAATGAAGACCCCCTTATTATTAGTGCATGGAAAGGCCGACAACAATTCCGGCACCTATCCCATGCAAAGTGAACGCTATTTCAATGCCCTTAAAGGATTAGGTGCCACGGTACGTCTGGTGATGTTGCCCAAGGAAAGCCATGGATACAGGGCCAAAGAAAGTATTCTGCATTTGCTTTGGGAGCAGGATCAGTGGCTTGAAAAATATGTAAAACAAAAAGAGGAGGTACCGGAACTTCCCAAGCCTACGGGAAAAGACAAATGATTATGAACCCGTCTTAAGTTCATGGGATTTAAGACAGGTTCTATTTCAAATATTTTCTAAAATTATTCACCACCACCTTAGCCTTTAAGTCGTGCAGTAAATTGTAGAGGCCGAAAAATGTGCGATTCATGTAAAGAAAATGCTTGGACCCCCGGTTACCATTCATCTTTCGGATTTGTTCGTCCTTTGAATACCGTTCACTCAGGTTGGCAATTTTAGCCCAAAATACCTCTGAACCGAAATCAAACTCCTCCTGGTTAAAAGGTGAAGTGAACAGGGTAAGCATTTCCTTGAATAAGGCAGTAAAAAAGTCCAGTTCTTTTTGTGAATCCGTTGGTGTTAGTATTTCAAGTTCATAGAGCTTTTGCATAAAAAGCGCCTCATTGTTGATGTTTTCTTCCGATGCCAATTCAAAATAGGGCCTGTAGAACTCATCAGGAATTTCTTTGATGCACCCGAAATCTATGGCGATCAATGTGTTTTCCTGGCTCACCAGAAAATTTCCGGGATGCGGATCGGCGTGCACTTTTTTAAGTCCGTGGATCTGATACATGTAAAAATCCCAAAGTGCCTGTCCCAACTTATGGCCTAGATCATCGGAAAAATCGGTCCTGGCAAACTCACTAAGGTGTTTTCCTTTCATCCAATCCATGGTGATGATCCTTTCACTGGACAATTCGGGGTAGTACCTGGGAAATGTGATATTTGTGATCATTTCGCAGGCTTCGGTGATCTCCTGGCTTTGTTGCAGTTCCAGGATATAGTCCGTTTCTTCAACGAGCTTGTTTTCAACTTCCTTGAAATATTTATCAGAATCTTTTCCCTGGAGATTAAACATGCGAATAGCAATGGGTTTTACTATGGCAAGATCACTGCTAATGCTTTCTGCAACCCCCGGGTATTGAATTTTAACCGCCAATTCTTTTCCGTCTTTAGTGGCCTTGTGTACCTGTCCAATACTGGCCGCATTTATGGAATCTCGTTCAAAGGTGTCAAAAATAGCTTCCGGATATTGTCCCAGATACTTTTTAAAGGTCTTCCGTACAAGAGGTGCGGAAAGCGGTGGGACCGAGAACTGAGAGAGCGAGAATTTTTCCACATACGCCCGGGGCAACAGATTTTTTTCCATGCTCAACATTTGGGCCACTTTTAAAGCACTACCTTTAAGACTCTTCAATCCGTCATAAATGTCCGTAGCGTTATTCTCGTCCAGCTCTTCCCGGCTTACCTCAGCATTTACCAGTCGCTTTCCGTAGTATTTTACATAGTTCCCCCCTATTTTAACCCCGGTTTTCACCAATCGGCCGGCACGCTCAATTTTACCCGTGGGTATGCTATCCAGTGTTTTCATAGAAGGCTAAACAAAATGTTCTTTATACAGAAATTTTCCGAAATCGATAAGGCTCTCCAATGGAGTGTTATCAAAAACGTCAAAAATGGTGGTAACGGATTTCTCTATGGCCAGATCAGTCTTCTCAAAACCAGCGGAGGAATCATCCATCCAAAAACGAAGCAAGAACAAAAATTGCGCCCAGGCCCCTTCAGAGAATATACGAGGACTCCTCTTTGTGATGCGCAAATTTTTATCTGCGTTGGCTTCATCTATAAGTTCTGTTGCAAAATCTTTAATGTGAGAACGCAAATCTTTCAAATCCGAGAGCTTTTCCAACATTTTTCGATTTTCTTCCAGCGAAAAAAGCACGTAGCTGCGATTAAGCGTTGCTATTTCAAAAAATGTATAGAAAAAGGTGAGCATTTTGTCCTTATTCGAAAAGGTTGTGTACTCTTCATTTTTTGAAATGAGATTCATGGTATTTTGGAAAAACTTGGTCCAGATCGCCCTACGAAGGGCATCAAAGGATCCAAAAAAAGAATAAAACTCTTCCTCCTTTAACTTGTGCTGTTTACAAAATTTGTACACAGACTGGGGAAACCTTTCATGTTCCAAAACAGTCTCCATGTAAGCGGTAATGATTTTGTCATCTGTAATTTTTGCGGATGAAGTTTTAGTAGCCATATTCATTTTTTGTTAAAGCAAAAATAATATTTTCTAAACAGTATTGTTGTTAAAAAGGATATAATCCCTTTGAAAAAGCGAAAACGCGCCTTCGAGGGAAAACGCGTTTTCAAACAACCTAACCAATAAATAAACAAACTTGTTGTAGTGTATACTTTTTCATAGCAATCATTTACCACAACGGTACAAACTTAATAAATGTTTAATCATTCAACTATTAACTTAAACATAAAAAGTGTTAAATTTTCAAACCACACTTTTTACATAGTACAGGTATGTCAGTTTGTCACATTTCTCAGATTGGTACTTTTTTTGAATTGCTGGGAGAAATGATCAGGAATATTGGTCGTTTTAATTCTTAAGAACAAACAGTAAAAGCAATACAACATGACTACAGGTAAAATCAATGTCTCGGTAGACAATATTTTTCCGCTTATTAAAAAGTTTTTGTACAGTGATCACGAGATTTTTCTCCGTGAGCTTATTTCCAATGCTACAGATGCCACTTTAAAATTGAAGCATCTTACGTCAATTGGAGAAGCAAAAGTAGACTACGGCGACCCCTTTATTGAGGTAAAAATAAATAAGGACAAAAAAGAAATCCGAATTATTGACCAGGGTATTGGAATGACCGGAGAGGAGGTGAAAAAATATATTAATGAGGTGGCTTTTTCCGGAGCTGAGGAGTTTTTAGACAAGTATAAAGATGCTGAAAAGGATGCCGGGATTATCGGCCATTTTGGACTTGGTTTCTATTCCGCTTTTATGGTAGCGGACAGGGTAGAGATCTTTACCAGGAGTTATAAAGATGAATCAGCCGTGCATTGGTCTTGTGACGGTTCTCCTGAATTTGAGCTGGTAGAAACAGATAAAGCAGACCGGGGTACGGAAATAGTACTCCATATTGCAGAAGATTCCAAAGAGTTTTTGGAGGATTCAAGGATACGGGAATTGTTACGGAAGTATAATAAATTTATGCCGATTCCCATCAAATTCGGCACCAGAACGGAAACCCTGCCTAAGCCGGAAGACGCAAAAGAAGAAGATCCGGCCCCTACTAAGGAAGTAGACGATATTATCAATAACCCTACCCCTGCCTGGACCAAAAAGCCAACTGATCTTAAGGATGAGGATTACGGTAATTTTTACCGGGAATTATATCCCATGCAGTTTGAGGAGCCTTTGTTTAACATTCATTTGAATGTAGACTATCCTTTTAACCTTACCGGAATCTTGTATTTCCCCAAACTTACTCATGATCTGAATATCCAGAAAGACAGAATACAGCTGTATCAAAATCAAGTATTTATTACGGATAATGTAGAAGGCATTGTTCCGGAGTTTCTCACTATGTTACGTGGGGTAATCGATTCCCCGGATATTCCGTTGAATGTCTCCCGGTCCTATCTTCAGGCCGATGGTGCTGTAAAGAAAATAGCTACCTACATCACTAAAAAAGTAGCCGATAAACTAAATTCCATTTTTAAAAATAATCGGGAAGATTTTGAAAAAAAGTGGAATGATATTAAGGTGGTTATCGAATACGGAATGCTTTCCGAAGATAAATTTTTTGAAAAAGCCGAAAAGTTTGCGCTCTACCCCACAGTGGATGGAGCATTCTACACTTATGAGGAACTGGAAACTAAAATAAAGGACCATCAAACCGATAAGGACGATAAATTGGTGATCCTTTATGCTTCAGACAAGGAGGCGCAACACAGTTATATTGAAGCGGCAAAGGCCAAAGGGTATGAGGTGCTGTTGTTAGACTCTCCTATTGTACCACATTTGATGCAAAAATTGGAAACTTCCAAGGAAAAGATCTCATTTGCCCGTGTGGATGCGGATCATATCGATAACCTCATCAAAAAAGAGGATACGGCAATTTCCAAAATGTCCGATGACGAGAAGGACAAGCTTAAGGGCGAAATTGAAAATGTGATCGGAGAAAAGGGATATACCATACAGATGGAAGCTATGGACAGCCAGGCACAGCCTTTTATCATTACAGAACCTGAGTTTATGCGCCGTATGAAGGAGATGCAGCAAACCGGAGGTGGAGGTATGTTTGGGATGGGTAACATGCCGGACATGTTTAACCTCATCGTGAATACAAATCACGATCTGGTGAACGAAATATTGCACACAAAAACCGCAAAGAAAAGAGAACGGCTGATCAACCAGTCGCTGGATTTAGCGCGTTTATCCAAAGGACTCCTAAAAGGAGAAGAACTAACGCAGTTTATTAGTCGTAGTTACGAGATGATCAAATAGGCCATCATTCCAATTTGGAATTCTTTATACATTGAACCGCTTTGTACAAACAAAGCGGTTTTGTTTTTTTACGTTATTCGTTTTTAGAGGTAAAACTTCAAAAACAATTCAGGATACTCACGGCAAACGGTAGGGCAGTATATTGTTTGGTGAAAAATCTGCCGAAAGAGCTGAACTACCAAGAGCACTATGACCGAGCCGGGATACTGTTACGTTTTCCGAAAGTACCGTTTTGCCCGTTGCCGACCAGAGCTCAAAAGATAAAACCTAAATTGTGATTATCTTGTGAATAAATTGAATTTCCCGTGAGTAACGATTATAAAAGTCCTGCATTTAAAAAATTGCTTGACTCTCTACAACAGCAAAGCTGGGAATTAGAACTTATTATATCCGGTTTTGCCATTTTTGGCCTTTTTACAGCCTACGAGCCACTAAAAGTGGAAATGGTAAATGCGCAAAACAATGAGCAGATCTACCGTTTTGTCATCTACCTTGTAGTTTATGTGGCCTGTTCCATTCTTATTTTTAATCTATTGCTCCATGTAGTCCTCAGAGGGCTCTGGATAGGCGCCCTGGGATTGCGATATGTTTCAGGGGATATTGAATTTGAAAACCTTCGCTACAGCGAAAGCTTTAAAAAGTACCTTAAAAAACGTATTGTTTCATTTGACCGTTACATTGCCAATCTGGAGAACTACTGCAGTGTCCTTTTTGCCATTTCTTTCCTTCTTATTTTTTACGTTTTGGCCTTTACCATGGTCATGATCACTATTGTCCTGTTGGCCAATTACGTTATAGACAACGATGACCTCCCCGGATGGCTTTCTCAGGGAGTGGGAACGGTTCTCATGGTTTTTTTGGCCTTTGGTATGTTCTTCGTTTTTTTCGATTTTATTACCCAGGGGCTCTTAAAAAGGAATAAGTGGGTCTCCCGCTTTTACTTCCCCATCTATTGGGTCTTTAGTTTTCTTACCTTATCCTTTTTATATCGTCCCCTGGTGTATAATTTCCTGGACAACAAATTCGGAAAGCGATTGATCTTATTGTTGACACCTATTTACATTTTGATACTTTTTCTCACTGGAATAGAATACAGAAATTCCAATTACCTGGAAGACGATAGAAATTCCTCCTCCATTTTTGCTAACAAAGAGAACTATATGGACATGCTGGTCAAGGATAGTGATTATCCGGGAGAAGCGGTTATTCCATCCAAGGTAATAACCACCCCCTACCTCCAGGTGTTTATGCCATTTTCTGAAAGTATAGAGGAACGAATTTTTGCTTACAACGATTCATTAAAACCCCAAAAAGACAGAAGAGGACTATCTTCCAGTTTAAAGTTCAGTACCAGTTGGAGTGATAAGGTTACCACCACACGACAAAAAGACAGCATTCGAAAAAAATACCTGGAAACCTTTAATACCATATATTCTTTTGAAATTGATTCCCTGAAAATGGATAGTGAATTTATAATTACCACCGATAACAAAGACCATTTGGGGTTTGAGACCTTCCTGAATGTTGAGGCGTTGGGAGAAGGCAAGCATATGCTGCGGCTTAAAAGAAAGCGCAGGGAAGACAGTACGGTTGTAGAGGTCACCCAGGAATCCATTCCCTTCTGGTATTTCAGGCATACTCCATGAATGCTCCCTGGCACCTCTATCTCATGGCCGGCATGTACATTTTTGCAGGACTACTCCACTTCGTTTTTCCCAGGGCCTATTTGCGTATTATGCCAAAATATCTTCCATACCCTAAAAAGTTGGTGTACTGGAGTGGAGTTGCCGAGGTGGTGTTAGGTAGTGCCCTGTTTTGGCCAAAGACAAAAAATCCGGCTATTTATGGAATTATACTCATGCTGGCCGTCTTTCTATCCGTACACTTTTATATGCTCTCCGGAAAGGAAGCTTCTGCCGGTGTACCCAAATGGATATTGTGGTTGCGAGTTCCTTTGCAATTTGGATTAATGTATTGGGCGTATGGGTATTTGCAGTTTTAAGCCATCCGACCCTGCAATTGTTTTTTCAACAAAATCACCTGAAAACCAATCATGGCACTTAATGCTGCAAAAATATACCCTAAAGAATCTGCAAATCTAAGACCCGATGCAGCTTCTACAACCCAGGTATTGATGCCTTCAATACTATGACTGTACTCTATTTGAGGAGATGCTATTCCCACCTGGCCCAATACAAAAAATGTACATCCTACAAAACAGCATCCCAGTAAAATCCATAGCCATTTGGGGATCAAGGCAGAATGCCTTAACCGTTCCACAGATTGTGGTTGCAGTTGGGCCATTACCTTTCTGGTAAAATCCGGAGAGGGGGACTCCAATTCATCCACATCAAAAAGGGTACGCGTCCATTCTTCTAATGCCTTATCATCTTTCATAATTAGTAATGATTTCTGGTTCTAAATATTCCTTGACAATTTTTGCCAATCTAGCACGAGCACGAAACAATCCTACCTTCACCGCACTTTCTTTCATTTTTAAAATTCTTCCCAACTCATTGAGGTTCTTCTCTTCAAAATAGAACAATGTGAGTAAAGCAGCATCCTTTGGCGCTAATTTTTGCACACATGCTCGTATCAATTCCTGTCTTTCCGATCTTACCATGTTATCCAGGGCATTGTCCATACTACCTACTTCAAAACCATTCATCTCCTCAATGGCAACATTTTGTCTATCTTGACTTCTTCTTTTCAACCTGTCCAAACAAGTATTATAGGCTATCCGGTAAATCCAGGTAGATAGCTTTGATTCTCCTTTAAATTTTTTTAAGGACTTAAATACCTTAATAAAAGTATCCTGTGCCACTTCTTCCGCTTCTTCGGTATTTTTCAACATTCTTAATGCCACCGTAAATACCACATTCTTATACCGGTCCACTAATCTGGCAAATTCTTTTGCATCTCCACCCAGGATAGCAGTAATATTAGGTTGGTTGTCCTCTCTCATTGTATAATTTGACGATAGTCTTCTGCAAAAGGTTACTTAAAACTAAAAAAACTTAGCGAAGTGTAACCTTTTCCGGAAATCCACCGTCCAAAGGAGCAAATGAGTTTATTTATCAATTAAAACAACAACAATTATGGCAGCAGCAATACTAATTCCGGTGAGTTTTTTCCTTACGATTTTTGCAATACTGTACCTGTACTTTTCTACAAGGAACAGGGAGCGTTTGGCACTAATTGAAAAAGGGGTAGACGCCAACGTTTTTGTACGAACCAAATCCCCGGGATATGTTCCCTCCTGGAAAATATTCCTCATCAATTTCGCCATCTTACTTATCAGTGTAGGGGTGGCCATCTTCTTAGCGGCTACCCTGGTAGAAATATTGGGAGTATATGAAGAAGTAGCCTATCCGGGAACCATTATCACCTTAGCCGGTGTAGGACTATTAGCGGGCTACAGTGTTACAAAAAATCTGGAGAAAGCATAACAAACCTCAACCATAGTTTACTTCAAAAACCACCGAAGCAATCGGTGGTTTTTTATATCTTCCTGTTGTGAAAGTCATCAGTACCAATGTTGCAGAACCCGTAACCGTACTTTGGAGGGGAAGGCAAATACAAACGGGAATTTATAAACATCCCACCCAAACTCCTATTTTTTTGGGCAAAGAAGAGGTAACCCATGATACTGTGGTGGATAGAAAGCGCCATGGCGGAGTGTATAAGGCATGTTATCTTTTCTCTTCGGATTATTATGATCACTGGAAGGAAAACTATCCTTCCTTGGATTGGGATTGGGGAATGTTTGGAGAGAATTTGACGGTTGAAGGGCTGGATGAAAACCAACTTTGTATTGGGGATATTTATAAAGTAGGCAGTGCCGTAGTGCAGGTGACAGAGCCCCGACAGCCCTGTTATAAACTGGGAATAAAATTTGGAACGCAACAGGTCCTACGGGAGTTTATTGATTTCGGACATCCGGGCACTTATGTCCGCATCTTAACCCAGGGTAATGTAGCTGCAGGGGATGTACTGGAACTGCTCACCCCATCTCAATCTCCTTTAACGGTGCAACAGTTCAATCAATTGGTTAATCGAAAATCTACAAATACCGAATGGATCAAATGGGCTATTGCCAATGAAAACATCCGTGCGGAAAAAAGAGAACAACTAAAAAAAATGCTATAAAACTCATTTAAACTTTTTTGATTGAAGCGAAAAAGTTTAAATGAGTTCATAAAAAACCCTGATGTTTCCATCAGGGCTTCCTACTGAAATAAATTAACTAAATGCAAACTACTTTACTTCTACTACTTCTTTGAAGGTTTCATTGTTATCTACTACTAGAACAGTGTATTCGTTCTCAAAAGCATTTTCAAAATTGAATGCTTTTTCGATAACCAATTCCCCTTTTACAGTTTCAATGTATACTACTCTACCTTCACTATCTACAATTTTGATAGTTACTTTCTCCTGATCCAGATTCAATAAGTTCATAAACAACTTGTCCCCTTTTTTTGTAAATACAGGATCCAATTCAACAGTGATCAGGTTTCTTTCTACCTCGCTTACTTTTTTTCCAAAAGTACCTTTAGGTCCGTTAGCCAAGCCTGCTACTCCGGCAAACATTAGGGCTACAACTACTGCGTTTCTTACGATTGATTTCATAACACTCGTTTTTTTGATGTTTAAATTTTACGGTACAAACATACACCCAACGGCGGCCCCAATTCTACTACAGGTTTTTCCACTTTCTATGGTATTTTAACCCTAATACCCTGTTAAATCTTCTTAAAAGGTAATTTGTAACACTTTTTGGGTAATTTTGCATAGTTTGTAAGAATCCGACCGCAGTAATTTTACCGTATGTATACTGTTATGGAACCAAAAAAGCAGAAACCTACTTTAGAAGCTATTGAGCCCAATTTTGGTAACTCTTTTGCTTATAATACCTACGATCAGAATAGTACCAAAAATCACACGGTTTGGCATTATCATCCGGAGATTGAATTGGTTTATGTAAACGGTGGCACCGGAAAACGGCAAATAGGTAGTCATGTTTCCTACTACCGGGACGGAGATTTGATCTTGATAGGCTCCAATCTTCCCCATTGTGGATTTATGGATAAAAATACCGGCAACAAACGCCAGACCGTAATTCATATGAAGGAGGACTTTTTAGGGAATCATTTTTTTGATATCCCTGAAATGGCTAAAATTCAAAAACTGCTCGATATTGCCAAAAGCGGTATTGCCTTTAGCGGCAGGACCAAAACCAAGATCGGTGAAAAATTGGAGGTAATGGAATACCAGTCGGATTTTCAGCGTTTACTATCCATCCTTAATGTTTTGAATGAACTGGGGAATTCGGAAGAATATAAAGTGCTTAATGCAGATGGTTTTACCATGCAAAGCGAATTGAAAGACAACGATCGGATTAATGTGGTATTCAATTATGTGAAGGCCAATTTTAAACAGCCCATAAGCCTGGAAGAAATTGCCGATACGGTGAGCATGACCGTACCCTCTTTCTGTCGGTATTTCAAAAAAATCACCAATAAGACGTTTACACAGTTTGTAAACGAATATCGTTTGGTACATGCCTCCAAATTACTGGCGGAACAACCAATGAGTATTACTGAGGTTTGTTTTGAAAGCGGATTTAACAATTTTTCGCACTTCAATAAGTCCTTTAAGGCTTTTACCGGTCAAAATCCTTCGGAATACCGCAACCAGCTTAAAAAAGTATTGCAGTAAATGCAGCTGTTTCCTGAAAAGATCGATCTGGAGTTGCCGGATGCTGACATTACCTATTTTTCCAACTTCTTCCCACCGAAAGTGGCGGACAGGTATTTTGAAACCTTACGGGCTACCACTCCCTGGCAACAGGATAATATTACCATTTTTGGGAAAACCTATTTGCAACCCCGGCTTACAGCACTCTTCGGGAACAATGGGAAAGTCTACTCCTATTCCAATATTATTATGCATCCGCATGCCTTTAGTACCCCCTTGCAAACCATAAAAGAAACGGTTGAACACGCTGCAGGAGTGTCTTTTACCACCTGTTTATTAAATCTGTACCGGGATGGAAAAGACAGCAACGGCTGGCATGCCGACGACGAAAAGGAACTGGGTGTAAATCCGGTCATTGCTTCGGTTTCCTTTGGAGAACCCCGTTTTTTTCACCTGCGACATAAGCAAGACAGGGCCTTAAAACACAAACTGCTATTGCAGCACGGTAGTCTACTGCTTATGCAAGGGCCTACCCAGCATTTCTGGCAACATCAAATCCCTAAAACTGCCAAAAAAGTAGGGGAACGTATCAATTTAACCTTTCGGATCATTCAATAATCCAATACACCGTTTAAAGAAAACCGCATATCTTCCGTTAAATTCGCAAGGCTATGAAAAAAGAACTCACCGAACGGGACATTGACCGTATTATTGAAATGGCCTGGGAAGACCGTACTCCTTTTGAAGCCATTCGTTTTCAATTTGGGATTTCGGAACAGCAAACCATCGAAATTATGCGAAGGGAAATGAAATCCAGTAGTTTTAGAATGTGGCGGGAACGGGTTCAGGGTCGCAAAACAAAACACGCTAAATTACGAAACGATGAGGTGGATCGTTTTAAGTGTAGCCGGCAACGTGCTATCACGGGAAATAAAATCTCCAAGCGGTAATCAAAATATAGTTTTCTTTCAACAGGAATTGACATTCCTAAGTTTGAAGAATGTTGACAACAATAAACTGTTCGGCCCATTTCCACGTTTTGTAAAAATTACTGGTAGCAACTTCCCCAAACATCTTTGTAACCCCAATTAAAAAAGCATGAATTATCCTTACTTTTAGTTCATGATAACCAAAATAGAAATTAACGGTTTTAAAACTTTTGAGAATTTCAGTATGGCGTTTTCCCCGTTTGTGATAGTAGCCGGGACTAACGCATCTGGAAAAAGTAACTTGTTCGATACCATTAGATTATTGTCAGGCTTAGCGGAAAATGACTTAAAAACAGCCTTTTCAGACCAAAGAGGATCTTTTCTAGAGTTATTTACTCAATACTCATCAATACAAATTGCGCCTAGCATCCATATTGCCATTGAATTATTCTTAGATCAATATGTGAGGGATGATTTCAATAAGCAAGAAGAACTTAGCCATAGGAGACTACGATATGAAATTGAAATTTCCAGAAAAATTGATTCCAAACTCAAAATAGAAAGATTGGTTGTTAATCATGAATCATTAAGAGCTATAAAACGCGGTGGAGATAAATGGTTCAAGGAGGTGGTAGCTGGAACAAAATGGGAATCGGCAAAAAGAAGCTTAAACTATAAACCTTACATAAATACAGAGGTTAAGAATAACGTTAAAGTTATTAGTCTAAGACAGGATGGCATAAGAGGTGGTAAACCCACCCCGATAAAAGATCTTGAAAGAACAGTTTTAAGTGGAGTAAATGATGCCTCATTTCCACACGCCTTTGCTGTTAGGAATGAGATGCTAAATTGGAAAATTTTCCAGCTAAATCCAATTGAGTTGTCTAAACCCTCGCCTATGCTAGGAGACAATATTTTGGACATAGAAGGTAGAAACCTGGCTGGCTTAATAAAAAGAATTCAGACTTACGAACCAATGGCACTCCGCTCAATGAGTCGAATTGTACACCGTCTATTACCTGAGATAAAATCTATTTCAATCGATGAAGATCAAGTTAGACAACAATATGTCTTAATGGCAGAAGGAGCGGATGGTAGGAAATTTAGTTCTAATGTATTATCCGAAGGAACTTTAAGAATAATTGCTTTGATTGCTCTTAATCATGATGACAGGCATAAGGGGTTAATTTGCTTTGAAGAACCTGAAAATGGTATACATCCGTATAGGATGAAAAAGATTTTGGAAGTTCTCAGAAAACTATCGACAGATTTTAAAAATGAAAATGAAATTGATCTTCCTCTCAGGCAAGTATTGATCAATACACATTCTCCATTATTAATTAAGGAAATAGTGCAGAATGAAAACTTTGATTCCAGTCTTATTTATTTCTCAAGACTTGTTAGCAAAGTTGATGCAACAAAAAAAATATCTTATAAAATAACCAGACTTTCGCCTGTGAAAAAGGATAATACTAAAAGATTATTCCTAGAATCAATACCTGCAGAGGATTCTGTTACACATCATGAGCTAACGGAATATCTTAATGTATTCGATAACGTATTTGCTAAATAAGGGATATGAATTTATTTTTGGCTTTTACAGGAGAGGGGTCTTCTGATACCCGGTTCATGACAGTTTTAACCGAAAGAATAGTAGAGAAATTTTTGTTAGATCGAGAAATTACTGCAGAGCTGTCATGGACTATCATGCCAAAAAAACCAGGTTCATCTCATTCTAACATCCTAAAAGCCAGCAAGGAAGCTAAAGATCAAAATATTCTATTTATTCACCGAGATGCAGATAATAACAATTGGGAACGGGCTTATCAAAATCATTTTGAAACCGCTTTTCAAGAAATTACTAACGATAAAGATGGCCTCTACAATCAAAATTTGATTGCAATCATCCCGGTTAAAGAAACGGAAGCATGGATGCTTTGTAACAAACAAATTCTTAAAAACAATATTGAAACTGCTTTATCTAACAGTGATTTAGAATTAACCTATCAGCTTAGTCGAATTGAGCAAGTCAACGATCCGAAGGGTAAAATTCAAAGAGCAATTGAAATACACAATCAAGCATTAACAAAAAAGCAAAGAAGATATTCAATCAAAATAGGAGATTTATATGACCTAATAGGAAATGAAGTTCCACTTTCCGACCTCGAATACTTGGATTCTTTTGTTAGATTTAAAAACAGGTTGGAAGAAGTTCTTAATTCTATGGTTAATCCCTAAAGCATTTTATTGCCCCTTACATACTTTTAAAAGATATGATCTAAACATCGAGCCGGAAATTCTTAATTAAAGTCTTGATAAGCTAAGATAGCCTATGTTGATCCTTTTCATAAACTACCATGGGATCAAGTTAAAATCACGTGGGCTATGAAAATGCCTTATTTAGCACCCTAGCCCGTCTAAATCTCCTTTTACCAAAACGCTCAAATACTATGGGATGGGATTGTATTTGTTATCAATAGGAATATGCAAACTTGTATAAGTTATTGTAATTTGATATATTTATGATATTAATTTAATATCAACTACAAAATCATGACAAACGAAAAAACAATACGACCGATCAATGGCTACTTCATGTTATTTATGTGCCTGATACTTCTTTTTGGAGGTGTCGCTATGATCATCAATACCTCATCTGCCTGGTACGGATTAGCTATTTTCCTGGGTATAATCCTGGCAATGGGTCTGGTATTGGTCAACCCTAACAGCTCCAGGGTATTATTGCTTTTTGGTAAATACGTGGGCACTATTAAAAAGAACGGACTTTTTTGGGTGAACCCGCTGTATTCCAAACGGAAAATATCCCTCAGAGCCAGTAACTTTGACAGTGAACGCTTAAAAGTAAATGACAAACTGGGTAACCCGGTCATGATCAGTACAATTCTGGTTTGGCGTGTGACGGATACCTACAAGGCGGCCTTTGATGTGGACGACTATAAGAATTTTGTGAGAGTACAAACCGATGCCGCCGTTCGAAAACTAGCCAGTATGTATCCGTATGACAACTTTGCCGATGAGGGGATTGAAGAAGATATTACTCTGCGCTCCAGTGTGAATGAAGTAAGTGAAGCTTTGGAAAAAGAAATTCAGGACCGACTGGAAATGGCAGGGATAGAAGTTTTGGAGGCCCGGATCGGTTACCTGGCCTACGCCCAGGAAATTGCCAATGCTATGCTTAAACGACAGCAGGCTACAGCTATTGTAGCAGCACGACATAAAATTGTAGAGGGAGCGGTAAGTATGGTGGAAATGGCCCTGGATGAATTGAACCAAAAGGATGTAGTGGACTTGGATGAAGAAAGAAAAGCGGCCATGGTCAGCAATCTGATGGTAGTGTTATGTTCAGACAAAGATGCGGCGCCTATAGTGAATACAGGCACCTTAAATCATTAAAATGATGCCTTTTGTAGAAACACAACGATTTACGCAATGGTGGATAATGTGGGTATATTTTGGCTTATTTGGATTGGTCCTCTTTGCCATCATAAAATGGTATTTCTTTAAGGAGGCCATTGGTAATGTGAAGCCTACAAATTATGAAGCACAGATTGGGTTATATACTATTATTTCCATCGTAACCGTCTTACTGCTTATGTCAAAACTGGAAACCAGGATTTCCGAAAAAGGGATTGCTTACCGTTTTTTTCCTTTTGACAGAAACTTCAGATTGGTTTCCTGGCAGGAGATGGAGTCTTGTGCTGTCAAAAGCATCAGAACCTATGGCATTCACGGTTATCGAATTAACCGGTTGAGCATTGCGGGCAATAGTGTTGTACAGATTGATAAAAAAGATGGTAGTACTATCCATATTGGAACACAAAAAGGGAAAGAGGTCAGGGGAATAATTAAAATACACCTAACCGATAAAACAGTATAGGAATGCGGGTTTTCTCTGAAATACAAAGATTTGACCAATGGTGGTTCTATCTCCTCAAATTCATTTCATTAGGGTTCTTAGGGTATGCTTGTTACACCTGGTTTGTACTGGAAGAGAACATTAGCAATGTAGCTTCTGATAACCTGATAGCACAACTTTTGACAATAACAACGGTTTTCCTGGTAACCATTCTATTTTTTCTACTCAAATTGGAAACTTCAATTGATGAACGCGGCATCTCCTATCGTTTTTATCCCTTTCAGTTAACCACAAAGTTGATTTCCTGGGATACTATCAATACTTGCAGTACCCGTAGGTACAACCCCATCTTGGAGTACGGAGGGTGGGGATATCGAGTTGGTATGAAAGGGAAAGCCTTAAATGTTAAAGGGAATCGTGGTATTCAAATTAAATTGAAAAACGGTAAGCAACTGCTAATCGGCACACAAAAGCCGGATGAAGCACTGCAAGTAATTCACAGATATTTTAAGCGATGAAAGAATACAAAGTGGTAAGTTGGAAAATAGGTCTTTCCAAAAATGATCAACGCCTGGAGGATGTTCTCAACAAGTATGCAAAACAAGGCTGGCGGGTCATACATATTGCCGAAAACCATACGCGAATTGTTTTTGAACGTGATAAAAACCGCTGATAATGAAAAAACTATTGCTATTTTTTCTTTGGCTACCCATAACACTTTGCTCCCAGGAAATCATGAATGAGGAAATCCTTCTGACTAGTGGCGAAATACTGCTGCCGGGTACCTTGTCTTATCCTAAAACCAATGAGAAGTTACCCCTGGTACTCTTTGTGCATGGCTCGGGCAACGGGGACAGGGATGGAAATCAAGCTCCCTTACTACTGACCAATCATATTAAGTTATTAGCTGATAGCCTAAATACCAAAGGGATCGCATTTTACCGTTATGATAAACGTACCGCGACAAAAGAAAACCTTCCTAAAATAAAAAATCCTTCCTTACTCGATTTTGTAGGGGATGTACAGCTAGCCATAGATCACTTTTCTAACGACACCCGTTTTTCCGGGATTCATCTGATTGGGCATAGCCAGGGGTCTTTAGTGGGCATGCTTGCCAATGGGAAACAAATACGTTCGTATACCTCACTCGCCGGGCCCGGGACCACCATTGATGCCACCTTGATACGCCAAATCACTGCCCAGAACGAGGACTTGGGAAAAGTTGCCGCACTTCATGTAAAGGAACTGATGGAAACCGATACAATTATAGAAGTCAACCCTTTTTTGATGGCTGTTTTTACTCCGCAAAATCAGTCTTTCTTAAAAGAATGGATACGTATAGCACCCGCAGCAGAAATTAAAAAGCTCGAGGTTCCTGTGCTGATCATTAACGGTGATTCGGATTCTCAAATTAGTGTAGAAGATGCTCAATTACTGAAGGCCGCTAGGCCTGATGCACAATTGGTGATCATTCCAAAAATGAACCACACTCTTAAGGAAGTGGAGAACATGGCAGAAAACCAACGTTCTTACGCCGACCCTGATTTTCCACTGTCTACTGAGTTGGTTCAAACTATTCAAAAATTTGTTTTGGCTAATGAGTAAGAAGAAAGGTTTTGCCCTACGCATCAATGAAGATATGCTTAAAGCTATTGAAAAATGGGCTGCAGATGAATTTCGCAGTACCAACGGGCAAATTGAATGGATGCTTATGAAAAGTTTAAAAGAAGCTAAACGGGCTCCCAAAAAAGGTACGAAGGAGGAAGAGTAAGTTTTTGGGATTTTTTTAACGTCTACCCATCTTAAATTTGGGCGATCTTAATGCAAATCCGCCCTATGGCAAAGAATTACGTTGTATTTCTTCCCTTTCTTTTGTTCTTCTTCCCTCTTAACGCCCAGGTCCAAACCAAATCCTTTACCGTTAAATACATTACCACTCCCATAACCGTGGATGGGGTGTTGGATGAAGAAATATGGCAAATAGCGGAAAGTGCCCACACCTTTCAACAATACTTCCCAACCGATTCCGTGGTAGCTAACCAGAAGACAGTTATAAAAATGTTGTTTGATGATAAAAATCTTTACCTGGGACTTCGGATGGATAGTAAAGGCAAGGATTATGTTATTCCTTCCCTGGAACGTGATTTCAGGGCAGGTGGAAATGACAATATAAGCCTGTTATTCGACACTTTTAACGATGGGACCAATGCCTTCCTTTTTGGGATCAATCCCCTTGGGGTAAGACGGGAGGCACTGATAACCGGCGGGGGGTCGCAGGGTGGGTTTACTACTTCCTGGGATGTGAAATGGCGGGGGGAATCTAAAATATACGACACCTATTACACCGCTGAAATGGTTATTCCACTTACCTCCTTTAAATTTCGTGAAGGAGAAACCAAATGGCGCTTTAATAGTTATCGCTTTGATATGCAAGCCAATGAACGAAGTACCTGGATCCGGATACCGCAAAACCAGTTGATATTTAATCTCGCTTTCATGGGTGATATGGTTTTTGAAAAACCCCTGGGCAAATCCCGGACCCCTCTGGCGCTTATCCCTTATGTAAACGGTTTTTCCGGGAAAGACTTTGAAACCGGTGAATGTACAAATACCGCTAAATTCGGGGGAGATGCCAAGGTTTCCATTGGAAACTCAATGAACTTGGATATTACCATTAATCCTGACTTTTCTCAGGTGGAGGTGGACAATTTTATTACCAATCTTACACGGTTCGAAATTGGTCTTCCGGAACGCAGGCAGTTTTTTATTGATAACAATGACCTCTTTGGCGACTTTGGCGGAACAAGAGATGCCAACCCTTTCTTTTCCAGAAGAATAGGTATTGCGGAAGATCTGGACGGCAATACCATTGAAAATGCCATAATTGCGGGAGCGCGGTTAAGTGGAAAACTAAATAATACGCTGAGGTTAGGGTTTTTAAATATTCAGACGGAAGAGGATGCTGCCAATGAAATTCCTTCCAACAACAACATGATGCTTAGCCTGCAACAAAAGGTGTTTTCCCGTTCAAATGTTTCTTTCTTCTTCATCAACCGTCAAACCTTTGACAAACCGGAATTTGTTGAGGAATCTGAGGAATACAACAGAGTGGTAGGCCTGGACTATAATTTGGCTTCTGAGGACAACACCTGGATTGGAAAGTTTTACGGTCATAAATCCTTCCAACCCAATGATAATGAAGGTAATTACTCTTTAGGAGCTTTTACCGCATACAATTCCAGGAAGTATAGCGCCCTTGTAGATGTTGTTCTTATTGATGAAGATTTCACCTCTGATCTGGGCTTCATTCCCAGAAAGGACATTTTTAAGGTCGCAGGAAGTGTAAGCCGGTTTTTCTGGCCATTGGATAAGAAAATCAACAATCATGGTTTTGAATTGTTTTCGGTGTATACCTGGCGTCCGGGATTGGATCTCCAAAATACAGACCACGATATCAATTTTTCCTGGGGTGCAGAATTCAATAGTTTGGCAGAACTGGAAATTGGATATTCCAACCAGTTTATCTTCCTAACAGATGAATTTGAACCTACGGGTAAGGATGATGCCGTGCCGCTTCCGGCGGACCAGGGTTATCATTTCAATTTGTTCCGTGCGGAGTTCCGTTCGGATAGGAGAAAAGTGTTTTCCTATTCTATTGAACCCACGATAGGTGGGTTCTTCAATGGAGATCGATATTCTTTGGAAGTAGGTACAAATCTAAGGTTACAACCTAAATTCAATATCGGCCTTAACGTCCAATATGACCATATTGGGCTTCCGGAGCCGTTTTCCAGCGCGGATATCTGGTTGGTAAGCCCCAGGATAGATGTTACGTTTAGCAAGTCCATTTTTTGGTCTACCTTAGTCCAATACAGTAATCAACGGGACAATGTAGGGATTAACTCCCGTTTACAGTGGCGTTTTGCTCCTTTATCCGACCTTTTTATAGTGTACAACGACAACTATTTTGTGAACACTTTTATGCCCCGTAATCGTTCTATTAACTTAAAATTCACCTACTGGTTGAATATCTAGCGTAGCGGTTTTTGTTATATTTGACACCTTAGGCTATGCTCTATGAACCAACTACCACTAACGGATGACACTGTCATCTTCGGCCTTTTGGCACTTTGCCTGGGCTTCGTTTTTTATACTTCATCTCTGAAAACCAAATTTTGGACAAAATTCTACACAATTTTCCCCACGGTTCTTATGTGTTATTTGCTGCCTTCCATTTTTACCAGTACCGGCCTGGTCAATGAGCAAAGCTCCAATTTATATTACGTGGCCAGTAGGTATCTTCTACCGGCTGCCTTAATACTTATGACCTTAAGTATCGATTTAAAAGCCATTGCTAATTTGGGTTCCAAAGCCTTGATTATGTTCATAACCGGTACGGCCGGAATAATTATAGGAGGACCCCTGGCTATTCTGATCGTTTCTCTTTTTTCGCCGGAAACAGTTGGCGGCGCCGACTTTGATGCCGTTTGGCGGGGGTTGGCCACTATAGCTGGAAGTTGGATAGGGGGTGGTGCCAATCAGGCTGCTATGTTAGAAGTGTTTCAATATAACCCGGAGAAGTTTGGAAGGATGGTTTTGGTTGACGTATTTGTTGCCAATGTGTGGATGGCTATTTTGCTTTTGGGAATTGGAAAAACAAACAAAATTGATCGCTGGTTAAGATCAGACACTTCCTCAATTGAAGAATTGAAGACAAAAGTATCGGAATATACCGAGAGAATCGCCCGGGTAACTTCCCTTAAGGATTTCGTCATGATGTCGTTTTTTGCTTTTGCCGGAGTAGGGCTGGCCCATTTTTTAGGAAATCATTTCGCAGAATTTCTGGAAGCTAATTTTGAAGTTATCCGAAATAAGGAAAAAGTGCTTTCCTCATTGGGCTCAAAATTCCTTTGGATGGTAGTTTTTGCTACAACAATCGGTATTGGGCTATCCTTTACCAAGGCTAAATACTATGAAGGGGCAGGGGCTAGTAAGATTGGAGGACTATTCATTTATGTTTTGGTGGCCACCATTGGAATGAAAATAGACCTAAGCGAAGTACTGAAGAACCCAGGATTGCTTGCGGTAGGGCTAATTTGGATAACTATCCACGCCGGACTCCTTATCCTTGTGGCAAAAATTATTAAAGCCCCTTATTTTTTCCTGGCTGTGGGTAGCCAGGCCAATGTTGGTGGAGCAGCTTCTGCTCCTGTGGTTGCCGCAGAATTTCATCCCGCACTCACCTCCGTAGGAATACTTTTGGCGGTTTTTGGGTATGTTGTAGGAACAGCAGGGGCTTACCTGTGTGCACTGCTAATGGAAGTGGCTTCACAGGTATAAATACAAAACCTGACTTTGGCGCTTAACACCTTTCAGAGTAATTCTGTTTAATTACCGTAAAAGTTTAGATTTTTAGATATTTGCTCTTCAAAATCCAATCATGAAAACCGTTATTCCCACACTTTCTTTATTGTTCTTCCTGTTTTCCTGCGCTAAAAAGTCCGAAGATGCAATGCAAGTTTCCGGGAATATTGAGGGGCTTAAAAAAGGGGTGCTTTTTTTGCAAAAAATTCAAGACTCCACGCTTATTACTATTGATTCTATTGAGATTAGAGGTGATGGTATGTTTTCTTTTGAACATACAGTGGAACAACCGGATTTGTTTTACCTATATCTGGAGAAGGCAGATAACAATGATATCAATGACCGCATTGCTTTCTTTGGAGAAGCAGGTGAAGTAACCATAACTTCAACCTGGGATCAATTTGAGTCCAAGGCAAGGATAAGCGGATCTGAAAGCCATGAGGAATACGCGGGATATCTGCAAATGATGTCAGAGTTTAATAAACGCGACCTGGAATTGGCACAGGCGGCCTTTTCCGAAACCGATCCGGCAAAAGTAGATTCTATAGAACAGTTGGCAGAACGCAATTATGTGAACCGTTTTCGCTACCTGCTCAATTTTGGGTTAACCAATCCTGATTCTTACGTAACCCCCTATGTGACCTTGAAAGATGGTACAGACGCTAATCCTCTGTATTTGGATTCTATCTATGGAAAATTGTCGGAAGAGGTGGCCAACTCCAAATATGGAAAAGCCCTGGATAACTTCATAAACACCTTAGAATAAAAAGGTTACTCCCCTAGATTATTCAGGTCATTTACCAAAGCGGTTGCTTTTTCCTCTAATGATTCCCGAATAGCCTTAAAATGGGTTCTTTTGTCCTCTATCTCTTTCTGGTGTACTTTATTCATTAACTCATCAAAAGCAGCAATGGATTTATCTATAATCACGGAACCCTCATTGGAGTTAGTGTTATCTGTTGCGGCTTCCCATTGATACACTGCTTCAATAATGTCTCCTAAAACAAAATTGATATCTTTTTTTAAGTCACGAATACTGGCCATAATTTCAATTTTATCTAAAATTACAATTAAATGGTTACTTCCAAGATTTTTGCCCCCGGGGTATCAATGGTTATCATAGTGCTTGCGGCAGCTACCAAAACAGTTTCTCCCTTTTTCAAGGCAGTCGTTCCCCAATCATTGGTCAACTGGGCCTCCCCTTCTACACAGATATAGATGGTAAAACAGTCCCTGTCGGAAATATCCAGATCGAACTTCGTCTTAAGGTGTAAAAAGCTGGTTTTAAAATAGGGGCAATCCACCATGGGATTTACAGTACCTTCGGAATGGGAATAGGGTACTCTAAAATCCTCTTTTCTTTCATAATCAATAGCATCCAGAGCTAAATCAGTATGTAATTCCCTTAAATTGCCACTACTATCCTTTCTGTTAAAGTCGAAAACCCGATAGGTAATGTCCGAGGTTTGCTGGATCTCTGCCAGTAATACTCCAGCGCCAATGGCATGGACTTTTCCGGTATTAATAAAAAAAGTATCCCCTGCTTTGACCGTTTCAAAATTCAATAATTCCAGGAGCGTATCATTCGCCAAACTCGCTTTGTATTCCTCTTTATTCACATTTTTATTGAACCCCACGATCAGGTTGGCACCGGGATCTGCATCCATTATGTACCACATTTCGGTTTTACCAAAAGAGTTGTGTCGTTCCTTTGCCAATTCATCATCCGGGTGTAATTGAATGGACAGGTCTTTCTTCGCATCAATGAATTTTACAAGAATGGGGAATTCCAATCCAAAACGTTCAACTACACTTTCTCCCAATATTGCTGTGTTGTATTCCTCAATCAAAAGTTTTAAAGGTTTCCCCTTCAATGGCCCGTTAGCCACTATGGAAACGTTTTCCGGAACGCCTGAAAGTTCCCAACTCTCCCCAGTACTTTCGGTATCACTCGGCTTGTTAAATAATTCTTTGAGTTTATTCCCACCCCAAAGACGGTCTTTCATGATGGGAACAAATTTTAAGGGATACAACATAGGATAGCCAAATTAACCGGAATAGGTAACGAAGTTTCTCGGGGTTTCGTACAACACGATCTCCAATTCTTTGGAAGGATCAATATGGGGTCTTAGCTTGTTAAAAATTACCACGGCTATATTTTCCGCAGTAGGGTTCAAAGCCTTAAATTCCGGTACTTCTACATTAAGATTTTTATGATCCAGGGCATCTTCTACCTCTGCTTTTATCAAATCCTTGAGTTGTTTCATGTCCATCACATAACCGGTTTCCGGATCTATTTTACCGGTAACACTTACAATAAGGTCATAATTATGACCGTGAAACCTGGGATTGTTGCATTTACCAAAAACGGCATCGTTCTTTTCAAAACTCCAATCGGGTCTGTACAACCTATGGGCAGCATTGAAATGTGCCTTTCTACTCACTTTAACTTTCATCTTCAATATGTTCTAAGAGGTAATTGTAAAACTTATCAAATATAATCTTGAACCATGCTGTATACGACTGGGGATTGTTGGCAATATCCTGTTTGATCATCCGTGGAGACATCCATTTCCAATTAGCTACTTCCTCCGGATTGATAGTGGGCGCATCGTTGAATTTTCCGATCATCACATGATCATATTCATGCTCTGTTAAACCATTATCAAATGATGCTTTGTAAACAAAAGAAAAAACTTCCTGTAGTTCGGTTTCAAACCCCATTTCCTCGAGCAAACGCCGTTTGCCCGCCGCTATGTTCGTTTCCCCTTCTCGTTGATGGCTACAGCAGGTATTGGTCCAAAGTAAGGGAGAATGGTATTTTTTAGCCGCTCTTTGTTGCAACATAATTTCGCCTTTATCATTCATGATAAAAACGGAAAAAGCCCGGTGCAGAACGGCCTTTTCATGCGCTTCCATTTTAGGCATAAGCCCAATTTGCTGGTTATTTTCATCAACCAGAATTACCTTTTCTTCCATACTACAAAAATAACCCCTTTCGGTGAAAATGTGAGTATTCCCGAATTTCAACAGGACAAGACCTAAGGCATCAAAAGAATCGGGGAGATTTTAGGTTCCCCACGGTTCGTATAAAATCGTATCGAAGAATGATCTCAAAGGAACCATCATTAAATGTGGTGGCTCCAAGGTCAGTGATTTCACGATCGTAGGCGAGGCCGATAAAAAACTCATTGGAAATTTGAAACCCAAACATCCCACTAAAGGCAGCATCCCAACGATACGCCACTCCTCCGATAAATCGCTCATTAAACATGAAGTTCGCGGATAAGTCTACCTGTAAGGGTGCGCCCTGGACCGCTTTGGTGAGCAAGGCAGGCTTAAATTTTAGAAAGGGATTCAAATCCCATACATAGCCGGTGATCAAATACCAATTCATTTGCTCTCTAGCAGTAGAAAGTGAAGATTCTTGAAAATGTTCGGTTTCCAAAATCCGGGGTACGGAAAGGCCGGCGTAAAAGCGATTGGTATGATAGTATACCCCTGCTCCCACATTGGGAGAAAACCGATTGTCTATATCTTGCTGCAAAGTAAGGTCAATCCCTTGTGTTACATCCTGGTCCAATTCCGAAAACTGTATATCCAACAAATGAGCGCTCGCTTTTAAACCAAAGCTTAATCTGGCTTCCCGACTTGTTTGTATGGTATACGAAAAATCCAAATCAAAATTGGTTTCCGAAGTAGGACCTATGAGTTCATTTACAAAAGAAAGCCCTAATCCAACCCCCCGATAGCCTACCGGAGTGTGTAAGTTTAGGGTTTGCGTTTCAGGAGCGCCTTGTAACCCTACCCACTGGGCCCTATACAGGCCGGCGATACTCATATGCCCCCGGGAACCAGCATATGCCGGATTAACACTTACGGTATTATACATATACTGGGTATACTGTGCATCCTGTTGTGCGTGTAATAGATTACAGCAGCATGCCATTATTAGTAATGCTACTTTCTGAACGATACTCCTCCTAATACAATCTTTTTTCACTACCTATTACTTTACCTGTTAATGTATATGTAACCTGATAATTGTTTCATATTGCCTGTAAGGTCTTCGTAATCAATAATGTAGAAGTACGTTCCTACGGGCAATTTGTTGTCCTGGTCAACGGTAACTCTTCCCTGGGAAGTCCCGTCGAACACATTTCCTGAGGAGTTATAGGCGTTGGTCTTGAATACCAGTACGCCCCATCGGTTATAAATCTTAACAGTGTTGTTTGGAAAATTCTCTATGTTTTCAATTTTTAGCACATCATGTACCCCATCCCCATTAGGGGTCACCACGTTAAATACTTCAATTTCTTCCTCGGCTACTCCCAAATCAGGATCCAGGTAATTGGGTATTCCATCGCCATTCGAGTCATCATTAGAATAATCCCCGTCTCCGTTTAGATCTTCGTCCACCGTCTCTATTCCATCGTCATCGTCATCAAAATCTCGGTAATCTGCTTCTCCGTCATTATCCGTATCTGGTAAATCTGAAGTTGGATCATCTATTTCATCATTGACATCGGCATCAATCTGTGTTTCCCCTTCATACGCATCATCCAAACCATCATTATCTTTATCTGAGCCAATGAACACTACGTCCGGCACACCGTCCTGATCCCAGTCATGACCTTCAATAGTATCGGGAACCCCGTCATTATCGCTATCGTCGTCTACGTAATCCGGAATGCCGTCGCCGTCTGTATCTTCAGGTAGTATTCCAATGTTCCCATTGTTTTCATACGCATCATCCAAACCGTTCCCGTTGGTATCCAGACCAGAAGGAGGAATGTAATCGACTGTAGTCTGTGCTTCAACATTATCCGGTATACCGTCATCATCACTATCTATATCCAGGTAATCCGGAATGCCGTCGCCGTCTGTATCGGTAGCATCCGTTGATGGGTCATTATCTCCATCGCCATTCAAATCCTCAAAGCTGTCAACAATGCCATCATCATCGCTATCCAGATCTACTCCCGGAGGATTAACAACTACCGTAACGGTTACAGTGCTACAGTTCCCGCTATTATCACAAATGGTATACTCAAAACTATCGGTTCCTGTAAAGCCGGTATTTGGAGTGTAGGTAACCGAATCATCAGATGGATCATTAGGTGTTCCATTGTCATTGATGGAAACCGTACCCTCCGACGGATTTGTTGTGGTTAACGTACCGGTGGCGGGCAGATCATTATCGTTTGCCAATATATCTATGTCTATAAAGGTATCCTGATCCGTAGCTGCAGTGTCATCAAAAGCATCTACAATGGGCAACACATCCACGGTAACCGTTGCATCGCTACAGTCTCCCAGGGAGTTGCATACGGTATAGACAAAAGTATCCGGGCCGTTGTAATCCGGGTCAGGGACATAGGTTACTATATCATCCGTAGGATCATTAGGGGTGCCATTATTATCAATGGTCACTGTACCGTTGGCTGGATCTGTTGTGGTCAAATCTCCGGTAGAAGGTAAATCCGAATCATTGTCAAAAATCGGAACGATAACGGAAGCGTCTTCATTGACTACAACCGTATCATTTACTAAAGTTCCTGATTGATCCAAACAAACCACAGTAAACCGAGGTAAGGCTGTCGAATTTCCCACTTTGGTTATGGTCGCTACATAACGTTCTACTGTTTGGGTAGCAGTAACCGTGGGACGCAATTGATCTCCGGAAAGCGGAGGGTTCCAGGTAACTGTTGCACTACCCTGTACATTTGCTGTGATGTCTAAGGTTACTTCGTTAGCCGGAGCATTACAAGGGGTTACTATAAAGTAACCGGTTGCATTGGAGCCACAAAGTGTGCCATCATAGGTGGCAAAATAGACCCCTGGCCGGGTGACTTCATAAAAGGAATTAGTCCCTAAAACGGTTGCCGTATCTGAAGCTTCAAACCATTGGAAGTTTGTTTCATCACCACTATTGGGTGCCTGTAATAAGAATTGCGCATTTAATGTTGAGACGCTTGCCCAAAGGACAAACAGTAAACATAATATTGCGCTATTTCGGAATTGCTTTTTCAAGATTTGGTATATCGCTTTTGTCCTGATCTTATCTGACTACAAACACCACATTGATCAATGCATTATAATCAACAGGTTGATTAAATATTTGGTAGGATAAGTTACCGTCTGCGTCTATTGACATATTCTGTACAGCGGTTCCATTCCCAAATACTGTTGGGTCCGCATAGGTCACGTAGTAGTACAATTCTGTTCTGGCGTAAATAGGGATATCCGGCGCTCCGGTACTGGAGACCGTAGGGTTATCAAATTGATTGATATATTGCTGATACAGATCTATACTAAATATTCCATTGGTAGAAGCATCAATGGCAATTGAAGGTGGATAAAATACTCTACCTGCTTTTGAGGTAATTGGAGCAATGGCTTGAAGGGCCTGTTCCACAGTGGTTTCGTTGGTTGGAGAAGATGCACCCCCTTCATCCAGGTCAACCGCGGTTGCCAAATTCACCTCTGAAGCATCTTGATCATCCGTTGTTCGTTGCCAAACGGTACCGGTGTAATAGTAAATCGCGTTGTTATCTGTATTGTAAAGACACTGGCCAACCGCTGCTCCGGTTATTCCATTCATCTCAACTGTAGTAGCGGTAGGTAGCCCCATCAATGCATTTGCATCGATCTGGGCTTTGGCTACTATCGCAGTAACTAAGAGTACTACTGTCAGAAATGCCTTTTTCATCTTTCTTGATTTATATCTTTGGTTTAGTTATTGATTAGTTAGGTAAAACGATCACCGTAAACATGAATTCCAGGTCAATATCATCCTTTTGAGTAGTACCGTTATCACTATCCCCTATATTGACCATGAAACCGGTTGTTAACTGGTTGTAGTAGGTTACTCCCGGGTCATCATAGTTCTGACTGGTATTCCCTGGACAATCTCCCCCACAATCCAAAGTCACCAATTGAATGATATAGCTGGCATTGGGTAAGGCCGTATCAAATGTAATTTGATAGTCTCCTTCATCAATACGGGTAACTGATGCACCGTAAAGGTTGGAGTTAGTGGCATCTACCCCTGGGGTGCCTACATATTCTATCGCAACCTTTCCGGTAGCATAAATAGTTGGTACCGCTAAGGCTGCCGCAATATCCTCTATGGCCTGCTGAACTGTCGTCTCATCGGTGCCATCACCATCCACGTCCACAGCTGTGTTTAAATCGACTTCCGTGGCATCCTGGTCATCTGCTGCAAAAAGACCATCGGCTACCACCGACAGGTTGTTCCCTGCTGCTGCACTTACCTCAGGGGCTACCTCAAAGTCCTCTCCCGTCTGGGTAACGGTAATACCTGAAGCGGCGGATACCGTCTCGTTAAGGGGCGACAGGTCCTCATTCACTGAGGTGGTGCCTTCATCTATCGTAAGTACGTTGGTCCCTGTGTTTAAGGAAACTCCTGTTATATCATCATCTGTAGCTGCGGTAATGTCTGCGTCCAGCTCCTCCAAAGCGGCCTGTACATCGGTACTGGTGATGTTACCCGCTGGGGTAACTCCTACCTCACCTGCCGCCTGGTCGTCTGCTGCAAAAAGACCGTCGGCTACCACTGA
>JANQSA010000028.1 GCA_028284285.1 Croceivirga sp.
AAAAATAGCATTTGGGCTTGAATCGTACAAAGAATTGCAGCGCTTTTATCCTGAAGTCGTAGAAGAAATAAAAGGTTTTGCCAAAGGAATAAATGACACCCCTGAAAACCTTGGAGCCTTTCTTTTAAGCCTTGGTATTTTTGATACTGGCGGTCAGTGTAGCGTATTTGCTTTTAAAAATAAGGACGCTGTAGTAGTAGGTAGAAATTACGATATGCTTTTTGAGTTTAAAAAATTCACGGAAAGCAGTTTAATAGCGCCCAGAGACAAGTATGCTCACATAAGTCAATCGGATGTTTTTATTGGACGTTCAGATGGAATCAATGAAAAAGGCTTGTTTATTGCCATGTCGTTTGTGAATGGAACAACAATTCAACCAGGAATAGGGTTTCATTTTGTTATACGAAAAGTGTTGGAAAATTGCAGCAAGACAAGTCAAGCAATACCGCTGATAGCAGACACCCGTGTGTCCTCCGCAAACAACTTTTTAATTGCTGATAGCGCAGGTGATATTGCGGTAGTGGAATCAGCACCACAAAAAAGTGTCGTAAGAAGGCCAGGACACCATCAAAACTACATTTACATCACGAATCAGTTTATGTCCAGGGAAATGAAAGTTTTTGATCGTGGAGGAGTGGAATGGAGTAAAAGCTCTGAACGATCCTGTCAACTGGAAAACAAATTGAGTTCCATTAAAAACATGAGCCCTCAGAAGGCCAAAGAGATTCTTTCCGACGCCTGTGTATGTTTACATCTGAAAAAAGAAAAGTTTGGCACCATATGGTCAATCGTGGGTCGTTTAAATGATCTGTTCATTGAACGCGCAGAAACCAAGCCTAAAGTTTCCAACTACAAACCCGAAAAAAGGCTGGATTGGTGGCTTAAAAAGAGAGAAAAATAACCGAAACCTTTCAGGATTTTTTGGCACAAAACCGGAATGAACAACCCTTCAACAGCGACGCTGTCCGAGAATTGATTTGGTAATTGGTATCCCGAATCGGGCTTCGTATCTTAGAAGCTGAATCCTGTTCTAATGACTACCCATCACAACGAAGATGTTATTCATCGCAAATCCGGATTGTTTAAACGTTTTGAAAAATACCTCGGTGAATTTGTGTATGGTGGTATCGACGGCTGTGTGACTACTTTTGCAGTAGTGGCAGGGTCCGTAGGCGCGGGATTGGATAGTGCGGTAATTATTATTTTAGGTTTTGCCAACCTTTTGGCTGATGGTTTTGCCATGTCCATTGGGGCCTACTTGTCTACAAGATCTGAAAAGGACAATTACCACAAGCACAAACAAATTGAATATTGGGAAGTAGCTAACCTACCTGAAGTGGAAAGGGAAGAAGTTCGTGAAATTTATGCTAAAAAAGGATTTGAAGGCGAATTGCTCGAAAAAGTCGTGGATGTGATTACCAGTGATACCGATGTATGGGTAAACACCATGATGAAGGAAGAGTTGGAAATGATAGAAGAGGACCGTTCTCCTTTCTGGATTGGTACAACTACCTATATTTCCTTTATTCTGATCGGGTTGATCCCTTTGATCACCTATGTTGTGGATTACATATCCCCCATCGGGAAAAATCTTTTTTTAATAGCGTCCGTCCTTACTGCTTTTGGTTTTATTATCATTGGCTGGCTTAAAACCTATGTAAATCAAACCTCTGCCTGGAAAGGTATTTTAGAGACGCTGGTGCTGGGCGGTATTGCTGCGGTAGTGGCTTATTTTGTAGGCGACTTTCTGGAGCAGTTAATCTCGGGGTAAACCAATGGAAGTCTAATATGAAAGCCGCTACTGTTTCTCAATTAAAAAAGGAATTATTATATCGCAATCCGGATGAATTGCTCGAGTTGTGTCTACGACTTTCCAAATTTAAAAAGGAAAATAAAGAACTTCTTACCTATTTGCTCTTTGAAGCAGATGATGAAGCGGGCTATATAGCCATCGTAAATACTGAAGTGGATCTTTGGTTTTCCGAAATCAATACTACCAGCTATTACTACATCAAAAAAAGTGTTCGAAAGATCCTCCGAAACCTCAAAAAATATATTCGTTATTCCGGCAAAAAGGAAACAGAAGTGGAGTTACTACTCCACTTTTGTCAAAAACTGAAACAACTCACACCATCTATCCAAAAGAATACCGTGTTAACCAATTTGTACCTGCGTCAATTAGTGTACATACAAAAGAAGATTGCGCTGCTTCATGTGGATCTGCAATATGATTATGGATTACTGCTCCAAAAACTACAGGAATGAGTGAGATGAAGCATTACGCCACATTGGACGACTATTGCAGGGCCATCAATATTGCTCCGCCAAAGTGGCCGAATTTTGATGTCCGCACCTTTGAGGAAAACATGAAAACGGTGAAGCATAAAATGCCGCCATTTAAACATGAGTTTTATGCTATCGCTCTAAAACTGTCCGGAGGGGGATTTACCAAAACCGGAAATTTTTCCACAGAGTCGTTGTCTGCTACCGTCTTCTTTAATTCCCCCTACCAAATCATACAATGGGATATTGCCCCGGATTGGAATGGGTATTACATCATTTTTTCCGAGGAGTTCTATCAATTAGGGCCCTCGAAAAGCCGGATCAGCGCTGATTTTCCTTTTCTTTTGGTAGACAATACTATCCCTATTGAACTTTCCGACAACGAAGCCAAGCCTTTCATAAGCACATTCCAGGATATTTTAACGGAACATCAAAAAAATGATCGTGTTTCCAAGACCATTTGTTCCCTGAATATGCAGATTTTATTACACAAAGTGGCTCGTCTTTACCAGGAAAAAGTTCCCTCACAACAACACACCCATACCCATAGAAACAATGACCTTGCCCTGGTGAGTCGTTTTAAAACCCTGGTGGAGACCAGCTTTTATCCGGATCAAAACTTTGAAAATAGCGAACCGCACAAGGTCCAGTTCTACGCGGAGCAACTTCATTTACACCCCAATCATCTGAACGCCGTAGTAAAGCGTATTGCTTCCCAATCCGCTTCGGAGATCATCTATAAGCATATGGTAGCCCTCGCCAAATCCAAGCTGCGGCAAACCAATAAATCCGTAAAAGAAATCGCCTTTGATCTGTATTATAACTACCCCAACCATTTTGCCAATTTCTTTAAAAAGCATGTAGGCTGCAGTCCCGGGAAATTTAGGAAAACCCTTGGTTAGGTGATCCTAAACGTTGAAATGGCTACCAAAATGTACCATTTCTGCAATGAGAATGTCTGTTTTTTGCCCTAAATCAGTTAAGGCGTAAAACACCACCTTCGGCTCTTTTGATTTCCGTTCGTCGCGATCAATTAAACCGTCAGCGGTAAGATCGGCCAAAACAGTAGATAACATTTTCTCGGTAATATCCGGTATACGATCCCGTATTTCCGAATAGCGCAAGGTCTTATGGGTCAATAGAAGCTGGATCACAACAACCTTCCATCTTCCCCCTAAGATCTTAAGTGTTTGTGTGGCTGCATTATAGGGACAAGTATCCACTTTTCTTCCAATTCTGGGCATACCTACTTTTATGTATGTTATTTGACCGCTGCTCAAGGACGGGTACTTTAGTCCTATCTATTACCAAATTATGAAAAAAGTACTTGTTATCGGCGCTACGGGATACATCGGAAAAGAGATATGCAACACCTTCGCTAAAAGTGGGTACGAAGTTTTTGGACTGGTGCGCAATTACACCAATACTTCAGAGTTGCCCTTTGGGGTACAAAAAATTATCGGCGATTTTTCAACGATCAAAGAGTGGTCACATCATCTTACGGAGATGAATACAGTTGTAAACGCCGCATTTCCCAGTCATGGGGGTGACTGGTTCAAAGCGGTAGCCATAGAGCATAATTTTCTGGAACAGCTTTTTAAAAAGTTAAACGGTAAAACAAAGGTCCTGCTAATGAATGGAACAGCTTTTTTGGGAGATAGTGGCAAGGGAAGCCTTTCTGAAACCTCTCCTATTCAGCAGCAGCATCCAGCTAGTATAAGGGCCAAAAACACCGCGCCAAAATACTGGGAAACCCTACACAAAAATGTTATTGAACTCCGTTTTGCCTCTTTTATCTACGGTAAAAACGGGAGCGTCTTTTTACCATTATTGATAAAAGCTGCTCAAAAAACCGGAGAGTCCATATACATTGACAGCGGAAGAATCTTCACTTCCACGCTGGATGTAGCACTTACCGGATCTGCGTGCCTGGCAGCTGACCAATTTGGAATAGCTGGCGAAACCTATCATTTTGCAAATGACGAAACGCCTAGCTTTAAAAATATTGCCAGGGCGGTAAGCCATTGTTGCGGTTCAAAGTGTAAAGTGATCTCGGTGACGGCTGAAGAAGCCAAAGATCGCCTTGATCCCTTCACCGCCCTTTTCATGCAGCAAAACAATAGGTTAAATAGCACGAAAGCCCGTAAAGAACTGAATTGGCAGGCGAGTTCCGAAACCTCATTACTATGGGATGTAGCACATGGTTCGTACGCCAATGGTAGTTAAAGAATAGCACATAACCTAATTACCGTAGGCCTCCTTTGAATTTTATAGGTCTGGCTTTGATCTGCGTAGTATGATGGGCATAAATGGGCCGTAGTTTTGACCTGTACTTAAAAACAAAAAGCTATGAAACGATTTGCCATCAACATTATGACCCTTTTTACAGTCCTCTCACTGATGGGGCAAAACCAAAGTGTAACATCAAAAAATATCACTATGAAAGCAGTAACTTTTAAATCCGGAGACCTTAATTTGGCCGGACATCTTTATTTCCCCAAAAATTTTAATGAACAAAACCAGTATCCGGCCATCATTGTGGGCGGTTCACTTACCTCTGTAAAAGAACAAATGTCCGGTATCTATGCACAGGAACTTGCAAGCAAAGGATTTATAACCTTAGCATTTGACTATGCCCATTACGGGGAAAGCGAAGGAATTCCAAGACAATACGAAGATCCTGCCCAAAAACTCAACGACTTAAAAGCAGCTATTACATTTTTAGAGCATCAAAACTTCGTTGCCAATGTAGGCGCTTTGGGTGTTTGTACCTCTGGAGGAAATGTAGCTTACTTAGCTGCCGATGATCAAAGACTTAAAGCATTTGCAACGGTGGCGGCCTGGTTGCCAAATGAAGCAACACTACCTTTGCTGTATAGCGGTGAAGAAAATCTTGCTACTTTACGTAAAAAAGGTGAGGAAGCAAAAAACACCTATGCTTCCAGTGGTCAAAATGAAATAATTCCGGCCTATAGCAATACCGATAAAAATGCTTCACATTTTGGACCAATGGAATATTACATGGACAACAGCAGAGGGGGTGGAGTAAAAGAATGGAAGAATGAGTTTGCGGTAATGAGCTGGCCCACATGGCTGGATTTTGAGCCGATGGAAAAAGCGGAAAAAATAGCCACTCCGGCCCTTGTGGTTCATTCAGATGGAAGTGCTTTACCTAATAACGCAAAGGAATTCTACGATAACCTGAAAGGTGAGAAAGAATTGGCATGGTTGGAAGGAAATCATTTTGATTTCTATGATCAAGAGGAAAAAGTAGACGAAGCGGTAGCTGAAGTAACCAAATTTTTCAATAAACATTTAAATTAATAAAGCGATACTACCATGAAACCATTTGATAATAACACCGTATGGTTCATTACAGGAGCCTCCTCGGGATTTGGAAAAGCCCTGGCAGAGTATGCGATTGCTAAGGGGTATAAGGTAGTAGCCACTGCCAGGAGAAAGGAAAAACTGGATGCCTTAAAGGCTACTGCACCCCATCAGGTAGTACCTATCCAAATGGATGTAACCAAACGAACTGAGGTTAAAAATGGGATTTCCGAGGCCATCAAACAATTGGGAAAAATAGATGTCCTCATTAACAATGCGGGCTACGGTATTGTTGGAGCCCTCGAGGAAACTCCCGAAGAAGAACTGAGACAGCAAATGGAAACAAATTTCTTTGGAGCCATTGCAGTAACCCAGGAAGTTTTGCCCCACATGCGTCAAGCACAAAATGGGGCTATCGTTAACATGAGTAGCATGGGGGGCAATATGTCTTTCGGAGGATTTGGTGCCTATTCCGCTTCAAAATTTGCTTTGGAAGGCGCCTCAGAAGCCCTGGCGCAAGAAGTTGGCCCTTTTGGCATTACAACCATGATAGTAGAGCCGGGAGCGTTTAGAACGGATTTCGCTGGAGATGCATTGAAACATATGCCAAAAATTGAAGCCTATGATACCATTGTGGGGGGAACGCGGGATTTTGCCAAAGGCATGCACAACACCCAGGAGGGCGATCCGAAAAAAGCAGCAGAAGCTATTGAAAAAGCGTTGCTTTCAGAAAACACCCCACTTCGCCTGCAATTGGGAAAAGATGCCGTGGATGCCGTTAAGGCACATGGAGAGCAGTTACTGGCCGATTTGGAAACCTGGCGGGAGGTGGCCGAAGGTACCGCATTTGGAAGTTAACCCAATCCCCCTTATCACTATAAGGACAAAGCCATCATAATACTAAATCCACCGATGCAACCCCTTGAAGCGAAGTCGGTGGATTTTCTATGATGAATTGATATGTATCACGGCTTCCCGATCACAAAAATCTGCCTAATCGCTAATACACTTCTTTACCCGGTCTTTTTTACCCATTTGAATTCCGTAGTAGCTGCTTTGAATTGTGTAGGTTGTTTCAATACGCCAGCCAGTAGTTTTACATCAGTAAAATTGATATAACAAAAAATCATTGTAAATGCCATGAAAAAAGCAATTGTAACAGCCACTATCGCCCTCTTCCTGATAGCCTGTATAAATGAAGCCACTACTAAAAACGAAACAGCCATGACTACAGTAACCACAACTACCAACAGTGCGGAAAAACGAATCGACAGCACCATTACTACACTGTTTAATAGCGTAGATCAGCGGAACTGGGAAGCGGTTAAACAAACCATGGCTGATTCTGTCTATACCGATTACACTGCCTTAGGTGGAGATTCCGGGTTCAAAACCCCTGATGAGATCATTAATGGATGGAAAGCATTACTTCCCGGATTTGAGCGTACCATCCATCAGGTACACAATACGGCTATTTGGGTTGCCGGGAACAGAGCAACGGCCACAATGGATGCCATAGCCACACATTTTTTATCGGACGATTTCTGGACTGTATTTGTAGGATACGACACCGAGTTCATCGCCGAAAACGGGACCTGGAAATTAGCGCGAATCGATTTAAGCCTCTACGACCAAACCGGAAATGGGGAATTGCCCCTCCAAGCCATGGAAAATGTAAAAACGGGGAATATCCCTGCTCTGACCGCTGCAAAAAACGTAAACGCTATAGAAACCTTCTTTACCGGTTTGGAAGAACGGGATCTGGATAAGGTGCTCTCGCCATTGGATGAGAAGGTGATTCAGGAAATGCCCTTTGCCCCAAAAAACTTCCCCAGGACACTAAACGGTTTGGAGGCCATGAAAGACCAATATACCGGAGTAATGGAGTATACCCAAAAATACGAACGGGAATACTTTGGTACTTCCAATCCCAATATCATCCTTGCCAAATTCAAGGGTACCATTACCACGGGAGAAGGGAAACCGTACAATAACGCCTATGTTGGGATATATACCTTAAACGAAAATGGGAAGATTGAAAAGTTTGTGGAGCAGTTTAATCCCAACATCCTTTTAAACGGATGGCCCGGACTACAACCGGAGACGTTTTCCGTTCATCAGGCAGGTGCGCCTACCAACAGCGGTATACTACTGGAGGAGGTAAGCTTCAACAGTAACGGCGCCCTGTTGAAAGGCCATCTGTTCCTCCCCCCTGGGTTTGATGCTAACAAAACTTACCCGGCAGCCCTGGTTACCGGAAGTTGGACCAGTGTGAAGGAACAAATGCCGGATGAATATGCCAGCGTTTTAGCCAGGGACGGTTTTATCACCCTTACATTTGATTTTACCGGTTTCGGTGAAAGTGAAGGCCAGCCCCGGCAGGTTGAAGATTATCAACTCAAGATCGAGGACATTAAAGCGGCCGTTGACTTTTTGGTGGCCCATAGCAATGTGGATAGCGAAAGGCTTTCCGGATTAGGGGTCTGTGCCAGCTCGGGGTATATGGCTCATGCCACTGCTCAGGATAGTCGAATTAAAAATCTAGTGCTGGTGGCACCATGGCTGCACAATCCTGAGATTGCCCGCGCCATCTATGATATGCGCCCGGGAGGGACCGAAGGGTTGCTTCAGGCGGCAAGGAATGCTAAAATACAATATGCCGAAACCGGAGAAATGGATTACGTACTGGCTGCCAGTGAACTGGACCCCTTAAGTGCGATGTATGTGCCCAACAATATATTTGATTATTATTTGAATCCTGCCAAAGCCGCCGGCGCATATTACGACAATCGCTTTGCGGTAAGTAGCTGGGAGCCCTGGTTAACTTTTGACGGCATCTCGGTGGGAGCGGACATTTCACAGCCCGTTTTTATCGTACATAGCGAGAGCGGTGCAGTACCACAGGGCACAAAACAATTCTACGCGTTGTTAAAAGGGAAAAAAGACATTAAATGGCTGAATCAGTTTAACCAACAGCAGCTATATTTTGAAAAAGAGGCCGTAGATACTGCAATGCAACAGGTAAGTGATTATCTCAGGGGTTAGTCAGGAAATCACAGAGGTGTACTTCACCAATTTTTAGAATAAAAGGCAGATAATTATCTGCCTTTTCCATTAGAAATAGAACCTGTTGCACTTCAAGAGACGGATAGTGAATAGTATATACATTATTTGGTAGCTTGCAGTTATAGCGCTTTACTACCTTTTGATTAAGAGGATAAGTAGCGGCTACTTTAAACTACGCTGTTTTTGAATCAAAACATACGGTTCTTAAAACCCTCTTTAGCGGGAATTACCGCTGTGACACCGGTATTCGTTTCGTGCTTTGCGTGGTCTTTTGTCAACTACACCTCTAAGAATGCTGTAGGTCCGGAAATTCAACGAATGGGTCTTTTGCTGTTGTTTTTGCTTTGTGCCCCTTTTTTGTTTCCGCAGCAGCAAATTACATTGCCCGATAGAATAAAGGAGAAGATCATCAACTCCAATACGGGAATGCTACTGGTAAGGACATCAAAAGAACTTTATGGCATACATCCCCAAAGTCAGTCCATACAGTGGACAGGTCCAACTTTGGAAGGCGTTGATTTCTCCTCCTATAAGGAGGTTCCCTTTACTCCACTGGCAATTTTTGAAGGTAAACCCCTGGTGAATTCCAAATTGCTTTCCAATACCTTAAAGACCAAAGGCGTATCTCGTGCGATCCTGAACGTAGTTAACGGCAAGGTCTTGTTCAATTCCGTTGAAAAAGGTTTCAGCGCAGTATCCAACTCCCTTATGATCCCTGAAAAACGCGCTTTTTTGATCAGTGGCATCAAAGACAAAAAAATGGTGGTTTCGCTATATGCGTACGAAAATGGCAACACGCTCTGGGAAAACGATATTTCCCAGGACGATTTCTTTAAGAATTTCAAAGGGACGCTGTTCGATAAAGAGCAAATCGTCATGGACAGGAACTACGATCTTTTTTGGTTAAAGAACAACGCCCTGGTAAAGCTATCGGGAAGTTCGGGGGAGATTGTCGCCAGGTTGGAAAATGTCAGATCCATTACCCTGAATACCACAAAGGATATCCTTTATGTAGTATCAGGAGGGGTAAAAGTTGACAAATTAAAACAAGAAAGAGAGATAAGAGCCTATGATACCAAAACCATGCATGCGCAATGGGAGGCCCCCACTAAAATCACAGGAGCAGTAAGGGAAATAGCCTTTGACACAGAAAAACTGGTAGTCATTACCTCCAGGGGGTTTGATATTATTGATGCCTCGGGCCAAAAAAAGTGGGCGCAAACCACCCCGCTACCGCTGATCAAAAAGATCGTTCCGGTGACAAAGGGTTACCTGGTGGTCCAGGAAAAATACTTGACTTTGGTTGATTCCGATGGCGAAATGGTCTGGGATAGCCCCATAAAAATTGCACTTTCCAATAACGAACAACCTGTTTATGTATTTAAAAATGCGACCAGTGCTCTGGTTATCAGTCCTTCTCTAGGAAACAAGGTTTCCATTGCGGATGGAATGAAACTATGGGATGAGGTGGTATTGGACAAGTCTGGTTTTGTACAGCGCAATCTCAAGCTTAGCCATTTTGGGCACCGCATTTGGTATGATGCTGAATCACAGCAATACCCGGTATTCAGCGATAACCGTTTCTATATCTTCAATATAAGGGCTGAAGAAACCCCAAAGGCAGTATATGAGTTTGACTTTGGCCGCGCACTTCCCGATTTAAAGATCAGAGATTCCGGTTATTTTTTGCAACACCAAAATACGTGCTATTTGTTGGATAGAACGGGAACACTCATTTATAAAAAAGAATATCCCCCCAGCAGAAATTCCAATGTATTCAATGAAACTGTTGGTTTTGTGAAACGTGGCCTGGGTACCTATGCGGCAGTACTTGGTTTTGTATACAATCAGGCTAATGAAACCTTTAAAAGCGTACTGGTAACGCAAAACGTAGGATTTTTAACAGGTACCGCAGCTGGCATTTACAGCTCCTATCAGTTATATCAAAATCCGGCGGATGTAGTAACTAATATAGACAGTTTGGGGTTTGATTCAGGTTTGGAGCATATTTTTAGAAGGATCAAAAAGCGTAAGGAGGATAACGAGTACGTGATAATTATGGTTCCCGAAGAAGATGCGACCAGTAACCTAATTCGCCTGCATATCGATTCCGGTAGTGAAAAGGTCATTCGTAAAATTGATAAAAAGCAATCCGATTTTCTGATTGACCCGGTTGAAGGGATCTTGTATTCCTTTTCCAAAAATCAAATACAATTGGAAAAATTGTAGCCGTTAAATCAATGAACTGCCATACGCTACCCCTTATTTTTTAACCCATAAAAAGAGTACTCCTATGAAAGCCATTCCGCTACAGGCCAGCATGGTTATTGGAATATTGCTGTACATATCTTGATAGTACCAACCGGAAAACAATGCCCCTAACCCTATTCCTGCTTCAAGGGCAATAAACATTGTGGCAACCCCTTTTCCTTTTTTACCTTCCGGGCTAAGGTCAAAAATCCAGGCACTTAGTGCCGGTGAGAGTATGCCCATAGAAAAACCGTAAATTGCTGCCGCGAAAAGCAAGCCATTTGGGAATTTTAAGGTGGCCATCAGTAGCAACGAAGCCAACAATACCACTAAACCGATCATGGTTATTAGCTTTCGGCCCAAACGATCCGATGCTTTACCCGCTAAAAACCGAATCAAAAGCGACGTAGCGGTAAACACTATAAAAAAACTCCCTTTGTTTTTAATTCCTATAGCATCACTCCAATCCGGGATTAAGGTAAGTACCATACCAAACGCCACGTAAGACAAAAAGGTGATCACTGCCGGAACAAACACCTCCATTGTAATGATATCCTTCTTAGAAATCTTTAAAAGCCTCCATCGAAATCGTACGCTATCCACAAGCGTTTCCTGTAGTCGTGCTATAAAAATCAGGGAAAGCAACGCCATCAGGGAAGAGCTGTGAAATAAGATGGTATAGGAGAAGTACATTTTTATCCAACTTCCCAGGGCCGGACCTAAAGCCAAACCAGTGCTAAAAAAAAGACTTTGGACACCAAAGGCTTCCCCCCAGCGCTTGGCAGGAATGATATCTGAAACATAGGCGGCTATTGCGGTAGGGCTGAATCCGGTAGAAAATCCATGGAAAAGTCGTAAAAAAAGGAATCCCGCAACGGAGCCTAAAATGGGGTAGAGCATTCCACAAATCACACATACCAAAGCACCAATCACCATAACCGGTTTTCTGCCAATGGTGTCCGTTAACACACCGCTAAAAGGACGGGATAACCCTGCCGTTAAAGTAAACAATGCGATGATCAGCCCGATATATTCCGAACCCCCCAAACCGGATAAATAGGCCGGAAGCTCCGGAATGAGCATGTTATAGCTCGCTGAAAAGAACAAGGAACTTAAACACAATACTCCAAAACGAAGGGTATAGATACGCGGGGTGTTTTGCATCTCAAATAGTATCTTGTTGCGATTTAAAGGTATTCAGCAAAGAAACGGGCACTTTGATAACCAGAAAAGGACATTTGTCTCAACGGAAATGATCAGGACAAACAAAGAGTTTTTGCAATACGTGGTCAAACTGAACAAGGCTGGGACATCCCCTACCATAGCAAAACATGAGGCAGTGGTAGGGGAAAAGATCATTGTGCAACGCACCTCCGTTTTTGCCGTATACGTAATGCAACATGGAATGGCGAAATGTTATCAGACAGAAGACACGGGAAATGATTTTATTCAGGAGTTCTTTGGGGAAGGAGAAGTTTTTGGGGAGCTTGAAGTTCTTACCCATGACTTCAGTTTTTGCACTATTGAAGCACTTACCCCCATGTCGTATTTTAAAATCCCAAGGGAGACCTTTTTAGATTTACTACAAACCGATGCCGTTTTCAACCGGCTTGTCCTTAAATTGATGGCGAATAAAATTCGATATACGGCGCTCAGACATTCCTATCACCAATCCCACCCGTTGGAAGCCAATCTTAAAAAACTATTGCAGGAATTTCCGGATATGTTACAAAAGATCTCCAAAAAGGATATTGCCAACTATTTGGGCATTACGGTACGAAGTCTGAACAGAATGATCCAGGCTATGCCGTAACCTATCGCGCCATACCATACTGCATATTGTCTACGCCAGGATCACAGTTCATACCGGATCCGCAGGACGGTATTAAAATGTAATCCTTAAGCTACCAAAAAGGCCTATTGGCATATCTTACCCTTATTAAGTAGTACCGGTGGTGGTTATTATTCTTCTTATCTCTTTCAACAGTATGTCTGGGGCGTTATATTCGGGATTAGTCCGGTATAATGCCACTTCACTTTGGATATGTTCAATAGATTCGATAAAATCGTCATTCTTTGTATTCCTGGCAAATAACAGGTTATCCGGGTGTATTACCCCCTGATCAATTGCATTATCAACTTTCTTGTAACATCTGCAGGTATTCTCCGGGTTAACGATCCCACAGTTACGGTTAAGGAATTTATGGAGTGCATTTCTTGCTCTTGAAAGTATTTTTCTAAAGTTTTCTGGTGATGTCTGAAGGATAAAAGCGCCTTCTTTACTGTTCAACTCCAAAATCTCTCCTATGATATAAACCAATCGGCTGGTCTCGTTTAAGCATTGTAACATGGCATTTGAGCAGCCTATTTTAGCCTCCTGGATCAATAGGTTTCTTTCCGCTGCATTATTCGTGTGGGAAATATGATTGCTTTGGTTGTGGAGGAGCTGTTTCCTAAAATCCTCGAAGCTAATTTTTATACGATCCTTTTTACGCTTGTAATTAAGCAGTTCATTGGAAGCCACACGATAGGCCCACGTCTTAAAACTACTTCTGAACTCAAACCTGGTAAGGTGAGTAACTATTTTGATCAGGATTTCCTGGGTAACATCTTTAGCATCTTCAGGGTGCCAGAGCATCCTAAGCGCCAGATTGTAAATCATACCCTGTACGCCTTTAACGACCTCCTCCAATGAGGATTTGTCGCCTTCAATAGCTTTTTCCACATGATGTTCAAGTTTTCCCATGTCGATAAGTTAAAGCAATAAAAAGTCCGGAGGCTACATTATTGATTACAAATCCTCCGACATTGCTGATCGCAAACTTCTTCATAAGGCCTCCAATATTAATTTTAGCAATTCCATTTCTTCTTTCAAATTAGGAAGACCTTCGTTTTCCCAAACCACATCTGGCATCTCTTTTGGCTGCGGTAAAGTGAAGATATAAGTACAGAACCCCTCATCGATCTCGATCAAACGCGTTCGGATCGGTCTCCCTTCTCCAATATAAAGGTCAAGTACCCCCGTTTTGCGGTCGGATTGTATGCTAAAAGGAACTTTGCCAAAAGGCAAAGTGGCCAGATGCCCTTCTTCAGTAGTTTCCATATCCAGTACAAAATGGATGGCCCACTCTTTTTGGTTCATCGGATCGGCCAGATAGTCGAATGATTTATAGTAGTCCGCAGTAAAGGATATGGACAGTGTGATCACATTTCTGATTAAAGTATGCATAATTATTTGTCTTTATGAGTTGTATCCCTTAGACAAAATTGGAAGCTGAAGTGTGACTTGTCCTTCTCCTTCGTCAATATAATGGATTTGATTCCCCAGTACTTTTACCCATTTGCCTTGGAAAGGATAAAGCTCCTTAGGGTACTGTTCCGGTTTCATAGGTTTACTTTTTTACAAATTGTCCTTTTAACACATGGATTAGCCCAATCCAATTAAGGGTCCTAATGAATGCAGCGTCTTTCCCGAAGTATTTGCGAAGTGGCATTTTTTGGCTTTCCAACAGCTTGGCAATGGTTGCTGCCGCCTTTTCCGCTGGTGCAGCACTTTTCTCAAAATCCTGCATGGTCTTATACATATTCTTGACATTTCTGCTATAGTAGGAATGATGGGAGGTCCGAACAAGGGGGACTTCGGAGTTTTGGTTCTGAGACTTTTCAAAGATCTTTGTCTTCATTCCTCCCGGCAAAAAACAACAGACATCAATGTGCAAGGGTTCCAGTTCGTAGCGGATCGACTGACTCCACCCGAGCAGGCCAAATTTTGAAGCATGATACGCACTCTCCCAGGGGAGGCCGAAAACTCCTCCTATACTACCAATGTTGATGATTCTCGCTTTTTGTTTTTGGTGGTTAACGTGGACGTAGTGATGTAAGAGCGGTAGTACGGCCCTGGTAAGACGGGCAGGTCCTAATAGGTTTACTTCCAAGAGTTGTCTTTCCCTTCCGGAATCTGCCCACTCAAAAGGACTGATATAATTAATACCGGCATTATTGATCAGTGCAAATAAGCCATAGCCATCCGTAATGGACGCAATGGAGTTTACCAGAACCTCTGAATCAAATTCTGAGACATCGCAAAGCATGGGATAGATATTGGGTGCTTTGAAAAGGGCAAAGTCTTTGACTTTTCGTACACCTGCGATTACCCCAAAGCCTTTACCGGCCAGATGGTGCACCAAGGCATTGCCTAAGCCCGAAGAAGTGCCGGTAATCAGAATATATTTACTGCTCCGCATTTAGAAGTATTTTAGAGTGACCTGGATCTCTTTATCTCCGATAAACTCAAACCTGGCTTTCTTGTATTTTGGCTGATTGAACAGGCCGAATCTCGGCATGTTGGAAATTCCTATTCCTTCCTTAGGAATTCCAATAAAATTCTCATCCAGTTCCCCATTACTATTTTCATCATGAAAAGCCCCGCCTGCGTAGTCTCCGTAGGGCAAATCTTCAAATCTTAAGATGCATTGCCCTTTGATGATTTTTGCCCGAACCTTTCTGAAGACTTTATCATTGTTATCCGGAAAACCATCTTCACTTTGAAATAAAAAGCCCTCAATCTCGCCATCTTCAGAATGGATCCCATTTACAATTAGGGTAAGTGTCCCCAGGCTTTGATTCTTGAAACTACCAGTAAACGTTAAAGCCAGGAGAATAAGTAACCCCTTAAACAACGATAAAACAGGAATTGGAAAATGTAGCATTTGCATCATTTTTAGTGTTCTTTGACGCAAATTTGACGAGAAACCAAACGTAAAAAACTGTCATATGACAAGAAAGCGACTAGCTCAAATTGCGCCGTATTCGGCTAAGAGAGGTATCTGTAATCCCCAGAAATGAGGCCAAATACTTTAAAGGTATTTTCTGCATGAATTCCGGTTGTTTAAGCAACTCTTTATACCGCTCTTCGGCACTCATGGTATGCAGACTCATAGTACGTTGCATTAACCTGGTTAAAACTCCCTCCGCCAGCTTTCTTCCAAATTCAAGGTACTCAGGATCTTCCCGGCACAGGTTTTCCAGGTCTCGTTTACGGATAGTGTATACTATACTGTCTTCCAGGGCCTGCACATAAAATTTAGCGATTCCCGAAGTATAGAACCCAAGCATATCAGTCACTACCATTTCTTGGAAGGAAAACCAGGTGATGATTTCCCTGTCGTTCAAATCGTAATGATATACCCTGAAACAACCCTGCTGAATAAAAGCCAAAAAACTACAATCCTGTCCTGGTTTTATCAGATGTCTTTGGCGCTTGATCCCAACTTCGTTAAAACATTTATTGATTTTTTTGATCTTTTCTTTTGGCAAGTAATAGCCTAAAAAGCTTTCTAGTTGAGGAGTCATTATACTAAAGGTAAAAGACAACAATACCAGTAAGCTATTGCATTTAAAGAAAATTTCAAAGCCAATGCATTGAATTATTATTTTGTGACCTCTTTTGAATTATGCCTTACGCGCAGCCACAATCGGATTCCCTTCGTGTTTGGATTCCATTTTCTCTTGCCAATTGTCCAAAAGCTTTTGGCAAACTTTAGTGAATTTGAATTTCATAATAGGATGAAGAAAAAGGGTTTGATAGCTTTTCTTGTATTCAAACTCAAACTCCATGACTACTTCCGTTTCATCGGCATTTATGTAATTCGTGCTCCAGGTACCTTTTAGAAATTTAAGTGGATAGGGGTAGTCCGGTGCGTTAGTACCTACCTCAAAACTGTACGCATTGCCCTCATCCCATAAGGTGCAGGTCTCCTTCCAGCTGTCTTTTCCATGGGAACACCTCCTTACAAGTCCCTGCCCCTGGCCGGAAATAATCTGAGTGCCGTCTATGTTAGGTGCTACTTCGTGATACCGGGAGACATCGGACATTACCTCCCACGCTCGTTTTTTAGTAGCGAAAACCCTTCTTTTAAAGGTGAAAATCTTCCTCGCTGAGCCTAATTTACTATCTAAAAGGGACAGGCCATAACTTTGAAACCAAATAAATACGAGGACAGGAAGGGCATAAAGGGCGATGATCCAATAGGCAGCCGCCGTCAAGTCAAAAGGTTGCCATACTACCAGGATAATAGTGCCTATTACCCAAAGCGTGTCTTGCAGGATAATCCAAAGGCTCGCCAACGCCCGCTGCATTTTCACTTCCGCCAGTACGGTAAGACCAAACACCGTTACTACGATTCCCGTAATCATCAATGGACTTGAATCAGCCAGGCCAAATATTTGAGCCAATTGCTCACGCATAAAGACCATAACCAGGCCTGAAGTAAATGCCAATACCCCGTTAGGCAACAATGCGTTTTGTAAAGTATTCATATTGTATTGTTTTCCCCAAAGATATTGGGCAATAAAGCGGGCATAGTTACTAGTTGACGCCAATGAATTTATATTTTGCGACAAGACAAACTACCCTTCAACTTTTTGTTTGACATTTGACTATGAAAGAAAAGGTAATTACCACTGGGATTGTGCTCAATCTGGTGCATTATGCCCACCAACGCCAAATCCCTCTTGGGCCCTTTGATCTGGGGGTTTTACTAAGGGAAAAGGATATCAATAACATGATTCCTTTTTCGCAATATGCCCATCTTTTGGAATATGTATTGGAGAAAACCGGGGACGAAAAACTAGGAATACATATGGGAAGGCAATACAATTTAACGGCTTTGGGAATCGTGGGCCAACTCATTCAAACCGCTGAGACCCTAAACGAAGCCCTATTGAAAGCCTGTGAAATGTACAACCTGATCAATAATGTGATCCACCTAAAAATGAATAAAGATGTGGATAGTTTTCGACTGGAATTTCAAATAGACCAGGAGATTGCCGAAAGCTTTCCGGAAGCGGTTCGTCATTTTTTAATGGCCTCCATGATTTACGCTCATATGGAAATATCCTATTTGACCTTGAACGAGGTAACCCCGATCTCCGTAGGTCTTAGCCAATGGAAGAATACTTCCGAAGCATTAACCGAAATATTCAATACAAGGGGAATTGAGCCAGATGGCGACAATTACTTGCACTATGATAGCAGGGTTTTAAAAAAACGCATTGTTTGGTCGGATTATGATCTGTACCTGCAGTTGGAAAAGGTGGCTAACGCGCGATTATCTCACAAAAGTGAATTGGCTACCCGACTTCCCCATCATGTAAAAGAAGTCATTTTAAGTCTGTTAAATCCCCATTTCCCCTCCATAGCAGAAGTGGCAGATCAATTAAACCTATCGGTACGGAATTTGCAACGAAAACTTAAGTTGGAAAACACAAGTTATCAGGAAATTAAGGCCGAAGTCAAGAAAGCGCTGGCCAAAGACTACCTGTCCCGGGGCCTGAGCGTCAAAGAGACCTGTTTTTTGATGGGCTATTCGGATCCAAGCGCCTTCATTAATGCCTTCAACCGATGGTATGGTATGCCTCCAAACCGATTTAAAGAAGAGAAGATCAGTAGAAACTAGGAAAGATTTGCGCAACCCGTACTACATTCCTAGCCCTATCGCGCTTTGGTACTTTCTTTTGCTCCCGGGCTTAAAACCGCTTATCCAAAGGGAAATCAACACCACACCCTGAGGTATCACAACCTCATGTACTGTCAATTCTAACTATTTTTTATTTACTTATTGTATTATATACACTAAGTAGTTATATTTGTCAAATACCACCACAATAAATATTGACTATGTTGGAAGCAGTATCACAATTAAATACTTATATATCTGTAGATTGTGTGGTATTTGGTTATGATGCTGAAAAACTAAATGTATTACTTGTAGAAAGAACACTAAGTGATGATGAACCAATGCCAGATTTCCAACCGGATTGGACCTTGACCGGAAATCATGTGTATGAAGGAGAGACCATAAAGGAAGCAGCCACCAGGGTTGTTTTTAATCTTACCGGCATATCTGATCTCTATCTGGAGCAGTTCAAAACCTTTGCAGATCCCGGACGGCTACTAAAGCCAAAGGATCAAAAATGGCTCAGGAGCATCGGAAAGAATCCGGAGGAACGGGTGGTCTCTATCGGCTACTTCGCTTTGTTGGCCACACAGGATGTCTCCCTGAAATGGATGGGAAGAAGGGTGAAGTGGACCCCTGTGAAAAAAGTGGGCCAACTGGGTTTTGATCATAATGAAATATTAGAGCAGGCCATGGACGCCCTGCGTAACAAAATGAAGCATGAGCCCATTGGTTTCGGATTGTTACCGGAGAAATTTACCCTCACCCAACTGCAAACCGTGTATGAACAGATCTTTGATACGCGTTTTGACAAACGGAATTTTAGAAAGAAGGTAAACCGCATGAAATATGTGATCCCTCTAAACGAAAAACAAAAGGGGGTGCCGCATAAACCTGCCCAACTCTACATGTTCAGCAGGGAAGTATTTGAAAAAACAAAAAAGGAGTTGTTCGATTTTGTGATCTAACCCAACCAACCTGAACTATGGAATCTTCAAAAAAACACAAACTGTCATTTCTCGAAAAAGCCGGTTATGCCCTGGGGGACGGAGCGGCCAACATCGCCTGGAGGGGTGTGGCTACCTTCCTCTTCATTTTCTACACCGATGTGTATGGGCTAAGCCCGGCATCCGTTGGATTGTTATTGCTGATCGCCAGGTCCAGCGATGGTATCAGCGATGTCCTGATGGGAATTGTAGGGGACAGAACAAACACCAAATACGGGAAATTCAGGCCCTGGATCCTGTGGACGGCCCTCCCCCTAGCCGCCACACTGTCCCTGTTGTTTACTACTCCTGATCTGGGCCCTACCGGTAAAATTGTGTATGCCTACAGCACCTACATCATTTTCACCCTCTTGTATACGGCCAACAACGTGCCTTATGGCGCATTAATGGGAGTGATCACGGGGGACGATAAGGAGCGTACCGTCCTTGGCTCCTATCGTATGGTGGGCGCTTTTGCAGGGGGTATGCTCGTGCAGGGCGCCTTACTGTTTCTCGTAGCCTTTTATGGCAATGTTGATCCCACCGTGACAGTTTCGCCCGTAAATGAAAGTACCTACAATGTAGTGGTTAGTGCACCCAGGGATGTAGCCAATGCGTATATCAAAACTGAAAACGGGATAGCCACCTTTACGCAGGCAAATGGCGAAGCACAAGCCCGGGAAGCTACGCATAGTATTAGCTTCTCTATGGAAGCAGATCGGGAATATGCTTTTCTTGTTAGCGGGGAACCCGGTATCACATCAACGGATATCTCCATCATAGATCAGAAGAAAGGATATAGCAATGCCATTTATCTTATGTCCGTATTTCTGGCCTTGTTCCTAATCCTGACCTTTCTCAGTACCCGCGAAAGGGTAAAACCCCCAAAGGAACAAAAGTCTAACTTAAAAAGGGACTTTTATGACCTGGTCCGTAACAGGCCCTGGCTGGTACTCCTGTTTATCGGGCTGTTGTTTAATGTATATAACTCTATAAAACAAGGCATTACCGTTATTTACTTTACGCATTATTTACAGGATCAATTATTGTCTGCTTCCTATCTGGTAGCGCTTATGGTAGCTTCCATACTCGGGGCCATGGCTACGGGCTGGTTGGGACGAAAACTGGGTAAAAAGGAATTATTTATTTATGCCTTACTTTTTTCCGGTGCCGTTAATACTTTGCTCCTCTTTTGCGGACCGGACAACGTTTTTTGGATATTCACCATAGGTACGGTCTCTGAATTTGCGGCCGCGGTCTTCCCCACCCTATTCTTTGCCATGCTGGGTGATGCGGCAGATTATTCAGAATTTAAAAATGGCCGGAGAGCAACAGGTCTGGTATACTCTGCAGGTTCTTTTGCCACCAAATTTGGCGGCGGTTTGGCCGGAGTGGTCATAGGCGTCATCCTGGCTGCCTATCATTATGACGGTCTGGATCAGGTAGCGATCCGGGGGGCTATTCCCGGGATTATTATGTTGATGAGTTGGGTGCCCGCTATCGTAGCCGGAATTGCCGCCATTGTCATGGTGCTCTATCCGCTTAATCAAAGTAAAATGGATGAGATCACCATAGCACTGAACCAACGGCGGCAGAAGGAATTGGCCGTCTAATACGGTATTGAAACCCCAAAATAAAGTTTAGAACCTATAGCAAACGATATGAAATTTGGATATTTTGACGACGATAACCGGGAATACGTAATCACCAATCCCTTAACCCCATGGCCCTGGATCAATTATTTGGGGAATACAGACTTTTTCTCGCTTATTTCAAATACCGCAGGCGGATATTCCTTTTATAAGGATGCTAAATTCCGAAGGTTAACACGGTACCGCTACAATAACGTCCCCATGGATTCGGGAGGCCGGTATTTCTACATCAAGGACGGGGATACGTTTTGGTCACCGGGCTGGAAACCTTGTAAGACTGCGCTCGATGCCTACGAATGCAGACATGGGATGAACTATACCCGGATACGGGGTGAAAAAGACGGCATTTCGGCGGAAGCCTTATTTTTTGTTCCCCTTAACACCCATGTGGAAGTCCAGAAGTTAACGCTGACCAATACCACAAAATCACCCAAAAGCCTGAAACTGTTTTCCTTTACGGAATGGGCGCTTTGGAATGCCGTTTCGGACATGGAAAACTTCCAGCGTAATTTTTCTACCGGCGAGGTGGAAATTGAGGGTTCCACCTTGTATCACAAAACGGAATACCGGGAACGTCGGAATCACTATGCGTTTTATTCGGTCAACACCCCTATTGATGGTTATGACACCGACCGTGAATCATTTATGGGTCTCTATAACGGTTTTCATGAGCCCCAGGCGGTTATCGATGGCCAACCAGGAATGAGTGAAGCTCATGGCTGGTCGCCCATTGCCTCCCACTATATTGAACTGGAGCTTCAACCCGAAGCGTCCAGGGACCTGGTGTTTGTACTGGGATACGTGGAAAACGAAGAAGAGGAAAAGTGGGCATCAAAAGGCATCATCAATAAAAAGAAAGCCCATCTCCTCATTGAAAAATTCAATACTGCTGAGAAAGTGGACGCCGCGCTGGCGGAACTCAAAACCTACTGGGATGAACTGCTCAGTGTGTATACCGTAACTACGGGAGACGAGAAACTGGATCGCATGGTAAATATCTGGAATCAGTACCAATGTATGATCACTTTCTGTTTCTCCAGATCGGCTTCTTTCTTTGAAAGCGGTATTGGCCGTGGTATGGGATTCCGTGATTCCAATCAGGATCTGATCGGTTTTGTACACCAAATACCGGAACGGGCCAGGGAGCGGATCATTGATATTGCGTCTACGCAATTTCCCGACGGTAGTTGCTATCATCAATACCAACCCCTTACCAAGAAAGGGAATAACGATATCGGGAGTGGGTTTAACGATGACCCTTTATGGTTGATTTTAGGAACCACGGCATACATTAAAGAGACCGGGGATTGGGCTATCCTGGATGAACAGGTGCCGTATGATAATGACCAAAGTCTGGCGCAACCCCTGTTTCATCATCTGACCGTTTCTTTTGATCATGTGGTGAACAATTTAGGGCCACACGGACTGCCGTTGATCGGCAGGGCGGACTGGAACGACTGTCTTAACCTGAATTGTTTCTCCAATGATCCTAATGAGTCCTTCCAAACCACAGAAAACCAGACAGCAGGTAGCAAGGCAGAGTCGCTGATGATCGCCGGGCTCTTTGTCGTCTATGGCCGGGAATATGTTGAGTTATGCCAGGTTTTAAAGAGGACCCGGGAAGCGGAAAGAGCCCAACAGCATGTAGATCAAATGGTTGAGGCCATAAGAGCACATGGTTGGGATGGCGAGTGGTTTTTAAGAGCCTATGATTTCTACGGCAATAAGATCGGCAGTCAGGAAAACGAAGAAGGACAAATCTTTATAGAGTCAAATGGCTGGTGCAGCATGGCAGGTATTGGCCTTAAAGAAGGTCTGGTGGAAAAAGCCCTCAACTCGGTAAGGGAAAAATTGGATTGCGAATACGGTATAGTGCTGAACCATCCGGCCTATACGAAGTATTATATTGAATATGGTGAGATTTCCACCTACCCTGAGGGGTATAAGGAAAATGCCGGGATATTCTGCCACAACAATCCCTGGATTATCATTGGGGAGACCGTTTTAGGTCGTGGGGACCAGGCCTGGGAATATTTCAAAAAAATATGCCCCGCTTATCTGGAAGAGATCAGCGAACTACATAAAACCGAGCCCTATGTGTATTCGCAAATGATAGCCGGGAAAGACGCCTTCAAACCCGGCGAAGCCAAGAATTCATGGTTAACGGGTACCGCAGCCTGGAACTTCTATACCATAAGTCAGTATATTCTCGGCATTCGTCCTACCTATGAAGGACTGGAAATTGATCCCTGTATTCCGGGGGATTGGACATCCTTTGAGGTTACTCGAAAATTCCGTGGTGCTACCTTTGCTATTACCGTGAAAAATCCGAATCATGTGAATAAAGGGGTTAAAACGCTATACATTGACGGAAAAGAGCATATGGGAAAGAATATACTCCCTGTTCTCCCCCGTGGCCATTACAAAGTAGAAGTTGAACTAGGATAAAAAATTGAACATGAGAGACGTAAGAGTAACCCTTTGGTTGTTGTCAGTAGTTTTGGTATTCAGTGCCGGATGCTCAAGCGGCACCTCAGAAAAAAGATCCACGACTACGGAGGATATTCTTATCAACCAGATCGGATATCCGGTTGATGCCCATAAAAAGGCCCTGATACGGTGGCCTGCAGCTACTTTTAAAATAATAGACCTCAAGGGAAAAACTGTTTTTAAAGGCAACACCCCGCCACCAAAGTATTGGCATCTTTCCGGTGATTCGGTCCGGGTGGCCGATTTCACCGATCTCTCAAAACCCGGAGAGTACCAGCTGTGTGTCAATGATACGCTCTGCTCCCATCCCTTTAAAATAGGAACCGGATTATATGCCGAACTGGCCGATGCAGCCTTAAAATCATATTACTATGCACGATGCGGTGTAGCTATTGATAGCGCATTTGGAGGACGGTGGCAAAGACCTGCAGGACATCCGGATACGCTGGTTATGGTCCATAAATCGGCATCGGATCCATCCCGACCCACCGGTAGTACCCTCTCTTCACCGGGAGGTTGGTACGATGCGGGGGATTACGGCAAGTACATTGTAAACAGCAGTATCTCCACATGGACATTGCTCCAGAGTCTTAGATTGAATTTAGAGTATCATAAAAGCCAGAACCTCAACATCCCGGAATCGTCCAATGCGGTACCGGATATCCTTGACGAAACCCTGGTAAATCTCTCCTGGATGATGACCATGCAGGACCCGGGGGATGGTGGAATATACCATAAACTCACTACCAAAAATTTTGATGATTTCATCATGCCGCACAAAACCAACAAGCAACGGTATGTGGTACAAAAAAGTACTTCTGCTGCCCTGGATTACGCGGCTACCCTGGCCACCGCCTCGCGCATCGTTCGTGAATATCAGTTCACTGAGCTTGCCGATAAAATGGAGCAAAGTGCCACCAGGGCCTGGGATTGGGCGGTTCAACATCCAAATGCATTTTATGAGCAGCATGAAGATATTTCAACAGGGGCCTACCCGGATACCACCTATGTAGACGAGCGTTTTTGGGCGGCATCAGAGCTATACCTCCTTACGGGCAAGGGCAAATACAAAGAAGCGATGCTGGCAGATTATCAAAAGCCTACTACCCCCAAATGGGATGTGGTCCATCCTCTGGGAGTAATCTCCGTATTGACATCGGATAAACGCCCGGAATTCGAACAAATGGAGAACGACTTCATTTCTTACGCGGATACCATGCTGGAAAAAGAGCAAGCCTCCCCCTATTTGATCAGCATGGATGCCTACGCCTGGGGTAGTAATTCTGATGTGGCAAACGACGGAATGCTCAAGTTAGTGGCCTATGCCCTAACGGGTAATGAAAAGTATGCGGTATCCGCACAAAACGACCTGGACTACCTCCTGGGAAGAAACACGACCGGATATTCCTTTATAACCGGATTCGGCACTAAAACGCCACAGTATCCACATAACAGGATCATATCCGCTGATGGCATAAAAGAACCCATCCCGGGTTATATCGTAGGGGGACCCAATACTATTGTTTTAAATGATTGTGAGTCGGAAAACGTGATACGCAGCACCTTCCCGGCGGCCTCCTATACAGATACGGAATGCAGTTACTCCACCAATGAAACGGCAATCAATTGGAACGCCCCTCTGGTATTTCTGGTTTCAGGAATGGATGCTTTTTTGAAGTAAGCATTTTACGTATTTTCTGACTCTGGTCTCATCAAAGGTGCATTAACAGCACTATACAAAAGACTGCGGATTGGAGATGCGGTTTCCCTTCCGGATTTGATTCCTGGAAAAGGCCCATTAAAAGAATCCTCGCCATTACAAGCAACCCTCTAAAGGATTTACATCCTACAGGAAAAGTGGATTAGCTGTACTAAATATCGCTTTCTTGAAATGCACTTTTCATACAATAATACAATTACAATACCTAAAATGATAACATAACATGAACTCGCAACAAATCGTGAAAATCCTTGCCCTGATCCTTATGGTCCACCTTTCGCTATTCCTTCAGGGATGTTCTGATGACGATCCTGAAACCGTATGTTTTCGGGACAGTGGCAGAAATATAGTGGCAAGGGTTGATAATGCCAGTGGTACAATGGTATTGAATGAGGTATGTGGATTTGTAATAGAACCGGACGAGCGACTTGAAGGGAATGTTATAGGGATTTTAGGCACCTGTAATCTCGCTGAGGAATTTGAAATAGATGGGGCCAGGATAGTATTCAGTGGTTATATATTCGAATCATTTGAAGATGAGGATATATGCTTTGATTTTTTTGAAGTAACCGATATCAGAATAGTAACGGAGTAAAACTGTTTCTGAAGAACACCCCCTTTTGATAAGGAATTCCCTGGACGAATACCAGGTGATAGCGCCTGATTTCCTAAATTCAAGAAATCCCCATCATCTCCCTGGGAGACAAGAATCCTCTGGAAGATATCCTCCTAACGATACATCTGGAGATAAAACTTTTGGGAACTAAATCGGTTCCCAAAAACAAAAACTACTAATCGATTAGTATATCTACTAAATAATTAGTAGTTTTGTTTTTCAATCGTATCGAAATGAATCGACTTGCAAAACGAGAAGAGGAAATTATGCAGATCGTCTGGCGACTAAAAACCGTTTTTATTCGCGACATTATTAAAGCACTTCCTGAACCCAAACCGCATTACAACACCGTAGCCACCATTGTCAAGATATTGGTTAAAAAAGGATTTCTTACGGCTGAGATGTTGGGAAATACGCATCAATACCAACCCACAATTGATTTTGAACAGTATCGCGACGAGCATCTCCTGAATATAAAGAAGCACTATTTTGGGAATTCTTTTCCGAACATGATCGCCCACTTTGCGAAAAAGGAAAACCTGAGTGATACGGAAATAGAAGAGTTGATGAAAATCATTTCATCCCAAAAACCGTAGATCATGCTCGTAGTTTTACTAAAGTCCTCATTAATTATCGCTGTCCTTTTTGTTTTCTACAAAACACTCCTGGAAAGGGAGAGTTTTTTCACGGCGAACCGGATCTATCTTTTAGCTTGTCTTGCCTTAACATTTGTACTACCCTTCATTTCACTTCCCAAGCTTGTGCAGGATCAAGGGTTTATAGCAAAAACATTGGTACAAGTAGATGATCGGCCAACAACATCACTAGATCAGGAAACGGTTTCAGCCCGCCAAAACACTGCTACGCTAGCCAATCCTCAAAATGTTTCCCCCAACACGGATCAATATGCTGTCCATTCGGAAAGAGGACTTTATTACTGGATCACGTTGATCTATTTCTTCGGGGTTATTATTCTGACCTTAAATCTTCTCATTCAGATGGTGAGTCTGGGTATTCAGGTATTCCGGGCAACTGAAAAAATAAGAGATACCGGATATGTTATTGTAAACAGTCCCCGAATTAAAGAGCCCTGCTCTTTTTTTAAGTACATTTTCATAAATCCGGAGAACTACGATTATGCTACCTATGAGCAAATCATTGCCCATGAACGCATTCATGTTAGAAAATGGCACTCCATTGACTTACTCCTTGCCGAAATTGCCATTATACTGCTATGGTTTAATCCGTTTATCTGGTTTTTTAGAAAGGAAGTAGAGAAAAACATAGAATACGAAACCGATAACCTTTTGGTAGAAAAGGAATCCGTTAAAAAGAAAAGCTATCAAATGAATCTTTTAAAGATAGCCGCTTTGCATAAGCCCCTGACAATCACAACAAATTACAATCAGTCATTAATCAAAAAAAGAATTTTAAAGATGAGTACAAAAAAATCAAATCCGCACAATTATTGGAAGTATGCTTTTATCGCACCAATTGTATTGGTAATGCTGCTTTCCATGAATACCCCTCGGGAAGTTATTGCTTCAAAAGATAATTCGGCAGCCGTTCTGCCGGCTCAAGAGAACCGAAACAAAGCCGTTGGCACCAAAGACTGTCGTGAATTGCTCAGGGCGGTTAAGAATGAAAATGTGTCTCGGGTGAAACAACTGCTTGGAACTGTGGATCCTGACTGTATGTACACCAAAGAAGGTGAACCCAGAACACCCCTGGTGATGGCTGCGAGAAGTGGCGCTCTTGAGATCGGAAAGCTATTAGTAGCGGCAAATGCCGATATAGAACACCACCATCATGCGGATGAATCTCCTCTGATGGCAGCCTCAGCTAATGGACACCTTGATTTTGTGATGTATTTAATCGAGCAAGGCGCAGATGTAAATAAAAAAGTGAGGGGAGACGGTACAGCGCTATTAGTTGCTTCAAGAGAGGGGCATCTGGAGATTGTAAAATACCTGATCTCCAATAATGCAGATGTTAACGCGCAGGTAAGTGGGGATGGCACACCCCTCATTTGTGCTGCCAAAAGAGGACACTATGAAGTGGCAAAACTTCTATTAGAGAATAATGCAGACCCCTACCTTACCTCTCCGGGGGATGAATATCCCATGTACCATGCGCGTATGGCAAAGGATAAACGCATGATAGCGCTGTTAAAGCAATACGAAAGCGATAATTAATCGCTAAGGGCCCGACCAGGGCCCATTCCAACTATTAAAAAGTAAGATCATGAAAAAAGGACTGCTGTTATGGGCAATGTCCCTGGGCCTTTTCTTGGGATTTGGGAAGCTAAGAGCGCAATCCCCGGAAGATTTGGCCAGAACAATGGCAACAGAACTTGTCGGCAAAAAATGGATGCCTCCCGGGATTTCCGTTGCCGTAATGCAAGAGGGGAAGATCGTATTTGCCGAAGGATTTGGCTATGCAGACAGGGCAAGCAAAACACCGGTTACTACCAAAACACAGTTTCGTGCTGCATCCGTTTCAAAAATGATGACAGTGACGGCTTTGGCACAACTGGTTCAGGAGCAACGCCTGGATCTTGATGCAGCTGTTCAAAAGTATGTTCCCGAATTCAAGGAAAAAAAATATCCGATTACGGCCCGTCAGCTTGCGGGACATCTTTCGGGAATACCGCATTATTCCTCATCGGACAGCATCCAAAAAGGTTTCTACAATTCTGTGGGGGAATCGCTGAGTGTTTTTTCCCATCTCGATCTTCGTTCTGAACCGGGAACGGAGTACAGGTACTCCACGCATGCCTATACCTTGTTATCGGCAGTGATCGAAGGAGCAGCGGGAGAATCCTTTCTAAGTTATATGGAAAGGGCGATATTTCAACCTTTGGGGATGAACCATACAGGGCCGGATATGAGGGCCCGGCCGTCACCCAAGATGACCGCACTGTACGGTCTGGATAACGAAGGCATGGCCACAAAAATTGAACATCCCGAAGATCCCAGCTATAAATGGGGAGGTGGCGGTATGATATCTACCCCTACCGACCTGGTAAAACTGGGTAATGCCTATCTGGACGGTTTTATACCCCCCGAAACGGTAAAAGAGCTCTTTCAAAGTCAGCAATTAAGTTCAGGCGAGAAAACGGGAGTAGGAATTGGTTGGCGACAAAGTTGGGATATGGACGGACGTACCGTATTTGAACATGCGGGTGCCATGGGTGGCGCCCGAAGTATCCTTAGTATTTTTCCCGAAGACAATCTAATAGTCGCCATCATGGCCAACACCTATAGTCCAGGCAATATTGAAGAAACGGCACATATGATAGCACTTCCCTTCCTTACCGGTACAGCTCCTGAACCGCAACCTAAGGGAGAATGGGATATCAAGATAACGACTTTTGATAATGACGGTAAGGAGATTACGGAAAAAGGGCTATTACTGCTTAACGGAAAAAGCGATAAAATTATCATGATGCCAAAGGACGCAGATCCCATCATTTGTCCGCTGACCTACTTGCATAGTAGCAATGTATATGCCCTTTCCCTCCCCTATGGCCTGTTATATACCCAAATAACCGTGGTGGAACAAACAATACAGGGAAGCTCCGTTCGCTACCGAAGTCCAAGGCTTCAGCCCCCTACAGATAAAGATCCGTTCCTTTCCTTTACGGGGAAGTTTTAACAAAAAGAGGAATTCTTAATACCTATTTCATAGGCCTTATTAGCCTTTTACTATCCTTATAGGATAAAAAAGCGCAGCTAATGTAGCTGCGCTTTTTCGCTAATTAACTAAACCTGATAAAAATCATACTAAAGTTCAAATCCGAACTTTTTCTTTGTAAAAAATTTAGATACCATAGTGCATCTAAAAATAATTACACATGCGTAGAACACGAGAAGAAGCGGAACAGACCAGGAAAACCATATTTGAAAAAGCAGCATTGGTCTTCAAAGAAAAGGGCTATAAAAAGACAACTCTAGTCGATATAGCTGTCCATTCCGGGGTTACCCGTGGGGCCATAGCCCGTCATTTTAGGGACAAACAAACCTTGTTCAGGGAAGTGGTAGACGCTCAGATGAAAGATTCGGTCGATCATATTAATCAAACCATGCAAATGCAGTTGGAGCCCGAACAAAAAATGGATGAATTCACCGACTTTTTGACTAAAAACCCACAGAAGATGCATGTTCACATATCCCTGTTGGACAATCTGGTCAAAGAGCAGCCGGAAGATTTTCCTGATCTCGTGGAAGAGATCCAGGACCACTATGGTTTTATTTTGGAAAACCTGGAAATCGTGGTAAAAAGGTCCATTGATGACAAGGCACTCAACCACCATTTCAATCCCAGCTTTATCGCGAATACCATATTTAGTTTTATCAAGGGATTTTTCATCGATTTTGATACCCACTTCTCCTCCTACGCCCCGGAGGAAATCCGCAAGAATTTGGGCAACATTTTACGGGTAATGCTTACCCCTATGCCGGAACAGGTCGAAGAACCCTTTTGAAACAACATAAGCAAGGAAAAATGGACAAACAGCACACAACATCCAAACGAGGTGATAGCGGTAGAAGAAAGTTTCTCGTTAAAGCTGCCCTGGCGGGTATTGGAGCACCGGTATTGAGCTATGCCGCCAGCGAAGCAGCCCCTACGAAGGAAGCCGTCACGGAGAAAACAGAGAAAAAATGGTTCTCCCTTTTTAAGAAGTACTACAATAAAATCGACGATCAATATGAGATAGCCTCCAATTACGAACGGATGGACCAGAAGAATACGGTCTTTTCCCGTACGGCCTGGGATTCCCCCATCGGTTTACCGGAAGGTCAGTTCATTAGTTTTTCCGCGAAAAGCGGAGGTCAAGTACCCAACCCACTGGAACAAATTCCGGGCTTTGGTCCTTTGGAACATGCCCTGGACGGTGCCGCTTTTGCACTGCACGATGTGGGCACTCCGTTGAGTATCGCTGGAGTACACAACAAAGGAGTCCTGAACGATTGGGATACACTGACCAACCCCAAAACCCTGCACAAACATCATTTTGCCTCCCCGGAGGAAGCAGCCAAATACGTGAAGCGGGCCTCGCGATTTCTGGGAGCGGATGAAGTCGGAATAGCCCCATATGACGAAAGATGGACCTATAGTAAGTGGTACGATGTGGAGCCCGCAATGAACCAGGAGGGGGAAGGCATCCATGAAGAGGCCCGATTTCCTTTTAAACCCAAATCCGTTATCGCCGTCTCTTTTGAGATGGACTACGACGCGCTTAAAACCCCGGGATACATAGGTGCGGCATCCGTACAAATGGAATACTCGGCCATGGCCGAAGTAACCTTTCGAATAGCCGTTTTCCTCAACAAGCTCGGCTACAAGGCCATACCGGCCGGCAACGATGTGGGGATAAGCATCCCTATAGCAGCACAGGCAGGACTTGGGGAACTCAGTAGAATGGGCACATTGATCTCGGAGAAATATGGCTCCCGGGTTCGACTGGCCAAGGTGTATACCGATCTGGAAATAGCGCCTGATAAGCCTGTGGGATTCGGAGTTTGGGAATTCTGTCTGAAATGTAAAAAATGTGCTGAGGCATGTCCTTCCGATGCCATTAGCATGGATAACCCAACGGAAGCACCTACCGTGCCCTCCATATCCAGTCATCCCGGGGTCAAAAAATGGTATCAGGACAATGAAAAATGTATGAGCCAATGGGAAAAACTGGGTATGGGCTGCAATGTGTGCCTTGTAGTCTGCCCCTACAACAAAATTGACAATTGGCTCCATGATCTATCGAAGCTCGTGGTAAGCGCCCCAGTGGGCAGAGACGTTGCTCGTCAGTTGGACGATGCGTTTGGCTACGGTAAATTCAAGGAAGAGAGTATTCAAGAATTTTGGGATAAAGAGGATTAGTTATGGAACAATTTCTTCTCACTGTAATAAGCGTATTTTTCGTGTTGACCCTTATTTGGACAATACGCAAGGGACTAAAGCTAAAGGTCAAAGCACGGGCATGGATCTTTGCAATAGCGGCCTTACTTCTCATCCCGTTTGGGTTGGCGTGGTGCGTCACAAGCTTTGGTGAGAACGAACCCACCGCAGGCTATATGGGCATCTTTGTCTTTTCGGGTTTGGGGATCATCTCCGTAATATTGGCCTATAAGGAATTCTTTCCCGGCGCCGTTTCCGGCAAAACTGAAAAAGGGTCCTCCACACCCATAGGAAAACTGGTGTTGGTATGCGCAATAGGTTTGCTCGTGGCCCTAACACTTCCCTTATCCATAGTAACGCGCAATATGACCAGGACCCTGAGCGATAAGGAAAAAGCACAACAAATGGTATTTGATCACCTGCTATCCGATCAGGCACTCCCCAATGTGGTCAAGAAAGGATTGGCCTATGAAACGCTCTACGCGGGCTACCCTTCGCATCTCAAATTCAGGATGATACAATCCATGGTATCCGGGGTGGAGAACGAACAAATGGTTCATCTCCTGGATACTATACTACCGGAAAAAGAAAGGAAACGATTGCTCAATGAATTGGCAGGGGCAACGGAACAATGGTTTACTACGGATAATGCCTATCCGGACTACGCACTCGAGCCCATGCCCTATTTTGAGAAAATTGAAGGTAATCCCGAGATGGTGGTTCGATGGATCTATCACAACTTCTCCCTCCCGGAGATGAAGCGTGCCACTTTGGAAAATGTGGTGGCAGGAAACTTTAGCGAGAATTTCGACGACTATATGCAGTCCCCTCCTGACTCCCTTAAGGAAAGGATGATCGTTCCTGCAGCGAATGCGCTGGGAAAACAACTGGAATCTGCAGAAGTCCCTGCTTATATCAACATTGGTGATGAAATGAAAACCGGTATGGACGAAGCCGAGGTACTGGGTATCAAAAAGAAAATACGCGGTGCCTCTACCCTGCTCAAGAATCTTTGGATACTACCGGTTATTTTGATCGGCCTGCTTGTTTTCATCCTTTTTAGATCCATAGGAAAAAGTAAACGGTTGAAATGGATGGGATGGTCATTGCTGGGCATTGGCGTTTTGGGGCTACTTTTTTCCCTGCCCCTGCAAAATGTTTATGCCACGACTTCGGATATCGTGTTAAGGCTATCTGAAAAAGCACCCCCACCTGCTTTGGCCCTGATAGAAGCTCTTAGCTATCCATTATTGGATCAGGCCGCGAGACCAGCACTCACCTTACTTTATGCTATCGTTTTACTCGGGGGGCTATTGTTGATATTGGCCTATGCCAAAGGTTTTACAACATTCTTCAATGCGTTTAACGCCAAAAATGTACGCTATGGCCAAGCCAAAAAAACCGCTTAAGCCTAACGACAGGGCCCGCAAAAAACGGTTGGAGGACGGGCTGGCCTGGATCACTCTGGGGTTGCTGGTCATTTGCGGTATCATTGGCTTTAACCGTTCCCAAACGGACCTCACAGGTTTCCAAAAGGAACTGTGGCCGGAGGCAGCTTCCTTTGAGGCAACAGGTTACGAAACCATCCTGGCCAAGGACGACACGAATGTAACCATAGGATGTATCTCTACAGGTACACAAAATGGCTTTGGAGGTCCCTTAAAAGTCGCTGTGGCTTTAAATTCAAAAGGGGTAATTGAAAACATAAAGGTCGTGGAGCACAGGGAATCCCCTTCATGGTTTGATCGGGTCATCGGGAGCGATCTCATTGCAAGACTAAAGGGTAAAAGTTTCAGAGACCCATTGCAATTGGAAGTCGATATCGATGGAATAACAGGGGCCACTTACACGACCGAGGCCATTGTAATGGCAAGCAAGGAAGCTACCTTGGAAGCCACAAGGGATATCCTGGGCCACAATGTGGACCCCTATCTGGTACAAAAACGTATCGAATTTGGCCTCCCTGAAATAAGCCTTTTAACCCTTTTGGTAATGGCGATCGTTGGCGTTTATAAGATCCCTAAACGCCATCAAAAGACGATGCGATGGATTTTGATGCTTCTGGGCGCTGCTTTATTGGGCTTTACCTTTAACCACCCCCTTACGCTTGTTGACATCAATAAACTTATTATGGGCTACTGGCCCGATGTCTACAACCAGATCTATTGGTATATATTGATTTTTGGGATTATCCTCATTTTTCTCACTACAGGAAAGAACACCTATTGCAAATATATCTGCCCTTTTGGGGCCGTACAGGAATGTGTAGGCGCCATGGGCAGGGCCAAAACCGCAGTCTCTAAAAAATATAACCGTGTGTTCCATTGGACCAGAAGAACTATAGTGCTGCTTGCCATTATGCTGGCGCTGGTCTATCGAAATCCGGGAATGAGCTCATACGAGGTCTATGGCACCCTTTTCAATTTGTTGGGAACCAACTTTGAAGTGTTCTTTCTCAGTTTTGTTTTGGCCTTTGCCCTTTTTATCAAAAGACCCTGGTGCAATTATCTATGTCCCATTCCGGTTATTGAACACTATGCGCGGTTCATTTACAAGAAGCTGAAAATCCCTTTTGAACGGTTCCAAAGACCAAAGCTGATATCCTCCGAAATTACTAATTCCACCAACGCATGAAAAAGAATAAAGACGCCATTCTCATTAGTTTTTTCATCCTCGGGATGCTATTGGTGCTATCTGAAATTACCGGAAACTGGATTTCAAGCATTTGGTAAGGACATGTAGTCCTCCCCAAAACGGAATGAATAAAGGCAAGAATACGCTTGACCATTAAATGATATGAATTAAAACAACACATTAGAACGATATGAAAATACTAGTCCCTTTCGATTTCTCGCAGGAAGCTATTTACGCTGTACAATTTGGTGAACAGATAGCCAATGAAACAAGCGCTACACTGAAGGTTATACACTGTCTTAACCTTCCCGACTATCCTTACCATAGATCGGAAAGTGCCAAATCTCTCCTTAAAATACTGGCCCTTGATGCGGAATCTTCCGTCATCAATCAGTTAAAGCAAATCCTCACCTCACCTCCGGATGTTGAAATACGGGAAGGCAGTGCCTCTTCAGTTATCTTAAAAGAGAATTTGGAAAACGATATCCGATACACCATGATGGGCTATAAAGAGCAAAACGTACCGGAAAAAATCGGTTCTACCACCCGGAATATCCTTCGTTTTGCCCAAGGCTCTGTTTTCTCAATTAAACGTAAATTGGAGCTAAGGTCAATTGCAGATATCCTGATAGTAACAGATTTTCAACAAACCCCTGTATCATCGGTCGCCAATGTGAAATTAATTCAAGAATTGACCGGGGCACGTGTAAAAGTACTCTATGTGAATAGCAGGGACAATTGGTTGACAAGTGCAGAAACCTACAACAGAATGGATGATTTTTGTAAAGTACACAATCTGCAAAATGCCGCTCTCGATATCATCAATGACCGGACCTTGGAAGCTGGAGTGCTACATGCAATTTCCAGATCCAAAGTAGATCTGATTGCCTTAAAGATACATCAGGGAAATAATACATTGAATTCCAGAGAGACTCATTTAAGTGCCGAAAAAATAATAGACAATACGGACACTCCCGTAATGACCTTCGCGCACACAAGCATCTACGGTATTAACTAAAAAACGCATCAAAATGAAGAAAGTGCTGAGAATACTGGCTAAAACCCTGGGAGGACTAATTGTTCTTTTATTGTTGGTGGCCCTGGTATTTTGGATCAAGTGGAAGGTTGAGGCCTCTTCCAATATGAAATTGGCAGGAAAGGAGGCGCCTACATTGACCTACAACGGCAAGGTATTCCGGGACTTGAACAAAAATGGTACGTTGGATGTCTATGAGGACAAAGAAGCCGACATAGAAGCAAGAATCGAGGATCTATTGTCGCAAATGACCCTTGAGGAAAAAGCCGGTACTATGTTTGTTCACATGGCCGCCATGAAGGATGGGGGTGGACCTCTTGAGATTCCCTCCCTGAACAACCCTTTTTCCCTGCTGTTGGAAAGTACTTCTTACATGATCTTCCGGAAAAAAATGAACCATATCGGTAGCATGGGCGCAAACTCGGCATTGGATATGGCGACATGGAACAACAACTTGCAAAAGCTTGCCGAACGAACAAGACTGGGTATTCCTGTCACGGTGTCCACAGACCCTCGCCATGGAAATACAGCAATGCCCGGGGCTAGTGTGAAAACGCGATGGTTATCCACCTGGCCTTCCCAGCTTGGATTAGGGGCCATTGGAGATTCCGCAACGGTACGTGAGTTTGGTGATATTGCCCGACAAGAGTATGTAGCCGTAGGTATCCGTAGTGCCACTCATCCGATGGCAGATCTGGCAACCGATCCGCGTTGGGCCCGGACGAATGGTACCTTTGGGGAAGATGCCTACTTAAGTGCCAGGTTAACCGAGGCCTATATTCTGGGCTTTCAGGGAGATACCATAGGCCCCACCAGTGTTACTTGCCAAACAAAGCACTTTTCAGGAGGTGGTCCGCAGGAAGATGGCTTGGATGCCCATTTTGCTTCTGGCAAAGGACAGGTATATCCCGGCGATTATTTTGACTATCACCTTATTCCTTTTACCGAAGGGGCCTTTAAAGCAAACACCGCACAGATTATGCCCTACTACGGCGTCCCCAAAGGACAAATAAAGGAAGAGGTTGGCTTCGCTTTCAGTAAAGAGATCATTACCGACTTACTTCGGGATTCCCTTGGGTTTGAAGGTGTAGTCTGCACGGATTGGGGAATCGTTTCCGACATGCCCGTCAAAAAGGCCTCTGCCTGGGGAGTAGAACATTTAAGTGAATCCGAAAGAATGAAAAAGATCATTGATGCAGGTTGTGATATGTTTGGTGGAGAGTACGATTCTGAACTGGTGGTAGCCTTGGTGAAGGAGGGGAAAATAGCCGAAGAACGTATCGATGTATCTGTACGACGAATCCTAAGAGACAAGTTTAGACTGGGCCTTTTTGATAATCCTTATGTGGATTTGGATAAAATCAGTATTGTGGGACATTCTGAATTTGTGGAAAAGGGGAGGCAAGCCCAAAGAAGATCGATGGTATTGCTCAAAAATGAAGACCACATCCTTCCCCTGGCAAAAGATAAGAAGATCTACTTATCCGGAATATCAACAGCGTTGAGCGAACGCTTTCCCCAAATTGTGGAAAACCCGGAAGATGCCGATGTGATCGTACAAAAACTAACTACGCCCTCCAGCCCAACTTCTGGTGGTGATTTTTTGGAACGCTTTTTTCCCCAGGGGCGATTGGACTTTCCCGAAGAGGAAAAGCAGGAAATTCTGGAATTGATGAAAACCAGGCCCACCGTTACCGTACTCACAATGCATCGTCCGCCGGTTATTCCTGAAATTGATGCCGCCAGCAAGGCGGTTATTGCCGACTTTGAATGCGAGGACGAGATTATCCTTGAACTGATTTTTGGAAAATTCAGTCCCACCGGAAAACTTCCTATTGAGATCCCATCATCTGTGGAAGCAGTTGAAAACCAGATGGAAGACGTGCCTTATGACTCAAAAGATCCTTTGTACCCTTTTGGGCATGGTTTGACCTTTTAATACTGTATTACGAAGTAGTATCGCCCGGGCTTTTTAAAACCCTTCCGGGGAATATATATAATAGCACTAAAAGAAACTGCGTACGGAACACACGCCAATACGGTTTACCCTTTGGAATTTGGTCCTGGTAAAAGGCCGGTTTAAAAAAACAATGGCCTGATGGAAACTTTAAGCCCGCTTTATCAAGCGGGCTTAATTTGTTTATTCCTCGTCTTTAAAAGGTTTCAGCCCTTCATCAAACATCTTCTCCATCATAACGCTGACCACCCTATCGGCCTTATCGGGATGCCCGCTTTCAAACGGTGGTTGTGGGTCATACTCCAGGTTCAAAGCAATAAACTCAGCATAGTTCCTTCCCAGAATTTGGTCTACGAGAGCCAGGCTCATATCAATACCCGCCGACACCCCAGCACTGGTCCAATACTTGCCATCGTTTGTATAGCGCTCTTTTACAAAAGTTGCTCCGTACTGCGCCATGTTTTCCTCCGCTCTATACCAGTGGGTGGTAGCCTTTTTCCCCTCCAACAAACCGGCAGCTCCCAAGATCCAGGCCCCTGTACATACACTGACGGTGTATTTGGTATTCTTGTCCATCTTACGGATCCAGGCCAGTAGTTCTTCATCTTTGGTAGCCTGGTAGGTCTCTATGAAGCCTCCCGGTATTACAAGCATATCCAATTGTTCAATGTCATTGATGCCAAAATCCACTTCAATTTTTACCTTGTCGCTACTGGTTATGGTGCCTTTATGACGCCCAATGAGCTTTTTTTCGGTCGGGTACATACTGTTAAGTACCGACAATGGCCCCATGGCGTCCATGGTAAAGAACCCATCATATAATAAAACGCCTATGGTCCGGACAGTATCCCTGGGTACTTCGTAAAGCACCATCATCGATTCGTCATGACTCATGGCATCCAGCTCCTGATCGGAATAGGGTGTACCATCAGGTTTCAGGTTGCGTTCTACTTTTGCTTCTTGTTCCGTTTCTTGTGCTTGTCCCTCCACATCCTTTTCTGCTCCTTCATGTTTACAGGCAACCAGCAGAAATAGTGTTACCATCGTTAGTATTCGTTTCATAGTTAAAATTTATAGGTTAATGATGTTCCAAAGGTTAATGGCGCCGCAGTTCGTACATTTCTACTACCAAAACTGGTATCCGGATTCCCGAACGCCAGATAGGTCTCATCCGTTAAGTTCTGCCCCCAAAGTGCCAGAGTAAAATCGTTGTAGTCCAAAGTAATTCGTGCATTGAGCAAATTATAGGATGGCTGTTCCAGGGTGTTCTGGATATCCGTAAAATAGCTACCAATACTTCGCAGTTCCAATCGAAAAGTACTCCCCAGCGCATCGGATAGTTTAGTTCCATATTGTGCCCCAAGGAACAAGGTATATTCCGGTGTATTGGCCAATGTATTGCCACTGATTTCCGTTCTGATTTCCTCCTCAGACACAAAATCCTGGCGTACCAGTTCAAAATCTTCATATTCGGTGTCCGTGTATCCAAAACTGGCATCCAATTGGAGTCCTTTGATGGGTATCGCAGTAGCTTCCAGTTCAATTCCCGTAGACCTTGCGTCCCCAACATTCTCACGGGCAAAGCTGAACGGGGCCACCAGGTTGAAAAACTGGATATCCGTCCAGGCTATCCAAAAATGGGCAATGGCCAACCTAAACCGATTATCCATAGTGTTAAACTTATACCCCATTTCATAATTGTTGGAAAATTCGGGGTCAAAAGTTTGGTCAACACCCTCGGGAAGCCGTTGGGCATTGATACCCCCTGCCCTGAATCCCCGCGTATAACTACCGTAAAGGTTCATGTTTTCGCAGGGGGAGAAAGACAATGCAGCTTTTGGTGACACCGCGGAATAATCACCCTCTTCGGTAATATCCGGATTGTTCTCTATCAATGCTCCATTCAAAAAATTGAGGTCCCCAAATCCATTGAATGTCGCTTTTCGTTTTTCATAATCATAACGTAGTCCCCCTGTGAAAACCAGTTGCTTGGTTACATCCACCGTAAATTCTCCAAATGTCGCGAATCCACTATTTCTCCCTTCATTTCTGAATATGATGTTGGAACCTCTTGGAAAACCGAACTCATCGGCTTCGGCATCGGTCAACTCCTGGGCTAAATTGGTAGAGGGTTCAAACGCATTTTGGGTAAATCCAAATAGTCCGGCAGTATACTGCCATTTTGAATCCAGGTTGTTGGAATTCAATCGCAATTCCTGGCTCCAAACTTCCTGTGGAGGCAGTTTCTCACCAATTTCATTATCCACAAAAGAGTGAAAGAATCCGGGGAAGTCCACATCTTCGAAGGCCAGGGAAATATTTTGGTACGTTGTTATGGAAGTATAGGTATGCTTATCCGTGAAATACCTTCCAACTAAAGCGGTATTTACAATATTTCGTTCATGGCTTGCCAATCGACTTAGATAGATACGGTCCGGGGTTTCAAAGGCGATCTCTTCATTGGGCTGCGACACAAAGAATCCCGAAGCATCCGACCTGTCCCGCTGTCCTTTAATGTTAAGGGCCAGACTGAATTTTGGTGAAGCCAGCCATTTTAAGCTCAAGTTACCGTACAGATTTTGGAAATCTCCAACCGTTTCGCCATTCAATGAAGGGTCGGGTACCAAGGCCAACGAATCATCGTTTTCCCAGTACCCATCCCTTTTTTGAAAGAGCCCGGAAAACCCAAAAAAGAGCTTGTCGTTTACTAAAGGGGTTCTAAAAGCCAACGCATGGCGCTGAAGGTTCAGGTTTCCGAAACCAACCTCAACAAACCCTTCAGTAGTGTTAGTGGGCGGTTTCGTCACAATGTTGATGACCCCTCCCATGGCATTTCTACCAAAAAGGGTCCCCTGCGGGCCTCTCAGCACCTCAATTCGCTCAATGTCCGTTAATGCAAAACCATTGGCCAAAATATCCAATTGGTTAACATCATCAACATAGGTCGCTACCGCAGGATTTTCACTGAACACCTGTATACCGCGAATGGTTTGGATGGCCTGAAAAGCAACCCCCGATTCCTGATAAAGATAATTGGGAACTATAGCCGTTAATCCGCCCAGATCCCATGTCCTTGTATTTTCAACCGTTCTGCTGTCCAGGGTACTTACCGCTATTGGAGTGGTCAACAAGGTCTCTTCGCGCTTACGTCCAAATACGGTTACATCGCCCAGTTTTTCATTGGTACCGAATAAAGTGATGTTCAAATATTCTTGATTGGTTAATTGAACATTTATTGCTGCATATCCCAAAGCTGTTACCCGAAGTATGGCATCGGCAGAGGGGATGTTAAGTTCAAATTCCCCATTGCTATCCGTTGCGGTACCGCCCGAGGAATTCAATATGGCAATATTGGCAAACGCAATAGGTTCGCCATCCTGGTTGCTTACCCTACCCTGAACCACAGTCTGTGCATACACACCCGTACACAGGCAAAGTAAAACAACCATCAAAAATTGTTTCATTATGATGATTTTAAAATTATGTATTGTATTGAAGGATGATTCCAGAATTGGAATATCAAATAAATGCCGGAAACTTAAGAGATACGCTTGGGTGGGTGGAAGAAATTGAAACTACCGATCAACTCATACAGATCAGTATAACCGAAGTTCTGGCTATAATGCCTTTGGGGAACTATTTTCTTATGGAGACGGTAAAGCTCCACAAATCCAATGGGATATTCCTCCATGGCTATCCCCGGAAGGTTCTCCTTTTTTTTATCTTGCTGTTCTTCCAATCGCTGCATTAAATAGCACTTCCCTTCACACTTAAGTTCAGGCTTTCCTTGATTCACGCAAAGGAACTCCATGATATAGTCCTGATTGATTATGTAATCCGCTACAGGAATAACAGGCCGTATCATGGCCATGAGGTATAGAATAGCAAACAGGTATGCCGATTTTCTCACCCTACAAAGATAGCCTACCAAAATTCCAAAGTGTACTATCTGATTTGATTTTTGCACTATTTGGAATTGCTAGCCGTCTCAGCAAAAGAACGTTCTAAGAAACCGGATAACCCCTGAATCCCCATTAATGATAACTCACCTTCCATAACCCCTATTTTAAAAGCGTTTCAAACCCTGTTATCGTCTTTTCTGACTAGTGGTCAAGAAGGCCGAATTCAAGATCCATGATTTTAAGATATCCGTCTCCGATAGTTTTTTATAAACCTTAGGGAAGCTCCAATACTAAAACTCACGCTTTCCAAACTCGCTATCGATAAACCTGGAGGTATCCTTGTTCTTGTTGAAGGTGTAGGAAAGGTTGAGAATTACCATATCCACCTCGTAGATATAATTGGTGGTGGTGAAGAACTCACCTTCCCTGAAGGTGGTGATCCGCTGTTCATTGGTGTTCAACAGGCCCATATCAATATTCTGCCATTGCAGTGTGGCCGTGAGGCGATCATTGAAAAAGGTCTTTCGTAACGTCAAATTAGGGGAATAGAACCGCGAGTCCTCTCCCTGGGCCGTATTACGGTCGGATAGGTAATTTAAGGTGAACTGCGCGGAAGCCGTATCTGAAAAGTCATAGGTGCTGTTGGCATTGATGGAATATACAAAAGCCTCCGTTCCTACCTCCCTGTTATCAAAAGTTCCGTCGATACGGTACCGATAGAGATTGGCACCGATAAAATTCTTCCATTTTTTTACGGGCTTAAGCTCTACACCCACTTCAATCCCAAGAGATGTTGCCCTGCCTACATTACTGTAAATACGGTTCAGGATGGTATCGTTGAACACTGTATTGACCCGGTTGACCACATTTTCAACTTCGCGGTAATAGGCGGTAGCAAACACAGAATTACCGTCCCGAAAGCGCTTGGTCAAACCAAGCTCGAACAGGTCAATGAATTCCGGCCGTAAAGTAGGGTCCCCCTGTTCCAGCGTCTCCGAGTGCTCCCTTTCGGGGAAGGGGTTCATTTTGAACGTCGTGGTACGTTCCACCCTTTTGCTGTAAGCCGCCTTGAGTCTTGTGTTGTTTTCAGAGGTATACTGTAAGGATACCGATGGGAACAGTTTTACGTAATCGTAGACATAGGTCGTGTCAATGGTGTTGGTCTTGTCGCGCAATTCAAAATCCCTTTCCATGGCTTCCATCCTTGTACCGGCGGAATATTCCCATTTCCCCTTTGCCCCGCTGAGCTGAACATATCCTGAATGCAAGCTGCGCCTGAGGTCTACTTCGCTGGAAAACTCGGGTACCAATTCGAACACTCCGGTAGTATTGTTCCTGCGTTCGTACACAAAATCCCCGGTATGGTCCAGGAAACGGTATTGATAACCGGTTTCCAGTTGCCCTATGGAAAGCGGTTTCCAGGCGTAGTCAGCCTGAAAACGGATGCCGTTCAAGGGGTTGTCATTGGTATTGAACTCGTCCTGCAACACAATGTTGGTATCGGGGAAACCCAAATTGCGGTTGGTAGTGGGGCCACCAAGTAGGGTATATTCGTATAGCAAGGAAGTCGATAACATCGCCCGGTTTTTGAACGTGTGTGTATAATCGATACTCCCCAAAACGAAATCGCCCCGTCTGATCCGCAGGTTCTCATTGAAGTACTGCAAGGTATATACCCGCTCTTCCCCATCCAAAGGAACAATGGCATGGTTGTCAAAATAGAGGATATCTGCAGTCCGATCCTTACTACGTTTACCGGCATAGAAACCCAGCGAAAAAGTGTTGGTGGAATCAGGAGTGAAATCAACAGTGAAACGGCCGCTATAGTTCAATTCGTCAAAGCTCCGTTCCCCGTCCGACGGGAATCGGGTCAAAGTATCCCCAATGATGGTAAATACGTCGCCAACACGTCTTCCCCCAAGGTCATTGCGTTGATAGTTCGCCCCCAGCGAAATGTTCCAGTCTCCCCTTCTGAAAGTATACGTACCATCAATACCATACCGCTGGTGTGGTTCCGCATTGCCGTATCGCTCAATGGAAGGAAAACCACCCCTTAGATTGATCTGTGCAAAGCTCCCGTCTACGGCTCCTTTCCTGGTTAATATGTTCAGGATGCCCGCTTTGCCCTCGGGATCGTATTTGGCCGAGGGTACTGTGATCAACTCTACGCGTTCAATGGCATTGGCCGGAAGCTGGTTAAGCAGGGTGGATGGACTTCCCTGTATGGGTTTTCCGTTCAGCAGCAGCACAAAGCCTGTACTACCACGAACGCTGATTTCACCAAGGCCGTCCACCGAGATAGAGGGGATGTTCCGAATCACATCCGTTGCACTGCCCCCCTGACTATTCTGGAACTGCTTTGCATCAAACACCTGCCGGTCTATCGTATGGATAACCGCTGCCCTTTCGGCTTCTACCACCACTTCCTCCAATTGGTTTTCGCCTATGGAAAGGGCAAGAGTACCAAGGTCCACGGTCTCATTTCGACGGGTCAACCTTATATCGCGAACGGTTTGGGAAGTATAGCCAATAAAGGAGGCCTCCAGGGAATAGGTGCCTTTTTTGAGCTCCTCGATTGAGAATCGCCCTTCAATATCCGTAATAACCCCGGTGACCAGTCTACCATTTTCCTGATCGTAGAGGGCGGCCGTTGCGTACTCCAGGGGATAATCATTGGAGGCATCAACAATCCTTCCCTTAAGCTGCCCAAAAGAAAACGTAGAAAACAATACAAGGGCTATTGGAATGTGGATTCGGATTCCCATAGGGTATTGGCGCATTGTTCGAACCTGAACATGAAATTACAGTCAAGGGAGGGACAATCGTGGTCTATTTGAAAAATGTAAGGTATTATTCCTGACGCCTGAATTGCAAAGGGGTCTGGCCTGTATGTCTTTTGAAGTATTTCACGAAATGGGAAACGTCCTTGAACTCGAACCGGTAGGCAATCTCCTTAACCGAGCTGTCTGTAAAGCGAAGTAAACGCTTCGATTCCTTAACGATCTCATGGGCAATGACCTCGGAAGCAGTTTTGGAATAGCGCGCCTTGCACTGGGCCGTAAGGTTTTGGGCAGTGGTACCGAGCTTTGCCGCATAATACGACACATCGTTTTTGAGTTTCCCTTCCATGATCGCATGGAATCGGGAAAGCCGGTCATCCACTGTTGCAAGGGTGCCCAGGTCCGAATGACCGATAATTTTTGCCAGCAGGGCCTTGAGCACCCCTTCCACAACATCGTATTGCCCTGGATTACCCCCTTTGTTCTCGGCACACAACACCTCAAAAAGCCTATCGATGGTCGGGTCGTGTAAGATCTTCAGGCTTTGACCGGTACTCAGCAGTTGCAGTTGTTGATTGATCCTTTTGTCCAACGTACCTTTGAGAAATTCTTCCTTTACGATAAGCACAAAACCTTCGGGTTCGCTATCGATCTCCCAATGGTGCACCTCGTCTTTTTTAACCAAAAAAACAATAGGGGGTTCTATCGGATGGCTATCAAGGTCCATATGATGCAACCCGGACCCTTTGCTGAAATAGACCAGTTCAAGGTACTTGCTGTGCTTATGTGGTTTTGTGTACCGTTTGCTAATATCAAAGCGCGCTATCTTAATGCTGGAGGCCTGGTCGATTTTCGTATAGGTGGCAATGGTTGCTTTTTTCATTTGGCAAATGTATCGGGGCAAAACTGCTGTTGATATTGTGCTGGCGGTCCCGATTTAAAAGTAATGAATGCCCGGGGAAGAAATACTACGCTGCGGATCCATTTTTGTGATCTTTTGAGGGTTGACAACTCCTATAGTAAACAAGCGGGTCTCTTGCATGTAGCAAGCAGTTGCAATGATGACAATGCTACCGCCTCATTTATCACAGCGGAAAACACCTTCTCCGGCAAGATCTATGGCAACCGCCTTGTACCGGAAAACCATGGGGATTAAATGCACTTCTTACCGAAGGCAAACCGAACATCAACCTGGACACCCTTTTTGAAGAAGAATAGAAAATGTTACCCTACGCTGTTCCCCGCTATAACCGTTAAAGCCTTAACCGCTTGGTAACATCGTATTGTGCTATTTTTCTTATCTTAGCGTAAGAAGTTGAACGCCCAAATCCTTATACTACTATGAAATTGTATCCCCTGATACTCGGTCTGTTGCTCGTAACAAGTAGCTGTAACGACGACGACCCTACCGCCCCGCCCATCACCGCGGAGAACACCTTTTCCTGTAAGATCAACGGCGAACTCTTTGTCCCGGAAGACCATGGGGGGTTTCCA